>NZ_SIRT01000001.1 GCF_004310325.1 Hyunsoonleella flava
ATAACTCCGAAATGAAAATATACTACCAAAAACGTGTTGAAAAAGGGAAGAGCAAAATGAGTACCTTAAACATTATTAGAAATAAATTGATTGCTCGCATCTTTGCGGTTACACAAAGACAAACACCTTACGTGGATACATTAAGGTTCGTAGCTTAAATTTTAACAAATTTTTTTTGGTCGAATCATAGAATACGCGTGTTAACCAGCTAACTTAAGTGCTTCCACACAAATGTTAAAGCAATCCTCTAGCTTTTATTTCTAGGTATTTGTTAATCGTATCCACCGTTAAGTTTTCCGGTGTAGTAAGAATGGAGTGAATGCCAAACTTTTTGAGTTCGTTTACAATTAAGCGCTTTTCAAAATCAAACTTTTCTGCGATCACTTTATCATAAACCTGTTGAATGGTTTCAGCTTTATTGTTTATAAGGGTATCGATTTCAGTATTCTTAAAGAAAATTACAACTAGTAAATGGCTTTTAGCTATGGCCTTTAAATAGGGCAGTTGTCTGTTAAGCCCATCCAGAGTTTCAAAATTGGTATACATTAAAAGAAGGCTACGATGGGTAACGTGGCGCTTGATATTAGCATAAAGCCGTCCAAAATCACTTTCAAAAAAATCTGTTTTTACATTGTATAGCGCTTCTAAAATAAGTTGCATTTGTCCGCTGCGACGTTCAGCTACAACCACATTTTCAATCTTTTTAGAAAACGACAGCATACCTGCTTTATCATGTTTTTTTAACACTATATTGCTAATAACCAAAGTGGCATTAATCGCATAATCCAATAAGCTCAAACCATCAAAAGGCATTTTCATAATACGTCCTTTATCAATTATGGAATATACAGGTTGCGATTTTTCATCTTGAAATTGATTGACCATCAATTGGTTCTTTTTAGCTGTAGCTTTCCAGTTAATGGTGCGCAAGTCGTCTCCTAAAACATAATCTTTTATTTGTTCAAATTCCATGGTATGACCTAATCTGCGCACTTTTTTAAGTCCGTAATCCATGGCATTTTTATTAATGTTCAATAATTCAAACTTTTTAAGTTGTTTAAAACTAGGGTAGGTTGGCACCATTGCCTTATGTTCTAACATAAAGCGTTTTGCAACTAATTTAATGGCAGAAGATGCGTAAATATTTAGATATCCAAAATGGTATTCTCCGCGTTCTTTGGGAGTTAAATTATAGTATATCTGTTTTTCTTTTCTGGGATTTATCTTATCCTTTATTTTAAAATCCCTAATTTGAAATTGCTCTGGCACTTCATCTATAATTTCTAAATATACTACAAACGGGTACTTGTTTCTTATGGATAGCTCAATCTGGTTTGCATCTCCATTTGAAAACTTATCGGGAACAATTCTGCTAGCTTCAATCTTTTTGTTTCCAATAAACACCAATAAAACATCCAATATAAAAAGAGCAGCTAAAACCAGAATACTGAGTTGGGCAATATTAAACAGCAATGGTATAAAGTAGCTTAATGCAAATAGCACCACAATACCAATGCCAGCATAGAAAAATCGTGGTTGTATGTAAAAGGGCTTAAGTAACTTCAATACTTTCGTTATTCGTTATTCGTTATTCGTTATTCGTTATTCGTTATATGTTATAGGAGTACTATTAATCGCATTTAAATGCTGTGAGTTTTTAGCGCGGTATTTCCACCGTTTCAATAATCTGATTTATAATTTGTTTGCTCGTCACACCTTCCATTTCTCTTTCTGGTGTAACAATTACTCTATGATGCAGCACAGGAACCACTGCACGTTTGATGTCCTCGGGCGTTACAAAATCCCGTCCGTTCATAGCAGCAAAGGCTTTACTCGCTTTTAATACAGAAATGGATGCCCTTGGAGAGGCGCCCAAGTATAAAAAGCGATTACTTCTTGTGGCCACAATCAATTCTGCGATATACTTCAATAGATGTTTTTCAACAATTACCTGACTTACCAAACTTTGATAATTAGCAATTTGCTTTGCAGTTAAAAAAGACGTGATTTGTTCGGTTTTTTTGTGTTCTTTTAATTCATGTTCTCTCGACAGTATTTCAATTTCTTCGTCTAAATTTGGGTAATCCACATCAATTTTAAATAAGAATCTATCTAATTGCGCTTCAGGTAAACGGTAAGTGCCTTCTTGCTCTACAGGATTTTGTGTAGCTAATACCATAAATGGAGCATCTAAAATATACTTGTGTCCGTCAATGGTGATTTGCTGCTCTTCCATCACTTCAAATAGGGCAGCTTGTGTTTTTGCAGGCGCACGGTTTATTTCATCTATCAATACCATATTAGAGAAAATAGGACCTTTTTTAAATTCAAATTCAGAATCCTTCAGATTAAAAACCGAAGTTCCTAAAATATCACTAGGCATTAAGTCTGGCGTGAACTGAATTCTGCTAAAATCAACACTCAAGGATTTTGCCAATAATTTTGCAGTTACTGTTTTTGCAACACCAGGAACACCTTCGATTAAGGAATGTCCTTTTGCCAAAAGTGAAGCAATCAGCATATCTACCATATCTTTTTGGCCTACGATGACTTTTCCAACTTCAGCCTTAATTTTTGCTACACTTTGTTGTAATTCTGATAAATCCAGTCTGTTTTTAAATTCCAAATCTTTGGATTCATCATTTAAAGCGCTGTCATCAATTGATGATACAACGTCTTGCTCTGGTTTTGGCAAAAATTCTTCGTGGTTCTCTTTTTCTTTGTTTTCGTCCATAATTATTGTGAATAAAAGGCTTCTATAAATCTATTAAGTTTAATGAGACTTTGCTCTGAAAGCTCATCTTTGGTTCGCAACCATTTTATGTAATTCATCAATTGTGATACATCTTCTTTTTTTCTACCTGCTTTTCCAGCCAATTTTTTGATAAAATCGTCGTCGAGCTTGGATGTATCCATATTAAAATCTGTTCTAATTTTTTCTAAAAAGTACGTTATTTTTTTATCAATAAGGTTCTTATAATCCTGGGTTTCTATGTATAAATTTGAAATCGTTTTTACGAACGCCAAGGAGGTGTTTTGTAATGGTTTGATAATTTTTATGACACGTTGCCTGCGTTTCGCGTTAAAAATCATGAAGAGTAACATAAAAATTAAAGCAGTATACCAAGCCCAACGAAACGATAGTTGGTCTAAAAACCAGCTTAAGTTAGATTCTTGTTCGGCATCGCCATAAGGCGTTTGTCGCTTCGCATAAGAATCATAATACACATTGTCATCTGGTAGATAAGAGAGCGCACTTTCTACATAGCGGTATCTATCATCCTTTAAAATGTGATAATTTGTGAACGCTTTGGGTTCGGTATGTAATAGAATGTTTCCTTTTCCGAAAGGCACTCTTATAAAGTTAACACGCTTTTTGTCAGTTTTCGCATGACCTAATATGGTGTAATTAATACTATCAAAACTTGAAAAGAAATAGTCACCTTCGTTCTTATCTATTGTAATTGCGTTTAAGTTTTTATTCTGAAAGGACAAATGTGAAATACTATCTTTTTTTGAGTTGTATTCAAAATCAACATCAATACTCAAAGTGTCATGAATGCGCTGTGCAAAGTAGTAATCTGAAATAAACAATGTATTTCCAGTGTTGACAAACTCTAAAAGTTTATCCACTGAAAAATCTGTGAGATAATCAGAATTTCCAATAATAATATAGTTGCCTTTGGCATGATGATCACCATATCCAAATTCTGAATTCGCTGTGAGATAACTTGAAGGTTGATGGTACACCGTCCTGAGTTTATAATCTTCAAAAAGATTAGGAAGTTCTTTATAGAGCACACTAGTACCGTACGGTTTATTGCTTTTTTCGTTGAAAGATTCTTCCCAGTCAACCGTTTTGGTGCGTTTTATCCCAAACGTTAAAGAAGCGACTACAATTAGTGCTACAATTACTAGTATGATAGGTAAAATCTTCTTCATTATTTTACCTGATTTAAAAGTGACTGGAAATTATCTTTCGCTTTGAAGTATTGCGATTCAGCCAGGGCAAATTTTCCATACCATATATAGGTATAGAGGTATGATACATATGAAAACCCTTTAAAGAAAGGCTTTTGGTTTAGTTCATTCAAATATTCGCCGTTTGTTTTATCATCTTCAAATTTTATATGATTTTTTAAACTGAGTGTTTTTAGAACCAACAGGTAATAATAACGAATAGCCAACCTGTAATCCTTGCTGTTTTCGGCATTTTTTATTAATGCATGTATATCTGCGTGTTCTATGTTTTCAGCATTAATATCATCATAGCGCTCGATCGATTTATTTTTGCTTGAAGCGAATATGCCAGTGCCGCCTTCATTCAATAAAACGTAAGCTAAATACAGAACTGCGCCAATTAATATAACTATGAATATCCACCAAAACGGACCTAGATTAATAATAATGTTTTCAGAATTATCCTGTTCTTTCGTTTTAATCTTTTCTTTATCATAGTCTTCATATTCCCCTGAACCAGATTCTGTTCTATTAACCACCTTAGTACCTTCGTAATTGTATTTATCGCCAGCGTAACGCTCTTTAAAATCAGAATCAAAAACACGATACACTTCTGTGGATTGTACCGGAGTAATGGCACGAGACTCCGCATTGCCTAAAAGCAAAAACGCTAAGAATAAAAAAATATGTAAAGGCTTTTGTTTCATTAAGCGGGTAGGGAGATCTGGGTGATTTGTTTTTGAACTTTAAAAGGATAAACTAAATAGTAATAACTTATAATAGCTAGTGTGATTAAGATGATACCTACCGAGAGCCAATTAGGCATAATGTTAGAATATCGAGTAATGAAACCTTCAAGAAAACCAGCGGAAAATGTAAAGGGGAAGGTGCTTATCAAAATTTTAATACCAGTTTTAGCGCCTTGTTTAAAAGAGGTATATCGTGAGTGTGTTGCAGGAAAGAGTATGCTGGCGCCCAGAATGAGTCCAGCGGCACATTCGATAACAATGGCAAAAATTTCCATAGCACCATGTATCCAAATACCACGAACACTTTCCCAAAACACGTTTTTTTCGTAAAAGAAGTATTGGAAAGACCCTAGCATGATACAGTTTTTAAACATAATGTATAACGTACCAATACCCAAAAACACCCCAAATACAAAAGCAATAATACCAACGCGTAAGTTGTTTATAGTAATACCGATAAAACTGCCCCAATTACTTCCACTTTTATACACCGCAACGGGGTCACCAGCTTCGATATTCGCGATAGTTTGGTCTACATACGCATCTCCAACAACCGATCTTAAAAATTCCGCGTTGTTTGCAGCCGATATAACACCTATTAAAGTGAATACTGTAAACACAATAAATGTCACATAAATAAACTTACGGTATTGGTAACAAATTAGCGGTACCTCAGTTTTCCAAAATCCGATGATTCTATTGGTGTCTTGTCGTTTTGTTTTATAGATTTTTTGAAATGCCTTAGCAGCAAGCTGATTTAAATAGGTAATCACCTTACTTTTAGGATAGTACGTTTGGGCGTATGCTAAATCATTTATTAAGTGAATGTAGTTTGAGGCAAGTTCATCGGGGTCCTTGAAATCATTATTAAAAATAGCATTCTCAAAACTCAACCATTTTTCTTTATTTTGCTTAATAAATGCAACTTCTCTCATATACGAGATAAATTAAAATATAAAATGTCAGAGTTACAAATTAACACGACGCAAAATGTAAAAATTAAGTTCACTGCAGCAGGCGTAGGAGAGCGATTGGTTGCTTTTATTATTGATACTGCTATTAAAATCGGGTATTTATTAATTCTGAACAAAGTCTTTGGAGTGTTTGAGGGAATGGATGAGTGGTCTCAAATAGGGATAAATACAGTTTTGAGTTTTCCAGTAATGTTTTACACGTTGGCTTTAGAAACGTTTTTAGATGGTCAAACTGTTGGGAAACGCGCTCTAAAAATCAGGGTTGTGAAGATAGATGGCTTTCAGGCTACGTTTTCTGATTATGTGGTACGCTGGTTTTTTAGAATTGTAGATGTCTGGATATTTGGTATTGGTTTTTTTGTGATTATTTTTAGTAAAAAGTTACAGCGCATTGGCGATATGGCAGCAGGTACGGGTGTTATTAGCTTGAAGGATAAGGTAAATATTAACCACACTATCCTAGAACAATTAAAAACGGATTATAAGCCAACCTATCCTAATGTGATTAAACTCTCCGATAATGATGCCCGAATTATAAAGGATACCTATACAAGAGCAAGAGCTGCTAAAGATTATTCAACATTGATAAAATTAAGAAATAAACTTATTGAAGTTGTGGGAATTAAAGAGGTGAAGCAAAGTAACGATATTGAATTTATTGATGTGATTTTAAAAGATTATAATTTTTACACTCAGGACATGTAAGCAGAGAGCTACTTTTTCTTTTTTCTGTAAAAGTGTGCGAATCGCTTATGCTGAGCGGAGTCGAAGTGTCTCAGAGAGCCACTATGGTAGCCAATGGCAATTGGCTATCATAGTGTGCTAACCGCTTACCCCGCCTTTTGGCGGGATCTCTAAAAAGGATTGACTTAACAAAAGTGAATAGTTTTTTGGTAGAAAAAGGCACTAGCAGATAGGTGCGTTAGGGATTGAGGCATTTGTTGAAGCTCCTCGCAGAGAGCGACTGCCGAAAGCCCGACCTCGCTAGAGCGGGGTAACGCCCAAATAAAAATTAAAATATGTTTTACACTTTAGATATTTTAGGAACCATAGCATTTGCCATTTCGGGGGTATTGGTGGCTTTTAACAAAAAAATGGATTTGTTTGGGATTTTGATAATTGCCTTTGTTACTGCTGTGGGCGGCGGGACTTTGCGCGATTTGCTTATTGGAAATACACCTGTAAGCTGGATGCTGGACATGAATTATACTTATGTGATTTTAGGGGCGGCTATTTTGGCGATTATCTTTAGAAGTAAGATAAACTACTTACGCACATCATTATTTTTATTTGATACAATAGGTATTGGGTTGTACACTGTGGTTGGTATTGAAAAAGGATTGAATGCCAATTTGCACCCTATTATTTGTATTGCCTTAGGTACCATGACTGCTAGTTTTGGTGGTGTTATTAGGGATATTTTATGTAATGAAATTCCAGTGATTTTCAGAAAGGAAATTTACGCCACAGCCTGTATCTTGGGAGGGTTTACTTATTTTCTTTTGAATGAATTACCGATAAAAACAGATGTTGTATTTATGATTTCTGGTTTAGTAGTGATTATAATTAGACTTTTAGCCGTGAAATTTAAAATAGCTTTACCAAATATTTATGCAAAGGAAAAGTAGTGCCTATTCCAAAATCTCTACTTTTCTGATATATACATTTTTTAAAGGCCAATCGGCTTCATCGGTGTCTACAGCGGCTATTTTATCTACCACATCCATGCCTTTTATTACTTTACCAAAAACAGTGTAATTACCATCTAAATGATGTGCACCACCGTTTTGTTGTACGATAAAAAATTGATAGGGAGATGCTAATTTGTGCGGGTTTTCAATATCGCTACTAGGCATTGAGACTGTGCCACGATCGTGTTTAAAGCCCCGATTGGTATCCTTGGGGAGTAAATATTTCCCGATTTTTCGTCTTTTAATTGCGGTTGTCATATCGTCGCCATTACCACCTGGTATCATAAAATTATCTATCACTCTAAAAAACTGAGTGCCATCAAAATATTGCCTTTTAGTAAGGTAGATAAAATTTGAACGGTGGAATTTGGTTTCATTAAAGAGTAGAATATTAATAGCTCCAAAATCTGTGGTAATTCTAACTTTATTCTCTTTGTTTTCTTTATCGTATTGTAAAAAAAACTCCATCGCACTTGGACTGTCCAGTACAGGAAACGCCTCCACTTTATTAGCCGTAGTATCCTTTGTTTTTTTTTGCTGTTTTTTTACTGTAGTAGTAACTTTTGCTTTGTTCTTAGATTGTTTATCTTCACAATTCAAAAGACATAAAAAAAAGCATAAAAACAATACAACGCGCATAGAGAATGAATTTTGATGAATTCGTAGCATTGCTGTCAAAAATAAAAAATATAGAGCTTCCAGCCGAATCATCTCATTTTAAAATGGTGCCTCCTACCAGAAAGGCGTTCGCGCAATATTCTGATGAGCAATTAAAAAACGCAAAACGCGCCGGGGTTTTGGCTTTATTCTATCCCAACAATTCAAATGAAACAAAGTTTGTGCTTATGCTGCGCAAAACGTATAAAGGGGTGCATTCTGCTCAAGTGTCCTTTCCGGGAGGAAAAAAAGAATCTCAGGATAAAAACTTAGAAGAAACTGCACTAAGAGAAACTTTTGAGGAAGTTGGGGTGCCAATTCCTGATATAAAAGTAGTAAGACCGTTATCTCAGGTTTTTATTCCACCAAGTAATTTTTGTGTAAAGCCTTTCGTAGGGTTTATGGATAAAATGCCCACTTTTATTAAAGAAGAAAGTGAGGTAGAAGAAATAATTGAAGTGAAATTATCTGATTTAATGAACGACACCAATCTTATTTCAAAAACGATAAAAACCTCATATAGTGCTAATATTGAAGTGCCTGCATTTAACCTTAACGGATTTACAGTTTGGGGAGCCACAGCGATGATGCTAAGTGAAGTTAAAGATATCATCACAACATTGACATAGATGATAGATTTATTACCTTTGTTGCCCAACCATAACATGATAACAGTACATGGGATTGTTTAAAAAAAATCCTTTCGGACATATACTTTTTGTTAAAAGATGGCTCATTCGCATTTTGGGAGCCTTAACGCATAGACGTTTTAGAGGGTTTAACGAATTGCATATAGAAGGTTCAGAAATTATAAAAGATCTTCCAGACAAGAACGTACTTTTTATATCAAACCATCAAACCTATTTTGCCGATGTAGTGGCGATGTTCCACGTGTTTAATGCGAGTTTAAGCGGGCGCACCGATTCTATAAAAAACATAGGCTATCTCTGGAACCCGAAACTGAATATTTATTATGTAGCTGCAAAGGAAACCATGAAAGCGGGTTTACTTCCAAAAATACTGGCTTATGTGGGTTCCGTTAGTATCGAACGCACATGGCGATCTGAGGGAAAAGATGTAAACAGGCAGGTACGCATGAGCGATATTTCCAATATTGGTACGGCCTTAAATGATGGTTGGGTAATTACCTTTCCGCAAGGTACAACCACACCTTTTAAACCTATCAGAAAAGGTACTGCACATATTATTAAACGCTACAAACCAATTGTTATACCAATCGTTATTGATGGTTTTCGTCGTTCCTTTGATAAAAAAGGATTGCGTATCAAAAAGAAGAACATCTTGCAATCTATGGAAATAAAGCAGCCTTTAGAAATAGATTATGATAACGAAACTACCGAGGAGATTGTAAAGAAAATTGAGTTTGCTATAGAGCAGCATCCGTCGTTCTTAAAAGTGATTCCAGAAAAAGAGCTGAAAGCCCAACTAGAGCTAGATAAACTGCGAGAGTGGTAGTTTGTTTTTAAATTGAATAAAGGTTATAGTAATTTGATTTGCAATAATTTAACAATAAAATTCGTTATATTAGTGTTGCAAAATTGATAGACAGTTAGTCGAATAGCCCCTTGTTTTAGGATTTATTTTAGAGCTAATAACAACCCCAAAACCTATCTGTTATGAAAAATCTTAACCATTCAAAATTAGCTTTTTTAAGTGCTCTCCTAATAATCTTTTTGTTTAATTGTTCCAACCAAACAGAAACTACAGGTCAAGAGGAAATGGAAGAAGAGCAGGAAGAAGTAGTAGCTGACTTTGCCAAAGCAGCCGTAAATTATACAAACCATTGTGGTGGTTGTCACGGACAAAAGTTCGAGTCTTTTATAGAAAGGCAGTGGCTATATGGTAATTCCTCGGGAGATATAGCTAACTCTATTACTGTTGGATATGAATCCAATGGTATGCCTTCTTACGAAAATACCTTTACTGCGCAAGAAATAAAGGATTTGGCAGATTATATTCTTCAAGAAATTGATGGGAAAACTAAAGCCGACATAGAAGTTGAAAATCCTAACCTTTCAGGAATCATAGAATCTGATGATCTTATTTTTAGGTTAGAAACCATAACAAATCAAATTACCGGTGTGCCTTGGGGAATGGTACAACTGCCAAATGGAGATTTTTTAGTTACACAACGAGAAGGAAAACTGTTTAGGGTAACGAGCGAAGGTGCAATTTCAGAAATTAGAGGTACTCCCAGTGTAGTGGCGCAAGGTCAAGGTGGTTTACTGGATGTAATATTACATCCTGAATTTGAAAATAATACGTATGTCTATTTATCTTATTCCAGTCCAAATCCAAATAATTCAAATCAAAGAACAACAGCTGTTGCACGCGGACGTTTATCTGGTAACACTTTAGAGGGAACAGAAGAAATTTTTACTGCCTTACCCTATGTAAGTAGTGGCAACCATTTTGGATCAAGATTGGTGTTTGATAATGCAGGCTATCTTTATGTTACAGTTGGAGACCGTGGTAATAGAGACACTTATCCACAAGCTTTAAATAATGGTATAGGCAAAGTGCATAGGCTTATGGATGATGGTGCAATACCAACTGATAATCCATTTTACAATATGCAAGATCATGAGTGGTCTGTTTTTAGTTATGGAGTTAGAAATCCTCAAGGTTTAACAAAACACCCTATTACTGGCGATATATGGGAGGGGGAGCATGGTCCGCAAGGAGGCGACGAAATTAATATTATAGCTTCTGGAAATAATTATGGTTGGCCAACAATTACTTACGGTATTAATTACAACGGTACATCCATTACAGATCAAACTGCAATGGCAGGAATGGAACAACCGGTTCATTATTGGGTGCCCTCAATTGCCCCTTGTGGTATGGATTTCTTGTCTGGTAATTTTTATGGTAAATGGCAAAATGATCTTTTTGTAGGGTCTTTAAAGTTTAGGTATTTACACCGTTTAAAAATGGATGGCAATGTAGTTACTGGTCATGAAGAATTGTTAAATGATATTGGTCGTGTAAGAGATGTTCACATGGCTAATGATGGCTATATCTATGTTCTAGTTGAAGGTCCAGGAAGACTTATAAGACTTGTGCCTGAGCAATAAACCTATTTTGGGCATCTGCCCACCAGCCAGTAAGCAGGCTTTCTGCAAAGTTGATTATGATCGAAGACGAAGGGCTTTCCGCGAGGAGCTTAAACAAACCTGTGCTGAGTTTATCGAAGTATGCCTCAATCCCTAACGCAGATTTTGCAATTAAACCATTTTCTATCTTTTGCTTGGAATTTTACGATTGTTCACTCAATAATTTAAAGAACTTTTGCATACCCAGAGTAGCGGTTTCTGCAATAACGGTAACACGTGCATTACTCTCGATATTAGGTTTTGGGTCTATAAAATAAATTGGAGCATTACTTGGTGCATAATTCATCAATCCCGCAGCAGGATATACTTGCATAGATGTGCCAACAATTAATAAAACATCAGCAGTTTCACAAATTTGAGCAGCCTTTTCAATAAGAGGTACATCTTCTCCAAACCAAACAATATGTGGACGTAATTGATGTCCATTTTTACAAAGGTCGCCCAAAACCAAATCGGTTGTCCATTCTTGTATATCATTTGCATCAAAAGTGCTTCTTACTTTTAATAGCTCGCCATGCAAATGCAAAACCCTTGTGTTTCCTGCACGTTCATGTAAATTATCTACATTTTGTGTAATTACTGAAACGTCGTATTGCTCTTCCAATTTGGCAATTTTAATATGTGCAGCATTGGGTTCTACCTCAAACAACTGCCGACGTCTTTGGTTATAAAAATCCAACACTAATTCTGGATTTTTTGCAAAACCCTCAGGCGTTGCCACTTCCATAACGTCATGTCCTTCCCATAAGCCGTTTTCATCCCTAAAGGTTTTTACACCACTTTCGGCACTCATACCAGCTCCGGTAAGTACTACAATATGTTTCATAAGGTTATTACACTTTTTTCCAAGACTTAAATGCCTCAGATTTTGCTAAACCTATTAAAATATTTTCGTTGTTTGCATCTAGTTCCTCAACAAAACCAATAATATCATCTTTTGCATAACCATCTTCAACTAAAAAGTTAAGTATATCAATGCACTTATCATATTTCTTTAATAATGAGTAGCAGCTAAGCATAGAGGAATGCCCTTCGAATAGGTCTGGATAACCTCTTGCTATATTTTTAAAATAGGATAGGGCTTTTTCATAATTCATTCTTTCAAATTCTACATTCCCCTTAAGTAAATCTAAAAAATCGTCCCCGGTATCTTCTTTTAGTTTATCGAACAAATTTTGTGCTCTATCATAATTCTCATTCAAAAGAAAATAGTCTATCTGGCTCAGATATAGAGTGGGGTCATCAGGGTGATGCTCCATGATGTTTTTCATAGAATCCTTATAAAGTTCATCGCTAATATTTGATGCGCAAACGGCTTTTATTACCAAAACAAACTTGTCGTTTTTTAAATCTCCTTTTAGGGTATTTAATTTTTTGTAGGCATTTTTAAAGTCCCCTTCATTATAAAAATCAACACCTTGAGCCATTTTAACGAATTCATCAGCATTACTTTTTCCAAAAAAATCGAATAAGCTTTTCTTTGGTAGTGCATATAGGTAAAAACGTTCCAAAGTTTTACTCAATTCCTCACCCGTTAAATACACATAAACATCATTAAATGTAAACTTCCCATTTAGCTTTGAAACCCTGTAATGGTGGTAGTTAATACCTGTTTCGTCAGAAAACATACGGAACAGCATATAATAGGTATTCATTTCATCATTGTAGCTGTAGTTTACAAAATTATAATAGCTTCCAGATTCTACTTCGTCAATAAGTTTTTTAGGAAAGACGCTTATATTTGATTTAAAACCGCTTAAAAAATTATCTCTGTAAGATTTTAGGGAATTATCCTTTCTGGTACTGTATGTAACTAATTTTCCAAAACCTTTGGTGTCAAAAAGTGTCATGAAAGCATCTGTATTACCTTCAAGAATGACGTTTTGTATCTGCTGTCCAAGTTTGGCTACTTTGGTGTCGTTAGTTTCGTTTTCAGTAATGTAAAAACTTGTGCTTGGAATCTGCTGTGATTTTCTAGTGCGCTCTTTGCCTTGGGAAACTCCAGTATTAAAAATTAAAAGTAAAATTGGGGTAATGAGAGATCTTTTAAAACGAATCATAGTCAGTGATTTGTATCTTTATGTTATAAATATAACTGAATTAAATGACAGACCAAGATTTACTGCACCATTTAGAAGGGTATTTGACTGAGCGTCGGCTTACAAAATTCATAAAAGTACTCTCTGAACGCACAAAATATTTTACAGTTGCTATTGAAGATGTTTACCAATTGCATAATACAAGTGCCGTGATACGAAGTTGTGATGTTTTTGGTATACAAGATGTGAATATTATCGAAGAGCAAAACACAAAACGTATAGACAGAGAAATTGCTATGGGTGCTCAAAAATGGGTAGATTTAAATAGATACCATTCGGTGACAACGTGTATAAACGATTTAAAACAAAGCGGTTACCAAATCGTAGCGACAACACCACACAAAAACGATTGTAATTTACAAGATTTTGATGTTAGTAAGAAGTCCTGTTTTTTCTTTGGAAGAGAGACCGAGGGTTTATCTGATGAGGTTTTGAATGCAGCCGATTGTTATTTAAAAATTCCTATGGTTGGATTTACCGAGAGTTTAAATATTTCGGTATCTGCGGCAATCATTTTGCAGCATGTAACCAACAAGTTAAAGCAATCTAATATACATTGGCAACTATCAGAAGAAGAACAACTTGTAAAACGGATGGATTGGTGCAAGAAAACCATAAAAAGTTATGATAGGATTGTGGAACGATTTTATGAATCAAAAAAATAAGTATATTTAAACTCCAACCAAAATTGTATTGTTATGGTGATTCTTATCTATCTGATTTTAGGGGTTGTAGCAGTATTTGTGATGCTTATTTTAATAGCGCCAAAAAAGTTTGATGTAAAAAGAAGTATTATTATTGATAACACTTTGCCCGAAGTATTTCAGTATTTAAAACATATCAAAAATCAAGATGAATGGTCGCCATGGAAAAAGAAAGATCCAAATATGAAGCAAGAGTTTGAAGGTATAGATGGCGAAGTAGGGTTTGTTGCAAAATGGGAAGGCAATAGGGATGTTGGTATTGGTGAACAAGAAATTACCAAGATTGTGGAAAATGAGACTATCGAATCTCAATTACGTTTTTTTAAACCATGGAAATCAGAATCTAATGCATATTTGAGATTAGAGGAGGTAACACCAAATAAAACCAAAGTAGTTTGGGGTTTTTCTGGTGAAAATAAAATCCCAATAAATGTGTTTTTTCTATTTTTTAGTATGGATAAAGCAGTGGGAAAAGATTTTGATGAGGGATTAGCTAGTTTAAAATTAATTCTAGAAAAATAAGATTATGAAGCGAAATATGGTAGGTTGGTTTGAAATTCCAGTGGCAGATATGGACAGGTCTAAAGCATTTTACGAAGCAGTTTTTCAAATTAAAATTGATGTTCAAAATTTTGGCGGTATTCTTATGGGCTGGTTTCCGTTTGCCGAGGGAAAGGAAGGCGCAGCAGGAACTTTAATAAAACAAGAATCATACATCCCAAGTCAAGAAGGAACATTGGTGTACTTTATGAGTGATGATGTAAAAAACGAATTGGATAGGGTGGAAGCTGCAGGTGGTAAAATATATCAACCTAAAACCCAGATATCACCAGAACATGGTTATATGGGTGTTTTTATTGATACGGAAGGTAATCGAGTAGCATTACACTCCCAAAAATAGGGTGCTAAATACGATCTTTACGTCTGTTGCTAAGTAGCTTGTATTCTTCGTAGCATTCGCTAATGGCATCCAATATTTGTAGGTCATTAGCTGATTGAATGAATCCTTTGGAGTAATTGCACTGGCTTACTATTTCATCCAAATCTACACGGTCTACCTTTAATAGTGCAGTGAGCATTTCGCGGTCAAATCGGGAAGCTAATAAATTACGTATTTCGTCATCTTTTTTCATCTGCTTTAACTTTCTAAGCTCGTTTGGTTTTTTGCCAAACATGCGATGCAAAAAGTCTGCAGGATTAAAAATTGAACCTATAACTTTGGTTAAACCCGATTTTTTTCCAGCTTCATAGCCTTTAGATAAACCAGCTATCTGATATCGGTAATTGTCATTTATCTGCGGTACTTGTTTTATATCCACTTCTAAATATCCAGTAAGTTTTAGCTGATTTACAACAACCTCTTCCAGTGCTAAAGCCAATTCGGTTAATTCAATGGTAGAGCTTCCAAATTTCAACCAGTCATTAGTTACTCTAACCTTTATAGATTTAAATCCTATATATGAGAAGTGAAGTGTGTCATTTACTTCTGCAGTTATTGCAAATTCACCTTTGCTGTTGGTTGTAGTACCCTTAACCTGATTTAGGTTGACAATATTAACACTTTCTAAGGGCTTGCTGTCTGCTGAATTTACAACTACACCAATTGCTTTTTTAGCGTCGTCTTGTCCCATTGCAAAAGCAGAGACTAAAAGAAAAGTAAAGATGCTTAAAAAGCGTTTCATGGTATAACTGTAACAGATATGAGTTTATAAAAATACTAAACAAAACACTAATGCACCGCAATTAGGGTTTTAATTTGACTTAAAATTAACAAAAAGCATACCTAAATAACAACTATAATGCTATTCTGAACTTGTTTCAGAAGTTTATGTTGTTTTATTAGAATAATATTTAGCGACTGAAAACCAGTAAATTGAATCGCAACAAGTGAATTGCTAATTCAAGTTATCGTCTAGAACGTCTTGGTCTTGAACTCGCAATATCTCCAGACTTAGAACGTCTTGATTTTGATGCGCCTTCACTTCTGCGTCCTCCTTTTTTACCAGAATTAAAACTGCCTTTTCTATCATCACGACGCTTTCCTCGATTTCTGTCACGTTTTCTTCCACGTCCACGATTTTCAGAGATTTCAACATTTACAAAACGCCCATTGTATTTAAAGTCGTTAAAAAAGCCAAGTACTTTCTCTTGTAATCCTTTTTCAGTATTAAAGAATGAGAATGTGTCCTTAGCTTCAACCTTAAACACATCGTCCTGCCCAAGTTCTAAAACTTCTTTTAAAAAGTCCTTTAAGCTCATCCAGTCAAAACCATCTTTCTTTCCTACATTAATGAAGTAGCGAACAGAATTCCCAGAATCTTTATGGTCGTCATTAGAAGTTGAAATATTTAAATCCAACGCTTTCTGATAATAATTGTAAAAACGAGAAAACTCCACAGAGAAGAATTTTTTAATCAATTCATCTTTACTGGTGTCTTCAAACAGAGCATTAATATCTCCTAAATAGGCGTCAATATCATGATTTACATCCGTATGGTGTACTTTTTTTGCAAGCGACATCAATTGCACTTCACAAATTTCCATGCCATTTGGGATATCTTTCTTTTCAAACTGTTTCTTGATGATACGCTCAATACTTTTAATCTTGCGTACCTCACTCTTAGAAACAATTACCATTGAAACTCCAGTTTTTCCTGCACGACCTGTGCGCCCAGAACGGTGTGTATAGGTTTCAATCTCGTCAGGCAATTGGTAATTAATCACATGTGTAATATCATCCACATCTATACCACGAGCAGCAACATCTGTAGCCACTAACATTTGTATTTGCTTGTTTCTAAACGATTTCATCACCAAGTCGCGTTGGTTCTGGCTCAAATCGCCATGCAATGCACCTGCACTATACCCATCTTCAATTAAACGCTCAGCAACTTTTTGAGTATCACGCTTGGTTCTACAGAAAATAACCGAAAAAATATCGGGATTTGCATCTGCTAAACGTTTCAACGCTTGGTAACGGTCTCTGGCATTTACCAAATAATATTCATGCGAGACTTGGCTCGTACTTTCGTTTTTGCGACCCACAGTAATTTCCTGCGGATTGTACATGAAGTTTTTAGCAATTGCAGCAACTTCACGAGGCATAGTGGCCGAAAATAACCAGGTACTTTTATCATCTGGTGTGTGGGACAAAATAGAAGTAATATCCTCTTTAAAGCCCATGTTCAGCATTTCATCGGCCTCATCTAAAACCGCATATTCAATTTTGGTAATATCCACCAAGCGTCTGCTTATCATGTCTTTCATACGGCCAGGGGTAGCCACAATAATTTGTGCGCCTCGTTTTATCTCTCGGGCCTGTTCTGTAATGCTTGCGCCACCGTAAACGGCAACCACGTTCAATCCTTTACAGTATTTACCATATAATTTCATTTCGTTGGTAATCTGTAAACAGAGTTCTCTAGTCGGCGATAGAATTAAACCTTGGGTCGTGCGGCTATCCACGTCAATTTTCTGAAGCATAGGGAAGCCAAACGCCGCAGTTTTACCTGTACCGGTTTGCGCCAACGCCACCAAATCGGTTTCAGAATTTAATAAAATGGGAACTGCTTTTTCTTGGACTTCACTAGGTTTTTCAAAACCTAAATCAGTAATAGCTTGTAATAGGTCCTTGTTAAGACCTAAATCTTGGAATGTGCTCATGTGTGTTATGTATGCGATTTTGTTATGCGGTGTTGCATAAGAAGCGCATCGACATACGTAACCTAAACTTCTAGCAACACATCCTCACGCTGAGGAATTTAAGCGGCAAAGATACACTTATATTTTAGATTTACGATTTTAGACTAACGATTGATGATAAAGCAACACTGGTTTTTAATCATTATGGTGTTACCCCACCCTTGGAGAATCTCAGGGTTAGTGGGTTCGGGCCTGCCTGTCGGCCAGCAGGCTTTCACTACTCAATCCCTCCTGCGTCGGGATTTCAAACACCTGTACTGAGCGCAGACGAAGTATTCAATCCCTAACGTGGGCAAGTTTGCCAAAGCTATTTCCATCCAATTTTATGGTGTATTTTTTTATGGTCTTCCAATAAAACATTCGTATTTTTGACTTTCATTTTTTTAAATTCAAAATTACACTATGAAATCATACGATGTAGCCGTTATCGGTTCTGGTCCTGGAGGATATGTTGCCGCAATACGTTGCGCACAATTAGGCATGAAAACAGCAATAATAGAAAAATATAGTACCCTTGGTGGTACCTGTTTAAATGTGGGCTGTATACCGAGTAAAGCGCTTTTAGATTCATCACACCATTACGATGATGCTGTAAAACATTTTGAGGAACATGGCATTGAAATCCCTGGAGACGTAAAAGTGAATTTAGAAAAAATGATTGCAAGAAAACAAGCTGTTGTAGATCAAACTACTGGAGGTATTGATTTCTTGATGAAGAAAAACGAGATTGATGTATATCATGGTTTAGGAAGTTTTAAGGATGCTACCCATATTAAAATTGATGGAGAAGAATCTACCGAAATTGAAGCTAAAAAAACCATAATAGCTACTGGAAGTAAACCATCAACTTTACCGTTTATCGATATTGATAAAGAGCGTATTATCACGTCAACCGAAGCGTTAAAACTAAAAGAAATACCAAAACACCTTATCATAATTGGTGGAGGTGTTATAGGTCTAGAACTGGGACAAGTGTATCGACGTCTTGGTGCTGAAGTTACGGTAATTGAGTACGTGGACAGAATTATCCCAACAATGGATGCGGGTCTTTCTAAAGAACTAAATAAAGTATTCAAGAAGGCTAAATTCAAGGTGCAAGTATCCCATAAAGTAAAATCTGTGGAGCGCAAAGGAGATGATATCATTGTTAAAGCCGATAATAAAAAAGGAGAAGAAGTTGAATTTAAAGGTGACTACTGTTTGGTATCTGTTGGGCGTCGCCCATATACCGATGGCTTAAATGCTGAAGCAGCAGGCGTAAATTTGGATGATAGAGGCAGAGTGGAAGTAAACGAGCATTTGCAAACATCAGCATCCAATATTTATGCTATTGGAGATGTTGTGAAAGGTGCAATGTTGGCGCATAAAGCTGAAGAGGAAGGTGTATTTGTTGCCGAAACTATAGCGGGACAAAAACCGCATATTGATTATAACTTAATCCCTGGCGTGGTTTATACGTGGCCAGAAGTGGCAGCGGTAGGAAAAACCGAAGAGCAACTAAAAGAAGCTGGAATCGATTATAAAGTGGGGTCTTTCCCAATGCGAGCTCTGGGTAGGAGCAGAGCTAGTATGGATTTAGACGGGTTTGTGAAGATTCTAGCAGATAAAACTACAGATGAGATTTTAGGCGTGCACATGATTGGAGCAAGAGCAGCAGATATGATTGCCGAGGCTGTAGTGGCTATGGAATATCGCGCATCGGCTGAGGATGTATCGAGAATGTCTCATGCACACCCTACGTTTACAGAAGCTATCAAAGAAGCAGCATTGGCAGCTACTGAAGATAGAGCGTTACATATTTAAACACGTATAATTTTGATAAAGGAAAAGCGAACTTAATAAAGTTCGCTTTTTATGTTTAACAATTTAACATTTTATTTAAACAAAATAAATCAAATTGCTTAATTTTGTCCTTCATAAATTGCTTGTATGATCAACCCAAAACTATTATGTCTATCCCTGTTCCTAATGCTTTCCACATTAGTTTCAGCTCAAGGTAAGTACACCATCAGCGGTACCGTTACAGACGCTTCAAATGGAGAAACCGTGTTTGGAGCCTCTGTTTTTTTTGAGGGCACCACGATAGGGGCGATTACTAATGAGTATGGTTTCTACTCCATAACTGCAGAAGAAGGGGACTACAAACTAGTAATATCCTATGTTGGTTTTGCGTCATTAAAAACAAAAATCACCCTCGACGGAAACTTAAAGAAGGATTTCGAAATTTCGGAGGAATCTACCCAACTTGAAGAGGTTTTGGTGGTTTCTGAATCATCGGAGCGCCTTAATATCAAAAGTCCCCAAATGAGTGTGTCAAAGCTAAAATTAGAGACCATTAAACAAATGCCAGTAGTTCTTGGAGAGGTAGATGTTTTAAAATCTATTCAATTACTACCTGGAGTAACAAGTGGTGCTGAAGGTTCTGCAGGTTTTAATGTGCGTGGAGGAGCTGCGGATCAAAACTTGGTACTACTGGATGAAGCAATGATTTATAATACATCCCATTTATTCGGTTTCTTTTCTGTATTTAATGCTGATGCGATTAAAGATGTAAAGCTTTACAAGGGAGGAATCCCAGCGCGTTTTGGTGGGCGTGTATCATCAGTATTGGATGTACGTCAAAAAGACGGGAACAGCAAAAAATTCGAAGTTAACGGTGGTATCGGTTTAATCTCGAGTAGACTTTCAGCTGAAGGCCCCATGTTTAATGAAAAAGGTTCGTTTTTAGTTGCTGGACGTGGGTCTTATGCACATTTATTTTTACAAGCATCTGGTGAAGAGAATAGCGCCTATTTTTACGATCTGAACTTAAAAACCAATTACAATATTGATAAGAACAACAAATTATATTTGTCAGGATATTTCGGGAGGGACGAGTTTAATTTTGGAGCTAATTTTAATAGTGGTTATGGTAATGCCTCTGGAAATCTAAGATGGAATCATATCTTTAGTGATCGTGTGTTTTCAAATTTATCCTTCGTTTATAGTGATTACGACTATATTTTGGATTTCAAATCTTTTGATTTTGATTGGATTTCGGAAATCACAAATTATAATATAAAATATGATGTAACGTATTACCAAAGTAATAAGCTGCAATTAGATTTTGGTTTGAATGCTATTTATTATGACTTTAACCCTGGTGAGATTAATCCAACTTCAGAAACATCGTCCATTAATCCATTGCTTTTAGATCAAAAGCGGGCTTTTGAAAACGGTATATATGCCAGTGCGGAATATAAGGTCTCAGATAAACTAACCGCTAATATTGGTATGCGCTACAGCTATTTTATACGACGTGGCGGTCAGCCCATAACAGAATATGAAAATGGCCTGCCCATAGTGTACAATGAAACTTTGGGAGTTTACCAAGAAGGTAACGCCATTGGCGAAACGATATATGCAAAAAACGAAACTATCAAAACCTACGGTAATCTAGAGCCGCGTTTAGCTTTAGCCTATCAACTAAATGATGATTCATCTATAAAAGCTGGTTACAGCCATACGGCGCAGTACATTCATTTATTGTCTAATACTTTATCGGTAACGCCATTAGATGTATGGACACCAAGTGGAGAATTTATTAAACCCCAGTTGTCGGACCAATATGCCATTGGGTATTTTAGAAACTTTAAGGATAAGGAATACTCTTTAGAGGTGGAAGCCTACTATAAAACCGTGGATAATAGAATTGATTATGTAGATGGCTCAGATTTAATTGGCCAAAATACGATAGAGACAGAAATCTTAAATGGAGAATTAAGAGCTTATGGTCTAGAGTTTTTAGTGAGAAAAACCAAGGGTGACTTTACAGGATGGTTGGCTTACACCATTTCCAAGGCAGAACAGAGAACTCCAGGAGGTGCTGCTGGAGGTCCGGGTATCAATAATGGGAACTGGTATTATGCGCCTCATGATAGAACGCATGATGTGTCCTTAACTGGAGCCTACAAACTCAATGAAAAATGGAATTTTGGTGCTAATTTGATTTTTCAAACTGGACGTCCAGTGACGTATCCAGATGGTCAATACACTTATGAAGACCTAAATATTGCTAATTTTTCAGATAGAAATGCGAGTAGATTAACAGATTATCATCGCTTAGATATTTCTGCGACCTATGTTCCAAATAGAAAACCTGAAAAACGCTGGAAAGGAGAATGGGTATTTGGTATTTATAATATCTATAACCGTAGAAATGCAGCCTCAATTTCCTTTGGTCAAAATAGGGAAACAGGTGCTAATGAGGCTACTAGGACGGCAATTTTTGGTATTGTGCCTTCAGTATCCTATAATTTTAAATTTTAAATCATGAAACGGTCAATATTTAAAATATTAGTTATCATTTTTATTAGTACAACCTCGTGTACGGATGTGGTAGACGTTGATGTTCCAGAGGCAGCACCTAGACTGGTAGTTGAAGCTTCTATTGATTGGGAAAAAAGTGCCCAAGGTAACGAGCAATCCATAAAACTAAGCACATCTACGCCATATTTTGATAACCTTAGCAATACCAGTGTTACTGACGCCTCAGTGAAAATCACTAACAACGCCTCAAACGAAGAATTTGTGTTCGTGCATCAAGGTGATGGTATTTATAGTACTTCAAGTTTTGTTCCTGTTTTAAATCAAGAATATACTCTAGAAATAAATTATCAAGGCGAAACTTACATCGCGGAGGAATCCATGACTCCCGTAGTAGATATTGATGAATTAAGTCAAGCAAGAGTAGGAGGTTTTAATGATGACGCCTTAGAAGTGGATATCTATTTTAACGACCCGCCTAATGAGGAAAATTTCTATTTATTTAGATTTGAAGAAGAAGGTGATTTGCTACCCGAATTGTTGGCAATTCCAGATGAGTTTACCGATGGTAACAGAATGAAAGTATTTTTTGAGAAGGAAGAAGACGAGGATATTGGTCAGGAAGAATTTGAGCCCGGTGATATCGCGCACATTGAGTTTTATGGGATATCAAAGCAATATTTTAATTATATAGATCTTTTAATAGATCAATACGAAAATGCTGATAACCCTTTCGGTACTGTGCCTGCAACTTTAAAAGGTAATGTTGTAAACCCTTCAAATCCTGAAAACTATGCATTTGGTTATTTTAGGTTAACACAAGTGAATAAAGCCACTTATGTGTTTCAATAGCAGGTTATAATTGGATTTAACTAAAAATCATTCAACTTTCCATAAATTTTAGCTAAAAAGCTTGGTAAATCTTAAACGATTGTATGCGTACCAAATGCGTATCGATTTGGAAGGCTTTTTTTACAATATTACATTTTTTTTACTTTCTTTTGTCATACATGTGACTTACTAAACAAACATGTGTCTTAAATACATCAACTATTGTAATTTAGCGAGAAGCTACATTTGAAAACCCTAGAAGACATTAACAGCAAATCAGACGAGGATCTGGTAAAGGCAATTGTACAGAATAATGATACATTGCTTTTTGAGGTGCTTTATGATCGGTATGCAACTTTAGTATACAACAAATGCTATGGTTTTGCTAGGGACGAAGATGAAGCAAAAGATTTAACACAAGATGTGTTTTTGAAGCTTTTTGTAAAATTAGCTAGCTTTAAAGGGAAATCTAAATTTTCAACATGGTTATATGCGTTTACATATAACCATTGTGTAAATTATGTAACTAGAAACACAGCAAAAAAAATTGAAAAGCAATCTGTCGATTACAAGGATATTGAAAACGTATCCGATCATGAGATAGAAGATAAAGAGTTTCTCAATATGCGGGTAGATAAGTTAAAGAAATCAATGGAGTTGATATCGCCCGATGAGAAAATGATACTATTACTAAAATATCAAGACTTTTTAACCATAAAAGAAATAGAGTCGGTTTTAGGAATAGGGGAGAGTGCAGTAAAAATGAGAATTAAAAGAGCAAAGGATAAACTTATACAAGTTTATTCAGATAACTAATAACCAATGGAAAATCCGTTTAAACAAATAAATACGCCGCTTAAGGAAGTTCCGCCAGAGTTGAAGTCAAAGGTGATGAGCGATATCGCCATGGCGAAGCTTATTATGGATTTAGCTGCGTTGTTTTCATATAACATGGGGCATGTTATTGAAACGGTAATTAGTAAACGAGAAAAGAAATAAACCAAATAACCCTAACATAAATATTTTATTAATCATGGAAAAAGCAGCAGAATGGAAAAATATGGCCATGGAATCGTTAACTGCAATATGGTCTGAAATATCGGCAATATTTCCTAATATCATCGGAACAATTTTAGTATTACTTTTTGGTTGGCTTTTAACTAAAATAGTAGTCAAGATTATAAAAAAGGCATTAAAGCTGGCTAAAGCTAATAGACTGGATGATGCTTTAAACGATATTGAAATAGTAGAAGGAAAAAAGTTAAAGTTTGATACCATTAAAATTGTATCAAATTTTGTGAAATGGGTCATGTATATCATGCTAATCATTATGGCATTGGATATTATGAATCTTACCATGATTTCTCAAAAAATAAGTGAACTATTAGGATATTTGCCTCAACTGTTCACAGCTCTAATCATCTTTACTGTTGGATTATTATTGGCAAACCTCATAAAAAAGGGACTAAAGTCGTTCTTTGAGTCTATGGATTTGTCTGGTGCCAAAATTATTAGTCAGGTTGTATTTTTTATCATTTTGGTATTTGTTTCAATCACAGCATTAAACCAAGCTGGAGTGAACACAGAGATTATCACGGGTAATATCACGATGATACTTGGCGCATTTCTTTTAGCTTTTGCATTGGCTTTTGGATTAGGAGCTCGCAATGCCATAGAGAAAGTACTCAATACATTTTATGCTAGAAAACTATACGAAGTAGGACAGATAATTGAGTTTAATGATATTAGAGGTGAGGTAGAGGCCATCAATAGTATTTCCATAACCTTGAAAACAAAAACAGGTAAAATCATAGTGCCTATTAAAGATATTGTAGAGAGTCAAGTAAGTATACAGGATTAACTTTAAGTTAGGGTTAAAATTTGGTTGGTTACTTTTCTGTATGCCGAAGTGCTCTCTACATGTTACAATCCCTTTTCATTAATTTGGAAAGGGATTTTTTTATTATTAAAATCTAAAGTGATAATTTAGAGAGCATTAAATATTAGCTATATGAAAACCGCTTTTATCTTTATTCTATGCATTGCTGCTAGTATTAGGCTTTGTGCTCAAGCTGTTGTTCCTGATGGCTATAAATTAGTCTATTCTCAAGATTTTGAATCTGCAGAAGCGATTAATGATTTTGAAATGACAGATGGTAATGTGTGGAGAATATCACAAGGAGATAGCGGTAAGTGCATGGAACTTTTTGAGCAAAGCAATTATAAGCCAGAAGTAAGATCCCCATTCAACATTGCGCTAATTAAAGCAGTATTAGTTGGAGATTTTATTTTTGAAATCAGGCTGAATCAAAATGGGAGAGAGTACGGACATCGGGATTTATGCCTGATGTTTGGGATTAATAACGCTTCCAACTTTTATTATACCCATATCGCAACAAAAGCGGATCAATACGCCAATTCTATTTTCATTGTGAATGATAAACCACGTAAAAGTATAGCTTCAGAAAGGACCGAAGGCACTAATTGGGGCACAAAAGATGACTGGCATACCGTAAGAGTTGTTAGAAAGGTTGAAGAAGGACTTATTGAAATTTATTTTGATGATATGAGTAAACCCATAATGAAAGCCACAGACACACATTTTACATCTGGATATTTAGGGTTTGGCTCATTTGATGATACCGGTAAGTTTGATGATATTAAAGTTTGGGCTCCAAAGCTTATTGAGAAGAAAAGTGGTATTTTCAATTAGTAATGAAACGTAAAGAATTATTTGAGTTTGAGGATTTTAATTGGTTTCCGTCAACTATTAGAACAGGGATGACCAACCTTATTTTGGTGTTGCATAAAATGATGGGAACAACCGAAGTGTTATCAAAACTCATTATCGATTTACGACAGAAAGCTCATTTTGATACTGTTGTAGATTTGGGATCAGGCTCTGGAGGCCCTATGCCCGATGTGGTTAAACATGTCAACACCATCACACCAAATGATAAATTACGATTAATTTTAACCGACTTGCATCCAAATTCAAAATTGGTAAAAACCATTAACTCAAATTCCAATACATCCATCCGTTACCATGAAACACCCGTAAACGCCACAAATTTAGCCAAAGCACCAAAAGGCCTAAAAACCATGATTGCCAGTTTTCATCATATGAATCCTATAGTGGCAAAAAATATTTTACAATCAGCCTCAGAAAACAAAGTCCCAATTTTAATTTTCGAAATAGCGAAAAACAATATCCCGTTTTTAGTATGGATACTGCTGCTTCCTATTTCATTAAGTATTCTAATTGTTATGTCTCTATTGATGACACTATTTGTTAAGCAATTATCATTATCCCAAATTATTTTTACCTATATTATTCCGATCATTCCAATAGCTTATGCTTGGGACGGACAAGCATCCTTAATGCGTACTTATACTTTTGAAGATATTGAAACTTTAATTGAAGAATTAGAATCTCATTATTATGATTGGGAAATTAGTGATGCAAAAAAGGAGAATGGTAAAAAGCTAGGGTATTATGTTATGGGATATCCCAAATGATTCAAAAGGTAATATCGAAGCTTAAATAACTACAAATTAATACTAAAGATGAAAATGAATAAGTTTTTTGGAGTTATTACTTTAACGGCAGTTTTATTTAGTTGTGTTTCTGATAAAAAGATTAAAACCGCAAAAAATACCCCTAACATCGTTTTTATATTCACAGACGATTTGGGTTATGGCGATTTAGGTTGCTTTGGAGCTGAAGATATTGCCACACCAAATATTGATGGTATTGCTAAAGCAGGTATAAAATTTACCGATTTTTATTCAGCATCACCAATTTGTAGTCCTTCTAGAGCAGGATTAATGACGGGCAGAATGCCACAACGCATGGGCATCAATGGTGTGTTTTTTCCTGACAGTTACACAGGAATGTCTCCCTCTGAAATCACTATTGCAGAACTTTTAAAAACCAAAGGCTACAAAACGGGTATAGTAGGTAAATGGCATTTGGGACATCGGGAAAAATATTTACCATTACAACAAGGTTTTGATAGTTATTTTGGTATTCCGTACAGTAATGACATGACCAGCGTGGTGTATATGCGAGACAATGAAGTGGAAAGCTATAAAGTTGATCAACGTTATACAACGCAAACTTATACTAAGGAAGCCTTAGGTTTTATTGAGAACAACAAAGAACAACCTTTTTTTCTATATGTTGCTCATAATATGCCGCATGTACCTATTTATGCCTCGCCAGAATTTGAGGGCAAGTCAAAACGAGGGTTATATGGGGATGTGATTGAAGAAATTGATTGGAGTGTTGGACAGATTGTCAACAAACTTGAAACCTCTGGATTGCTTGATAATACCTTAATTGTGTTTTCAAGTGATAATGGACCTTGGTTGGCAATGAGGGACCATGGTGGTTCCGCAGGACATTTAAGAGAAGGTAAGCAATATACTTTTGAAGGTGGTATGCGCGTACCAACGGTAGCCATGTGGAAAGGCAAGATAAAACCAAATACTGTGGCTACAGAAATGGCTAGTCAGATGGATTGGTTTCCCACATTTGCAAAAATCACTGGCGCGGAAATACCACAGGAGACAGCAATAGATGGCGAAGACATTTCCAAGGTTTTATTTAACACGGGCAAACGAAAATCTGATGATTATTTGTTTTTTGATAATGCTAAATTAGAAGCTTACAGGCGAGGCGATTGGAAAGTTAAATTGCCTTATAAAGGGTATAAAGGAAGCAGAGGAAAAAAAGCCGTTGCGAAGCACGATACCTTATTGTTTAATATAAAAAACGATCCAGGCGAAACTAATAATTTATATGAAACAAATAAGGGGCTAGCCAGAACACTTATCAAAGAAATGTATGCTAAAACGGGTAGTTTAGGTGAGTTACCACCATCATTAATTATTAGGGGTGGACGAGATGATAGTCATTTTAGGTATTTGTATGATTCTTTAGGGAAATAATTTCAAAACTGTCATTCCTGTGTAGGCAGGAATCCACAACCAATAACTACTTCCTCTTATTCCTCTTATTCCTCTTGTTATAATTTTTATCTCCCCGCGTTTTAGGTTTCTTATACTTTTTAGCAATTTCTCTGCGATAAGAACCACCTAAATTTTCCTTCTGATTTTTAGCTTTCTTTTCATGGAAAGCAGGTCCGGGAATATCATCATCTCTTCGTTTTGCAGGATTGTTACGTTCCTTAATTTGCGGACGCTCTTCAGGTATTAATTCTGTAGAAACTTCAACAACATCTGGTAGTTCCAAAACAGGAATTTCCATGGACATTAAACGTTCAATATTTTCAATAGCGTCTTGTTCTTTTTCGGTTGAAAACACGAGAGCTTCCCCTTTGCGTTCTGCTCGTCCCGTTCTACCAATACGATGCATGTAATTTTCAGGATATTGTGGCGTGTCAAAATTAATGACATGACTTACATTATCAATATCCAATCCACGTGCCATCACATCTGTGGCAATCAAAATACGATTGTAACCTTCTCTAAACTGTTCAATACTTCGTAATCGGTAATTCTGGGTTTTATTGGAATGAATGACGCAGAGTTCTTCTTTAAAGTGCTCATCCAACTTTTCAAATAATCGGTCTGCCATTCGTTTATAAGCTACAAAAACCAATACTTTATTAAAGCGTTCTTCGTCTTGTAACAGATGCACTAATAGATTCACTTTTGTGTAAAAATTAGGGACACTATACCGATGCTGAGAAATATTATCTAGGGGTGTTCCAGAAACAGCAATGGAAATGCGCTCTGGGTTTCTAAAGAAATCAGTAATAAGATGATCAACATCTTGTGTCATAGTAGCCGAAAACATGATGTTCTGTCTGCGTTCAGGAAGAATATCAAAAATATTTATAAGTTGGTGTCTAAATCCTAAATCCAGCATCACATCTACTTCATCTATCACTAATTTTTGAATGGATTTTAATTGTAATGCGCGACTCACGGCCAAATCATACAAACGCCCGGGAGTTGCCACAATAATATCTAAACCTTGAGCTACTGCCTGTTTTTGAGTATTGATATTAGTGCCACCATAAACGCCTAATACACGATTATTGATATATTTTGATAGCTTTTCAATTTCTTCAACCACCTGTACCACCAATTCCCGTGTGGGCACTAAAACCAAAACTCGCGGATTATCCTGCTTCGAAAATTTTAAATTCCGAAGAATAGGCAACATATAAGCAAAAGTTTTACCTGTTCCTGTTTGCGCAATGCCCACAACATCTCTACCCGAGGCTACAACACTAAAAGCCTCGGCCTGAATAGGCGTAGGCGTGGTAAAACCTAAATCATCTAAAGCGTTGTATAATGGCGTGTTTAAGTTGAGGTCTTGAAACGTCATGAAATCTTGTAATATATGGCAAAGGTATAGTATTAAACGTTCTTATCACCATATAACTTTTGAATTGTTTGCGTTGGGAATAGTTACCGAATGCGCATTATAGACTTTTTTTACACATTTAAATTTCGGTAATTTGCACCCAATCTTTTTTCTATTGAGATCAACACAAATTCATATACTAAAAGATATTGCCAAATTTAAAAATCAGCTTCTGATTTGGGCACAGCAATATGATGATGTAGTTTGGTTAGATTCTAATAATTACGAACAGAAATTTACAAATTACGATGCTGTTTTAGCGGTAGATGCTTTTACCGGTATTCAAACCGATTTTGTAGATGGTTTTGAAAAGCTAAAAGAATTTCAGACCAGTGTAAAAGATTGGGTTTTTGGTTATCTTACTTACGACTTGAAGAATGACACAGAAGCTTTAAAATCAAAAAATCATGACGGTTTAGACTTTCCAGATCTGTATTTCTTCCAACCAAAAAAAATATTTCTTTTAAAAGATGACACGGTTGAAATACACTATTTAAATTGTGTTGATGATGAGCTAGAGGAGGATGTACGCTGTCTTCTAGAAAATAAAGAATGTTGCACTGACCATAAACAAAGCACTTGCGGAGACGTAAAAATAAAACTCAGAATCCATAAAGACGAATACTTCGGCAAAGTCAATAAAATACTGGAGCACATCCATCGTGGTGATATTTACGAAGTTAATTTTTGCCAAGAGTTTTATGCCGAAAACACTTGTATTCACCCATTAGAAACTTATCAAAATTTAAATAACATTTCAAATCCACCTTTTGCATCGTTTGTCAAACTTTATGATAAATATGTGCTGTGTGCATCACCAGAACGTTACTTAAAAAAGGAAGCTGAAACGATTATTTCCCAGCCTATTAAAGGTACTTCCAAGAGATCAAATAATCCAGAGGAAGATGCACAACTAAAAATGGCTCTAGCAAGCGATGAGAAGGAACGTAGCGAAAACATAATGATAGTAGATTTGGTGCGCAACGATTTATCAAAAACCGCATTAAAAGGCAGTGTGAAGGTTGAGGAATTATGTAAGATTTATACTTTTGACCAAGTGCATCAAATGATTTCCACAGTCACTTCAAAGGTAAGTCCTGAAACGCATCCTGTAGACATTATCAAAACCACGTTCCCAATGGGCAGTATGACTGGGGCTCCAAAAATTTCGGCAATGCATATCATCGAGGATTTAGAGGAAACAAAACGTGGTGTGTATTCTGGAGCTATTGGGTATTTTACACCAAATGGCGATTTCGATTTCAATGTCGTCATCCGTAGCATTTTGTACAATGCCTCAAAACAGTACATCTCGTATTCCGTTGGTGGCGCTATTACCGCAAAAAGCGACCCGCTAAAAGAGTATGAGGAATGTTTAGTAAAGGCAAAAGCAATGCGCGAGGTTTTGGAGAATTAAATCAAGTGTTCCTTAAAATCTTCAATCGCCAATTCTAAAATGCGTTCCACACGTTTTACTTCAATATTTTTTACTGTCGCTATATCTTCAAAACTTAACTTTCCGAAAACAAATAAATCCACGATGTCAGATACCCTAAGTGGCAACCACGTATAATATTTACCTAACAAGTGTTTGTTCCGTTTCGTTGAAATGTCTGATATTTCAAAAGCATTCTGTATTAAAGCATTATTATCATCATAAACAAAAACATGCTTGTCTTCTTGATCTTGGTGATATGAGATATCGCTTAGTTCGTCATGCATTATAAATTCAAAACCCTCATCAGCAGTAAATGCCTCATCCAAACCATCCAATTCGTCTTTTAAAATCTCGTCCGTACTCATCGTATTTTGATGAAACGCCTCATTTTTAAACAAATCATCCAAATCTGAATCTACTATCTTAAAAAGCTCAATTTTAATTTTAGCTGCATTTGCATCCACATTATATCCCTGCTCATAAAACTTTGCTATCCCCTCGTCAATAATATCGTTAGATTTGTACATGTTTTTCGGGATAATCTTTGTGGATTCGGCAATATACAACCGATGTTTCACATAAGCTTGCAAGTGTTGCGTAGCCGAAATTACCTTTTTATCAAATGCAGTTCGCGTGGTTTTGTCGTTTAATTTATCTATCGTACACATGGCTCAATTATTTAAAATTCATAGTTTAAAGTTACAAAAACCGCAAAACGAGCTTATGATTTTTGTCATGCTAAAATCCATTAAAGATGCTTATATACATTAATCGAATTTTGGGCGCAACCCACCCTTCGAGTACCTCAGGGCTAGAGGGTCGGGCTTTACTCATAGGTTACTATTCGAATTTAACGAATTCGTGAATAAAAGTATTTCACTAGTCGCTCCTCCTAAGGTTGGGAGCTCCAACATGGAGCCTGTGCTGAGCGCAGTCGAAGTATTCAATCCCTTACGCACCTATCTGCTAACATGGTTTTTAAAAACTCATATTATTCCAAATTTTATAAAGTCATTTATTACTTATGCTAGGTTGAGCGCAGACGAAATCTCTATAAACTAAAAACATAAAAAACTTTGCACTTTAGCACCTTTACAAGAATAAAATAAAACTTAACTTTGAGCGTGCTAGAAATGTTCCAAAATCATATTGAAAAAAAACTCACTTTTCTTAAAAGAAGTAAAGTTGTAATTGCCATTTCAGGAGGTCTAGATAGTGTGGTATTAACACATTTATGTCATAAGTTAAGCTTAAATATCGCCCTAGCACATTGCAATTTTAATTTACGTGGGGATGAAAGTGATACCGATGAAAATTTTGTTGTAGAGCTAGCCGAAGATTTAAATTTAGAAGTATTTGCGCAACGTTTTGATACTGAAGCTTACGCTAAAGATAACAAACGGTCTATCCAAATGGCAGCACGCGAGTTGCGCTATAATTGGTTTGAAGAACTAGCAGAACAATTAAAATTTGATTACATCTTAACAGCACACCACGCCGATGATAATCTAGAAACGTTTTTAATCAACTTTACGCGTGGTACAGGGCTGGAAGGTTTAACCGGAATACCAGAAATTAATGGCAAATTTGTACGCCCATTATTGCCATTTTCAAGTAATGAGATTCAAGCTTATGCTACAAAAAATAATATCAAGTGGCGAGATGATAGTAGCAATGCATCAGTTAAATATCTACGCAATAAATTAAGGCACGAGGTAGTACCCATTCTCAAAGAAATTAATCCCAGTTTATTACAAAGTTTTCAAACGACATTAGAAAATTTAAACGATACCGCAGATATTGTTGAGGAAAGCACAAACGCTGTATTAAAGCGTGCTATCGAAACCATGAACGAGCATTTTATCACGTTTAAAATTTCAGAATTCAAAAAGGTAAATAATCCAAAGGCCTACATGTTTGAAGTCTTTAAAAGTTTTGGATTTACCGAATGGAACGATATGGTAAATTTATTGGATGCAGAAACAGGTAAGCAAGTACTATCTAGCACACATCGGCTTATTAAAAACAGAGATCAGTTATTGTTAAGTCCGTTTAAAACTAAAGATGTAGTAAATGAAATTAGTATTTCAGAACACGAAACAAAAAAAGAAACTCCATTTGGTACATTATGTTTTGATGAAGCGGATGCTATTTCAAAATCTGAACAACATATAATTTACGTCGACAAGGATAAATTGAAGTTTCCATTAAAACTTAGAAAACGACAAGAAGGCGATATCTTTTATCCTTTAGGTATGAAAGGTAAAAAGAAGCTCAGCAAATATTTTAAAGACGAAAAATTATCCCTTTTAGATAAGGAAAACGCATGGCTATTATGTTCAGGAAATGTTATTGTTTGGGTTGTTGGAAGAAGAGCAGATGAGCGCTTTAAAGTAACTAATGACACTAAGAAAATCTTGAAAATTCTGTTAGACTAATGCGTTATTCCATACTTTATGAGGAGTCCATGTATTAGTAAAAAAACCATATGAAACTACAAGGCAATATAGTAGACATAGCGAACAAACGCATTTTCAAAGGAGAAATAACCATTAAAGGTGGGAAGATAATAGCTATTGAAGAAAAACAGCATGATGTAGACCATTACATTTTGCCTGGTTTTATTGATGCCCATATTCACATAGAAAGCTCGATGCTAGTACCATCAGAGTTCGCACGAATTGCAGTTAAACATGGTACAGTAGCTACAGTGTCAGATCCACATGAAATTGCTAATGTATTAGGTGTTGCAGGTGTAAAGTTTATGATTGAAAACGGAAAACAAGTACCGTTTAAATTCAATTTTGGCGCACCATCTTGTGTACCTGCTACCAATTTTGAATCTGCAGGAGCAATTATAGATTCTGAAGGTATTAAAAGCCTACTGGAAAACTCAGACATTAAGTATCTCGCAGAAATGATGAATTACCCAGGTGTAATCTTTGATGATGCCGAGGTGTTAAAAAAACTAGAATGGGCAAAACACTTTAATAAACCTGTTGATGGACATGCACCAGGTGTTAAAGGCGAAGATATTTCAAAATATATAAGTGCTGGAATTTCTACCGACCATGAATGTTTCACTTATGACGAAGCTTTAGAGAAACTTCAAAAAGGCATGAAAATTTTAATCCGTGAGGGGAGTGCTGCAAAAAATTTTGACGCTCTAATCGATTTATTGCCAGAGTATTTTGAACGCATGATGTTTTGTAGTGACGATAAACATCCAGACGATTTAATTCTAGGACATATCAATCAATTGTGTGCTAGAGCAATTTCAAAAGGTATCGATGTGTTTAAAGTGTTGCAAGCAGCATGTATTAATCCCGTAAAACACTACAATTTAGATGTTGGGCTTTTGCAAATTGGAGACGATGCAGATATTATAGTGGTAGAAGATTTAAACCATTTTAAAACGCTTAAAACCTATATTAACGGCGCATTGGTTTTTGATGAAGGCGTTTCATTAATACAACCAATTATATTTAAAAATCTAAATAATTTTAATTGTAAAAAGAAAGACGTATCAGATTTTAAATTTGAATCATCTTCAAAACAAATCCGGGTTATTGAAGCTTTGGAAGGGCAGTTGGTAACCAATGAGTTAATTGCTGAAGCCACGGTTGAAAACGGCAATTTAGTATCGAACACAGAAAATGATATTTTAAAAATGACGGTAGTAAACCGCTATCAAAACCAAAAACCAGCCTTAGCATTTATTAAAAATTTCGGATTAAAAGAAGGTGCCATCGCTTCTTCCGTTGGTCATGATTCCCATAATATAATTGCGGTTGGTGTTTCAGATGAAGCCATCTGTAAAGCAGTAAATTTGATTATTGAAAATAAAGGTGGTATTTGTGCAGTTTCTGGTTCAAAAGAAAAAATAATACCGCTTCCAGTAGCAGGAATAATGAGTGATAAGGATGCTGAGACTATTGGGCGTCAATATGCCGAATTGGACACTATGGCGAAAGCCTTGGGTTGCACCTTAAATGCACCTTACATGACATTGTCGTTTATGGCATTGTTGGTAATTCCCTCCTTGAAATTAAGTGATAAAGGACTGTTTGATGGTTCTAAATTTCAATTTGCAAATCTTGAAGTTAAGTAACGTATGCCAGTAGTTGAATCAACGTACAAACCACCTTTCTATTTTAAGAACGGATTTTTAGCTACTGTTTACTCTGGTCTGTTAAGACGCGTTTCCATAGAACAAACCCGAGAGCGCATTACATTAAGTGATGGTGATTTTTTAGACTTGGATTGGAGCTATTCAAAAGAAAAATCTAATGCAGTTATCATCCTACTGCATGGGCTAGAGGGTCATGGACAACGCCCTTACATGACAGGAGCTGCGAAACACTTTAATAACAACGGTGTCGATGCAATATGTGTAAATTTTAGAGGGTGCAGTGGTGAAAACAACTTGTATTACCATAGTTATCATTCTGGGTTTACCGCCGATTTACATGCCGTAATTCAGCATGCCGTTACTGCCAAGGGGTATTCAAAAATTTATTTGAAAGGAATTAGTTTGGGGGCTAATATTATTTTGAAGTATTTAGGCGAGCATTCCTATATTCCTTTAGCAGTTCAAGCAGCGGTGGCTGTTTCTGTACCAGTAAATTTACATGGATCTTGCAAAGAACTCCATAAGCTAAAAAATAAACCATTTCACGACAGGTTTTTAAAGGATTTGGTAAAGCACCTTAGGGAAAAACAACAGCGTTTTCCTGATAAGTTAAGTCTTGAAGAGGTAAATAACATTAAGACCTTAATGGAGTTTGATGATGTTTACACCTCTAAAGCCCATGGTTTTAAAGATGCCTTGGACTATTATGAGAAATGCAGTAGTTTACAATTTTTACCAAATATTGAGATACCTACGTTGATCATCAATGCTTTAAACGATTCATTTTTATCACCGGAATGCTTTCCAGTTAAAGATGCTAAGAATAACCAGAAATTGTACTTAGAGATGCCAAATCATGGTGGGCATGCTGGGTTTATCGATAAGATGAATATCTACTATAACGAAAGACGTGCTTTAGAGTTTGTAAATGAGCTACGTTAGTTTTTTAGACTTTCGGGAAAGCCTTCAATAACGATATTCCACAATTCTGGAAGTACAAAAACTACAAAAAGCGTTAGTATTAGTATGGAAATGAGGTTCATGATTATGCCTTTACTCACCATATCTGGAATTCTCAAATAGCCAGATCCAAATACCACAGCGTTAGGCGGTGTTGCCACCGGAAGCATAAACGCACAAGACGCCGCTACGGCAGCACCAACCATCAAAACAAATGGGTGGATGTCAATGGTAAGTGCCATTGGAGCTAGTACGGGTAAAAGCATTGCTGTTGTGGCTAGGTTAGATGTGATTTCAGTTAAAAAATTAACGGCAGCAATAAGAAGTAAAATCAAAACAAAAGTACTTATTCCCGCTAAGGTGGTCATTTGGTTTCCTATCCATAATGCTAACCCGCTAGTTTCAAAACCTTTTGCCAATGCCATACCGCCACCAAACAAAAGGATAATGCCCCATGGTAAATCTCTGGTATCGCTCCATGACATAATATTCTTCTTCTTTGTTTTAGACGGAATTAAAAATAGTACTAAAGCAAATACAATGGCGATGATGGTATCGTCAATTTGCGGTAATACTTTTTTGAGTAAAAATGAACGTGTAATCCAGCAAAATGCAGTAATGGCAAAAACGACAGCTATGGTTTTTTCCTCATAACTCATTTTTCCCAATGAATTTAATAAGCGCTTAATTTCCTGTTTTCCGCCAGGGAACTCTTTTTGATTGAATTTAAAAGCGAATGTTGTTAAATATTTCCAGCATATGATTAAAAGAATTATAGATATTGGAAATCCAAAAATGAACCATTGCGAGAATGCAATTTCATAGCCGTACGTTGCTGAAACAACCCCTGCCAAAACTAAATTTGGTGGTGTGCCAATTAAAGTGGCAATACCACCAATAGAGGCACTATAGGCTATGGCTAGCATTAATGCTTTACCGAAAATCAAGTTTTCATTTTTATCTGTTTTTGGATTGTCTTTTAACTGTTTGATTATGGCGATTCCAATGGGAAGCATCATAACCGAGGTGGCAGTATTAGAAATCCACATAGATAAAAAAGCCGTGGCAACCATAAACCCTAAAATAATACGTTGTACATTTGAACCGATAATATTAATAATGTTGAGGGCGATACGTTTGTGTAGGTTCCATTTCTCAATGGCAATGGCGATAATAAAGCCACCTAAGTATAAAAACACAAATTTATGACCGAAGGATGCTGTAGTGGTACCAATATCTAAACTTCCCGACAGCGGAAACAAAACTATAGGCAATAAAGCCGTGGCAGCAATAGGTATGGCCTCGGTAATCCACCACGTAGCTATCCAAACGGTGGATGCCAAAACACCGTTGGCATCATCGGATAATCCCTCGGGAGTAAAAAATAATCGGATGAGAATGAAAAGTAGTGGTCCAAGAATTAACCCAATTCGTTTTGAATTTTTCATCTATGGTATTTAAATATGCCATTAAAAATAGTTTAATTTTATAAAGCTTGCTGAAAGTGACAAAACAAATTAGCTTGGACTTTGGTCACTACCATGCATTGGCGGATTTTCTCGCGTTAGGGATTGCAGTGGCAGCTTTTGGCGAGGCGAGCATCGAGCCAAAACTATTAACGGAAAGCCCGACCCCTTGTGGGTAACGCCCAAAATACCAAATAGCAGAGCTTTGATTTTAGGTAAAATAGTTCTGCGGTAAGCTAATTTTGATGACGTGAAAGGGCTGTTAAAATGATAAGTTAGCGCCTAAATATCTGTAATTTTTAATACCTTAATACCAAAATATATATTATGCCAACGTTTACATTAAAAATCAACAATAAAAAACATACGGTCGAAGCTGATGCAGACACGCCGCTATTGTGGGTGCTTCGCGACCATATTAACCTTGTTGGGACAAAATTTGGTTGTGGCATCGGGCAATGTGGGGCATGTACAATTCATGTTGATGGAAGTGCCACCAGAAGTTGTTTAGTTCGTTTGTCTCAAGTTGCATACTCTGAAATCACGACTATTGAAGGGCTGTCAGAACATGGCGATCATCCTGTGCAAGAGGCTTGGAAAGAAATTGACGTACCACAATGTGGTTATTGTCAAGCAGGCCAAATAATGACGGCATCGGCATTCTTGAATGAAAGTCCTAACCCGTCAGATGATGATATTCGAAATGCGATGCACGGTAATATTTGCAGATGCGCATCCTACAATAGTATTGAAGAAGCTGTGAAAGTGGCTTCAGAAAAAATGAGTTAACCCATTATAACAAAGAATATGAAACATACATTCAGTAGAAGGTCATTCTTAAAAACATCGGCACTAGCTAGTGGCGGTATGTTAATTGGGTTCAATCTCTTTAACTCTTGTAAATCAGATGTGGAACCTCCTGTAGATTTGAGCAAACTTAATTACAAGGATTTTAATGCCTACATAAAAATTTCTCCTGAAGGGAAAGTTACTATCTATTCCGTAAACCCAGAAATTGGACAAGGCGTGAAAACATCAATGCCCATGATAATTGCAGAAGAGCTGGATGTGGCTTGGGATGATGTTTATGTTGTACAGGCACCATTAGATACGGAAAATTATAGTGGTCAAGTGGCTGGTGGTAGTCAGTCTATTAGAAGAAGTTGGCAGCCATTGCGTGAAACAGGTGCGACAGCAAAACAGATGTTGATTAATGCCGCAGCGGCACAGTGGGGTGTTGATGCTAATACGTGCAGCGCTAAGGCGGGTGTTATTACTAATGCTAATGGTGATACTTTGGGATATGGTGATGTTGTTGAAGCTGCTGCTGCTTTAGATGTTCCAGAGGATGTCACTTTAAAAAATCCAAAAGACTTTACAATTATAGGAAAAGGTAAAGGCAATGTGGATATTGATAAAATCATCACAGGGAAACCACTTTTCGGACTAGATTATAAAGAGGAAGGTATGGTGTATGCCTCAGTGTTGCGACCACCGGCATTCGGACAAATATTAGAATCTTATGATGCCTCAAAAGCTAAAGAGTTACCAGGCGTTATTGATGTAATTACCATTGGCGAAAAAGCCAGAACTTTACTAAGTGAAGGCAAACCTAACTGGAGTGTAAAACTAAGCACCACAGATAAAGTAGTAGTTATCGGGAAAACAACTTGGGATGTAATAAAAGGTAAAAAAGCGATAACGGCGACATGGAAAACGGACTCGGATTTAGAAAGTACCGAAAATCATGATGAAAAACTGTTGGATTTATTAAATGGTAAAAAATTTAGAACAAGACGTAAAGATGGTAATGTAAAGAAAGCTTTTGCAAATGCCGATAAGGTTTTAGAACGTGTTTACGAATCTACTTTTCTTCCACATAACACGATGGAACCTATGAATTTTTTCGCAAATGTTACCCCCGAAAAAGTACATTTAGTGGGGCCAACGCAAACGCCGGAGGCTGCTGAAAATGCAGTTGCAAGTTTATTGGGGAGATCTGTGGATGATATTCATGTTGATCTTACAAGAATGGGTGGCGGTTTTGGTAGGCGATTGTATAACGACTATGTTATGGAGGCAGCCGAAATTTCAGATGCCATAAAAAAGCCTGTCAAAATGATTTCTACTAGAGAAGATGACATGACTACAGGCGTTTATCGTCCCGCAAGTAAATATAAAATTGCGGCTTCTATAAAGGATGGAAAATTGACAGGCTATTATTTAAAAGAAGCTTGTGTTAATGGCAATATGTATGGGTTAATTCCAAACTTCTTTCCTGCTGGCGCTATTGAAAATTATCAAGTAGATAGTACAAGACTAAACAGCAATATCACTGTTGGAGCATGGAGAGCGCCATATACCAATTTTTTGGCAAGTGCTGAACAATGCTTTTTTGATGAACTAGCTGAAGAATTAGGCGTGGATCGTGTGAAGTTGCATATGGATTTGTTGGAAAACGTAAAAAATAATCCCGATCCGAAAATAGAGTATAGCCCAGAACGCTTACAGGGTGTTTTAAAAATGGTGGTTGAAAAATCCAATTGGGGTAAAGTTGCTGATGGCGTTTACCAAGGTTTATCAGTGTATTATTGCCATAATACGCATGTTGCTGAGGTTGCAGATGTAATGATAGAAAACGGTGTGCCTGTTGTTAAAAAGGTAACCTGTGCCATCGATTGTGGTATTGTAGTAAATCCTTTAGGCGCCATGAATCAGGCAAAAGGAGGTGTTTTGGATGGAATAGGACATGCCATGTATGCTGATTTTAGTTTTAAGGATGGTGTGCCATCTGCCAATAATTTTAACAGCTACCAATTGATTCGAATGGCTCAAACGCCAAAAGTAGATGTGCATTTTATTGAAAGCGATATTGCACCAACTGGACTTGGAGAGCCTACCCTTCCGCCAGTAGGGGCGGCAGTTGCTAATGCTATTTATAAGGCAATGGGAATACGTTTAACTAAATTCCCATATATCAATAATATGAATACTGAATCAAGTATCGCTGGATAAAATTTTTAATGACACACGAGTTTAAACATATTATACAGGAAGCTATTCAAGCGAAATCAAAAGGGTTAAAATCTGTTTTGGCATCCGTGGTAGATTTAGATGGGTCTTCATACAGACGCCCAGGAGTAAGAATGCTCATTTTAGAAAATGGAAATATGGTAGGCGCCGTAAGTGGTGGTTGCGTGGAGAAGGAAGTGGTCTTGCAGGCACAATCTGTTTTTGAAACAGGACAATCCAAAATGATGACTTATGACGGCAGATATCGTTTGGGATGCGAAGGTGTTTTATATATTTTATTAGAAGAAGTTAATGTGGAATCCTCTTTTGAAGACACTTTTTTTAAATGCTTAAGAGATAGGAAATCTTTTGAGGTAATTTCTAAATACAAAAGAGCCGAAGGTATTTTTGAGGGAATAGGTTCTGACGTCATTATTGGGACTACCAGATTTACCATATCAAACAAATCAGTTGAGTCCTCGGATGGCTTAGTGTTTCATCAAAATATGCCACCATGCTTTAAATTGATAATTATAGGCGCAGAACATGATGCGGTGCAATTGTGCAAATATGCTGCTCTAACTGGGTGGGAAGTAACTGTAGTTGCTGGCGTTTCAGAAGCTAAAAGTGTAAACTATTTTGAAGGTGCTCAAGATTTAATCACTACTACTCCAGAAAACATCGATATATCAACTATCGATGCGCAAACGGCCATTGTATTGATGACACACAATTTCGCTTACGATTTGCGCTACCTCGTGGCGTTATCAAAAACAAAACCAAATTATATAGGGCTTTTAGGGCCTACAAAACGACGTGAAGATTTGCTTTCTCAATTAATTGAATATTGCCCAGATATATCAAATGATTTTTTAGAGTCCATCCATGGACCGGCAGGTTTAGATATTGGTTCAGAAACGCCACAAGAAATTTCAATTTCTATTGTTTCAGAGATTTTGGCTGTAACTAGAAAGCGTGATCCAAAGTCATTGAATCAAAAGACAGGAAGCATACATCAGAAACAATAGGGCAGTGGCTTCAACTTCAAATATTGCCATAGCAATTTTAGCTGCAGGTGCTTCAAAACGCATGGGAAGCCCTAAGCAACTTTTAAAATGGGGAGAAACAACTCTTTTACAGCATAGCATTAAAACATGCAAAAACACTGTAGCGAAGGAGGTTTTTACGGTTTTGGGAGCAAATCATGAGGTTATTGCATCAGGGATAGAAGATGAATCATTACCTTTAGTTTTTAACAAGGAATGGGAACAGGGGTTGGGAAAGTCAATAGCCAGTGCATCAAAATTTTTGTTGAATTCAAATAAAATATTTGAAGGTATTTTGATAGTTCTTGCGGATCAACCTTTCGTAACAACATCATTTTTAGATGAAATGATGAATCAGTTTAATCCCAATTCAAAAGACATCATTGCAACATCGTACAACTCTAGTAAATGTGGTGTTCCAGTGCTATTTGATAAAGCCTATTTTAAAGAATTATCTGATTTATCAGGAGATGACGGGGCAAAATCGATACTAGAAAAACACATTACATCAGTTCAAGTGATAGCACCGGATTTTGAAAATACAGATATTGACACAAAGGAAGATTATCAGCATATCATTAAACCTTCACAATAGTTAACATCTATATTTTTAATATTTGTTATATCTTAGAAGTATGAGTAAATCGCCAATAGATAAAGCTTTAACACCTGAAAAATTTGAGGCCTTAAAAATAAAAAAGCCACCAACAAATTCCGCTGGAATTGGAGGGGTAAAAGCAGCTACTTCGCATGCTGTAAAATATATCAAGCCCTCTAATATTCTAAAAATCACCCAAAACTTAAATCAAAAAGGCGGATTTGACTGTCCTGGTTGCGCATGGCCAGATCCAGACGATGACCGCTCGTCTTTGGGCGAGTATTGCGAAAATGGTTTAAAAGCCATGGCAGAGGAAATGCAAAATAAACTCATCAATCGTGATTTTTTTGCATCACACTCGGTGGATGAGTTGGCTGAGTTATCAGATTTTGAAATTGGCAAATCTGGACGTTTGGCTGAACCTATGTACTTGCCGGAGGGTGCAACACATTATCAACCTATCTCTTGGGAAGACGCTTTTAACAAAGTGGGGGAGCATCTCAATGCATTGGATCATCCAGATGAAGCGGTGTTTTACACTTCAGGAAGAACAACAAATGAAGCAGCATTTTTATACCAATTGTTTGTTCGTGAATACGGTACGTCAAATTTGCCAGATTGCTCCAATATGTGTCATGAAGCCAGTGGAAGCGCACTTTCTGAAACCCTAGGTATTGGTAAAGGTTCTGTAACACTTGACGATTTATATAAAGCGGAATTGGTTATGGTAGTAGGGCAAAACCCTGCAACTAATCATCCACGAATGTTATCTGCCTTAGAAAAAACAAAGAAAAATGGAGGTAAGATTATTGCCATTAATCCCTTACCTGAAGTGGGCTTAATGAAATTTACCGATCCTCAGAACCCCATCAAAATGCTAACAGGAGGCACAAAGCTTTCCGATGTATTTGTACCGATTACCATAAATGGCGATGTGGCGTTTTTCAAAGCGTTGTTATTAAAGCTACTGGAAAAGGAAGAAGAAACAGGAGGTGTTTTTGATAAAACGTTTATTGAAGAATACACCAGCGGTTTAGATGATTTTATATCAGATTTAAAAACCTATGATTTTGAGACATGTTTGAAGGCTTCAGGAGTTTCAAAAGATATATTCGATGCCGTTTTAGATCTTGTTTTAAAGAAGAAAAAGATTATCATTTGTTGGGCTATGGGCTTAACGCAGCATGAAAATGCGGTAGATAATATTCGAGAGTTAGTTAATCTATTATTGCTAAAAGGTAGTATAGGTAAGGAAGGAGCTGGCACTTGTCCTGTTCGTGGACATTCTAACGTACAGGGCGATAGAACTGTAGGTATTTGGGAATCCGCACCACAGGCGTTTTTAGATAAAATTGAAGCGAAGTATGGATTTAAGCCGTCTCCAAAACATGGGTATAGCGTTATTGAATCTATTAAAGCCATGTATGAAAAGAAAGCTAGGGTATTTTTTGGATTAGGCGGAAATTTTATTTCCGCAGTGCCTGATACAGCATATTCCGCACAAGCTTTGGCGCATTGTAATTTAACGGTACATGTGAGTACGAAGTTGAATCGCTCGCATTTAGTTACTGGACAAGAAGCCCTTATTTTACCATGTTTGGGTCGCGCAGAAAAGGATTATCAAAAAACAGGCGTACAAACACAGAGTGTTGAGAATTCTATGGGTATTGTGTCTTCTACTAGAGGTGTTTTAGAACCTTGCTCTGAGAGTTTGATGAGTGAGGTCGCTGTAGTTTGTGGAATAGCTCATGCTACCTTAAAACACAAGTCAAAAATAGACTGGTTGGCCTACAAAGATGATTATAATTTAGTTAGAGATGATATTGCAGAGGTAGTTAGTGGTTTCGAAAATTATAATACCAAAATTCAGCAACCGTCAGGATTTTATTTGCCAAATGGCGCGAGAATACGCAAGTTTAATACTAAAACAGGAAAAGCGAACTTTACAAAAAATAAGCTTCCAAATTGGCAATTAAAAGACGATGAGTTGGTGATGATGACTATAAGAAGTCATGATCAATTCAATACCACCATATACGGTTTAGATGATAGGTACAGAGGTGTTTTTAACGAGCGGCGTATTGTTTTTATGAACCGCGAGGACATGAAACAACGCGGTTTGCAAGAACAGGATATTGTGAATCTAAAGTCTGAATACAATGGCGTTATCCGTGAAGCCAACAACTTCAAAGTGGTGGGTTACGATATTCCAAAAAACTGTTGTGCTACATATTTCCCTGAAACCAATGTACTAGTGCCATTAGATAGTTTTGCACATACAGCGAAAACTCCAGCGTCAAAGAGTGTTCGAATAACTGTGGAGCCTGTACATTAAGTATTCTATCTAGCATACTTTCTAATTAAAAACTAAACCACTCATTGACACTAGAATCTAAGATTAAAGTCTATAAAATGGTTTCAAAATTAGCATCGAAAATCAGAGGAACTTTACGTTTTTCATTTTTTATCCAAACTTTATAGATGATATTTAAACCATGATTTTTATTGTACAAATATTTTACTTTGTTACTTAAAAGGGTGTTGTTTGGATATTTACTCAAAATTTTAGTTCTAAGTTCTAAAGGAAGATTTACATCGTAGTAGACCTCTTTGCTACTTAAAATTTCTCCACTATTATTATAAACAACAGATGCTTTCGATTGCTTTCGTTTGAATGATACATTATAAGTTGATACTTCAGAATCATCAAAAATTGAGCTTGTTTTGATATTGAAGGTCATAATATCTTTTTGCAATTCTCTTATAATTTTTCCTGAATTTATGGATGTAATAGCATTTTGGTATACCTTTTTGTGTAAGCTTTCATGTATGTTTGAGCCTCTAATTTTTTTAATGGATTCTATTTTTGAGGTCTTTAAATATGCTATATGCCTTTCTTGGGCGTCAATGGTATATATAAATATGATGCTTAACAGTGCTGAAATTAAATTTTTCATGTTTTTAAATTTTTATGATTTTTTAAATATATTTTGGATTCAATTGTAGAAGGTTTTTGCTCTATGTACCATCCAAATCCTATTATTGAGTTAGGTTTCAATCTTTTTTGCTTTACTTGGGGTTTCATCGTTTTACTCTTTTTGGAAAAGGGATTAGCATGCGTGTTTTAGATTGATAATCAACGTAAGTTTTACCAAATTCCTTTTTTAAATCTCGTTCTTCAAATAGAGTTCCTATAATGAAATATGCCGTTAAACCAATCGCAAATACAAAGTGTGTGGCCGTCATGTTGGGCGTTGCCCATAGCCCTAAAATACCTCCAAAATATAGAGGGTGTCTTACATGTTTGTAGAATGAAACCACTTTGAAATTTAAGAGTGTGTATGGTTTATTCTGAAGTTCAAGATAGGTTTGTCTAAGGCCAAATAAATCAAAATGATTGATTAAAAAGGTGCTTATAAATAGAATTATCCAACCTAAAAAAAATAAAGCGTAAATTATATAATAAAAGATGGTTCCGGAATGTACTTGCCAAATTTCTCCACCAATGGGTTCCCACTCTAATACTAAAAGAACTAACAGTAATCCTGATATTAGCACAAAAGTGCTTCTTTCGATGGGTTTTGGAAAAAATTTGGCAAAGGTGTTTTTAAACGACTGTCTTGCCATAATACTGTGTTGCAAGCCAAAAAGTGAGACCAACCCAAAATTCTTAAGCAATGCAAGATGAAACGGTATAGTTGGAGGTTGATCAATAGATGTTTCTGGCACTAAATTGCTAACAGAAATAATCCATAAGAGCAAAGAAGCAAAACCGATAAGGTATGCTATAATTGAATAAGAAAACATTAATACTTTTTTCATGACATATTGATTTTAAATGATATGCCAAAAGTATTCTCAAACGAGGGTTTGTGATTTTCCTAAAAGTTCAAAAAGTTTTCTAAAAAGTTCACTACAAAAAAAGTAATTTATTGATTTAAAATTTGTTTGCGAAATTGGTTTGGTGGATAGTTAAATTTTTGCTTAAAACTACTATTAAAGTGGGATGTGTTTTTAAATCCACTTTCATAACAGATCTCACTTATGTTCAATTCAGAATTTTCAAGTAGAGTTTTTGCATATTCTAACCTTTGGTTGTTTAACCATTTTCCGGGAGTTTCATTAAAGTGGGTTTTGAAATCTCTTTTAAATGTAGATAGGCTTCTTCCAGACAAACGAGCAAATTCTTCAAGTTGTAAATCATAATGAAAGTTTTTCATCATAACTTCGTTTATATTGGTTTTTTCAATTTGTTTGAGTGAATTAAAAAAGCCTAATAAATCTTTGTTTGATGGGTTAAGGGCTATATTAAACAAGAGTTCATTAAATTTAATCTCTACTAGTTCTTTTGGGATTTTTCCTCCCATATTAAAATAATTAAACACAGAAAGAAAAAGAGATTTTAAAGAGTTGGTTACATCGATAGGATAGATAAGGCTATCTTGGTAATCTGCTATTTGTTTTTGTAATAAATCTTGATTGTTTTTTATAAATCGTCTTATAAAGTCTTCAGTTATAAAAAAGAGTATCGTACAATAATCTTCTTCAAAATATTGTTTGGTGTTATAAATACCTTTTCTAATGAATAATGCTTCTCCAGATTTTAAACTATATGTCTTATTAATTGATGTCCAATCTTTTTTTCCACTTATAACGTAGGTAAGTAGAGGAGTGTCTGTCCATAATTTAAACTTCTCAACATCAATAGGACATTTATACTCAACAAACATATAATCATTCCCTACAAGCCTGTTGTATTGCGGACTATTTTTAAAATATTCGAAAACATTGAGAGTCATATAACAAATTTAATCAATTTATTATTTAAAGTTTTTACCCTCCAATAGTAATCATACTTCTGTTTTTAGAATGTAAATCAGGTTTTTGTAGTTTTTCCAAAGTATCCATACCACCACGAACTTTAAATTTGGCTTGTACTGCTTTTTGAATGATAGGCTCAATGGAGTTTCCTGCTCTTAACGTTGTCAATAAATCAGATTCTCCAGAAGAGAATAAGCAGTTTTTTAATTGCCCATTAGCTGTTAAGCGCAATCTATTACATGAATCGCAAAACGGATTTGTTACTGAACTTATAATGGCAAAACTACCTTTGTAACCTTTTATTTTATAGTTTTTTGATGTATCATTAGGTGCGTCTTGCAAGCGTAAAATTTCATCTTTATTAAATGTGTCATTTACATAATTCATTACTTCAGCATACGATACCATTTTACTCATATCCCATTTATTACCATCAAAAGGCATAAACTCTATAAACCGAACAGACACAGGTAAATCTCTAGTAAAGTGGATGAAATCTATAATTTCATTATCATTAAAACCTTTCATTAAAACAGCATTCACTTTTACTGTAAAACCTTCTTTTACTAGTAATAAAATATTATCATAAACCCGTCTAAATTCATGGCGCCTGGTAATATGTTTAAACTTGTTTTCATCCAAAGAATCTAAACTCACATTAATTTTATTAACGCCGTTAGCCTTTAAAACAGGAATAAACTTATCAATAATTACCGCGTTGGATGTGATTGATAGCTCCACAGGAAGCGTAGCCAGTTTTTCTAAAATTACCGAGATATCTTTTCTAACTAGAGGTTCTCCACCTGTTAATCGAATTTTAGTAACACCATGATCTACAAAGGTTTTAGCGATATCATATATTTCTTCATAAGTCATTAAATGACTTTTAGGAGAGAGTGGCACACCATCAGCTGGCATGCAATAGGTACAACGTAAATTACAACGCTCTGTTAAAGAGATACGAAGGTAAGCATGGTCTCTACCATGTGAATCTTGTAATATGTTTTTTTCTTCGCTCATTGCTTCGCTTTGTTTATTTGTTGAATCGTTGAATTGTGTAACCGTTTAAACAAATTAACAATTCAACGAATAAACGTTTTTTTAATCGTGTCTAGCACCTTTCAAAATTCTAAAACTATGTAATATCGCTGGAAAAATAGCATCCATAGATTCTTTAGCACCATTTGTTGAACCCGGTAAAGCTAAAACCAAAGTATCTCCAATAGTGCCTGCAACACTTCGTGATAACATGGCAAACGGCATTCTCCCTTGTCCGTAACTTCTAATGGCTTCTTCAATTCCAGGAATGCGTCTGTCGAGTATTGGTAATAGCGCTTCAGGAGTAACATCACGTCCAGATAATCCTGTGCCACCAGTATATATTACCATGTCGACACCTTGTTCTTTATAGGATTTTACTTTTTGTTGAATGATATCTTTTTCATCAGGAATAATCACGTATTCATTGACTTTAACCTCACATTTTTCAAGCTTTTCAATGATGGCCTTACCAGCTTTATCTTCTTTATGACCTGCTGAAATAGTATCGCTACAGACCACTACTGCAGCGGTCAAATCTTTTCTGAATTTATCTCTAAAATCAGATTTTCCACCTTTCTTTTCTAATAACTTTATCGCATGTATTTCTATGCCTTTATCAATAGGTTTAAGCATGTCATACATGTTTAGAGCCACAACGCTTGCTCCATGCATCGCTTCAACTTCAACGCCTGTTTTGTAAATGGTTTTTACCGTGAATAATACAGTAATTTCAAGCCCATCAATTTTGTATTCAATTTCAGTAAATTCAATAGGTAAGGGGTGACAATCTGGTAAAATATCGGGTGTACGTTTAACGCCTAAAAGTCCAGCCGCTTTACTCATAGCAAATACGTTGCCTTTAGGAACCGTATCATTTTCAATGGCTGTAATCGTTTCTTGTTTACTCACTTTTACAACTGCTTGGGCTATGGCAGTTCGTAGTGATGTATTCTTATTTGTAATGTCTACCATGATTCTAGCTATTTACTTTCCATTGATGACTTTCATCCTCAAAAATTTCCTTTCCAAATACAGGAACGTCAGCTTTTATCGCTTCAACGATGTATTCTAAAGCCTTAAAAACTACTTTTCGCCTAGGAGATGATACGAATACAAATAAGCATATTTCTCCTGATTTTACGGTACCTAAGCTATGGTAAATGTGCATACAGGTTAAATCAAACTTTTCAAAAGCTGATTCTCTTATCTCATGAAATTTTTGGTTTGCCATGTCTTCATAAGCTGTATATTCGATTGCAGCAACTGTTTTTCCATCAATCTCATCGGCACGTACTTGTCCTAAGAAAATATTATGGGCACCTATGTTAGTTTTGGTTTGGTGTTTATAAATTGAGTTTCCTATAAACTCTGAAGGTATCGCTCCTTCTTTAAAAACACTTTTCATTGGTTTTTTATCTTTCATTAGATAGTATTTTATGTTTTTCTTTTAAATAATTGTTTATTTCGTTTGCACCTTGAGGTATACTAAAACAGTCATTAATATTTAATCCTTGCAATACTTTTACGGCGTGTTTGCTGCGCATTCCCGATTTACAAAAAAGAGCTTTCTTTTTTGATAAATCAATTTTATGTAAACTAGTTTCTAATTCACTTAATGGAATATAGGTAACGTTTAAATGGTCTACTTTAGGTTTTTCGTGTAGCTCTCTAACATCAATAAACTGAACGTTTTTTTCTGAAATTACCTCGGATATTGAAACCTCTTTGACTTCGATGTCACAGCCAATATTCATTTGCTTATTCTCAAAACTATCTTGATCATTTAATACAGATTGAATACTGGTTTCGTTTCTGTTTATTTTTAAAGTTGACGTTTGGGATGTCAAAGCATTATAGCAAAGTAATTTCCCTGAAAGCACATCGCCTAAACCTAAAATAATTTTTAAAACTTCGTTGGCTTGCATACTACCAATTATTCCAGGAAGCACTCCTAAAACACCGATGTCTGAGCAATTTGGTACTGCGTCTTTTTGAGGCGGGTTAGGGAAGAGGCATCGGTAACTTGGACCATCTTGATAATTAAAAACCGACACCTGACCTTCAAACTTATAAATGGCGCCAAAAACTAGTGGTTTATTTGTGATGATGCAGGCGTCATTTACCAAATAACGTGTTTCAAAATTATCAGAACCATCAACAATGATATCGTATTTCTGAAATAATTCTAAAGCATTTTTATAGTTGAGTGGTTCAGAATATGCATTTATGATAATAGCATTATTTAAATCCTGTAAACGCTCTTTGACTGCAATGGCTTTATTTTTTCCTATGGAAGATGAGCCGAAAAGTACTTGACGCTGTAAATTGGATAATTCGACCACATCAAAATCAATAACACCAATAGTGCCAACACCAGCAGCGGTTAGATATTGTAAAACTGGACAACCTAATCCGCCAGCACCAATGACTAACACTTTTGCGCTAGAAATTTTATCCTGACCTGCTTGTCCGATTTCTGATAAAATAATATGTCTGTTGTATCTATTCATTAATTGTTGAATCGTTGAATTGTTTAAACGGTTAAACATAAATCATCCTCCTGAAAATGGTGGTAATAATGCGATTTCAGCTCCAGTTAATTCTGTATCTAAAGCCACTAATTCTTGATGTTGTGCGATTTGAAAATCTTTGTTCTTTAAATCAGAATATTTACTATTTAGCACACTTAAAAGTCCTGAAACCAATCCTTCAGAAACTTCTAGCTGCTCTTCATCTTTTTGAGTAACCTCCGCAATTTGTCCGAAATATTTAATGGTTATAAGCATCTTCTATCTGTTTAAATTCTTCTTTTGTATTTACGTTTAATGTGGCGTTTTGATGCGTTTCATCCAACACAACATTTTTATAGTTGCATGCTTTTATGGCTACACGCAAGCGGCGTTCATCTTGGTTTAAAAAGTGCTTAAATGTATCCTTCATACTTTTTTTGTAAAGCGCTACTAAAGGCATGGTTTTACCACGACTTTCAGCTTGAATAATTTCTGAAGTGTCATCAATAGCATCAATCAATTTTTGCAAAACAACAGAATTAATCAAAGGAATATCACAACTTAAAATCAAATTATATTCGGTTTTCGAAGCCTGTAATCCTGAATAAATTCCTGAAACAGGTCCAGCATCTTTTATGTCGTCAGTAATGCGTTGATGACCAAAAACATCATAATTAGAATTATCCGAAACAATAATAATATCAGAAACTAAAGGTTTCAAAGCGTCTGTACTGTACTGTACAAACGATTTATTATTCAGCTTTAAAAACCCTTTATCTGTGCCCATTCTAGAGCTTTTACCACCTGCTAAAATAATGCCTGTAATGTGTTTCTTTTCTATCATTTTAGGTGAAAAATAATTTAGCGCAGGCTATGATTAAAACAAAAGCTAATAGGTAGCGCAAACTTTGGTTATTTATTTTTTTACTGCCATAATAACCACCCAAAACTCCTCCAATTAAAGCAATGCCAACCAAAATAAATGAGCCATTTTCAATACTTATACCGCTTTGCAATTGTCCTACCAAGCCAGCAGCAGAATTTACCCAAATAAATAGTGCAGAAACGGCAGCAGCCTCTTTCATCTTACCCCAATGCAATAACAAAATTACAGGCGTTAGGATAATTCCTCCGCCAATACCAATTAATCCAGAAAAGAAGCCTATAATGCCACCAACAATTAATCCTTGCCAAAGTTTTATGGGTTTAATGCTATCACTTTCTTTACCAAATACATTGAGCATTTTTAGTATGGCGAAGATTAATAATACCGCTAGTATTTTTTTGTAAATGGATGCGTCAACTTCTAACGTACCACCAATGTAGGCTAACGGAATAGAGGCCATAGCAAAGCCTAAGAATAATTTTTTATTAAAGAAACCTTCTCGATAATAGTAATAAAACGATATGCCAGCTACAAAAATATTAAGAAGTAGAGCAGTAGGTTTCATTGTTTCTGGTGCAAAAGAAAATAAAGCCATTAATGCTAAATAGCCACTAGCTCCACCATGCCCCACACTAGCATAGAGAAAGGAAACTATGGGAAGAATGAGTAAAAAGATGTATATGTTTTCGGTTTGTAGCACTTAGTTCATTTGTTTTATCTGTTGTTATGTCGAAATGAGGTACGATTGAGACATCACATAATGGTTTGTAATAATGTGATTACTCCTTTCGTCGAAATGACAACTACCAATATTTAATTTTAGCTTCAAATTTTATATATTTTCAATTTTAGCTAATTCCTTATCCAAAAAAGACCAACAATTTCTATTAATCTCATCAAAGGCTTTAACTAAAGATTTTCCATAATCTGTAAGTTCAGCGCCTCCGCCTCCTTTACCACCAATACTATTTATAGTAACAGGTTTTTTGGCTGATTTGTTTACGGAGTCTAAGAGTTGCCATGCTTTTTTATAAGATATGTTCAAAGACTTTGCTGCTTTTGATAATGAGCCTGTATTATCAATAGCTTTCAATAAATGCACTCTGCCTTCGCCTAAAAGCACATTGTTATCAGATTCAATCCATATTCTGCTTTTTATTTTGTAACCCATAGTTTTTTAATTAGGCAATAAAATCACTTCGATTGCATCACCAGTTTTAATATTAGTTATAGCCTCAGGAGCAAACACTAGCACATTGGCTAGAGCAAAAGTTTGCAGCATTGAAGAGTTTTGTCCGTCTAAAATTTCAACCCCTCCGTTACTATAAATCCCTTTTAAAAATTGAGGTCTATCACCTTTCTTAATAAAAGAATTAGCTGATTTTGCTTTGATTCGTGGTAATTCTAAAGTATTACGATGCATCATTTGTTGCAAAGCGATATACACATACACATAAAAGCAAGATAGCGCAGCAGCAGGATTTCCAGGTAACGCAAAAACTTGAGTATCCTTCTTTTTCCCGTAGAATAAAGGTTTTCCTGGTTTTTGCTTCACTTTGTAGAATAGTTCTTCAACGTTTAATTCTTTAAGCGATTTCCCTACAAAATCGTAATCACCAACTGATATACCTCCAGTAATTAATACTAAATCATTGTTGTTTAAAGCAGTGTTGAGTGTTTCAACAGTTTTATCATAATGGTCTTCAACTTTATAAAGCGTTACATCGTAGAACTTTAGATTGTACAAAGCGCTCAGTAACATCTTGGAGTTACTTTCATAAATTTTTCCATGGGAAAGCTCTTGTCCCGGTGCTATGAGCTCGTTTCCCGTAGTAACTATAGCAATATTTGGTTTTTTGTAGACTGAAACTTCAGTAATGCCTAAAGAGAGTAAATAGCCTATTGCAGCAGGTGTAAGTTTAGTGCCTTTTTTTAAAGCTATGTCACCACACTTAACTTGCTCCCCTAAGGGACGAATATTAAGCTCTGGTTGAATTTGGTGTGCAATAATTATCTTGTCACCACCATCCGTTTCAACCTTTTCCTGCATCATGACTGCATTGGCTGAATCTGGTACAGCTGCGCCTGTAAATATTCTAACTGCCTCTCCCTCTTGCAGTTTTGGCTCATGTCCATCCCCAGCTTTTATCTCTCCAATTAGTTTATAGGATAAACTATCGTGCAAGTTCAATGCATAGCCATCCATCGCTGATTGGCGAAACGGAGGCATATTGATAGGGGAGATGATATCCTTGTATAACTCATAGCCTCCAGCTTTTTCAACAGGTTTTACCGTAGGTTTTAATAAAGGTTTGCCGTTTTCTTTTACGATTGAAATAGCTTCGCGAATTGAAATCATGAAAATATCGTTATATCCGTACAAATATAACGAAACCTAGATTCGAAAACTAGGATTGTCTAAAAATAGTTCCCTAACTGAAATGGCAGCTTTACGCATTGAAAATCAGTATTCAATAAAACTGAATAGTCTGGAATATTTCTTATTTTTAGTTTCGAGGTATCAAAAAATATAACATTATGAAAGCAAATTTTAGTATCTCAATCCAAAACCCCTGTTCAGAGCGATTTAGCGGGTTTGAAAAAACAGCATCAGGAGGATTTTGTAAATCCTGCGAAAAGGAAGTCATTGATTTTAGAAATATGACAGACATGCAAGTAAAACAGGTTTTAAAACAAAAAGCCGATAATACCTGTGGTTACTTTCGAAAAGGACAATTACATAAAAAAAGTACAGCTATGGAAACACGACGCAGATCAATGCTAAAATTTATAAAAGCTGCTGCTATTGCGGTTTTGGCCTTCAATACATTTCAAAATGTTGAAGCACAAGATAAAAATAGTGTGACTGAAACGGTTCAAAACCTAAAATCTGATAAAGCTCAAGACAAGCTTTTAAAAGGCGTAGTCAAAGATGAATCAGGGCCATTAGCGGGTGCAAGTATATTGCTTAAAGGCACAAAAATAGGAGTTACTGCCGATTTTGACGGTAAGTTTGTATTTCCTAAAGCGTTAAATGAAGGCGATATTCTTCTAATAAGTTATATTGGTTATGAAACCCAAAAATTTATTATTGAAAAGGATCAGAAGTTTTTAAATGTACAATTAACTGGGGATGACATTGATTTATTAGGTGAAGTTCAGGTAAACCAGGTGTATATCTCAAACCGAAAAGCAAAATAGCTCCTTTCTAGCAAGTTTTATGATTCGTATATACACCATTTTTCTTCTCTTCTTTTGTATAGCATTATCTGCGCAAAAATCTGATTTTAAGCATATCAATTTTGATAAAGCCGATAATATTGCAAAATCATGCAGTAAAATGTCGTTGAAAAACATGCCATTGTTAGTACATGAGCTAACAAATGACTTAAACACCCAAGTAGAGCAGTTTAGGGCTATTCATACTTGGGTGTGTTTAAATATTGAAAGTGACCATTATTTTAGTGAGACCACGCTCAAAAAACGCAAACAACTACATCATAATAGCATTGCTTTTTCTGAATGGAATACTAGGGCGCAATCCAAAGTGTTTAAAAGGCTGGTGAGAGACAAAAAAACAATTTGTTCTGGCTACGCTTACATTGTTAAGGCACTTACAAATATTGCTGATATTGAATGTGAAATTGTTGATGGCTACGCGCGTACAGTTAGAACCAATGTAAACACTGTCGATTTCCCAAACCACTCATGGAATGTTGTAAAGCTAAATGGCAAATGGTATTTCGCCGATGCAACCCAAGCAAGTGGTTTTTACAATTTGGATGACCATGAATTCATCAAGGACTATAATGATGGTTATTTTTTAGCTGAACCAGACTTATTTGCAAAAAATCATTATCCCATAGATACATCATGGTTGCTTTTGGATGATAAATCACTGACATTAAAAGATTTTGTAAGAGCACCAATAATTTATGGTAGTACCTACAAATATGGCATTATTCCAAAAGCGCCTGAAACTTTAGAAACTACGATTCATGCTGGAGATACAGTTGTTTTTCAGTTTGATGTTTTAGATGAAACTTATCTGAAAGATATTACCTTGGTAATGAGCAGCGGTTTCAAGTTCAAGAGCATAAAGGCAAAAGCGGTAAATTTAAAGAAAGGTGTTTTAGAACTAAGGCATAGGTTTACTAAAACAGGACAATACGATATACATGCTAAAGTAGGAAAAGATATTGTTGTGTCTTATACCATTAAAGTGGAAAAACCTAAAACTGTCAATCTTCAACACTCTTAATTTATTTTCAAATCCAATAACATTTCTTACATTTAGCCAGTAAAGTCATACTATGCTTAAAAAAGTTTTTGGTAGTGCTGTTTTTGGTGTTGAAGCTACCACAGTTACGGTTGAAGTAAATACAGATAAAGGTATTGGTTATCATTTAGTTGGGTTGCCAGATAATGCCATAAAAGAAAGTAATTTCCGTATTGCTGCGGCATTACAAAACAACGGTTACCGAATTCCTGGAAAGAAGATCATCATCAATATGTCGCCTGCCGATTTGCGAAAAGAAGGTAGTGCTTACGATTTAACTTTGGCCATTGGGGTTTTGGCATCCTCAAGTCAGATTAAAGCTGAGGATTTAGATCAATATTTAATCATGGGAGAACTCTCTCTCGATGGCAGTTTACAGCCCATAAAAGGCGCACTGCCAATTGCGGTTAAAGCTCGAGAAGAGGGTTTTAAAGGCTTTATTTTACCAGCTCAAAATGCTAAGGAAGCTGCTATTGTGAATGATTTGGAAGTTTATGGTGTGGATAATATTAAGCAGGTTATTAATTACTTTGATAAAGGTGAATCTCTAGAGCAAACAGTTATAGATACTCGAAAGGAGTTTGAAAAGAATTTGAACTATCCAGAGTTTGATTTTGCTGATGTAAAAGGGCAAGAAGGGATAAAACGCTGTATGGAAATAGCAGCAGCTGGCGGACATAATATTATTTTAATTGGTCCACCAGGTGCAGGTAAAACTATGTTAGCAAAACGGCTTCCAAGTATTTTACCACCAATGACCTTGCATGAAGCTTTGGAAACTACAAAAATACATTCTGTGGTGGGGCGTGTAAAAGATTCGGGGTTGATGGCGCAACGACCGTTTCGTAGTCCGCATCACACCATATCTAACGTGGCTTTAGTTGGTGGCGGTAGTTATCCACAACCCGGAGAAATTTCGTTATCACATAATGGCGTATTGTTTTTAGATGAATTACCAGAATTTAAACGTGAAGTTTTAGAGGTAATGCGTCAACCATTGGAAGACAGAGAAGTAACGATTTCCAGAGCTAAGTTTACTGTAACTTATCCATCGTCTTTTATGTTGGTAGCCAGTATGAACCCAAGTCCGGGAGGTTATTTTAACGATCCTGATGCACCAGTAACATCGAGTCCAGCTGAAATGCAACGCTATTTGGGTAAAATTTCTGGTCCGTTATTGGATCGGATTGATATTCATATAGAAGTGACGCCTGTGCCTTTTGAAAAACTATCGGATGATAGAAAAGGCGAATCTTCTGTAGACATTAGAAAACGTGTTACTGCAGCAAGAGCCATACAGACCCAGCGTTTTTCAGATTCTGATAGTGTGCATTATAATGCCCAAATGAATACCAAACAAATTAGGAAACATTGTGTGTTGGATGATGCCTCAAAAGAATTGTTGAAAACCGCCATGGAACGTTTAAATCTTTCTGCTAGGGCTTATGATAGGATTTTAAAAGTGTCTAGGACGATTGCGGATTTAGAAGGTTCAGAACAAGTGAATGGTTCTCATATCAGTGAAGCGATTCAATATCGCAGTTTGGATCGTGAGGGGTGGTTGGGGTGATAAATTTATATCTTAGTCAGCTACGCAGTTGCAAACTTCGTAGAGCAGGGGAGAATAAATGCTTTAAAAGTTAAAGATGAAGGATTGGAGAGGTTTAAGAAGCAATCAGAGAATAAAAAAGAGCTATTATCAAATCAGATATTAACTCAGAAAAGAACTTTGAATAGGATATGGATTGTTCTGATTACATTAGTTGCTATCATAGGGGTGCTTGTATTTAAAATGATTGGCTAATGATATTAAAGAATTGAATGATTTAACTCGTGACGAAAGGTTATATATTAATAGGATTTAAAAATGGATAATATTACTCTAAAGATTAAAAAAATAAAAACTGATGCTTTATATGGCAAGAAAAAACATTTCAATGCTGCCGATAAAAAAGAAAAGTGGCATTATAGCATAGGAATTCCGTTGATTATTGTAAATATTCTTTCGAGTTCGATTCTATTTTATATTATTACTGAAGATGCAGTAGATTGGTTAAAGTATGTACCACTTGTTTTAGGATTAATTACTGCATTATTGACTGGTTTTCAAACTTTTCTCAACCTTCAAAAAAAGGTTGAGGGACATAGGAGAGTGGGAAATAGGTATTTAGGAGTTTATAAAAAATGTGATATTATATTAGCTTACATTGCGGATGATGTCATTACACAAAATTCTTTGATAGAAACCATAGAAAATGTAACTTTAGCAATAGAAGATATAAATAAGGAGGCAGAATCGTTTCCTACAAGTCAATCAGATTATATAAAAGCAAAAATTGGTATTAATTCAGGAGAAGAGTCTTATAATGAGAATGAATTAGAAATTTAGTTTTAGAGAACTTATCAAAAAAATATGGTTTCAAAATATCTGGTTCAATTAGTGAATCAAGTTGCAATTCAAGAAAACGAGATTAGACAAATAAAGGCTATAAGTGATGAATTATTTATAATCTTAAAAATTCATTTAACATTTTTCCATGGATTTAGAGTTTATGGCTCAATTACACGTGGAACTTCATTATCTCCTTCTATATCTAGAAAAACTGATGTAGATGTTTTTTGTCAATATGATTTCGGAAGTTGGAAGACTTTGATAGAGTACAACAAGGGTATTGATTCTAATGTCTTGACAACAGATATTATTTATAAAGGTTTGGTTAACTTGAATAATGAGGATTTTAAAGATATAAAACTCGACTATCCTTCTGTGCATCTATCATTTAAAGGAATTATATTTGAATTGACTCCAGCTCGCGGAGAAAAGGGAAGAGATATGTTGACCCTTTCGCTACCTTATAGGGAATGGGAATATAACCATAGACATCTTTTGCCATTGCCAAAGCAAACACATGTGCGATCAACTTCGGGTAATAAAGATGATGATTTTAAGAATGGAAAACCAGTTTCTAAAATAGAAACAATATTACCCTATGTGTACAATGATAGAGTAAAAACCAAAGAAAATAATTCCTATTTCTATTTAATTGTTCTTTTAAAATACTGGAAATACGTTTTTCAATCAAATATTACTTCCTTTCTTCTTGAATCTGATGTTTTTGATGGTTTGGAAAAGTCTAATTTTTTTAATGGAAAAAAAGATTTAGGTGATCTTTTGTTCACTTTCTTAACTACTCCAGAAGTATATAATTTCAAACTATTTAAAATGGATAATCAATTTTCAGAATTATATAATAATATTGTAATTATTAAGAAGCACTATGATAATGGGGAAGAGGAAGATGCTTTTTATAAGCTGATAAAATGTTTTCCACCTCTAGATTATCTAAAAAAATATACTTTTCCATGTTCAGAATTTGATTGAATATCAATTATTTAATTTTCTGTATTCAAACCTCTATATTATATAATATTACAAATGTAGCCCTAGTTGGTGGCGGTAGTTACCCACAACCCGGAGAAATTTCATTATCACATAATGGTGTGTTATTTTTAGATGAATTACCAGAATTTAAACGTGAAGTTTTAGAAGTTATGCGTCAACCGTTGGAAGACAGAGAAGTCACGATTTCTAGAGCGAAGTTTACCGTAACTTATCCATCATCTTTTATGTTAGTAGCCAGTATGAACCCGAGTCCGGGAGGGTATTTTAACGATCCTGATGCTCCCGTAACCTCTAGTCCTGCTGAAATGCAACGGTATTTGGGTAAAATTTCTGGTCCGTTATTAGATAGAATTGATATTCATATTGAAGTGACGCCAGTACCGTTTGATAAATTAAGTGATGATAGAAAAGGAGAATCTTCCGTGGATATTAGAAAACGTGTTTCCCAAGCCAGAGAACTACAAACCAAACGTTTTGAAGAATCTGATAGTGTGCATTATAATGCACAAATGAATGTAAAACAAATAAGAAAACATTGTGTTTTGGATGATGCTTCAAAAGAATTGTTGAAAACAGCTATGGAGCGTTTGAATTTGTCTGCGAGAGCCTATGATAGGATTTTGAAAGTTTCTAGAACAATTGCCGATTTAGAAGGTTCAGAACAAGTGAATGGTTCTCATATTAGTGAGGCTATACAGTATCGAAGTTTGGATCGTGAGGGATGGTTGGGTTGATTCATTCCTGCGGAGGCAGGAATCTTTTCATTCTTACTCAGAATGCCACTAGTTACAAACTAGCGGTAGCGGGGGAAAATCCCAGCATTTTACACATTGCCGAGGGAATATAAATACTTCAATAATAAATCCACCACTACCAGAAAATAAATCTATTGAAACAATTTATTGACAAGGTGGACTGGTAATGAATAATTCTTCAATCGTTTTACTAATAATATTACTACCATTGAAACATTTTTTATTAACAATAGATATATCAATTAAATTAAAAAAAGAATCATTAATACCTAAATACATTGGTATTCATAAATAATAGGAATTTAATTTATTCTATTATAACGATTGTTAATATCTATCAATGTATATAAAAGTATATACATAAGTATTATATTTGTACCATACAACAAACAAAGTTGTATAAATAAAAAAAGACCACTTCAATACAACTGAAGTAGCCTTTTAAAATTTTCAAACATAACTTCAACACAAAAGAAGTTTTGATTTACTTTTTACCAAAAAAACATAGAAAAAAGGAATGTATTTAAGACGTGCATTCCTTTTTGTTTTTGTGTCAAACAAAGATAGAATTTATAATTGTGTTTTTGAAAATAGATTTTCTAAATTTTCTTAAATAGAAATCATAATAATCTGATAAACAGTGTTTTATTTATTTGTCAACATAAAATAGTTAACAAATTTTAGGATTTTTATATTATTGTAAAATAATTCTTACAATTGTAATTCTGTTAATATTTAGTGATTGATAGGGAGGCTAAAAAGAACTTATCAAAAGCCAAACAACCAGTTAATTACAAAATATATTAAAACTAGGAGCTAGCAAATCAACGATGCTATTTGGTCTGACCAGCTTTTCCCCGCTACCGCTAGTCTGTGACTAGTGGCGGTAAGAGTAATTAACACTAAAATGAAATCTTTTCAATTAGTTAAATTCAAAACACATTTAACTAAAAGTTAGCAAATCAACGATGTTATTTGGTTTAAAACCATAGCCAGCAAACAAGCGCGTTAGGGATTGAACGGCATGTTGGAGCTCCTCGCAGAGAGCGACTAGTGAAAGCCCAACCCTTGTGGGTAACGCCCAAGAAAAACATAGCAGTTAAGCTAATTCAATAGCAATTTCTACCATATCCTTAAAGGTGGTTTCGCGTTCTCTGGCTGTAGTGCGTTCGCCAGTAACTAAGGAATCGGAAATGGTTAAAATGGTTAAGGCCTTAACGTTGTGCTTTGCAGCAATGGTGTATAAGCCTGCAGTTTCCATATCTACACATAGTACCCCGAATTTTGACCATTTTTTATAGGATTCGAAATCGTCTGCATAAAATTCATCCGAGGTAAATACATTGCCCGCTTTTATGGGAATTTGTTTTTCTTTTGCGGTTTCTACTGCTTTTTGGAACAAATCGAAATTGGCAGTAGGGGCATAGTCTGCACCGCTAAAGCGCAATTCGTTAACGCCAGAATTTGAGGATGCCGCCATTGCCAAAACAATATCTCTGATTTTTATGTACTCTTGATAGGATCCAGAAGTGCCAACACGTATTAGGTTTTTTACATCATATTCTGTAATAAGTTCATGTGCATAAATGGATATAGAGGGTACGCCCATGCCTGTACCCATAACGGAAATACGTTTCCCATTATACGTGCCGGTATACCCCAACATGCTTCTTACCTTATTAAAACAAAACGGGTTTTCGAAAAAGGTTTCGGCTATCCATTTGGCTCTTAGTGGATCTCCAGGAAGTAAAATAGTTTCTGCAATGTCTCCATGTTTGGCTTCTATATGAATGCTCATAACTTTAAATTAATAGGTTGAATTTGACGTTTCTCCATTTACTATGGCTACACCTGATGATGTGCCTAAGCGTTCTACACCAAGATTGATATATTCCAAAGCGGTTTTGGTGTCCCTAATCCCTCCTGAGGCTTTTATTTTCATGCAATCACCACATACGCTTTTCATGAGTTTAATATCATTTACCGATGCGCCTCTGGTGCCAAACCCTGTGGAGGTTTTAATAAAGTCGGCGCCACTTTGTACCGCCAGCTCACTGGCTTTAATAATTTCGATGTCTTCTAGATAACATGTTTCTAAAATTACTTTTAAAATATTATGGGGTAATTGACGTTTTACGGCTTCAATATCTTTCCAAACGGCATCGAAATCCTTGCTTTTTAAAAGTCCGATGTTGATAACCATATCAATTTCATCTGCTCCTGCTTCTAGCGCTGTTTTGGCTTCGGCTACTTTAGCTTGGGTACTCGCTGCTCCTAAAGGAAAGCCTACTACGGTGCATACTTTAACATTGGTTTCATTTAGTTGGGCTTTGGCAAGTGCTACATAACTGCTATTTACGCAAACTGAGAAAAAATTATGAGTTTTGGCCTCTTCACATAAGTTTAAAATCTGCTGTTTTGTGGCATCGGCCTTTAAAAGCGTATGGTCTATATAGCGGTTTAAAGATTTCATAGATAAGATTTTCCTGTTTTACAAAGGTATTTATTCTTGTTGTAACCTCATTTCATAATAGAAGAATATTTGGACATTGACAGCGCAAAAATGGGCTATTGAAAATGTAAGTTGTTATTTATTTGGGAAATCACACGAGGTAAGGTAAATTTAGCCTATTCTTAAAATAGATATATGAAACAGTACCTTCCCATCATTTTAACGATAGTTTTATTTAGTTGTGATGCTTCAAAAAAGAAAACAAGTGCTAATGAAACCGCTGACGATACTTCTGAAATAAATGCAGGCATTAGCAAGGAAGTACCAAAGCTAGATTTGGAACAAGCCAATAAACTTGCAGAGTTGCCCTTGCACTGTATCAACATAGAATACCCAAATCGTTTATCGCAGACCTTGGGCGGTGATGAAGATTTAAAATCTCCCACAACCTTACATCCTGCGTTTTACGGTTGTTTTGATTGGCATTCATCAGTTCATGGGCATTGGAGTTTGGTGCGTTTGCTAAAATCCTTTCCCAATTTGGATGATGCTGAATCTATAAAAGCGAGATTGCTCAATAATATATCTAAAGAAAACATTGAGGCAGAAGTGGCTTATTTTCATGGTAAGCATAATAAATCTTATGAGCGCACCTATGGTTGGGCGTGGCTTTTAAAACTTGCGGAAGAATTGCACACTTGGGATGACGACACAGCAAGACAGCTAGAAGCCAACTTGCAACCGCTTACCGATTTGATTGCTGAAAAATACATTGAGTACTTACCAAAGTTGAATTACGCGCTACGGGTAGGAACGCACACGAATACAGCCTTTGGATTATCATTTGCGTATGATTATGCCAAAACTGTTAGGCATGAAGACTTGAAAAGCGCAATACAAGATAGAGCCTTGTTTTTCTTTAAAAATGATGAACATTGCCCGATATCTTGGGAACCTAGTGGGAGTGATTTTTTATCGCCATGTTTGGAAGAGGCTGCTTTAATGAAACGTTTATTACCATTAGAAGATTACAAAGTATGGTTAGAAAACTTCCTGCCACAATTAAAGGATAAAGGGTTTAATATGGAAGTCGGTTTGGTTTCTGATAGAACCGATGGGCATTTGGTGCATTTAGATGGTGTTAATTTTTCCCGTACATGGAATTTATACAAAATTGCTGAAGATATGCCAGAATACCACCATCTTAAAGCTGTTGCAAATCAACACATTCATTATTCACTTCCCAGTATTTTTGGTGACGATTACATGGGCGGGCATTGGTTAGGTAGTTTTGCTATATATGCATTGAATTCTTCTAAATTGTAATTGTTTTTTGTTAAACATATTTTAATTTATCCAGATTTAAGAGGGGTAAGTTTTATTTTTACGGGAATAACTAAAATAACCCATGAAAATGAAATTTACTTCAAAGCTATTTACAATTATAGCTCTAGTATTTGCAGGTATAGGGATGGCTCAAAATCCCTTAATTAATTTCCCAGCAATTAGTCCAGATGGACAAACCATTGCGTTTAACTATCAAGGTGATATTTGGACAGCAAGTGTTAATGGTGAAAACCCAAGACGTTTAACGGTTCATGAAGCCTATGATACTAAACCCGTTTGGAGTCCTGATGGAAAACATATTGCGTTTATTAGCGAGCGTTTTGGCAATAATGATGTATATGTGATGCCCGTTACTGGCGGGATGCCAAAACGACTTACGTATCATTCCGCAAGTGACGTTATTACAGATTACACAGCCGATGGATACATATTATTTTCTACAAGAAGAAATTTTGTTCAGGTAGAACGTGAAGGTGAAACGCATATTATTAGTGAAGATGGCGGAACGCCAAAGCGTTATTTAGATGCCACTGGTTTTGATGCTGCACTGTCTCCTAATGGGAAATTTGTGGTATTTGTTAAAGGTAGTTGTAGATTGGAAAGAGAGGCATACAGAGGTCCTGCAAATAGGGATATTTGGTTGTACGATATTAAGAATGATAACTATACAAAGCTAACCGATTACGACGGAAACGACTTTTATCCGCAATGGGGTGATAATAACACGATTTATTTTCAATCCTCAAGAAGTGGTAAATACAATGTACATCAACTTAAAATAAATGATTCAGGAGCAAAAACAGGTGCAGTTTCCCAAATAACAGATTTTATAGATATGGGGATTTTTTCATATCAAATCAGTAAGAATGGCACCGATTTGATAATGACAAAGGGTAATACTATTTATGTGGTTAATGCAAAAACAAAAGCTCAAAAAAACGTAAATATAGATATTGCCTCAGATTATAGATTTGACCCTGTGGTGCATAAAACATTCAGTAGTAACGTTTCGGACATCGCTATATCTCCAAACGGAAAATATGCAGCAATAAACATTAGAGGTGAAATATTTGTTCGTGAAACTGCGAAAGATAAAAAGCGTACGGTTAATCTAACAAAATCCTCGTTTAGAGATACTGATGCTACATGGTTAAATGACAGTACGTTGCTATTTATCTCAGATAGAGATGGACAGAAAGATGTCTATTTGGTGAAGTCTGATAACGACAATGAATCAGACATCTTCAAAACATTGAAACATAAAATAGAGCGCATTACTAAAACTACCGATGATGAAAATAACTTGGTGCTGTCTCCAGATGGCAAATCAATTGTATACAACCTTGGCAGAGGGAAATTGGTAGTTGCTAATATTGACAGCAAAGGTAAAATGTCTAACAAAAAAACACTGTTGGACGGATGGGCAACTCCTAGTGGTGCCTCGTGGTCTCCAGATTCTAAATGGTTGGCATATAGCTTAAGCAACTTAGATTTTAATTCTGAAATATACATTCATAAAGCTGATAATAGTAGTACGCCCATAAATATTTCAATGCATCCCAAGCAGGATAGAGGTCCGGTTTGGAGTCCTGATGGTAAAAAGTTGATGTTTTCTTCAAATAGAAATAATAGTGATTACGATGTGTGGTTCACTTGGTTAACTAAAGCCGATTGGGAAAAAACAGCAGAGGATTGGGAAGAAGATACAGACGACTCTAAAGAAAAAGACAAAAAAGGGGATAAGAAGGATGACAAGACTAAAAAGGATAAAAAACCAAAAGTAAAGCCTACGGTTATCGATTTTGATGATATTCACGAGCGTCAGGTTCAGGTAACGTCTTATGTTGGCGGAGAGTTTGGACAATTATTTTCAAAAGACTCCAAAACCATCTATTACACTACAGGCAATGGCAGTAGAGGTGATGCAGAAACCGAGTCGGACCTATTCAAAATCAAATGGGATGGAAAAGACAGGAAAGCGTTAACTACCAAGAGTACGCGCCCATCAAACATTACTGTTGATAAAAAACGATCAAAACTTTATTTAACAAAAAGAGGGAGTCTAAGCAGTATTAATCTATCTAACGATAAAAGCGAATCGTTATCATTTTCTGCGAAGATGGATATTGATTATAACATAGAATCCCAACAGATTTTTAACGAAGCTTGGAAAGCGATTAATGATGGGTTTTACGACCCTAATTTCCATGGACAGAATTGGGAAAGCTTGAGAAAAAAATACGAGCCTTTGGCTTTAAATGCCTCAACAAGAACAGATTTTCAACGAATGTTCAATTGGATGTTAGGGCAAATCAATGCGAGCCATATGGGGCTTTATCGTGTTGAAACTAGAGAAGACCTACAACGGGAGCGCACAGGTTTATTGGGTGTAGAGGTAGAGCCAACATCTAATGGGAATTTAAAGGTAGTTTCAGTGGTACCTACAATGCCTGGAGATAGAAGTTCTAGTCAAATCCTTTTAGGAGATGTGATTACTTCAGTAAATGGCAATGCTTTAAATAAATCTACTAATGTTTATGAGTTTTTAGAAGGTACGGCTAACGAAAAAATCTATCTTGAAATTAATAGAGGCGGCACTTCTAAAGAAATAGTAATACGGCCGAAAAGTAGCAATCGCGCCGAAAACTACAATGCTTGGGTGAAAGAGCGCAAGCGCTTAACCGATAAATATTCCAACGGAAAGTTAGGATATATACATATTCAAGGGATGAATTGGACGAGTTTTGAGCGTTTTGAAAGAGAATTGACAGCTGCTGGTTTAGGTAAAGAAGGTATCGTAATAGATGTAAGGTTTAATGGTGGCGGTTGGACAACCGATTATTTGATGGCTGTACTAAACGTGAAACAACATGCCTATACAGTACCAAGAGGCGCAGCAAAAAATTTAGAAACGGAGCAAACTAAATTTATCAATCACTATCCTTACAGCGAGCGTTTGCCTTTGGCATCATGGACCAAACCTTCCATTGCACTTTGTAATCAAAATAGTTATTCAAACGCTGAGATCTTTTCTCATGCTTACAAAACATTAGATATTGGTACTTTAGTAGGTGTGCCAACATTTGGTGCTGTAATTTCTACTGGTGGTACAGGATTGATTGATGGTTCTTATGTAAGAATGCCGTTTAGAGGGTGGTATGTTAAGGCAACAAAAGAAAATATGGAACTAGGACCTGCAGTACCAGATATTGTGGTGTACAACAATCCTGATGACAAAGCGAAAAACAGAGATACACAGCTAAAAAAAGCCGTTGACGAATTATTAACGCAATTAAAATAGTATCTTAGTTAGAAGATCTATTTGAATTGAAAAAATTTTTTAAAAATATTGGACCTGGGCCATTGGTAGCAGCAGCTTTCATTGGCCCAGGAACAGTTACGGTCTGTACGTTATCAGGTGTGCAATTTGGGTATGCATTGCTTTGGGCAATGGTGTTGTCTATTTTCGCTACAATAGTATTACAAGAAATGACTGCGCGATTGGGGCTTGTAACACAACGTGGACTTTCTAATGTCATCAGGCAAGAAATCAAATCTCCTTTCCTTAAATTTTCAGCAATAATTTTGGTGATTTCTGCCATAGTTATTGGTAATGCAGCTTATGAAGGGGGGAATATAAGTGGTGGTGTTTTAGGTTTAGAAACGCTATTTGGTGCATCAACTATTCCATTTGGTAGTTTTCAACTAAATGGTTATAGTTTCTTAATTGGAATTTCAGCGTTTATCTTGCTATACATTGGAAATTATAAAGTTTTGGAGCGCGCTTTAGTCATGTTGGTCATTTTAATGAGTTTAGCGTTTTTAACTACTGCAGCCTTAACCAAGCCAAACCTTTCTGAGTTGTTCAAAGGCGCATTTGTCCCACAATTTCCTAGCGGTAGCACCTTGTTAATTATAGCGCTAATTGGTACAACTGTAGTACCTTATAATTTGTTCTTACATGCGTCTTTGGTAAAAGAAAAATGGCAAGATGTAAAAGATTTAAAACATGCTAGAGCAGATACCTTTTTAGCCGTAATTCTTGGTGGTTTGGTATCCATGAGCATTATAGTTGCGGCAACTTCTATACAAATTGATACCATTCGTAATGCTGCAGATTTGGCTTTAGGTTTAGAGCCCTTGTTCGGTAGTTTTTCAAAATACTTCTTGGCTATGGGTTTATTCGCGGCTGGTATAACAAGTGCTATTACTGCACCTTTGGCAGCGGCCTATGTTGCTGCTGGTTGTTTTGGGTGGAATTCTAATTTGAAATCGCTTAAGTTTAGAAGTGTTTGGATATTGATTTTGGTAATGGGCGTTGTGATTTCTTCATCGGGCTTAAAACCTATCGAAATTATTAAATTTGCGCAGGTGGCTAATGGTTTCTTACTTCCAATAATTACGGGATTTTTGTTGTGGGCAATGAATAGAGCACAATTATTAGGAAAACATAGAAACACTATTTTGAATAATGTTTTTGGTGGAGTTATTTTTGTGATTAGCCTATTGTTGGCCTTAACGGCACTTAATAAGGTATTTGATTTAAACCTGTTGTAATGCAAAACCGTTCCATAGACATAAATGCTGATTTAGGTGAAAGTATTGGAAATGAAGCACAACTAATGCCTTTTATTTCTTCTTGCAATATTGCCTGCGGTGGTCATGCAGGCGATGTTAAAACTATGAAAATGGTAGTGAAGCTTGCCAAGAAGCATCAAGTTAAGATTGGTGCGCATCCCTCATTTCCAGACGTTGAAAATTTTGGTAGAGTTGCAATGGAAATGCCCTGCGCAGCCCTATTTAAATCTGTTTTAGATCAAATAAACGCACTACTTAAAGTACTAGAAGAAGAAAATGCCAGTTTGCATCATGTAAAACCACACGGAGCACTGTATAATATGGCGATGAAAGACGAGAAAACGGCAAAAGTAATAGTTGAGGTGATGAAGAGTATGCATTTACCTGTATTTCTTTATGTGCCCTATAAATCGGTTATTGCTAAAATTGCCACTCAACAAAAGATTCCCATAATTTATGAAGCCTTTGCAGATAGGAATTACAATGATGATTTGACTTTAGTTTCCCGACAGAAAGAAAATGCACTTTTGCATAATGAGGACGATGTATTTCAGCACGTATTTAGAATGGTTTCTAAAGGAAAAGTAAAGACAATTACTGGGAAAGAAATCGAGATTAAAGCTCATACATTTTGTATTCATGGTGATAACCCAAAGGCCATTGGATTGGTGAATAAATTAGTAAGTAATTTAAAGTCTAAAGGAGTTTCAATTCAATAAAAATGACATACGAATTGAAATATATACCCTATGGAGAACAGGCAATTCTTGTGGAATGGCCCCAAAGGATTGATATCCTTATTTTGAATGACATTGTTGCTTTTAAATCGAAAGTGATACATAGTGAACTTGGAAATCTTCAAAGTTTAAACCATGGTTACGCTTCACTTTCAATCTCATATAAGAATGAAAATTTTGATTTTTCGTCTGAAGTTAAATTGTTAAAAGAAATCTATAAGTCATCAAAAGCTAGAAAAATATATAAAAGACAATCATGGAAAATTCCAGTGTGTTATGATACCCATTTCGGTATAGATTTGGAAATACTTTCTAGGGAAAAACAGTTACAGATTGATGACATAATCACTAAACACTGTGCTTCTATCTATACGGTATTCTTTATAGGCTTTTTACCTGGGTTTTTATACTTGGGCGGTTTAGATAGCGCATTGTTTACTCCTAGAAGAGCTACACCAAGATTAAAAATCAAGAAAGGCAGTGTGGCCATTGGAGGAGAGCAAACGGGCATTTATCCTATGGAAAGCCCTGGTGGTTGGCATATCATTGGTAATTGTCCGATTAATTTTTTTGATAGTTCAAAATCTGAACCCTGTTTTGCTAATGCAGGTGATAGCCTAAAATTTTATCCAGTTTCAATCCAGGAATATGAAGATATTAAGGTTTTGGTTGATGCTGGGGTGTATCAAATAGAAAGTGAGGTGCTATATGATTAAGGTTTTAAATGCAGGATTCTATTCCTGTATACAAGATTTTGGGCGAATAGGATATCAGCACTATGGTGTGCCTGTTTCTGGGGTTATGGATAAAAGGGCAGCAAGTGTAGCAAACGCTTTGGTAGGAAACGAGAAAAGGGCTGCTGTGATGGAAATTACCATGAGTGGACCAAAATTAAAATTTGAAAACAATACTACAATCGCTATTACTGGCGCAATAATGAATCCATCTGTAAATGGAAAACCAATCACTAACAACAAATGTTTGTCTATTAAACAAGGCGATGTATTAAGTTTTGGTAGGTTAGAATCAGGCTTTCGATGTTACCTAGCAGTTTCAGGAGGTTTTCAAACACAAGAAGTTTTGGGAAGTAGAAGCATGTATAAAACTATTACACCATTTCAAAGTATAGAAAAACAAGGTGTTTTAAAAATTAATTTTGGTATTCGTGTTAATGAGCAACGATTTTCAGGATTAAGGGTAGATGATACTTATTTCGAGTCTTCGGATATTGAAGTATTGCCCGGGCCAGAATTTACATTTTTGTCAGAAGTTCAAAAAGAAAAGTTATTCACTTCGAAATTTACCATTTCTAAAGAGAATAATAGAATGGGATATCAGCTTAACGAAACCGTAGCAAATGATTTAAAGCAAATTCTAACATCACCCGTAATTCCGGGAACGGTTCAACTTACGCCGTCAGGGAAATTAATAATTTTAATGCGGGATTGTCAAACCACAGGTGGATACCCGAGGGTTTTGCAACTAACCGATTCTGGAATAAATACTTTAGCTCAGAAGTATACTGGAAAAACTATTAATTTTAGGCTTAAAGCTTAACCTTAATATCTTTAAGTACCTCAAGTGATACTTCACTTTTTTGCGAGGTTTCCATATAGCGTCTATAAATCTTAGAATTTCGCTTTTGAAGTGTGTCTTTTTCAGGTCGTAGAACAGTTGACGTTCCTATTCTATCTGCACCAGACTCTAAGTATTTTACTGCTGTTTCAAAATCTGAAACACCTCCGGATGCTTTAACTTTTGCTCTGTCTTTTACGGTCTTTTTCATGATTTTCACCGCAGTAAATGTAGCACCACCAGAGGCAAATCCAGTGGATGTTTTAACGAAATCAGCATTGGCATCTACCGCTATTTCGCAGGCCTTAACAATTTCGTTCTTGTTTAGCTCAGAAATTTCTATAATTACTTTTAAGGTCGTGTCGCCAACTGCACGTTTCACATCAGATATGTCCCTTAAGACTGAAACATAATTTCTACTTTTTAGGTACCCTAGGTTAATTACCATATCTATTTCATCTGCACCGTCCTCTATGGCATTTAACGCTTCAGATATTTTACTTTTTGTAGACATTGCCCCCAAAGGAAACCCTACTACCGTACATACTTTTACATCGGTATCTTTTAGAAGTTCTTTGGCTAACTTCACGTAAGTTCCATTAACGCAAACTGAAAAATATGTATTGGCTTTAGCTATCTTACACACATTAATGATATCTCTTTCTGTAGCAGTCGGTTTTAAAAATGTGTAATCTATATAATTAGATAAATTCATAAAATAAAAGTAGGTTTCCTTTAAACATTAATACTCTTTCATATGTTCTTATTGGGGCGATAAGACTGCTGTGAAATTAAAAATTTAAGTCTAAACGGAGAGGTGCCGTTTTATATTTTTATCAACAGATTAATAAACATTTAAAATTAAGCAATATTATATAGTATGAATGTTTTTTAGGGTATTATTCGATGAAAGGAATTATTATTTGGGTTTATATCCAACATTTATAATGAACTATTAAAAAAAAAGCAACGTTCGTCAAAAACTTTGACTCCCGTTGCTTTTCAAACTAACCAACCAAACTAAACTTATCTTTATATTTCTTCTACTAGGTCGCTTTGATTTCTAAAAACTAACATGTCGTCAAAGGCATCCAACAGAATAATACTATCTGTCGTTACTTTGCCTGCTAGAATCTCTTTACTCAAAGCATTCAGTACCTCTTTTTGTATCACGCGTTTTACTGGTCGCGCACCATATTCAGGATTATAGCCTTTTTGTGCTAGATAACTTACGGCTTCTTTTGTAGCATCAAAAGTGATGTTTTGTTGCCCTAACATTTTAGTGACGTTTTTTAACTGTAAGCCAACAATATCGACGATGTTTTCCTTACTTAATGGCGTGAACATTACCGTATCGTCAATCCTGTTTAAAAATTCAGGACGTACACTTTGTTTTAGCAATGCCAGCACATCAACCTTGGCAGCTTCAATGGCAGACTCAATATCTTTTGTCGCTTCAAAACGCTCTTGTATGATAGTGCTTCCCATATTTGACGTCATGATGATAATTGTATTTTTAAAATCGGCTACACGTCCTTTGTTATCCGTTAAATGCCCTTCATCCAATACTTGTAATAGTATATTAAATGTGTCTGGGTGTGCCTTTTCAATTTCATCCAGTAGCACTACAGAATATGGTTTGCGTCTCACAGCTTCAGTTAACTGACCGCCTTCATCATAACCTACATATCCTGGAGGTGCACCAACCAATCTGCTTACTGCATGACGTTCTTGATACTCGCTCATGTCAATTCTTGTCATTGCACTTTCATCATCAAACAAGTATTCTGCCAGAGCCTTTGCTAACTCTGTTTTACCAACGCCTGTTGTTCCAAGGAAAAGAAACGTTCCAATCGGTTTTTGTGGGTTTTGTAACCCTGCGCGACTACGTCTTACAGCATCGCTTACGGCCTCGATGGCTTCTTCTTGCCCTACCACACGTTTGTGCAATTCATCTTCTAGTTTCAAGAGTTTCTCACGCTCACTTTGTAGCATTTTAGTTACTGGAATTCCCGTCCACTTTGCAACTACTTCAGCAATATCATCATAGGTTACCTCTTCTTTTATCAAAGAATTTTCAGATTGCTCTTGGAGTTGCTTTTGATATACTTCCAATTGCTCTTGAGCTTGCTTGATCTTGCCATAACGCAATTCTGCCACTTTGCCGTAATCACCTTCTCGTTCTGCCTTTTCAGCCTCAAGCTTGAAGTTTTCAATATCCTGTTTTGTGTTCTGGATATTGTCCACCACCTCTTTTTCACTCTTCCATTTGGCGTTTAGCTCGTTGCGCTGTTCTTTCAAATTTGCTAAATCTGCTCTCAAAGATTTTAACTTCGTTTCATCTTTTTCACGTTTAATGGCCTCAATTTCAATTTCTAACTGCATAATCTTTCTATCCAAAACATCTAATTCTTCTGGTTTAGAATTGATTTCCATACGCATTTTAGAGGCAGCTTCGTCCATTAAATCGATGGCCTTATCAGGTAAAAAACGGTTTGTAATATAACGTTGCGATAATTCTACAGCACCAATAATGGCATCGTCTTTTATACGCACCTTGTGGTGTGTTTCATACTTTTCCTTAATACCTCTTAATATGGAAATGGCACTTTCAGTATCTGGCTCGTCCACCATTACTTTTTGGAAACGACGTTCTAAAGCTTTGTCTTTTTCAAAATACTTTTGATATTCATCTAAAGTGGTTGCACCTATGGCTCTTAATTCGCCACGTGCTAAGGCAGGCTTCAATATATTTGCCGCATCCATAGCGCCTTGTCCGCCACCTGCTCCAACTAAAGTGTGTATTTCATCAATAAAAAGTACAATGTCGCCATCGCTAGTTGTTACTTCTTTAATCACTGCTTTTAGGCGCTCTTCAAACTCACCTTTGTATTTTGCACCAGCAATAAGTGCGCCCATATCTAAAGCGAATATTTGTTTTTCCTTTAAATTTTCTGGAATATCCCCATCGATAATTCTATGTGCCAAACCTTCGGCAATCGCTGTTTTACCTGTTCCGGGTTCTCCAACCAAAATAGGGTTGTTTTTTGTTCTTCGGGATAGAATTTGAAGAATTCTTCGTATTTCCTCGTCCCTACCAATTACAGGGTCTAGCTTTCCGTCCTTTGCCAGTTGATTTAAGTTTTTTGCATATTTGCTGAGCGAATTATAAGTTTCTTCTTGACTTTGAGATGTTACATTTTCGCCTTTGCGCAATTCTTCAATGGCTGCTTTTAACCCTTTTTCGGTTACACCTTGATCTTTAAGCATCTGTGCAATTTTACTGTTTGATTTAAAAACTGCAATTAGTAAATGCTCGATAGATACGAAATCATCCTTCATCTTTTTTGCAATGATAGAGGCTTCATTTAAGGTTTTTCCAGCTTCGCGGGATAGCATAAGGTCCGTTCCTGAAACTTTTGAGAAACTTTCCAGTTGCTTATCTAGGGCTTGTTTGAGTATTGAAACATTTACATTCAATTTTTTTAAAATGAATGGTAGTACATTTTCATCTACCTCGAATATGCCCTTAAAAATATGCTCATTCTCTATTTGTTGATGCCCATATCCTTGCGCAATTTGTTGCGCCTGTTGGATGGCTTCTTGAGATTTTATAGTATAATTATTAAAATTCATAGTTGTATTGTGTTGTTTTCTTTTTCGTTAACTTTACGCTCTTTAAAGGTCAATAATCTTACCATTTCTAAAAGCACCAAGTTTTAAGACAAAATGTCTTGAACAACAATAAAACAGGTGACTTTTAGTCAGGTGTAAGCTTTAAAATAATAACCGACCTAAAGTATTGAGTAAGCACATAAGAGTGGCGCGTTAGGGGTTGAGGGATTTGTTGAAGCTCCCCGACGCAGGAGGGAGCGACTCCCGAAAGCCCGACCCTCCCGATAGCTATCGGGAATGGGTAACGCCATAATCTTTATACAATTTAATGTAAGATGTGTCGTTTTAATTAAAATTAATAGCAATTTATGGGATTATTAAAAAAAATTTTTGGAGGTGAGAAAGTGGTTAAGGAGGAAAAAATATTGCCTTGGATTCCCTTGAATGATCTCAAACAAATAGACTACATTAAGAAGAAATCCGGTATAAAAACACAGGTTATTTTTAAACATTCTACGCGCTGTGGCATTAGTAGCATGGTGCAACGTCAATTTATTGACGATTACAATTTTAGCGAGAAAGAATTGGATTTATACTATTTGGATATTTTGAGTTACCGACAACTATCTGATGAGGTTGGATATAAGTTTCAATTGATACATGAATCGCCACAATTGCTGGTTATTAAAAATGGCGAATTGGTAGCCCATGCCTCTCACGGACAAATTAATCAGGTGGATTTGAATAGGTTTATTTAATAATAAACAAGGCCTCTAGATTTTACCAGAGACCTTGTTTTTGGGGACTTAAAGCCAATTTATGATTAACCGACTTGCTATATAACCAATCTAATTATTCGTAAATATATTTGAAAAGCTTGTTTATATCAGCAGTATTTAATGCTCTGTTATATATGAAAATATCGTCTATATAACCTTCAAAACGATAACTTTCATTATAATTTACACCGAGTAAGAGCGTACCGTTAACTTCAAAATCCTGATCAGTAAAAGCACCACTATACACTTCAACACTGTTTACATAAATTTTGATAGTGTTAGTATCTGTATCTTTTACGTAAACAAAGTGTGTCCAAGCATCGCGAACTGGAATGGTTTCATTTATTCCTGTACCATTGTTTGGATTGTAGTTTGGATACACGTACTGCATATTGCCATACTCTGATGCATTCATAATAATACCATGGTTGTGATTATCGCTAGAAGATGAGCCTACTCTCTGATCGAATAAATCGTAACGTGATTGCATCCCGGTTCGTATCCAAAACGATAAGGTTGAGGATTGCATTGGCTTAAAACGCACTTCGTTAGGAAATGCAATGACAGCATTAAAACCGTTGAATGCAGCGGCGCTATTTTGGACTCCATTTCTATCTTCTTCATAAATAACATTACTGTCATCTGCATGATATTCGTTACTAGAACTATCGTCTGCACTGTTATTAAATAGATAGTAGGCTAATAATCCTTCTGAAGGAAATGGACTATCGTCTACAACTTCTTGAGTATTACTATCGTCGTTATTACTACACGAAAATACAAGTAATAACATAAAGGCTAAGGGTTTAAAAAATGTTGTTTTCATTTTAAATGATTTAGGGTTAAATAAAGTATTAGGGTTAAGAGTGAATAAAATGCAAACAGAAAAATTTCTAATTTGTACTTTTTAAGGTTATCCAACACTTATTTTTTTACGAGTTTTATAGTTGAACTTGAGTTATCTGCTTTGACTTGAAGCAAGTAAATCCCATTAATTAAATCTGAAACATCAAAATGTTTTAATGCAGGATTGAGTTCTTTTATAAATTGCCCCTGTAGGTTGTATAGTTTAAGGCTTTTGATGTTTTGGTTATTATATTCTAATAGCAATTCAGTTTGTATTGGGTTTGGATGAATTTTGATATTATTTGAAGTGAAATCTTCTATGGAGAGTGATGCACAGTTTTCTGAATATGCTGTACCAGCATCTTTTTGCCACATAAAATATGGCACGTTCCCACCATTGGCATCGGCCTCATTATCTACCTCAATGCAACCTAAATTTGGACTACCAACAGTGTTTACAATTAAGTTATTACTTTGATTTGTACCGTTTTTTACATTTAGACTTGTTAAACTTGTACTGCCACAAACGAGGTCTGCCAAATTAATAAAGCTTGAAAAATCTAGTGTGGGGATTGCATTATTACTACACCTAATCAAATTTGTAGAACTAGGTATATTTGGAAAAGTAGTGAATAAATTATCTGAAATATCTACTACAATTATGCTACTTATGTTAGAGAAATCTAGAGCGGACAGATTGTTATTATTCACTTCCAATGTGTTTAGATTATTAAGGTTTAATAAATCGAGCGTGGATAGATTACAATTATTGGCCATTAGCGCAATTATTGGACTGTTTGCCCCAACTGTAATTGCCGTTAAACCTAGATTGTCATTGATGCTAAAGGAAGATAAACTTGTGGCTGGAGATACATTAATGGTATTAAAATTATTATTGTTTAGATTTAAAATCTGCAGATTAGTAGAGCTAGAAAAGTCTAAAGCAGACAAGCTATTAGTGGCCATATTAAGTGTTTGCAAATTAGGCACACCTGTAATATCCAACGTTGAAATATCGTTACCTGACGCATTTACTTCTGATAAACTATTATGAGTGCCTAAAGTAAATGTGTTAAGGAAATTGTTGCTCAAGTCGATATGCTGTAAAGCAGGGAACGCACTTAAATTTACCGAAGAAAGTTGATTGTTCATTCCGTAAATGTACATTAGGCTTGGTAACGAAGTTCCTAGGGTGAGTACATTCACTTTATTATTTCTAAAATCTAAAGTTTCTAACATGGTGCAGTTAGAGACGTTTATGTTGCTCACATTCCCTGTATTTCCGTTACCAATGTTTAAATTTGTAAGGCCTGAACATTCAGACAGGTTCAAGGTTGTCAAACTATTATTTGGCGAAATAAATAGTGTTGTTAATACCGTTTGATTTGATAAATCTAAAGTGCCAATAATCGTATTTTCAGACCTAAAATCGGTAAGTGTACTGGTCGGGGTTAAAGTGATACTGGATAGGTTGCTACTATTATTGCAATTAACATCTATAATATTGGATTGATTGCTTAAATCTAAACTGGTTAGCCCTGAGTTTCTAAATAGTACTACTTCCAAGGCAGTACAATCGGATAAATCTACTGTGCTAAACACAGTGTTTTCAGCATTTATAGACCTTAACGCACTAGTGTTACTAAAATCGATACTCGTTATTGGAGCATCTTTTACGTTGATGGTTTCTAAGTTTGTATTACTTGATAAATCTACGGTTGCCAGTCCAGAATTTCCACCCAAATTTAGGGTTTTTAAGTTGGCCTGTTTTGATAAATCTATGCTAGACAAGGCGCTCATACCATCTGCTCTAAGTCGCTCTAGTGAAGAATTTGTCGGCAATGTTAAACTGCTTAATATTGTTGAGGAATAGATTTCTACATCAATTAAATTGAGACAGTTGGACACATCAAGAGCTGTTAATTTGCTGCCATAGGCAATAAGGTTTTGCAACGCTGTACTGTTTGAAAAGTTAATAGTAAGACCACCAGCGGGACCAATACCAAAAATGTTCAAATCTGTTAATCCAGAATTAAGTGTTAATTGCGTTTGTGCTGTATTTTGACTAGCTATCAATGTCTTTAAAGCCGTATTTGCTGATACATCTAAGGAGGTTAAGTGTGCGTTTCTACGATACATTAAATATTCCAGATTGGTCAAGGCACTTAAATTGATAGAAGTTGCAGTAGCTTGATTGATGGACGTTGGTCCTGATGCAGTGATTCTTAACTCCGTAAGATTAGTAAAGGCTTCGATACCACTCCAGTTGCTTACAGGTACTTCTGAAATTAGTAATGTAGTTACGCTCTGGGCGTCGGCATTTAAAATATTACCATTTGCGCCATTAGTGTCAATACCTTCAGAAATCAAAAAATTTTCAAATGTTGCATCGGGTATTGCTGTTGTTTGTGCATTGAGAAAACTGCACAAGAAAACACATAGAGTTAATAGGTAAGTTTGTTTCATAATAAATTTGGTTTAAAATTATGAGTCAAAACTACCAGTATAGCCCTTAGCTTGGACTACATAAAACATGTAGATTTTATATTAAGCGCTCTCTATTCGCCTTTTCTATGGCCTCTTCTCGGGTGCAAACTTGAAGCTTTTCATAAATGTTTTTAATATGAAAACGAATGGTGTTTATACTAATAAATAGGGTTTCGGCAACACTATTGTAACTTTTACCTGATGCTAAAAGCGTTAATACTTCCGTTTCCCTTTCGGACAAAATGGAGTTGGTGGATTTCCTGAAGGATTGCACAACCATTTTTGCAATATTAATGCTCATTGGTGCCCCACCTCTAATTACCTCATTAAGTGCAGAAGTCAGCTGTTGCTGTGAAGTGTTTTTGGTAATGTAGCCTGAAGCACCAGCACATAATGCCTCAAAAACTGTTTTAGAGTTTTCGTAAACCGTAACTATAATAACATCAGTTTTTGGGTTTAGTTGTTTTATTTTCTTTGTGCCCTCTACACCATTCATTTTTGGTAACTCAATATCCATTAAAACAACCCTCGGCATATCATGCTTTAGATTTTCAATGGCATCTTCACAATTATCATACAAGGCAACTACCTTAAAATCATAGGTTTTATCAATAATTTTTTTATAGCCTTTCGCTAAGGGTGCATTATCTTCAATTATTACAATATTTTGTGACATTAGCTTGTATTATTATCTAAAGATAAAGTTGTTTTTTAAATTCATAACTACATTAATCATGTGGTTTTCCAATAAATGTAATAGTCGTACCACTAACAGAATTAATTTTTAGTTGACCCCCAATAACTTCGGCTCTGTATTGAAGATGCTTCAAACCATTACTTACTGATATTTTCTCTAAATTAAAGCCTACGCCATCATCTTTACAGCTAATACTTAAAAGGTTATCATTATAGTTAAAGGATATGCAAGCCTTTGTGCACTTTGCGTGTTTGGCTACATTGGTAATAGCCTCCTTAAAGATGTATATAAGTTGTTTGCTCCAATAATAAGGGAGCTTTATATTTTTGCTGATATTTTTTTCAACTTCAAAAACAATGTTGAATTGTTTTAGGTAATCTTCACCAAAATCAGAAATATAGGTAATAACCTCTTCTAAATAATCGCTCTCCGTTTTTAATGAAAATATAAAATCCTTTGTACCCTTGTACAGGTAATCTGCATCTGAGGAAATTTGCGATAACAGTTCCTGATGCTCTGCGTTCAAATTGGTAGAATCATCTTCCAATAGGTTTGATAAAATAGATATGCGAGCCAATTTGTTTCCTAAATCGTCATGGAAATCTTGAGCGATGTTTTGCCGCACAGAAGCCAATTCATTCTCCAGTTCATCACGCTTTTTTATGGCGATTTGTAGATGTCTAGTTTTAAGTTTTGATTGTTTTAACCTTTTAAGTATGAGCATAATAATTGATAAAGCAATTAAAAAGCTAATAAGTAGGAGTAGCCAAGTTTCTTTATACCAAGGTATGGAAATGGCAAACGTATAATTTTTTGAATATGTCCAATTACTATCAACTGTTTTTGCTCTAAACTTTAAGGTGTATTTTCCCTTTTTATAGTTGCTAAAGTTTAACATTCCTTTTGGGGTTTCTACAGTAATCCAGTTTTTGTTGTTAAGCTTGTACTGATTGATAATTTTATTTCTGTTGAACGAAATTGTATTATAAGAAAATTGCTTATGCTTTTGTTGAATATTTAAAATTGGAGGTATTGTTTTTTCAGGAAGTTTGTTGTTCATAAGTATTGCAACACCTTTGTTTCCAGCAATCCATATATTTTTATTGTAATCTTCTTTAATCTTGCTAACGTATGAGGATAGTAATCCGCTTTCACTAGTTATATTCCTGAAACCTCCATTTTTATAGATTGAAACTCCGTTTTGGGTACCAATCCAAATATTATTATCATGGTCTAAAAAAAGGGAATTAATTTGTGGGCTTACAAGGTCATACTTGTTATTTACAATAAAACTTTCCTTATCTAAAAAAGACCAGAGCCCCATATTAGTACCCAGAAATATAGAATCTTCTTTTTTAACTGCAGCATTAATAATGCTGTTGTCTAAAAGTTCAATACCTGTAAAATGTTTTTCAAGAATATTTTTTGTTGCATTATAAAAATAAAGCCCTTCATTTGTGGTAAAATAAAGCCTTTCACCACACTCAAAAGCGTCAAAAATATTGAATTGTAATTTGTTGTAGGGACAATGTATTGACACGTCCCTAAACTCAATTTTGTTACTAATAACTACCAGCCCGTGTTTTTCTAGTTTAAACCTGCGGTATCCATACGCTTCGCTTATGGTTTCATTAAAAAAATGCGTTGAGTTAAAATCAAGAGAACTTACAATAACGGTATCCTCTATATTGATAAGGTGCTTGCCAAAACCATTTAACGCATGAACATCTTGGATTTTGTTATTTACTAAAGTGAATACCTTTCTATTAGATAATAAAATGACTTGGTCATCTATAAACTCCACATCAATAATATTCTTATCCAGAGGTATGTTTTTAATGCCTTCATTCTTAGGAAAAATACAGTAGAGTCCATCACCAAAAGTTGAAATCCAAAGATTTGATTCATTATCAAATATAAAATCTGAAATGGTTGATTTTATGTTGTAAACTTTACTTAAATTTCTTAAAACTCTGGTTTTTAAATTATAGGAGAAAAATTGCATGAAACCTTTATTATCGGCACTCATTAGATAAACCCAATTCTCTTTAACATTGAGTTTTATAATTCTTGTATTCCCAATATTTAACGCTATGCTGTCAATAATTTTATTTGTGTCAAATAGAATTATTTTGTTTTCATTTCCAGCCACAAATACAGTTTCGTTATACTTGGTCAATGCGGTAATAACCTTTTCGCTTAGAAAAGGAAATTTTAACTTTTTTTTGTCTTTTTGCTGTACATAAATCCCTTTAAGAGGTTCTCTGAATTTGCGGGAAGAAAACATGTAAAGACAATCTTCAATTACTTTAAATTCTATAGAATGAAGATTTACATGATTTACTGAAAACTCTTCTAATTCATGGTTAGCAACTGGTTTATAAACTCTTCTTTTATGGTGAATTGTAGAATTACTATCCTGCCAAAATATATTATTTCTATAATCGTGATAGTTGTATATCGTGTCACTAAATATTTCTATGTTGGAAAGCTTCTTTGGGCTTTCGAGATAATAACTAATTTCTTCTGTGAAAGGGTTTAATATATTCAATCCCCCTCTCCAAGTGGCTATGGCTATATTTTTGTTAGATAGCTCATCAATATCGATAATATAATTCGAAGACAAACCATCGTTAGAGGTGTAGATTTTAAAATCTGTACCATCAAACTTTACAAGGCCATTATCCGTTCCTATCCAAATAAAACCACGACTATCTTGAAATACGCCATACGCAACATCATGTGGTAATCCGTTATTTGTGGTGTAGTGTAATATTTTTTGTTGCCCAAAAACGGCAAAAGTTAATAGAGACAGTAATATGAAGCAGATATTTTTCAATAACACAAAATACAAAAAGAAAAATATTCTATTGCCTACATATTTCATGTAGTTATTTTATATTTAAAACCTATGGAGTATTTATTTGTTTACGGTACTTTACAAGACATTTTAGATAATGAAATGTCCAGGTTTCTTTCTACAAATTCTGAAATATTTGGAAAAGGCTTTATCCATGGCAAACTCTACAAAATATCGTGGTTTCCAGGTGCTGTTTTAAGTAAAACGCCTTCTGAAAAGGTGTATGGTTCAATTTTTAAATTAAAAACTATAGAAAATACCTTTAAGGTTTTGGATAACTATGAAGGTTGCGACGCTAATAACCCTAAAACAAGTTTATTCTTTAGGGAAACAACAACAGTTTTTTTGGAAAATGGAAATATTATCAATGCTTGGGTGTATCTTTACAACCAAAATGTTGATGATAAAAAACGGATTTTTTCCAGAGATTTTTTGAAAGATGCATAAGCTAAATTTTACAGATACATTTTTTCACGAGCTTAATCTTGACAATGATGTTTTGTTGCCCAAACAATTCACATTTCCGTTTTATTATAAGCCCCATGCGTTAAGTGTTTTGGCTGCCCAAGATTTGCAAGCCTATTTGGAAACACAAACTGATTTTGTGCATAATTTTGGATTAGACGCTACAGTGAAAGGCTTACAAATAGGGAAGATGTTTGGGGTTATGGTAGTACGAGATAAAAATGGAAACTTAGGCTATTTAGCTGCGTTTTCTGGAAAGTTGGCCGAAAGTAATTACCATAGCGGTTTTGTGCCTACAGTGTACGATACACTTGATGAAAACGGATTTTATAAAAAAGGTGAAGCTGAATTAAATAGGTTAAATGCAGAAATTGAAGCTTTAGAAACTGCACCAGATTTTGGTGAGGCGCAACGTTTTTTAAAGCAATGCGAATTAGATTATGATACCGAACTTAAAGCGTTTAAAACAAAACTTAAAGTAGCAAAAAAGGCACGAAAGCTACAGCGAGAAACTGCCTTAAAAGAAATGCCTACGGAAGCATACGAGAATCTAATTGAAGATTTAAAAAACCAAAGTATTTACTATCATTTTCGGTTAAAAGATTTAAAAACCGATTGGGGTGCCAAAATTGAAAAGGCAAAAGGTAAATTAGATAAGTTTATAGCTCCGATTGAAGCTTTAAAAGAAAAACGAACCAATTTATCTGCTACTTTACAAAAACGCTTGCATGAACAATATCGATTTTTAAATGCTGAAGGCGATACTAAGGATTTGCTGGATATTTTTAAGGATGCGATGGTGCCTCCACCAGCTGGCTCGGGCGAATGTGCTGCGCCAAAGTTGTTTCAATATGCTTATGAAAATGCGTTAAAGCCCATTGCTATGGCAGAGTTTTGGTGGGGTGCTTCACCAAAATCAGAAGTTCGGAAACACAAACAATTTTACCCATCGTGCCGCAGCAAGTGCGAACCTATTTTAGGACACATGATGCAGGGTTTAGATGTTGAAGAGAGCCCTATTGGTGCAGTAGCAGACTACAATGCGCCATTAGATATTGTGTATGAAGACGATTATTTATTACTCGTTAATAAGCCCCATGAGTTTTTATCTGTGCCGGGGAAACACATTCAAGAGTCGGTTTTAACCAGAATGAAACGCTATTTGCCAAAAGCCAAAGGGCCGTTATTGGTACATCGATTAGACATGTCTACCTCTGGATTGCTTTTAGTTGCTAAAAACGAAAAGACCCATAAAAATCTTCAAAAACAATTTATAAACCGAACCATTAAAAAACGCTACGTGGCTATTTTAGATGGAGAAATTACATCTGCTAAAGGTGTTATAGATTTACCACTGCGTGTAGATTTAGATAATCGCCCGCAGCAATTGGTATGTTACGAGCATGGTAAACCTGCACAAACTAAGTTTGAAGTTGTATCTGTACAAAACGGTAAAACCAGAATCAATTTTTATCCTATAACAGGAAGAACGCACCAACTCCGTGTGCATGCAGCACATGTGGATGGTTTAAATACGCCAATTCTTGGGGATGATTTGTATGGTGTAAAAGGTGCGCGTTTGTGTTTGCATGCAGAACGTATTGCATTTACACACCCTGTAACGCAGGAGACTATGGACGTGGTTTGTGAGGTGCCGTTTTAAGATGATCTTTTATCCTGAATTTGATTCAGGGTCTTTTGAGACTATTCTAGATGATTGCATTGTGTTTATAATAGTATCTTTATTGTTTATAATTATGTACAAGTATATTGACTTTCTGGGTTAAGAACCCGAACTTCGATTATCAATCGATATAGTTCATTAAAACGAAGCCATATCTAATCGTTGCCAAACATTAAGACAAATCCTCTACTTAACATCATAAATCATTTATTTTCTAAAAATTGTAACCTTTTTAATTTTTCCCTCTCTAAAGAGTAAATAATAAAAATTAAATTATGGTTGCTTTAACAATGTCGTCATTTGACTATCCTATAGGTCCAATATTTATAATAGTTGGAATAGTTGTTATGTTTTATCTATGGACTCAATATCGCCAAAAAATGGAATTGATAAAAAAGGGCGAAAGTTTAATAAAAATTGACTCTTTAGAACAAATGAAAACCAACCACCTAAGCAAAGGTATTATTGCTATTACTTTATCTCTGGGAATTCTTTCAGGATATTTTCTAGAAGGTTACACATCACTGAATTCATGGGTTGCCTATTCTACAATGCTCTTACTTTTCTTTGGTATTGGTGCTTTAGTATTTTATGGTTTGATAAAAAACCAATAAAATAACTAATGTCTAAAGAATTAATTCAAAGGGCAAAAAAAGGTAACACTGACGCCTTAAATGAATTAATAGAAAAATATAAATCTGTTGCTTTTTCTATTGCTTTTAAATACCTGAAAAACAAAGAAGATGCTGAAGACATTACACAAAATGCTTTCATCATAGTTTTAAGATCTATCAAAAAATTTAGGAATGAGTCTAAATTTTCAACTTGGCTGTATAAGATAATTTATCACGAATGTCTTAAAGTGTTAAAAAGTAGAAATCTAATGATAGAATACATCCCTGAATTTACACAGATAGAAGCAGCTGAAGTAAAAGATGAAACAAAAAAAGTAGATCATAAGATTGACGAACTTTTAAGTCACTTAAAACCTAATGAATATACGGTGATCACACTTTTTTATTTAAAAGAAAAAAGCATAAAGGAGATCGGCGAAATAACATCTTTTAGCAAAGCAAATATCAAAGTTATTTTGCACAGAGCGCGAACCAAGTTAAAAGAAATTTACAATACATAATATAATTAAAATGGAAGACAATACGATAAAACAGGTATTAAAGAAACATCTTAAAACGACTGGAAATGAGAATTTTAACTATCAAATTATTCAACAATTGAATCTGGAACAAAAAAAACAGCGTCCTAATTTATTTAACGAAACCTCTATAATAAATTGGTTTTTAGTCGTTTCTGGATTCGTTCTGTTTTTTTACTTACAACAAGAATCAAAAATAGATGCCAATGCAATTTCGATAGGATGTATTATCTGTGCTGTTCCACTTTACTTACTAATTTTTAATAAAATATATTCACTTAAAAAAAATATCCAATGAAGAAATTATATATATCAATGATGTGTTTAGCATTTTTAATTTCCTGCAAAACCACAACAATTGCTCAATCAAAATACCTAAAAAAGGTAAATGAGATTAAAAGACAGATTAACCAAACAGATTTGGGTAAAAATTACAATGGCTCAATCTTAATTGCTGATGGAGAAAACATCTTATTTAAAGCATCATATGGGTTTAGTACATCAAAAGAACCCAACCAAATTGAAACTAGATATGAAATTGCTTCAATGGGTAAAATGTTTACGTCTATAGCAGTAATGCAATTGATTGAAAATGGAAAGCTTAACTTACAACAAACTATTGGAGACGTTTTAAAAGATTACCCAAACCAAGATGCAAAGCGTATTACCGTTCAACAGCTATTATCTCATACCTCTGGTCTAGGTGATTTTTTTAGCCCAGAATTTGATCGTAAAAAAGAAACCATTAAAACACTGAAGGACTATTTACCTTTTTTTGTGAATGATCCATTAGAGTTTGAACCTGGAGCGCAAATGCGCTATAGTAATGCCGGTTTTATTGTGTTAGGCTTAATTATTGAAAAGCTCTCAAATTCAAATTTTAACACCTATATTTCTAAACATATTTTTCAACCAGCAAAGATGTCTTCAACAGGACCTTTAACTAGCACTGCTGGAGGTGGCACTTCTACAGTATATGATTTACATAAGTTTGCTGTTTCCTTAAATAATAATACGTTGATTAATGCGTCTTCTTTTATAGCAATGACTACTAACCATTTTAGTAATGGTTATGGTTATGGTATGAGTTTAAGAGATTTGAATGGGAAAAGGATATATGGTCATAATGGAGGAGCGCCAGGTGTATCTGGAGAGTTAGACCTTGTAATAGGTGAACCGTTAATCATTATCACTATGTCTAATAGAAGTGCTATGGATGGTTGGGCACAAGTAAGAACCAATATTAGAAAAGAATTTTTTGGTATGACCCCTGAGATTCAAGAATTTTTAAATACCGAAAAAGTAGTTCACATGTATCAGAAAGAAGGACTGAAAGAAGCGAGTAAATTGCTTTCTAAATTGGACAATAACATTTCTGATAAAAACACTTTTCGTTTCGCACAACAATACATGGGTCAGAGACAATTAGGTAAAGCTATTGATATTTTAAAATTAATAGTGCAAGCATACCCCGACCAATGGTATCCTTACAGTTTTTTAGCTGATTTTCAGTTACAAGCAGGGAAAAAAGAAGAAGCGATCAAAAACTATAAAAAGAGTTTGGAATTCAATCCAAAGAACGAACAAGCAATTGAACAACTTAAAAAGTTGCGACAAGATTAAGAATAACGTTTGGCAACAAAGTGTATAATTCATTGCTACTAAAGACTTACTTACGAAAGTTTTTGCGGACTTACTATCTGTGATTTATTTGCTAACTTTAGTGCTTAAACACGCAACGAAATCATACACAAACAGGATAAGCGCAACCATAATTATGCAAACCAAAACTCCCAAAACTGGCGCTCATCTTTGACGAGTGATTCTGATAATAAAAAAAATAAGACCAGCCATTATTATATTTCAAATGAAAAATTTTTGCCTAATCTTATCTTTATTATGCTTCTTAAATACTTTCAGTCAAAATCCAGATTTAAAATATTTAGAGGTTGAATTTTTAGATATAATAGAACCATATTCTCGGAATTCTGGTGTACCATTCGATTCACCACTCAATGCCTCTACAATATTAAAGCTAAGGTTTAAAAACAAAGGGAAGAAGGTGTTTATCTTAAGCTTGAAAGATGTATATGCGTTAGATCGTAACAATGAGTACTACCCAGTTAGTAAACCTTCAAGGAAGAAAACGATAAAAATTAAAGCAAATCAATCAAGAAGGCTCTGCACTTTAATATGCCAGATAATGAACAGCTAGTAAAAATATTGATTGATCGAAAAGTATTTGAATTATATCTATAAAAAAACTCCCAAGCTAGCTTGGGAGTTTTTTTATTCTATATACCTGCAATATTAGAGGAGTAGGAGTTGATAATTTGTTTCAATTGTAGTTTTAAGTCTTCTCCTGTATCAAAAATCATTTGCTCTTCGGTAGGGAAGGGCACCGCGCGAAGCTCTAAAAATGGAATCAAACTAGTATCTAATGCTCTTCTATCACCTCTTGAGGTAGCGTAAATATGTTCAAAGACAAATTCGCTACTTATCGGAAAGGCGTCAACCAATTGGTTATTGCGCAAATCATAGTACTCTATATTTCCTGTGATTTGAGAGGCTTTAAATTGTGTAAACTCGTAATATTCACAACGAACGGTTTTCATACGGTCTACCTTAATGGCATTGCCTAAACTGTCTTTTACAACTTTGCCATTTTCAATTAAATCTTGCTTACCATCAGCAATTTGCTTTTCCTTAATAATTTGACGCTCTTTGATTTGCTCTGGAGAAATATTGATGTCTCTAAAGTTAACTTTCATATTAAAATCATAGTTCACCTTTTCCTCGGCAACGCTATGAAACTGTAACCAAAAGGTGTTAATACCATAGCTACTAAAGTTAAGTAAGTCGTTTTCCAAACGTGCAGGAATGATTTTTCCAGAATCGTTAATCATGTCCACAAGTACAAAATCAGTCCCTTTTTGGTGCGCCACGTTCATTAACTCACGTGTGTCTTTGTAATTAGGGTTAATATCTTCTATCTCGCGAAGTTGATTGTATGCAGCCCTAATATCAAACTTATTACTAGAGTTTAATAAGGCTTGTGCATTGTTATACAATTGCAACGATGCACTATTTCTGTAGGTAATAATCTCGTTGCTGTAATCGTTAAAATCAAACCGTACTTCATTGCCTTTTACGTACAATGGCAACAAAGGTTTTATAGCTTCTTGACGGTTATCCAAACTTGCATAGGCGTCAAAAATACGCAGGTAGCTTTCTGGATTATTGTCTTTCTTTAAAAAACGTATGTTTTCTAAATCTCGCGCAGTAGCTTTATAATAGGCTTCTTCCAAAAGCATTATAATATCTGCTTTTCCCCTTCTGTCCTTGTTGATTTTTAGTTTGCCTATGGCATCGTTTATAGCACGATCGTAGTTGCCATAACTAATGGTTTTTTCCATTTGTCTTCGCGTGCTGCAAGACATTAGGAACACCAATACTAATACTGAAAGTAATATTTTTTTCATAGGTTAAAATGTTTTGGTTATTTGAGGTACTTTCCAATAGTTGTGCCAAAATAGTAATATATACTATGAAATGCTAATAAAACAGGTTGAAATGCTTAATTTTATATTAATTTGAAGGTTATTTCTTTCTTTTTTGATTATTTTTTGGCTTTTGAATATGCGCTTCTAAATCATAAACACATCGTTGGTCTAGAGTTTCTCATCTAAAAAGGCCTGTGCTGAGCCTAGTCGAAGTAAAGTGGGTAAGGTTGTGTTGTTTGAGGTGTAAGCTCTTTTAAACTGAATACAGAAACGGTAATATTTACTTTTAAATGAATGTTCTACATAAGAATACTTTGTTCATTTTTTTCTTGATAGACTATTCTTATTTGTGAAGTGGTTTTATTGTGTAACGTATTTTTTCAATTTTACCAACAGCCAACAGCCAACAGCCAGCGGTTAAAAGTCAACAGTTCGCAGTCAGGAGTCAGGAGTCAATAGCCCGACAGGTAAGAAAAGACTAAGGTTACGACATGGCACCAGCAGATTAGCCCGCGTTAGGGATTGAACGGCATGTTGGAGCTCCCTACGCAGGAGGAGCGACTAGTGAAAGCCCGACCCGGCTTCGAGAGCCTCGGCGAACAAAGGGGTAACGCCCTAAATTTTATTTCTTTTTCTTAGGGTTAAATACTGGAAGTAATTGTGTTTTAACCTGCCCAAAACCAATACGAACATCATCATTTTCACAATAACCGCGCATGACAACAGTATCATAATCATTAATAAACTTACGGGTGGTACCGTCTTTAAGCGTTATAGGTTTGGTGCCTTTCCAAGTCAACTCTAATAGGGAACCATAAGAATCTTCGGTAGGTCCAGAAATAGTACCGCTTCCCATCATGTCACCAGAATTTACAGGACAGCCATTAACCGTATGATGTGCCAGCTGTTGCGCTATATTCCAGTACATGTATTTAAAGTTGGTTTCGCAAACTGTGGTTTCTTTACCGCCTTTTGGAATAATACCAGCTTCTAATTTTATATCAAAACTGTGCTTACCTTTTGTTTGAAGATAGGATAGCGGCTTAGGATTTTGTTTAGGACTTTCTACTCTAAATGGTTCTAAGGCATCTAAGGTTACAATCCAAGGCGACATTGACGATGCAAAGTTTTTTCCAAGGAACGGCCCTAAAGGTACATATTCCCATTTTTGAATATCGCGAGCAGACCAATCGTTAAATACCACTAAACCAAAAATGTATTCTTCGGCCTCTTCAACGGGAATAGGCTCACCTAAATCATTCGCATCTGTGGTAATAAACGCCATTTCCAATTCAAAATCTACCATATTACTAGGGCCAAAAACAGGTTTTTTAGCGCCTTCTGGCATGGTTTGCCCTTGTGGTCTATGAATAGGAATATGTGTGGGAATAATAGATGAACTTCTGCCATGATAGCCCACAGGCAAATGCAACCAATTAGGCATTAAAGCATTATCGGCTCCTCTAAACATAGTTCCCACGTTGGTGGCATGTTCTTTACTCGCATAAAAATCGGTGTAATCGCCAACGTACACTGGCATTTTCATCTCAATCTCATCTAAACGAAATAGGATACGCTCTTTATGTACCGTATTATTTTTTAGCACTGGGTTCTCAGCATCAAAAATTTCCGCAATTCTATTTCGTACTAAGCGCCATGTTTTACGACCATCAGCAATAAAGTCGTTTAAGGTGTCTTGAAGGAATATATCATCAGTTAATGGTATCCCATCAAAATACCCCAATTGATGTAAAGCACCTAGATCAATCGCGGTGTCACCAATGCGCGTTCCTATGGTGATAATATCATCCTTAGTCAAGAATACACCAAATGGTATGTTCTGAATAGGAAAATCTGAATTTTTATTGACGTACAACCAAGAACTTCGGTTGGGATTATTTGCTGACAATGGCATGTTCTTCTTTTTTTATTTGCTTATCAAACCTACATATTTTTTTCATTTTAATAGAAAAAAAACAAGAAAATATAGGTTTTGCTATAGGGTTAATAAATCGGTGTATAACTTACTTAGTAAATATATGTATTTTGATGTTTTTAAGTGTTCTATTTGTTATTTTTGCGCAATTATTTAACGACAATTTAATTTTATGCAACGCGACGAACAAATTTTTGAATTGATTCAAGCCGAAAAAGAGCGCCAATTACATGGTATAGAACTTATAGCATCCGAGAACTTTGTAAGTGAACAAGTCATGGAAGCCGGAGGCTCTGTATTAACTAACAAATATGCCGAAGGATATCCAGGAAAGCGTTATTACGGCGGTTGTGAAGTTGTGGATGAGGTTGAGCAAATCGCAATAGATAGGGCAAAAACTTTATTTAATGCGGAGTATGTAAATGTGCAACCACACTCTGGAAGTCAGGCCAATACAGCTGTGTATCATGCTTGCATAAAACCAGGCGATACTATTTTAGGTTTCGATTTATCCCATGGAGGGCATTTAACTCATGGTTCGCCAGTTAACTTTTCTGGGCGTTTGTACAATCCTGTATTTTACGGTGTTGAAAAAGAAACAGGGGTATTGAATTATGATAAAATTCAGGAGATAGCTACCAAAGAGCAACCAAAACTTATCATAGCAGGTGCGTCTGCATATTCAAGAGATATAGATTTTAAGCGTTTTAGAGAGATAGCTGATAGCGTTGGTGCTATTTTATTAGCCGACATTTCGCATCCTGCAGGACTAATTGCCAAGGGTATTTTGAATGATCCGCTACCACACTGTCATGTAGTAACTACCACTACACATAAAACCCTGAGAGGTCCAAGAGGTGGTATGATTATGATGGGGAAAGACTTTGATAATCCTTTCGGAATTACCTTAAAAAGTGGTAAGCTCAGAAAAATGTCGTCGTTATTAGATTCTGCCGTTTTTCCAGGAAACCAAGGCGGCCCGTTAGAGCATATTATCGCAGCAAAAGCCATTGCTTTTGGTGAGGCGTTAACCGATGACTTTTTACAATACCAATTACAGGTAAAGAAAAATGCTGCTGCTATGGCTGCTGCATTAGTGGCAAAAGATTACCATATTATTTCTGGAGGAACAGATAACCACATGATGCTTATCGATTTGAGAAACAAAAATGTTTCAGGTAAGGATGCGGAACAAGCCTTGGTAAAGGCAGACATCACCGCAAATAAAAACATGGTACCTTTTGATGATAAATCTCCATTTGTAACCTCAGGAATTCGTTTAGGTACAGCCGCCATTACAACACGCGGTTGTAAGGAGGATGATATGAAAGCCATTGTAGAGCTAATCGATGAGGTTATCACTAATTATGACAACGAAGCTGTACTACGCGCTGTAAAAGCAAGAGTAAACGGTATGATGAAGGACAGACCTTTGTTTGTGTAAAGCCAGTAGTCATGCTGTACAGGTTTCAGCATATTATATAATTTAAAATCTCGTCTTTTTGGCGGGATTTTTTATTTTGGCGTTCCCCTGCGGGTCAGGCTTTCGGCAGTCGCTCCCTCCTGCGTCGGGGAGCTTCAACAAATGCCTCAATCCTTAACGCAGCTATTAGCTAGCTTTGGTTTTAAATTTGAAATTTGTTTCTTTTTGGGGAGGTTCGTTTAACGTGTTTGTATGCGAGGATTTTCCGAAGGAAAATCAGAAGCTAGCAAACGAGCAACTCACATTGGTTAAGCTAAAACTAGCAATTTTTTATATACTTTGTTAGGCAACGTTATTTTGTTTTAACCGGAATCGATAATTCAATATTCGTTCCAACAGCTTTTTTATCAGCTGTTTTAGCTGGGTTAAATTTCGGTAACGATTCTATAATACTTTTAATGGTTTTTCTTGTTTGATTTCCACCAGCTATTGAATTTAAAGTTTCTACATCTGAGACATATCCAGTTTTTGCAATTTTCACTTTGTATTTTAATATTCCATCTTCTTTAGGTGGTTTAATGTTTTTTGTTTTTAGCTTTTCAATTACATATGAATGAATCGCTTTCATTGTACACTCAGTGATTTCTTCTTTATTTGGTTCATTTTCACAGCCAATAAAAGACATTGGAACAAATAAAGATTCTGTTTCTTCTTTATTCGGTAGACAAATTCCTTTAATTCCTTTTTTGTTTGTTATAGCAACAAGTCCTAATCCTTTTTTATAATATCGCTTTTCTTTTTCGCCATTAGAATATTTATTTTCAACAACGATTAGGTTTTCATAATTACAGTATGGTGTCTCAAAAGCGCCATCTATTTCGGCAACTTTTCCAGTATTCCAATTAATTCCCTTTTGTGGTCTTGCGATTAGAAGTATACTTTCTGTCTTCTTAACCTCATTATACATAAAAATAGTGTCATTTTGATTGCGAAGTAATAAGTCATAAATAGTTCCATTTCCAAAATCCTGTTCATATTTATAATATTCCTTTCCATCAACGTCAATCTTTTCGGTTACTCTCTCAACATAAAGAGCACTTCCCCAAGAGATATATTTTTCAAATCCGATTTCAAGTGGAAAATAGCTTTCTCCGAAACTTTTGTCGCAAAATTCGCTTTGTCCGAAAGTCAAAATAGGCAGAATTACTAATAATAAAAATATTGTTCTTTTCATTTGTTGATTTGGTTTTAATGTTGCCTAATGTGGAGATATCGTTCCGTTTTAATGAACTATATCGTATGTTAAACGAAGTTATCATTTTTTTCTGACAAAATCAAACAAAACTAAGCTGCGGTATAGACTTAAATTTTAAGATTCCTTTTAGAGCCGAAACGTTTCATAAGCCCTATATTTAACATCAAAAATCCACACATGAGATTGATACGAGCCCAAATATTTTTAGTGCTTTTACTAGTTTCACTTCAGGCTAAAGCACAAACAGACGAAGCCACCATAAGAAACATCTACACAGCTTCATTAACCAATGGCAATAGTTATGAATGGTTAGATTATTTGTCAAATCAAATAGGAGGAAGACTGTCTGGATCTTATAATGCGGAACGCGCTGTAAAGTACACTAAGGAAGAGCTTGAAAAACTAGGACTAACAAAAGTATGGCTGCAACCTGTGATGGTACCAAAATGGGTGCGCGGAGCAAAGGAATATGCCTATATTGAAACTGCTGAAGGCACAACAACCACCGTAAATATTTGTGCTTTGGGAGGCTCAATCGCTACGCCTAGTTTAGGCGTAAAAGCATCAGTTATTGAAGTTCAAAATTTTGAGGAATTGGCAGCATTAGGAACTGAAAACGTGAAAGGAAAAATTGTGTTTTACAATCGCCCGATGCAAGCCGATTTGATACAAACCTTTCAGGCCTACGGCGGTTGTGTAAACCAACGTTATAAAGGTGCCGTGGAAGCTGCAAAATATGGGGCAGTAGGTGTGATTGTGCGCTCCATGAATCTGCGTTTAGACGATTTACCCCATACGGGAAGCATGACGTATGACGATTTACCAAACGACAAACGCATTCCATCAGCAGCCATAAGTACTAACGATGCCGAATTATTAAGCAGTATGCTTAAACTGGATACCGATACCAAGTTTTACTTTCGTCAGCACTGTAAACAACTAAAAGATGTGCAGTCTTATAATGTGATTGGTGAAATAAAAGGCAATGAATTTCCAGATGAAATTATTACCGTTGGTGGACATTTAGATTCATGGGATTTAGGTGATGGTTCTCATGATGATGGGGCAGGGGTAGTACAATCCATGGAAGTTCTAAGATTGATGAAAGTTTTAAATATGAAACCAAAACGTACCATTAGAGTTGTGTTGTTTATGAATGAAGAAAACGGATTACGTGGTGGGAAGAAATATGCAGCAGAGGCAAAAGCAAAAGGCGAGAACCACATTTTTGCTTTAGAAAGTGATGCTGGCGGATTTACACCAAGAGGATTTTCTTTTGATTGTAATGATGCAAATTTTAATCAGGTTTTAGCTTGGAAACCGCTTTTTAAACCCTATTTAATTCACTATTTTGAAAAAGGTGGCAGTGGTGCAGATGTTGGTCCGTTAAAAAGCAACACCAATGTTCTAGCAGGATTACGACCAGATTCCCAACGCTATTTTGACCATCACCACGCCAGTAACGATACGTTTGATGCGGTTAATAAGCGCGAGTTAGAGCTCGGTGCCGCAACGATGACAGCATTAGTTTATCTTTACGATACTTATGGTGTAAACCCTATTGCGAGCCCCACTAAGCTAAAGGATTGAATTATTTTGACAATGAATTGGGAAGCCCAACTAAAAATTTATGATGCCATAGTAGATGGATGTCCGCGGTTTGAACGCAAAGGCAAATCTATGATTTATACTTCGGCTAACGGTTACATGTTTACCTTACTAAATAAAGCAGGTGAAATTGGGGTTCGTTTTTCAAAAGAAACCCAAGAAAAATATATTAAAGAATTTAATACGACATTGTACAAGTCGTATGGTGCTGTTATGAAAGGTTACGTGCTTATCCCTGATAATATACTTAAAGATTCAGAAAAAATGGTACAACTTTTTAATGAAAGCTACGATTATGTGATGTCCTTAGGACCAAAATAAAAACCTATGAGAATTTATATTTTTTTAATTGCAGTCCTTATTTCCTCAAGTATTATGTCTCAAAACAAAGAAAAGTTACCATATTATGAAATTCCAGAACCCGCAGAAACCTATACTGCAGGCACTTCTATTTCTAGAATGATAGATGGTTTAGGCTTTCGCTATTATTGGGCTACCGAAGGCTTAAGACCTGAAGATTTAACATACAAACCCAGTGAATCTGGGAGAACTTCAGAGGAAACTATCGAACATCTATATGGATTGTCTAATTTTATTTTAAGTGCTATAATAAAAGATTTTAAAGCTGTTGATGGCGAAAAAATGACCTTTGATGAAAAGCGCAAGCAAACCTTATTAAATTTTAAAACAGCTTCTGATATTGTAAGGAAAACGGACGATATTTCAAAGTTTGATAATAACAGATTCCCATTTTGGAATATTATAAACGGCCCAATTGCGGATGCGTTATGGCATTGCGGACAAGTGGTAATACTAAGACGTGCTTCCGGTAATCCGTTCAATTCAAAAGTTAGTGTGTTTTCAGGAAAGCTGAGGGATTAGTTTAAACCCACTTTTCCTTTTACAGATTCAAAAAGCTTTTTAGAGTCATAACCCACGCCGTCTTTAAAAACAATTTCCATGTTTCTAATGTTTTTAATGTCGGTGCGTAAATCGCCATCAATTAAAACCATATCGGCTATTTTACCTTTTTCAATAGTGCCAATAGTCTTGTTTTGTTCAAGATATGTTGCACCATTTAGCGTACAGATTTTAATAACATCTTCTAGAGGAAAACCAGCCTCAACTAATATTTCGATGGTGCGTTGATTCGCATAACCAGCAACCGTTCTACCCGCACCAGTTGGGTCGGTACCCGCCATTAGTTTTCCGCCTTTATCATAAAAACGTTTTAACCATATTAAGTTTTTCTCAAATCTTGCTAGAGTAAGGGAGTCCCTTCCTACACTTCTTTCATAAATACCTTTTACATCTTTTAAAACTGCTGGTGTAACTGTATCTTCGCCTCCACCGGGAATTAGTTCTCTATTGGTATAGGGTTCAAAAACATTAGGTGTAGTGGTAATGGTGGTGCCGTTTTTAATTAAAATGTCGATAAGCCTGTTTACTTTTTCACTATCAACAGGTTCTGTAGTTAACGAAGTTCTCGCATTAAACGGATCGCAAATATCTTCATCTTTATCTACATCAAAATCCGTAGACGCCATGAAACCATGTTCCAAATTATCAATACCAAGATTAGAAGCTTCCTCGTAGGTAACCGAACATAAATGTCCTGTAACTTTAAAACCACGTTTATGGGCCTCTTCAAGACATACTTTCATATCTTCTTTCGTGATATTATTGTAAAGTTTAAAAGAGGTAACCCCTCTGTCTGCCCAAAAATTGACGATTTCTGATACCTCTTTAGTGTCTTTTATAAATCCTAATTCTGCTATTGGTGGACCTTCACGTTCAATAAACGGACTGGTAACATCCATTTTAGGTCCTGTCATTTTGCCTTCAATAACCCAACGTTTTACGTTTAAATCGGACTGCGGTTGGATACTGCCAGCGGTTCTCATTGTAGTTACGCCCCCTGCTAAATATAATCTTGGAAACGTAAAGGTCATTTGCCCTACGCTAAACCAATTTTCAAAAAATTTGGTGTAAAACAGATGTTCGTGCATCATTACTAGACCGGGAATTAATGTTTTGCCTTTACCATTGATAATCTGAGCATTTTTAGGCACTTCAATTGATGCTGAATTACCTATGCTATAAATTTTACTTTCCTTAATAATTACGGTTTGGTTGTTTTTTAGAGCGTTTCCTGTGCCATCAATAAGAGTTACGTTTTCAATTGCAACTATTGTAGTATCAACAGTAATGAACGATTTTACACGCTCTGAGAAGTTTTGGGAATTACTACTATAGGTAAGAAGCAGGTATAAACCTAAAACAAAATATTTATTCATAATTGTATAGCGTTAAAGGTAGCTTAACCACCATTTATCTTTATTGTTTGCTTTGTATGCCATATAAGTTTTGCTTGGAAAGTAGAGCAGAGTAACTACAAATATCCAGACTAAATATACAATAAATAGTGAGTAGCCATAATCTAGGAGTTTTGCATTCATAAAAACGTCATAAGTCAATATCATATCTTTCCAATTGCCTCCAAAAATTAATATGCCTATAATCGCTAAAAGATGAATGACTAAAATGTGTATAAAATAAAAAAACAGCGGTACTCTTCCGAAGGCTAAAAGAAAGAGGGATACTTTGTTTTTTATTGATTCTACAACGAGAAGAAATAAAAATGAAGGTCCTAAGGTAATTGAGGCATAGGCCAAAGAGGGCGGGTATTTTGTGACATTAAAAAACGACATTACGGTTTTAATGTTTAAATCATAGTTGGTCCATGGCACAGGGTCGCCATATATATTAAACCCTCTAACAACAAAGAATAATAATGTTGTACCAAAACCCAAATATAGTAGCCATTTTTTTCTTAAAGTATCATTAACATCTTTTTGGTATAAATAGCCAAAGCAGTAGCCGAGTACTATGATGCCAATCCAAGGTAAGACAGGATAGTAGGCTCCAATCATGGAATTTGAACTTGTAGTTAATTCCCCGCCTTGATGCAACACATACCAAAGAATAGCTTGAAAACTATTGCCTTGAAATTGGATGCTATCTAACAAATTATGCCCAAAAACAATTAATAAACCAATTCCCAAAAGTAATTTTCTTGGAATAAGTATTAAAAATGATAACGCTATCATACTAACACCAATAGCCCAAATTACTTGAAGCACAATAAAACTGTAGGTAACATCAAACCACCAGAAGAAATTATTGACTACAATCTCTAAAAAAACCAACCAAAACCCTCTAGTGATTAGAAACTTAAATAATGCGGATGTACTTTTTTTACGACCATATAAAAATGCCGAAGTTCCTGCTAAAAAAACAAATACGGGTGCACAAAAATGTGTAACAAACCTTGTAAAAAACAAAAAAGGCGTTGTAGTTTCTAAGTCTGTTGGATCAGAAAAAAAAGAACCATAATGAAAATAATCCCTTGTGTGGTCTAACGCCATAAGTACCATTACGAGTCCTCTTAGGATATCTATGGATTCGATTCTTGACGATTTGATTGATGGCATAAATTGTATTATAAGTTATATGATACGAATTAATGATATGTAAAGCAAGTGAGATAGTTTTTAAAAACTTCTTTAAACAGGCGCATCAGTAATAGCTTATCATTAACTAATTGCAAAACTTCAAACATTTCAACATCGTAGAAGTATTTTTTGCTATTACTGATGTTTTCTTCATCTTCAGCCTGTTTTCTATTTTAATCCTTAATAACCTGTGGTGTTACCAAAACTTTATCCAAAATACTAAAGCTATCTATTTTTTTCCTGTGTTTATCAAAGCATACAAACTTCATCAACAATGCCATGATTAAAGGCAGTATTGCTACAAATAGAAATACATAATCCCAAGTGAAATACGTTTTAAGCACACCCAACAGAGCAGATCCTGAAGCTCTTCCCATGTTGGACAATGCCATATAAAGTGTAAATTGTGTAGCGGCTACTGTTTTCCAACATAATTGCATGGCGGAAGCAAAAACTGCTATACACAAAAACGTATATAGTGTATAATAACCAACAATAAACATGTAGATAACTATGTTGTTGCTCCAAAAATTACTGGTCAATGCAAATATGGCAATTATTGTGGCTATGACTGTTAAGTAAAACATTAGCATCTTTATTTTTCCAAAGTAATCCACTAAATATCCACCAACAAACATCCCTAAAACACCACCAATAATTGAAGCTATTGAAAACACTTGAGAGAATGAAGTGTTTGTCCAGCCCAATTCTTGCACAGAGAAAATAGGAAATAGTGTATCCATTAAACCGTACATTGTACCTATGACGAATGAGGCTATCCCAAAAATAATACTTCCTTTCAATCGTATTACACGATACAGACTTTTTAAGATTTGAGACCAACTCCTGAGTTGTGTTTTTTTTGATTTAGCATTAGCTTTTCCTTTGCTCCAAGGCATGGTTTTTTCGCCAGGGCGTTCGGTAAAATATATTGGCACAATCATTATGAGAGCCACAGCTATGGACAACGATGCGATGGCGGATTTAAACCCGATAGAGTTAATTAGTGCTGTTCCAATTACTAGTGATAACGAAGTGCCAATGATTTTTGATCCCCACATTAAGCCATTGGCTCTGGCTTGTTCATCTGGAGGGATCACGTCAACAGCCATTCCATCAGTTGCTACATCTTGAAAGGCTCCAAAAAAACTAATTAAAAATCCAACTGTAGCTAGGGCAGTTAAATTATTCAGTGGGTCTGCAATAAAAGCAATACTTAAAAAACTGAGAATTAACCCTAACTGACCGAATATAACCCACGGGCGTTTTCTGCCCATGGCTAAAAAAGTAAAACGGTCCATTAGCGGTGCTACTATAATTTTAAAGCTCCATGGTATACCAATAATTCCAACAAACGTTGCTATTTCTAAAGGAGTTTTGTTATTCATGGCTAACCAAGCTGGAATTGCAAAAAACGTAATACCTTCAGGAATACCTTGAGCTATATAAAGTGTAGAAAACGAAAAATAGCGGGAAATAGCACTGGCAGTTAGGTTTCTGCTAAATTTTCGATTTAATCTTAGTTGTAACACGGTATAGGAATGAATAATGATTAAAGTAATACAGAAACTAAACTCTTTGAAATAAAGAAGTGAATGGTCAAAATTTCAAAAACACCGTACTAGTAACTCAAATATTAAAAATGACGCCAATAGCACAGTGTTTTCTAAAATTAGGTTGGTTAATTAAGTTTAGTTTATTGCATACTTAAATCTTTTTCTAATGTGTATGTATAGCTAGATGAGTTTTTAAGTACAGCATAAAATTTTTCACGAATCTCCTTTGTTTTTGCTTTGCCGTGCGCTTTCTCATAGATTTCCCATACGCCAGCTCTTTCCTTATCTAAATCTGCAAAATCCTTAAATGGAGTCGATACAAAGTAACTCATACCTTCTCCTGCCATATTGCGGTACCAGTATGCGCGAAATTTACCTTCTTCAGCCTTAACTGTTGAACTCACATCTTCTATAATTTCATTAAAAGCCATACTGCTTTTAACTGTAAAGCTATTCACCCAAACAATGGTATTATCACCTAAAGGGTCTTTTTTGCTTATTTCTAGCATTGGTCTAGCAGTATTAAATTCTGCACTTTTGATATAAGGTACAATAGAGCTTATGGCAATTGCTCTACATGCTTTTCCAGCAGGATCACTTTCATCCATTTCAGCCCAGTTTTTAACACTAGAAGCCATAACATAAACATTACCTTTTCCCTGTAAACGGTGCCACACATTCCATTTTTCTTTTCCGTCATTTTCTTTATAGCATTTATTCCATTTTTTTACGCCATCAGTGAAGTTTGAGTTATGCCCAAATTTTACAGTGAATTCTGTTAAGTTTAAGATAAAGTTCTCATCGTCTTGAGCTTGTGTTGTAATTGGTAGCATTAATAAAAAACATGCCAACACTAAGATTGTTTTAAAAGATTTCATAATTAATAGTATTTAAATGGTTAATGATAATTGAATTCATTCGTTGAATTCTTTACCAAGTAACTAACTATCAATTTGAAATTATATCGATTTAGGACGAAAGTGCTATTTTATTGTCCGAAAGTTTATATTTCTTTATTGAAGTGTATTTGGAAAGAGAAGTACGCACTTTTACAGGGTTTGGAGGCGTTTTAACAATTCCTCCTTTAATGATTTACTAATAGGAATGGCTTTTTTTCCGATAACGATATGACTATTGGCAACTTCGTTAATTTTAGAAATGTTGATGATATATGAACGGTGCACACGCAGAAAATGTTTTGAAGGCAGTTTTTCGTCCATGTCCTTTAGTGTCATTACCAACAAATGCTCCTTAGTTTTTGAATAAATACGACAGTAATTACGTTCTGCTTCAATATACAGGATATCATTGATATCAACCTTAACCATAGAATTATTATGACGGACAAATACACTATCGCTTAAAATAAACGATTCTGAATTTTGTTGTTCTGCATGATCTGGTTCTTTAGTTTCAGAAGCTATTTGACTAATGGTTAATTCTATAGTACGTTGTAGGTCTAGTTTTTTAAATGGCTTCGTAATAAAACCATAAGGATGTGTTGTTTTTGCTCTATTAAAATGTGCATCATCCACATTAGCTGTTAAATAAATAATAGGGATGTTATTATTTTTTTGCATTGCTTTTGCGGTTTCAATACCATCTAAAGCACCTTTTAAATTTATGTCTAAGAGTAAGATATCTGGTTTGTTCGCCTCTATTTGCTTTAAAGCGTCTTCTCCTCTGGGAACAATTCCAGTAACTTCATAGCCCAATTCTGTAAGTTGAAGTGAGATATTGGCAGCAATAATCATTTCATCTTCAACTATAAGTATTTTGGTTTTATCTTCCATTATGCCGCAGTGTCAAGTGAAAATACAAATTCTACAAGTGTACCACTTTCTGATTTTTCAACCATTTTACCATTCAGTTGTTGGGTAAGAAGGCTTACCAACTGAGAACCAAATCCTGTACCTTTTGGAGCCAAACCTTTTGTTTTTCCAACACCATTATCCGCAACTATTAGCTTTAATAAATTATTGTCAGTTTTCTTCAGGCTAATACTAATCTCGCCATTATCTTTTTCAGGAAAAGCATATTTTAAGGCATTTGTGAGCAGTTCATTTACAATTAAACCAATAGGTACAGCCGTATCAACATCTAAATTAAGATTATCCATGGCACACTTAATGCTTACCTTGTCGTCTGCATCAAATGTATCTAAAATACCTTCGCTTAAATTGATGAAGTAATCCTTCATTTCGATACTTCCTAAGTTTTCACCTTGATAAAGTTTTTGATGAATAATTCCCATAGATTGCACCCTATTTTGGCTTGCAATCATTGCGTCCCTTGTAGCACCTTCCTCAATTTGTGCAGACTGTAAAGCGATTAGACTCTTGACCATCTCTAAATTATTTTTAACGCGATGGTGTATTTCTTTAAGAAGTAGTTCGTTTTCAGCATTTTTTGCACGAATAATTTTTGTGGCTTTTTTGTTTTTATTGAAAAAATAAAACAGTGAAAGCAATAATAAACCTAACAAAATGGCAACGGCGATAAATAAATTTTGCGTTTTGGTTTTTTGTTCTATCAATGCCGCTTGAGAAGCTATTGCTTCATCCTTTTTATCGGTTTCGTATTTTACAATGGTTTCTGCTTCGATATTTTCAATCTTAGCTTCTAGATTATCTATTTTGTTGTTGTAAGCTATGTTTCGATAATGAAGTGCATTTTTAAAATCTCCTAACTTTTCATAACATTCTGCTAAATCTTGGTATTGGGTTATCATAGTATTTGAGCCCTTTTTTTCATAGGCCATTACACCAGCGTAAAGATGTTTTAAAGCCTTTTCATACTCATTTTGCAGTAAATAAACTTGCCCAATTTCGGTTTCATATGTAGCACAGCGCTCCTCACCAATATTGGCAGAACATAATTCCCAGGCTTTTATAAAATCTTTTAGGGCATTATCATAATCCTTAGCTTTTACATAAACTTCACCGCGGTACGAATGCGCTCTAACTGGAATAAAAATTTCTTCTGATGCTTTAGACCTTATAATTTCTAAGCAATAATCAGCAGCCTTGTAAGCTTTTTCAAATTCCCCTAACTCACCATACCCTTTAATGAGACTAAATTGTGCAATGGCTACGGAAGCATAGTTTTTTGTTTTTTCTAGAATTGGGATCGCTTTGTTTATGTATTCGATGGATTTTTCGGGTTCTTCCATAACTTCATACAATACACCAAGTGACCTGTACGAAGTGCCCAACCCCGCTTCATCATCCATAGCTTCATATAGATGAATTGCTTTAAATAGGGCATCTTGGGCTTTATCCAATTCCCGCACGTTCAAATAATCTATGGATAATGTCCTATAGGTATCGGCAATTTTCTTTTTATCATCAATTTTAATATAATTTTCTAAGGCTTTTTCCGAATGATGCACTATGGAATCTGGCGAAAATGTACCATTATACCCATGCCAATTTGCTATTTCTTCATGAACTTCTGCGATAAGTTTTGCATTCTTAGTTTTTAAACTACGTTGGAGGGTTTGAAGGGCTATGCTGTGAAAGTGGTCTAAATCTTTTCCTGTGTAGGCATGTGTTCGCATCCATGACATGCAGGAATCTATAGGTACTGTTTTTGCGTTTTCGAGATTTAGAGTTGTGTTCTGAGAGAATCCAGTGCATATCAAAAAACACGCAACTAGACTTGTAATGATAGTTTTTATCATACGTTTTTTTTGGTTGGGATTAAGAAACTTAGGGGATTTTAAAGATATAAAAAAAAGTGCTACTATTTTAGTAACACTTTTCGTTTTATACCGTTGCAGCTTTTTTCTTTTGCGGAGAAAAATCTACCGCAATTTGATTATGTATGATATCATCAAAAGTTTCGCGCTTTCTAATCAAATGGGCTTTATCTCTATACCATAAAACCTCTGCTGGTCTGTATCTGGAATTATAGTTACTTGCCATAGAGAAACAATAAGCCCCCGCATTTTTAAAGCGCAAAATATCGCCTTCTTTAATTTCGTTGATACGTCTATTGTTTCCAAAAGTATCCGTTTCACAGATATATCCCACTACAGAATAAAAACGTTCACGACCATTAGGATTGGAAATGTTGTCAATTTCATGATGAGACCCGTAGAACATTGGTCTTATTAAATGATTGAAACCAGAATCCACTTGAGCAAAAACCGTCGATGTGGTTTGTTTTACGGCATTTACTTTAGTTAAAAAATGCCCTGATTCACTCACGAGAAATTTACCAGGCTCAAAAGCTAAGGTTAAATCTTTACCGTAGTCTTCACAAAACGCGTTGAATTTACTGGATAATTTTTTACCTAGTTCTTCAATATTAGTTTCAATATCACCAGTTTTATAAGGCACTTTAAAACCTGATCCGAAGTCTATAAATTCTAAATTTTTGAATTGTTTAGCAGTTTCAAACAATATTTCGCTAGCGTACAAGAATACATCTATATCTAGAATATCACTTCCAGTGTGCATATGAATACCATTAATGTTCATTTTGGTATTTTCAACAATACGTAACAAATGAGGTATCTGGTGAATGGAAATACCAAACTTAGAATCGATATGTCCTACTGAAATATTAGCATTTCCACCAGCCATTACATGTGGGTTTATACGAATACAAACTGGGGTTTTAGGATGCTTGGTTCCAAACTGCTCAAGTATGGAAAGATTGTCAATATTAATTTTAACCCCAAGTTTTGCTGCTTCTTCAATCTCATCTAGAGATACGCCATTTGGTGTGTAGATAATTTGATTTGGTGAAAAGCCAGCTTCCAAACCAAGTTGTACTTCCTGAATTGAAACCGTATCTATACCAGACCCTAAAGTTTTCAGTAACTTCAGGATAGATATATTTGATAATGCTTTTACGGCATAATTTATCTTTAAGTGTTTAACACCTTTAAAAGCATTAGTTAATCTTTTATATTGTGATTCAATTTTCTCTCCATCATAAACATATACAGGGCTTCCAAACTCGTTCGCAATCTTTACTAAATCGGTATTTTTCATCAGTACAATTATAATTTCAGACAAAGATATTTTTTTAGTTTCAAAAACAAACAAATAACCAAATATTATACAAATTAAACAATGTGTTAATTATTTAACAAATGATTTCTGTTGCTGATTTCTAAAAAAAGTCAATACTGCGTTAAATATTAGAATAATTACAAGTGATTATTTACTTTTGCTTTTCTAAAACAATGAGCAAATTATGAACTTACACGAGTATCAAGGAAAAGAGATATTAAGCAATTTTGGTGTGCGCATTCAACGTGGTATTGTCGCCCAAAATAAACATGAAGCAGTAGCAGCTGCAAAACAACTAACGTCTGAAACAGGTACAAGTTGGCATGTTATTAAAGCGCAGGTTCACGCAGGTGGACGTGGTAAAGGTGGTGGTGTAAAGCTTGCTAAAAATTTGAATGAAGTTGAGGAAATTGCAGGACAAATTATTGGAATGAATTTGGTAACTCCTCAAACTTCTGCTGAAGGAAAGAAAGTACATCAAGTACTAGTTGCTGAAGACGTGTATTATCCGGGTGAAACTGAAACAGACGAGTTCTATATGTCAGTGCTTTTAAATAGAGGAACTGGGCGCAACATGATTATGTACTCAACAGAAGGCGGTATGGATATTGAAACTGTAGCAGAAGAAACGCCTCATTTGATATTTACCGAGGAAATTGATCCAGCAGTTGGCTTATTGCCTTTTCAAGCAAGACGCGTAGCTTTTAATTTAGGCTTATCAGGTACGGCTTTTAAGGAAATGACAAAATTTGTTACTGCGTTATATACCGCATATGTAAAGTCTGATTCTTCATTGTTTGAAATAAATCCAGTTTTAAAAACTAGTGATAATAAAATAATGGCGGTTGATGCTAAAGTTACAATAGATGATAACGCGCTATACAGACATAAAGATTACATTGATTTAAGAGATTTAAGAGAAGAAAACCCTATAGAAGTTGAAGCTAAAGAAGTTGGTTTAAACTATGTGGATTTAGACGGGAATGTTGGCTGTATGGTAAATGGGGCTGGTTTAGCCATGGCGACTATGGACTTGATTAAGCAAGCAGGTGGCGAGCCGGCAAACTTTTTAGATGTAGGAGGTACTGCCGATGCAGCTAGAGTAGAGGCAGCCTTTAAAATTATCTTGAAAGATCCAGCCGTAAAAGCTATTTTGATAAATATTTTTGGCGGAATTGTACGTTGTGACCGTGTAGCACAAGGCGTGATTGATGCTTATAAAAATATGGGTAATATTGCCGTTCCTATTATCGTTAGACTGCAAGGCACTAATGCCGATATTGCAAAGGAATTAATTGACAATTCTGGGCTGGATGTGTTAAGTGCTACTGAATTTCAGGAAGCTGCGGATAAGGTTCAAGCGGTTTTAGCATAAACATTACTTGATAAAAAAGTTTAAAGGGCGATACTTTATGTATCGCCCTTTTTTTGTTTTCTATGCTCTCCCTTCGGTGTTGATTTTTGTTTTGGCGGCATAGGACCTCTTAAATGAATTATCAAACCGTTCAAAAAATTTCTTAGGATTTGATCTCCACACTCCATATATTTTGGATGATCCTCTCGTCTAAAGAAAGCACCCAATTCACTTTTTGAAATTCTAAAATCTACTAAACCAAGAATCTCTACAATTTCATCATCACGAAGTTTTAATGCTACCCTCAACTTCTTTAAAACATCATTGTTTGTCATATGTTAATTATACTTATGTTTCAAAAATGCATTTCATCGATTTTGCAATGAGGCTAATGCATTTCTAGCGTTTTTTCAATAATTCCAAAGATACTTCATTATTTCTTCTTTTTGAGGTTCGTTTTTTATTTGGTAACAGCTTTTTAAATATCTAATTATCAATTATTTATGATTATTTTAATTGCAAAATATCACGAATATTTAAAATGATAACATACGTTTTTTTTAGACTAAAAAAATTATGGATTGATAAAATCGACAAAATAGCCGATAAATAACGCTTAGTTTTTCGATAAGAGGTGTCATATCTACGATTAGTACAAAACCTTTCTGTGTAAATTTATACTGTAATAAAAATGACCCTCATAGAATGATTAATAGAATGGAAAAATTGAGTCTCTTATCAGAAATGATTGCCTTCGCGCAGTATGATAAGGACATTCAAGATATTGAATATAACTTTTTACTAGGAGTAGCTAAACAATTAGATATTTCTCGTGAAGATTTTGACTATTTAATCAATCACCCAGTAAATTACACACATTTAAAATCTCATAGCGAACGCATTGTTCAATTTCACAGATTGGTTTTATTGATGAACATTGAACAGGAACACGGCAGAAATACGGCATCTGCCGGCGTAATAAAGCTTTACAATTTTGGGCTACGTATGGGACTAAGCCATGAATCAATTTCGAAAGTATTGTATTTGATGGAGAGTTTCCCAAATAAAATAGTACCACCTGATGTTTTGATAGATATTTTTAAAACACAGTATAACTAATTAATGTTGACGAAGGTAGGTCGTTAATCGGCTGTTTTATGAAAAGCTAAAGGTTTAAACCTTTAGCTTTTCTAATTTATCCTGATAGTTTTTTATATCATCTCTTAATTGCGCTGCAACTATAAAATCTAGAGCTTTAGCTGCCTCTTCCATGAGTTTGCGCTTTTCTCGAATTTTCTTTTCCAACTCTGGTTTGGTTAAATATTCGCTTTCTGGTTCGGCTGCTCTAGCGGCTTCCAATTCATAACTATAGGTACTTACAGAATTTTTAGCCAACGCATTATCCAAACTTTTATTTAATGCCTTTGGTTTAATATTGTGCTCGGTATTGTATGCAATTTGTTTTTCACGACGGTAATTCGTTTCGTCTATAGTTTTTTGCATACTATTGGTTATTTTATCCGCATACATAATGGCTTTACCATTTAAGTTTCTTGCTGCTCTACCAACGGTTTGTGTTAGCGAACGGTTAGAACGTAAAAACCCTTCTTTATCTGCATCCAGAATTGCAACAAGAGATACCTCGGGCAGATCTAAACCTTCACGGAGCAGGTTAACACCAACTAGTACGTCAAACAAGCCTTTTCTTAAATCTTGCATAATTTCTACGCGCTCTAAAGTATCTACATCACTATGTATGTAGCGACATCGAATTTGAATACGATCTAAGTATTTGGTTAATTCCTCTGCCATTCTTTTGGTTAGCGTAGTAACCAAAGTACGTTCGTCTTTTTCAACACGAACTTGAATTTCTTCAATTAAATCATCAATTTGATTCAAACTTGGACGCACTTCAATAATTGGATCTAACAATCCAGTTGGGCGAATTACTTGTTCTACATAAATACCATCTGTTTTTTGCAGCTCATAGTCAGCAGGAGTAGCACTTACATATATAACCTGATTTTGAAGTGCCTCAAACTCTTCAAACTTTAAAGGCCTGTTGTCCATTGCAGCTGGCAGTCTGAACCCATATTCTACGAGATTTTCCTTTCTGCTTCTGTCACCTCCATACATGGCGTGTACTTGCGAAATGGTAACATGGCTTTCATCTACAACCATCAAATAATCATCTGGAAAATAATCTAACAAGCAAAATGGACGTGTACCTGGAGCTCTACCATCCAGATATCTAGAATAATTCTCAATCCCAGAGCAATACCCCAATTCTCTTATCATTTCTAAATCAAACTCAGTGCGTTCTTTCAAACGTTTTGCTTCTAAATGCTTACCAATGTCTTTAAAATAGTCATGTTGCTTCACTAAGTCGTCCTGAATTTCTTTTATCGCCCCTTGAAGAATTTCTGGCGAGGTCACAAACATATTTGCAGGATAAATATTCAAACGATCGTACTTTTCAATTACGGCATTAGTTTGAATATTGAAGGACTCAATATCTTCAATTTCATCTCCAAAAAAATGAATACGGAAAGCGTCATCTGCATAACTGGGAAATATATCTACCGTGTCTCCTTTTATTCTAAAATTACCATGACGAAAATCTGCCTCGGTTCTAGAATATAGACTCTGAACCAATTGGTGTAATAACTGAGTTCTAGAAATCACTTGATCTCGTTTGAGCGTGATGACATTTTTTTGAAACTCAATAGGGTTGCCAATACCATATAGACAAGAGACTGAAGCTACTACCAAAACATCACGTCTTCCTGAAAGTAGGGAAGAGGTAGTGCTTAACCGCATTTTTTCTATCTCTTCATTGATTGATAAATCTTTTTCAATGTAAACACCAGAAACTGGAATATAAGCCTCTGGTTGATAGTAATCATAATAGGATACAAAATACTCTACAGCATTGTTTGGAAAAAACTGCTTAAACTCAGAGTATAATTGAGCAGCAAGTGTTTTATTATGCGCCAAAACCAATGTTGGGCGTTGTACCTCTTGAATTACGTTGGCTACAGTAAAAGTTTTACCAGAACCGGTGACCCCTAAAAGTGTTTGGTATTTTTCACCTGAAGTAATGCCATCTGAAAGTTGAGTAATGGCTTCTGGTTGATCTCCCGTGGGATTAAACTCTGATTCTATTTTGAAATTCATTCAGCAAAATTACGGAAATACTGCTTACCTTTTTAAGGTAAAATGTCCCATAAATGTTCTGCCATCTTCAAGATTCACTTTAAACCAATAATCGTCCGTTGGCATGAGCTGCCCATTATACGTGCCATCCCAACCGTTGGAAGAGGTTAGTAATTGTTTTATGAGTTTACCATAGCGGTCGTAGATATAAATGGTACTATTGGCTTGTGTACTTTCATCTACACCTTTAATATTCCACGTGTCATTGAAGCCATCGCCATTAGGAGTAAAAAACCTGAAATATCCAACTACCGATATGTTTAAAGTAGAGATACCACAAATGGGATCACGCACGTAGATAGTATAAAACCCTGGTTTTACCCTATCAAAAAATGGATCACTTTGATAATTGATGAGGTTTGAATCTTCTTCTACAAGCGCATATTCATAATTGCCGCTACCTAGATTTGTTGGATCTATTGTAACCGAGTTGTTTTCAGAAATATCAACTATGCTAACATCATCCAATGTAATTGTTGCTTGTTCGGAGGCGTCAACCACTATTTCCCTAGATCTAGAACAGCCTGTACCATCGGTTTTGGTTAAAGTTATCGTATACGTGCCTGGGTTTGAAACATCAATATCCCTATCATTTGAAATAAATTGATTGGTTGCGGTACCATCTAAGCTCGTCCACAGCCATTCATAAACAAATACTTCAGACGGGCTATCTTCAAAGGGTTCTAAATTAATTTCAAAAGTAGGATCTGAAGTACATACAAGTTGAGGTGTGATAACAGAAAACTCGGGTAGTGGGTTCACAACCAAATTGATAATAGTGTTATCTGAGCAAAATGTGTTCGTTGGGTTAAACACTTCAACAAATATAGTTTGTGATGAAGAAATCAAGGGATTAGGCAAACTACTCTGATCGATTAAAAAATTACCATTTTCATCAATATAATCATAATTGATTTCCATTCCTGTTTGACCGCCTAAAATTGTATTGGTAAATGTTGATGTATCAAAAGGATAGATACCATCGTCATCAATATCTCCTGAATCACCATCGCAAACAATTTGTTGCGGGATTGGATTTGCTATAGGTTGAATATCTACTATAAAGTCTACAAAAGTTTCATCAAAACAGGCACCATCGGGATCTTGAGTGTTGTTATTAGTAACTCTTACCGTTATGGTTTGGTTTTCTGTTAAGAATACAGGCTGAATAGGACTTGTTACTGGCGTGCCATCATTATATAACAATGGGCTTCCATTATTGTCAAAATATGTTATTGTAACATCTGATGGATTTTGTCCGTTTAGTATTTCGTTTTCAAGTTGAGAGACATCAAAAGGGTAACTTAATATATTATCTGTAATATCAGAATCGCATTCTCTTTCTAAAGTTACAGGATTCGCAATAGGCAAAGCTTCTACATTTAATAAATCGGTAAACTCTTCAAGCCCTAAACAGTCATTGCCTAAATCGCTTTTCACCCTAACCCAAATACTTTGAGCGTTTGGTGAATTTATATTTTCATGATTCGCAATATTCATTATCTCATTTGTCTCTAACTCAGCATCGGTAAGGCTTTCAAAAAAATGTACCGTAACATTTATAGTACTAAACACGGTTGTAGAAATTTCGTCTCTAATTGACGTTAAATCAAATATAGCCGTTCCATCTCGGTTATCAGCACCATCATCACATTGAAAAATTGGATTTGGACTGTAAGATGCTAATGCTGCACTACTTGGACTTACCTGAAGTGTTATAGGTGTAACTCTGAAACAACCATTTGGGTTTTCAACACGTATATATTTAGTTTCTGGAGTAAAGCCTAATCCGTCTTGATATGCGTCAGGAGTAACAATCGCATTAGCTGAATTTTCGGCATCAACCTGAGTTTCATAATAGGTAAAAGTAAGGTTTTCAGATATAAAGTTTGGGTTTATCTCAGCCCTTATATTATCTAGTGTGAGATTAAATAATGCTTGACCATCGTTTGAGTCATCATCGCATTGTACATATGTATTTGGTGTATTTACTTGTGGTAAACTAAAAACTTCAATTTCAAAAGATGTGTCTGAAAAACAATCAGTTAAAAGGTTATTGGTTACTCTAGCATATATGGTTTGAAGGTTTACTACGGTGTTATCAAAAGCGGTTGGTGTGATGATTTGATTTGTATAAGCGGCATCAGTGTAATAGGTAACCGTAAAATCTGTAGCAGATTGTCCGTTTAAAATATCTGTTTCCCTAAGTGTTAAATCAAAAGTTATAAATCCATCAGTATCTGTTCCAACCGATGTATTATCACAGTCCTGAATCCTTGCAATATTTGCAGCATCAGCAGGAAATGAAGATTGGTATACCTCCACATCAAAACTAGATGTAGCGAAGCAGGTTGTATTCGCATTATTTTCAACACGAGCAAAAATAGTGGTATTTGTAGTTTCTAATGGACTTGCTATCGCATTTGTATTGTTATCGGCATCAGCTTGTGAGGTATGGTATGTAATTGTAACGTTAGATTGTGTGCTGATATTAATATTTTGACTCAACAAATCAAACGGCATGCTACCGTTGTTATCGTCATCACATAGCTGTAACGTTGGTGCAATATTGGCTATTGGTAATTCTATTACGGTTAGTTGTATTTCATCAGAATATAATCCGCAACTATTGCCATTTCTATTTAGAAAAGCTCTGTAAAAATTAGCGTTAAATGCTAGTGGTGTATTAGCAATAAGAAGGCTAGAGGTTTGCGAATCACTATAAATAGCATCGTCTACAATGGCGTTCCAGTTTATACCGTCATTTGAAACTTCCCATTGAATGGTATCAAAAGTTGTTGATACTAATGAAATATTATTGTCTGAGCTTTCACAAACTTCTAAATTCATAGGTTGCGTGGTAATAAGAATTGGAGCTGCATCCAAATAATCTGCATTTGGAATGGTATAGCCATCCGACGCATTATTCACTAAACCATTTGTGTCTACGGTAACACTATTATCGCCTAAATAATCATCGTTATTAGCATCTGAAAATCCAGCTTCAATAACATCGCTACAGCCATCACCATCACTATCTGCATCAATATAGCTGAACGTAGAATCGGCGTCTAAATCGTTTAAGGTATAACCAATTACATTGCTGTCAGGTGTAGTTTCAGCGGCATCCGCCCAACCATTAATGCCATAATTTGGCCCGTCTTCAATACCATCCAAATTGGTGTCAGAGAGCAGTCCTAGTTCACCTGTTTCAATCAAATCTGAAATCCCATCATTATCACTATCTAAATCGTAAAAATCCAAAATACCATCCCCGTCGGTATCTATTGGACTAAGAGATATATCATAAATATCATCTAAACCATTTAAATCTGCATCTGTTGCAGAAAGGGGCACTAATGCGCCTTGGTTCTCCACAAAATCTGGAATACCATCATTGTCACTATCCAAATCAAATTCATCTTTAACACCGTCATTATCGTTATCTTTTTTGAAGCATGTAAGGGAAAGGTTGCCGTCAAATACCGAAGATTGGGCTACACTCGTAGATCTATGGGTGAAAATAAATCCGTCAACTTGATTTGCGAATAAGTTATAGGGCGTTGTGCCGTTTGGTGTTGGATTAATTTTAAAGTGAATTTCCGATCCTGATATTTGCGTAACTCCTGTTTCAAAAATGCCATCAAAATTTGAGTCTACAAGTAATCTATCGTCAGGATCTACGAGCGTGATGTTTTTATTGGATGGTAGAATTTGAGCAATAAAAAATTCTTCATTAACAATATTGTGTGTAGCTGAAATATTCTCAGATAACTTTACATTTACTGGCTCATTAAAATTTAAGGTATAAATATTTTCAGAATTTGAAGAAGGAAGCAACGTACTTGTATAATTACCAGTACTAGTAGCAGTGAAGGTATTGGTGCTTCCAGAGCTATTTGTTTGCGCATAAGAACTGCTAGGTATGCTTGTGTTCACCGTTCCATCTTGAAACTCCAATTGTGGTAGATTGATATTTGACAAATTCATAACTACATCCCCCCTAGATTCGGTACAATTCAAAATACCGTCATTATCGTTGTCTACATCAATATTATCTATTATACCATCGTTATCCCTGTCATCGGGACAAATACTAACGGGCACTTCGGTGGATTCCAAACGTTCTAATGTACACGTAATAATACCAATTAATTTATATCTACCAGGTACGGTAGGCGTTATGCTAGTAGCTGTTATTCCTAAGTCTACAAAACCTGCTCCAGAACCATCGTCAAATTGCCATTCAAAACTATCAAAATTTTGAGCGTTTGCAGCTTCTAGAGTTATATTTGGGATACAATTACCAAGTGCAACAAATTGTGTATCAAAATTAATTTCTGGTGCAGTAGGAAAACCAGAATAAAAACTACCTGATGTGGCGGCTCCATTTACATTAAAATATGCTACGTAAAGCTCATCACTGCCTTGAACAGATATGTTTCCTGTTAAACCAGTAACCCGATAGGTTACATAGTCGTTATTTCCAGTTACCGCATTTGGCCCATTACTAGCAAAATTGGTTAACGGCAAGTTATTAATGGTTACTGTAGCGCCAGTTCTGGTAACGATTGTAAGTCCTCCGCTAAATACTGTGCCTCCAATTCTATCTATATTGGCTATGTTATTAATATTGCCTCTTGTTTCACAGCTAAGTGGGGGTACAAAGAACATGCCTTGATTTGCCTCTGAATTACTTCCTCCCACACCTTGATAGGCAAAAACAGGCTGAGACGTTTCGACGTACATGTTACCGCTAACGTTATAAGCGTTACCTTCAATTATTAAAAACTGTCCAGCATTTAAAGTGGTTCCAGTGGCATTTCCATTAACGCTTACGCTTGTGTTATCAGTGTGTGCTACAATTAAGATATTTTCCCAATCGTTCGGTCCGTCACCTCTAACAAATATATACTCATTTCCCACTTTACTTAATCCAACAATTTGATCTATACCATAGTCTCTAGCCCCACCAGTGCCAAAGCTTCCATTTGCTGATCCACAATTTACCACAATGGGTTTATCCGAATTTACTAAGCAGCCTATCAAACCATCTCTATTCACAAGGGCATCAAAACTGTTTAAGGCTATAGTGTAGCTCTCGCCTTCATTTAAAGTAACAGTTACAGGAACAGCACCAGTATAATTTTGTATTATAAGGTTATTCGCAAGGTTACTAAAATTTACTTGTGTATTATCTTCCGTAGCCATAACCGACACAAAATTGAGATAATTATCTTGTGGATTGGCGTTTGGATAAGTACCTATTCTAAAAATATTGCCGAGGGCAGATGCTCCTTTACTTACCAATGCTCCAGCTTGAGCACCACTAGTAGCACCAATCATCCTTACTGAAACGTAAATGGGTGCTTCAGATTCAATTATATAGCCTCTGTTATTTGCAACAGTGCTTGTTTGTCCAGGAGGGATGAACAACTGTGTGTTACCTCCGTTACCTATCGCAATTTCGCTAGGTAATGCATTTGAAACGGTACCAGAGATATTAGAAGTAGGGGGTTGACCTACTAATGTAATGGTATAGTTTACAGGATTTGCAGATGGTGTTGACAGATATAAATATTGATCCTGAGGAAGGGAACTATTGGCATCTGCATAGGTTAATGGTGGTATATAATGCTTTTTACTTAACTGAGAAAAGCCTTTATAACTAAAACAAACCATTAGGCAAACAAGCAGTTGTTTTAAGACAGAACTATTAATCATTTTAAATAGGGCCAATTTTTTTTAACTGATGCTAAATATAGAGTATTTAAGTTTTTTAGACTTAAATAAACGCTCAAGGTTTAATTTTTAGTGATTAAAACCTAATCGTATTAGTAGTTTTTTATAAAAAAATGAAAAATTTAAGTTTTTATCGTTTTAATGTAAAATGGCCTTTTATATCAAACTCATCTCCTTTATAGTATACATGGGCTGCAAACCAATAATCATTTGATGGCATATGTTGTCCGTTGTATGTACCGTCCCAACCAGGAGAGTTATGCCCTAAGCTTTTAATTAGCTTACCGTATTGGTCATAAATGTGTATGATGGTGCCTTCTAACTGTTCTACTCCCGTTATGTGCCATGTATCAAAATACCCATCATTATTTGGGGTTAGGAATTTTGGGGTATCTATGACTACCACTTCTTTTGATATGGATGAGCAGCCATTGATATCGATAACGGTTATTAATCTTGGCCCAATGGGGACATTTTGGAAAAAGTTTGAAGTTTGTGGTTCACCATCATCCATTTGGTATAAATAGTCGCCAATACCACTCACCGTGATAGTGATATTATTGGGGTCTGAAAAATCTACAGTCTCGGTAAATTCAATATTAGCCTGCTCTGATTCTATGACGTTAAAAGTTTTTGTAGTAGAACAGCCGTATTTAGTAGTTACGGTAACACTATACTCTCCTATTGCTTCAATATCTATGTCGGCGGATGTTTGTCCATTAGGTGACCACAAATAAGTGTCACTTTCAAATCCGGTATCAACCGAAACCATTAATGGAAAATTCTCTAAACAAATTACTTGATCTCCAATATCATTTACGGGTTTACGTCTTACGTATGCCATGAAATCTGTTATACTGTAGCAACCAGTACTATTGTTCTCAATTCTCGCAAATAGTTTTTCCTCTATGTTTATAGTATGGAAATTGTCGTGCGGGTTGGTTTTTGACATCGCCTGTTCTTCTGAAGCATAGTAACTTACAGTAAATTCTAATGGATTTTGAGAAGCTAAGATTTGAGCATCATTTTCGGAAAGATTAAATGTATACATGTTATCATAGTCATCATCACAAGTCTCAATATCATCGGGTTTATTGGCAACAGGAAGTGGATTGACTATGAGCTGAAACGGATATACATAGTGGCAACCTCTGGAGGACGATTCAATTCTAATATAAATTGTATCGTTCATCGAATGATAAGTGTAATCTTTATCTATTTGATTGTTAGCGATTTCAGCATCATCTTCATTACTGTAATACGAAATTATTGCATCAGGATCGTTAGGTACTATAATTTGGTCTATAGTATTTAAGTTGAAGTATCTTGATGCGTTATCGCATATACTGTAGGTCTTAAAATCTTCAATAGCTGGTGGTGAAGTTACAACCAGTTCTTTGTGTATCACATTATAGCAATTGGCTGAACTATTGAACACTTTAATGTAAATGGTTTGTGGGTTTGAAATATTGGTATAATGCTCAGGGTTTGCAATTGCCGCCGCATCATCATTAAGCAGGCTTTCATCATCATAATAAGACACTATAATATTATTGGAAGCGATTGGAAATAATTCATTTTCATTAGCTGAAATATCAAAAACTATAGTTTCGTCATAATCCGAATCACATAAAGTAATTGTAGGAACTTCATTAGGATAATCATATACAATAGTTGAAAATTCAGTATTGCTAAAACACCCCGTTGTTTTGTGTTCTAAACGCACAAAAATAGCCTGCCCATCTTGGGCATTATAATTTTCTTCCAAAGGGTTTTCGCCGGTTAAGGCATCTTCATTAGTTTCATGAAACGTAATGTTATAATCATCAAAATTTTGACTATCTAATATTGAAGAAGTTTGCAAAGAAAAGTCGAATACCTCAAAACCATCAGCGCTAACATCATCACAAGCTTCCATGTCATTAGGTTTATAAGCTATTGGTAGTGGATGTACAACAAGCTGGAAGGGATATACGTAATGGCAACCTCTGGATGCAGATTCTAATCTTGCATAAATAGTATCACTATTTGTATTATAAACATAATCAGTGCTAATAGAATTAATTCCAGCTTCGGCATCGGAAGTATTTACGTAATATGTAATTATAGCGTCATTATCATTAGGAGCTACAACTTCATTAATTTCATTTAAATCGAAATATTTTGATGGATTTTCACAAATTTCGAAGGTTTTGAAATCTACAAGTGCGGGAGGTAAATCTACTTGAAGTTCTATTGGTAAACTAACAGAACAATTTGAAATAGTGTTATTTATTTTAATGTAGACCGTTTCTGGATTGCTTGTATTACTGTAGTTTTCAGGATTTGTAATTATTTCAGTATGGTTATCTACACCATCTTGGGTTTTGTGATAGGTAATCACTAGATTATTTTGTCTTACATCTAGAATTTGTAGCTCAGACTCTGTAATGTCAAACGTTACAACACCATCGTAATCTACATCGCATTTAGTTAGTGGAGATGGTTCTGTAGTTTCAGGAACTTGTACAATACTGATTAAAAAGTCTGTAAGTCCATGACAGTAGGTGCCATTTGAAATTCGCACATAAATAGGTTGAGGATTCACATAATTTGTAAATAACGGATCTATGGGGTTATACCCAAATCCAGCATCATAGGATGTTGTGTGTAGTGTAACGGTCAAATCATCATTAATACCTTCTTTTATTTGATCTATGGTGTCATTCAAATCAAAACCTTCAACACCGTCATTAGAGATATCATCACATACTATAATATTATCTGGTTCATTAAAAAGAGGGATAGAGCCCACTTCTAAAGTAAATGATGAGGTGCCAAAACATTCAGAATCTGTAACACTTTCAACTCTTGTGTAAATAGTTTGAGGATTTGAGACGTTCTGATAAATATTGTATTTATCTATTTCGTTGGTCCTGTCTATGGCGTTTTGTTCTGTCTCAAAATATAGTACCTGTTTACCCCATTGGCCATTTAAAATTTCATTATCCTTTTCATAAAAATAAAAGTCGGCAATGTCGTTAGTTCCAGATTCACAATTCTCAAAAATTGTAATTTCAGGAAATACAGGAAGTGTGTTTATATTGATATAAACATATGAAATATTGAAACAAGATGTTGTTTTACTTTTTACCCTAAAATAGGCATATTGGTTAGTGGCATTAAAATTTTCTGGATCTTCTAGAGGTGCTTCTCCATTAAAGGCTTTCCAATAGTCATCGTAATATGAAATTTCTATGTCAGACATGTCAGTTACCACATCTGGAGCAACGGCTGTTAAATCTACTGTAGAAAAATAATCTTGATCATCATCACAAACGATTATAGGCTGCGGATAGTTTACAGTTGGAGCTGTAATGATATTTATTTCCAAAGGTTTTACGGCAATACATCCACTTTGTGGATTTGAAATTCTGGTGTAAATGGTCTGTGGATTATAAGAATTATAGAATGTTGGTGGGAGTCTGTTCTCGTCATTTAGAGCATCTATTTCTGTAAGATAATATTCTATGGAAACAGGAGAGATACCTTCGGTTAAATCCGCATTAAACGTATCCAGAATAACAGAGGTATAGCCATCAGTATCTGTATCACAATAATCAACACTGTCAATATCTGGTAACTCTAAGGCAGGACTTATAATAAGATCTACCAGAACGTTTACCTTACAGATATCATCAATCACTGTGGTGTAAAGTGTTTTAGGGCTTGATGTTACAGTTATGGGAATATTTTCATTCAACGGATTGGTTTGGTTATCTAAGTCGTCCTGACTTTCATAGAACACCACGTCAATATCTCCATACTCTCCTTTTATGTCTTCTTCTATACTTTTTAAATCAAAATCGGCTATCCCGTCATTCGAAATATCATCACAAACAGCGTAACTATTATAGTCAATACCAAATTCAACCAGATTGGTTTGTAGCTCTAAAGTGGTCATGGAGAAACATCCAGTAGTATCGTCATAAACTCTAACATAGAGCAATTGATAAAATTCTGTTGTATTGTTAAAAGCTGTCTCATTGGTTATTGGGTTTTCACCTGTTAATGCATCTGCTTCGTTAAGGTGAAAAGTTGTTGTTGCATCAGTTACACCATTTAAAATACTGTTTAGAGCTACAGTTAAGTCAAATTCAGCAAAACCATCAGAATTTACTTCGCAGGCATTAATCCAATGCCTGTCTGTAATATTAATATCTGGATTAGGTTGTACGGTTACATCTATAGTGGTAGTAGCATGACAGCCAGAAAACGAATCATAAACCCTAACGAATAAGTTATCGGTTGGATTAGTATTTGTGTAAAAGGAATAGATTGGGAAAAACCCACTGTCCGCATCTTGTTGCGAATAATGGTAGGTAACAATTAATGTATTATCTCCTTCTGTAATCTCGTTATTTGCTTGGGATAAATCTATTTCCTTAAAGCCATCGTTATCTAAATCATCACACACTAAAATGGGGTCTGGTTTTGTAATAGTAGGTGCTTCGTTTACAATCAAATTAAAAGTAGGGTAGGCTATGCACCCATTATTTATATCTTCAATTCTCACATATATCGTTTGTGGATTACTTATATTTTGATATGATGCCGTAATTGGCGCATTGCTGTTTCTTGCATCGTCCTCTGAAATATGGTATGAGATATTATAGCTTCCTGAAGGTACAGAGAATAGAATTTCATTATATTTTGCATTCAAGTCAAAGGTTTCTATACCATCATTACTATTATCATCGCACAATATATAATCGGTAATATCACCGGATATTTGCTCACCATTTAGAGTAATGTCTATCTCATCTTCTATGACACAGCTTGAATTATTCAATTCGATAGTTACTTCCACTTTATAAGTTCCAGAGGTTAAAGCTGTATATTCAGGTGTATCTACTCCAGGAATTAAAGCACCATCTAAATACCAATTGTAAGAAGCCAAACTGTTGTTGATATTAGCATTTAAGTCAACGGTGTTTGCACATGTTGAAATATCTTCACCAAGATTAACTGAAGCGTTAAAGCTGTTACCCTCTATAAATACTGCAGAATCAAAATTTTGGTCGTCTTGATCTGCAATTATGAGTTTGATATTATATTTTACGTTAGGGGTTATTGTAGCGTTTGCAGTTAAAACCGTGGTTCTTCCATTAAAATTGGTATCACCTTGATTGTTTCCTTGAAAATAAGCTTCGTTTTGTGCGGGACAAAAACCAACCACTTCCTCTCTTATCGTAGTTGTATTTACTGGTGTATTGGTTCCAGGTATAAGCGCAATATTTTCGTAGGGATCCATAGTTCCAGCTTCTTTAATAAGAAAGGCGAACCCATCACTGTAATTGCATGGATTTGTTAAATAATATTCTTCTGAAGCCAATAAATAATTAAATTGAATTTGATTTGAAAAGGATACAAAATCAAATTCAATAGTTGTGGCGTTTAGCGTATTGATAATACCTAAGGCATTTTCTAGATCAGCATCTGTTCCCCATGATGTTTCGCCTTCATTTAGATTTGAAGTGTTTACAGTGTTTCCAGCAGAATTTACGCTACCCGTAGAAAGAACGATACCATTTTCAAAAGGAAAATTTGAATTACCCTTTTCAAAATACCCATAGCTTTCTATATTATTTACATTCCCATTTGTATTTGAAGATATATTACTGATTTCTACACAACCTTGTGCTAAATTGTTTAAAATCAACTGTTCTAAAGGAATTGAACTATCTGTAGTTATCTGTTGGCTGAAGAGTTTAGGGCAAAAGCATAGAATAATAAAAAGAGAGAGAAAGTAAAAATTCTTCATACGGTTGATTTATCCAGTTAGCAAGGGGCAAACCAACTTTATTATTAATAGCAACGTAAATTTAGAATTTAAAATACAGAAAAACTATACCTAATGCGGGGTATATTGAATAAAAAAGACGAACTGTTAAAAAATTTAGATGTAGAGCTATCGTTTCAATGCAAAATGGCCTCGGATGTTGAAACTTTCACCATCATGAACTATATCAGCGGAAAACCAATAGTCATCTGCAGGCATATGTTGTCCGTTAAACGTGCCATCCCAACCAGGAGACGTATGTGGTAGCATTTTTAAAAGCTTACCGTGCCTGTTGTAAATGTATACTAAGGTACCAGGCAACTCATTTACCCCAGTAATGTGCCAAGTATCAAAAAAGCCATCGTTGTTTGGTGTTACAAATTTTGGGATATCATATATAAACACCGTATCATAAGCTGGTGCACAACCGTTAATATCTATTACTGTAATCTCATGGCGTCCTATAGATACATTATCAAAAACATTTGAAGTTTGTGGTTCTTCATCATCTAAAATAAATTGATAATTACCAGTTGCATTAGCATCTATATTTACGGTGATACTGTTTGGATCAGCAAAATTAACAGTGGTACTTGGGTTTAATGGTGCTTGTTGAGATTCTATTACAGAAAAATTCTGAGTGAAATCGCAACCTGTAGGTTTAGTTACTGTTACCCAATAATCTCCAATTTGGTTAACATTACTCAAAGTAATTTCTGATGTGGTGGCACCATTAGACCATAAATAAGTATCTCCACTAATGCCAGTATCTGCACTAATTACAAGTGGTAAGTCATCAGTACAAAAAGCAACAACATCATCAATTGGAACAACAGGCAAGGGTAATACGGTAGTGCTAAACTGAGTGGTACCGTAACACCCTGTAGTTCTGTTTTCGAGCCTAGCATAGAACGTTTCGGTGAGGTTTACCTCACGAGATGTATCTATAGCATTAACGTCGTTTTCAGCATCATCAAGGGAGGTGTGAAATGTAATTTCATGGTCTGCAGCTATTTGCGTACCCAAAATATCACTTGCAGTTTCCGAAAGGGTAAATCTTAAAATACCATCATAATCATCATCACAGTACACTAGATTTTGAGGTGTGTTAGCCACAGGATTTTGATTTATTTGAAGTGTGAAGCTTCCATAGCCTATACAACCAGTGTTCAAATCTTCCATTCTAGTATATATCACATGACTATTTGATGTGTAATTGAACAAGCTGGCTAAGGCATTATTGTTATTTTGAGCATCTGTAGCACTTATAAAATAACTAATAGATACTGTACTTAAATCCTCTACAATCACATCGTCCATTTGGGATAAATCAAAAGTGTTTGTTTCATTATCACAAATTTGTTGGGTGCCACTAAATTGTATTAGAGGTAGCGGTGTTACTTCAAGCTGTAATGGCAGTACTGTGTAACAAGTAGTTAGCGTGTTTAAAACCTTGATATAAACAGTCTTCGAATTTGAATTGTAATTATTTGGATTAGGGATGGCAAGTGCGTCATTCTCAACATCATCAATATTTTCAAAATAACTTACTACAGTACCTGTTTGTATTCTGTCAAAATTTTCATATTGTGCATTGTCCAAGTCAAATATGGTAAAGCCATCGTAATCATCATCACAGAGTTCAAATATTTCTGCTTCAGAAAGATCTGGGGCTGCAACAACGTTGATACCAAAATCTTCAATAACAAAACAATCAGAATCTTGATTGTCTATTCTAACGTAAAGCTGTTGTGGGTTTAAGGTATTAGTAAAGTCTAATGGCACTGCGTTAATATTATCAATAGCATTTTGTTCGCTTGTGAAGAAGTTGATTTCTAGATTTGTAGTTGATCCTTGGGAAATCTCCTCTATTTTTTCATTCAAATCAAAAACGCCAAAACCGTCATTGCTCTCGTCATCACATATTAAAAATGAACTTGGAGTATTGTAATTAGGATTGGCTCCAACTTCAATCATGAAAGAAGAAGTGGCATTACAACTAGCATCGGTTATATTTTCTACGCGAACATATATAGTTTGTGGGCTAGAGTTATTGGTGTATGGGCTAGTTTTATCTATCGGTGATGTAAAAGCAGCGTCTTCAAAATAGAATACCTCTTTACCTGTTTGACCATTTAAAATTTCGACATCCCAATCTGTAAATAAAAATTCTGTGCGTTCATCATTATCATCCTCACATAACTGAAAATTACTTATTGATGACATTACAGGAATGGTATTGACAATAATTTCTAGGTTGGCAATAGCATAACATCCTGAAGCAGAACTCTCAACTCTCACAAATATAGTTTGTGTACCAGTTTCAAAACTCGTAGGGTCAAGTATAGGGTTTAAATTATCATTGGCATCAGTCATAGAAGTAAAAAACTGTATATTCAACCCAGTAGTACTAGGTACAATTTCAGGAATTTTATCTTCAAGATTTAAAATTGTTAATGCGTCATTATCAAGATCACAAAATAACCACGGCGTTGGTTGAGTTATAGGTGGAGCAGCTCGCACTTCTATATCGAAAGACTCTACCGTAAAACATTCGGTAGCAATATTTTCAATTCTAACAAATATGGTTTCTGTTGGTGAAGAATTAGTGTAAAATGGTGGTAGCTGATTAAAGTTGTTTTCAGCATCTGTTTGACTTCCAAAGTAATATACTAGAAAATCTGTGTTTCCACCGGTAATGATACTATCAAAACTTGATAAATCAATACTTACTACGCCGTCATCATCATCATCACAATAGGGGATGGGAGCAATAGGATTAAAGACTAGTATAGGGTTTACTACTAAGTTAATATCCGTAACTTCGGTACAATTTCCATTTCCTATGCTTACTATTAAGTTTGTTGGATTTGAAGCATTGTATACTTGATTTTTATCTAGTGGGTTATTATTGTCAAAATCTGTTTGTGTTTCGTAAAACGTCACTGTAATGCCTGGAAGTTCATTAGCAATATAAGTTTCAACAACAAATAAATTAAAATCTTCCACACCATCATTAGAACCATCATCACACAATGCAAATTCTCCAGTATCAGTTCCTGTTAATAAAAGATTTGTATGGATTTCAAGAGGCACAACAGAGGCACACCCCGTGGCATTATCTTCAACGCGAACAAAAACCGTTTGTACGTCTGGAGTTATATTCTGATAATTGGTTTCATTTGCAATAGCGTTAATACCATTATTTGCATCATCTAAACTTTCGTGAAATGTAGTGGTAACACCTGTTAATCCCTGCAAAATATCGCTGATAGCTTGAGTTAAATCGAAATTATCAGTGCCGTCATAATCTGCATCACAACCATCTAAAGGAACAGGTTCTCTATTAACTATTGGGCTATTGGTAATATCTACAGTTAGGGTACTAGTTGTATAACATCCTGTGGTGGCATTTACAACTCTTACAAATAAAGATTCAGTGGGTGTATTTGTATTTATATATGGAATCGGAACGGGATTACTACCGCTGTTCGCATCTAAATTATTGTAATGGTAAGTCACTACCAAGTTGGTGTCTCCAGACGTTATTTCATCATTTTTCACGCTAAGGTCTATGGTAGTAAAACCATCACTTGGGTCATTATCACTATCACAAATTGCCAAGTTCGTTGGGTTTGTGATATTAGGAATAGGGTTTACTACTATGTTGAATGTTGTATACGCAACACAACCAGAATCTAAATCATCTATCCTCACAAAAATGGGTTGTGTGAGTGATGTATTTTGAATGGGATTAGTTATTGGGTTCGCCCCTGATCTTGCCTCAGGTTCAGATAGATGATAACTAAACGTGTAGTTTGTAAAAGTGATGATACCTGTCAGTTCTGCATCTTTTGTGGATAATTCAAACGTTTCAACCTCATCTCCACTTAAGTCATCACAAAGCTGATAATCTGTCAGCGGATTTAAAGTGATTTCATTTTGAATGGTAACTACAATTTCATCTTCTTCAATACAACTGGAAGAACCAAGAGGCGTTGTAATCTCTACTCTATATGTACCGCTTTGAGAGACATTTAGCATAGGATTGGTCTGTCCCGGAATAGGTGTTGTGCTACCGTTTAAAAACCATTCATAAGTTGATGAAGGGTTCTGGATATCTGCATCAAGGGGCACTGAGCTTGCACAAGTTGTGATGTCTTCTCCTAAATCGAGTATTCTAAAACTATCACCCTCAATAAAAACTGCAGAATCAAATCTTTGATCGGCTTGGTCAGCAATGACTAACTTAATATGATATTGTACATAAGGCGTTATGGTTGCAGTGGCGGTGAGTACTTCTGTTCTACCATTATAATTTGTGTCTCCTATGTTGTAACCATCAAAATATTGCTCATTTTGTGCGGCACAAACACCAACAATTTCGTCATGTACCGTATTAGTGCTAACAGGGGTTGAGGTACCGGGAACAACTGCAATATTTTGATAGGGCCCCACGCTGCTAGCTTCTCTTATCAAAAAAGCAAAACCATCAGAGAACTGACAAGGGTTAATACCAGAGTATTCCTCAGATGCTAAAAGATAGTTAAATTGAACCTGATTAGAAATCGACACAAAGTCAAATTCTATTGAGGTAGCATTCAAAAAATTATTATTACCAAGGGCATTTTCTAAATCGGTATCTGTTCCCCAAGTGGTTGCGCCTTCGCTTAAATCTGTAGTGATTAAAGTATTACCACCAGATTCTGCATTACCAGTGGAAAGCATTATTCCACTTTCAAAAGGAAAGTTGGAAGAACCACGACTAAACTCTGCAAAACTTCTAAAACCATTAGCATCACCATTAATGTTTGATGTAACATTTGAAACCTCAACGCATCCGTCAACTAAATTATCTTCGATAAGTTGATTTATGGTAACATTTCCATTAACGTTAATTTGTTGTGCCACAAGGGAATATGTGCTTAATAAAAGCACAATTAAGATAAGATTGAAATGTAGGGGCTTTTTCAATGTCTTTAATTTGGGTAAAACTACAACTTTTACAAGATGTAATGCGAGGTCGAAAGTAAATATATTTTAGATGAAACGCAAAAAAATCCGATAAAAAACAATAATTCTAAGTTATATGTTTAATGTTTTAATGTGAAATGATCTTTAAAAATCCTCCCATCCTCCAGTAATACTGAAAACCAGTAATCATCAGTTGGCAAAACTTGTCCATTAAAAAAACCATTCCATCCTTCTTCTGAAGGTGATAATTCCTTTAATAGTTTACCATATCTATTATAGATTAAAATTTTGGTTTGCGACTGAAACGTATCCGAAATACCGTAAACTTGCCAAGTATCATTTTCTCCGTCGCTATTGGGCGTAAAAAACTTAGGAAAACCTATTACAGATATATCTTGCTGCGTTGTACCACAATTATTTTCAATATCCCTAATTAAAACTGTGTAAAATCCAGGTGCTACATCTTCAAAAGTGTTAATTTTTTGGAAGTCGTAGTTTACGCCTTCATTATTCACTAAACTATATTCATATTCACCTTCGCCGGTTGCATTTACAACAACACTATTATTTTCGGAGGCATCAGTAACTTCTATGGATTCAATAGTTGCAGTATTTGAAGCTTCTATAGTTATAAGCTTTTCCTTGCTACAATTTGTCGTTCTATTAGTTACTGTAACTGTTATGTTTCCTATGGTATTGGACTCTATCGTATAATCATCTTCCCCAGTTGACCAACTATATAAAAAGTCTGCAGTGTTGCCACTATTTAAACCTGCATCTATCAGCATAGGTTGAGGAAAAAAGTTAAGACAATAGTTTACAAGTGTTTCATTTTCTATATCTGGTAGTTCGTTAACAATGAGTTGGACCTCGCTTATACCATAACAGTTGTTGTTATTTTCTACACGGGCATAAATAGTTTGCAAATTTGGAGTGGTATTGGTGTATGCGGTACTTAAACTGTTCTGTTCGGTCAATGCGTCCTCATAACTTTCGAAATACGAAATATCAAGTCCTGACGGTAGTCCACTAATAATATCAGAATCAGCATCATTTAGATTAAAACCGTAAAATCCATCTTCAACACCATCATCATCACAAGCTATCATACTCGTATCAAAAGCATCTGTGACACTAACGCTAATGGTTAACTCAGCCTCTGTGACGCAGGAGGTATTATCATTTATTACCTCTACATAGACGGTTTGTGGATTTGAAGTATTGGTATAACTATTGGATGTTGTTATCTCATTTGTTCTTCCGGCATCACTATAAAACTTAGTGGATAGATTATCTACACCATTAGTTAATATTGAATTTGCTTCGTTTAGATTAAATATAGTAATGCCATCAATAATTCCATCTTCATCGCATTGCAGAATGCTATGATCAATTCTTGTAGAGGCAGGATTAACAACAAGTAATATGGGAGAGGTGCTCACACAATTTAAATTTGATGCATCTTGTATACGCACATAAATTTCCTCGCTAAATGCAATACTGTTATAATAGGTGTCAGGTAATATGGTAGCTGCGGTACCAAGTTCAGCACCGGTTAAGGAACTATGATACGTAATGTTTATATCTGATGGGTTTTGTCCATTTAAAATTTCCTCGTTTTTGCTGGAAAGTGTGAACTCCGCTCTTCCGTTAGCATCGTCACCATCATTTAAATCATCACAAATCACATAATCTGACGGTTCAGCAAAATCTGGGCCAAGATTTACTCTTAAATTGAATTGAGCAAGATCAAAACATTCCGTGATATTATTGGTCATTCGGGTATGTATTATTTGTGGATTTGCAATGTTGGTATACGGACTAGTAATAGGGTTGATGCCAATATTTGCATCACTCTCTGTTTCGTGATAGGTAATTGTAACATCAGTTTGCGTGCCTAAAATGGCACTTGTATTACTTTCTAAATCAAATGCAGTAAATCCGTCATCAAAAGGAGCGTTAATATCACAGCTTTCCAAGTTAAGGGGAGTACCAGAAATATTGGCATTATTTATTGGTGGTTCTGCAAACCTAGCGGTACCTGTCCATTCCAACCAGAAAGCACTTCTGCCTTCAGGTCTATCTATTACAATATAATAAGTTTCTCCTGCCTGTACATCAAGCCACTTTACAAAACTATTACCATCTGGTCCACGACCTTCGCTTGTATCGGTTTCGGTGCCATTCATGCCTGTAAAATTACTTGTTAGACCAGCTTGTATAGGATTTGTTGTAGAGCAACGGATCGCTGTACCAATATTATTGCAAGATACATTGGGACCAAATACAAAAAAATCATAATCTTCATTAATATCAGCTACAGATGGCTTAACGATAAAACCTAGTGTGCCAGTATTAATTGTAGTAACCTTTAGCCAAACACTATTGTTCTCTTGACTTTCGCAATTAACTCCAAATCCTAATTCCTGGGTTCCAATCCCGTTGACATCTAGATTCATTTGAGAATTACCGCAGGCAATAATTGCGTCTATACAATCAGTAGGCACTTGGGATAATGCATGGTTATACAGTAATACTAAAACAAGTAATATTGAGGTTTTAGAGAATAGTTTCAATTTTCAATTTTTCATTAAAATTATCCGAAAGCCATCACAAACTTTAAAGCATAAGCGTTATGAAATCATTTATATTTCTTGCTTCACTTTAACTTTTTTCTATGAATATATCATGAAATTTATTTATTTATAATAAAGAAATTTCTTTTTTTCAGTCAATCTTTTTAATTTAAAACTTCTTATTTTAATTGATTGAATTATTTTTATCAAGGTTTTAGGTTGGTTATTAAATAAACAATTTCTGATTGATTATAAAATAAAATAAGTAAGATTTAATCTAACTGCATATAATTGAGTATTTAATTAGTTTTATATACAGCTATCCATTGCATTATATTATTAGATATTACTTTGTACTGGAAACGAAAATTATAACCACCATAAGAAAATGTTTTTTGATATGTGTCTGAAGCACTATCATAAATCGCAGTTCCATGGAGTAAATTTGAATCGATTAGCATGGTAACTTTGTTTGTATTTGCATCAATTTTAAAGGTGAATTCATCATGTTCAACACCACAATTCATATCAACAGATTCTTTATGCACTGAGGAGTTTGGATATGCAATGTGAGCACATATCATTGAGGTGTTAGAGTTGTTGTTTAAAGTGTAAGAACTAAATGACAGTGTAAGAACTAAATGACAGTGTAAGAGCGAATAGGCTAACAATAAAAAGTATCTTTTTCATTTTTTTTAATTTTAAGTTAAGTAATAAAGATACGTTTTTTAAATCATTTTCACATATAAAACATTCTTGGTAAATAGGTTGTGGTTAACTTTCATAAGCATTTTATTTACCCTAGATTAATTATATGAGTTTTATATATTAATATTTAAGCGTGAAGTGGTCTTTAAAAACCCTACCATCTTGTAGTTTTACAGAAAACCAATAGTCATCAGAGGGAAGCATCTGTCCATTTACCAAGCCGTCCCAACCTTCGCCTGTAGGTGATATTTCCTTCATAAGTTTGCCGTATCTATTAAAGATTAGGATTTTACTATCTGGTTGAAACATTTCAGATACGCCGTATACTTGCCAAGTGTCATTTTGACCATCGTTATTTGGAGTAAAAAATTTAGGGAATCCAATAACTGATACAGCATCTTGAACGACACCGCAATCGTTTTCAATATCCTTTACTAGAACATTGTAAATACCAGGACTAATATTTTCAAATACATTACTTTCTTGGTAAGGTATAACCACTTCGTTATTTTGTTTTATAAGACTGAATTGATAGCTCCCATCTCCAGAAACGTTAACAGTTACTTTATTATTTTGTGTTACATCAATTACCTCTATTGAATTAATAGTTGCTGGATTGGAGGGTTGAATTGTAACACTACGCTGTTTAGAACATCCAGTAGAGATATTGGTAACTGTAACCGAGTAAGTTCCTATCTCATTTATGTCTATTTCATAAGTTTGATCACCTGTAGACCAGTTATAGCTATAATCAGAATAATTTAAATCTACAAGTCCGGCATCAATAGAAATGGTTTGAGGGAAAAAGTTTGTACAATAAAGATCTGTATCCTCTGTAATAATTTCGGGAAGTCTATTCACTGTTAGTAATACCTCACTAATACCATAACAATTATTGTCATTTTCTACCCTTGCATATATCGTCTGAGAATAAGGAGTAGTATTAGTGTAAGTTTCTTCTAGATTGTTCAGTTCCAAAAGCGCGTCTTCATAGGTTTCAAAATAAGTTATGTCTAAATCAAAAGGTAAACCATCAGTGACTTCTACATTTGCATTCATGAGATTAAAACTATATTGTCCATCTTCTGTACCGTCGTCATCACATACAGTAATTTCTGTATCAAAAGAGTCTGTGACACTAACTTCTAAGGTTAATTCTGCATCTGTTTTGCACAGGGTTTTCCCATTAAATACTTCAATATAAATAACTTGAATACCACTTGTATTTAAAAAGTCTTCTGGTTTCTCAACTGGGATTGTTCGAGAGGCATCTAAAAAAAACCTCGCAGACAAGTCTGCATCTCCACCAGTCAAATCCACAATTGCTTCTTCTAGATTAAAACGAGTAATTCCATCTTTAGTACCGTCTTCATCGCATTGAAGGATGGTATGGTTGTATGCAACAGGATTTTCGTTAAATATTACAAAAGCCTGTCCTTCAATGGCACATTCACCATTGTTTGGGTTGATAAATACTTCATAGTGACCAGACTCTGTAACGTCCAAATCAAAATCTGTATCAGGTAAGGGAATGCCATCCTTTGTCCAATCATAAGTTGCTCCAGGTATGACTTCAGATGTCAAAGTATATGAATCATTTTCACAAAGTGCAAGATTTATTTGGCTTTCACCATTTTTTATAATATCAATTTGAGTATTAAAAAAAGATGCTACAAAAGGAGGCAATCCTTGTGAAGACTGCGCAGGAAAAAGATTTATAGAGTTATGGTTATAATTAGATGCTGCTCCTACTGCATTAGGATTTCCAATAATACCCAAACCATTTGAACCACTGGCATAGGTTTCACTTAGTGCTCTATATATTCTTCCATCTGGCCCTAATTGAAGTGCTCCCCGGTAAAGCTGACGCTCATCCAAAATCACTTGAGAGTCTTGAAAATTGGCTGCGCTATAATTAAATTGATATAAAGCAGCATAATGATTTGCTGGATTGTTGTTGTTAATAGGATTTTCCCTGTCGAAGAAATCATTAGTGGCGTTAATGTATAATAAGTTACTATCAGGTGAAAACTCTACACCATAAGCATAGATAGCTTCATTTGCGCCGTTTAATATTAGCTCTCTTTGGTTTGATACTGTACCAGTATCTGCATCAAAATCATATATAAACATTCCACCGCTGGTATTGGCGCATGCAACTTTTTCTCCATCAGGAGATAGTTTTAGGTATCCTCTTGCATCATCAATAGCGACAGGAAATGAGGATGTTACCGAATTGGGGTTAACTCCAATATCTGAAATTTCAAAAGCATGAAATGTATTAAAAATGCGTTCTGTTCCATCAGATGAAGCAAACGTAAGAAGCCAAATAGAGCCATTAAAACAGTCCTTTAAAACCGCAGTAATCTTTTCAGAGCAACTTTGTAATAAATTAATGTTTTTATTAGTTACTGCTCCTAAGCCCCCATTTAAAGACATGTCGACTATAGAGTAGTTTAAGCCTTGATCTACACCATCAAGTAGATTGTCAACTGTAAATACGAAGAAGGTATCTGAATCATTTGGTTTTGGTACAATTATCCCAGACTGGGCACTAGAAGAATCTCCAAAGAGCCCAAAACCATTAGACATTACATCATGATTTTTGTCCCAAATGGTAACGCCATCGGTGTAAAACAATAAATTGCCTTGTTCATCTGAAATGCTTGAGCAGCCTTCGCGTGTGTTCAATTGTCCATCCCGAACGACGCTAATTGAATTATTATCCAAATTAAATTTTAAGCCAGCATTTTCACCGAAGTACCAATTTGCAGCCTGCCTTTGAGCAAATAGGTTTAGGGCAAACATCCATAGCAATACGAATAGCGCAGTTTTTTTCATCTTTTACATAGCAAATGCTACCAAAGATATTACAAATCCCGCTTTTTTAATAATCTATACGATAAAAAGATGAATAGGGCTGTCCAACCCAGTACTATCACTATTTCATGCCAGTGTACTGCATAATCGTATGCCAATTCTGCTTTGTCGGGAAATTTTGTCATGGCAATACGTTGAAAAGGCTGATCAATAAGCTTGTACATAGATTCTAAAGGCAAAAAGTTCTTTAATTTGAAAGCACTATCCGTACTTCCAAATGCCTCGTAAGCTCCCCAAAATACCAACCATTCAAAAATGTAAAGCACAAATAGAAAGGCTAAGGCGAACGCTGAACGTTTTACCAACATTCCTAGAAATAAACAAAGACTAAAGAAACCTACTAGTTTTACAAAATAGCCTAGTAAAAAGTTCATTTCCTGAATGATTATACCAAACTCATTATAGCTTGAATAAAATAAACCAATACATAAAGAAATTAGTCCAATTAAAATTGTAGAAACTAAAGAAAAGAATATAATTGTGTAAAACTTTGATAGAATAAATTCTTTCTTGCTCAACCCATCTATAAGGTTTTGTTTTAGGGTTTTGTTGCTGTATTCATTACCTATCATGCTTACTACTACAATGGCAAAGAAAAATTTGAATTGCGATGCAAAAAACGTTGTTAAATGCCAGATAATAGGAAAGTTAAACACACCCAACTCACCAAGTTCTAAGGTAAAAAAACCAAAAACATTGATTTTTATTGAGGATAATAATATGACTAAAAACGGCAAAACAAACGAGATAAAAATTAGTACTTTACTCGTTTTATTTAGCAATAGTTTTTGTAATTCTAATTGTAAAAGACGTAACATTAGCGGTGGGTTAGTTGTTATCAGTTAGTTGTAAAAATTGTTCTTCAAGGCTTTCTTTTCGCTGTACCAAATGTGTCAGCACAATGCCTTCTTTAAAAAGTTGCTTGTTAAAATCTTCAGAGCTTAACGGCTGGTTTAAAAATGCTGTAATTAAATCATCTTCAACTTTCACTTTACCAAAAACAGGATCTTTTTCAATAACATCAAGCAGACCTTTTTGGTTGTTGCATTTCAACTCAAAAAATCCGTGGCTTGAAATCATTTCATCCACACGGCCAGAATATAATTTTACACCTTTTCGTAGCACAACCACATGAGAACATACTTTTTCTACTTCATCCAAGAGGTGCGATGCCAACAAAATAGTAGTACCTTGGTTTGCAATTTCCTTAATTATTTGGCGTATTTGATGAATGCCTTGAGGGTCCAAACCATTGGTAGGTTCGTCCAAAATTAAAATTTCAGGATCGTTCAATAGGGCAGAGGCAATTGCTAAACGTTGTTTCATACCCAAGGAATAGGTTCTAAATTTGCTGTTTTTACGTTCAAGAAGCCCTACAATTTCAAGTTTTTCGTCAATTTTAGTAACGTCAACTCCTTTTATTTTACATACCAATTTTAAGTTCTCTGCAGCGGTCATGTAAGGATAGAAGTTAGGCCTTTCAATGATAGCACCCACTTTTTTTAGTGCATCATGGGTTGTTATACTGCCATCAAACCATTTAAAATTGCCCGATGTTCTATTAACTACGTTAAGCACAATGCCTAAAGTTGTTGATTTTCCGCTACCATTAGGCCCTAAAATACCATAAACGTTTCCTTTATTAATGGTGAACGAGAGGTCTTTTACAGCAGTGAGATAGCCAAATTTTTTGGTAAGATTGTTAATTGTTAAAATTGGTTCCAAACGTAAAAATTTTATACTGAGAAGAATTCAGTAGTTGATTAGTTATATTGTTAAGACGAAGGTTGTCTAATTTTGTTACATTAATGCTAAGAAAAGCTTAAATTTGGATAATGACAATCTTATGGAAGATTTAAAAATTTCAAAGAAAAAACCCTCGTTCCCAATTTCTGAAAAACTGAATGATTATCTTTCAGATTACAGTAGAAACCTGAAACTTCCAATCTTTTATGATGATTTGCTGAGGTTTCAAGGTGCTATTGAAGTACTTGATAAAGATGATGAGGATACGCTCTGGGTACGGGTGTATTATAGTGAATTTGATAGGCAAGAGATAGATGCCTCATTAAAAAAAGTCTATACCATATTACATTCAGATGGTAACGAAGATATTTTCCCCTTTTTAAGTGTAGATGCCATAGACTATTGTACGTTTGGTAATTCTAAGCCTTTTAGAATAAAAGTTAGGAATGTTTTGAACGATAACTACACTTACTTCTATGTAAAAACGGCAGATGCTTCTAGGATTTACGGGTTAGAGTTAGAACATATGTTATCGCCGTATAACTTGAATTTTTTGGTTAGCAATAATACACTTATTGAGGAGCATATAGCAGGGATTCCAGGAGATGTTTTTATCAAAGATATGTTGCTGCAATGTACCAAAAGTGAAAAAGCCCAAATAGCAAAGGAGTTTGTGAAGTTTAATGAACGTTGTATGATTCGTCTATTGGGCGATATGCGCTCTTATAATTATGTAATTGTGCCTACGCATGATTTTGATAAGGTAGTATATAAAATTAGAGCTATAGATTTTGATCAGCAATCCTACGAAGGTAAGTTTAATATATACCGCCCACAGTTTTTTAAGGAGAATTTGGAGATGGTAAAAATAGTATCAGATTCTTTTCAAAAGCTATCTATAGAACAATATAAAATTGAAGAGCGCTCTATCCTTGTAAAGCGATTAAAAAGTTATAATTCCCGAATTAATGAACTTTTAGAATGTATGGTTGAGGACCGCATTTCAACAAAAGAACATATTGATTTATTAAAGCTTAAAATTTTTGAGTATACCCATGATGTAAGTTTTAAGAAATGTAAAACCATGGGCGATATTCTAGAAAAGGCCTTGGAGTTTTTAGTGAACAACTATGAAAACGTTAATCCGTTGCATATAAGGAAAAAACGCGTTTAGTTCCAGTTTTCATCGAAATCTAAATTGTCGTAATCTTCGACATCAATACCGTCATCAAACTCATTAAGGTCATCGCTGTCGTCAGCTTCAAAAACACGATCTGGAGCTGCATCTGGCACCTGTCCTTGTACAAACATAAGGTTGGGGTAATCAAATCCTTCCACCACATCAACAATTTCAGCAAGTTCAACATAAAAGGTCCACATGCTTAAAAAGTCGTATACATAAATCAACTTGGTTTGTGCCTCATGTACTACATCGGAAATTTCAGTTTCATTCATTAAACGTGCAGAACCATCATCACTTAAATCAAATAATGAAATTTCTTCCCCTTGGTCCCATTGGTCATTGCTAATGTAAAATGATGCCATTTCGGTACCGTCAAATCCAAAAGATTGGGTAATGATGTTGTGCAAATCTTCTAAAGAATCGGTTTCGCGAATCTCTAAATCGCGAAAAATATCCTCTTCAGTATCGTTATCTAAAATGACTCTAAATCTATAAATCATAATTGAAATGTGTTGCCACAAAGATATAGTTTTATTTGCTAAACCTATGTAGTGTAAATACCATGGCAGATAGTAACAGAAATGCTCCAACTTGATGTGCTACACCCAACCATACAGGTACTTGAAGTAAGATAGTAAATACCCCAAGCAAGAATTGAATAGATACCATTATTAATAAGGCAGCAACACCAATAACTTGATATTTTGAAAGGATTAATTGTTTACTTTTTCGCCATATTAAAACAATCATAATCACCACAATATAGGCCAAAATGCGATGCACAAACTGTACACCACTTTTGCCTTCAATGAAGTTTTTGTACAATGGGTTTTGTTCAATATAAACTGTTTCGTGCATAAACTTACCTTCACTCATCATCGGCCAATGGTTGTGTATCCAGCCTGCATCTAAACCTGCTACAAAAGCACCGTATATTATTTGGATAATTAAAATCACCAATCCAAAACGCACTAGGTTTCTAAAAGAGGTGTTGATCTCTTTTCTATGCGGAAAAATTAAATCTAAAGCTACCCAGAAGGTGTAGGCAAATGTGAGGAATGCAGTTGTTAAATGTGCAGCTAGCCTGTAATGGCTTACGTCTGGCCTGTCTACCAGCCCGCTTTTTACCATATACCAGCCCAAGAACCCCTGAAAACCGCCCATAAATAGCAATATAATTGCCTTTTTTGTAGTCCTTTTTGTGAGTTGTTTTGTGACTAAGAAATATAAAAATGGTATGATAAAAACTATTCCTATCAAACGACCCAGAACCCGATGTAACCATTCCCAGAAGTAAATATCCTTAAAATCTTCTAAATCAAAATGATTGTTTAGTTTTTGATATTCGGGGTATTGCTTGTATAAATCAAAAGCTTCTTGCCATTCAACCTCATTCATTGGCGGTATTGTTCCAGATATCAATTTATAGTTAGAAATTGATAAACCAGAATGAGTTAACCGCGTAATTCCACCAACAATTACCATGATAAAAATCAATATACATCCAGTGAGTAACCAATAAACAACGCGTTTGTTATCCTTTTTCATAACCTAATTCTTTTTCAAAACAAATACTATTATCCACACCTATATATGGACCAAAATTTTCTATAATTTGATAATTATTCTTTTTGTAAAAGCCAACAGCCTCAACTTGTCGTTTTCCTGTTTCTAGGATACAACTTTCAAATTTCAATTCTTTTGCCCAAGTTTCTAGCTCGGTTAAAACTTTTGTTGCAAGTTGTTCGCCTCTGTAATTTGGAACGGTATACATTCTCTTAATTTCAACTTTTCTATCATCAAAAGGTTTAAAAGCGCCACAAGCCACAGGCGTATTTTCTAGATATGCTACAACAACCTGTTTTAAAACGTCTATACCGTTGTACTGCATGTAAAATTCATGCTCCTCCCCATCAACGGTTTTGAGATAGTTGTTGAGTTGAGTTACCAAGTTTACAAAACCTGAATGTTTAGAATTTGTACGTACTAATTTCAGCATCAATCTTTTGCTTTAAGTCCTAGTTCTTTTCCTTTTTGCAACATTAATGCATAAGCGGCATCATGTTCATTTGGTATATCACCTTCTAAAATAGCTTCTTTTATGGCTTCTTTTATCATGCCAATTTCTCGTGACGGTTTTAAGTTGAAGGTCTCCATTATTTCTTCGCCAGTGACTGGAGGTTGAAAATTGCGAACATGATCGCGTTCTTCTACCTCAACAATTTTTTCTCTTACCAGCTTAAAATTATTATGATATTTATTAAACTTTTTTGGGTTTTTTGTAGTGATGTCTGCTTCACAAAGTGTCATCAAATCATCAACATAATCTCCAGCATCAAAAATTAAGCGTCTTACTGCTGAGTCTGTAACAATATCTTGAGCAAGCACAATCGGTCTTGAACTCATTAATACCATTTTTTGTACAAATTTCATTTTATCATTCAATGGCATTTTTAAACGTTTAAACAAATGATATACCATTTTGGAGCCTTCAAATTCATGCCCATGGAATGTCCAGCCCACCTTTTTGCTAAAGCGTTTGGTTGGTGCTTTACCAATATCGTGCAGTAGGGCGGCCCAACGCAACCAAAGGTTATCGGTGTGTTTAGCGATGTTATCTACAACTTCAAGGGTATGGTAGAAATTATCTTTGTGCCGCTGCCCTTCTTTTTCATCAATGCCCTTTAGCGCAGTTAATTCAGGTAGAATATGCTTTAATAATCCCGTTTTTTCTAATAATAAGAAACCGATTGATGGTGTTTCGCTTTCTAATATTTTATGAAGCTCAACAACAATTCTTTCATTGGTAATTATTTTAATGCGACTAGAATTTTTTGAAATGGCACTCAAACTTTTGGCTTCAATTTTAAAACTAAGCTGAGTTGCAAACCTTATGGCGCGCATCATTCTTAAAGGGTCGTCACTATAGGTAATATCAGGGTTTAGAGGTGTTCTAATGATGCCATTCTTCAAATCATTTATTCCATTAAATGGGTCTAGTAGCTCTCCGTATGACGCTTCAGACAAATTAAGCGCCAATGCGTTAATGGTAAAATCTCTTCGATTTTGATCGTCTTCTAGTGTTCCATTTTCGACCACCGGATTTCTACTATCCTCAGCATAAGATTCCTTTCTTGCACCAACAAATTCCACCTCAATATCTTTATAGCGCAACATTGCTGTTCCGTAAGTTTTAAAGATTTGCACCTTAGGTTGTGTTGGTAAATTTTCGGCAACCTTTTTAGCTAATTCAATACCGCTACCTATTGCAACGATATCTATGTCCTTTGCATCTCCGCGTTGTAGTAGCAAGTCGCGAACAAAACCGCCAATAACGTAGCTTTCTAGATTTAGTTGTTTTGCAGCGCTTGAAATAGCCTTAAATATATCGTTTTGTAGTGCTTCTTTGTAGTTCATGAACAAAATTCCAGAGCGCCAATAATAGCACTTAGCGAGCTAATTATTTGCGTAAAATCTTTACAATACTGCTATTATCAATTTGAATAATAGACGCAGGTTTTGTGCAATTTTTTTGCATTTGCAAATTTACGACATAGTCCACACCTTTTAAAATGGTAGGCGCTATTTCTTCATAATATTTTGGACTGGCTTCTCCCTCAATACATGCCAAGGAAGTCGCTATGGCACAGTTTGTTCTCCTAAGTAGTTGATAACAAAACTCATCGTCTGGAATTCTGATAGCTATTGTGTTGTTTTTCCAGTATAAATTTGTTGCTAAATTTTGTGGCATATCATAAACTATCGTAGTTGGTGTATCGGCAATCTCAATAATACTTTGTGCTGCATCAGGTATTTGTTTTACATATTTACCTAGCATACGGTCGTCTGCCACCAGACATGTAATGTTTTTTGGATTGTCGTTTTGTTTTAGCATTAAAAGTTTTTCAACACTAGATGCATTATTAGCATCACAGCCTATAGACCAACAAGTGTCTGTTGGAAACAAAATGAGTTTTCCAGCTTTTATGGCTTCAACAGCACTCTTAATTTCTAAATTAAAGTTAGGCATCTTTTAAAACATCTTTATAAATTTTGATAGTTTCTTGAGCCATATTAGAAGTAGTGAATTTCTTTAATAATTTGTTATAACTTTTTTCTAAGAATTGTGATTGTAACTCTGGAGAAACAGCCAGTTTTAATATATAATTGCTTAGAGTTTTATCATCATGCATTTTGGCTAAAAATCCATTAACACCGTGTTCAATAACTTCAGGAATACCACCAACATCAGTGCTAATTATTGGCGTTTTATGGTACATGGATTCATAAATAAATTGTGGTAAACCTTCGCTTTGGGATGTCATTAGCGATATATCAAACTGAGGAATAAAGTTTGACGCATTAGGGGTATAATCCATAAAAATGATGTGGTTGTTTAAATCATGAGTTTCTACTTCTTTCAAAAGCGCATCGGTTCTTTCGCTAAATGTTCCAATTTGAACAAATACAAATTCCTTTCTTTTTTCAATATTAATAATATTATGCACAACCTTGATAAAGGTTTCAAGATGCTTAGCTCTAATGTGGTTACCAATATTTCCAACAATAATTTTATCTTTTGAAATATTAAATTTATCCCGGATTTTGAAAGGTGTTTCAGTGCTTTTTGTTCTTAGGTTTGTACCGTGATAAACCGTTACCAATTTATTTTTGTCCTTTATGGCTTTTTCTGAAACTCTTTTGGTTTCTTCCGATACACAGAGGATTTTTTTAATTCTTGGGTAGTTGTATTTAAACAAAGTCTTTTTGCGCTGTTTTATGGGGAACGATGTTTTTTTACTAAATATAAACGGTGGTAGGTTATAAATTTTATCAGCAATTATTGAAAGTTGTAAAGCGCCTGGGTCGTGAATATGGATTAAGTCTATATCTAGTTTTTTACAATTTTTACCAAGTTTAAAAACATATCTTAAGTCTATTTTAATTCTAAGAGGCGCGGTTTTAAAGGCAATTTCAGATTTTGACAGGCGCTTATGGAATGGCGTATCTTTAACACATAGCACTGTGTTTTTTATTTCAGGATTTGTAATGGCCAACTCATTGCACAAATTTTCTATATGATATTCGCCACCTCCCCAATTTGTTACTCCAGATACGTGTAAAATATGCATAAACCCTGTTATTTGGCAGTTTTAAAACTTTAACCAAAAGTAAAGGTTGCATGTTGATTACACAAATGTTATAATAGATTAACTAAAGCATCTTCTAGAGTTTTTACTCTAATTTATTTAGATATATTTGCAGAACTGGTAAGCTAAGATTCTTGTTTTTTTGATGCATAAAACCCTAGTTGTACATCCCGACAATTCTAATTTAAAAAAAGAGATTGCTGCCGTAATTTCTAATTTTGAAGACTATAACGATATTCTTGGGGATGCAGAAAGAAATATTATCAAAAATGTAACTTTAAATGATAGGGTATTAACGATTAAATCATTTAAAATTCCCAATGTAGTCAATCAAATTGCCTATCGTTTTTTTAGAAAATCTAAAGCAGAACGTTCTTATAGGTATGCTATGAAATTGATAGACTTAGGTGTCAAAACGCCGCTTCCTGTAGCTTACCAAATAGAATTTACTCGGTTTTTATTCAAAAGAAGTTACTACATCAGTGAGTTTGTAAATGCTGATTTAACATACAGGGAGCTAACCACAGATTTTAGTATTAAAGATCACGAGGCTATTCTCAGGGCATTTACAAGGTTTACTTATCAACTTCACAAAAAAGGTGTACATTTTTTAGATCATTCACCAGGAAATACACTAATCGAAAGAACAAAAGAAGGTTATAATTTTTATCTGGTTGATTTAAACCGTATGGAATTTGGAACCTTAGATCTTGATACAAGATTGAAAAACTTTTCTAAACTTACCATTCATAAACCTATGATAGAAGTAATGGCTAATGAATATGCAAAGTGTACGGGAGAAGATGAAGCCAAAATTTTTAATGCGATGTGGAACCATACAAAAGCATTTCAAGATAGATTTTATAGAAAAATTAGAATTAAGAAGCGCGTGTTTTTCTGGAAAAAGAAATATAAGAACAGAGTGTCTGAATCGCCAATAAAATAGTGAAGAAACGGTAATGGGAGAACAACTTTATTTTGCGATTGTCCACAAGTGGAAATATTTGATAGCTATGTTTAAGTCAAAATTCCACAGCACTTCGGACGGAATGGATAAAGTAGTTTATGTAGCACGGGAGAAGGATAAAGACTGGATTTTTGGAGCTAAGGTTAGGCGACTTTCAAGATATTCTTCACTAAATGCTGTAACGCATTATCATAATAAACTAAGAGATTTGCCAAATGCAGATGGCTATTTTTACATTTATCAAAACTATTTTTGTCGTTGTATTAGGAGCACGCCTAGTATCCTTAAGAAACGAAATGTAGTGATGTTTACCCATCCTAATTGGTCAAAAAAATACTCAAAAACACATGTAGTTTGGTGTTTAAACAAAGCCGATATTATTATTTGTTTAAATTCTGATGTTAAGGCATATTTAATCACGTGCGGTGTAAAAGCAGAGCTGCTTGAAGTATTGCACATTGGTACGTCTTCAAAACTATTTTATTCACATGAAAGAGGAAACGGTGATATTGGATTTTGCTCAAACTTTGGGGAAAGAAAGAATCCCGATTTGATATTTGATATTATTAAAAATATGCCCAAAAGAACTTTCCATATGATAGGCAGAAATTGGGAAGATTATAATAGGTACGATGAGCTGAAAGACCTACCAAATTTTGTGTATCATAATAATGTGGCTTATGAAAGCTATCCCGATTTATACAATAAATTAGATGTGTTTGTTTCTCCCTCTTTATTAGAAGGCGGGCCAGTGCCTATTTTAGAAGCAATGATGTCCAATTGTGTGCCAGTTGCATCAAAAACGGGATTTGCGCCTGATTTAATTAAACATGGTAAAAACGGCTATTTGTTTGATTTGGATGCTACGTACGAAGATGTAGTACCTTTAATTGAAAAGGCCTTTAATATTACAGAAGATATTCGTCAATATGTAATACCATACACATGGGAGAATTGCTCCAAAACTATTGACGGTTATTTTTTAAGATGATTCTTTTCTTCTCTGTAGCTCCCAGAGTTTTGTGTATTTCAAGAAAGTAATATTTGCGGTTTGTGCACAAATCACCAATCCATTTATGCCATCCAGAATGCCAAGGCGTAAAAAATAAGCTTTAAAAAATGCCCAAGTAGGGTTAAAGGTCATTTTAAAATAGTTTGATTTTTTTCCTTTATCAAAATATGCTTTTGCCGCAATTGTTGAGAAATATTCTGTTTTATTATTAAATTCAGAGTAGTTCTGGTAAGTCCAGTGCAATATATCACCTTTTAAAAATCCTGCTTTAACATTTTTATTTAATAAACGCACATTATCGTGTGGGTTTATTCCTTGCCATTCGCCTTTTCTTCTATCAAAAACCCTTAGTTTTTTATTAGGATACCAATCGGAATATTTTATCCATTGTCCACAAAAATTATTGAACCTGTTGCAGTAATAGCCATCAAGTTCCCAATTCGATTTTATTGAAATGATAGATTTTTGAAGTGCTTCAGAAAGTGCTTCATCTCCATCTAAAGACACAACATAATCGTAAGATGCTTTAGAAAGCGCAAAATTCTTCTGTTCAATATATCCTAAAAATTTTTGCTCAATGAACCTGACATGAAATTTTTCGCAAATCGCTTTGGTTTTATCTGTCGAAAACGAATCTATAACAACAATCTCATCTACTACATTCACTAAAGATTGCAGGCATCTCTCAATATTTCGTTCTTCATTGAATGTAATTATAACGCCAGATAGTTTAATCATTATTGCCCTTAAAATTTTGATAAAAATAGTTATTTTTGAAGCAATGAGCGCAATTGATATTTCAGTAATTATAAGTACCTATAATATGCCCGAGTGGCTGGAAAAAGTATTATGGAGTTACCAGTTTCAAACCTATAAAAATTTTGAAGTAGTAATTGCCGATGACGGTTCTACCGATGATACCAAATCATTAATCACAAATATCGCGTCTAAAGTAGATTATCCCATAAATCATGTATGGCATCCTGATAACGGATTTCAAAAAACCATCATTTTAAATAAAGCTACAGTAGCTGCTAAAGGAGATTATTTAGTGTATACGGATGGTGATTGTATCGCCAGAAATGACTTTTTGGAGGTTCATTTTAATAAAAGACAGAAAGGTTATTTTTTATCAGGAGGGTATTTTAAGTTACCTATGAGTATTAGCGAAATGATAACTAAAGAGGATATTGAGCAACAAACCTGTTTTGATATCCAGTGGTTAAAAAAGAATGGACTTAAATCTTCTTTTAAAAATAATAAAATTACTTCCAGTGGCATAAAAGAAGCCATGCTTAATAATTTTACACCAACAACTGCAACATGGAATGGGCATAATGCTTCAGGCTGGAAAAAAGACATTATTGAGGCCAATGGATATGACGAGCGAATGCAATATGGAGGAGAGGATAGAGAGCTTGGAGAAAGATTATTTAATGCAGGTATAAAAGCAAAACAAATTAGATATTCTGCAATTTGTTTGCATCTTGACCATGAGAGAGGTTATGTTAAACCAGAAATGATTGCAAAAAACAAACAGATTAGAGCTGAAACAAAAAAGAAAAAAATAAAACGAACAGAATACGGTATTACTAAATAGAACTTAAAAATGCTTTTAGTTTAGGTTTAATCAATTCCGGAGTAAATGCAACGTATAATTTTTGGTGTTGTTTTTTAATCTGTTTTGGGCTTGTGTCTGTAAATAGTTCTGGTTTCACGTCTTTTAAATGAATAGAATCATTTCTTGTTCCATCTTCAAAGATGTTCCATGCTTCTTTTAAAATCCATGGTGAAAAAATTGAAAAAGTGGGTTTATCAATAGCCTTTGCCATATTTATAGCACCGCCTTCATTTCCTATGAGAGCATTACAATGACTGGTTAAAGCTATAAATTCCCTAAGATTTTTTCCGAAAACATGTAAATGAATATGCTTTTTGGTCTCGGGTTTACAAAAGCTTATTATTTTTTTTACATCTTCAATTTGATTAGGAATATAATTAAATAACAGTGCTCCTTTCGTTTCAGCCACTATAAAATCAATCAATTCTGCCATATATTGCAGTGGATATGTTTTTGTTTTATCACTCCCTAAAATACTTATCATAAATAATGGTGATGACAAATTAATCTTGAACTCCAAAAGCATCTTTTTTGCCGTCTCTATCTCATCCTTTTTTAGATGTATTTTTGGCTGTGGATACTTTAAGATTTCTTTTATGCCCAAAGGTTGTAAAAGTTTAATCCTATTCTCTATAGCTAGACCAGCATTTGAAACAGGAACTTTACTTTCCTTAAACGTATGTGTGTATAAAAATGAGGTATACCATTTGTGCTTAGAGATTTTAGTTTTCGCACCACTAAATAGCGTTATCAAGTTACTAGAAAAGGTAGAGTATACATCTATTACAACATTGTAATTTTCCTTTTGTATATTCTTTAGAAAGGAAAAAAACAATGCACTACTTTTTTCTATATTAGGTGTGATGATTTGAAAATTATCAATATCAGGATGGTTTTCTACAACAGGAAGTGTGTGCGAGTTAATTAAATAGTGCAACGTGGCATTAGGAAAAGACTCGCGCAATAAAGAAAAAAGAATACTACTGGTGAGTACATCCCCAATCATTTTTTGTTGTATAACCAAAATCTTCATACCGCCGATGAAATTACAAATAAAAAATTCCAAATTCCATTTTTAACTTTTGGAATTTGGAATTTAGTTTGCTTTTCAAATTTATAGCTTATACCGCCACATCATGCTCTCTTAGAGCATCGTTTAGCGATGTTTTTTTATTGGTACTCTCCTTACGTTTCCCAATAATCAGGGCACATGGTACATTATAACTACCAGACGGGAATTCTTTACTATAACTACCAGGAATTACTACTGAACGCGCAGGTACAACACCTCTATATTCTTTTGGCTCGTCTCCTGTAACATCAATAATTTTTGTACTCATGGTTAAAACTACACCTGCGCCTAAAACAGCTTCAGTTTCTACTCTTACACCTTCAACTACTATACAACGCGATCCAATAAAAGCATTATCTTCAATAATGACAGGAGCAGCTTGTAATGGCTCAAGTACACCGCCAATACCCACACCTCCAGATAAATGCACATTTTTACCAATTTGCGCACAACTACCTACAGTAGCCCAGGTATCTACCATAGTACCTTCATCAACATAGGCTCCAATATTTACATAACTTGGCATTAAGATAGTGCCAGCGGAAATATAAGCACCATGTCTTGCAACAGCATTAGGTACAACACGAATGCCTCTTTCGGCAAAATTTTTCTTTAAGGGGATTTTATCATGATACTCAAAAATACCAGCTTCTAAGGTTTCCATTTTTTGAATAGGAAAATATAAAACAACAGCTTTTTTTACCCATTCGTTTACCTGCCACCCACCTTCGATAGGCTCTGCTACTCTTAATTCCCCCTTATCTAAAAGAGAGACTACATTTCTAATAGCATCAGTTGTTTTGTTTTCCTTTAAAAGCTCTCGGTTATCCCAAGCATTTTCTATAGTTTGTTGTAATTCTGTCATTAGTATCAATATTTTGGGCAAATATACTATCTAATGCCTAAAACGGATGTATTTTCATCCTTTAATTATTTTGAAAAATTAACCACAATTTTTGAATATTTTTTAGTGTTTCATCGCGCTTTTTCCCTTTGAACAATTATTTTTTGCAGATGAAATGCATTTTTCATGTATTTCATCGTCAAAAAAAGCATTTCCACTATTCATCGATAGAACTCCTCCGATTTTCTAATAATCGAAAATTCAGTGAGGTACAACTAATTTATTGTAGCTGAGCGTTGGTATGGGTATATATTTGAATCGTTGAAATAAAACAAACCCTCAAATCATGAAAACAAATTTTTATATCTTATTTATCTTATTAGTTTCTTTCTCAGCGTTAAGTGCTCAGAATGATGTTAAGACTGATAAAGTAGACACCGAGATTACTGTTTCTGAAGCTAACGAAGCTACAGTAATTATTGATACTGTAAAAATTAAAGAAACGATCGCAAAGAGTAGTAGCGATATTAGAATTTTCTTAAATAGAGAAAGAAAAGTTGATAACATCAAATTAGTATTTCCTAAAATCAACAAAAGAAAATTATCTTAAAAAACGATTAAGTATTCAAATTTAATAATAAGGTTAAACACGAAGAAGGCTGTCTGAAAAGGCAGTCTTTTTTATTTTAAAGAATTACTTTTGCATAAAAGTAGAGCATGGGCAGAATTTTAGCGATTGATTATGGAAAAGTAAGGACAGGAATTGCTGTTACCGATGAGTTACAGATAATTGCTTCAGGTTTAACTACTGTATCCACTAAGGATGTTATTGTTTTTTTGAAAGATTATCTACTAAATGAAAATGTTGAATTGTTTTTGGTAGGAGAACCAAAACAACTTGATAATACACCTTCTGAAAGTGAGGCACTTATTTTGCCTTTTTTAGAAAAACTTGAAAAAACCTTTCCAAAAATTCCTATTAAAAGAGTAGATGAACGTTTTACATCAAAAATGGCTTTTCAAACCATGATTGATAGCGGACTTAAAAAGAACCAAAGAAAAAATAAAGCTCTGGTTGATGAAATTAGTGCTACTTTAATTCTTCAAAGTTATTTATACTCCAAATAGATTTTTTGCTCGATAGACTATTTTACGATGTAAGTGTCGTATTTTTGCGAAAATAATTTAATCCTGACAATGATTTTACCAATTGTAGCTTATGGCGACCCTGTTTTAAAGAAAAAGGGAACAGAAATATCTAAAGATTATCCAAATTTAAACGAACTATTGGATAATATGTTTGAAACCATGTATAACGCTTTGGGAGTAGGGCTGGCAGCACCGCAAATAGGACTGCCTATTCGTTTGTTTTTGGTTGATACTTCGCCTTTTGCTGAAGATGAAGATCTGCCAGAAGAAGAGAGAACCACCCTTAAGGATTTTAAGCGTGTGTTTATAAATGCCACTATTTTAGAGGAAAAAGGAGATGATTGGGCGTTTAATGAAGGGTGTTTAAGTATTCCAGATGTTCGAGAAGACGTATTTAGGCAACCTAAAATTACTATCGAGTATTATGATGAGAATTTTAAAAAGCATACCGAAACATTTGATGGATTAATAGCTCGTGTAATCCAACACGAATACGATCATATTGAAGGTGTTTTATTCACCGATAAGTTATCCAGTTTTAAAAAGAGATTGATAAAAGGCAAGCTTTCCAATATATCAAAAGGGAAGATAAATGTGGACTACAAAATGCGTTTTCCCAATCAAAAAAAGAAGCGATAATTTTTGCATTGGATTTTAAAAATATGATATTTGCGCCTCTCTAAAAACAAAATTATTTATGGGCTTAGAAAAAGTTTTGGCCATTTCGGGGAAACCCGGACTTTATAAATTAGTAACACAAACCCGAGGTGGTTTTGTGGCAGAATCTTTAATAGATGGTAAACGATTATCTATCGGTTTACAAAATAACGTAAGTGTATTAAGTGAAATAGCAATATATACCCTTACTGAAGAAGTACCATTGTATAAGGTACTAGGTAAAATTAGAGAAAAGGAAAACAGCCAGCCATCTAGCGTTAGACCAAAAGATGGTAAAGACAAACTTGAAGAATACTTTTTTGATGTCTTGCCTGATTATGACGAGGACAGAGTTTATGCCAGCGATATAAAAAAGGTAATACAATGGTATAATTTGTTGCAGAAACACGATATGTTAAACTTGCTTGATGAAGAAGACACATCAAGCGATGAAGAAGAATAAAATTTTGACCTCCAAAACTGGAGGTTTTTTTATGACTTAACTGTAAGTAACGATGCCTGTTTGCGACCTTTTAAGAACAAAAGCGTAAACAATGAAGTCCCTTTGGTTTTTTGAAGATACTAATCTTTTCAAAATTTTATGTCCACATAAATTTAAGGCCTATAAAGTCAATCATGATTTTGATTCCTACAAAAAACAAGATTATATCTACTTTGAGGAAGATTCAGCCACTAAAGTTTACTTGATTGAAAAAGGAAAAGTTAAGCTAGGATATTATAACGAAGATGGGGAAGAAGTGGTAAAAGCTATATTGACTCGAGGTGAGTTGTTTGGTGAAACGGCAATTCTTGGAGAATCTAAGCGCGAAGAATTCGCAATGTCTATTGACAATACCACAAGTATTTGCCCCATTGGTGTCGAAACCATGCATAACCTCATGCGTGATAACCAAACCTTCAGTTTCAAGGTTTATAAATTCATAGGGTTTAAGCTTAAAAAATTAGAGCGCAGACTTCAACTACTTTTGTTCAAAGACACGAAAACACGACTCTTGGAATTTTTGCATGAGCTATGTACGGATTATGGATATGATTGTGAAAAAACAGGAGATAAAATCATTCATCATCCATACACACAAAAAGATATTGCTTCATTAATTGGCACTTCTAGGCCTACACTAAACATTCTTTTGAACGAACTTAAAGAGGAGAATGTTATTGAATTTTCAAGAAAAGAGATAAGAATCTATAAAAAAACGGCTTAATGTTAGCTGGCTAACATTTTATCATATCCCGGTACTATAATTTTGATTTAAATAACAAATAAAAAATTATAGCGATGATTAAAAAAATGATTTTAGCCTTATTGGCAATAGGATGTTTTACTACCTCTTGTAGTAATGACGATGACAATACCGGACCTTCTACTTCAAATCTTACATTAAATTTACAAGGCTTAGAAGCTTTGGGTGATGATTATGTTTATGAAGGTTGGATAATCGTTAATGGCGCTCCAGTTTCAACAGGTACGTTTTCTGATGTATCTTCTGCACAGGTTTTTTTAGTAGATTCAGATCAACTAAATAATGCTACTAGATTTGTGCTTTCTATCGAGCCAGCAGTAGATCCAGATCCTGCACCAGCAGATACAAAAGTCTTGGTTGGTGATTTCTCAGGAAGTAGCGCTACATTAAATTCAGATGGAATAGTGGCCGATTTTTCATCAGCTTCAGGAACTTATATTTTAGCAACTCCGACAGATATGGATGATACCAATGAAGCCAGTGGTGTATGGTTTTTAGATAATTCAAGCGGAAGTCCTGCTACTGGATTAAATTTACCTACACTTTCTGCAGGATGGCAATATGAAGGATGGGTGGTTTTTGACGGTACTCCGGTTTCCACAGGAACATTTATAGATCCAGCAATGGCTGACAATAACGCCGCTACATCTCCTTACAAAGGGACCGCTGGAAATGGTCCAGGATATCCAGGTGAGGATTATTTGATAGGTTCTGCAGCTGGAGTAACATTTCCTACTGATTTAAAAGGAAGAACGGTTGTGATTTCTGTTGAGCCATGGCCAGATAACAGTTCTGCACCATTTGCTTTAAAACCATTAGCCCATATGGTGCCAAATAATGCTGCAGATCATTCTGCAATTACTATGGGAACAGGGCCGGTAGTGAGTGTTTCGGGTACTGCTACGCGATAAATGAAAAGGGAAATAATTAATTAAAAAAGGCATGATTTTAAAATCATGCCTTTTGTTTTTATTATACAAAAGTATTTTAATTTAATACATCTTCTTAATTTTTTTCAATTTAGTTTTCCAAAGTTCTAGCTCTTTTTTGTGTTTATTTATATTGGTATTTACATCTTTTACTACTGGATTGTCGTCATCAACATTTGTAAAAAACTGTAAATTATTCTCTAATTGATTGATTTGACTTTTTACTTCATCAATTTTCTTTCTAATAAATGAGCGCTCATTATCTAAACTCCTATTATCATCATCATTATTATGTAATGTTTCAAGTTTTGTTTCAAACTTTATAATTTCAGCTTCATTTTTATCTATCTTAAGCTTAGAAAACAACTCGTCCACCGCTTTGTTAAATTTACCTTCAATAAAGCGCTTGTCATTTGGTACTCTACCAATACTTTTCCAAGTATTTACATGTTCTTTAATTGTTGCTAAATCTTTGTCTTTATCCTTTGATAACTCTAAGCTTTTAATGGTATCAAGAAGTTCTTGTTTTTTATTGAAGGCTTCAATAAATACCTTATTAGCTTCGTTTCTCTTAGAATGTATTCTGTCAAAATAATAATTGCAAGCAGCTTTAAATTGCTTCCAGATTTTGTCACTGTCTTTTCTGGGCACATGCCCAATTTTTTTCCAATCGCTCTGAATTTTTTTCATCAAAGGGGTAGTGGCATCAAAATCTTCACTGTCTTTGTTGTCCTCTGCAATTTTAACAAGTTCCCTCTTCTTTTGTAGGTTGGCGTACTGTTCTTTTTTAAGTTCTTTATAAAAGGCATTCTTTTTTCTATTAAAACTTCTAACGGCCTCTTTAAACTTAGCCCAAGTAGCTTCATTTACTTTAATTGGTACTTTCCCAGCGTTGAAGAACTCCTCTCTTAAGGTTTCTATTTCTCTTATTTTCTTTTGCCAGCCTCCGTGAGAGTTTGTGGGTTCTTCAGCAATTGTAGTAATCGCAGAAATGATTTCCTCCTTTCTCTCAAGGTTCTTTTCGTAAATTTTATCTTTTTCTTTGAAGAAAAGCTGCTTTTTCTCGTTAATAACCTTGGTAGCCGCCTTAAATCGCTCCCAAATCTCTTCGCGGTGTTCCTTTCCTACTGGTCCTAGCTCTTCTTTCCACATTTTGTGCAACTCTTGTAGCTCCCTAAAAGCACGCATGGGGTCATCATAAGTGGCCAGTTCCTCAGCACGCTCTATAATTTTTAGTTTCTTTTCTAAATTATGCTTAAAATCTAAGTCACGTAAATCCCTATTTAAGTGTAAAAAATCATAAAATATTTCAACATGGTGATGGTAACTATTCCAAGCATTATTGTATTTATCCCTCGGAATAGGCCCCGTATTTCTCCAACGTTCCTGTAATTCCTTAAAGTGTTTATACGTTGTATTGATATTTTCTTCAACGTTTATAAGCCCTTTTAACTCCTCAATGATTTCTAGCTTTTTTTGAAGATTTCCTTTAAGGTTCTGCTCAATATTTTTGTAGTGTTCATTTAGTTTATTGCGATAGTCTCTGTAAGCTGATTTGAAACGTTTTTGAACTGGACTAGAGTAGTAGAAGTCTATTTCATTTCCGCCGTCATTTAAAAAATCGGCTTTTTTCTCGTCAATAAGTGCATTAAATTTTGAATTAAATTCATGCTTTATGGCATCAACATGACGTTTTATAGCCTGAACCTTTTCCCTTTTTAAAAGCTTTTCTAATTCGATGGCAAGTGCTTCCAAGGACATCTTATCATACTCCTTGAATTCTATAGTATGACGCTCTTTGTTGCCTTCATCTTCGGCATCCTCTGCATTGGACTCTTCAATTTCGTCAATGCCGTTTTCTTCCGTTTCTTTTGATGCTTCTTCCGGAGTGTTTTCAGCTATTTTGTTTTCAACATCATTATCACTGGAATCTGTGTGCTCTTCATTACTTTTAACAGCTTCGGTAACTTCAGCATTCTCTTTTTTTCCATCTGCTTCTTGCAGGTTATCTGGCTCAGACATTTTTAATAAATGTTTAGGGTTCGTACTCTTTTTGTTTAAAGATACTAACAACTAAAGTATTTACAAAAAAAGGAAAGCTGTTTTAATCTGTTAAATGCTTATTTATTAAGGTTCCAGATGGACCACGCTTTTTCAGCTTGTAGTTTAAGCATATTGAGTCCGTTGATGACAGTGGCACCTTTTTGTTTGCCCAAACGTAAAAAAGTTGTTTCTTCAGGATTATAGATTAAATCGAATAAAATATGCTTTTTTGTAATGGCTTCATAAGGAATCTTTGGGCAGTTTTCTATATCGGGAAATGTGCCCACAGGGGAACAGTTTATTATGATTTGATATTTAGAAATAATCCCATCATCCAGATCATGGTATGTGAATTTTACATTGTTTTTGGTCGTTCTTGATACATAATGACATGTAATGCCTCTTTCCCGCAAAGTGTAAACCACAGCTTTACTTGCACCTCCAGTTCCAAGGATTAAAGCTTTTTTATGATATTTTTTCAAAAAAGGTTTAAGCGAGTTAATAAAACCATAGCAATCAGTGTTATACCCAACTAGCTTTCCTTTTTTCGTAACCTTTATGGTGTTTACGGCACCAATAGCTTTTGCTTTTTTATTTAATTTGTCCAAATAAGGGATAACTGCTTCTTTATAGGGAATAGTTACATTTAGACCTTTTAAGCCCTCGGTATTATTTATAATTTCAGGAAACGACGAGATGCTTTCAATGTCAAAATTCTCATAGCTTACACCAGTTATATTTTCTTTTTCGAATTTATTTTTAAAATAGTTTCTAGAAAATGAATATGAGATATTTTTACCTAAAAGACCTAATTTATGCATGCTTTTTCTGTTTTTGACCATAGATTTCGAGAGCAACTACAATCACCAAACCCAAAAGTATAAAACCAATGGCATAATAGGTTTCTGCAGACAGTTCTGGCAAGTAGCGTTTATAATTTTCTACAATTTTTTCTCCTCTTGAATCTAGCATGAATTCGCCATTTTCCAAATGTTTATAAATGGTTCTTTTCCATGGCCAAACCACACCCAAAGAACCGATAATGAAACCTATAATTGATGCTGTGGTAATACTTTTATAATGTTCTAAAATATAGCTTAATACATGAGAAAAGGTAACAAGACCAGTAACTGAGCCTAATGTAAAAACCGCTAAAACCTTTAACATCCTGATACGAAATTCATTATAAATAAAATCGAAATTCCCACTGAAAACATCTGATATTGTATCGTAAAGTGCATTCACTGAATCAACTAAAAGAAGCACATAGTTTCCCAATAAAATCAAAATAAACGATCCAGAAAAACCAGGAAGTGTCATTCCCGAAACACTGATGATACCACAAAAGAACACAAAAAACAAATTATCGTTTTCTTTAGCTGGATTTAAAAAACTTATGCCCAAACCTATCGCTATGCCTAAGCACAGAGATAAAACGGTTTTATTGTTCCAGTCATTAAAATCTTTGTTGATGTAATATATAGAGCCTATAATCATTCCGAAAAATACGCTCCATACGAAGAGTTCGTAATGTAAAATAAGATAGTCCAGAATTTTTGAAACACTAAAATAACTTATAATCATCCCTAGGAAAAGCAATCCTAGAAATCGGCCATTGATATAATTGAAGAAACTCTTAAACCTTCCATTAATTAAAAGTTTAAACGCTTTTCCATTTACTTTTTTTAGAGAATAGATAAACTCTTGATAAAACCCAGCAACAAATGCAACCACACCACCAGAAACTCCAGGTACTTTGTTAGCAGCGCCCATACCTAGTCCTTTTAATACTAGAAAAAGTTTATCATTAAAAGTTCTGGTACTATTCATTATTGTTTTTTACTGCCAACTTTTTCAAGAATAAAAATAGTTAAAAAACCTAAAATCATTAAAATTATAGCTATTGCTAATTGATTGTTTCCATTATAATTTAAAGGAGATACACTTTTTTGCAAAAGCGGTAGTTCTATGCCCTTTGAATTGGTGTACCAAGATAGTGTTTCTTTCCATGGCCATACTTTATTAAGCGAACCCAAAATAAAACCGGTTAGTAAAGCCAGAGTTATGTTATGGTAGTTTTTAAATAACCATTTTAAAACGTGGCTAAAACTTAATAAGCCGAAAATAGCTCCAAGTGCAAATAGCACTATTTTTTTGATGTCAATGTCATGGATGGCATCGCTTAAAGTTTTATAAGCCCCTAAAATAATTAATATGAAAGAACCTGATATCCCTGGTAATATCATAGCACAAATGGCTATAGCTCCAGCAACAAACAAAAAATACGGATTATCGCTATTTTCCATTGAAGGTATGGTAGAAATATAATAAGCTATAATTGTACCTAAAACAAAAGCTACTATTGTTGCCAAATTCCACTTAGTAATTTGTTTGCCAACAAAATAGATACTAGCAATAATAAGACCGAAAAAGAATGACCAAATGAGTATAGGATGATGCTCTAGTAGATATTTGGCTAGCCTCATAAATGATACAAAACTTACGACTATACCTGTAAGAAGCGCAACTATGAAGTTTCCATTTAAATCCTTCCAAAATTGTTTAATTCCATTTTTAAATAGGGTTTTAAACAATGCAAGATTAATGTTACTTATCGTAGATATAAGTTCTTCGTAAATACCAGAAATAAATGCGATTGTTCCACCTGAAACACCTGGAACCGCATCAGCTGCTCCCATTGCTACACCTTTTAAGGAAATAATTAGATAATCAGATAATCGTCGTTGCATGCCTTGATTTTTTGAAAAACCAAAGGTAGATAATTTGAAGTAATTTACGACTTGGAATTAATTAATGAGGTTACTTGTTCATTTGCAAGAAGCTTAGGAAATAATTCATCTATAATAAAACTGAATTCCTCGTTATTTTTCAAGCCATTTTTTATATAATAAACACCTTTATCTCTTTCTTGGATAGTAAAAAACAAACCACCTAAACGATACTGTATTTCAGCATTATCGGGATAAAACTCTAGTGCTTGCTCAAAATTAAAGATAGCGGCTTGCGGCTCTCCTAGTTTCAATAATAAATCGCCTCTGGTAATCCATGTGTCCAACTCAAAATTGCCCAATTCAAGCGCTTTTTTGTAACCACGTTCAGCTTCTTCAAAGAAATTTAAACTTTGATTTATTTGAGCATATAGCTTCCAATAATTTACATTTTCAGCATCTATATTAATGGCTTTATTAATATAATATAAAGCTTTTTGTAAGTTTTTCTTTTTCTTATAAAATTTGGTAATTGCTATCCAGCCTTTATCCAATAAAGGGTCTTCGTGCACCGTTTTATAATAATATTGAAGTGCCAAATCGCTGTTTCCTAATTTTTCGTAGCAACCTCCAATTCGTAGCAATGCAAAAGAAGTTGGATCATCTAATTCAAGAGTTATTTGATAGCTTTCAATAGCCTCAACGAATTCCCCTTGTTTTTCTAAAACTTTTCCACGTTCTAAATAAGCGCCAACAAAGGTGTCATCTGAAATTATAGCAAAATCAAAAGCGGCAAGTGCCTTTTTGTATTTTTTTATAGATACATATTGTTTTCCTAATTGGAGCCATGCTACTTCGCAGTACGGATTCTTGTCTAAAAAGATATTTAAGTAATCAATAGCTTCTTGGTGCTGTTCTAAATAATCAAAACAATAAATAACATTATATAAAGCAGAATAATCATCAATATCTTGCTCTAGGCATTTCATAAAGTATGTTTTAGCATCATCAAACGCGTCTAAGAACAAATACTCCATTCCAATAAGCGAATATATGTCTACCACATCTTCGGTTAAATCAAGTGCATGTTTAAGTACTGCGATAGCCTTTTTATGGTTGTCTTGTTTCGAAAGAATATTAGCCTTCTGAATAAAGATTTCTTCATTATGTGGCTCTAATCGGTAAAGCTCATTTAACAGACTGTCGGCAGCATCAAGATTATTTTCAAATACGTGAATCTCTACATTAAAAAGTTTGAGATTAATGGAGGAGGGGTGCTGTTCCAAACCAAGTTTTATCGCTTTTTTTGCTAAAGCTATCTTTCCTTGGTTGAGGTAGTAATGAATGATGTTTTCAAATTCTTCAGAATCAAAAAACAAAACATGGTTTGTTTTTAACATCGATTCAAACTTAGTAAGAGGCAAATTGTTGTTGTCGCTTTGACTAAACTCCATAAACACGTTTGAGTGTACTGTTCAACTGAGATAAAAATAACGTTCTCGTATAGGAGTTTTAAAAGCTTGTTGTAAATGTTTTTAACAAAGTAATGAACAAGTTTCTTTGATTTTAAAAGGGCATAGGTTTGAATATCTAAAAATCAGATGTTTAAAAGTTTTATTGTTCCGTTATTTTATCTAAAAGAGAACAAATAATACTACATCCTTTTATGATTTCTTCCTCTGAAATGGTAAGTGGCGGGGTAATTCTAACGGCTTTTGGCTCAAATAATAACCAAAAAAGTATCAATCCATGGCTTTGACTTTCTAAAACCAAAGTGTTTGCTATTTCAGCAGAGGGTAGTATCACTGCCAACATTAATCCCTTGCCTCTAATCTCTTTAATTAGTTGATGTTTAAGCAGTTTACGAAACAATTTTTCCTTTTCTAATGTTTGAGATATTAGACGGGTTTCAGTAATTTCTTTTAAAGTCGCTAATGCAGATGCGGCAATTAATGGATGCCCTCCAAAAGTAGTAATGTGTCCTAATTTTGGGTTATCCATAAGTAAATCCATGTGTTTTGATGAAGCCGTGAAAGCTCCAATGGGCAAACCACCGCCAAGACCTTTACCTGTTACCAAAATGTCAGGAATACAGTCGTAATGTTCAAACCCAAAGAGTTTTCCTGTTCTACCTATGCCAGGTTGAATCTCATCTAGAATTAGAAGTGTTCCCGTACTATTGCAATTTTCGCGAACCTTTTTAAGATAGTTGTTTGTAGGTTCAATAAAACCTGCACCACCTTGTATAGTCTCAAGGATAACCCCAGCGGTTTTAGATGTAATACATTCTAAATCTTCTTCCTTATTAAATGTAATGAAACGTACATCAGGCATTAATGGCCTAAACGCTTTTTTACGTTCTTCATATCCCATGACGCTTAAAGCTCCTATGGTATTGCCATGATACGCGTGTTTAGCAGCAATAATCTCGCTTCGTCCTGTTGCTCTTTTTACGAGCTTTATAGCGCCTTCTATAGCTTCGGTACCCGAATTGGTTAGATAGGTTTTTTCTAATGGTTTGGGTAAATGTTGCGCTAAAAGTTTTGTAAGTTCTACTGCTGGTTTTTGTATATATTCCCCGTACACCATTACATGCAGGTACTTATCCAATTGTTTTTTTATGGCGTCTTTTATTTTGGGATGATTATGTCCTAAAGGACAAGCTGACACTCCCGCAACAAAATCTAAATAGGCTTTTTGGTTAGTGTCATATATGTAGCAACCCTCTGCATGCGAAATTTCCATGGACAGCGGGTGTGGTGTGGTTTGCGCTTGGTATTTAAAGAAGTCTTGTTCCAAATCAACTTCTTTTTTTATCATTTTGGGGCTTTTTTTTCTTTTCTTTTAACCCTTTGTAGTTCAATTTAGTATCAGCATTTTTAAGGGCTTCCTCATCAAAAAAGTCTTCTTCTGCAATGTAGTCATCCAAACCTTTAATTATTGGTAATTCCAAAGGCGGATCGTCTTTAAATAAATCTTCAACACTTTTGGGGCGTTCTTCCTCACGCCAATCAAAGCCTTTTAGTATTTTTTCATTTTTGGGAAATTGAGATTCTGGATAAATGTTACCGTCAATTTGGTTTATCTTACGTACTTCCTCAATTTCATTGTTGTTGATTAGTATATTGATTAAGCCAGACTTTGATTTATCAATACCTACCAATTCTCCATTTTCATTTCTGAAGTAATAGATTGACTGGGCATTTTTAATGATATCCACATGATACAATTGGTTATCATCGTTGAACAATCCCACTAATTTTTTACCATTTATTTGATTGAAACCGTCTCCTAAAGTGTCCTTACTGATTAAAAATGCATGATTAAAAACAATCAACGAGTCCATTTTATCTCTCTCCGTATCAGATTGTAGATGGATGGTGTCACCAGTCATTTGATTACCTAAATTCCATAGTATAGGTTTTCTAGCTGTTGAGAATGCGGTATTGGCACCAGGAGCATTTATATTTATTAGTTGAGTAAGCCCACTTTCGTGATTCACATGAATAGAATCGGCTTTTCCACTCATATCAGATTTATATAGTTTTACATTTCTGAAAATTCGAGTAATGCGCTTTTCTGGCTTGCCTGTAACCATAAGAGTATCACCATGAATGTAAATCGAATCTTGATCCTGAACGGTTATGGCATAGGCGCGTTTTGTTATGAATATAGAATCTTTTTCAGGCGATTTGAACACTTCGGCATAGTGGCCTTTTACAACACTATTATTTAAGGTATCTGTAATTTTTATATTGTTTGTCGCCGAAGAAAAATTTATATTTTGATCAAAATATAAACTGTCGCCAACGACTTCTTTTGCATCATAATCTATTTTAGCGTTTTTTAAGGCATAACCGGTTTTTGCCTTAGTGTCGTAAAATCCTTTTTCGCAATACGTCACACTTTCTTCGGTGGTTATGGTTGAAGGGCCAAATAAATAGGCATGACCAGTATCTGAATAAAAATCAAAATAGTCAGTTACAATTTCAGCTTCAGGATTTGTAAGTACGACATCTTCAACAAAACGATATTTTTTATCCTGCATGTAATAACGCCCTATTTTACTAGTAATGGTTCCAGAGGAATCTTTTACAACCGTACCGTGACTTCTGTAAAAAGCCTGCTGGCGTTCTCTGTCAAAGTAAAGTGTATCTGTTGTGATTGTAGAACTAGGGTCGGTTAAAACCACGTCTCCACTGGCAAATGCTAGTTGCGTAGCACCATTATATTCTACATACTTAGACACCATATTTATAGTGTCTCCCTGAATCATTTTTACATTACCATAGGCTTCGATAAAGTTTTCGTTGCCATAATAGTATGCTTTATCACACCACATGTCTGTACCGCTATGAAAAATATGAACTTGCTCTGAGTCGTCCCTAGTTAATATTCTTGCTCCAGGATATTGGTCTTCATCATAGGTTAAAAATCCAGAATATTTAATTTCTATTTTTTGCTGCGCATTGATGTTATTTGTTGCGATAGAACAAAATAGCAATACTAAGAATATACTAAAGAAAGCCTTCAAGATAATATGGGTTTGTGGCAAAAATAACGATTAAAATGATGTTTCTATTATTAAAATTGGCATAAGTTTAACAGGTAAAGAAGTGCCATAGGGCAGGTAAGTGCATTTGCAGAATGGTGCATTAGGGATTGTAATGGTAGCTTTTGGCGAGGCGTGCATCGAGCCAAAACTATTAGTGGAAAGCCCGACCCGCAGGGTAACCTGCCTACCGGCAGGCAGGCGCCATAAAACAAAAAACGCTTCAAGTGATTGAAGCGTTTTTTAAGATTTAACTAATTTATTAAGAATTAAATTTTAGCAGATTTAACTGTTTTAATAATTCTTCCTGCAATTTTGTATGGATCACCGTTTGAAGCTGGTCTTCTATCTTCTAACCAACCTTTCCAACCGCTTTCTACAGTTGCAACAGGGATACGGATGGAAGCGCCTCTATCTGAAACACCGTAAGAGAAATCAGTAATTGCAGCAGTTTCGTGCTCACCGGTTAAACGTTGATCATTAAACTCTCCATAAACTTCAATATGCTCTTTTACCACTGGGCGGAAAGCTTCACAAATAGCTTCGTAAGTTTCTTTTTTACCAGCTGTTCTCAATGTTGTGTTTGAGAAGTTTGCGTGCATACCAGAACCATTCCAGTCCATATCTTTTCCTAATGGTTTTGGATGGTAATCGATATAGTAACCATACTTTTCAGTTAAACGGTCTAATAAATATCTAGCAATCCAAATTTCGTCACCAGCTTTTTTGGCGCCTTTTGCAAACAATTGGAATTCCCACTGTCCACAAGCAACTTCTTGGTTGATACCTTCAAAGTTTAGTCCCGCTTCAATACATAAATCTGCATGCTCTTCAACTAAATCTCTACCATGCGTGTTTTTTCCACCTACAGAACAGTAATACATACCTTGAGGTGCAGGATAACCACCTACTGGGAATCCTAGAGGCAATTGAGTTGCAGTATCCATGATGAAATACTCTTGCTCAAAACCAAACCAGAAATCGTTATCATCATCATCAATTGTAGCTCTACCATTAGATTCGTGTGGAGTTCCATCTGCATTCAAAACTTCGGTCATTACTAAATAACCGTTAATTCTGTCTGGGTCTGGATAGATAGCTACTGGCTTCAAAATACAGTCTGAAGAACCACCTTCAGCTTGTCTCGTTGAAGATCCGTCAAAAGACCAGTTTCCTATCTCTTCTAATGTACCTTTAAAGTTTTCGTGCTCCTCTACCTTGGTTTTGCTTCTCAAATTTTGAGTTGGCTTGTAACCATCTAACCAAAGGTATTCTAATTTAATTTTAGCCATAATTATTGATTTATTGATGTATATTTTTATTAATTTGAACAAATATAATTTTTTATTGAGTTACTTTAAATTATTAGGGGTGGTTTTCATAAAAGCTAATGTTATTTTTATTTATACCCCATTTTTTTAAGGTTTATTTTAAAAAAACTATAGTTTTTTATATAAATATTGAAATATTGATAACCGTAAAAAAGTGCGTTTGTATTTATTTGTTCCTTCTAATCAATTATTTTTGTATTTTAATTTTTACAAACTAAACAGACTTTAATAATGGCCATTTTACGATTTCATGCACTTAAAGAATCTATAAGCTATAAACCCATAATTTTTGTTGAAGAAGGTAAGCGATCTGAGTTATTTGGAGCTAATGTTTTTAATGAAGACAAAATGCGTCAATATTTAACGAGGGATGCTTTTAACGGCGTAATTAGTGCCATAGAAGACGGAAAAAAAATAAGTAGAAATGTAGCAGACCAGGTAGCCTCTTCTATGAAAGATTGGGCGTTATCAAAAGGAGTAACACATTACACCCATTGGTTTCAGCCATTAACAGGGACAACTGCAGAAAAGCACGATGCTTTTTTTGAAACTTTAGAAAATGGAGGTGCCATTGAAAAATTTGGGGGCAGTCAATTAGTGCAGCAAGAACCTGATGCCTCTAGTTTTCCTAGTGGTGGTATCCGTAATACGTTTGAAGCAAGAGGGTATACCGCTTGGGATCCATCATCACCTGCTTTTATTTATGAAACCACACTTTGTATACCCACTATTTTTGTAGCCTACACTGGAGAAGCTTTAGATTATAAAACGCCGTTGTTGCGTGCACTTCACGCCGTAGATGATGCGGCCACTGAGGTATGTAAGTATTTTGATAAAAATGTAAAGAAGGTGACATGTTCAATGGGTTGGGAGCAAGAGTATTTTTTGGTTGATAAAAATCTTGCAGCGTGCCGACCAGATATTACTCAAACTGGCAGAACTTTACTAGGGCATTCTTCAGCTAAGGGACAGCAATTGGATGACCATTATTTTGGATCTATTCCCAATAGGGCATTAAACTTTATGCGCGATTTAGAAAATCAATGTATGCTTTTAGGGATACCGGCCAAAACAAGACATAACGAAGTAGCTCCAAATCAATTTGAAATTGCACCAATTCATGAAGAAGCGAATTTGGCAGTAGACCACAATTCCTTACTAATGGATGTTATGGGGCGTGTTGCGTCTCGCCATAATTTTAAAGTACTATTACACGAAAAACCCTTTGCCAATATCAATGGTTCGGGTAAGCATAATAATTGGTCGCTGTCAACTGATACTGGCGTTAATTTGTTGAAACCAGGAAAAACTCCTATGGGCAACCTTCAGTTTTTAACCTTTTTTATCAATACCATAAAAGCGGTGTATGAAAATGAAGAATTGCTAAGAGCATCAATCGCCTCTGCAAGTAACGATCATAGGTTGGGGGCAAATGAAGCACCGCCTGCAATTATATCAGTATTTATTGGAGAGCAATTAACAAAGGTTTTACAGGAGTTGGAAGGTGTAACAAAAGGGAAATTATCACCTCAAGAAAAAACCGATTTAAAACTAAATGTTGTTGGTAAAATTCCTGATGTATTACTGGATAATACTGATAGAAACAGAACGTCTCCGTTCGCTTTTACAGGAAATAAATTTGAGTTTAGGGCGGTTGGTTCGATGGAAAATTGTGGTAACCCTATGATGGTTTTAAACACTATTGTAGCTAAACAGCTAAAGGAATTTAAAGAAGAGGCAGACGCTTTGATAGATAAAAAGAACTTTAAAAAGGACGAGGCAGTTTTTAATGTTTTGAGAGAGCACATCAAGGCTTCCCGGGATATTTTGTTTGAAGGTAATGGCTACGGCGAAGCATGGGAAAAAGAAGCTAAAAAGAGAGGGTTGAGTAATAATAAAACCACACCTGAAGCTTTAAAGGTAAAGCTACACAAAAGCACCGTAAGCCTATTTGAAGAAATGGGAGTAATGAGTAAAATTGAAGCCGAAGCGCGTTATGAAGTGGAAATCGAAGCTTACATCAATCATATCCAAATTGAGAGTAGGGTACTTGGGGATATTGCAAGAAATCATATAGTGCCAACCGCTGTAAAGTACCAAAACATTTTGATAGACAATGTTAAGGGCCTAAAAGAGATTTTTGATAAGGATTATGACAATTTAGCCAAGGAGCAAATGAATCTTATCAAAGCTATTTCTGGTCATATAGATGGTATCAATAAGAATGTTACCAATATGATTAATGCCCGTAAAAAGGCAAATATATTGGAGGATGCAACTAAAAAAGCTGAAGCCTATTGTGATAATGTAAAACCGTTTTTAACCGAAATACGCTACCATTGTGACAAGCTCGAATTACTGGTTGATGACGAACTTTGGCCACTAACAAAATATAGGGAATTGCTCTTTACGCGCTAGAATTAATAGAAGTATTACTAGTGGCAATCTAAGTCAAATCTTATCCTGATTCTTAATGAACATCAAAACATTAATACTAATTCTGATTAATAGCTTAATTGCCTTAGTTGTTGCAGTATTGTCTTTTTCATTCTACAATCAGTTTTCAAAAGTTTTAAATGATCGTATTTTACTTCAGCTAAACTCTATTAAGACACTCAAGCAAATTCAGCTTCAAAATTTAATAAAGTCTGAATGGAATAAGTTTCTAACCTCTGAAATAGATGATAAAGATTTTGATAAGACGTCATTTATATCCTTAGATAGCATCCAGAATATCGAAGGCGTTTATGATTTTACTTCATATCACATCAACAAAGAAACATCAATAGGTTTTGTGTCGAATACTAAGGAAGGCTCCATAATTAAGATTTTAGAATACGATAAAATCAAAAAGATTTTATTAGAACGTACTGGAATGGGTAAGAGTGGGGAATCCTACATTGTGGGTGAAGATTTTAGGATGCGTTCTCAATCTCGCTTTTTTCCGGACAAAACACCTTATACTATATTGGTGAAAACAGAGGGTGTAATTAATGCGCTAAATGGAGCAGATGGCAGGGGGGCTTTTGAGGATTATCGTGGTATAGATGTATATAGCGTATATAGTATTATCAATATTTCTAACCTTAAACTAGTTATTCTTTCTGAGATTGATGTAAGTGAGGTTGTGGAGCCCTTAGGAGAATTAAGATCAAGGCTTATTATATTAACATTGGTTATTCTATTGGTTGCCGTTGTACTCTCCCTATTTCTTACAAAAATAATTACCGATCCCATACGCAACATGCAGCAAAGTTTAAAGGTTATGGCAGATGGGGATTATAACCAGAGCAACGAGTTTACAAAAAACTCTAATGAAATTAAGGAAATGTTTGATGCTTTGGCTAATTTGAAAGCATCATTACAGGGAGCGGTAAAATTTTCCAATGCGCTTGGGAATATGAATTTAAATACCGATTATCAGCCCAATAGTTCCAATGACCTGTTGGGAAAAAGTCTGATTGCCATGAGAGATAAGCTAATAGAGTTTCGAAACAATGAAGAAAACAACAGAATACAGGCAAAACGAATGTTAGTGGATGGGCTTGAAAATGAAAGACGACGCTTATCAAGAGAGCTTCATGACGGTATTGGTCCATACTTAACGTCTTTGAAACATTATATAGAGAATAGGGTTGAAAATGAGGATAAGAAAACAGAGATGAAACGAATAGTTGACGATACTATTTCTGAAATAAGGCTAATGTCTAATGCGCTGATGCCGTCCTCAATAGATGATTTTGGTATAGGCGATACACTAACAAATTTTGTTGAAAGTTTAAAAAAATCAACAACAGTTAATATAGAATACGAAGATTTAACTAAACATGATGAAACAAAAATAACAAACCACCAAGGCATTAATCTTTTTAGAATAAGTCAAGAATTGATTAATAATTCATTGAAACATTCTCAAGCACAAAATATTAGAATCACGCTTTCAGAGTTTGATGATTTTATATCTCTTTTTTACTTCGATGATGGTATCGGTTTTGATATCGATACCGTAAAATTGGGTTCTGGAATTATTAATGTAAGAGAACGTGTAGAGATTTGCAATGGTAAAATTGAAATTAATTCTAAACCAAAGAATACAACCTTCGAAATAGAACTACCCGTAGAATTATGAGCGAGATTAAATTAGTAATAGCAGACGATCATGAGCTTTTCCGAAGTGGATTAGCTGAATTACTTGGGAAGCATGACGATATAAAAATAGTAAAAAGTGTAGCAGATGGCAAAGAGTTTTTAGATTTTATAGCTAGTGATGCGGCAGTGGATATAGTGCTTTTAGATATTACTATGCCTAATATGGATGGATTTCAAGTCTTGAAAAAGATGAAGGCTTTAAATTCAGACATCAAGCCTATTGTGATATCTATGCACAGTGATGGTAACTATATTGCTAAATGTGCTAAAAGTGGTGCTTATGGTTACTTGTTAAAAAATACAGATGAAGATGAATTAACTTTGGCCATAAGAAGGGTAAAAAAAGGGAAAAAATATTTCAGTGCTGAGATTTCAGAGAAAATGATAAATTTCATGTCAACCCAAAATGTTAGTGCAAATCTTTTATCAAATAAGGAGACCGAAGTTTTGGGGTTAATATCAGAGGGGTTAACTACCAAAGAAATAGCAGCTAAACTATTTGTGAGTACTAGAACTATAGAAACTCATAGAGCCAACATCTTAAAAAAACTAGAAGTAAAAAACACTGCAGAACTCATAAAGAAAGCTGCTAAAATCAACTTGATTTAACATCATATAATCTTCAATATCCGTATAAATACGGATACAGATTCGGTACATTCTTATAGCTCGAAATGCCTGTATTGGTGCGTAATTTTGTCATGAACCATAAAATAATTAATCATGAAAAAAATTGCATTAATTTTAGGAAGTTTATTTATATCTCTCGGAGCATTTGCACAAGAAGATAAAATTGTTAAAAGAAGTGATTTAAAAGGGCCTGCTTACAAAAACTACAAACCTTGGAAGCACAAAACCATACCTACGGTTGTTTACACCGTTGAGAGAGCCGAAAAGGTTACAGGACCCGCTTATAAAAATTATAAACCTTGGAGAGACGACTCAAAAAAGGAGTTGGCTGTAGTTGAAATAGGCAAAAGTGAAAGACAAAAATTAAAAGGACCAGCATACAAAAATTATAAGCCCTGGAAAAAAAAGGCTAAATAGTTATGGTTCGATAGGCAGCATGTACCATGAGATGTAATAGTACGTCAGGTCATGTTGCTTATTCAAACTGGATTAAAAAGCATCTAAAGCTATACGGGGTTTAGATGCTTTTTTATTTGATTTTAAGTTTTGTTGCATATTGGTTAATTAATTGGATATGCTTTTGATCCCTGATGTTTTATTTGAAAATCAGCATGATGTTTAAAATTATGTAGCCTTTATTCAGGACGGGTCATAAGTTCGTTTAACGTATTTGTATAAGATTAGTTGCGTGTTAAAGCACCTAATTTAGCAAATACGAACCGAATAGAAAATCCGCGAGGATTTTCGTAAGTAGGCTGGCACTAGCAATTAATTTTATACGGTGTTAGCAATAGTTTATCTTACTTATTATTCTATAATTTATCAAGAGAATCGATTTATGAAAAGACTATCCTAATAGGTTAGCTTATTCTTTCTTTAAGGTACTTGCAGTATAAGGATTGCTTAATAGTTCTTTAAAAATATCCCAACGTTTTTCAGGATTATTGTAAGAACCACCTAGCATATCAACGTGCTTGGCAACTAAATCTTTTCCTAAATTATAATTAATTACATAACTGCGGTTTGCTTCAATAAAACGCACGCTTTGCTCTGCTTTTTTTGGTGTAAAAAGACTATATTTTTCAATTTGCTTTATGGCATTCTCACGTGAGAGATCTCCATTAAGGTAGGCTCTTGCTGTCTCATTTCTTGCATAATTTAATTTACTCATTACATCTTGTACTGCGTAAAATATTTCGGCTTTACTTGTATCTATTCTAGCAAGTGGGAACAGATATTCCTTTTCGAAATCTATCCTTTTATCACCAGGGAAAACAACATCAATGCCATAATTCGCACTGCCTTCTGAAATAAGTGAGAATGGCGAAAATAAAGGATAGACTGAATATTCCATCCAACCTTTTGTATTTACTAGATTTTGCTCTGTAAGCATCATATAAATATGGTGCCCAGGATAACCTTCATGACTGCCTAAATCTATAGCTCTGCTTATATAAATAGGAAAATCAGTATTTATTTGTATCAGACTTTGAGCATTACCTTGATAATAATTATAGCCACCCCAAACCTTATCAGTTACATATTCCAGAACAAAATTTTCGTTTTCTGGTAATTCAAAATAGTGTTTTGTAATTTTTCTAGATTCGTTTATAGCAACTCTAAAAACCGTATCGAGCTTATCTTTTGGAATAATAAATTCAGCCATAAAATTATTGTATCTGGTAGGCAAATCTCCATCGCCAGGTAGAAGACTATCTAATTCACCTAATAGTTCATCGAAATGAGATAACGAGAAATGTGGAGGTACTGCGTCAAAAAGTAATTTAGCCTCTTCATCAAATGGAAATGTCTTACCACCTATCATTTCGGTTTTCGTTCTAACAGCAATTAGTTGTTTTTTAAGCATGTTAATGCGGGCAATTTCCAAATTTGGGTTATCTGAAACAAGTAATTCATCACATTGACTTATCAATGTATTGGCACGTTGTACAAAACTATCTAGAGGTAATGTTTCAGATTTTGGTTCTATTGGTTTCCATTCTTCTGGACCAAAATAAGCATCAACAAAGGCATTATCATATTGTCCAATTTCTAAAACCAATTTTACATAGTCTTCAGCAATGATTTCAATTGATGGAGGATTTGAACTTGACTTACATGAAGTTATAATTAACACAAGAATAATAACAAGATATTTTTTCATAATTAAGTTTGGATTAGAACACCAAAATACAATTTTAATATTATTGCTAATGTGGAGATATGGTTCCGTTTTAATGAACTATATCGGATGTTAAACGAAGATAGGTGAAAATTTTTACAAAGTCAAGTGATGTTGAGCAATCACAACACTCGCTTCTTCGGTTAAAAACGCGTTAATAAATCCCTTTTCATAATTACCTTAAAAACCATAAATCTTTAAAATATTCCTTTTCTTTGTAGCATACTAAAGTTATATGAGCCAAGAAGTATCAAAACGCTATGCACAACGAGGAGTTTCAGCTTCAAAGGAAGATGTGCACAACGCCATTAAAAATATAGACAAAGGCCTGTTTCCGAAGGCATTTTGTAAAATTGTACCTGATTATTTAACTGGTGATGAAGACTATTGCCTAATTATGCATGCTGACGGCGCGGGTACAAAATCATCTTTAGCCTATATGTATTGGAAAGAAACGGGAGATGTTTCCGTTTGGAAAGGTATTGCTCAAGATGCCTTAATTATGAATATTGATGATTTATTATGTGTGGGTGCAACTGATAATATCATGCTATCTTCAACTATTGGGCGGAATAAAAATATAATCCCAGGAGAAGTAATTTCTGCAATTATTAATGGTACAGAAGAGCTAATAGAAGATTTAAAGTCTTTTGGTGTTACCATTCATTCAACCGGTGGTGAAACTGCAGATGTTGGTGATTTGGTGCGTACTATAATCGTGGACTCAACCGTAACAGCAAGAATGAAACGCAGCGATGTGATCGATAATGCTAATATTAAAGTAGGCGATGTTATTGTTGGTTTGGCATCTTTTGGGCAAGCTAGTTACGAAACGGCATATAACGGTGGCATGGGTAGTAATGGTTTAACTTCTGCCCGCCATGATGTATTTCATAAATATTTAGTCGAAAAATATCCTGAAAGTTTTGATGCTGCGGTTCCAGAGGACTTAGTGTATTCAGGACAAATTAAATTAACTGATGACGTTGAAAACGCCCCAATTGATGCTGGTAAGCTCGTATTGTCCCCAACACGCACTTATGCACCAATTATTAAAGAAATACTATCAAAATACAAAAGTGATACGGTCCATGGTATGGTACACTGTTCAGGAGGCGCACAAACAAAGATCCTTCATTTTATTGATGATTTGCATATTGTAAAGGACAATATGTTTCCTATTCCTCCTTTATTCAAACTTATTCAGGAGCAATCTAAAACTGATTGGAAGGAAATGTACCAAGTGTTTAATTGTGGACACAGAATGGAATTATATGTATCGTCAGAAATAGCAAATGACATTATTGAGATTTCTAAAACTTTCAATGTAAATGCCCAAATAATTGGTAGAGTGGAGGCTTCAGAAAAAAAATCGCTCACAATAAAAAGCGAGTATGGTAAGTTTATATACTCATAAAAATCTTCCAAACCAATGCTCTGGAATGATTTTTGATTAAATGAGTTTCAATCAAAACTAACAAACCATGAAAAGATTCTTAACAGCCCTCACTGTTTTTGTTATCCAATTATCTTTTTCCCAACCCGATTCGCTTTACATTAAAGAAAAAAAAGTTTATGATGGCCCGCAATGGAAGCAGAAACAAAAGGCCAGTGTAGATATAAGTCAGGTGAGTTTTACCAATTGGAATGCAGGTGGTACTAATTCTATTTCTGCCTTATTGGGCTATCAATATACAGCAAACTATAAAGACAAATTTTTCTTTTGGAACAATGGCGTTCGTTTAGGATATGGTGTAAATAAACAAGAAAGCCGGGAGCTGCGAAAGACTGATGATATTTTTGAAATAACTTCAAATTTAGGGTATCAGCCTACTCAAGACTCTAAGTGGTTCTATTCAGCACGCTTCAATTTTAAAACACAAATTACCAATGGGTATAAATACCCTGATACGGATAACCCAATTTCTAGATTAATGGCACCAGGATACTTGTTTTTTGGTGGCGGTATGGAATATGGTAAAAACATTGAAGAATTATCGTTTTATGCTTCTCCCTTAACACTTAAAGCAACGTTTGTATTAGATCAAGATTTAGCAAATGCTGGGTCTTTTGGGGTGGACCCCGCAGTTTTTGACGAGAATGGAAACCTTATTAGGGAAGGCAGTAATATCAGAAGGGAAGTTGGTATTTTAATGACTAATAGCTATGCTTTGGAGCTTGCTAAAAACATAAAGGCGACCAACTTGTTAAGCGTATATACGGATTACATCAATAACTTTGGTAATGTGGATGTAGACTGGAGGGTAAATTTTGATTTCAAAGTAAATAACTTCGTAAGAGCAACCTTAGAATCACATTTAAGATACGACGATGATGTAAAAACTTTAGAGCCATCTACAACTGTGGAAGGAGAGTTTGATGAAGCAGGAGCAAGGGTGCAATGGAAACAGTTTTTAGGTATTGGCTTCGCAGTTGATTTCTAAAATTTAAAAACTTATAGATTTAAAAATTTGTTAACTTTTTTATGTTGATAAATAATTAAATATTTGATAATCAATTATTTAAGTGTTTTTCATTGTAAACTTTATGATTTTTGTCATGTCTAAAATGAAATAATTTTTGTTGTTTTACGGTTTCTTAGTTGATCCATCAATTTTATTAAAACCATAGAACTACAATGAATGTGAAAACCACCCCTCATCAAAAATCTTACACCCAAGACGAAGCTTTTGAAGCTTCATTAAAGTACTTTAAAAACGACGATTTAGCTGCACGCGTTTGGATTAATAAATATGCCCTAAAGGATTCAGAAGGCAATTTATTTGAATTATCTCCTGATGATATGCATAAGCGTATCGCAAAAGAAATTGCTCGTGTTGAAAAAAAATATGCCAATCCTCTTAACGAAAAACAAGTTTACGACTTAATTAAAGGTTTTAAATATATAGTGCCTCAGGGGAGTCCCATGGCAGGAATTGGTAATCCTTATCAAATCGCATCGCTTTCAAATTGTTTCGTTATCGGTAACAGTGGTGAGTCCGATTCTTATGGGGGAATCATGAAAATAGACCAAGAACAAGTGCAATTGATGAAACGTCGTGGCGGTGTTGGTCACGATTTATCCCATGTGCGTCCAAAAGGCTCTATGGTTAAAAATTCAGCCTTAACATCAACAGGCATTGTGCCTTTTATGGAACGCTATTCAAACTCTACACGAGAGGTGGCGCAAGATGGTAGAAGAGGGGCTTTAATGTTATCTATTTCTATCAATCATCCAGATGCAGAAGATTTTATTGATGCCAAGTTAGAAGCTGGTAAGGTTACCGGAGCTAATGTTTCCGTTAGAATCGATGACAATTTTATGAGCGCTGTAAAAGCCGGCTCAGAATATGTACAAAAATATCCTGTATTTAGTGAGGCTCCTAAATTTTCAAAGACGATTGAAGCTAATGGACTTTGGAAAAAAATAGTACATAACGCATGGAAATCTGCCGAACCTGGAATTTTGTTTTGGGATACTATTGCAAACGAATCTGTACCAGATTGTTATGCAGATTTAGGCTATAAAACAGTGTCTACCAACCCTTGTGGTGAAATTCCACTATGTCCTTATGATTCTTGCCGTTTATTGGCAATCAATTTGTTTTCGTATGTTGATCAACCATTTACGGAGCATGCAAAATTCAATTTTGATTTATTTAAGGAGCATGTGAGGTACGCACAGCGTATTATGGATGATATTATCGATTTAGAATTGGAGAAAATTGATGTGATTCTAAAAAAAATTGATGAAGATCCAGAAAGTGATGAGGTAAAATCTGTAGAGCGTAATTTGTGGTTAAATATTAGAAAGAAAGCTCACGAAGGACGCAGAACAGGAATAGGTATTACTGCGGAAGGAGATATGTTGGCAGCGCTTGGATTGCGCTATGGTAGTGAGGAAGGTAATGCATTTTCAGTAGAGTTGCATAAAACTATTGCGCTTGAGGCATACAGAGGTTCTGTAAACCTAGCGAAAGAGCGTGGCGCTTTTTCAATTTATGATTCTGATAGGGAAAAGGATAATCCTTTCGTTTTACGTATTAAGGAAGCTGATAGTCAGCTGTATTACGAAATGATGGAATATGGTAGAAGAAATATTGCACTGTTAACCATTGCACCAACAGGAACTACCAGTTTAATGACGCAAACCACTTCTGGAATTGAACCTGTGTTTTTACCAGTGTATAAAAGAAGACGAAAAGTAAATCCGAACGATAAAGATGTACGTGTAGATTTTGTTGATGAAGTAGGAGACTCTTGGGAGGAATATGTGGTATTTCACCATAAATTCAAGCAATGGATGGAGGTGAACGGTATAGATGTTTCTAAAAACTTCTCGCAGGAAGAATTGGACGATCTGGTAAAACAATCGCCATATTACGGTGCTACCTCTAATGACGTAGATTGGTTGAGTAAGGTGAGCATGCAGGGAGCTATTCAAAAATGGGTGGACCATTCTATTAGTGTAACTATTAACTTGCCAAACGATGTTAGCGAAGATTTGGTAGGTGATTTGTACATCAAAGCCTGGGAAGTAGGCTGTAAAGGTGTTACAGTGTATCGTGATGGTTCGCGTTCAGGGGTTTTAATTTCAACTGACGAAAAGAAAGAGGATGAGTCTCAAAATACTTTGACAGTTTTTCCAAATAAGCGTCCGCAAACATTGGAAGCTGATGTGGTTCGTTTTCAAAATAATAAAGAAAAATGGATTGCCTTTATAGGTTTGGTGGATGAAAAACCCTATGAAATTTTTACAGGTTTAGCCGATGATGAAGATGGTATTTTGATTCCGCGTTGGGTAAATAACGGATTAATTATCAAAAACAGAAATGAAGACGGTACATCACGTTATGATTTTCAATATAAGAATACCAGAGGTTATAAAACCACTATAGAGGGCTTATCCCATAAGTTTGATCCAGAGTTCTGGAACTATGCAAAACTAATTTCCAGTACGCTAAGACATGGTATGCCAATTGATAAAATTGTAGATTTAATCAATAGTTTACAGTTAGATAGCGAGTCTATAAACACTTGGAAAAATGGTGTTGCTAGAGCATTAAAGCGTTATATCGAAGATGGTACAAAGGCTAAGGGACAATCATGCACCAACTGTAAATCTACAAACTTAATTTATCAAGAAGGGTGCTTAACATGCAGTGATTGTGGTTCTTCAAAATGTGGATAATATAAATATTTAAACCTGATTTAAAAAGGAGGCTTTCGGGCTTCCTTTTTTTATACAAAAGCCTTGAGGATTAGAAGAAAAGGTAGACTTAACAATACATCCATAACAAAAAATAAAGCAAATAATTTGAAAGTAGAAATTCCTAAGTTTTTGTAAAAAACCAACTTGCGTTTTGCACTTGTTTCAGTGATGAAATACCATAAAAAAAGAACAAGAAAAATTTTCACTAAGAACAATGCGACTATTTGAAATCCCAAAAGCATCAACACGAAATTTATCCCATATGACCATATGAAAAAAGGTCTGTAAAACAGAAAGATTGATGAAAACTGCTGCATAGTAACAGTACTAACGTATAAACTTTTAGATTATTTTTATTTGGTAGTGACATGGTGAGGTTTCAATAGATTATAATTCATAAATTATCGTATTTTTGATGACTAATTTGAATAGAGCAGATGTTAGATAAGTTACAGATAGTAAAGCAGCGTTTTGATGAAGTGAATGATTTAATCATTCAACCAGATATTATTTCTGACCAGAAACGTTATGTGCAACTAACTAGAGAATATAAGGATTTAAAACTTTTAATGGATAAGCGCGAGGCTTATATTGAATTGACAAACAATTTAAATGAAGCCGAGGAAATAATAGCAGATGGAAGCGACCCAGAAATGGTAGAAATGGCAAAAATGCAATATGATGAAGCTAAGGAGGGTATTCCAAAACTTGAAGAAGAAATAAAAGTATTGCTCATTCCGAAAGACCCTGAAGATGCCAAAAACGCAGTGGTTGAGTTACGCGCAGGCACTGGGGGAGACGAGGCAAGTATTTTTGCTGGAGATTTATTTAGAATGTATACCAAATATTGCGAAGGTAAAGGCTGGAATGTAAGTACTGTAGATTTTAGTGAAGGTACCAATGGAGGCTTTAAGGAAATACAGTTTGAAGTAACAGGTGATGATGTTTACGGTACTTTAAAGTTTGAAGCTGGTGTACATCGGGTACAGCGTGTACCGCAAACCGAAACACAAGGACGTGTACATACAAGTGCGGCAACTGTTATGGTGTTTCCTGAAGCAGAGGAGTTTGATGTAGAGATAGATCCAAAAGATGTACGTATTGATTATTTCTGTTCTTCAGGACCTGGCGGACAATCGGTTAATACCACATATTCCGCGGTGCGTTTAACCCATGAGCCAACAGGTTTGGTAGCGCAATGTCAGGATCAAAAATCGCAACATAAAAATAAAGAGAAGGCTTTTAAAGTATTACGTTCTCGTTTATACGATTTAGAGTTGGCTAAGAAACAAGAAGAAGATGCAGCAAAACGTGGAAGTATGGTGTCATCAGGAGATAGAAGTGCTAAAATTAGAACGTATAATTATCCTCAGGGACGTGTAACCGACCATCGTATCGGGTTAACCCTTTACGACCTTCAGAATATTGTGAATGGCGATATTCAAAAAATAATTGATGAATTACAATTGGCTGAAAATACAGAGAAATTGAAGGCTAGTGACGACGTGATTTAAATGACAACAAACCATCTCATTTCAGAAATTAAAAAAAAGCAATCCTTTCTATGTATTGGATTAGATGTAGATTTAGATAAAATTCCACAGCATCTATTGCAGAAAGAAGATCCGATTTTTGAATTTAATAAAGAAATTATTGATGCAACACATCATTTATGTGTGGCTTATAAACCGAATACTGCATTTTATGAGGCTTATGGTTTAAAAGGATGGAGGGCATTAGAGAAAACCATTAATTACTTAAATGAAAACCACCCAAACATTTTTACTATAGCTGATGCTAAACGCGGAGACATTGGCAACACAAGTACTATGTATGCTAAAGCTTTTTTTGAGGATTTACAGTTTGATTCCGTTACTGTTGCACCATATATGGGTAAAGACTCAGTAGAGCCTTTTTTGGCATTTGAAGATAAGCATACTATTATGTTGGCTTTAACCTCTAACATAGGTGCTTTTGATTTTCAAACATTATCTGTGAACAATCAAGAATTGTATAAAGAAGTGCTTGAGGTATCCAAAACATGGACAAATTCTGAAAATTTGATGTACGTTGTTGGTGCCACAAAAGCCGAATTTCTAGCTGAAATAAGACAGATTGTTCCAGATAGTTTTTTATTGGTTCCTGGGGTTGGAGCACAAGGAGGAAATCTTCAAGATGTTTGCAAATATGGTATGAATGATACTGTTGGATTGTTAATCAATTCTTCCCGAGGAATTATTTATGCTTCCAATAAAGAGGATTTTGCAACGGCTGCTGCGCATAAAGCCCAAGACCTGCAGCAGCAAATGGCAGTGGAACTAAATGACTGTTTTTAAATATAAATTACTAGTATCAAAAGTTTATAAAAGATAAAAGGAGCACAATGAAGTGCCCCTTTTACGGTTTTAATAAGAACATTATTAAAAGTGTTCGTGTAAGTGATGATGCTCATCAATTAGTGGTCCACCTTCAATAATTTGTTGCGATGCTTCCCTTGCAAACTTCTCAAAGTTTAAATGGAAAGAGTGTGCTAACTGAATAGCTTTTCCAACATAAGCTCCTTTTTGTAGCCAAGTATTCATCGGATCTAGCAATTCTGATGGGACACCAGGGCAGTATTTAGGCATATATAAGCCAAAAATAAAGTTTTGCTCGTAGTCTACATCATCTAAATCACCATTAAGAATAGCGGTAATCATTGCCCTTGTGTACTTCAATTTTATACGAGAGCCTACGCCGTAAGGGCCAGCACTCCATCCAGTGTTAATCAACCATACATTTACGCCAGCTTCTTGCATTTTTTTGCTTAGCATTTCACCATAAACTGTTGGATGTAAAGGCATGAATGGTTCACCAAAACAAGCGGAGAATGATGGTACGGGCTCGGTAATTCCAGCTTCTGTTCCAGCTACTTTTGCAGTGTAACCAGAAATAAAGTGGTAGGCAGCCTGTCCTGGAGTTAACTTAGATACTGGAGGTAAAACACCAAAGGCATCACAAGTTAAAAAGAAAATGTTTTTTGGATTATTAGCGTAAAGTGTTTCCTGAATATTCTCAATATGATATATTGGATAACTTACACGCGTATTTTGTGTAATGCTACTATCCTCAAAATCAACTTCTCCGTTATCTTTAAATACTACATTTTCAAGAATTGCTCCTGGTTTAATCGCTCTATAGATGTCTGGCTCTTTTTCTTCAGTAAGATCAATAACTTTGGCGTAACATCCACCTTCAAAATTAAAGATGGTATTATCCTTAGTCCATCCATGTTCGTCATCACCAATTAATTTTCTGTCTGGATCTGCGGAAAGGGTGGTTTTACCAGTTCCTGACAAACCAAAGAAGATAGCAGTATCTCCTTTTTTGCCAACATTTGCAGAACAGTGCATTGGTAATACATCTCTTTCAGTTGGTAAAATTAAGTTTAGTGCAGAGAAAATACCTTTTTTCATTTCTCCTGTATAGGCAGAACCACCTACCAATGCAATTTTGTCGGTAAAGTTTAAAATTGAAAAATTACCTTGACGGATGCCATACCCCTTAGGATCGGGGCATTCATAACCTGGTGCACAAAGAATTAACCAATCCTCTTTGAAGTTTTCCAACTCTTTTTCGCTTGGTCTTAAGAACATATTGTAAACAAACATGTTAGACCAGGGATATTCAGTCACTGTTCTAATATTGGTTCTAAATTCTGGGTCCGCACATACATATCCATCTCTCGCGAAAATTTCTTTACCAGAGAGGTAGTTTAATACTTCACTCTTTAATCTGTTAAAGTTTTCTGTACTGATAGGTTTGTTGGTTTTTCCCCACCATACTTTATCAGCGGTATAATCATCTTTTACTAAAAATCTATCTTGGGGTGAACGTCCAGTGAACTTTCCCGTATTAATAGCTAGGGTTCCGTTTAACGTCTCCTTACCCATTCCTTTCTCAATTGTAATTTTCTGCAATTCCTCAGGAGATAAATTCCAATGTACGGTTACATCTTTTAAACCGTATAGTTCTAAATCGTGTGTTGGGTTCATAATTGTTAATATTTTTAGTTTAGTTTTGGGCTCTTATTTTAGATAATCTAAAATGGCCAAATAATTGGCACTAGGATCAATGATATAATAAAAAACATAAGTAGTAAGGGGGCTCCTACTTTAAGGTAATCCATAAACTTGTACCCTCCAGCAGACATTACCATGGCATTTGTTGTGGTACCCACCGGCGTTAAAAATGCTGTTGAGGCACTAATGGCTACCGCAATCATAAATGGTTCGGGAGATATATTTAACGAACTTGCAGCAAGCATCGCTATTGGCGCCATCAGCACTGCAGTTGCAGAGTTATTGATAACTTGGCTAAACGTAGTGGTTAATAAAAATATACCACCTAACAGCATTACTGGCGAAACAGATCCTAAGTACATTACCAAAGCATTTGCTATCATTTGAGCGGTTCCTGTCTTTTGTAGTGCTATACCCATTGGAATCATTGCTGCAATCATCACAACACTGGTCCAACTGATGCCTTTGTAAGCTTTAGAGATTGGTACACATCCGGTAAGCAATACTATACCGGCACAGATTAAAGCGGCTATAGATCCTGGTACCAGTTTAAAAACCAATAATATAATCATAAGGATTAGGGCACCCAATGCGATGAAGGATTTTGAATTTAAGCTATCAATGTTTTTAGCCATTCCCTCTGGGCTACCACAAATCACAAGATTTTCATGTTGTTTTTTTAAGTCTTCAATGTTTTCCCAGGAGCCACGTAGTAGGAAAGAATCCCCAACTCTTACTTTTATCTCTTTCTCTAAAAGGGGTTTATTGTTTCTAGATGCCGCCAGTAATTGAATGCCATAACGCTTAAAGTAATCACCCAGTTTATATTTTCTACCAACTAAAATGGAATTTGGGTTTACAATTACTTCGGTCATACCAACCTCTTGGTTGATAAGGTTGTTTTTTAACTCATCTGTAACGGGCTCTAAAGGTAGAAGACCAAGTCTAAATTTAATCATCAACCTGTTTATATCTTCAGTTTCCCCTTTTACTGTAATGATGTCATGATATTTGAAGAATGTTTTGTTATCCGGAAATTCCACAAATTGAGGGATACCTTTTAATGGATTTGGGTGCCTTCTTTTTAGTCTAAGTATGGTAACTCCATAATCTTTTTCAAAATTCCAAATACCTATTTTAGTATTTAATAATGGAGAGACAGAACGCACACGCAACCTATAATAACCTCCATCTATTTTATAGGCTCCAATCCAGTTGTGAAACGTGGTTTCAATATCAACAGGCTTGTTATTGGTTTTGTTTTTTGGTAATAATCTAAAGCCAATATATCTAAAGTAAATTAATGCAATTATCAATAATGGTAAACCAATCAAAGCAAATTCAAAAAATGAAAACCCTTCATATCCACCTTCAACTAATGCGTTACTGGCAATGATGTTTGGAGGTGTCCCGGTTAAGGTTAATAAACCTCCGGTGTTAGATCCAAATGCAACGGGCATTAACATTTTAGAAGGCAGTGTGCCTATACTCCAAGCAGAAGAAATTGTTAATGGCATTAAAGTGGCAACGGTACCCGTATTGCTTACAAAACCTGAAAGCACACCAGATCCTAATGAAACTATCACCAACAACTTGGGAACACTTTTTCCAGCCCATTCCACAAACTTTTTACCAGCTAAAGCCGTCCATCCCGTTTGTGATAATCCTTCACCAATAATAAAGAGGGCGGCAATCATAATAACAGTGGGATTACTGAAGCCGCTTAACGTTTCTGTCGCGTCTAAAATTCCGGTTAAAAAGAGGGTAACCATTGAAAGTAGTGCAACGATATCAGGAGTAAATTTCCCCCAAACAAATAATGCTATAGTAATAACTAATATGGTAAGCATTAAGTAGATCATAGTTTCTAGTTATTGAGTGTCTTGTTTTTTATTCTTAAGTACTGTAAAATTATGCTAGTATTGCTTTATTTAATATGACTATTGTCATGCTTTTAATGGGATATTAAGTTTTATAGTATTGTCGCTTTTTTTGCTTTTAGGATGAAAAAAGAAAGTACGAAAACGCTTTCGTACTGAGAGGTTGCTAAATAAAATTGTAATTTTATCTAAAAATTAAGATTGACTAGTAGTAAAAGTTGAAAAAATCAATAAAAAGGTTTCAAAATTTATTTTTTTTACGACGAATTAGTTTCTTGAATGTACAAAAACATGACTATATGAAGTTACACATACTCGCCATAGGAGCACATCCTGATGATGTAGAATTAGGTTGCGGCGCAACAATAGCCAAGGAAGTTGCAAATGGTAAAAAAGTTGGAATTATTGATTTGACTAAAGGTGAGCTGGGTACAAGGGGTACGGCAGAAACACGAAAGATTGAAGCTGAAAATGCTGCAAAAATTCTTGGTGTGGAATTTAGAGAGAATATGGGGTTTGCTGATGGGTTTTTTATAAATGATAAATCACATCAACTGCAATTGATTAAAGTGCTTAGGAAATACCAGCCTGAAATTGTTTTGTGTAATGCTGTTGATGACAGGCATATAGACCATGGTAAAGGTAGCAAATTGGTAAGTGATGCATGTTTTTTAAGTGGATTAATTAAAATTGAAACGAAAGATGGTGAAAACAAGCAGCAGCAACCGTGGCGCCCTAAATTTGTGTACCATTATATGCAATGGAAAAATTTAGAACCCGATATTGTAGTTGATGTTTCAGGTTTTGTAGATACGAAAATGAAGGCTGTATTGGCTTATGAGACGCAGTTTTATAGCAAGGATAGTAATGAACCAGAAACACCAATATCCAGTAAAAACTTTACAGACAGCGTGATGTATAGAGCAAGGGATTTAGGAAGATTAATAGGTGTAGAAGCAGGAGAGGGATTCAATGTAGAACGTTATCCAGCGGTTGATAGCCTTTTTGATCTGAAGTAATAGTATCATCCAATTTAAATATTAAAAAAGTCTTTGTAGATTTCTCTGAAAAATTTACATTTGCACACGCATTTAATATGCTGCAATATGGTGGTTGTAGCTCAGTTGGTTAGAGCATTGGTTTGTGGTACCAAGGGTCGCCGGTTCGAATCCGGTCTTCCACCCAAAAGCAAAAGCCTTTCAAGAGATTGAAAGGCTTTTTTTGTTTTGGTACAATTTAAAGATTAATCTTCCGATATCTCGGATACTTCACCATATAAGAGAATTTATATTTTTTTATAGCACTAGATTCAATCGTTGTTTTCCAAGTTAAAATACCTTTTTTAGTATCATAATCAGCATTTTCAGAATCAATATCATCTACTTTGATATCCTTATTCTGACTTATTGGAATTCTATCAACAATCATTATTTCGATTGGGGAAGTTTTGTTGTTTTTTATTTCAATATCATATCCTTTTTCAACTATTCTGTTACTGCCAATAAAATTGGTTTTCTTAAAGTTATTATTAGATTTTCTGGTAATGACCACATTAGGGTCAACACCTAAAGAGACCGTTAAGCTATCAGTCGTGGCATAAGGGTTTATATTGGTTACACCAGAATAACTATCTTCAAAATATATATTAGCTTCTCCAGGTAATAAGTTTAATTTTTGCCAATTACCGATTTTTGCGGTAAGGAACACGTTTTCATTTATTACGGGTGCTGAAAAGTATGAGAATGTAGCGGGCAACTCAAAGTTATCTATTTCGATAACAGTAATATCTCCGTCTGAAACAATAGTTGATAGTTTCTGAATTTCAAAGTTTGTATTGGTTAAACTCTCAGAAATAATATCCCCATTTGATGTGTAGTTTCCTTGTTTCGTTGTAACTACGATTACACCGTTTGATGCTCTACTTCCATATATGCTAGTTGCAGCATTGTCTTTTAAAATATCTGCAGATGCAATCATGCTTTCATCTAATCTCTTGAAATCGTTTGCACTACTTATTACGCCATCAATAACATATAATGGTGTACCTTTAGTTTTGAAAGAGCCAACACCTCTTATCTTTATATTTGACGTGGAAGAAACACCAGCTACGCTTCCTGATAGAGCAGAACTAGTTGAGGTTCCATAACCAACAACTACAACTTCATCTAACATTGCAACATCCTCCTCCAAACTTAAGTTTATTACGCTTGAGTGAATGGGAACGGTTTCAGTATCATACCCCAAATACGAAAACACCAATGCTTCTCCATTACTCACATTGAGGCTATAATTACCATCAAAATCCGTGGCTGTTCCATTTGATGTGCCTTTCACCAATACATTAACTCCTGGAATTGGCATACCGCTTGAATCGGTTACAATACCGCTTATGTTTTTAATAAATGGATTAAATTTATATTGATATTTTTTAGTGGCAGTTTCATTTTTATAATTACTATATCTGCTAACAAAATTTAAGTATTTCGTATCTACGTTAGGTTTTAAATTATTCGTATTTGGGTCGTTTGTGGAAAGCGTAAGTTTTACATTTTCCCAGCTCACGCCAGTGGTTTGGTATACATGCGCTTTATAGTTCAGCTCCAGAGGTTTATTAATATCTTTGGCTTTCAAATCGTACATAGGAAACCAACCTGCATTGGTTACATTGTATTTTATTATTAAATCTAGTTGCTTATTTATGCTAGACGTTAACTTTACTTTTATTTCACCTGTTTGTATTTTATCCTCTACATTCAATTCAGCTAATTGTTTTTTAATATCAGCAATCTGTTTTTTGTATGCTCTATTCTTTTTTAGGGATTGATGTATCAAAGTATTTAACTCTGTGATACGCTCACGATAATATGCTGCAAATTGTTTTAATTTATCAAGGTTCACTGTTTGATTATTATTCCCAAGTTTGCGATTGTCCTCAATGATTTTTATCTCTTGTTCATAGCCTTCCATTAAATTTTGTTCCATTTGAATGGCATCATTAATGTTTTCCATGTTGGTTTGAAGTAGTTCTACAGTTTCTGTTTTATCAAACTTTGTTATGTGATTGATGGCGTAGTTTATGGAAAGAATGGAAGCGCCATTGAGCCCTGAAATTTGAATACTGTTTTCCTGCACAAATGGTGAAAGTTTTATAAACGAAAACTCTGTTGTGCCTTGGGGCAAGATGATTTTTGCGTGTCTGGTAACCTGTGCGCCATCAACAAAAACAGTTACGGCTTTTACGGATGATTTTGTTGGGTTGGTAGAGTTTGCAAAAACAAATGAAGAGCTTAGCAGAAATAGGAATAATAGACGTTTCATGATTAGTTATTTAAAAAGTTTTAAATAAAACTAAGCTGCGAAAACCGTTTTTAAAACCCGAAATGAGTTACTTGTATTGTTTGATAAGTGAATGCTTATTTTGAATTAGTGTGGAACTAATTCAATCCAAAAACCTATTTCTTAATTCAGGAGTAGGAATCATGCAAGCATCTTTTTTACCATACCACTTATAGCGATTTTTAGCAACAAAATCGTACACCCAATTGCTAATAAATGGAGGAATAATAAGAAATACACTCAAAATATTTGTTGGAAAACCTAGTTTAGAAGCTACTTTTAATGCCGCGGTACTTTTGGTAGTAATGCCTTTTTCTGGCGTGTATAATACAATTGAATCTACTTTAGAAGTGTCAATATTAAAGTGATTGATGATATTTTTTCCAACGTCGCTTTGTAGGGCGGCAAACATAAATTGGTTTTTCTTATCACGTTTGATAACATATTGTACGGAGGAATTACAGAGATTACAAATCCCATCAAAGAGAATCAATTGTTTATCCTTAGTTACACCAAAATCCATGGTGCAAAGATACGCCCTTTACAAATCACTTAAAAATTGGTTGAGATCGGTTTCTTTGTCTAGATTTAGCTTTTTCTTTAAGCGATATTTGCTCTTTAAAACGCTTTCAGGCAAAACGTTAAGCATTGAAGCGATTTCCTTGGTGGATAAATTCATTCTAAGGAAGGATGCGAGACGCATCTCTTTTTCCGTGGCTTCAGGGTAAACCTCTTTTATCTTATGATCAAAGTTGTTATGAACTTCCGTGAAATAGGATTTAAAAACTTCCCAATCCTTATCCTCTGCACTTTCTTTTTTAAGGAGCATCACAATACGTCTAAACTCGACTTTAAATAGTTCGGGTGATCGTTTTATTTTCTCTAGATTATCTTTAAGTTCTTGAATGAAAGTGTTTTTCTGAACCAAATGCAAGGTTTGTGTGGCCAATTCCTTCTTTTTAAATTCAATTTCCTGTTTGTAAATTTCTTCTTGTTTTTCGCGCTCTATTTTATTCTTTTTCATGCGTTGCTTAAAACTAAAGTAGATGAGTCCCGCAATCGCCAGAAACGAAAACATACCAATACCGTATAGGGTTTTTGTAAGCTTATCATTTTTAGATTGCTCATTTAAAGTTTCAATTTCCTTTTTCTGAAATGCAATCTCAGTTTCTTTTTGTTCAGATTCGTAAATAGCTTTCAGTTCTTCAATTTGTTGCAATTTTTTAGTAGAGAAAAGGCTGTCGTTTATAGATTGATACAACTTTAAAAACTCTAATGCATCATTATTCTTATTGAGTCCTTCCAAAATAGTAGACCTATGTTTGTACAAATCTGCAAGATGCGACATTGCACCTAAAGATTTTGCCAAATCAATAGCCTCAGCATTATTTTTTAAAGCTGAACCATAATTTTTAGATTGATAATCAAGTTTAGAAAAGCTGTGAAGCGTATTTGCTAAGCCTAACTTCAAATTTTCTTTTTGAGCTATAGCCTTTGCTTCTAGTAATATGTTTTTGGCCTCTGTATTCTTATTTTGAAGTCGTTTAATATCTCCCAGATTATGCAAGGCGTTACTAAGCGCGAGATTATCCTCAACTTTTTTAGCGTTTTCAACTGCCAAATTGAAATAGTTTTCAGCGGAAGCATAATCATTTAAATTTTGGTAGGATATCCCTAGGGAATTTTGGGTATATGCCACATAAAATATTTCTTCGTAGTGCTCATAAATTTCTAAAGCTTCTTTAAAATATTTTATGGATGATTCATGATTTTCTAAACCACTTTCAATATCACCTATTTGTTTTAAAGCATCAGCCTTACGGGTTTCATGGTTTATTTTTTCAAAACATTCTAGTCCTTGGAGTGCATAAATTAGAGCTGTCTTAAAATTGGCTTTCTCAATGTAAATATTGGCTAATGAAACATATTGTGCGCCAATGAATTTTGTTTTGGCATCACCTTCTTTTTCATGGGTTTTTATAAGTTCAATATTTTCTTTTGAAATAGTAATGGCATTGTCCAAATTGCCATTTGAGCTTTCGATAGAGGAGAGGGAATGGTTAACGAAGATTAATCCACGGGTAATATTGGCTTCTTCAAAAAATGTTTTGGCTTTTTGGTAGTAGTAGAGTGCAGAATCATTTTCAGATTTATTAGCGAAATAATCAGCGCGATGCATATACCCAACAGCAATACCTTTAGTGTAATTTATAATTTTAGAGATTTCAAGTCCTTTTTCTGCATAAGCTTTGGCTTCCTCTGGTTTTGAGAACATTAGTTTTTCATGGAGACGTGTTAAAATCATCACTTTAACAGAATCGTCTTCTTTTCTATTGGCGAGTTCGGTTTTTAAACTATCGATAAGTTTTGTGTTTTGGGAATAGCCTAATGCCGATAAAAAAAATAGAAAGAACACGAAAGCTAGGGTTGGATTTTTCATTTTTGACGATTGTTAGCTATTGCTAAGTTATAGATAATAGCGGTTCGTTTTACAAGGTTGCATTTTACTAAAAACCCGTTTGTCTGGAGTTTGTCCATTCTATTTTTAAGTCATACGGAATTTAATTTACTGAAAATCAAATAATTGAAAATTAAATTAATAAACACATCTAGCTAGTGTCCAATTAGAAATTAAATGGAATGTCCCCCTTTTGTCCACTAAAAACGGAAGTAAAATAGCGAAGTAAGCTTCTAAGAATATGATTATAAATAGACTAAAACAGTAATTTTCTACTTTTTTCCCGCTTCAACTAGCTCCAATAAATCCAAAGCCACATTAGTAGTAAACATACCGTAGTTAACATTGGCCTTATTTTTTTCAATACTATCTATACTTCCAATTGCTCTACCATCATGCATGCGTACGCGGTCGCCCACTTTTAACACAGGTTTTGGTTTTGGTGGCGCTTCATCTGCTTTTTTCTTTGCAGCTTTCTTCTTTTTTCTAATAATGTTTACCTTCTTTTCAGCTTCCTGTTTTACCTGTTCTTCTTTAGCCTTTTGCGCACGTTTTTGTTTCGCTGATACTTTTTTACGCTTAGAATTTTCAACCTGTACTAATTTGAACAATTCTGCCATCAACTCACGTTTCTTCTTGTTTTCGAAGTATTTTTCGGCAATATCATTTACTTTTTGACCTAAGTAAATTAAACGCTGATTGCTATCGTACAATTCTTGGTAGCTTTCCAGTTTCTTTTGGACTTTAGCGTTTATTGCCTCTAGCTTATCTGCTTCTTCACTTTTCTTTTTCTCATTAAGCTTTAAGGATTGACCTGTTTTTTCAAGCCTTGAACGCTCTTTTTGAAGTTTGGCAATAGTAGCATCAAAACGCACTTTACTGCGCTCTATCTTCTTTTTAGCACGATTAATTAATGAGTAGGGAATGCCGTTTTTCTGTGCCACTTCAAAGGTAAAACTGCTACCGGCTTGCCCTACTACGAGTTTAAACATAGGCTCTAGCGTACGTTCGTTAAACAACATGTTGGCGTTAATCATGTGCGGTAGTTCTGTAGCTAAAATTTTCAGGTTGGAATAGTGGGTTGTAATAATGCCAAAGGCTTCGCGATGATAAAATTCCTCCAAAAACGTTTCGGCTAAAGCCCCACCTAATTCAGGATCAGAACCAGTACCGAATTCATCTATAAGAAAAAGGGTGTTTTTGTTACACTTTCGCAGAAAATAGTTCATCTGTTTTAAACGATAACTATAGGTACTTAAATGGTTTTCTATAGATTGATTATCACCAATATCACTTAAAATTCTATCGAATAAGCATACCTTACTGCGCTCGTGTACAGGAATTAACATGCCACTTTGCAACATCACTTGCAGCAAACCAACTGTTTTTAAGGTGATACTTTTTCCACCTGCGTTTGGTCCAGAAATTACAATAATTCTGCTACCTTCTTTTAATGATAGTGTTTGCGGAAATGTTTTTTCCTTCTTTTCTAAATTATTTAAATAGAGTAGCGGGTGGTATGCATCACGTAAATACATGCTCTTGTCTTCAGAAAGTTCGGGAAGAATACCGTTCATAGATTTCGCATATTTCGCTTTTGCGGAAATCACATCAAGATCAATCAAAAAAGACTGGTAATCTTTTAAAAGAGGTAAGAACGGACGCATGAAATCAGTTACTTCTTTTAAAATACGAATCACCTCTTCCTTTTCTTCGTACTCTAAATTATTTAGCTCTCGTGTATATTGTAGTGTAGTTTCAGGTTCAATATAAACAATGCTTCCTGTTTTGCTGCCACCCATAATGGCACCTTTCACTTTTCTTCGGTACATGGCTTTTACGGCTAAAACACGTCGGTTATCAACTACAGATTCTCGGATGTCATCCAAATATTCGAGATTGTGATAGGTGTTTAATGCAGATGCAAAACTCTGATTTATTTTACCTTTTACTTTGTTTATAGACTTTCGCAATTCATATAAGGTGTCAGAAGCATTATCCTTAATATCTCCAAATCGATCAATGATGGCATCTACTTTTTCAATCAAAATTTTAGTGACTTCAATGTGTGATGCAAACTGATTTAAGGTTGGATAGTACTCTTCAAACTTTTTAAGAAAGGTAACAATGGTGTTTACCGTAAGCGAGATGGATACAATTTTTTTCAATCCGTGCACTTCTAAATAAGTGTTTTCAATATTTAAAAGCTGAATTTCTTTTGAGATGGTGTCAAACCCATGATTTGGAATGCGGTTATCATTGTCGAAGGATGATATATATTCATTAGTAAGATGCAATGCAAACTGTAGATCTTCTCTGGATTTGTAAGGAGAAATTTTTAGAGCAGCCTGATGTCCCAAGGGTGTAATGCACAACTCACTTACTTGTTGCAATACAGTTGGAAATTCTAAATCTTGTAATGTTTTATCGTGAATGTGTATCATTCTTGTTTGCCGCAATTCTTTTTTTAAAGCATGCAAAGTTAAAGAATCTCGCGGAGACATTAGTGTGTTAAGGTATTCTTAAGAAAGAGTTAATTAACATTTTGCCATTATTGTTTAACAAATTAATAACAGGACGACGTTTGATAAGTGTCTAACTTGAAAACACAAACCAAACCATTCATCAAAATGAAATTACGAACAGTATCCACAATTCTTGTGTTTGTACTTTTTTCAATTAGTACAAGCACCTTCGCTCAATTAAACACACCAAGAGGTAGCCAAATGGCAAAAGTATCTCAGCGTGTAGGACTCACAGACATTACAATAGTATATTCCAGACCCAGTGTAAACGGAAGGGAAATATGGGGTAAATTGGTGCCATATGGTATGAACAATTTAGGATTTGGCACCGCTAAGGAATCTCCTTGGCGCGCTGGTGCCAACGAAAACACGATTATCAAATTTTCTGATGACGTAAAAATTGAAGGACAATCTTTAAAAGCTGGAAAATATGGTTTCCATATCGTTGTGAAACCTGATAATATGGCTACACTTATTTTTTCAAAAAGTACAAAAGCCTGGGGAAGCTACTTCTATAATCCTGATGAGGATGCTTTAAAAGTAGATATAAAAACAACTGAGGCACCTCATACAGAACTGTTAACGTATAGCTTCATAGCAGTTGATGCTAATTCTACAACAGCGGCTTTAAGTTGGGAAAAGAAACAGTTTCCTTTTAAAATTGAAGTCAACACTACCGATATTGTAATGGCAAATTTTACAGAACAACTTAAAGGGCAAGCAGGTTTTGGTAGACAAAACTGGGAAACTGCCGCAAATTATACCTTAAATAACGGAGGCGATTTAAACACAGCCTTAAATTGGATTGATGCAGCAATTAGCGGACAGTTTTTTAGCCAAAAAACCTTTAATAATGTGGCATTGAAAGCGCAGATTTTGAATAAAATGGGTAAAACCGATCAGTATGCTAAACTCATGGACGAGGCTGCGGCAATGGCGAATAAAAATCAGCTAAATGCCTTAGGTTACCAAATGATGGGAGCAAAAGATTACGACAGAGCATTGAAGTATTTTAAAACCAATGTGGCAAATAACCCCAAAGATGCTAATAGTTACGACAGTTTAGCCGAATGCTATAAGGCAATGGGAGACAAGGCAAAGGCTATAAAGAATTTTAAGAAATCTCTATCCTTAAACCCTCCGGCTAATGTTAAAGCGAATTCTGAGAAACATCTCAAAGAACTAGGCGTGATTTAAACCAGACTTTAAATATCTAAACTAGCAAAGGCTCAACTTCAAAGGTTGGGCTTTTGTGTTTTCTTGGGCGTTACCCCATTGGGGTCGGGCTTTTCGCTAAAAGTTTTGGCTCGATGCACGCCTCGCCAAAAGCTACCGCTACAATCCCTAACGCGGGTTTATCTGCTAAAAACATAGGCATACCTATCTTATAAATCTTCTTACTATAGTTCTTTCAAAAATAAACGCAACTTTCCCTATTTTTGCAAAAATTGCTAAAGGATAGTTAAAAAGTAAATGTGCTGTAACAATTTTACTTTTTTCAGACTAACGAATAAAATTAAATATATGAGTTTTTTAAAGAGAGTATTATCAACTGTAGTTGGAATTTTTGTGTTTTTAGGATTATGTTTCTTCGGACTGATAATTATTGGAGCTTTGTTCGGTGGGTCATCAGAAGAGGTCGTACAAGTAAAGCCAAATTCTGTTCTAAATTTAAAACTAGATTTCCCAATACAAGATTATGCAGGTAAAACAATTTACAAAGAATATCCTTTTTTAAATGAAGATGATAAAAATGGATTATTCAACTTAGTTGATGCTATAAAATATGCCAAAACCGATGATAAAATAAAAGGTATTTCAATAGAAAATAATTTTATCATGGCGGGTATAACACAAACCAAAACGTTGCGTGATGCTTTACTAGATTTTAAAGATTCTGGTAAGTTTATTGTTGCGTACGCAGATATTTACACACAAAAAGATTATTACTTAAGTTCTGTTGCTGATACGGTTTATATCAACCCCGTTGGGATGATGGAATTTAAAGGTTTGTACACCGAAAGATTATACTTTAAAGATTTTCAAGAGAAATCTGGAATAAAAATGGAGGTGGTACGTCACGGAAAATACAAAAGTGCAGTAGAACCGTTTTTAGAAAATGAAATGAGTGATAACAATCGAGAGCAGATTTCAGTATACCTAAACGGACTTTGGTCTGAAATTAAAAAAGAAGTTTCAGAAGCCAGAAATATTCCGGTGGAGCAATTAGGTGTTATTGCTGATAGTTTATTGGCACGAACTCCAACTTTGGCTGTTAAGTCAAATTTAGTTGATAAAATTGCATATCATGATGAATATGTAAATGGTTTAAAGGCTGCTGTTGGGATTACTTCAAATAAAAAACTGAATTACGTTTCCGTTGAAGATTATGCGCAATATGCAGCGCCTAAAGTAAAATCAAATTCTAGTAAAAATAAAATCGCAGTCATTTATGCGGAAGGGGATATTATGTATGGAGAAGGTGAAAACGGAGTTGTTGGACACATCACGATGAACAAATCTATTAAGAAAGCTAGAGATGATGAAAGGGTGAAAGCAATAGTATTACGAGTGAATTCTCCAGGAGGAAGTGCGTTGGCGAGTGAATTGATTTGGAGAGAAATAGAGTTGACTAAAAAAGTGAAGCCTGTTATTGTGTCTATGGGAGACTTGGCAGCATCTGGCGGTTATTATATTGCAACCAACGCTGATAAAGTTATCGCCGAAGCTACAACCATCACTGGAAGTATAGGTGTGTTTGGAACTTTGCCAAACTTTAAAAACTTAGCAGATAATATGGGCATTAATGCAGAACAAGTGGTAACCAATACTAATGCAGTAACCTATAGTATTTTTGAGCCTTTAAATGAAAATCAACATAAATACATAAAAGAAGGCGTTATTGATGTGTATAGTCTGTTTACAAGGCGAGTAGCTGAAGGACGTAATCTTACCCCTGAACAAGTTGAGGAAATAGCTCAAGGAAGAGTTTGGACTGGAAATGATGCCTTAGAAAGAGGTTTAGTGGACGAATTAGGCGGTTTAGATTTGGCGCTAAAATATGCTGCGGAAGCTGCGGACATTGAACAATATAGAATCAGAGAATATCCAGTGTTTGAAAAGAACCTTGATGAAATGTTAGAAACCTTTGGTTTAGCGAAAGCCAAAGAACAAATTTTAGCAGAAGAACTTGGAGAAGAAAATTACAAACTCATAAAAGAAGTAAAACGTTTGTCACAGAAAAAGGGCGTTCAGTTACTGTTTCCTTTTAGTACCGAGATAAAATAACTAACTCCTGCAAAAGCAGGAATCTATAAATAAATATCAGAGGCTTTTTTATCGAAGCCTCTTTTTTTATGTCTTCACTCAATCAAAAGTGTGGTTCACTCATTTTACGTTTCAGGTTGCGTAGGTTGATTATAGTTTTATGCTAAACTTTAAAATCGACTATTATGAAAACGCTATTTACATTCATTTTTACTTTGGTAATTTCAACGCAATTAATAGCCCAAGAACACCTCGTAACTGGAAAAGTAACTGCAGCAGATGATTATCTTCCGCTTCCTGGAGTCTCAATTGTTGTGAAAGGACAGACTAAAGGCACAACAACTGATTTTGATGGTAATTATCAAATTAAAGTAAAGACTAACGACGTTTTAGTATTTTCCTATGTTGGGTATGTCACAAGACAAGTTTTAGTAAAAAAGCAAAATACTATTTCTGTTGCATTGGAAGCAGATCATCAAGCTCTAGAAGAGGTAGTTGTGATGGGCTACGGTTCGCAAACAAGATCAGATTACACAGGAGCAGTATCAAGTTATAGGCCTACGGCTGCAGATATTAGAAGACAAAAGAAAAAGGCATATCATAACAAATTGGCTAATCAAATCCAATCGAATTCAACCCAAAAATCATTACAAGGACAGGTTGCTGGTGTTAATGTAGGTAATAGTTCTGGTGCTCCTGGAGTATCTTCTCAAATTTTAATTAGAGGAATATCTTCAATTTCTAAAAACAGAGAGCCCCTAGTGGTGATTAATGGTGTGCCTACCTCATATAGTAAATTATCACAAATGGATCCTAAAAACATTAAAGCAATTGATGTTTTGAAAGATGCAGCGTCAACAGCTATCTATGGAAGTAGAGGTAGTAATGGAGTTATTCTTATTTCAACAAAAAATAATACAAAAAGTATAGAAAAAGCGCCTTTGTATATAGTTGACGGCAAGCCAATCAAAAAAGAAAATAACTATATAATCGAAAGTTTAGCAGAATCTGATATAGATACAAAAATTAAATATGGAAAAGGAGATGCCAAAGATAAATTCGGAAAAATAGCTAAACATGGGTGTATTGTGATTACAACACATCAAGGTAATTTCAGAATAGATAACAACGAAAGCTATGCAGTTATTGAAGAGAATAGTTTTGAAAGAACTTCATTATCTCCACTTTCTACGTTTTCTATTGACGTAGATAAAGCATCTTACAGTAATATTAGAAGAATGATTAACAATGGTGTTACTGTTGCTCCAGATGCAGTAAAGATTGAAGAAATGATAAATTATTTTGATTATAAATATCCACAACCGGTAGGACAGCATCCTTTTTCAATAAATACTGAAGTTGCCAAAACGCCGTGGTATAATGAGACTAAAATTGTTAAAATAGGACTTCAAGGAAAGACTTATGATAATGATGAGCTTCCACCATCAAATCTTACATTTTTAATTGATGTATCTGGTTCAATGTCAGCACAAAACAAGTTACCGTTATTGAAATCAGCCTTCAGGTTGTTGGTTAATCAATTGAGAGAAAAAGATAAAGTGTCAATCGTTGTTTATGCAGGGGCCGCTGGTACCGTACTTGAGCCAACTTCAGGAAAAAACAAAGAAAAGATTTTACAAGCTTTAAATAACTTAAATGCCGGAGGTTCTACCGCTGGAGGCGCAGGAATAAATTTAGCTTATAAACTTGCGGAAAGACATTTCAAAAAGAATGGAAACAATCGTGTTATTTTGGCGACCGATGGGGATTTTAACGTTGGAGCATCTAGTGATAAGGATATGACGGCACTAATTGAAGAAAAACGTAAATCAGGTGTGTTTTTGTCTGTTTTAGGTTTCGGATACGGAAATTATAAAGATTCTAAGTTAGAAGCCCTTGCAGATAAGGGAAATGGTAATCATGCTTATATTGATAACATGCAGGAAGCGCAAAAAGTTTTTGGTAAAGAATTTGGTGGTACATTGTTTACCATAGCAAAAGATGTGAAAATTCAAGTTGAGTTTAACCCAAGTAAGGTTCAAGCCTATAGATTGATAGGATATGAAAACAGAATGCTAGAAGATGAAGATTTTATTGATGACACTAAAGATGCGGGTGAGCTAGGGAGCGGACATACAGTTACTGCGCTTTATGAAGTTATTCCCGTTGGAGTTACTAGTGAATATTTAAAAGAAGTTGACGATTTGAAATATACCAAAAGTCAAGCGACTCAAGATTTTTCAGATGAACTATTTACTGTCAAGTTTAGGTATAAAAGGCCCGATGGCGATAAAAGTATTGAAATGGTACACGTTCAGAAGGATGAAGTGAAAGAAGCTTCAGAAGATTTAAAGTTTGCATCTGCAGTGGCGTTATTCGGAATGCAATTAAGACAATCAAAGTACGATAATAAGTCAACACTTGAAGATGTGCTAATTTTGGCTAGTGAAGGTAGGGGAGATGATGAAAATGGCTATCGATCTGAATTTAAAAGATTAGTAGCATTATATCAGAATTTATAAATATGATAAAAATGTAAAAAGTTTAATAAAACAGTATAAAGAAAAAAGAGATTTTCATTTTGAAAGTCTCTTTTTAAAATTAATCAATAAAATAGTTTTAACACCTAGTTTTTTACAAATGATCGTTTTCTAAAATAAGCTACAACAGTAACCAAAATAACAACAACAATCAATACATAAATAAACTTTGGAATAGGTAAAGGGTCGCCAGCTGCATAACTATGTAATCCTGACAGATAATAGTTTACACCAAAGGATGTCATTATTATAGAGCCAAAAGCAAAAACACTTGCGGTATTTAACACGTAGTTACTTTTTAACTTTGGTATCAATCTTAAGTGTAATACAATAGCATACATAATGATACTTATAAGAGCCCAAGTTTCCTTAGGATCCCAAGCCCAATAACGCCCCCAAGATTCATTGGCCCAAATACCGCCTAGAAACGTACCTATAGCCAACACAAATAACCCAATCGTCATAGATATTTCATTAATATAGGTAAGCTCTTTTATTTTAATATCCATGACTTTTTTGGTCTTCTTTGTTTTGAAAATGGTAAGTAATAAAGCCATAAAACCTAAGATAGCAGAAAGTGCTAATGGCGCATAACTACTTACTATAGTAGCCACATGTACTTTTAGCCAAAAGGATTTTAATACAGGCATTAAATTAGTTATTTCAGGACTTAACCAATCTAGATAACTCACAAATAATAAAGCACCAGAAAACAATGTGGCTAGTGGTAGTGCAAAATCAGATTTTCTAAACGTGAATAAACCGCATAGTACTAAAACCCACGATACAAATACTAGCATTTCATAACCATTACTCCAAGGAGCATGTTGCGAGACGTACCAGCGAAGAATAATATTACCAGTAAATAATAAGAAACTTATTAAAGTTAATAATATGAGCGCATTCCAAAGGAATTCCACAAGTTTTTTCTTAGTAAATATTTTAGCAATAGCTAACACTAAGAGTATTGCACCTAGAGTAAAAAACACTTGAAATAACCAAAAATTTAAATTAAGCTCATTATACCAAAGCTCCGCTTCAATACGTTTTCTGCTTGGTATAATTTCTTTACCTAATTCGTCTTGAAACGTCTTAATATAACCTAGTTTTTCACTAGCATCTATCCAGTTTTTTTGATTAACGTCTTCAAAATACGCTGGAATAATTTGTTTGGCGAATTTCCCATCATCAACAGGGAAATCGTTAAAATGATGTGTTTGACTGTGCCATTTGTTATTCTCGTCATTACTGTTTGGAAATACCTTTAAATAATTGCCGGAAAACACATTGTAAAGAATATTAAAACGTTCATCAACTTTTAATATTTCCTTATCAAACTCACTCCGTTCTGCAGGTTTCTTTTTATTTGCAATTTCAGCAGCTTCAGCTAAAATATAACTGCCTTCATCACCTAAAAGTTCTACAAATGACACTAATCCATCTTCACTGATATTTAAATCACTAAACAATTCGCCTCCTTTTTTTACATCTACTTTAATAAGAGGTACATATTGCCAAATGTTAGATGCAGATTGCATTGCCAAAAACGTTTGATTCGCACTATAGCGAATGCTTTTTCCGTTTTCGGTAAATTTAAAATAGGGCTTGCGGGATAGTTTCCTTAAAAACTCTGAAGCAAGCGTATTCATTGGTTTTATACGTCCGTCTAAATCTTGAACCATTAAACGTCCAAAAAGCTCTGCATGCTGATTGTCTATTTCAAGTTGTTCAACTAGTTTTAAATCTATGGTAGGTTTTTTCTCTTGACCAAAACTTAAACTAGTAATAGCAAATAATAAGAGAAGTAAACTGGCACTTTTCAATTTTAATTTTTTTAGTTTTTTATTGATGAGGTTAAAACGCGATGATTTCCCAAAAAGGGTAAAAAACATACCTATCATCATCAAAAAGTAACCTATATAAGTTACGTTTGTTCCCAGCGCATCATGGTTAACGGCTAATACTGTTCCCAGCTCGTCGGTATCATAACTCGCTTGAAAAAACCTGTATCCCTTATAATCCAATACGTTATTCATAAAAATACGATGTGGTATTTCTTGTTCGTTATCAATAACCTTTACTTCACTAGCATACGAAGATGGGCTTGTAGAACCAGGGTAACGTTCAAGTTGAAAATCATCTAAATGAATAGAAAATGGTATTGTAATAGGTTGTGCGCCGTAGGAAAGCGACACGTTGATGTTTTTAAAATTCACTTCACTTGAAATCGGTAAAAAACCTTCACGATATAATAGGTTAACCTCTTTTTCTATGTTATAAGCACTAACATTTACAATAAGCGCATCGTCTTTTTGAGCATCATTATCTTTAGGTTTTTCAGATGCACTAACAATTTCAATTTTACCTTTTGGATGATAGGCTAGAGGCACAAATGAAGCATCTCCATCTCTGTATAATGTTCTTAATTGTATGCTATGAAGACTATCTTTTTTAATAGTTCCAGCAGTTTCGGTAGCCATAACAAAACTGCTTAAATTTCTTGGTGACAGAATTTTAAAACTACCATTGACTTTAGTAATATTTATAACATCTTCTTGTTGAACATCAAACCCAATTTTGTGTTTATGTGCCCCAATAGCTTCAATTTCTCCCTTTTCAAGAAATATAGATTCTCGTCCATTACCCGCAGAAATTATCATTTCTAGCATCGGTTTTCCATCAGTGTCATCATTTATTATTTGCGGAATGGCATCTGCAATAAATGCTTTGTATGAAATTGAAATTGGGGTATTTTCAAAATCTGTTTCAATAGAGAAGTTATTGTTACTTAAAGGCGAAAAATCAACCTGTTTTCTTAATGTTTTGGTTTGTTTTCCGTTTGAAATATGAGCGTGTAAATAATTATTGTCTGATATTACTGTGTTAGACGAAGCACCTTCACGAACCCTCATAATGCCGCCGTAAGAGGCATAACGAGTAATTCCAGCTCCTAATAGAATAACGATAAATGCCAGATGAAACATCAATAGTGCCCATTTTTCTTTTCGCCAAAGCTTGTATTTAAAAATGCTCATTACAAAACACAGGCCTAAACCTATCATAACAAGCTCAAACCACCATGCATCGTATATAAGTTTCCATGCTGTTGCAGTACCATAATCATTTTCAATAAACGTGGCTACAGCCATGGCTATTGCAAAAGTAAATAGGCATAAAACCGCAAGTATAGGCGAAGCAAAAAGACGTGCAAATTTATTCATCGTGTAGTTGGAATGATTAAAATAAAAGACACCTTATATTTATGAGACATAAGGTGTCTTTTGGGAGAATTATATTCTTTTATTTTACTGCTGAAGATATTGTGTTTATTGGCATTGCATCTTCTCTAGCTTTAGCTTCTTCAAGCCATTTAGGTAATAGGTTTTCCTTAAACGCTTTTTTCTCTGCCTCAAGTTTTTCAATATCTAAACCTATGTATTCTTGCGCTTTTTCTTTAGTAGAAATATCAGGCATTTCAAGTGGCTTGTTATGTCCTAAATCTGCTAACAGTCTAGCTAGTTTTACACGAGCTTCCTGTGCAATAACAAGACCACTGCCTATAACGCGAGCTGTTTCAACAGGGGAGTGGAATGAAGCACCATGCGCAGCAGCAGAGTAATCCCAACGCCATTGCCCATGACGAATATCAGTTAATATGGGTTTCATTTGGGCTTCTGTAGCACCTAAATCCCAACATTTTTTAGCTTCTAAATGTGCAGCAACTAGAAGTTTTTCAAGTTTTAAACGATTTTCAGTGGCCTTACGCTGTCTTTCATATACATTCGCAATAAGCTTGTTAGATTCTTCTCTATGACAAACTTGACAGGCATTGGATGTATTGTTTAAAGGTGATTGAATATGGTGATCTGTAAACTTTTGCCCGCCTTCACTTTTGTAAGGCATATGGCAATCTGCACAAGATACACCTCTGTCTGCATGAACACCGGTAGTAAATGTTTCATAACCTGGATGTTGCGCCTTCAGCATAGGTGCTTTACTTATTTTATGTGTCCAGTCTTTAAATTCTAAATTATCATAGTAGTTTTCCATATCTTCAACCGTCATACCGTCTTTCCAAGGAAATACTAAATATGGCGTACCTTCTTTTCCTGGTAAATTCTTATTGAAATAATACTCTACGTGGCACTGTGCACATACCAAAGAACGCATTTCGTTATGAGTCGCATTGTTGATATCTTTACCCATAGCATCAAAAGCTTCAACAAGTGCTGGTCTGGTAATTTTCAGTTTCATGGTTTTATTGTCATGACAATCGGCGCAACCTATTGGATTTACCACTTCGGCACCTTTATCAGCCCACTTTCCACTATAAAATTCAGTAATTCCAATTTCATTCATCAATCTTGGTACATCAGGACTTTTACATGTCCAGCATGTAGCAGGCATTGGACCATCACCTTTTCCTTTTGGACCACCCGTTCTCAATGAATTATGAATATCTTCAACCGCATAAGCATGCCCTCTTCCTTGGTTATAATCTTTAGAAAACCCATAGCCTGCAAAAAGAATTACAAGATTTGGATCTTCCTCCAAAACATCTCGCATCGCAGAACCACCCTGCATAGAGGCAAATGTGGTGTCTAGCGTTTGCAATGAAGATTGGTATTCTAAAGGAAAATTTTCTCCCCATACGGCATTTCTAGGTTCGTTTTCAGCAATATTTACACTAGGGGTATATTTGTATTTTGCTTCAGATTTTCTATTGACAATACTAGATGCTAGCAGCCCTAGTAAAAAAACCACGATAATGGTTACAATAAATAATACTTTGTTTTTCATTTGGTATGGGTTTAATCTTTAGTGTTTAATTGTTCTTCCATCCATTCAGGAATCACTAGTTCCTGCTGGTCTGTTGGTAATGGTGCTACATTAAATTTTACAGTGGATAACCCATGGACTTTACCATGAGGTACTTGTTTATGACAACTCCAACATTGTCGTTGTGTTCTATTTTCTCTATGGTCTTCAATGTAGCCATCATATTTTGCTTGGGTAACTTGTTGAACATGGCAACGGATACAATTATTTTGCACTACTTCTTGTGACGCTTCTTTCATTTCAATAACATCAGGTTCTAAGCGAGCTGTAAAAACCGAAGCATGGTACAAACCATCTTTCGCTTTAAAATAGTATTTATTCACAACGTTATTATGAGGTACATGGCAATCATTACAATTTGCCCATTCTCTATGAGAACTGTGCATCCAACTATTGTATACTGGTGTCATAACATGACAGTTAACGCAGGCTTGTGGATCATCAGACATGTATGACAATACACGAGATTCTTTCGCCATAAACAAACCTAAACCAATAACGACTGCAATAAAGAATACAGCAGTAATACGCCATCGTGTTGTTTTTGGTGGTAATATTTTTCCTTTAGTATCCAATTAGTTAGTGCTAGTTACTTTTAAAAAGTGTGGGATTAATAATTAATTGTGCCCAACCCCAGTTATTAGTATTGTCATTTGGTCTTCCACCTTTAATCAGGCTCATACTATCAGATGCAAACATGTGAGAATAACCAATATTCAATTTTACGTTTTTTGCGATCTTGTTTGTGTAAACAAAGTCTAGTTCCGTTCCTAAATATTTATCAGCATCATTATTTAAATTGGCATTAGCCAAAAAATAATGTGCTTTAGCTAACAAGGTAGACTTTTCTCCAGTTTTAAATACAACTTTTCCATAAAAATCATCTAATCCTACATTATTGGCATGGTTACCTACATAAAAATAATCCATAAAACCATTAAATTTATGATTGGTTCCATATAAAGGTAAGAAAGATTTATTTTTAGAATCACCACTTTGGTCGGTTCCGCTTAAAAGTTCTAATCCTAATGCAAATAATGTATTGTTAGGTTTGTAATTTGCCTCTAAGGATACTTGATAAGCGCTTAAATCTGTTGTTTTATTAGATTTACCAAATTGATAATAGGCAGACCCTACCATTTTTACATTGTCTATAGGAAATGTAAAGTAAGACCCAACCGTATGTTTGTAGAACACACTATCTGCTATATCATTATCAACACCTGTTAAGCTTTGAAAACCTGTATTCAATACTAAAAGGCTAGCTGAACTATTTTCCCAAGTTTTCTTTAAATAAGCAAACTGAAGTGCTTTATATGTCGATGCACCTTGAATGGTAAAAACATTGCCTTCTCGCATTTGTGATTGCTGACTGAAGGCAAAACCAAAATGAGCCATAAAGTTATCCTTTTTATATTTGATTAAGCCTGCATCATGGAAACGTCCTTGCATTGCCCAATCTAAGCCACCCAAAATTCTCTGGTCATCATATGAAAGTACTTGACGCCCAAGCTTAGTAGACCAGTTTTCATTTATATGATATTCAAACCAAGCTCTAAATAATGAAAACGAATTATTGCTATCAGTAGCATCTATTTGTCTAGTATCTCCCCAAACACTCACATCTTGAACGCTTATCATAATATCTAAGTTTTCCATAATGTAACTTACATTTAGTCTGGAACGTTGCACAACAAAAGCGGCTGGCTCTGTATTATTAGGAAATAAGTTATTAAATCCATGACGATATTCAAATCGCGGTCTAATATCTGCACCAATTTCTAATTGTGCATTAGAATTTTGAATAAAAAGAAATAATAAAAAAAATAGAATTAATTTAACGAATGGTAGTCGGTTTTTGCTCATCATCAAGTTTGTTTAGAATTGCTGAGCAAATTTGGTAACTTTTTTACCTGATATATATGACAATTATCATGAACTTAAAAAAAACAAGATTTTTTTATCTTTTTTATAAAACAGAGTCTGCTAGGAGTTTTATAAATGAGATCTCCGCAATTTCATATAGATTTTATAATAGTGAGTAACCAATAACAATTGTAAATTCTAAACCTGCAAAACCCCCAAATTAAACGGTTTTTCAATAGGCGCATGATTTGCAGCCTCAATACCCATACTAATCCAAGTTCTAGTATCTAGAGGATTAATAATAGCATCCGTCCAAATTCTAGCTGCAGCGTAATAGGGCGAAACTTGGTTATCGTAACGGTCTTTAATTTTATTAAACAATTCCGCTTCCTTTTCAGGAGTAATTTTTTCACCTTGTTTTTCAAGAGAAGCCTTTTCAATCTGTAGTAACACTTTAGCAGCAGAGTTCCCACTCATTACGGCAAGTTCTGCACTAGGCCATGCAAAAATCAAACGTGGGTCATAAGCCTTACCACACATGGCATAATTACCAGCACCATAACTATTCCCTATAATTACCGTGAATTTAGGCACAACCGAATTACTAACCGCATTTACCATTTTAGCCCCATCCTTTATAATGCCAGAATGCTCACTTTTACTACCCACCATAAAACCAGTAACATCCTGTAGAAATACCAACGGAATTTTCTTCTGGTTACAATTCGCAATAAATCGCGTAGCCTTATCGGCGCTATCATTATAAATCACACCACCAAATTGCATTTCGGTAGGTTTGGTTTTAGAGCCAGTAGTTTTTACTATTTGCCTTTGATTAGCCACAATACCAACTGCCCAACCATCAATACGCGCATAGCATGTAATAATGGTTTGGCCATAACCCGCTTTATATTCCTCATATTCCGAATTATCAACCAAACGCTGAATGATTTCAAACATATCATATTGGTCCGCACGACTTTTAGGCATAATTCCAAAAATATCTTCAGGATTTTCAGAAGGCTTTTTAGCATCAATACGGTTAAACCCAGCTTTATCGTAGTCGCCAATTTTATCAACAATGTTTTTTATTTTATCTAAAGCATCCTTGTCATCTTTCGCTTTATAATCCGTAACCCCAGAAATTTCGCAGTGTGTCGTCGCGCCACCTAGAGTTTCATTATCAATACTTTCCCCAATAGCAGCCTTCACTAAATAGCTACCCGCAAGAAATATACTTCCCGTTTTATCCACAATCAACGCCTCATCACTCATAATAGGGAGGTAGGCACCACCAGCAACACAACTACCCATAACAGCCGCAATTTGCGTAATACCCATACTGCTCATTTTAGCATTATTTCTAAAAATCCGCCCAAAATGCTCCTTATCAGGAAAAATTTCATCCTGCATAGGCAAATACACCCCAGCCGAATCCACTAAATAAATAATAGGCAATCGGTTTTCAATAGCAATTTCTTGCGCACGCAAATTCTTTTTCCCAGTAATAGGAAACCACGCCCCAGCCTTAACCGTAGCATCGTTTGCCACCACAATACACTGTTTCCCTTTAATATACCCAATCTTTACAACCACACCACCCGAAGGACAACCACCATGCTCCAGATACATATCTTCGCCCGCAAAAGCAGCAATTTCAATAGACTTAGCCTTGGCATCCAACAAATAATCAATCCGCTCTCTCGCAGTAAGTTTGCCCTTACTGTGAAGCTTTTCAATACGTTTCTTCCCACCGCCTAAACTCACTTTAGCAAGTCGTTTATTCAGTTCAGAAACCAGTAATTTATTATGATCTTCATTCTTATTGAAGTTAATGTCCATAGGTCTATTAATTTGTACACGAAGTTACAAAACCATTTTTGCTCCCAAAAGCGAATAATTTGTAAAAAGTATAATATTAATTTGGGCGTTACCCTCCTTTGGTCGGGTCGGGCTTTCGGGAGTCGCTCCTCCTACGTTGGGAGCTTCAACAAATCCCTCAATCCCTAACGCGGGCAAATCCGTAATCTATCAGCCCAAACCTAACACAGTTACCTTCTGCAAGGTAGTTTCAAAAGCAAAAAAATCTTAATAAAATCACAAAATGTATTACATGGAAATATATTCCTTGGAATATAAATTTATTTTACGTAATTTTGTCCTGTAGTTAAAAACATCACCATGAAAACAAATAAAATCATCTATTATATAGTAACAGCGTTATTAACAGCTGTAATGCTATTTTCAGTCAGCATGTACTTTTTTCAACATGATATGATAAAAGGTGCTTTTGAAAGTTTTGGTTATCCAACGTATATTATTTATCCGTATGCTATTGCTAAATTATTGGGACTAGTAGCAATATGGTTACCAGGATATAAAACATTAAAGGAATGGGCTTATGCAGGATTCTTTTATGCATTTATACTAGCGTTTTTTGCACATTACATGATAGGCGATGGGCAACAAGGTACAGCGGTAGTAGCGTTAATAGCATTGGCTGTTTCGTATATATTTTACAAAAGAATAAATAAGTAATTAGAATAATAGAAACAGATTTCATCGAAAGAGGAAATGAATAAATAATAATTGAATGAAAAATATAATAGCATTTGCAGGGAGTAACAGTAAAACATCTATCAATAAGCAATTAGCCGTTTATGCTTCAAGTTTAGTTAAAGATGTAGAAGTAGAAATTCTTGATTTAAATGATTTTGAGTTACCGCTTTACGGTATTGATTTAGAAAATGAAAAAGGCATTCCAGATGATGCACATCGATTTTTAAAGTTGATAAAATCATCAGATGGGATTGTTTTATCTTTAGCAGAGCATAATGGCGCTTATGCGACAGTGTTTAAAAATTTATTTGATTGGATGTCAAGAATTGACGGAAAACTTTGGAGTGAAAAACCCATGTTGTTGATGGCAACATCTCCTGGAGCTAGAGGAGGAGCTACTGTTTTAGAGATTGCTAAAGGACGTTTTCAATACATGGGAGGAAATATAATTTCAGATTTTAGTTTCCCATCATTTGGGAATAATTTTTCTGAAGGAAAGATTATTAATGAGGAATTGAATGCTGATTTAAAAACTAGAGTGGAGAAATTTCAAAATAGTTTATAGTTGATATGACCTATTTAAAAACCAAAGAAAACGATTCTGATGTGATAGCATATATTAATGCTATTGAAGATGATGCAAAAAAAGAAGATGCTTTGATTCTTTTGGAGCTTATGGAGCGCATAACTGGCTTTAAAGCTAAAATGTGGGGGAATAGAATTATTGGTTTTGGTAATTATCTTTATAAAACAAAGGCTGGAAAAGAAGGAGAGTGGTTTTTAACAGGGTTTTCCCCAACAAAGACAAATGTATCATTACACCTAATGTTTGGCTTAACTGAGGAAACAGATTTATTAGAGAAATTGGGAAAGCACAAAATAGGTAAGGGGTGTTTGTATTTAAAAAAACTGGCTGATGTAGATATTTTAGTTTTAGAAAAACTGGTTTCAAAAACATTTAAAAGAATGCAAAAAGAAGTGTAATAATGGGAGACTTGTCAAAAGATATAAATTCGACATTTGCGAATAATAGAGTGAAAGCTTTATTGAATATTATCTATACATCCAATTGGATAATGAGCCACCAAAATGAGTTTTTTAAAACCTATGGAATTTCGCCCCAACAGTACAATATTTTAAGAATTTTAAGAGGTGCAGATGAACCATTAAACGTTCAAACAATTAAAGACAGAATGATAGAGCGTTCACCTAACGCAACGCGTTTAATGGATAAATTATGTGCCAAAGAATATATAGAACGTTGCCCTTCAGATCACGATAGGCGTGTTGTAAAAATCGCCATAACTGAAGAAGGTAAAGCGTTTTTAGAATCTATACCAAATGATTTCAATCGAGATTTATTGAAGAATTTGAGTGAAGAAGAAGCAGAACAGTTAAGTAATCTGCTTGATAAAATGCGATAGTCGCGTTTTTTTACACAAATAGTTTCCATGGAAAATATTTTAAAAGTAATTATTATGAAAGCAAATACAATAAAAACAGTAGGGCGAAGTGATTTCGTCAACATGGGACCAATACAGTTACGGCAACCCATTCCAACAAGAACGATTGATAATATAGATCCGTTTATATTATTGCACCATTACGGACCTTATGATATTTCAGAACGAAATAATCCGTTTGATTTAGGGCCACATCCGCATCGCGGATTTGAACCAATCACCTTTTTAATCCAAGGAGAACAGTTGCATAGGGATTCGCTTGGAAATGAAAGCGTAGTAAAAGCAGGTGATGTACAGTGGACAACGGCAGGCAGAGGTATTATTCATGCTGAAGCGCCTACGAAAGCATTTGTACAAAAAGGAGGTGCACTTGAAGGTATTCAGTTATGGTTGAATTTGCCTGCTGAAAAAAAAATGATTGAGGCTAATTATCAGCATGTTGCTCATGAAGATTTTAGAACGGTTACTTCAGAAGATAAGAAAGTGAGCATTCAAATAATTGCTGGTGAATTGGAAGGTGTTTATGGACGTGTTAAAACGCAAAGTCCTGTAAATGCTTTTATGATTGCTGTTGAAGCAGGTGGACGTTATGAGATTGAAGTTCCAAAATCACATCAATCTACAGTGTATTTGTTGAAAGGTGATGTAACGGTTAATGACACCGAAACTTTGAAATTGAATGAGAATCAATTAATTCAGTTTAATCAAGATGGTGAAGGGTTTTCTATTGCTGGAAATGAAAATAGTAAGCTATTATTTCTTTCAGGAGAACCATTTAATGAACCGGTAACAACGTATGGCCCTTATGTGATGAATACGCAAACCGAGATTATGGAAGCGATGCGTGATTACCAAATGGGAAAAATGGGTTTTTTACCTGCAAATTAATAAATGTCAGTTCGGGTATCCCGATTTTTTATTCGGGATATATCGAAAATAATTTTAAAAAGTAAATATTATGAAAACAGTAATTCACAAAGCAGATACTAGAGGTTTCGCCAATCATGGTTGGTTAAAATCACACCACACATTTAGTTTTGCGGGCTACCAGAACCCAGAACGTATGAATTTCGGAATGCTACGTGTGTTGAACGATGATGTGGTACAACCAAAAATGGGATTTGGAACGCATCCACATCAAAACATGGAGATTAATCTATTCCCTTAAAAGGCGCCTTATCACATAAGGACAGTATGGGAAATAAACGCGCTATTGAGGTTGGTGAAGTACAGGTAATGAGTGCTGGTACGGGATTAACACATTCTGAATTTAACGATAGTAAAACAGACGAAGTTAACTTTTTACAGCTATGGATTATTCCAGAAGCAATGGGTGTTGCCCCAAATTATGAGCAGCGTAAATTTGATGCTTATAAGCGAAAAAACACATTACAAACCGTTGTGGCACCAAAGGATAAATTAGAAGGCGATGCGCTACCTATTAGTCAGCAAGCTTATATTTATAGAACTAATATAGATGCTGGAAACTCGGTGAGTTTAAGTCCGAAAAATGTTGATAATGGGGTTTATGTTTTTGTTGCTGAAGGACGAGTGAAAGTATCTGGAAATACTTTGGATAAGCGCGACGCCATTGGTGTTTGGGATGTCAATAAGATTGAGATTTTGGCTAATGAAAATTCGGAAGTAATTATAATAGAAGTTCCTATGAACTAATGATTAGTATTGATTAATAGCGAAAAAGCACCTAGAAATGGGTGTTTTTTTTATTTAAAACTACGATATTTGCTTTTCAACTAACTAATAAAAAGAAGAGATTATGGCGATGAATAAAAATACAGTTTTAGCATGGGCAACCATTTTAATGATTATTATGGGGGTTGTGCTAATTTTAATGGGAGCATATAGATATGATGATGTTGCAGGCTGGGGCTTTGCTACAGTAGGTATTGGTTTTTTTGCGATAGCATGGGTGTTTAACGCTTTAAAAGGAAGGGTTTAAGGGTTTTTGATTTTAGAATAACGATTAACGATTTAGGATTTTCCAAATAAACAACTAAACGCTTCAACATATAAACAAATAATATGAGCGACGATAAAAAGATAATCTTCTCCATGTCCGGTGTTACCAAGACATTTCAAAGTGCAAATACACCGGTTTTAAAAAATATTTATTTAAGTTTTTTCTACGGTGCTAAAATTGGAATTTTAGGACTTAATGGTTCTGGTAAATCTACCTTATTAAAAATTATCGCTGGTGTTGATAAAAACTACCAAGGAGATGTGGTGTTTTCTCAGGATTATTCAGTTGGGTATTTAGAACAGGAACCAAAACTTGATGAAGAGAAAACCGTAATAGAAGTTGTAAGAGAAGGCGCTGCTGAAACGGTTGCTATTCTTGATGAATACAATAAAATAAACGATCAGTTTGGGCTAGAAGAAGTATACAGTGATCCTGATAAGATGGAAAAGCTCATGAACCGTCAAGCTGAATTGCAAGATCAAATTGATGCTGCAAGCGCTTGGGAATTAGACACTAAGTTAGAAATTGCCATGGATGCCTTAAGAACTCCTGATGGTGATAAAAAAATAGGCGTATTGTCTGGTGGTGAACGCAGACGTGTAGCGTTATGTCGTTTATTATTAAAAGAACCAGATGTCTTATTATTAGATGAGCCTACCAACCATTTGGATGCAGAATCTGTGCATTGGTTAGAGCATCATTTAGCGCAATATAAAGGTACTGTAATAGCGGTAACGCACGATAGATATTTCTTAGACAATGTGGCGGGTTGGATTTTAGAGTTGGATAGAGGAGAAGGCATTCCTTGGAAAGGAAATTACTCGTCTTGGTTAGACCAAAAATCTAAGCGCATGGCTCAGGAAGGTAAAGCAGCTTCTAAACGTCAAAAAACCTTAGAACGTGAGTTAGAATGGGTACGTCAAGGTGTTAAAGGGCGTCAAACCAAACAAAAAGCACGTTTAAAGAATTACGATAAGTTGATGAGTCAAGACCAAAAACAACTTGACGAAAAATTAGAAATATACATTCCAAATGGGCCGCGTTTAGGAACCAATGTAATTGAAGCCAAGGGTGTTGCCAAAGGTTATGACGATAAGTTGTTGTATGACGATTTAAATTTTAACCTACCACAAGCAGGTATCGTTGGTATTATTGGTCCCAATGGTGCTGGTAAAACAACTATTTTTAGAATGATAATGGGAGAAGAAACACCTGATAAAGGTGAGTTTATCGTTGGTGATACAGCTAAATTGGCTTATGTAGACCAAAAACATTCTAATATAGACCCAGAGAAAACCATTTGGCAAAATTTTAGTGATGAACAAGAATTGGTAACGATGGGAGGAAAGCAGGTAAATTCTAGAGCTTATTTAAGTCGTTTTAATTTCTCTGGAAGCGAGCAAAACAAAAAAGTAAAATTACTTTCTGGAGGGGAGCGTAACCGTTTACATTTGGCTATGACTCTAAAAGAGGAAGGTAATGTATTACTTTTAGATGAGCCTACTAACGATCTTGATGTGAACACCTTACGAGCTTTAGAAGAAGGTTTGGAGAACTTTGCAGGGTGTGCTGTAGTTATTAGTCACGACCGTTGGTTTTTAGATAGAATTTGTACGCATATTTTAGCTTTTGAAGGCGATTCTCAAGTGTATTTCTTCGAAGGAAGCTTTTCCGATTATGAGGAAAATAAAAAGAAACGATTAGGTGGTGATTTAATGCCTAAGCGGATTAAATATAAAAAGTTAGTTAGGTAAATAAGATATTTAGTGTAACTAAAAAGCCCACTTTTTAGAAAGCGGGCTTTTTAATTTTATAAACGTTTGTTTTCTATTCGTAAATATGACCGTCTCCAAATTTATAATCAGAAGTTTTGATGTTTTCAAAACTCTTCTTTGTAGCATCAAACTGACGTAATAACGTACTCTGTTTTTTTATATTTCTAGAAATTAGAAAAAGAAGTACGAAAATAGGAGTAAATAAGAGGATTATTAAAATCATTTTAGATTTTAGTTATTATCGTATAAGTGACCATCCCTAAAATCCTTATAGGTTTTATTGTCGTCATCGCTTTGTAAGGAACCTGATTGTGCTAACTGGTCATTTTCTTTTTTAAGGATATAAGATTTTCTTACACCTAAGATAAGAAGTATCAAAAAGAAAACCACTACTACCGATAAAATAGTAACAATTTGACTTTGACTAATTAGTATTGGGATTGTCTTTGGGCTTATGGTTAAGAGAAACATGAACTAATCGATTTGGGTTAATAGCTATACAAATATAAACTTTTTTATATACTAAAACGTTTAAAATGAAGTAAATATGTGAATTTTATTAACACCATGTTAATGTTTTATAGCCAAAAACCGCGTAAATTAATGGTTTTCAAGTACTTTGTTTAGTGAATTATCTGACGGAATTTTATTATAAATAATAACATTTTATAGTAATTTGTAACATTTTTGAATAAAAATATACCAATAATTTAAGGTCAATTAAATTTCAAAAGTCATCTTTTTTAACGAAATTGCTTGTCCTTAAAAATGTTCAACTTAAAACACTACACATACCATGTCTGATGATTTTGATTTATTAGAAACCAATTCCAACGAAAAAACCGAAAAAGTAGATGTCAATTGGGGAAAAGCCATTGATACTATGAAATCTAAGCTATCGCAAGAGGATGACCCTGAGGTGCGTCAGAAAATCTTAAACGCAACATTGGATGATGTGGTTCATATGGCTGAGAAAGACAGAACTACGCTTTTAGATGCTATTAAGGATTTAACTGATTATCAAGACGAAGTTGGTATTTTGTTTGAAAAATTTTCATCACTCAATGCTACGGAGCAAAAAGTTATTGACGATGCTCAAAAAGCTTTAGAACGTGCAAAAGTTGAACTAGAAGATGCAAAAGCGAAGCCGGATACATGGTGGAACAATCTTTGGGGCCGTAAAAGTAAGATTGCCAAAGCTGAACAAGCACTAAAAGATGCCGAAAAAGTTAGGGCGTCGGCTGATAACAGGGCCAAGGCTATGTTTCAAGAGCGTATTGAAAATGCTGATGTACAAACACTTTTAAAAGAATTATCTTATAAATCTCAGGCGGCAGTTACGCGCTTAAAGAATCGAGAGATAGAAATTAAGGAAGTTGAGGATAAACTGCAAGATGCTATAGTAGAAGCTACAAAAAATCATACTAAAGCTTTAGAGAAAAAGAAAGAAGTTGAAGCCAAACTAGAAGAACAGTATGCGCTATTAAAGCAAGCTAGACAAGAGCTGGAAGATATAGCGGATAAACAATCTGCAGAATATGCTCAAGCCGTTGGTAAGGTAACTCAACTTGAACAAAAAGTTGAGGAGCTTGAAGGTCTAAAAAATGCTTATACCACACTTGCAGCCAGTAAGGATAGCTTTGTACACAAACATAACTTAACTATAAAGGTATTAACCTCACTTAGAAGTAATTTACAAACGCACCGTGCTAAACTTAAGAGTGATACAGAAGAACGTTTAAAATACTACGACGGTTATGTAGTGGCCCTAAAAGCCAGAACAGATCAGGAGTTTGCCGCTATTTTAGAACATTTAGGTGTAAAAACCGATGAGCATATTGGAGAAACTCTAGCTGCGATGCATACGGCGAGTGCCAAGGCGCGTCAGGATATGATGGATAACATTCCTGTGCATGAAAAAGTGATGCAAGGTGTTTATAGCAGTTATGCTGAGGCGTTACAGGAAATTCGGGAGAAGGATGTGGATATTCAAAAGAATTTTGCAGAGCGTTATGGTATCGATATGAAAGAGATTTTTGAAGAGTATTATAAGGCTGATGCCAAAGCACCTTCGGGCGATGGTGAACCTGCAGGAGAACCAAAACCAGAGGCAAACGATGATGATTTGTTATCTTAATTATTCAACAAAAAGCTATAAATTTTCAGGTTTTATCCAATTGCGTTAGGGATTGAACGGCATGTTTGAAATCCACGACGCAGGAGGGATTGAGTAGTGAAAGCCCGACCCTTGCGGTAACGCCCAAAAATTTAAAATTCAATATAATGGTCTGCTAACAGCGACTGTGACTGAAAACGCAATGCATGTCAATTAACCAAATAGTTACACCTTTAGATTCCGCTATTTTAGATTCCAAAGCACACTATACATTTTATCATAAAATGATAGATTTTGTGTTTAAGGAGTTGATTGTGGCGGTACAACGCGAAAATATATGCAACGACGCCGAAGTGGCTATGTTTAAGCAATATTGCGACTTGTTGCTGTATTCCATAGAGGCAATGCGTATTAAATACATGTATGATGAAGAAGATAATATGAAGGTGGACTTGACGGAATCTGGTTTCCCTAATTATTTGGAATTTAGATACTTATTTAATGATTTAGAGCTTCGTGATGATTATTTAGGGCGTTTGACACCTGTGGATACTTTAAAGGAAGAGTTTTTGGATACGCTAATGCGAAAAAAGCAACCTGTAAAGAAAAGTAGGCTGTTTCAAGCAGCATCTATAGTATATTATGCCTCGGTTAATAAGAAATATATTTTCAATCGCTTTGTACAGGGTAAAATAATAAGTGCCCCAAAGGATTCTGAAGCAGAGTTTTTGACAAGTTGGAGTTTTTATGATGTGGTAAAAAACAGACCTTTTATTTGCTTTATGTATTTTAATTATGATGGCAATAATATAAACGATTATAAAAATGAAATTTACCAGATATTAAAACATGTTGGAGACAGAGATATGGCCTTAGATACCATGGCATATGGCATTGACAATAAGTTGCCAAAAGTATCACCAAAGCTTATAAAACGTATAGATTTAGGACCAATTCACAACATGTTCGCAAAGGATGAAAATACGCTAACCCATACTATTTTAGAAGCGATTAGTAAAAAAACTATTCCGCTGGAATCCTATGCGGTATCTCTAAAAGTAACCGAAGTAGCTTCAAAAAGTGAATTTAAGGAAGGCAGTTTTTTCAATAAGCAAATATTGCAAAATTGGGGTGATGTATTTCAACAAAAGTATGTTTTGGCGCCACATCGTGTTATTCAATTATTATACAATAAAACACCAGAAATTATGAATGGGTTGGCAAAACCACCTGTTGAGATTTCTGGGGTGGAAATAAAAATTTAAAGTAAACAGTCTTAGTCGCAGTAGGCAGTTCTGTTAACTGTGACTGCGACTGTAAACTAAACGAAACATGGAACACAACTCAACATTCCCAATAAAACTGTCTGAACTTGATATGCTTCGAGACGAGGCCTCCTCATACTTAAAAAGTGTACAGTGGGAGCAAGGTGCTCGTGCAAAGCATAGAGATAAGGATGCTAAAGACGAATCTATTTTATTGTATTTGTCGCGTGCCAATAACGGTTCAAGTGCAACGGAAATTACTTCGGTATCTAAAACGATTTTAGCATTAAAAAAACGATTACTACCTGATTCCGTGGCGATTCCTATATATCTGAATCAGACATTATACGCAGTTCAGGAAGGGATTACTCTGGGGATTTGGATTAAGGATAGCTATTACGACGCTTCTGGATTATCGAGTCTAAATGAAAATAAATCGGCTCTGGATAGAAATGGCAAACGAGAGTTTGAAAGTAAAATGCACACCGCAACGGCGTTTATGTTATTTTCAAAAGCCTACAAGATTTTGCATGATTTAAAGCCACATGCTTCAGACGATTTAAGTGTTATGAAACAGAAATTCGCAGGTATTCCTGAGGTGTCTTTAATGTCGCCCATGAAAGGAATTTCATGTAGTTTGTTTTATTATGATAAGTACTTAGGACATCCAGAAATTATTAAGTCTGATAAAGACGTTATAGATTTTACGGTGGTGTATTTTGAAGCCCTTATTGATGAAATTCAATTACGTAAAAGCTCGTTGGAGTACACTGAAACTATCGAGGACAGAACGTATAAATTAGAAAACTCTGAGTTTGCAGTTTCGGGTTGGAACAATGTATTTCAAGGTACAGCTAAAAGCGTAGAGTTTAATAAAATCCAGTTTGAACAAATTGTTGGTAACAGAGACGCCAAACATTTTGCGCGTCGTTTGACTGAACGTTTGTTAAGCTACGATTTTACGGCAAAGAAAAATCCTTTTCAAGAATTAGGCGGATTTATGCCTGTGTTCATGGGATATGGTATCCCTGGAACAGGAAAAAGTATGTTGATAGCAGCTATTGCTACACGATTAAAAGAACACTGTGATACTTTGGATATTCCGTTTTTGTTTCATCCTATGCCTGATACTTTGATATCGACCTTTCAAGGAGGTTCAGCAGAAAAAATGGTAGAGTGGATGAAGCCTTTGCAAGATCCTTCAAAACTAATTTTTGCACCTATTGATGATGCCGAAAATAATTTGCAAGAGCGCACAGCTCAAGGGGTTTCGGCTGGAGTTAAGGAGGTTATTGGTGTGTTTTTGAGATATACCGAAGGTGCTTATGCAGTGAATTATGGGAATAGTTCTATAGGGTTGTTTACTAATTTACCTGAAATGCTGGATAAGGCAGTGATTTCCCGTGTACAAGGGCGTTTTAATATAGATGGAGCGAGAACAGAGCATGACTTTTTAGATCAAGATCATCTATGGTGGCGAAAAATTGACGATACCATGCCAGATTTTGTGAATATGCAAGGGCCTGAAAACTATAGTTATTTGCAAGACCAAGGATTGGCAAAAAACATGGGAGATATTTTAAAAAGTGTGGAAAAGCCAACCGAAGAACGTGTGCATGATGTTTATGATAAAGTAGAGAAACACTTTAAAACCAATCAGCATTTATTTTATGCAAATTTGTACAAAGAAATTCAGGCGATATTTCCATTTTTCTCTTCACGTGATGTTCGGAATATTCAATCTGCTATTTCTTTACGATTAACAGATTTTGATTTGGAAGAGGATTGGTTTGAAAATCCAGAAATCTATTTCAAACAAGAATACGATACTAAGTATAATATGTTGCAGGAGTTGATGCGAGCCAATATGAAAGGACTTGATTTTTCTGAGATTCGACGTCAAGAAGTGGTGCGTTATTTAGATAATGTAGCGACCATTGCAGATACAGATTTTAAACGAAAAGTAGATGCACGAGTAAATCAATTAAATATTGAAATGGAGGCAAGACAGCAGTTTGATAAAAATTAAACGAATGTCAGGTCGAGCGCAGTCGAGACTTACAAAATGTGATAAATAGTTAAAGTGAATTCATAGAATGAATAACAAAAACGTCAAAAACATAAAGCACACGCTACTTTCAGATAACTATTATATTCTGAACAAAGTCACTTTTGACTATATGATGAAAAGTGGCAAATGGGTCAACCAAATGCGAGAGGTATACGATAGAGGAGACGGTGCAGGAATTTTGCTCTATAATACCACTAAAAAAACAGTTATCCTTACAAAACAATTCAGGATGCCCACCTGTTTAAATGATAATGATGACGGTATGTTGGTTGAAATCGCTGCTGGTATGTTGGATAAAGATAATCCCGAAGCCTGCATCATAAGAGAAACGGAAGAAGAAGTTGGTTATCGTTTAAAAGAAGTAAGAAAAGTTTATGAAGGCTATTCCTCTCCTGGTGTGATGACCGAAAAAATGCACTTTTTTGTTGGCGAATATACCGATGATATGAAAGTAAGTGAAGGCGGTGGTTTGGATAGTGAGGCAGAAGATATTGAGGTAATGGAACTTCCTTTTGAAAAGGCCGTAAATATGCTTCATAATGGGGAGATTGTGGATACGAGGACTATTGTGTTGTTGCAGTATGCCATCATTCATAAGTTGTTGGATTAAATGGAAAAACTAAAACTAGCAAATCTATATAGAAGCGAACTTATTCCCGTAAGCGGGAAATTGGTAGAGCGTTATAATAAATGCTTGGTAAAACTTGGATTTACAAAAACCAAACTCAAAACCTTCCATATTGATGGTATTGGTTGGAGTCCGGAAGTTGCTGAAGAAAAAGAAGATGCCAGCTATTTGAATAATGGAGAGGCTAATCCACATGGCATTATTATTTCGCCGCTTCAAAAAGGAAAGCCTGTATACTTACCCTTTCATACATTTGATAGGGATATGATGAAGTATATCTTTAAAATTCATGGTGTTAAGATTAAAGATATCACTAGAGACAGTGCAATATGTTTAGATTTCGACCAAGGCATTGATGCGTTTTACGAACCGCTAGATGTTTTAAAGTATAACGAAATCACTATCAAATTTCATTTAATTGATAATCTTGATAAGATAAAGGAGGAGCAGTTACAACTTGTTGAGGAATTCAATAGAGATAACAACTTTATCAGTGAAACCATGCACCAAAAGTTATTGGATTCGGCTAAAACCTATGGCGATTTAAGAGATAGAGATTTAGAACTACAAGAGGTACAATACACAACAGATTCCTTTTATACTAGAGCATTTGGTGGTGTTTACATACTGCGCGATTTTATAGTGCCTATAGTCATATTTGAAGATGAAGAATGGCACAAAGAGGCTATTAAAGACACCACTCATGATGTTTTGATTTACCATATTCAACAACCCGAGCTAATGGATAAATTAAGCAGCCACTCTATCATAAGTTATGATTTAGAAGCTTCTGTAAAAACAAAACGTTACGACAGAATCAAGAAATTCGAGATGTTTTTGCATCTAAAAAAACCGAAACATCCTATTCAGGAAATACTCGATAATCCTATTTTATTCAAAAGCTATTTAAATAAGTTAGATATAAAATCTCGAAAAAAGATAATGAGTGTAGAACGTTATTTGGAGAAAATAGAAACCAGTAACGAGTTTAAAATAGCTGATATTGTTGATCCAAAGTTATTTCAGTCATTACATCAGCCACATTCGTCTTTAGAACCAAAACATCAAGATTTAATTTGGAAACTATTGATAAATATTGCACCTAAAGATGTACTGTATTGGTATTGGTACGACAAACCTGATTTTTATGATAGTTTTTCAACCTGGGACGATTCATTTAAAGATTGGGTTGTGGAAACGATTAGTAACAATATTTAAAAAATATAGACTAATTTTATAGACACTTGATTAACTAAAAAGATAAATATGACCTTAGAACTTATAATATTCGTCGGTGCTATATTATTTGGTGCATTGCTGTATTGGAGAGAATCCCATGGAAATAAATTATATCGATTTTTTAACAAATTGATGTATTCCAAAGAGTTACAAATGAAGCCAACGGATAAAACAGGTTTTTTATATCAGCAGAAGCTCATTGTCCGACTAGTATTTATCGGGTTTTTGTTTCTAATTGGAATTGTGGTTACTCGATTTTTAATACCTATTGATATTGCTACAATTTCAATATTTGCATCAATGATTGTAGGTACGCTTTTGGGTACGTATTTGGCGGGTTTTATTTTTAAATCGAGCGAAGTAATTGACGAAAAAAGCGAGTCTATTGAAGATTTGGTGCATGACACCATAGAAAAAGGCAAAGATATCATGGAAGATATAAAAACTAAGAAACCGCCCGTAATTGAGGAGGCTAAAAAAGAAATAGAAAACGAGCCAAAACCAGAGAAAAAAAGTGCTAGAGACAGGCTTAAAGACAAAGGCTATTTAAAATGATTTCTAACAGAACTAGGTATATAATGATTGCATTGTTTGCAATTTTATTGATCACGGAACTTTGTATTTACGACTACGGTAGCAATTTTGACTGGAAAAACACATTGAGGTTAGCTACACCCATATTGATGATAATTGCCATGATTTTGAGTATCAAGCATGTAAATAAACATGGCGAAAACTAACATTATTTAAGATGATAAAAAACTACTGGAATAAAGGGAAAAAGCAAAAAACGATTACAATTATTGTTGGTTTAATAGTGCTCATCTCATTATTTGTTTTACGTGATGACTATCAACCAGCGTTGTTGTTTGTGCGCAAGTTTATTTTCGTCATTTTACTTAGTGGAATTATCTTGTTTTTTGGACTTCGGAAATTCAGAAGATCTGCTAGTACTGGCGGCAGGTTGGGAATTCTTGCAGTTTTAGCATTGTTTTTTGGCCTTTTATATGTGGTGGGTTGGCACTTTAAAATGTACGATTATATGAAAACGTACAATGTATTTAATCATTTAAACAAAGTGGAAATCAACGAACTGCCGTTAACGCAAAATGAACGCATTCAACCTTTACGGAACATCTTCTCAATGGCGAATGAAAGTGTAGGAGAAACTAAGGATGTTTCGTTACCGCATTTGGTAAGAATAGACGATGAAAACAAGTGGACGATGGCCATTCAACCTACCGAAAAATATGTTTGGCAAGGGATTACTGATAATACAGAAGAGGTGTTTGCGGTATCAAGTACAACACCATTTCCCAGATTTTCAAGTGAAAACAGGATTCCTGTTACCTTTTCAATTGGTGAATCCTTAAAATTTAGTAGAAATACATACAATGCCGTAGTGCAACGTTTTAATTTCTTTCAGTTATTTACTTTAGAGCCAAGTGATACCTATTATATGAAAGACGATTTTGGAAAGTGGGTGCAAGTGGTCAGTCTTATTAAATGGAAAGGTTTTTTATTTCCTTATCCTACCTTTGGTGGCGTAATGGTGATTGATAATGGCGAACATGATTTTGGTGATTATGTTGAGAGGATTTTGATTGGAAAGGGAACTTACATAAGTCCTGAAGAAATGAAGAATCATATTTATTTAACACGACAAAATACATTGGCAGAAAAAGTATCACGACTCCAAGCTGAATCCTTGAAGTTTTTAGGAGGCTTTAGCGATCCGTTGCCTTGGAATATGGAAACGGCGGTAAAAATTCCTGAAATGCCTAAGGACCAAAACCAGCAGCCCTATGTAACCGATTTTGATTTTTCTGAAACTGAAACAGGAGCTTACAGTGGTTTGTACCATTGGTTTGGTTTAGAGCCAGTAGGGGAAGAGCGCACAAGTTTAAGTTTTAGTGTTTTTGTACCCGCTGATGGTACAGATAAATTATATTATTACAACCATGCCGCTAAAAAGCAGGGTTATGCTGGGGTTTCGGCGATGCCTCTAAAAGTACAGGAATCGCGAAAAGAATATGATTGGACAGCAAATACCCCTGTGGAATTCAGGCCTTACATAAAAAATATTGCTGGTAAGAAACGTATGTTTTTCATGGGAACGGTATCTTCAATAAGTGATAAGAATGCGCAACAGTTTGATGGTTCGGCTACTCCAGATTTGGTATTGATTGATAGTGAGTATCGTGATGTGGTATGGATAGATGTAAAACATCCTAGCCAATGGGATAAAACAGTTTACGATCAGTTAAATGAAGCTTGGAGAGCCAGTGAAGGTATTGGTTATTATTTTGCAGAGGAAAAAAGAGAAATTGACATAGCTGAATCGGTTAAAGATTCACTGAATAAAGCAATTCCCATCGATAGCGATAAAAACAAACTGCTTGACAAACTTCAAAGACAAATTGATTCATTGAAATCAATCACTAATTAGCAATGTTGTTATCAACTGAACGGATTATGTGAGATATTAATCCTTTTCTAATAAAATTTTTATAACCTAATATTGAAGGTTAATTTGTTTTATTTCAATGTGTTATGGTTTTTTGTTTGAACTAAATTTTATTTCTAAACATCTAAAAGATACGCTATTGCGTATATGTTCATGTAAGCAAAACGCTAATAGATCTATTCTAAAAAATTAAAAAGGACTTTTTTGCTAAAAGTCTTAGTATTAACACTAAAAAGACAATAATTATGGAAAATAAAAGCAACACAGGTTTAAAAGTGGCATTAGGTATAGCTTTGGTTTTATTTTTAGCTACTGGATTTTACACAATGAATTTGTATAAAGAAAGTAAGGATACCAAAAATGAATTAAGCGCTGAAAAAGAATTGGTAATGAATGATTTGAACGCTATGGCAAAGCAATACGATGAGGCCATCGCTGAAAATGACATCGCCAACAAGGATTTAATTGAAGCAAGAGACCGTATTCAAGGTTTAATAGATTCTTTAAGGATTTCAGAAACCAATGTAAAGAGTCTATGGCGCTACAAAACAAAATACAGAAACCTTCAAAAGGAAATGGATGTTTTATTGGCTTTAAATGATTCACTTAAAATTGAAAATTCATATCTAGCAACTTCATTGGACAGCACACGCGTTAGGCTTGAAGAACGCACTATGTTTACAGATTCATTATTAGTGCAGAACACAGCACTTGCTGAAGTTGTTGAAAACGCATCGATTTTAAATACTGTTGATTTAAAAGGATTTGGTGTTATTGAAAGAACTTCAGGAAAATTAATTCCAACGGAAAGAGCCAGAAGAGCTGATAAAATTAGAGTATGCTTTACAGTTGCTAAGAACCCATTGGTACAAGCTGGAGATCAAGAATTATATGTTCAAGTGATTGACCCGAATAACAATATTTTGGGAGCTAATGAACAAGTGGTTTTTGATGAGAAAACTTTAAACTATAGTGTTGTAAGCAAGTTTAACTATGAAAGTGCTAACTTAAATGTTTGTGAGTTTGTAACTTCTAATGGAGATAGTGATTTTGAAAAAGGACGCTACGTTGTAAACGTATTTAATAAGAAAGACCTCGTATCAACTTCAGAGTTTACATTGAAGTAAGACAGATAATCTTTTAATAGAAAAAAGCCCAAAAGTATTGACTTTTGGGCTTTTTTATTTTTTACATGGGAAATTATAGCCTTATGTAGAATTTTTTTCTGTGTTTTGGAAACAAGTTCTATATTGTGCATACCAACCAACCCACATAACCCAATGTTTAACAATGATGAATTCTCAGACTCTTTTGGTCATATACCCGAAGAGACTTTTTTAAAAATCAAGGGGATTTCGGAGTTCAAAAAATTTGATCCTCACGTTCAATTGGATGAACTCGGAAAAGTACCCTCAAAATTGTATTTGCTAATATCAGGAGTAATGCGATGTTACATTACTTCAGAATCAGGAAAAGAATTTAACAAGCGTTTCTTTTTTCCTATGAACTTTGCAGGATCACTTACGGCTTTGATAAAGAATGCACCATCCGAAGTTGTGTATGAAACTATTACAGAATGTAGCCTCTACGAAATTGATTATAAAGAGCTAAAGCAGATGTGCGCTACTGATATAGTAATTAGCAATTTGTACACAGTTATTCTTGAAAAAGTTTTTATGCGGTACGAAAAACGACAGTTAGAGCTTATTTCCATGAATGCTTCACAACGCTATCTCAAACTAAAAGAGGATATACCAAATATTGATAAGTTAGTACCTCAATATCATATAGCATCTTACTTGAGTGTAACACCTGTTCAGATGAGCAGAATAAGAAAAAAAATGAAAGAATCTCAGGATTAACAAATGTTAACCTCTATAACTTTTGATTGCTATATATTTGTAGTGATATCTTCCAGATATTAAATTATAGGAGGATTAATAGCTAACCGACCAAAAAAAGCAGGTAATAAACCTGCTTTTTTTATGTCGATTTTTTTATGGTACGCCTTATTTTAAGGAACCCACCATGTCCTCAGGTTTTACCCATTCGTCATATTCCTCTGCAGTGACATATCCAAGGTTTATAGCTTCTTCTTTAAGTGTAGTTCCATTTTTATGGGCGGTATTTGCAATTTCTGCTGCCTTATAATATCCAATTTTGGTATTTAATGCTGTGACAAGCATTAAAGAATTATTTAGTAATTCTTTAATTACAGCATGATTGGGTTCAATACCAACGGCGCAATTTACATCAAAACTAACGCAGGCATCTCCTAGAAGTCGTGCAGATTGCAATACATTAGCAGCCATTACAGGTTTAAAAACATTAAGTTCGTAATGTCCTTGTGTACCGCCAACAGAGACGGTAACGTCATTACCAATTACTTGTGCACAAACCATGGTTAGGGCTTCACACTGAGTAGGATTTACTTTCCCTGGCATGATAGAACTTCCTGGTTCATTTGCAGGAATGATGATCTCACCAATTCCTGAACGAGGTCCGGATGCCATCATTCTAATGTCGTTTGCAATCTTATTTAAAGAAACAGCTAATTGTTTTAGGGCGCCATGAGTTTCTACTAAAGCATCATGTGCAGCTAAAGCTTCAAATTTATTTGGTGCGGTTACAAAAGGTAACCCTGTAAATTCTGCTATATATTCAGCAACGCGCTTACTATAGCCTTTAGGCGTGTTTAATCCAGTTCCTACGGCTGTTCCTCCTAAGGCTAACTCGCTTAAATGAGACAATGTATTTTCCAAGGCTTTTAATCCATGATCTAATTGAGCCACATAGCCAGAAAGTTCTTGTCCTAAAGTCAATGGAGTTGCATCCATTAGGTGTGTCCTACCGATTTTTACAACATCCTTAAATTCCTGTGATTTTTTATTTAAGGTATCCCGTAGTTGTTTTACACCTGGTATTGTAGTTTCTACAATTTTTTTGTAAGCTGCAATATGCATTCCAGTAGGGAAGGTGTCATTCGAGGATTGCGATTTATTTACGTCATCATTAGGTTGAATTGTTTTTTCACCCTCACCTATAACTTTTCCAGCTATTTGATGTGCTCTGTTAGCTACTACTTCATTAACATTCATGTTACTTTGTGTACCAGAACCTGTTTGCCAAATTACTAAAGGGAATTGGTCGTCATGTTTACCTTCCAAAATCTCGTCACAAACCTTGGCAATTAAATCACGTTTTTCTATATCTAAAACTCCTAATTCACAATTGGTGTATGCTGCAGCCTTCTTTAAGTATGCAAAACCATAAACAATTTCTAATGGCATTGAACCACTGGGGCCAATTTTAAAATTATTTCTAGAGCGTTCAGTTTGCGCGCCCCAAAGTTTATCAGCGGGCACTTTTACCTCGCCCATAGTATCTTTTTCTATTCTAAAACTCATTTCGATGGATATTATAAGTAAGCTACAAAGTTAGGTCTTTTCTAACGTTTATAATTATGATTTTTGTTAGTTTTTACGTCTGTTTTTTAACATTTAAATAACTAATTTAATGTTACTAAGAATCTAAAATCTATTAATTTAGTAGGAATAAAGTAAAATTAACATATACACACTAAAAATAAAATTATGGCAACAATTAGACTAGGAGATGAAGCTCCAAATTTTAATGCGAAAACTACTGAAGGCGACATTAATTTCCATGACTGGTTAGGAGACAGTTGGGGTATTTTATTTTCCCATCCAGCAGATTATACACCGGTTTGTACTACAGAATTAGGAACTGTAGCTAAATATAAAGAAGAGTTTGATAAGCGTAATGTGAAAGTTGTGGCACTGAGCGTTGACGGATTAGATTCTCATAAAGGTTGGATTGGGGATATTAACGAAACCCAGGGTACAACTGTAAACTTCCCGATAATTGCGGATGAAGATAGAAAAGTATCTGAACTTTATGATATGATTCATCCAAATGCAGACAGTAAGCTAACGGTACGTTCAGTTTTTGTGATTGGTGATGATAAAAAAGTGAAATTAATCATTACATATCCCGCTTCAACGGGAAGAAATTTTGACGAATTGCTAAGGGTAATAGATTCTCTACAGCTTACTGCATACCATAAAGTAGCTACACCAGCAAACTGGAATAACGGGGAAGATGTGGTAGTATCTCCTGCTATAGCAACTGAAGACATACCGAGTATGTTTCCTAAAGGGCATAAGGTTGTAAAACCGTATTTACGCACAACACCACAACCAAATTTAGACTAGTTAAAAAAACTGTTAATAATTTTTGGTTTAATATTGTAAAACAAAAGGCTTTGTAGTAACTTTGCTAAATATTAATTAAGACGTTTAAAATGTTATTCGAATTTGACCAGTATTTAGGATTTTTAGCTTTCTTAACAATTTTGACCATTGGATTTTGGTTAATGATTTTTTTGTTGACCTTTGTGATTCCTTATTGGATAGGAGGATCGTTAATTGAAAGATTAAAAGAAATTAGAGAAGAGAAAAAAGCGAAGCGTCTGCAGAGTTAGACTAATTTAGAAAAAGATAATATTAAATATAAAAGGAAGCAAAATGCTTCCTTTTTTGTTAGAATACCGTTCGAAATATCATAGAATTTCATTAATACTTTCAGGAGGTCTACCAATGACTGCTTTATCGTTATTGATGACGATAGGTCTTTCAATTAATTTGGGATTTTGAATCATTGCAGAAATAATATCGTCTTCTGATAGTTCTTTTCCCTTGTAATCTGATTTCCAGATGGCTTCGTTTTTTCTGACCAATTCAATAGGTTTGATACCCAAAAGATTAATAATTTTTTTTAACTCTTCTTTTGAAGGTATATCCTCTAGGTATTTGATAATCTGAAAGTCTTTTCCAGAATCTTCTAGTATCTGTAAACCTTCACGCGATTTTCTGCATCTATTGTTGTGGTATATTTTTATCATGGTAGTTTAATATTATATTTTTTTAATTCTGAAACTAATAGTTCAGGTGTTTTAAAGTGTATGCCATGTATCCCTATACTTTTTGCAGTTTCAATATTCCGAACATTATCATCTATAAAAATGGAATTTTCAGGTTGAATATTGAACCTTTTAAGCGTAATTTCAAAAATATCTCTATTGGGTTTCCTTGTTTTTTCTTCTCCTGAAACCACAATACCCTCAAACCAACCTAAAAACTCAAATCGTTTTTGCGCAATAGGAAAGGTTTCACTGCTCCAGTTGGTCAATGCCACTACTTTATATTTTTCGGTTTTTATAAGGGTTTTTAAAATTTCAACTGTACCTTCTATGGCACCTCCAATCATGTTTTCCCATTCACCATAGTACATTTTTATATAGTTTTCATATTGAGGGAACTTCTCAATCAAGTCTTCAGTACCCAAGGATATCGGGTAACCTTCATCTTGGTTTTCATTCCAGTCCATGGTGCAGATATTATTCAAAAACCACTTGGTTTTCTCTTTATCTCCTTGGAAAGCTTTTAAAAATACATATTCAGGATTCCAATCGATAAGAACCCCGCCTAAATCAAAGATTATTGTATTTACTTTGCTGGTCATATAACTCTATCATAATATTTCTTTAAAGGTTTATATTTATAAAAAACGATATTTATGCCTCTTGTCATATATTACAAACCTTTAATTTATATTCTATCGATACAAATCTTAATTTTTTAACCAAAGTAAATAAAAAACCTAAGAACATTCTTAGGTTTTTTAAGTCGTATATATTTTAATAGTCTTAATTATTTACATACCACAGCATGAGCGATAACGTAGATATTGCCGGTCAAATTATCCTGAATAGTATATTTACCTGGAGCTACAGTTGGCTTACCTTTCTTATTAGCCGGGTATTTATCATTTCCAGCATATACATGTGTTTCTTTCAACACATAACCATCATCAATATTGTAAGTTACATCAACATTTCCATCAGAATAATTTACGGTTACTGTACCTACTAAACTCCCTTTACTTACATCACATTGTCCTGCACCGGCATATACATTATAGGTATACTCACCTTCTGAAAGTGGACCGATATTCCATCCCCATCTTTTAAACTTATAAGCGTCATCATCAATAAAACAAATTGAATCATCATTACTGTTTCCTTTGGCAAATGCCGTTTCACAACCACTTATACGCACCTCTTTTTCCGGAACATCTATAGTGATAATTAAAGATTGTTGGGTAGTAGAAGCAAGAATAACAGCAATTTTTTGACCACACTGTGGTATAAAACCTTCCCCATATTCTGCAGCTGCAACAACTAATTCTAAACCTAATCTTTCATTATCTGATTTATTGTTATCCCATTGGTCAATAGGGTCACAAGAAAGAAAATCACAATCGTCAGTACAATTATTCCCTGTTCCTTCAATAATTTCCCATATAGCCCATTGTAAGTGACCAAAAGTATAAATACCACCATTAGGGCTTTCCGTACCAATTATATCTTGGTTCAATAGCCAATTGATTCTATCAAAATCATTTGGGTTTTCAAACAATGGCACACCTGGACTTTGCTCTAAACCACTAACGTCTTCATAGCTTGAGTACACGTCATATGAAAAAGTGTCGCTTGTCAATAGCCCTTCCAAATCAGCACACCATGCTGGAATATTTGAACCTGCTAAATAGCCATTATCAATATCTAAAGCCGCAAAAGAGCCACCACCTTCAATACATTCTGCCTGTTTTGCAAAGACTGATACGGTTTGAGGTAAGTTTAATTCTAGAGCATCCAGATCAGGTTCACAATTCACTAATGTTTTGGATGTACTTTTCGAAAAAGAAACAGAGCTGTTTTCTTGAGATTCGATTAGGTTTTCTTCTTGAAATTCAATTAATTCATTATTGCATGACAGCAATAATAAACTTATTACCAGCATACTCAAAATAATTTTTTTCATGATTTTAGTTTTTTTGTAAATTAATTAATAGCGATGGTAAAGTATAGTAAAATATCCATTAATAATATTAAAATAGATTAGCTATTGTAAAAAATCGATAATAAGTAAATTTTATGTTATTAATTTAACTTAATGAATATAAGAGTATTAGAAAATCAGATGTTACTAGTTTTGATTTACTGCAAGTCTTTAAACATAGTAGTATGTCATAATTGATTACCATCCTCAACTTGTTGCCCCATCATCATTAGGTATGCCTTTAAAAAGGCATCAATATCACCGTTCATAACAGCATCAACATTACCGGTTTCGTGAGATGTTCTAACATCTTTTACCAGCTTATACGGGTGCATTACGTAGTTTCTAATTTGGCTTCCCCATTCAATCTTCATTTTACTCGCCTCAATGTCGTCTCGTTGGGATAATTGCTTTTGAAGTTCAATTTCATATAACTGAGATTTTAGCATTTGCATAGCTCTTGCTCTGTTATCATGCTGAGAACGTGTTTCTGAACATGAAATTTGAATCCCAGTTGGTTTATGGGTTAATTGCACCTTGGTTTCCACTTTATTTACATTTTGTCCGCCAGCGCCACTTGAACGCGCGGTCGTAATTTCAATATCGGCAGGGTTAATTTCAATCTCAATAGTATCATCTACCAGCGGATAGACATATACTGAAGCAAAACTAGTATGGCGTTTCGCGTTACTATCAAAAGGAGAGATGCGAACTAAACGATGTACGCCGTTTTCTCCCTTTAACCAACCAAATGCAAAATCGCCTTCAATTTCAAGAGTAACCGTTTTTATACCTGCAACATCGCCTTCTTGAAAGTTTAGTTCTTTTACTTTAAAACCACTTTTTTCCGCATACATTAAATACATGCGCATCAGCATGCTGGCCCAATCGCAACTCTCAGTACCACCAGCACCTGCCGTAATTTGTAATACTGCACTAAGGCTATCGCCTTCTTCAGAAAGCATGTTTCTAAACTCGATGTCCTCTAGTAAGTTAGCTGCTTTGGCATAACGGTTTTCTACATCTTCTTGGGTAGCTTCCTCTTCTTTAAAAAACTCGTAAATAACTTCTAAATCTTCAACTAAAGTTTTTGCGGTATTGAAATCTTCAATCCACTTTTTCTTTACGCGAATGGATTTCATAATAATTTCTGCAGCTTTGGAATCGTTCCAAAAATCAGGATCGAAGGTTTGTTCTTCTTCGTTCTGTATTTCTATAAGTTTGGCATCTATGTCAAAGATAGTGCCTAAGTTTGTCAAGGCGGGTGTTTAGATCTTTAATTTGATCGGATGTTATCATGTTTATTTTTTTAGCAAAAATAGAGAATAACAGAATAATATATTCGATTAGTGAAGCGAATTCTTAAAATAAGAATATCTTTATTCAGGGTTTTAATTTTTTTTCAACTAATTTTTTTTCAACAGATAAAAGAAATTAAGAACCATTTAAAGACTATTTTTGATATCGGTTAAATTAAAACAGAAGTTTGCTAGTATTAAAATTGTTTTATGAAAAATCGTTGTAACAATTTAAATTTATTTTTAGAACTATATAAAAACTCGCAGCTACCAAATTGTTATTCAGACTTAACTTATAAAAATCGGAGTATATTTAACAGTTTTAAAACATCAGATGATAAAAAATACTTGGTGTATTCGCATAATTTAACTCCTAGTTATTTAAATTATTCTATTGATACTAAAGCATATAAGTTTAGTAAAATCAAGCAAACCAACGAGGGGTTTGTAATTGACCTGTCTGGAGTTTCCAGTGTACAGGAATACATGAATTTTCACCTTAGCCAAAATTCAAGGAGAACCGTAAGAAGGGCAAGACAGCGTTTAGAGAATAGCTTTGATATTTCTTACAGAACATACAATGGTTATATACCTGAAAAAGAATATGATAAGCTTCTTAATGCTTTAGAAGTGATGCTAGATAAAAGAATGAAACAAAAAAAACTAGAAAATGAAAAATCAGCAGAATGGAAAAAAATAAAGGAACATTTTTATAATTGTTTTAATAAAAAAAAGTCTACTATTTTCGTTATTTATGATTCAAATGAACCCATAGGAATTTCTCTCTATTATTTAGTAAATAAAGTTGTTTTTTGCTATATATTTTCATTTGATATTGATTATGTAAGGTTTGGTCTAGGGCATATAATTACTTTTAAGCAAGTTGAGTGGTGTTTTGAAAATGATTATGAAGTTATGGAGTTGGGTTATGGAGATCATGATTATAAAAGAAAATGGTGTAATAAAATTTATAATTTTGAGCACCATATTTTGTATGAGAGGAACTCTGTTAATGGTGTCATATGGGGCAAAATTGAATATTGTAAAATCTTTATTAAAGAGTTTCTAAAACGAAAAGGGCTAGATACATATTTAAATATGTTAAAACAAAATAAAAAATATAAAAATAAAAGTTATCAAAATAATAACGTATCTGAAGTCAGCTTTAATAACCTGTCAGAAACTGATGAAAATTTAATTTGTACTGAAATCGATTGGAAGTCAGGTGAGTTTATATTCATTAAAAGGATTGTATTTGATTTTTTATACAAGTACCGAGAAAATGTCAATGATGTTAAATTATTTAGAGTTGATAAGCAATTAGAAACATTTTTTATCCAAGGTAAGAAGAACAAAAAAAAGTTCATTTTAAGTTAGATTTTATGACATACCTAAAGATAAATAGAAAGAATTTTTATCATGACCTTTATGAAAGGCAAAACATACCAAAATGCATTTCGAGAATTAGTTTTGCAAACACTGATAACGTACTATATAAATCTGAAAATTTATCTAATAATGAGCTAGATGAAAAAAAAATATATTCAATTCAAGTTATACCAGATTACTTCACGATTACGTATGATTCTTTTTTAAGTAAAAAAGTCATAAAAGAATTCCGTTTAGGATATGCGTCTAAATTAAATGAATTTAAAGATGTAAGAAGCTATGTGAAAAGTCAATATGGAAAGAATGCTAAGTCCGTTTTTAAAAGAGTTAAGCGCTTAGAGACTTGTTTTGACGTTAAATACGTTTTGTATCATGGACACATAGAAAGAGCTCAGTACGATTTTCTTATGGACAGCCTTCGTAATATGCTTTTAAAAAGGTTTAAACAAAGGAATGATTCTAATTATCATATTAGCTCTTGGGACAAGTTATACAACAATATCTTCAACCTTATTAAATTAAAGAAGGCTTCACTATTTGTAATATACAATGCAGATGAACCGATTCAAATAAATATTCAATACCACTTTAAAGGTATTTTAGTCAGTTCTGTTGCATCTTATAATATTGATTATCAAATTTTTGGATTGGGGAATACTGCGATATATAAACAGATAGAATGGTGTATTAACAATGATTATACTTTTTTTGATCAAGCGCATGGAGACTTAGACTATAAGCGTAGATGGAGTAATGTTATTTATGATTTTGAGCATCATATCTTATATTCTAAGAATGACTTAATATCAAGTTTAAGAGTATATATTGAGACCCTTAAAGTAATAACAAAAGGATTTTTAAGGAAGAAAAAAGTAATTGTTTCATTAAAAAGACTTAAAGATTATTTTTCCAAAAAAGCTAAGGACGTTGATGATATAGAAAAATATTATGAAATTATTGAAATAGAAAATTTTGAGTATGAGCTTAAAAAATTTTCATCAATAAATTGGAAATCTTTAGAATATAAATTTTTAATAAAAAGTATATGTGATTTTTTATATTATAATTTCGAACACTACAATGTCATAGAGGTATTCCAAAATAATTCTGTAAGTAATATATTTATAATAAGAGGGAATAATAATTTTCAAAAAATAGTCTTTCCTTAAAAATAAAGGGCTACTAAAGACTTATCTCATAAAAGATGTTCATTATAGTAATAAAATAGATACAGGAACCAAAAATTGTTACACAATTTAGGCTGTACAGAGTATAATCTTTATGAATTGATTAATCTTTTACAAAAACTTTACTATCTAAATCATAAATAAAAAAAGAGGCATTTATTATAAAATGCCTCTTTTCTGTATTATTTATAGAACGATTATTAATACCCGTATATACAATATTTGTAATAGTAGTAACATGTCCAGTGTCTATAACATTTTGTAGGCTCAGGTTTAACATATTCACAAAGTTCCCCACCATGCGTACTGGTACCGCTTATTACGTTAAATACACCTTTTTCATAACCAGGACCTATATTTAGGTAACAGTTAGTTTTGATTTTAGTGTAGTAGCAATCACCTATATAAATGTAGATGTATTTGCCAAATGAACCATCATGATTTACGCCTTCAATTGTGAATTCTTCACCTGGTTGTAAAACTTTGTCGAATACTTTTTTACCCCAACAAGTGTTTTCATATTTTTGATATATTCTCACTCTTTTTGCATAATGCCAATCGAATTCCATGGTTAATTTGTCAACATCACCTTCACAATCATCACATTCTTTTTCCTTTTCAGGAACTTCTTTAGTAATAATAAGAGATTGAGATGTTGTAGAGGCTAGAATAACGGCTATTTTTTGTCCACATTGTGGTACAAACCCTTCTCCAGATGCTTCAGCTGCGGCAACTAGTTCTAAACCTAGTCTTTCATTATTATCTTTATCATTATCCCATTGATCAATAGGGTCACAGGAAAGAAAGTCACAATCATCGGTACAATTATTCCCTGTTCCTTCAATAATTTCCCATATAGCCCATTGTAAGTGACCAAAAGTATAAATACCACCTTCTTCGCTTTTGCTTTCAGTACCAATTATATTCTGGTTCAATAACCAGTTAATTCTATCAAAATCATTTGGATTTTCAAATAGTGGCACACCTGGGCTTTGCTCCAAGCCACTTACGTCTTCATAGCTAGAATAAACGTCATATGAAAAAGTGCCGCCTGTTAATTGCCCTTCTAAATCGGCACACCATGCTGGAATATCTAAACCTGCTAAATAACCATCATCAATATCTAAGGCCGCAAACGAGCCCCCGCCTTCAATACACTCTGGTAGTTTTGTAAAAACTGATACGGTCTCTGGCAAACTAGCAGCAAACCCCTCAATATCAGCTTCACATTCTGCAGATGTAGATTTACTAGCTGTACTAAAAGTAAGTCCTTGATTTTTAGTTTCTCTTTGTGCTAAAATTTCGCTTTCAGCATTCATTTGAATGGCATCATCTCCCTCATCAATGCCAGCAATTTCAATTTCAGAGGATAGAATTTCCTCTTCAGCAGCAATTTCGGCTTCTGTACGAGTTTGTGCTTGTTCTTCTGCTTCAGTACTTTCGTTTTGACAAGAGAAGAACATAACGGCTGCACCAAGTAGCAATAATAGATTTTTCTTCATAATTTAAATTTGTGTTTATCAGATTAATAGTTAACTGTGGGTAAATTTATAAAAAGTGCAACCTCACCTATTAAATTTTTGTTAAATGAAATATTTTTTCGATTAATAGATAAAACCCAAAATTTTGACGTTCAATAGATTAAATGTCTTTTTTATAGACAAATAGTAAGTGATAGTTGTATGGAGTTTTTTAATATCTTTTCTTTAGTAATTAATTAGTTTACTTTTAATCCTTTAATTTCAAATCATGACCATAGACTTAAGGAGTGACACTGTTACAAAACCTTCTAAAGGAATGCTAAAAGTAATGTTATCAGCAGAGGTAGGCGACGATGTCTTTAGAGAAGATACAACGGTAAATGAATTAGAAACTGTAGTTGCAAAAATGTTTGGTAAAGAAACTGCATTGTTTTTTCCTAGCGGAACTATGGCGAACCAAACTGCCATAAAGTTGCACACGCAACCTGGAGATCAAGTAATTTGCGATAAGTATGCACACATTTATAATTATGAATCTGGTGGTGTGGCATTTAATAGTGGTGTTTCGTGCAATTTAATTGATGGAGAACGGGGGATGTTTACTGCAGAACAGATCAAACAGGCCATAAATCCAAACGCATACTACTACAGCAAAACAAGTTTAGTTGAAATTGAGAATACTACGAACAAGGGTGGTGGTGCTTGTTGGGATTTCAATGAAATCTTAAAAATTAAGCAGGTATGTAACGAAAACAATTTAGGAATCCATTTAGACGGTGCACGCTTGTGGAATGCTCTTGTTGTAAAAAACGAAACGGCTCAACAATATGGGCAGGTATTTGATACTATTTCGGTTTGTTTTAGTAAGGGCTTGGGTTGTCCTGTAGGTTCAGTATTGATTGGGGATCACGAAATAATGAAGGATGCTATCAGGACACGAAAAGTATTTGGAGGTAATATGCGGCAAGCAGGCTATTTGGCTGCCGCTGCGCTTTACGCATTGGAAAATAATATTGGCAGATTAACCGAAGATCATCAAAAAGCAAAAGAAATAGGAGAGATGTTAAGTACACTTTCAGTTGTGAAGCACGTGGAGCCGATTGAAACCAATATTGTCATTTTCGAATTAAGTCCAGATGTCGATGAAGAACAGTTTACTCAAAAACTGAAAGAGAACAATATTTTAATAATTGGAATGGGAGGAGGTAAACTTCGTATGGTAACACACTTAGACTATACCGATGCAATGCATGAAAAGGTATTGGATTTCATCAAAACTTTTTAATCTCGGCCTCCTTTTATTTAAACATATCCATTCCGGGGATATTCGGCATACCCTCTTTTGCAACAGCTGCAAGTTCAGTTTCATTTACGTTAGTAGCTTTTTCTATAGCTTTGTTTAAAGTAATTATTAAATAATCTTCCAATTGCTCTTTATCTTCTAAAAGAGTATCATCAATTTCAATAGATTTTATAGTTCTGTTGGCAGTCAATGTAACTTTCACCTTGCCATCATTACTTTGCTCATCTACCAATACCGTATCTAAACGCTTTTTTGTTTCTTCTACTTTTTTCTGGGTTTCTTTTAGCTTTCCCATCATATTCATCATATCTCCAAACATAGTCTTCTTTTTTAATAAACATTTATAGAGCAAAACTATTAAAATACATGGTATTTTTGATTTAAAAATTGTTAAAGTAAAAAAACAACTTCTAATTGTCATCTTAAGCCTTATTTTTGCTTCTTCTTGTAAAGATGACAGACCGATGAAAAACACCTCAGGTATTGTAACACCACCTGTTGCAAACAAAAAACCAAAAAAGCTTACCATACATAACGATACTAGAATAGATAACTACCACTGGTTGAATCGGAGAGAAGATACCGAGGTTTTAGACTATTTGAATGCCGAAAACGCTTATACCAAAGCGATGATGAAGCACACAGAGGGTTTACAGAAATCATTATTTGAAGAAATGAAGGCAAGGATTAAAGAGAATGATACGTCTGTACCATATAAACTCAATGGCTATTGGTACATTACAAGATTTGAGATAGGAAAGGATTATCCCGTTTATGCCCGGAAAAAGGAAAGCTTAGAGGTTGAAGAAGAAATAATGTTTGATTGTAATGTAATGGCAAAACAACATTCGTATTTCAAGTTAGGCGGTATTGCCATTAGTCCTGATAACACCATGGCGGCATTCTCAACAGATATTGTTAGTAGAAGGCAATATACTATCAGAATAAAAAATTTAAAAACAGGCGAGGTTTACAAGGACGAAATTAAAAACACTACAGGCAGTATAACATGGGCAAACGACAATAAAACGTTGTTTTACACCAAAAAGGACGAGGTAACACTTAGATCTTATAAAATATTTAAACATGTTTTGGGAACATATATTACTGAGGATGTTGAAGTATATCATGAAGCGGATGAAACATTCAATACTTATATATATAAGACAAAATCCAAAAAATATCTGGTAATAGGTTCATCCAGTACACTATCAACTGAATATCGCATTCTAGATGCCGATACACCAGACGGTAAGTTTGAAGTATTTCAAGAGCGAATAAGGGATTTAGAATATTCCATCGCACACTTCAAGGGTAATTTTTATATCGTTACAAATGCTGACGCATCTACAAATTTTAAAGTATGTAAAACTCCTGAAGATAAGACTTCCAAAGACAATTGGATAGATATCATTCCACACCGAAACAATGTTTTGATTGAAGATATTGAGATTTTCAAAGATTATTTAGTGGTTAATGAACGCGAAAACGGCTTGAATAACATCCGAATTATTCATTGGAATGGTAAAGAGGATTACTATTTGCCTTTTGATAATGAAACTTATAACGCTTATATAGGCAATAATCCAGACTTTGAAAGTGAAACACTTCGTTATGGTTATAATTCCTTAACAACGCCCAGTTCTATTATCGATTATAACTTCAAAACAAAAACAAAGGATATAAAGAAAGAACAAGAGGTGTTGGGATGTAAATTCAAAAAAGAGAATTATGAGTCTCAACGTATTTGGCCTACTGCAAGGGATGGTGTAAAGATTCCAATGTCCATAGTATACAAAAAAGGTCTTAAGTTGGATGGTTCTAATCCAGTATTACAATATGCTTATGGCTCTTATGGCTCCACTATAGACCCCACGTTTTCAAGTATAAGATTAAGTTTGCTGGATAGAGGTTTTATTTACGCCATTAGTCATGTTAGGGGAGGTGAGTATTTGGGTAGAGATTGGTACGAAAATGGAAAGTTGCTCTTAAAGAAAAATACTTTTACCGATTTTATAGATTGCTCAAAACATTTAATTGCCAAAGGTTACACTTCAGAAAAACATCTTTATGCTTATGGTGGTTCGGCAGGAGGTTTATTGATTGGCGCAATAATTAATATGAATCCAGAGCTATACAAAGGTGTTTTAGCAGCTGTTCCATTTGTGGATGTTGTTACTACAATGCTTGATGATAGTATTCCATTAACTACTGGGGAATATGATGAATGGGGAAACCCTAATAATATTGAGTTTTATAACTATATGAAATCGTATTCTCCGTACGATAATGTTGTAAGTCAAAATTACCCCAATATACTTGTTACTACAGGTTTACATGATTCTCAAGTACAATATTGGGAACCTGCAAAATGGGTGGCAAAATTACGTGATTTAAAGACCGATGACAATAAATTACTTTTGCATATTGATATGGATTCAGGTCACGGCGGTGCTTCAGGTAGGTTTGAGAGTTTAAAGGAAGTGGCTCTGGAATATGCATTTTTACTAGATTTAGAAGAGATTAGGCACTAACAAAAAAAATGCTTATTTTTGCCAAGTTTAAGTCATCATTTTGATTCCACATCAAATTGCTGATAAATTACATTTATGAAACAACAAAATAAAGTTTTTGACAATGTATTAGATTTAGTAGGCAACACACCGCTTGTTAAACTTAATCGAATCACTTCAAAGCTAAAAGGGAAGTTTTACGCCAAAGTAGAATCTTTCAATCCAGGGCAATCTTCAAAAGATAGAATAGCACTTTATATTATAGAACAAGCTGAAAAGCAAGGTATTTTAAAACCAGGAGATACCATAATAGAAACCACATCTGGAAACACAGGTTTTAGTTTAGCTATGGTAAGTATCATCAAGGGTTATGATTGTATTCTTGCAGTAAGCTCTAAGTCTTCAGCAGATAAAATTGATATGCTGAAAACCATGGGGGCAAAAGTATATGTTTGTCCTGCTCACGTAAGCGCTGATGATCCTCGTTCTTATTATCAAGTAGCTAAGCGATTACATGATGAAATGAAGGGTTCTGTATATATAAATCAGTATTTTAACCAGTTAAACATTGATGCCCATTATGCATCTACTGGTCCAGAAATCTGGGAACAGACAGAGGGTAAAATCACGCATTTGGTAGCTTGTAGTGGTACAGGTGGTACTATATCAGGTACGGCGAAGTATTTAAAGGAACAAAACCCCAACATTCAAGTCATTGGTGTTGATGCTTTTGGTTCTGTGATTAAAAAATATCATGAAACTCGTGAGTTTGACGAGAAAGAGATTTATCCATATCGTATTGAAGGTTTAGGTAAAAACTTGATACCAACAGCTACAGATTTTGATACAATTGACGAGTTTGTTAAAGTAAATGATGAAGACAGTGCGCACACTGCAAGAGAAATTGCCAAAACAGAAGGCATGTTCGTGGGGTATACATCCGGAGCTGCTATTCAGGCCATAAAGCAATTAGGAGAGGAGAAACGATTCAAAAAAGACGATTTAGTTGTTGTGATCTTTCCTGATCACGGTTCAAGATATATGAGCAAAGTGTATTCTGATAAATGGATGAACGATCAAGGATTTTTTGATAGTATTCACGAAGAGGCTTCACAATCAATTCAATACATAAAATAATAAGTAAATACATACTTTTAATAGAAATGGTTTTTTGTTTTATCGCAAAAAACCATTTCTTTTTTTATTTTGTCAATAATTGAAGGGCAAAAATTGTGCATAAACCAGATAAATATTTAATTTTGCAGCAACTAACTAGGAACTAAAAACTTCGTGTCTAAACATAAACGAACGATTCAAAACGTTCAAAAACACATGTTTAATTTTAGAGTTATATTTAATAGTAGATGAAAGATTTATTTGATAAGATTTACAAGGATAAAGGACCTTTAGGAAAATGGGCGGCTCATGCAGAAGGATATTTTGTGTTTCCTAAACTTGAAGGAGAGATTTCAAACAGAATGAAATTTCAAGGCAAAGACGTTATTACTTGGAGTATAAATGATTATTTAGGTTTGGCAAATCATCCAGAGGTTAGAAAGGTTGATGCCGAAGCTGCGGCAGAATATGGTTCCGCTTATCCAATGGGGGCTCGTATGATGTCTGGTCATACTAACCTTCATGAGCAATTACAAAATGAATTGGCTGCATTTGTTAAAAAAGAAGCAGCATATCTTTTGAATTTTGGATATCAAGGAATGGTATCTACTATTGATGCACTTGTTGCTAAAGATGATATTATTGTTTATGACGTTGATGCACATGCTTGTATCATAGATGGTGTGCGTTTGCATATGGGTAAACGTTTTACCTACAAGCACAATGACGTAGATAGTTTAGAGAAAAACTTAGAACGCGCCACTAAAATGGCAGAACAAACAGGAGGAGGTATTTTAGTGATTTCTGAAGGAGTTTTTGGTATGCGTGGTGAGCAAGGACGTTTAAAAGAAATTGTTGCGCTTAAAAAGAAGTTTAAATTCAGGCTATTTGTTGATGATGCTCACGGATTTGGAACTCTAGGGGCAACGGGAGCCGGAGCGGGTGAGGAGCAAGGTGTTCAGGATGACATTGATGTATATTTTGCAACATTTGCCAAATCTATGGCAAGTACAGGTGCTTTTATAGCTGGCGATCAGGAAATTATTGACTATTTAAAATACAACTTGCGTTCTCAAATGTTTGCAAAATCATTGCAAATGCAATTGGTGAAAGGTGCCCTAAAGCGTTTGGATATGTTGAGAACAATGCCAGAGCTAAAAGAAAACCTATGGAAGATTGTTAATGCACTTCAATCTGGTTTAAAAGACAGAGGTTTTGATATTGGTACCACTCAAAGTTGCGTGACTCCTGTATATTTAAAAGGTAGTATTCCTGAAGCAATGGCGCTAGTTAAAGACTTGCGTGAAAATTACGGAATATTCTGTTCTATAGTGGTTTACCCTGTAATACCTAAAGGATTAATTTTACTAAGAATGATTCCAACTGCTACACATACTTTAGAAGATGTAAGAGAAACGTTGGATGCTTTTGATGCTATTCGAGACAGATTACAAAACGGAACTTACAAGCGCTTATCTGCGGCTGTAATGTCTGCTATGGGCGAATAAGAACGTTATAAAATGTTATAAAAAAAGGTTCGGTATAAATTATCGAACCTTTTTCTTTTTATAAATCTTTTCTGAAAGTTTTCCTTTTCCTATAGACTTCTGGATTGAAATGTTTCCAAATATTATGAATGGCATGGTTATCCTCTAATTCAGGAGTACGATAACACATTTTAATCCCTTTTTCGGTAAATGTATTGTAATATTCATTGAAAATAACAGCATGAACGCCTTTGTTTTGATATTCTGGGTGAATGCCAATTAAATAGAAGTTTACATCCTTACTGTGTTTTTTAGCTTTTAGGATATGGGAAAAACCAAACGGAAACAATTTCCCTTTAGCTTTTTGTAATGCTTCGGCATAAGACGGCATTACAATAGCAAAGCCAATAAGTTTATCATCTTTATCTACTACGAACTTTATGTATTCTGGATTGATAAAATTCAAGAATTTCTTCTTAAAATATTCTTTTTGAATATCAGTAATGGCAACAAAACTAGATAGTGAAGCGTAGGTTTCATTAAACAAATCAAACATTTTATCAGCATATGGCATAACCTCTTCGGTTTTATTAAAGGTTAGTGCTTTTAGTTGATATCTGCGCTTTATAAGCGCTTGAGCTTTCATAAAAGTATCGGGGTCTACATTAGAAAAAGGAAATCTACTTTCTATATAGCCTTTTTCAATGGTGTACCCTGCTGCCTCATAGTGCTTAATGTAATATTCGTGGTTGTACCAAGTAACCATGGGTGTAATGGCATCAAAACCTTCATCTATTACCCCAACTTTATCAAGATTTGAAAATCCTACGGGTCCTTCGGCGAATTCAAGGTTGTTTTCTATTCCTATAGCCTCTACTTTTTCCAATAATGCTTTTGAAACATCCAGATCATCAATAAAATCAAACCAACCAAAACGCATTTTCTTTTGACTCTGGTTTTTCACTTCCAACCAGTTAATAATAGCCGCCACACGCCCAACTATTTCATTATTTTTATAGGCCAAAAACAGTCGCGCATCTGCATCATTGAAAACTGGATTTTCATTCTTATCAAAAGTTTTTAACTCTTGACTTATAATTGGCGGTGTCCAGTATTTTGAGCCTTCATACAATTTAAAAGGAAACTTAACGAATGCTTTTAAATCGCGTTTGGAAGTCACTTCTTCTATTCTAATCATAAGTCCCGATCTTAGATGGATTATTTGTCGAAATCTTCATCCTTTCTTTTGCGTTTTTTAACTTTATTTTCATCCGTTGCGATATCTTTTTTGCTTTTTTTCTTTTTTCTCTTCTTTTTTCCTCTTCTATTCTTTCTTTCTAATTCATCCTCGGCTGAATTCCCATTGTCAATTTCTTTGTCCTTGTGAAAATCAAACCTGTAAGAGGCACCTAGTGTTAGATTTAAAACCGAAGGCGTATCTTTTGTGTTAAATGTTACAGCAGTATCTAGCTGGAAGTTTTTATCCCATAAATATGCACCTCCAAATCGTAATAAATTATCTGCATAAAAATCACTTTTAATACCTTGAGTTTCACCAAAAACTACCCATTGTGGACTAAATGAATGGGTGAGCGTTAATATGTATGAGAAATCGGATTGGTTTGTGCCAATTCTATCCTTAATCAAATTCATTACAAACACCCAGCCGCCATTAAAATTATTTTGCGTAGCAATCATTACTTTTGGACTAAAACCTTCGATACCGGGAGCGGTGTAGGGATTATTTTCGGTATCATAATTTGCGCCAACGTATACCGCTACAGCTGGAATTAATGATTTCCATCTAAAGCTGTGATTAGCTTTCCAGCTGTAAAGGTTTGGTTTTTCACTTTCGGTGTTTTTGTAAGGGTCAAAAATAAGATACTTAGCTCCAAGCGTGAGATATCTAAAGTTGGAACGTGGATCTTTAGTTGTAAAAGTTGAGATATTTGTTCTAGTGTCATTCTGGTAATTCCCCTCAATATTTATTTCAAGTTGCTCAAATAGCAAGCCATATCTAGCAGAAAAGTCAACTCCAAAACCGGATATCTCATATCTGGGCAAGGGTGTTCTTTCTTCTTTAATGTATAGTGGACCAACTTCAAATTGCAGCACGTTTGTCCCTACTGAAAAGGCGCTTCTGGACATGCCAGGTCTGTTGGAGTTTATAACTTCTGTATACTGTGCAAAAAGGCAATTGCTGCCAATTAATACCGAAGCAATAAGCAGATGTTTAAAGATTTTCATACGAATGATTTAGGGTAAAAAATATTAAGATGTCGGGATTAGGCTGGTTTTCCATTATTTCAAATATAGATATTTTATCTTTTTTTTATGTTTTTTCAACGTTTTTTAAACCTCTAGAATTGTATTTTTGTATTTAATTATTAATAAAAGCTAATATGGGTTTATTAAGAACCATACTTATAATAGTTTTAGTTTACTACGGAATTAAAGTCCTTTCAAGAATATTTGCACCTTTTTTGTTTAAATACGCTACTAAAAAGGCGGAGGAAAAGTTTGGTGGTCAGTTTAATAACCAGCGCCAAGACCCCCCTAAAAAGGAAGGCGAAATTAGTATTGATAAGATGCCCAGACAAAAACAGTCAAATAAAGATGTTGGAGATTATGTCGATTTCGAGGAAATTGACTAATTTCATCCCTTAGTGTTTTAATATTTTTTCATGCAGCTCTTATTTAGGAAATCACTTTCACATTTACTTATTTTAGTCGGATTTGTTGTTGTTTCGCTTGCTTATTTTAATCCTGTTTTACAAGGGAAACAAATATATCAAAGTGATATTGTACAATACATTGGCATGTCTAAGCAGCAAAAAGATTTTAAGGCAAAAACGGGAGAAGAAACGTATTGGACAAACAGCGCTTTTGGAGGTATGCCCACATATCAATTGGGGGCAAGATACCCACATAACTACATTAAAAAATTAGACTTAACATTACGTTTTTTACCAAGACCAGCAGATTATTTGTTTCTCTATCTGCTAAGTTTTTATATTTTGTTGGTAGTGCTAAAGGTGGACTTTAAACTGGCAGCTTTAGGAGCTTTAGCTTTTGGTTTCTCCACGTATTTAATCATTATCCTAGGAGTAGGGCACAACAGTAAAGCCCATGCTATTGCATACATGCCTTTGGTTTTAAGCGGTATTATACTGGTGTTTCAGAAACGATATGTTCTTGGGTTTTTGTTAACAGCAATAGCGATGGGATTAGAATTGGTGGCGAACCATTTTCAAATGACGTACTATTTGCTCATTCTTGTTATTGTTTTAGGTGTTGCCTATTTGATTGATGCCTACAGAAAGCAGATGCTGCCTCATTTTTTTAAGTCTGTAGCTATTTTGTTTGCTGCAGTGGTTCTAGCCGTAGGATTAAACGCAACAAACGTCTTGGCTACTCAAGAATATGTAAAACATAGCACACGTGGTAAAAGTGAATTAACTGTAAATCCTGACGGTTCTCCAAAAGAAGTGACATCGGGTCTTGATAAAGATTATATCACACAATTTAGCTACGGCGGCTGGGAAACGTTCAATTTGTTTATTCCTAGGTTTATGGGAGGTGGTAATGCTGAAAACTTAGGTAAGGACTCCAAAATATATGATGCTGTTAGAAAACTGGGTGCATCTCCAGCACAGGCTTTAGATCAAGCTGAACATGCGCCAATGTATTGGGGAAATCAACCCATTGTTGAGGCTCCGGCCTATATTGGAGCAGTTGTTTTATTTCTGTTTGTGTTTGCGTTATTTTTAGTGAAAGGCCGTTTAAAATGGTGGCTTGTGGGCGGAACAGTACTAGCACTCTTGCTGTCTTATGGTAAGAATTTAAATTTTTTGACTGACTTTTTTATTGATTACGTGCCGTTGTATAATAAATTTAGGGCGGTAACTTCCATTCAAGTAATTTTAGAGCTATGCGTGCCTGTGCTTGCAATTTTTGGTTTGGTAAGACTTTTTAACGATTTTAATAAAGAAGAGGAAAAACTTAAGGCTTTAAAATATAGTACCGTGATTACCGGAGGATTGGCTTTGGTGTTTTTGCTTTTTGGACGTTCGATGTTCGATTTTGTTGGTGCGAATGACGGGAGTTATATTCAGGCTCTAGGTCAAGATTTTATTAGGGCAGTTAAAGAGGATAGGAAATCAATTTTTACTGCAGACACCATCAGGTCATTGGTTTTAGTGCTGATTTCGGCAGTATTGATTTTTGGTTATCTGAAAAACAAATTAAGGGAACATTGGGTTATTCTAGGATTTACGGCTTTAATTTTATTTGATTTAGTTGGTGTAAATCGCCGTTATGTAAATGGTGATGATTTTGTGTCATCAATACAAATGTCAAAGCCATTTACAGCAAACCAAGTGGATAAGCAAATTATGAACGATACATCTCATTTCAGGGTGTTTGATTTGGTTTCTGGCCCTTCAAAGCCATCTTACTTTCATAATTCATTAAATGGTTATAATGCAGCTGAATTAAAGCGTTATAGAGAAGTGTTTGATTGGTACGTATCTCGTAACAATATCAATGTGCTTAATATGTTGAACACAAAATATATTATAGCACAAGACGAGGAAGGCAACGTTTTTCCTTATATGAACGAGAAGGCCAATGGAAATGCGTGGTTTGTGGAGAAATTGATGGAGGTGTCATCTGCTAATGAGGAAATTAAGCTTTTGGATAGTTTGAATAATAAGCGAGTAGCGGTAATTGATTCAAAATATTATGATTCAGATTTTAAAAGTAGTTTTGATGTAGATTCTATTGCTAGTATTGAAGTTGTTAAATATCAGCCTAATTACATAAAGTATAATACTAAAAATAAAAATGAAGGATTTGCAGTATTCTCTGAAATATATTATCCAAAGGGGTGGAAAGTCACTGTTGATGGAGAAGAAGCTGAGTTTACGCGTGTAAACTATATTTTAAGAGGCATGAAAGTGCCTGCTGGAGCGCATACTATAGAATTTAGGTTTGATCCTGATGTTGTTAAAACAGGAAGCTCTATTTCATTAGCAAGTTCTGCTATATTGGGGTTACTGCTACTTGTAGGTTTATTTTTTGAGTTTAAGACCAAAAAGAGTGCGTAAAAAAAAAGTGCTCATAATAGCTTATTATTGGCCTCCTGCTGGTGGTCCTGGAGTGCAGCGTTGGCTTAAATTTGTAAAATACTTGCCTAGTTTTGGTGTGGAGCCGGTTGTATTTGTGCCTGAAAACGCCAATTATCCTGTAATTGATAAAAGCCTTCAAGATGAAGTTTCAAATGATATTGAAGTAGTAAAACTACCTATTTCCGAGCCTTATAAATTCGCAAAACTTTTTTCAAAAGCGAAAACAGGTACTATTAGTAAAGGTATAATTAGTGAAAATAAAAAGCAGTCGCTCATTGAAAGGTTAATGCTTTTTGTTAGAGGTAATTTTTTTATTCCTGATGCCAGAATTGGGTGGGTGAAACCTGCTTCATCTTTTCTGTTAGATTTTATTCCAAATAATGATATTGAAACCGTTATAACCACAGGGCCGCCACACAGTATGCATTTAATAGGGCTCAATCTAAAGCAAAATCTAGGAGTGAAGTGGTTGGCAGACTTTAGGGATCCATGGACGACTATTGGATATCATAAACAATTGAAGCTTACAAAGTCATCCCAAGGAAAACATAAAGCTTTAGAAAGACGAGTACTTTCAAATGCTGATAAAATCATTGTAACATCTTCGGTTACTAAGCAAGAATTTCAACGCATAACAAAACAACCAATTGAAGTGATTACCAATGGGTATGATGATGAAGTCGGAGGATCTGTCGAAATGGATTCTAAATTTACAATATCACATATTGGCTCTTTATTATCCAAAAGAAACCCTGAAATTCTATGGAGAGCAGTTTCTGAATTAATTTCTAAATATGACGATTTTAAAAATGATATTCAATTAAATTTTGTTGGATTTATTAGTGAAAATATATTAAAAACAATTGCTAGTTATAATTTAAGTAAATATATAAATAAGGTAGGTTATGTTTCACATTTAGAATCAATTAAATATCAAAAAAAATCTCAATTATTATTACTTATAGAGGTCGATTCTAAAGACACAAGAAGTATCATACCAGGTAAGCTTTTTGAGTATTTGGTTTCAAACAGACCTATCCTTGCCATTGGACCTAAGGGATCAGATATTGAACAAATTATTAAGAACACAAATACTGGAACATTCTTTAGCTACCAAGATTTGGAATCATTAAAAAAAACTATATTAGACCATTATATGGCTTATAAAAGTGGTAATTTAAAAACTAGTCCTATCGGATTACAGAAATACCATAGAAAGGCACTTACGCAATCATTGTCAAATTTATTATAATGGGCATTGTAGCTTCTCAATCATTTAAAAATATAGTTTCTACGTACATAGGCTTTTTAATTGGAGCAATTAATACCCTGTTTTTGTATGTAAACTTTATGAGTGACACATATTACGGTATGGTCGGTTTCATGCTGTCTGCGGCTTTTGTACTGATGCCTCTTATGGCATTTGGCGTTAACAATACACTAGTAAAGTTTTATTCATCGTTTAAAACCCGATTATCCTTAAATAGTTTTTTAACGCTTATGTTGTTTCTGCCGCTAGCCGTAATTATTCCATTGAGCATAATAGGTTATTTAGCTTATGAAACTATTGCTGATTTTTTGTCTACTGAAAATGCTCTTATAAAGGATTATCTGTGGCATACAATTGTAATAGCAATAGCTTTGGCGTATTTTGAGGTGTTTTTTGCTTGGGTAAAAGTGCAATTGCAAACTGTTTTTGGCAACTTTATGAAAGAGGTTTTTCATAGAACAGGAGTAATGGTATTACTCTTTCTGCTATATTTTGAAGTTCTTAGTATAGAACAGTTTATGATAGGCATTGTGTTAGTCTATGTGTTGCGAATGTTGATAATGATGTTCTATGCCTTTAGTATAAAACTCCCTGTATTGGTATTTAAAAAAGTTAATGGTATTAAAGCTATTTTAAAGTATTCGCTTCTCATAATTGTAGCGGGATCCGTTGCTACAATACTATTAGATGTAGATAAGGTAATGTTGGGTAAATATATTCATATTAAAAACGTGGCTTATTACAACGTTGCTATTTTTATAGCAGCTGTAATAGCTGTACCACAACGTGCAATGCATCAAATACTACTTCCGCTTTCAGCTAAATATTTAAATGAAAGGGATATGGATAGTCTAGCTGATTTGTATAGGCGTAGCTCTTTAAATCTCCTAATTGTGGCTGGAATGATTTTTTTGTTGATTGTTCTCAATATAAATCAGCTATACACATTGATAGATATTGAATACAGTGTTGGATTGTATGTTGTGCTTCTTATTAGTTTCACTAAGCTTTATGATGCAGTATTAGGCAGTAACAACGCCATTTTATTTAATAGTGATTATTATAGAATAGTTCTAATACTAGGCGTTGTTTTGGTGGTGGTAATGATTTTATTAAATATAGTTTTGATTCCTATTTATGGATTAAACGGCGCTGCTTTGGCAACTTTTATTGCTGTATTTTTATACAATACATCAAAGCTAGCGGTGGTTTACAGGGTATTTGGTATTACTCCTTTTTCTAGTAAAACGTTTAAGGTGTGCGCGTTAATAATTCTTATGGGGCTTTTGGGTTACTTCTGGGATTTTAATTTTCACGCAATTTTGAACATTTTATTAAAATCGGTAATTACTGTTGTCATGTTTTCTATTGTAATTTACAAGATGAATTTTTCTTCAGATATTAATAGTTTTGTAAACAAACTACTTGCCAATTTAAGAGGGAAGTAAGTACAAACAGAAAACCCCACGATATTGCTTTGAGGCATACATATCGCAGGGCTTTCTTAACTAACCAACCAAAATTTATTTATCTTCTTCTACGTGTAGAATTAGATGATGTATTGTTATTTCTAGAGGAGCTTCTACTTTGCGTTGCTCTAGAATTTGATGCTCTTGTACTTCTTGTCACTCTTGAAGCAGGTTTAGTGCTTCTTGAAGATCTGTTTACTGTTTGTCCAGAACTTCTATTTGTGCTTTTTTTGTTATATATACGAGTGTTATTTGCCTTTGGTTTTTTTACAACCGTTGTACTTCTATTTCTCGTTACCTGTTGAGACGAATTCCTTCTTGGTGCTTGTCTTACAGTTGTGTTAGACTGCTTTCTAACATTCTGATTTGCGTTTTCCCTAGTTCTATATTGTGAGTTTCTATTATTCGTAGAACGCTCGCGTTTTATAGTACTATTACCTCTATTTTGCACTCTAGAGTTTGTTCTATCAACATTTCTATTGTTCGTAGAGTTTTCACGTCTCATGGTACTGTTCCCTCTGTTTTGAGTTCTAGAATTGGTTCTGTCAACCTTTCTATTTGTAGCACTTCTATCATTAGTGTTCGCAATTCTTCTAGAGTTATTTTTTCTAACAGCATTATCTCTCGAAATACTTCTTCTCGTATTCGCTATGTTATTTACCTTAGTTCTATTTCTAGTACTTCTGTTAACAGTGGCATATTTTCTATTTCTTACAATAGTATTGCCTCTTCTGTTCGCAATGGCTGTTCTAGGCCTAAAGTTATTACGGAACGGTCTGTTGTATACGTATCTTACAGGGTTATAAAACTGTCTGTAAGGCCTATTGAAAACAACACAGTGATCAAATACCGGTACACTGTAAAAACGATGCCATGGTCTAACTACATAGGCGCGATTAAATCTGTTGATAAAGCCTGTATAGTGCGTAAACCTGTTAAATCTGTTGTAGTGAACAAATAGTCCGCCAATACGGTTTATCCGACCAAAATTGTTATAAAATATATTTACATTACCAACTTGTGCTACACGACCGTAGAAGTCGTAGAATATAGGGGTGTTTTCAATTTGAATTACAGCACCAAATTCGTCATACTGCACATAGGCATTATAATTAAAACCAGAATTAAATGTGATGTTTGCATTTCGTCTTCCTATTGATATAGCCAAATCTGGCTGATATCTCAAGATATTGAAATCAAACTGTCCATCTGGAAATATAGAAAACTCAATACCATTTTCAACAAATATGAAAGAGTTGCCATAACCTCTGTAAAATGTTGATACAGTATTGTTTTCTAAATTGGTTGTAGCGGTAGCAGAAAATCCTCCTAGGATTATTGCTGCAAAAAATAAAATAAACTTTTTCATAATTGTGAAATTTTATGGGTTCGCTTAGGTAAAAGCAAACAGCGTGCCAAAAAAATTAAATCACTGATTTACAGATTAATAAAAACATGTAGAAATATCAATTCTTTTCTTAAATTTAGGATTGAATAAAATAAGTATGGGAAAACATCTAGAAACTTGTAAAAACTGTGAGCAACAATTTAGCGATGCGTTTAATTTCTGCCCGCATTGTGGTCAACAGGCTAAAGACGATTTAACCGTAAAAGTGCTCTTCTACAACACCATAAGTAACTACTTTTCTTTTGATGCCCGATTTTTTAAGAGTTTCTTTCCGTTATTACTAAAGCCAGGGTTTATTGCCAGAAAGTTTGTTGAAGGCAAGCGTTTACAGTATTTACATCCAGCCCAGATGTACCTATTTGTGGCCGTGGTCTTTTTTTTCTTGTTCTCATTTATACAACGTGAACAGGTGCGGGCAATTGACGATAGTTTAGCTGCTGCATTTGAAAAAGAAAAAAATATAAATTTAAAATTTAATAAAATCCAACTGGACTCCATTAAAAGTATTGAATTGATCCAACAGGCTATTAAAGACTCTTTAAACAAGGTAGAGGTAAAGAAACTGTTGGAAGATAAGCAGATTTTTACAGGAATGTCTGATGCTAAAATTGATTCACTAGTCAATACTGATGATTTCGGAAAGAACGCATCACGCGATTTTGGGTTTAATACAAAAACTATAGATTCACTCTTGGCTTTAGGGACTCCAAAGGATATTATTTACAAGGCTATGGGAATGGAAGATGATGCAGGAGCAATTAAAAAACGTATGTATCGGCAAGCCCTTAAGTTCTACGAATCTAAACGGGGTGGGAATATTATTCAAACATTTTATGATACTATACCTCTAGCAATGTTCTTTCTATTACCGATTTTTGCTTTAATTCTTAAGGCTTTTCACTTTAAAAAGGGGCGTTATGCACATCATTTGGTGTTTAGCTTCTATTATTTTTCTTTTTTGTTTACTGTTTTTAGTTTGATACTAGCCATTAATTTTATTGTTGATCTGCCGGATTGGTTAGACTTTTTGATAATGCTTTCTACGTTTCTTTATTTGGTAATTGCTTTAAGGTGCTTTTACGTCCAGGGCTGGTTTAAAAGCTTTTTTAAAGGAGTTATAACATCTTTTGTTTTCTTGTCTGTTGTTACCCCAATAGCTTTTGTGCTTATTTCTATTTTTGCGTTTTTGTTTTATTAGATTGTGTCTTTTTTATGTAACTAATTGGTCGTTAGTGTATTATTTACTAAGTTTAGAGTAACTAATCAATAATTTTAATCATGAAAAAATCAATTTTCTTGTTAGCAATTTTATCAATTGCTCTAAGTTTCACATCCTGCAGAATACATATCGATGCAGGTTATTCTAATGCGGCCGACAGGTTTAGTGTTGAAAGCGGTAATACGGTACCTAATTCATCAGCTACTTCACAAAAATCTAATTATGAAAGCAAAGCTTCTGTAAATTCAAGTTCATTGTTGAGCAACACATCAACTACAACCAAATCTGGTTTTTACGTAGGTGTGGCAGCAGCAGATATTGAGTTATCTGACAGTTTTAAGTTTCAACCAGAAGCTCGATTCATAATAGTAGAAGATTTGAACCAAATCAATATACCCTTATTGGTTAAGTATAATGTGGTAGATAAAATCAATGCCTACGCGGGTCCAAGCTTAGGTTATCTCTTAGATGCGCCAACTGGACTTAAGTCAACTAATTTTGGAATAAATATTGGTGGGTCTTATGATTTGACCGACAAGTTTTTTCTTAACGCAAGATATGATTTTGGTTTATCCGATCTATCTGAAAACTCAGCCAGCACAGTTAAATTGAGCAATTTGCTCATTGGGGTAGGGTACAAGCTATAATATATAGATATCATAAGCTTTTTAGGGGAAAGATACAATTATTTACTTTCCCCTTTTATATTTTTTCCTTTAGATATTTTCCGGTTTCAGAGGTTCTAATCTTTACGATTTCTTCAGGAGTACCAGAAGCCACTAAATTTCCGCCATCTTCACCACCTTCAACTCCCAAATCGATAATATAATCCGCGCACTTTATCAATTCTAAATTATGTTCAACCACAATTATAGAATGCCCTTTTTCAATTAAAGCATTAAACGATTTTAAAAGTTTTTGAATATCATGAAAATGAAGTCCAGTTGTAGGTTCGTCAAAAATAAAAAGTGTTTTATCCTTAGAGTTGCCTTTTCCTAAAAACGTAGCAAGCTTTATGCGTTGAGCCTCACCACCGGAAAGGGTGGACGAACTTTGTCCTAACGTTACATAGCCTAAGCCCACATCTTGCAATGGTTGCAATTTATTTTTGATTTTATCTTGATTGTTAGTTTCAAAAAATGAAATGGCATCATCAATGGTAAGATTTAAAATATCATCAATGGTTTTGTCCGCAAAAGTAACTTCCAATACTTCTTTTTTAAAGCGTTTGCCGTTACAGGTTTCGCACTCTAAATGCACGTCTGCCATAAACTGCATTTCAATAGTTACTTCACCTTCACCTTTACAGGTTTCACAACGTCCTCCGTCAACATTAAACGAGAAGTGTTTCGCTTGATAGTTTCTAATTTTGCTCAATTTCTGTTTAGAAAACAAAGCGCGAATATCGTCGTATGCTTTTATATAGGTAACAGGATTGGAGCGTGATGACCTGCCAATTGGGTTTTGGTCTACAAACTCAATTTGTTTGATATTACTAAAATTACCGCTAATTCCAGAAAACTGACCAGCCTTCTCTCCAAAATCGGTAAGCTTTTTTTGTAGTGCGGGATATAAAATCTTTTTTACCAATGTGCTTTTTCCACTGCCAGAAACACCGGTAACTATGGTTAGCATTTCTAAAGGGAATGTAACATCTATATTTTTCAGGTTATTTTCACGCGCTCCTTTAATATCTATATGATATTTTGAAGTTCTTCTATTTTTAGGAACTTCTATTTTAAAGCTTTCATTTAGATATTTAGCTGTTAAGGATTGAGAAGCTAAAATATCATCGTAAGTGCCTTTTGCTACTACTTCGCCTCCAAATGTTCCTGCTTCTGGGCCAATATCGATAATGCTGTCGGCGGCTTTCATGATATCTTCATCATGTTCAACCACAATTACCGTATTTCCTAAATCGCGTAATGATTGCAATACAGATATTAATCGCTCTGTGTCTTTTGGATGCAGACCTATACTAGGTTCATCTAATATATACATTGAGCCCACTAAACTACTGCCTAAAGACGTGGCAAGATTAATACGTTGGCTTTCTCCACCAGAGAGCGTATTGGATTTTCTATTGAGTGTTAAATAGTCTAAGCCAACATTCGCTAAAAATGATAATCTATTGTTTATTTCCTTCAATAAACGATTCGCAATTTTGGTATCATAATCATTCAATTCCAGTTCTTTAAAAAACTGAACTAGCTTTTTAATGGGCATTTCTACCAAATCAGTAATAGAAACTCCTTGTATTCTCACATAATTAGCTTCAGGGCGTAAACGTTTACCGTTACATGTTTTACATTTGGTTTTTCCGCGATAGCGGGACAACATCACACGGTTTTGAATTTTATAGGCCTTTGATTCTAATTCAGCAAAAAAGGAATTTAAGCCCTCAAAATATTGGTTACCGTCCCAAACAAGTTGTTTTTGTTCCTTCGTAAGTTCAAAATAGGGTTTATGTACAGGGAAATCGAATTTGTGTGAATTGTTTACCAACTGATCCTTGTACCAGCTCATACTTTCACCCCTCCAGGGAAAAATAGCGCTTTCATATACTGAAAGTCCAGTATTGGGTATAACCAAATCTTCGTCAATACCAATAATATCTCCATAGCCTTCGCATTTTGGGCAAGCACCATACGGGTTATTGAAACTGAATAGGTGTACATTTGGCTCTAAAAACGACATACCATCCAGTTCAAATTTATTGCTAAATTCTTTTGTGTTTTTATCAGACAAGGTCTCGACTACACATTCGCCTTTACCTTCAAAAAACGCTGTTTGAATGGCATCAGCCAATCGGTTTTTAAAATCTTCTTCGTGTTTTACTATTACCCTGTCTACAACCAATAAAACCGTTTCATTTTCAGCTATGGTTTCGATTTCGTCAATTCTTAAAACATCCTCATTAACTTTTACTCTTGCATATCCTTGCTGTTGTAATGTTTTCAACTTGTTGTCCATTGTACGTCCTTCTTCTAGGTGAATTGGAGCAAGTAGCAATAGTTTTTCACGCTCAGGAAAAGACATTATATGTTTTAAAACATCTGTAACCCTATGTTTTTTCACCTCATTTCCAGAAATAGGAGAGAAGGTCTTACCGATTCTAGCAAATAGTAACTTTAAATAGTCATAAACCTCTGTGGTTGTACCAACTGTGGACCGCGGATTGGTAGAGTTTACCTTCTGTTCAATAGCAATAGCTGGAGCAATGCCCTTTATATAGTCCACCTTTGGCTTATTTAATCTACCCAAAAACTGTCTAGCATAACTAGACAAGCTTTCTACATACCGCCTTTGTCCTTCTGCGTAAAGTGTGTCGAATGCCAAACTAGACTTTCCAGAACCAGACAGACCAGTAATCACTACCAATTCATTTCTGGGAATAACAACATCAATATTTTTTAGATTATGCAGTTTAGCACCTTTTATAATGATGTTTTCTTTTGGGTTTACTTCAGAAATGGCAGTATTCATAGGCTTTTAAGGGAATAATTTTGCAAAGATACTACAACTATATGAGCTTAAAAAATGAAGTGTAGTTACCAAAAATGTTAAAAAAAGATGTTAATTTTTGCTTTTTAGGAATGATTGTTGTTATATTTGGATTGTTAATAACTTATTAAAAACACTTGTCTATAGCATATAATTACTTTTAAAACTAATAACCCCAAGCCTCGAAGTACTCAACTTCGTGCATTAAAAGTAAAAATTATGCAAAAAGAACTTATTACTGATGCTACTTTAGTTAGTAACTACATTAAAGGACAAGAAAGTGCACTAGAAATTCTTATTAAAAGGCACAAACACAAGATTTACAGTTTTATTTATTCAAAAGTCTACGATAAAGATATTGCAGAAGACATTTTCCAAGATACGTTTATAAAGGTGATACGCACCTTAAAAAGAGGAGCTTACAATGAGGAAGGTAAGTTTTTGCCTTGGACTATGCGTATTGCGCATAATCTTGTAATTGATCATTTTAGAAAGAGCAACAGGATGCCAAAGTTTGATAATACTGGCGAGTTTAGTATTTTTTCTGTGCTTAGTGACAATGCGCTAAATGCTGAAAAAAGCATCATTAAAGAGCAAGTAGAGAGTGATGTAAGACGATTGGTTGAAGAGTTACCGCAAGACCAAAAAGAAGTGCTACTCATGCGTATTTATAACGATATGAGTTTTAAAGAAATTTCAGATCGTACAGGTGTAAGTATCAATACAGCATTGGGAAGAATGCGTTATGCACTTATTAACCTTAGAAAGATTATTGATAAACACAATATTGTTTTAACCAATTGATACAATAAAGTAAAGTTAGTCACGTTATTATTTTGAATTAACCCTTAAAATGATAAAATGGCAAAAATTTACTCTGAAAATTCTATCAAAAACATCGAATGTCTTGAGCCTAAAGATGAAACCATACAGTTTCTTTTGAGTTACTCAAAGACTTTAAAGGTTTTGAACGGAAAACGAAAGAAGTACGAAATGCTTCTTAATTAATATTAAAAATCCTGATTTGTTGAGAATCAGGATTTTTTCTTTTTGTAATATTCTTTAATCACGGATTTCCTCCCAATAGTCTTGGTGATAATATCTTTTTCCAAATCCCAACCCCTAGCAGGAGAATATTCGCGTCCGTACCAAATTATTTGAAGGTGCAGATCGTTCCATAATTCCTTTGGAAATAAACGTTTTGCATCCTTTTCGGTCTGTACAACATTCTTGCCAGAGCTTAAATTCCAACGATACATCAGTCTGTGGATATGTGTATCTACAGGAAATGCTGGTACACCAAAAGCTTGAGACATCACTACGCTAGCGGTTTTATGTCCCACTGCGGGAAGCTCTTCTAAAGCCTCAAAACTTTGGGGTACTTTACCATCATGTTTTTCAATTAATATCTTTGATAATCCATGGATGCCTTTGCTTTTCATTGGAGATAAGCCTACTGGTTTTATAATGTCCCTTATTTCTTCCACAGAAAGCTTTATCATATCATAAGGGTTATCAGCAACTTCAAATAATAGCGGTGTTATTTGGTTTACGCGCACATCTGTGCTTTGGGCAGACATTAAAACTGCAATCAATAATGTGTAGGGGTCTTTATGGTCTAGAGGAATTGGTATATGAGGATAGATATTGTTTAACGTTTTTATAACAAAGTCTACACTTTCTTGTTTAGTCATTTGGTCGTATTTTTGCAAAACAAAGTTAAAAAAGAATTAAACAAAAAAATTGGTTATGACGACATTAAAAGTAGGAGATAAAGCTCCAGATTTTAAAGCTTTAGACGAGCAGGGAAATACGATTCAGTTGAGTGATTACAATGGAAAAAAATTAGTGGTTTTCTTTTATCCAAAAGCCAGCACACCTGGGTGTACTGCCGAGGCTTGTAATCTAAACGATAATTTTGATCGCTTTCAAGCACAAGGCTATGAAATTTTAGGTGTAAGTGCAGATAGCGCTAAAAGACAATCCAATTTTAAAAATAAATATGGTTTTAAATATCCCTTGCTTGCAGATGAAGATAAATCTGTAATTGAGGCCTTTGGCGTTTGGGGGCCAAAAAAGTTTATGGGAAGGGAATATGATGGTATCCACCGCACTACATTTATAATTGATGAAAATGGTGTTATTGAAAATATCATTACCAAAGTAAAAACTAAAGAGCATACCGCCCAAATATTGGAGGCATAAAAAAAAAGAGCCATTCGGCTCTTTTTTTATTTTTTCTTCCTTGCTGTACGATGTTTTAAGGTTAAAGGTTTCAGAGGTCTTCTGGTATAGCCAAACAACCTAAAATCCTTTATCAAATCAGCTGTGCCTTCAGGTAGCATGTCTTCCCAACCAGGTTCTCCTGTTTCAATCATTTGTAATGCTTCTCGTGAGAAGATATTCATGATACTTTCATCATAGTCCTCAATGTCAATAACTTTTCCGTTGTACTTAAAGAACTTGTAAAGCTCCTTCATTCGAGGATACACTTTAAGGTTTTCACTATTTATTAATTCTCCTGTTTTTGGGTCAAACATAGGGTAGAGGTACACCTTTAAGTCCTTGAAGAATAATTTTCCGAAGGCTTCTAAAATCCCTCCACTGATATGACGATAATATTTCTCGTCAAAAATATCAATGAGGTTGCTTACGCCCATTGCTAACCCCATTCGTGCTTTAGTATAATTAGAGAAATACTCAACCACCTTATAATATTCTTGGAAATTAGAAATCATCACAGATTGCCCAAGTGCACAGAGCAAATCAGCTCTATCAATAAAATCCTGTTCATTTATTTCTCCTTCAGCGCGCAGGTTGGATAATGTGATTTCAAAAACCACAACTGTTTTATCAGGGTCAACCTTGTTCTCCTGTACAAACATTTCATATGACTTTTTATACATAGCCATATTAACCTTAGTTACTGGTCTAAAACTTCCGCGTAACGCCAGAATGTTCTTCTTGTAAAAAACTCTCGCTGGTAGAACATTATTTCCGTCAGGGCCAAACATTACGGCGTCTGTCATGCCATTTTTTACAAGCTGCAAACTCATCAATCGGTTATCTACATTTTTAAATACCGGTCCTGAAAAGTTTATCGTGTCAATTTCCAGTTGATCTTTGTCCAAATGGTCATATAAGTATCTAAGTAGCTTTTTTGGTTCGTTGTATTTATAAAAGGCGCCGTAAATAAGGTTAGTTCCTAAAACGCCCAAGGTTTCTTGTTGTAAACGGGCATCAGTCTCTTTAAATCTTATATGTAGGATTATCTCATTATAGTCTGCACCAGCTTCAACCTGATATTTAATTCCGACCCATCCGTGGCCTTTAAATTGTTTCGCAAAATCAATAGTAGCTACGGTATTGGCATAAGTAAAGAAAATTTTATCAGGATTTTTGTCCCTAGTTATGCGCTCCTCCATTAATGCCATTTCGTGGACGAGCATTTTTCGTAACCTTGATTCGGTTACATAGCGTCTATCATCTTCAATTCCATAGATGGCATCACTAAAATCCTTATCATAGGCCGACATAGCCTTTGCTATTGTACCAGAAGCTCCACCAGCTCTAAAAAAATGCCTCGCAGTTTCTTGACCAGCGCCAATTTCAGCAAATGTTCCGTAAATATTTTCGTTTAGATTTATTCTGAGAGCCTTAGATTTTAATGAAGGGATATCATCAAATTCTCTATCACCATGTATGCTAATTTCCATAAGCTATAGGTTATCGCAATTTTTATGTAAAGATACCAAATAACCATAGTTTACAAAAAAATAACCCTATTTTTGTTTAGAAAAATCATACGTTTTGGAGGTAACTTTTTTAGGCACTGGCACGTCACAAGGTATTCCTGTAATTGGGAGTAAACACCCAGTTTGTTTAAGTGAAGATGAAAGAGATAAACGACTGAGAACTTCCGTTTTAATTGAATGGAATGATTGCAGTTATGTTATTGATTGCGGGCCAGATTTTAGGCAGCAAATGTTGCGTTGTGGATGCGAAAAAATTGATGGTATTTTATTTACCCACGAACACTCCGATCACGTTCTTGGATTGGATGACATTCGCCCATTTTTTTTCAAACAGGGCAATATTTCAATTTACGCACACAAACGTGTATTAAAAGCCTTAAAAAAGCGATTTGACTATATTTTTACGACTGAGAATAGATATCCCGGAGCACCTTCGGTAAATATTCATAAACTCAAGAATAAACCATTTAAACTAGGAGATGTTAAAGTTTTACCAGTTAAGGGCTTGCATTTTAAGCTTAAGGTTTTTGGGTTTCGATTTAATGATTTTTGCTACACTACAGATATAAAGTCTATGAAGCAAAAGGAAAAAGACAAGTTAAAAGGTGTGAAGATACTTGTTGTAAATGCCCTAAGGATTGAGCCCCATTATTCTCATTTTAATTTAGAAGAAGCCTTAAGGTTTATAGAAGAAATACAGCCAGAACGTGCTTATTTGACACATATAAGTCATTTATTGGGCTTTCATGCTGAGGTAGAAGCCCAATTACCTGAAAATGTGTTTTTGGCCTATGACAATTTAAAAATTACAATATAAAAGATGAAGCAGAAGATTTTTATGTATCTATTTGTGTTCGCCCTATTGTTGGTGATATTTCAATATGCAAACGCTAAGCGTATTTTTGAAGACCAAAATAGAAAGTTGGAGAATTACAAAGAAAAAGCCGAAAGGTTAACAGATTCACTGAATGTTCTTCAGGATGAAATACTTAATCTGTCACATTTTAATTTGGAGCGAAACGAGGATGCACTAAGTTATTTTGAACAGGACGGTTATGATGTCAGTTCGTTAATTCCTCTCATTAAGGATGAAATTTATAGCACTAATGAAGTGAAAGGCCAGCATCCCATTGTGCCTTATGCATCTACTGAAGGCAGAAAAATGCTGATAAACACCGTAAAGTTATTGAACCACAAATGGTTCATCGCCGATTTTTCAGATGGAGTGTATTGGGGAGAAGTGATGGTGAATTATTATGTAAACGAAGATAAAACAGTTGATTTCGAATTAGCTGAATCCTTCCTGTATCCGTTTGATTAGGCTTTACTCCACTTTGTAAACGGTTCCTTTGGCTTTTTTCACCTCACCAACATAAGAATATTCAAAAGTATATGAAGAGTCGGTGGTTTGCAGGATTTTTAGGTGAATATCTTTTTGTTCAGCCATGTTTTTTGGGTTGATTGTTCTAAAAATCACCTCACAATCATTAATCCATCGTATTTCAGAAGAGTCTGTATGGTTGTCGTAGGTTTCAATCTGCAGTTGTTCTGTCCTTATAAATCTTGATTTGTAAACTACATCATTAACAACTGATTCGCTGTAGAACTTTCCGGTTCTAAAATCGTTACAATTACGCTCTGTTTGATAACAAGAAACGATTAAGGATAAAGTGCAGAAAAGCAGAATCTTTTTCATTTGTAACTAATTTGATGCAAAGCTACAAACTAGAAGTTTATTTTTCGAAATTTTCAAAACTTCCATCAGAATAAAAAATCACAATTCGTTCAATTTTCTTTTGCAACTTATTTTTAGGCACTATTAATTCCTCTGGAATTTTTTGGACGGATGGAGTAGGTGCTGACTTTTTAGTTTCTAATGGATTTGGAAAAGTGCCTTTACCATTTAATAACCAATATAATTCTACTTCGGGAAATGTAGATAACACTTTTAAAACGAACTCTAAACTTGGCTTATTTCTACCACTCAAAATATGTGAAATACTAGAGCGTTGTACTCCAATTTTTTCAGCAAAAGAGGAGGCCGATTCACCATAATATTCGATGACTTTTTGAAGTCTTTTTGTGAATTGCTCGCTGTTTATCATTGTAAATTAGTTTCACAGTACATTTGTTGTTACAAATGTAACAAAAAGCTTCAAATAATACTCTACACAAGTTATTTATCTTTGTTTTAATTTAATCTTTTTATTTAAATAAACAATATTATTTACCTGAATAATAATTAGTTAAAAATAAATTATAAGAATGGGTAACAATTTGAAATATTACTTACTTTAGAGCAACTTGTTTTGTTTACTAAACTATACAAAACCTTACAAATTTTGTGTTTACAATTGTAAAAATCGAAATGTTTACTTTTGTAGACCAAATAGAGTTTATGGAAATTACTGACTTACAATTGTTGTTTAAAAAATATAAAGAATCTTCACTTTTTCATAGGTATATTACTAATGAAAAAATTACACATCTGCTTTCTAAATTGGAAACATATGCTAAGGTGAAAATAGTCGGTAAATCAGTTTTGGAAAATGATATTTATACGATAAAAATTGGCACTGGCTCAAAGCGCATTTTAATGTGGTCTCAAATGCATGGAAATGAATCTACCACAACTAAAGCGATTTTTGATTTTTTGAATGTATGTATATCAAATAATTCTATCACCAATGACATTTTAGATAATTGTACGCTTTGTATTATTCCCATTTTAAATCCTGATGGAGCCGAGGCTTATACGCGTGTAAATGCTAATGATGTAGATTTAAATAGGGATGCTCAACAAAGAACGCAGCCAGAAAGTGATATTTTACGAAAGGTATTTAATGAGTTTAAACCCCACTTTTGCCATAATTTACACGGACAGCGTACAATTTTTAGTGCTGGAAATACTAATAAATCAGCTACGGTATCATTTCTAGCTCCTGCCCAAGACGAAGCGTGCACTGTCACTCCCACAAGAAAGATTGCTATGGAGATTATCGCGGAGATGAATAGCTTTTTACAAAAGATAATCCCAGAACAGGTAGGAGTATATGACGATGCGTTCAATATTAATTGTGTGGGGGACACCTTTCAGTCTGAAAATATCCCAACAATTTTATTTGAGGCAGGCCATTTTCATAAAGATTATGCTAGGGACAAAACACGTGAACTCATTTTTATATCATATATCACTTCTTTGTTATACATTGCAAATACGGATGTTGACGGTAGTAATTACGGAGCGTATTTTGATATTCCCGAAAATAAGAAGTTGTTTTTTGATGTTATCATTAGAAATGCACGTCTGGATGAAAGTGATCGGGAAACAATTGATTTGGCTTTTCAATTTGAGGAGCGCTTACAGGATGATAGAATAATATTTGTTCCAATTCTGAAAAATATTGAGATATTATCAAACAATTTTGCCCATAAAGAGATTGATGCGAAAGGAGCCGTAGTCTCGAGTATAGACAATAAAATGTTGGAAGTAGGTTACGAAAACGTTTTCGTAAAATTGAATAATGAGAAAATCGCATTATTTTCAAAATAAAATGCATTAAATATGCGTAATCTTTAGTGAAAATGTATTAATTTTGATTTTTATTTAAGAAAATCGAATTATGGGGAAAATTAAATTAGACGAAATCGATCACCAAATTCTTGACATGTTGATAGACAATACAAGAATACCTTTTACAGATATTGCTAAAAAGCTTTTAATTTCTGCGGGAACGGTACATGTAAGAGTAAAAAAAATGGAAGAATCAGGCATTATTAGAGGCTCCTCTTTAACGCTGGATTATAAGAAACTTGGATATTCATTTATTGCTTACGTTGGAGTGTACCTGAATAATACCTCGCAAACCCAATTTGTTTTAGAGCGCATAAATGAAATCCCTTTTGTTACTGTAGCTCATATCACTACAGGGAAATTTAACATCTTTTGTAAGATTAGAGCCAGAAATACGGAACATGCAAAAGAGGTCATCTTTAAGCTAGATGAAATAGAAGGCGTGTATCGTACAGAAACGATGATTTCTCTTGAAGAAAGTATTAATGACAAGAAACGATTGATGCATTCTATATTTAATGAGATGTAGAGGCACATTTCGTTATGATTATAAATTTAAGCTCCATTTTATGGGGCTTTTCTATTAATATTTATGATGCAAGAGTGTTTATCACGGTAATTATTAAGTAATTCATAGAAAATTTTTGATAGGCTTTATTTGTTAAAAGATATTTAGCATAAAACTTCAAACCTCCTGGGCCTACTAATTAATGTATTATGGTATTTAATTCGTTAGAGTTTTTTATTTTTCTTTCAGTAGTATTTATAGTCTATTGGTTTTTTTTAAAAAAAACTACAAAGGGGCAAAATATATTTCTCATTCTTGCGAGTTATTTTTTTTATGGATGGTGGGATTGGAGATTTCTATCGCTCATATTCTTAAGTACCGTAGTTGATTATTTTATTGGTTTACGCATATTCCACAGCGATAAAAACAGTAGTAGGAAACTTTGGCTTTGGGGTAGTGTTATTTTCAATGTAGGTTTATTAGGGTTTTTTAAATATTTCAATTTTTTTGTTGATTCTTGGATTGAAGCTTGTCAGTTACTTGGTTATAATATCCAAAGTACTTTTACATTGCGCATCTTACTTCCTGTCGGTATTTCGTTTTATACATTTCAAACAATGTCTTATTCCTTTGATATTTATTATAAACGATTAGAGCCTACAAAAGACTTTTTAGGTTTTGCTGCTTTTGTTAGTTTCTTTCCGCAGCTGGTTGCAGGACCCATAGAAAGAGCCTCAAATTTGTTATCTCAGATATTAAATCGTAGGAGCTTTAGCTATGACCAATGTGTACAAGGTTTGAAGTTGATATTATGGGGACTTTTTAAAAAAATGGTAATAGCAGATTCTTTGGCACCAATTGTAGATGACATATTTGCCAATTACTCCACTTATCCAGCTTCTTCACTGATTTTAGGGGTTACTTTATTTAGTTTTCAGGTGTATGGCGATTTCAGTGGGTATTCAGATATAGCTATCGGTACCGCAAAACTGTTTGGAATAGAGTTAATGTCTAATTTCAAATTTCCTAATTTCTCAAGAAACGTCGCAGAATATTGGCAGCGTTGGCATATATCGCTTTCTACTTGGTTTAGGCATTATGTATATATACCTCTTGGTGGATCAAGGGTGAGCAAATTAAAGTCCGTTAGAAATATTATTATCATTTTCTTGGTTAGTGGGTTTTGGCATGGTGCAAATTGGACGTTTATTTTTTGGGGCGCCTTTCATGCATTGGCATTTATTCCAGTTTTCTTGATGGGTAGGAATACCATTTATAAGCATTCTGTTGTTGGCGAAAACTCTGTTTTTCCCTCTTTTATTGAGATAGGACAAGTATTATTAACGTTTGCTATTATTACTTTTTCCAGAATATTTTTCAGATCAGAATCAATTACTGATGCTTTTAATTTCATCAAGGGAATTTTTAACAATTTTTCTTATGAACAGTACATGCATCCCATGGGATATAGAATGATTGATTACTATATTTTATTGGCAATATTTGTGTTGTATGAATATCGTATTAGAAAAGATGAACGCTCTCCGTTTAAGTTTAAATCAAGGTATGTTAGATTTTTTGTTTATACGGTTGTTATTCTAGCTATGCTATTATTTTATGATAGTGGTTTTGATAGGTCGTTTATTTATTTTCAGTTTTAGCATAGAGTTTTAAAACTACAGTAAACCTCTATACTATTGGATATTTAATATAGCTTTACTTTTTATTCCCTTAATTAAATATTTATTGGAATTGTTTTTCATTGAATAAAGTGAAATATCCTTTTCCTTTTCATTATAGTTGAAAAGAAAATCAAATGCGTAGCGTCTTAAAAAACTATACTTATCACTATAAATATCAACCAATTCCTTCAGCTCTAATTCCTTGTCGTAATCTATATTTTCTGTTGTAACTACTAGAGATTCTTTAGGATGTAGTTTTTCTTTAATACTGTTTTTTATGTTATGAAACCTATCTATGTAACCGCGCTCTCTTAAATAGTGCCTAAGTTTATGATTAGTTATTTGTATTAAGCTTTTCGATATTGATTTAATAGATTTTTTGTTGTAGAAAATATCATATCTATAAGGGTATGTATGGTTGCACCATCGCTTTTTCCAATAAAATGCACCATACATAAAGGTGAGAAGATGAATATTATTGGCTAAACACCAATCTATTTGTTTTATCAAATCAATATAACCGGTATTATACTTAGAGTAATTTATGTCATATGTTCTAATAAGTTGACAAACCACATTGTCAACGTGAAGATTCAAGCAAATATCAATAGGCGTATCTCCATTGTAAATCACAAATAGAGAAGCTCTTTTATTTAAAATTAAAGACTTCATATTAGCATAATAAAAATCTTTTCTTTTTACATTTCTATTTTTTATAATGCCTTTTTCAACAGACCTTATTTCAAGTAATTTGAAAAATACCTCAAGAATTGTATCGTATTCCTTTTGTGAAATCTCGCCATAGTACATCTTGTAACTAATATTGAAAGCGTTTTCCAATCTCTTAACAGACCTTCTCAATTTATACCTGCTTGAATTGCCAAACCTAGATTTTAAATACCCTTGGGTGCTTTCAACTCCCTCAAAATTAATGGCATATCCGCTGTAGTAAGGTATTTTTACTTGCTTAACGTTTTTTGGTAAACTTTGCTCTTTTACGTTTAAATAGGAAGGGATGTCCTTAACAACTACAATGTTGTTTTTAATGTGTGAAAAGCTATCATTGTCTACATTTTTATAATCAAAATGGGGTGTATAAGTACAACTTAACTCTCTGTAAAAGTCTGGAAGATTATTTAAGATGTACACAGATTCTAAAAAATCCACTGTTTTGTTTTCCATTGACGATTATGCTTGTTTAGGATAAAAAAGCTTTTTAATATTTATGTTACAAGTTTAACTTATTATTTATGAAAGTTGAAATCTCGCTTGCAATTAAGTCTCTACCATGGTCATTCCAATGCATATCATAAATAAGGGTGGGAGGTTCTGTTGAGGAATTAAAGGTATTAGAAAAATCAATGATATGATATCCATTGTCATTGAAATAATTTAAAAATACTTCACTGGTAGCTGAGGAATCCAGTAAAAATGACATTCTATCCTTCTCAAAGCCAAAAGTGTTTATTAACGTTTTAAAGTTTTCTAAATTTTTTAAGTCTTCATTCAGTTTTTCGTCATCACTAATGGATTGCTGTTCTTTTTTTCCATGCATTATATCGATTGCCATATTCTTTATGGGGTCAATTATCCCAATAGACGATGCGTAAGATAAAAGTTTAAAATTATCTCTAATTCGAAATAATGGGGATTTTAACATTGCTATCCTATCATAATTTGGAGTAAAAACACTTCTCTCCAAATCGTTTTCATACTTTAGGTAGAAAATAATATGATCAATTTTTTTAAAATGATCTTTGTAAGCATGGATCAAAAATAGTTGGTTTGCCAAATCATAGCCGCCATAGCCATATTCATAAACTTCTACCTTATTATTCAATTTGGTTTCAATTTTTTTTCCAGTTGAAACATCATAATCCTGATGGAAACCTTCGATAAAGGAATCTCCTATTAAAGCAATTTCTATTTTATTTTCAGAAGGATTAAATTCTCGAAAAGAATTAAAGCCAAAATTATTGGTCTTGTATTCTGAAAAGTTTTGTCTTCTATTACCTGTAACAGCATAACCTGTTTGGTTTGGTAGATATTTTTCAACCTCAAATTTATCTATATATCTTTCAGGAGCTTCAGTGTGAAGATGAAATGCCCTTACTATAAATTCTAAAGTAACTATTATAAGGAACACGTATATTATACTTTTTAAGATTAACTTTTTCATAAGTTTTACTTTAAAACTATTTGCTGAATCAATGAATCAGCCCATAGGATATAGGTATACTCTTTTTTTAAATGCTTATAAACTTTAATTTGCTGATAAGGTTTAACTGCAAGGTATTGAAAATCGTAAACATGTTTCTTCATTAAAGTAAACTTCTCGTTTTTATGTATATCTATTTGAACAATATCGTTATTGTCAGGCAGAGTGTCTAACTTCAATATTTCAAAGTTAATTTTTATTTCAGGCACATTGTTTTTTTTTAATTGATAAAAAATCTTATGAAATATGGTGTTAATTTTTTTTCGCCTTAAATAGGCTTTGACTTCAAACATGTAATAGTAAGCATATGCTATACTTTTAGCCCGAATTGATTTTTTGTCGAATAATATATGATATTCAAAATCATACTGTAAAGTGCACATCCTTTTTTTGTAATCAAAATAACCTTTGGAAAAGTCCAGGATTGAGATGTCGTTATCAAAGCACCAGCTAACGAATTTTAAATTGTTTACATAGCCAAGATTGAATTTTGAATAGTCGATGTCAAATACAGTAATAGCATCTATAGCTATATTTGTGCTGTGGTAAATAAATTTTATGGCAATAGGTTCATTCTTGTTATAGATTACAAATAAGGATGCTTTTTTATCTTGAATTAAAGGGTATGCAACCTCTTTGTAAAAATTCCATTCAGATTGTTGTATGTTGTTGTTGTATATGCCTTTATCGGCGAATCGTTTTTGCAAAAGAAGCAGGAATTTTTTAAAAATAAACTCATATTCAGTTTTATCAATATCTCCGAAATACATTTTAGTAGTTAGATCAAAACATTCATCTAAGCGCCTTGAAAACCTCCTCATTTTTGCTCGAGTATTCTTGCTAAAAGTATGTAATAGGTAATCATCTATGTTTTTAAATTTTTTTAGGTTAATTAGGAATCCTGGATATTGAACAGATTTTAATATCTCTAAATTTTTTGGTATTTCATTATTGTTTTTCTGCAAATGTGGTAAAACGTCATAAATAACAAGAGCTTTCTTTTTATATCCATCTGAATCTATGAGTTTATAGGTATTACCTTTTGTTAGGTTCCTTCCAACATTAAAATAGAGCGAGTTTAAAAAACCTCTATAGAAATTTATTCCATCGATGAATTTAAACTTTTCAATGTCTTTTGAAGAACTAAAATGCTTAATCCATAGTTGTTGGAAAATAGTGTTAGAGAAAGGGTCGTTTTTTAGTTCCATTATATACGAAATTGCTATCAGGCTTTTTTTGCTTCTATGTGTATATGGCTTGTTCTAGCACTACTACTTAGCTTTGCTTTGCATTTAATGATGGGCAAATCCATTTTTCTCAATAATTTTTATAATATGTTCTTCTTTAAACCCACATTTTTCAATTTAAAAGATTATGCTACCACCACCAATACCCGCTTCAATTGCCATACCAAATGTGTTGATAGGATATTTATCTAAAAAATGTACCTCAATAGATGTTAAAGACTGCTTTTCTGACCAAATCTTGAATAATCTGCTTGAATATAAATCTTTATTGGAATTGAAACTCATAACATGTATTTAGAGTAAATTTTAGGTTTTCGGGTAGTTCAAAATTCGACAAAATTTTGCTAATTAAGAAGTAGTTGGTGTATTTAATTTAGGTCGCGAAAATAGGCAAGTGCTTAACATTGGTAATCTAGCTATATGTAGAAAGAATTCCGTAGTAAAAATTTGCATTCAATTCTTAGGAAAAAATAGCTTTAAATAGGTAGCTTTAGCTATTTTATATGAGTTTTACTTTACAAAACAATTACTATTTGTTTGATCTGTACATTGGGAAGTACTCAAAGTTTTCTATTGTTTTAGCTTTAAAAACCAATGCGCTGTAAACGTCTAGGTTTATAATAACCTTCCAAAGGTTAAAGTCTTTAAAATCTTTTGAAAATGTTGATTTGAAACGGAATAGTGAATCGTCAAAATTTCCACCTATGCCACCTCCTAGATTAAAAAATGAGTATCCGTTGTTTGTAGCCATTATTCTCATTTCATCAATAAGGAGTTTTGTTGGTGCTTTGTCCAAAAAAGCGTTTCTAGTTCCAGATAAGTGGTATTGAACAATTCCATTTGAAATCATGAACAAACATCCAGCAATGGTCTTGTTAGTATCTTTGTCAATAGCCAAAAGAATTTCTGTAGTAAAATCTTTGGAACTGAATAGTTTTTCAAAATATAATTCATCAAAGAAGTAAAAGCCATCCGCATCAACCTTTTTCATGTTTTCATAATAAATGCTTATAAATTCTTTTAAATCTTTTTTCGTAGTTCCGCTTTTTACCTCACAATTTCTACGGGATTTATTTATGTATGTCCTTAATCTTCTTTGATAGTGAGATCGTTGTGCTTCAATGTTTTTTGTGATGTCTATATTTACTACTTGTCCTCGAGTTACTATCTGCCCTAAATCATTTAATATTCTCGATTGATTTGGTATAAAAGGATTTAATCTTGAAAATGCAGATACAAAATTATTTGATTTTAAAAATTTTGCTATCTTCCTTATAAAAGTAGAATTGTCAAAATCAGCGGTGACTCCCTTACTTATAGGGCCTGCATACCCATAAACTGAAGTAAGGTCTTTGTATTGAGTACCTTTAATATTTCTAATTAAAAACGGAATACCAATTAATACATTTGAGTCCTCATATTTTAATAAAATAGGAGTCTCATTATCAGATTTGGAAATGATGTGATATTCATAAGTATGATAGGTGTCATAAACTCCTACTAAAGATAGGAAAGCATTCCAATCTTTTCGATTTTTTATAACTTCAATTTTCAATTTCTTAGGGAGTATTGTGTTTGGAGCTAATAATATTTTTTTAATAAAAGTAAATATATATTTTTAAATGAAAACTAATTACTAGATTAACGTCCATTTTTTAAGTTATTCATGATAAAAGTTTAATTCCATAATTCTGTTATAATTTGAAAAAATCATTCACTTTTACAAGTAGTTTAGTATGCGTTTGTTGTATTTGTATTATGTTTTTTAGAGTTAAAAAACACAATTAGTATGGATGTCCTAGGCTAAGACTCTAGTTTAATTAAATCTAACTTTAATTCTAGAAGGAGTTATGTCATATAGTTGAAAAAAAACTTATATTTTCTTCTTATTAGATGGCTTTTTTCTGAGATAATAAGAAATATTTTAAATCAATTTTATCTTTTATGAGTTAGAATTTAAAAGTTTAAACAACATGTCATTTTTGTTTTACGTCAGAAATCAGATAAAGTTTATGTCAAAGTCAAAAATCTAAAGCATGAGATTATTTATATTTTTCGAAGAGCTAGCTTTCGTATAGTTCCCGCACATTTTTGGACTTTATGAGGCTTTATAAGTTTTCCACTGTTTCTTTCGGTAAACATCGAAGGTATCCATGTGCTCGTCCTGATTGATTACAACATCGGATTTTGCCAGTATTTTCAGCACAGTCCAATATAATATTTTCATATCGAGTGCTAAGCTAACGTTTTCTACATATTCTACATCTAATAAAAACCGCTCTTCCCATGCTAGGCTATTGCGGCCTTTTACTTGTGCCAACCCTGTAACTCCAGGTCTGACTAAGTGTCTTTTTTTTTCAGTTTTATTGTAATAAGGAAGATAAAGAACTACAAGTGGCCTTGGTCCTACTAAGCTCATATCTCCTTTTATTACGTTGAGCAATTGCGGGATTTCATCTAAAGAGGTTTTTCGAATAAATGTTCCAAGTTTTGTAATTCGATTTGCTTGATTCTTAAGTTCACTTTCATTCTTGTTCGGATCTTTCATAGTTTTAAATTTGATGATCTTAAAAATTGTTTCATCCTTTCCAGGACGCTCTTGCAAGAAGAATGGGGAACCTTTGAAATCAATCGATAAGATTATTATCAAAAGGATAAAAAGTGGAGAGAATACTAAAAAGCCCAGAATTGAAACGGTAAGGTCACAAGGACGTTTTAAATAAGTAGCGTATATGTTTTTAGACATAGGGTAATCGATTTGGCAATAAATTAGCCTTAGTTATATATGCAAATAAAAATAAATAATTTAGCTATTACCAATTTAGCCGACAAAAAACCAATTCGTAGGACATGTCACAACTATTAACTTACAGCTGATCTTTTCAGGTTTATGTAAAGTGAATAATCGTCTTGTAAAGTAAATAACACGAATCTACCTACAATAACGGAAATACTACCTATGCGCATCCTGTAGTCAAAAAGTCGACTTTTTTCTTATATAACTACAGACCATTCAAAGTTGTCTGGGTCTGGCCCATAACGATGGTTTCTATCCATATCATCAATAAATTTCATATCCGATTGTGATAGTTCAAAATCAAATATATTAGCATTGGAAATGATACGTTGTTTTTTAGATGATTTAGGAATAGTTATCACTCCTTTCTGTAGATCGTATCTCAATACGATTTGAGCAATGCTCTTGTTATATTTATCCGCCAATTGTTTAAATTCTGGCAAGTCAAAAACTTTGCCTTGCATTAAAGGAGACCAAGCTTCATATTGTATTTTGTGTTGTTGACAGAAATCAATTAGGTCTTGTTGAACCAGAAAAGGATGAAATTCCATTTGGTTCACCATTGGGGTTATCTCTGCGATTTCCATTACATCTTCTAGTTGATGTCTTAAAAAATTACTAACTCCAATAGCACGAACTTTTTTCTGCTTATATAGTTCCTCTAAAGCAAGCCATGTATCAGTATATTTACCAACTACCGGCCAATGTACCAAGTAGAGGTCTAGATAGTCCAATTGTAATTGCTCTAAGCTCTTGTCAAAAGCTTTTATGGTCTTGTCATAGCCATGGTCACTATTCCATACTTTGCTAACCACAAAAACATCTTCTCTCGGTAAATTACTATCCTTAATGCCTTGGCCAACTCCGCTTTCATTTCTGTAAATTGGCGCCGTATCTACATGTCTATATCCCGCCTCAAGGGCCCAGCGTACTGCATTAATTACTTCTTCGCCATTATGAGACATGTATACGCCCAGACCCAGATAGGGCATTTCTACACCATTATTTAAAGTGAAAGTACCGGACAAATCAGAAATTTGATGCTTCATAATTATTTTTTCAATTTTATAAACCTACATTTAGAGTAAAGCATACTATATTTAATTAATAATAAAGCTGAAATGTTTTATTAGATTGTTAGTTTTAAAAAACGAAGATAATACTTCTTTGCTAATCCTGTATAAGTGTATTGACTATTTACACTTTCATGAAACTAGATTCTAGTTTGAAAATTAAATTTTTTAGAAATCGTAAGATTTTACACGAAAAACAGGAACGTAGTAACCCCTATAAATAGACTTTACGTCGAATATAAACCATTAGGTTCAGAACTTTTAAAATAATATTCCTAGTTTTAAATCGTTTTGCTCAATGTTAAAGAACAAAATTTTATTGAACATTAAAAGAACTATATTTAATAAGAACAAGTTTAAATGAAAGAAGAATATTTAAAAAAAGTACAATCTGTAGACGATTTAATAACATCATTTTACGCTTGTCTAGGTGGTGAACCTGGAGAACCAAGAGATTGGGAGTTCTTTAGATTCTTGTTTCATCCCCAAGCAAATAAAATTGGTTACGAAAAAGATATAAATGGCAATCTAAGGCCGCAGTTTATGTCTCCTAACGATTATGTTGAACGTATTGGGTATTGGTTTGATAATACTCGAAAAACTGCTTTTTACGAAAGAGAAATTGGAAGGGTGGTAGAGACTTATGGAAACATGGGGCATGCATTTAGCCATTGTGAAGCTTTCCACAGTAAGGAAGATATGGTAAACAACAAGCCTTATAAACAAGATATAAAAAGTATACAATTGGCTTACTACCAAGGTAGGTGGTGTATTATAAACATGTTTTGGCATGGTGTTTCACCAGAATTTCCTGTTCCTGATAGATATAAGAAATTCCAACAATTCCCTTAAATCATTTATATAACTCAATAAGCTTATGAGATGATTGAACTCTGTAAAGTGGGTTTATAACTTACACTGATTAATGTTGCTTTGATACAATTTAACCCGTTGATATTTTTAAGTTATAAATTTATGCAGAGAGATTGCACAAACAAATAATGCATTATGTATAAGAAGTTTTTTAAAAGATTTTTAGACTTTTCTATATCATTTGTGGCGTTGATTATATTATCTCCGTTTATTATTGCCTTAATTATTGTATTGATGTTTGCCAATAAGGGTAGACCATTTTTTTTTCAAAAGAGACCTGGTAAGGATGCAAAGATATTCACTATTATAAAGTTTAAAACTATGAGAGATCCAAGAAAAAATGAAAGTGAATTGAGCAATCAAGAGCAGCGCATAACAAAAGTTGGTGCATTTATTAGAAAGACCTCCTTAGATGAACTGTTACAACTTGTTAATGTTCTAAAAGGGGATATGTCACTCATCGGCCCTAGGCCACTATTAATTGAATATCTTCCCTTATATAATCAAGAACAAGCAAGGAGGCATTTGGTAAAACCCGGTGTTACTGGATGGGCACAGGTTAATGGCCGCACAGCACTATCATGGGATGAAAAATTTGCTCATGACATATGGTATGTTGACAATCTGAACTTTAAAACCGATTTAGATATCTTGTTAAAAACTATTAGAAAAGTATTTAATAGAAATGCAATGGCCTCTATAGAGAACGCTTCTTTTGGACTGTGGGAAGGAAACTCTCAATAGCTCTCCTTTCCGTAAAATTCATAACCCAACAGTAAAAAATGATTAAGTTTTACCTGTCTTAAAGATAGAACGATATTTTTTTAATTATACAAGAAAAAAATTTTGAACCTAATAATAAATAATTAGATTTGGGCGGTAGCACAATTTAGAACCAAGAAACTACACAGTTATGAAGACAGTTATGATTTTAGGAGGAACCAAAGGTGTTGGGAACGAGGTGCTAAAATCCTGCTTAAAAAAGGGTTACAATGTGTCCTTCTGTGGCAGAAACCTGGATGAGGGTACTAAAATCATACAAACGTCGGAATCCGCAAATCGGCTATATTTTCATAAGATTGACTTGAATGACGTTCAGGACATCGAAGCTTATTACCTTCAAACCATAGAAAAATTTGGGAAAATTGATGCATTAATTTTGTATGCGGGCATAACACCCATTTCATCCATCATTGATACGGAAGAGGATGTTTACGACAGTGTTTTTAATATTAACCTCAAAGCTGCGTTTTTTATGTTAAAGCACGTACTAAAATCTATGATGGCATCTAAAACTGGTTCCATCATTTTCTTTGGATCTCCACATATGGATTATGGAGATATTGACAGGGCACCATATGCAATTACGAAAAATGCACTTTACGCACTATCAAATCATATTGCACATCATTATGCTAAACATGGTATTAGATCAAATTACTTGGTAATGGGCTGGACCGACACAGAAGGGGAGCTCAAGCTAAGAGCCGAAGAAGGCATTAGTGGAGAGGAGTTAAACAAAATTGCAGGAGATATTATTCCCATGGGGCGTTTGTTAAACAAATTAGATCCATTACCAGCAATCATGCATTTAGTTTCTGATGAATCCGCTATGACAACTGGCTCATTGATACGAATAACTGGAGGACATTATATTTAACCAAACTGCACTTATGAATCCGTCACTTATATGTCATACCAATTCAGAATTGTTAGAAGGCCCTGTATTTGACCACAATGAGAATCTATTATATTTTGTATCTATTTTAAATGGCTTGGTTTTTTGCTACAACCCTTCAACTGGAGAGATTTTGAGTGTAAAATTGGATTCTCCTGTGAGCTGTGTCTTTTTGTTGGATAGGAAGAAAAGAATTATGGTAGCCTCTAAAAATGGTTTTTTTGAAATAGACTTTACTACATTGGAAAAACACTTTTCCTTTCAAATCGAGATAGGAGATTCTGTTAGATATAATGATGGTATTAAAGATCCAGAAGGAAGATTTATCATAGGAACGATGGGATACCCAGAGGTTAAGAATAATGTAGGGAAAGTCTTTTCATATTCAAACGGAGAATACAAGGTTATAATCGAGAACACAACTATTTCCAATGGATTGGCATTTTCACAAGATGGCCTAAATCTTTACTTTATTGATACCCCCACCAAGAAAGTGGCCAAATATGCTTATGATATGAAAACCGGTTGTGTTTTATTTGAGTCTTACGTGATCGAATTTAAAGGAGAAGGGAGTCCCGATGGTATGTGTATGGATAACGAGGGCATGCTATGGATTGCAGAATGGGGAGGAGGTCGTGTATCTCAATGGAACCCTAAAAGCGGCAAGAAAATAGATGAACGAAAATTGCCATGCCCAAACGTAACCTCTTGTTGTTTAGATAATAATTTAAACTTATATATAACAACTGCAAAGTCTTGTGATAAAGATGATGTTTACGGAGGTGGACTTTTTTATGTTGAATTAAATTAACAGTAATTATGAGTGAAGTTAGTATCAGTGTTATTGTTCCAGTATATAAGATAGAAGCCTATCTTCCCAAGTGTATAGAAAGTATTTTAGACCAATCATTCACTAACTTTGAATTGATTTTGGTTGATAATGGTAGCCCAGACAATTGCCCTGAGATTTGTGATGAATATGCTAAAAAAGATGACCGGATTAAAGCAGTTCACAAAGCGCATGGGGAACTTTTAAGTGGTAGGAAAGAAGGGCTTAGGAATGCTAAAGGAAAGTATGTTGCTTATATTGATGGTGATGATTGGGTAGATAAGTTTTATCTCGACATTTTATTCAAACTTGCCGAAGTTAACAATTCTGATCTCGTAGTAACAGGACATTTTAGGGAGTTTGATGGAAAAATTGAAACAATACGACCGCCTTACACAGGTGTTTTTGATGAAAACGACATTAAAAACTCTATACTTCCGAAAGCCATGTACAATGGTGCCTTTTGTGAACACGAAATATCTACCTATGTGTGGAGCAAGCTTTTTAAAAGAGAATTGCTAAACCAAATATTGTTTGAAGTTCCAGATGACATTGTAATGGGAGAAGATGCTGCTATTACCTATACCTATTTGTCAATTTCAAAAAAGCTTACAATAAGTAGAATTCCACTTTACTACTACAGGCAACGGCACGATTCCATCTTAAAATCTATTAAAAACACGACCATTGAGTTTTACAGATTGGGGCTCTTAAAGAATTTTTTAGAGAAAAAGTTGAGTCCTTATCTCGATAAAGAAAACTTAGATACCCAGATACTTTATTACCTTTACTCCCTGATTTTGGTTAGGTCTGGAGGGTTAATCCACGATGCCTCGGGAAATATTATTTTCAATCCTTTTTTAAAGGCAACAAAAAACTCAAAAGTTATAGTATATAGTTCGGGTTCTTTTGGTCAGCACCTTTTATCATCGAATTACAAAAGCAATTTTTTCCAAATTGTTAAATGGATAGATATTGATTTCCATGAAATGAGTATAGGCGACAATTTTGTTAATCCCTTTAGTTCTATTGTAAATACAGAATTTGACTTTTTTATAATTGCCACAATCAATCCTTCTGCATTTAAATCGATAAAGGAAGAATTGGTGCTTATGGGAATAGACAGCAAAAAGGTAGTGCAAATTAATACGGATGAAAAAGAAATAAGGCAACTGTTTTCACAATTGGGCTTTGATAAAAACTTAAGGCAATAGGTAACAGGTCTGTATTTGAATATTTAAAGAAGTGTAAACTCAACAAGGGCAATCGGGGGTACTTAAAAAAGCATAATTTTTTCACATAGAAAGTTCATGATCCATTCATAAACAACAGAAGTTAAACGTGTGCGCACAACTACCAGACTATACTACTGTTTGCTCTAAGGTAAGTAAAAGGCCCTCATCAAGAGTGTAAATAGGTTTCCATCCCCAAATGTTAAGTAAGTCAGGATTAGCTTTTGCTTCCATAATTTCGTTTTCCCGATAGGGCAAATTCCCAAATCTAAGGTCGGTTTCTTCATTTCCCGATACAGCCTTAAGGGTTTCCACAAAATAACGTAAGCTACAGGATGAGCCCGTACCCAAATCTGTTTGGGTATAAGGTGCTTTTAAATCGGCATATTTTTTTAAAGCCAATTCAATAGCAGTCACGACATCGCCCACATATATAAAGTCTCTCTTTTGCTCTCCAGGTGTCAAGTCTATAAAAGGGGTTTTTCCTTTTATGGCTTTTACCATACTACTAACAAATTTAGATTCGGCATCCCTAGGTCCATATGGGTGGTACAATGTAAAATCGATTACTTTACAAGTATCGGCTTTGTTGGCTATAAGTTTAAGCCATTGAGAACATTGTTTTTTTGACAGTGCATAATCTTGCAAATAATTATAGCCTTTACCTTGGGTAATAAAACTGCCAATATTGATAAATATCTTGGCGTTATATTTTTGGGACAGTTCCAGTAAGTGAATTGGTAAATCAACATTTACGTCAAGTAAACTTGGTACAGATTCACCGGTTCTTCCATATTTGGTTGCCGTATGAACAATTCCAATAGGCTGGTATTGTTCAAAAACTTCGTCTAAAGGCTCGTTAGTACTACAGAGTGTTATCTCCCCAACTTTTAAGCGTTTTAGGTTTTTAGGAGATCGCACCAAACCAATAACATTATAGGTTTTGGCCAATTGTAGAACTAAGTGATGTCCCAAAAACCCATCGGCTCCGGTTATAAAAAGGGATTGCTTCATCATATTAGATTAATGCAGAAAGAATTCTTCTATTTGTTTTTGGCAAAGTTCTAAGGCATTTTTTCCCTCAGAAAACGATTTATACCATGCCACAATTTGCGACACGGTTTTGTCCATGCCCCATTTGGGCTGCCACCCCAGTTCTTGTCTTGCAGTAGAAATATCTAAGCGTAATAAACCGGCTTCATGAAAAGTGTCACTACCTTCAACTCTGTATGATGCAGATTCACCCCAAGCCTTACAAACTTTATCGATTAGCGATTCAACTGTCCTGATATTGTCATCCTCTGGACCGAAATTATAACTTGATGCCAATGTGTTGCTTGTTGATAATTTCCAAATAAGATGTAGGTATCCACCTAAACAATCTAGGACGTGTTGCCACGGTCTAACGGCTTTTGGGCTTCTTATCACCACTTCCTCTCCAGACTGAATGGCCCTAATAAAATCGGGAACCAATCTGTTTTCTGCCCAATCGCCTCCTCCTATAACATTTCCTGCTCTTCCCGTAGCCACGACAGTATTAGAATCAGCAAAAAAAGAATCGCGATACGATTGTGTAGCCAATTCAGAACAAGCTTTACTATTGGAGTAGGGGTCATGACCTCCCAAAGTGTCTGTTTCACGATAGCCCCAAAGCCATTCATTATTCTTATACACTTTATCAGTAGTAATGTTAAGGCAAACATCTATATTAGGCATTTTGCGAACTGTTTCGAGCAAATTCACCGTACCCATTACATTTGTTCCGTAAGTGTAAACGGGATTCTTATATGACTCAATTACTAGTGGCTGAGCGGCCATATGGATTACTATATCTGGATTGGCACTTTCAATGGCATTCTGTAACTTAGAAAAATCTTGTATGTCTCCTATATAAGAATTCATCTTTTCGTCTAACCCAGCATAATCGAATAAGTTTTGTTCTTGATCGGGAGCAAGAGCATAACCCGTTACTTCGGCCCCAAGGGCTTGCAGTAAAAGTGTCATCCAAGAGCCTTTAAAACCAGTATGTCCGGTCAAAAAAACGCTTTTTCCTTTATAAAAGCCATCATATGCTACCATGTTTTCCATTTTGCTGTTTTGTTAGCCCACATTTCCTCTAGTTGATTTTTATCTCTAAGTGTATCCATTGGCTTCCAAAAACCTGAGTGTTTAAACGCAAAGAGCTCTTTATCTTCTGCCATTTTTTCCAAAGGTGCTCTCTCGAAAATGGTAGAATCTCCTTCTAAATATTCAAAAACTTTTGGGTCACAAACAAAGAAACCACCATTTATCCAACCACCATCTCCTTTCGGTTTTTCCATAAACTGACTTATACGATCTCCGTCCATTATGAGAGATCCAAATCTTCCATCAGGCTGCACAGAAGTCATAGTAATACAACCAGAATGACTGTTATGGTATTCTACCAAGGCCTTAATATTTACATCAGACACACCATCACCATAGGTAAGCATAAAGGGTTCTTCTCCAACATAATCGCGGGCTCTAAGCACTCGCCCACCGGTCATGCTATGCATTCCGGTATCTAGAAGTGTAATCTTCCAAGGTTCTGATTTATTGTTATGAAAGGTTATATTGTTTTCGGCCAAATCCACAGTAACGTCAGATTGGTGTAAAAAGTAATTGGCGAAAAACTCTTTTACCACATATCCCTTGTACCCTAACAGTACCGTGAATTCATTAAAGCCATAGTGGGAGTACATTTTCATAATATGCCATAAAATTGGTTTGCCTCCAATTTCAATCATGGGCTTTGGCTTCAGATGTGTTTCTTCAGAAATCCGTGTTCCAAGTCCACCTGCTAATAATAAAACTTTCATTTCGTAGAAATTATATTAATGTTAATGTTAGCTAAATATAATACTTACAACGAGGTTTAAGTATTGTATGACTGAGACAAATCTAACTACTTTTTATAAAAGTTTATCCCTTCATGTAATTTTTTCGATAAAATCAATAAAAACACTATGTGGCACAAGGTTTATTCGATATTGATTCTAAATAATCTTCCTGTTACATATTGTATCGATATTTGATGTTCAAGAGTAAAATAAATAAATCAAAAAAGATTATTTTACTTGAGAATTATCTAATTAGATTTTTTAGGGAAATGCTTTCGATAGAGTTTTTTTTACAAAGGTGAACTATCCATAGTTAGCCTAATGTCTACCCTAAATGGCCATTTCATCTCTTAGAAGAGTGCTGTTAAACGTATTTTAAATCCGAAAATCTAAAAACAAGATTCTCAAGCATATTTGTAGTCTTTGTTTTCGAATAGTTTTTGTAGTATTGTGCTAACAAATCATTACATATGCAAAAGAAACTAATAATACTTGGTGGAAACCCTGAAACGGGAGTTTTAGTAGATATTGCGGAATCCATGGGTATTTATACCATTGTAATAGACCCAAATCCCAATGCTCCTGCAAAAAAGAAAGCTTCAGAAACCCACGACATAGATGGTTTTGATGTTGATAAAATTGTAAGTGTTGCCAAGGAAAGAAAAGTAGATGCAGTTTTAGTTGGAGTTGCTGATATTTTGGTAAAACCTTATAGAGAAATTTGTGAGAAACTTAATTTTCCTTGTTATGCTACCGAGAAGGCGGTAGAGGCTTTTTGCAGTAAAGACGGATTTAAGCGCTATTGCGAAAAGTATGGTATTCAAGATATTCCAGGCATTTACTTAACAAACGATTCTGAAATTAAAAAACCCCAAAATATTAACTATCCTTTGATGGTAAAGCCAGTGGACAGTGGAGGAGGAGTTGGAGTTAAGATTTGTAGAGATGATGAAGACTATATTGCTACAGTAGAAAATGTTTTAAAATATTCAAAAAAAGGAGTAGTCTTAGTTGAAAAATATATGGATACAAACTGTGATGATATGGCAGTGTATTATACTTTTAGAAATGGCATTCCTTACCTTTCGGCAACTTTTGACAGGCAACTTACAAGATTACAAGGAGATTCCAGTCCTATAGCACTAGGTACCGTATATCCTTCTAAGTACACCGAAAGTTTTGTAAAAGAGGTGCATCCCAAATTATGTAAAATGTTTGAAGGTTTAAATGTAAAGGCCGGTGTACTTTGTATTCAGTTTTTTGTAGAAAACGATGAGTTCTATATTTATGATCCAGGATTTAGATTACAAGGGGAAGCACCCCATATTCATTTGAATGCTATAAATGGTTTTGACCATCGTAAAATGCTTATTAATTATGCTTTTACAGGTGTTTTCGGAGATGACGATTTTCCACAAAAGAACGATTATAAGTTCAGAGGTAAATCTGCTAGTTCAATTTGGATTCTATTAAAAGGTGGTGAAATCGATAAAATTGAAGGTGTAGATGAAATAAAATCTCATAAAAATGTAGTTTTTGTTGTAGAACGATTTAAAGTTGGAGATACGGTTGAGAATGCGTTTTTGGGAACTGAAAGGCAGATTATTTATAGGATCTATGTTAATGCAGATTCTATTATTGAAATCAATGAAATAATTGAAAACTTTAAAAACACATTGAAGGTTTATGATTCCAATGGGGAAAACATGATATTAGAATGGTTACAACCTTGGAAAGAAAAAGATTATATTATTGATTAGAAAATTTAGTTTAGATAATAAAACCTAAAGGTATGACAAGAAATATTTTAGATGCGTTCAGTTTAAAAGGAAAAAAGGCAATTGTAGTAGGAGGTGCTGGAGACCTTGGTAAAGCAATGGTAGAGGGATTAGCACAGGCAGGAGCCCAAACCGTAGTTATTGATCTGGATGATCGCGTTTTCAAGATTTGCGAAGATTTTAAAGCTGATGGATTAGACGTAAGCGCTATAAAGGCTGATGTGAGTAAGAAAGAAGAAATAAAAGATTCATATACTGCCGCCTTGGAAATATTGGGGGGGACTATTGATATTTTGGTGAACTCTGCAGGCATCCAGAGAAGATATCCTAGTGAAGACTTTCCAGATGAAGAATGGAACAAGGTTATTTCTATAAATTTAGATGCTACTTTTTATTATTGTAAATGTGCCGGTAATACCATGTTGAAAAATGGTGGCGGTAAAATTATAAATATTGCTTCCATAATGAGTGTTTTAGGAGGAATTACAATTCCGGCATATGCGGCTTCCAAAGGTGGGGTAGGGCAATTAACAAAAGCACTTTCAAACGATTGGTCATCTAAGGGAATTTGTGTTAATGCCATTGCACCTGGGTATATGGATACGCAATTAAATACTGCTTTGATAAATGACAAAAAAAGAACTGATGAGGTGTTTATGAGAGTTCCCATGAAACGATGGGGTAGTGGTGAAGATCTGAAAGGATTAACTGTACTTTTAGCTTCATCGGCAAGTGACTACATTACTGGGACAATAATTCCTGTTGATGGTGGATATTTGGGCAGATAGATAACCCTAAATAAACAATCTTAAAAATATGGCTTGCTTGTATTAGTCGTGTACAACGTAGTAAGTAAAAAACATAAAGCCATGAGTTTAGCAAACTCGTGGCTTTATGTTGAGAGAAATGTTTTAAAAGTGCCATTAATTCATCCAATTAGTTTAGATAAAAAACAAAACCAATATTTTAAATAGCATTATTGATTATCCTTAAAAGATCTTTATTTATAATATTTACGTCAAACCTTCTTTCTGCATAGGCCCTACTGCTTAGTCCCATTTCAGTAAGACGTTTGGGGTTTAGAATAAAAAATTCCATGGCATCCACTAGTGCTTCTAAATTTTGAATTGGTATTAAGAAGCCGTTCTCTTTATGAATTACCGTTTCTCTGCATCCTGGCGTATCAGTAGTAATAATTGGCATACCCACGGATAAAGCTTCAAGAATAGATCTGGGCACCCCTTCTCTATAATATGTTGGTAACACGAAAACATCTCTTTGTGACAAATGTTCGGCAATGTTTGACTGTGCTCCATGATATACCAAAGTGCCGTTGTTATGTAGTACATCCAATTCCTCTATTTTCACCGCTGATGGTGAATTTCCAGGAGCTCCAATAATATGAAACTCAGAATTAGGATATTTCGGTTTTAAAATTTTAGCTGCTTCTATAAAAAGTGATGTTCCCTTTTCGCGAATTAGTCTGGTAACGATTATAAAACTTGCGGATTCATCGGATTTTAGATTTTTCCTAAACTTGAATTTTTCCAGATTTACTCCAGAGCCACTTACAACCTCCGTTTTATTTTGTTTGGTTAAAATTTTCCTATCCATAAATAGATTTTTGTCATCGACATTTTGAAAAACAACAACCTTATTTTTTCTGATAGAGCGCTTGTATAAAAATTCGTTAAGCTTTTGCAGTGCTTTTGATTTAAGACTCAATCCCGTAAACGTAAAACCTAAACCAGTAATTAGCGAAACCACAGGAACTTTACACATGTTTGCTGCTACTGAACTATATATTACAGGTTTTATGGTATATGGAAATACCAAGTCTATTTTTTTATTTCGAATTATTCTTTTTAATTCTAAAATGGTTTTGAAATCTACAAATGGATTTAAGCCAGTTCTTTGTAGATTAAATGCTACAGGAATAGCGCCTAGACCCTCAATTTCCTTATGATTTTCAGGCGTAAATCCGGGTGCACCAGCATAAACTTCGTATCCATTGGAAATAAGACTTTTTATAAAGTCCCCTCTAAAATTCGTTAGTGAATTCGCCAAGGATGAAACAATCAATATTCTTTTTTTATTGCTCATTAATTTTATTTTAAATAAATGTTGCTATACCATTTTTGAAAACAATAAAAAGCCCATACTCTAAACGTATTATCGCGTTTACTGTCTAAATGATTTTTTACTAAAGGTATTATCTTATTTAGGTTAAAGATACCTTGAGCTGTTAAATATTGAGGTTCAATATAGAATTCCAGCTCTTTTCTCAAACTGGATTTAAGCCAGTTACCTACTGGAGAGCCAAACCCCATTTTACTTTTCTCTAGAAATTCCTCCGGAAATTGATCTTTGAAGGCCTCTTTTAAGATGTACTTTTTGTTCCACCCATTCATCAGGTACTTTTCAGGAAGGGTATTTGTATAATCCCAAATTTTCTTATTCAAGAACGGTGCTCTACACTCCAAAGAGTTTTGCATACTTGTTCTGTCTACTTTAGCAAGCATTCCGCCTTCTAAACTTAAAATTTTATCCACATGCCTAAAATCCGTGAGCGATTCAACTTTACTATTGTACAGTTTTTCTTTGTAGTCTCCGAACAAGTGGTCTTCATAAACATTAGGATTTAATATTTCGGCCAACTCGTCTTCCGTATTCGCCAAAGAAATAATATCCCAATAGGAATTACCCTTATAATCAACTGCTCTTAGCATTTTTCTTATCTTGAATCTTCTACCTCTGTTGTCATCTTTGGTAGCAAGAAGAAATTTTGAAGACTTCAATAATACATTATGAATGGGTTTAGGTACAAAATTGGTATATCTGCTATTCATCTTACCAACATAGTATTTGTTATACCCCCCAAAAACCTCGTCGCCGCCGTCTCCAGTTAAAGCAACCTTAACATAATCTTTTGTTTTTTTAGATACAAAATAGGTGGGAAGGGCAGCGGTATCAGAAAAAGGCTCGTCAAAATTTAAAAGTATTTCATGTATGTTGTCTTTTAAATCATTCTCTCCAATTTTAAACTCATGGTGATTACTATTGATCATTTTAGCCACCAACTGGGATTTATCGGTCTCATCTTTCTTGGCTTCAGAAAAGCCTATGGAGAATGTTTCAATTTTTTTGCCAGTGGATTGTGATAAACACAGTGACACTACTGAAGAGTCTACACCACCAGATAAAAATGTTCCCAAAGGGACATCGGCAATAGACCTACTTTCTACGCTTTCGTACACTAAATCCTTGATTTTTTTCTTAGCTTCATCAAAAGGCACCGATTGCTCTTTAGGTTTTATTTCTTGGGCTATCTGCTTTATACTTATTTCATGGTTTGCTAAATTATATTCAATATAATGATTTGCTTCAAGTTTCAAGATATTGTCATAAATACTATAAGGAGCTGGCACATAAGTGAGTCTTAAAAATAAATTAAGTCCTTTTTTCGAAATTTCTGGTTTAACAGGTAATACATTAATAATGGATTTTAACTCTGATGCCCAAATAAATTGCTTGTTATTATTTGTGTAGTAGAGTGGTTTTTCTCCAAAAAAGTCTCTCGCAATAAACACCTTATTGATGTTCTTATCAAAAATACTAAAGCCATACATACCGTCGAGCCATTTAAAGGATTCTACGCCATATTTTTCATAGAGCTTTAAAATCACTTCTGTATCGCTGGTAGTTTTGAATTTTACCCCAGCTGCCTCAAGGTCTGCTTTAAGGCTCCTATAATTATAAATTTCACCATTAAAAACAATAACAATTTTTTTGTCGTTTGAATAAATTGGCTGCTTACCAGAGGATAAATCTATGATGGAAAGTCTTCTCATTGCCATTCCCACACCATAATCCTTTTCTGTATTTGCCGTAAAACCGTCTTCGTCTGGTCCTCTATGAATAATTAAATTATTCATTTTGGTTAATGTTGCAGTTATTTCAGTTTCGCTACAACTTGTTTTACGTATTATTCCATTAATTCCACACATATTGATTTTTGGCTTTTAGTTTAATATGAAGTTTTTAAACTGTGAGTAAATATTGGTTAGCAAATAATCGTTTGATCTTTCTAAGCTTAGTTTACTATACCTTTCTCGTTCATTAGGATTGTTTTGCAAATAAATTAAGGCTTTTTCCAACGCAACATGATCATCGTTATTTACTAAAATTCCATATTTAGCTTTATAAAACTCTTCTTTATTAATATGCACAGGTTTATTATCGTTTAATAATTCTAGAGGCCCTGATAAACAGTTACTAGAGATGGAGGGTAGTCCTATAGCCATAGCTTCTAACAAAGCATTAGGAAACCCTTCGGTAAATGATGATAGAATAAAACAATTGCTTTTTATCAAATAGTCATTTACATCCTTAACCTTACCTTTTAATTGAACTTTATCATTTAAATTTTTTGAATTTATTTCGTAGTTTAAATAATCTTCAAGCTCTCCGCCACCTAAAATAGTCACATTAAAGTCAAATTTTAAATTTTCAACCGCTCTAACTATCATAATTTGGTTTTTTCTTTTATTTAAAGTTCCAGCAGTAATGATGTTTATAGGAGATTCAGTATTCAATTCATTGGATTTTATAATTTTTTTTGGCTGTTCTATTGGATTATAAATAATTTCCATGGGTATTTTAACACCAAAATTTTCTTTTAGATCATTGTTGATGTGAACAGAGTTAGAAAACAACTTGTCACACCTGTTGTATAAAAGAGGGTAGAACACTTTAGAGATATAATGTGAGATTTTACTACTTGTATTGTCTGACGGAAAACCTCTTTCACTTATAAAAGTTTTTGGTTTTTTGTTTATTATCGAAATGATGCCGGTTAATAAATTTGGAAACGCTAGAAACGATACAGCATAATCTATCTTCTTTCTTTTAATGGTTTTGTTATAACTTCTTATAAACCTAAAAACATTAAAAACCTTTTCATAAAAGGGAATATTGTGATTCTTTTCACTTAGAATAACAATATCAACTTCTTGAGGTACAGGAAAATGTATTTCGTTGTAAAATAAGATTAAAGTAACGTTAAAATCTTTTACCAATTTCTTAAGCAAAAGACTTATTACTTTTTCAGCTCCACCACTGGTAAGGCTAGTATTAATTATGCTAAGGTTTGGTTTTTGCATTTTATAAGTAGGGGTATTTATTTTTTTATAAATGAGTTTAGTAGTTTATTTTATAGAAAAACCTGAACCATTTTTATTTATCCACTGTTTTAGAACTAAAATTTTCCAAATTATGGTATAATTGTTAGAAGTTCCGTCCATATGATTGTTAATTGTTTTTGTAACTTCTCCGGCATTAATGCCTGGAATTAATTTCAGACTTTTTTCGTTCAATTCATCTAGAATAAATTCTTTTAAGTCATTTTTAAACCATTCCTTAAAAGGCATGGTGAAACCAGCTTTAGGTCTATCAAAAATTTCTTTGGGGACATGTTTATAAAGCACGTCTTTTAAAATTCTTTTTTGATTATTTTTTTGAAATTTAAAGTTCGTGGGCAACGACCTAGCAAAATCTACAATGGTGTAGTCCATTAAAGGTGCTCTCGCTTCTAATGAATAAGCCATAGTCGCTCTATCAACTTTTGTGTTTATATCCATGTTTAAATAGGTTTTGATGTCAAAATCTGATACCCGCTCATAAATATTTTTATTATTATGAAAAAGGTATTTTAACTCATCAAAAGCATAATTATCATCAAAAGAATTTTCATATAAATTAGAATCAGGGTGATATAATATACTTAAATATGCATCAGATGCACTTTTATTTTTAATTACATCAGCAATCATTTTAAATTTATAATAAGGCAAACTATTTAAAAAAGTTGCACCAAACAGTCTTAGAGCCTTAGGTGCTTTGTATATGTTATTGATATATTTTACCCAGTTGTACCTATGATAGCCTATAAAGCTTTCATCTCCTCCGTCTCCTGATAAAGCAACAGTTACATGTTGTTTAGTATATTTAGATAATAACATTGAAGGGATTGCTGATGGGTCTGCAAATGGTTCATCGTAATAATGACTAAAGTTCTCTATTAAATCTATACCTTCATTATAATTGCATTCAATAACGTGATGATTAGTTTTAATATGATCCGCAACTTGTTTTGCATATATGCTTTCATCAAATCCTTTTTCGTTAAATTTTACTGAAAACGTATTTATTTTTTCATTAGTAGTTTTAGTTGCCAATGCTGCTATCAGTGATGAATCTATCCCTCCCGATAAAAAGACTCCAACGGGTACATCAGCAAACAATCTTCTTTTTACAGCTTTAGTGGCTAATTCTTCAAGCTCTTCAATAGCTTGATTGTAAGAGCCTTGAAACTTATTTACGTTTTTGTAATCGATGTCCCAATATTGATTACTAACAAAACTTCCTGATTTTAAATTGAATGTAAAATAATGACCGGCTTTTAATTTCTTAACTTCATTGAATATAGAATCTGTATCTGGTACGTAATCCCAAGATAAATACTTGTGTATCGCTTTACTTGAAACCGATAGTTCTTTATGATATAATTGAATTGATGAAACTTGACTTGCAAATTCAAATCTTTTTTCATCATGAAAATAGTAAAATGGCTTTTGACCTAATCTGTCACGGGCTCCAAAAAAAATTTGTTTTTTCATATCGTAAATAACAAATGCAAACATACCATTAAGTTTATTTACGCATTTTTCTCCATATTCCAAATAAGCAGCACAAATTACTTCAGTGTCACTCGTAGTGTTAAATGTGTATCCTTTTTGTACTAAATCAGTTTTTAGTTCTCTAAAATTATAAATCTCGCCATTAAACACTATTTTTATATGTTCTTGGTAGCTGAGGGGTTGATTTGATCTAGGATCTAAATCGATAATAGATAATCTATTATGTCCAAAAATTATATTAGAGTCATTGTAATTGTAAGATTCGAAGCCCATTTTATCTGGGCCTCTAAATGAAGTCCTTTTTAACTTATCTTTTATTTGATTTAATTCATAACGAATAGTTGTCCCATATATACCACACATATTTTTTTGTTTTTTCTATTTAAGAATTTGTAAGAACATGTCTTCGTATTCTTGAAGTATTTTTTCTTTGTTAAATTTTTTATAAACTGATTTTCTGATTAACTCAGGATTCCATTCATGTTTTTTATTTAGATACTCTATGTATTCTTTTTCGTTTTTTACTAGAAAACCATTTATTCCATGTTCCACAATTTCTTTGGTACCTCCAGGAACATCAAATGCAATTACAGGAATTCCTGCCACACAACTTTCCAATAGGGCATTAGGAAATCCCTCTACAAATGATCCTTGCAAAAACATATCATTTTTTGATAAAATTTGATTAACCTGTTTTGTAAATGGGATATGTACTAGTTTTTCTAAGACACCTAATTTCTTTGCTTCATTTAAAACGGCTTCTTTCTGATCTCCATCTCCAACGATTGTATAAGTAAAATTAAATTCAAGTTTTGAAAGTAATTTTATAATTCTCAAATGCCCTTTCTCTTTTGAGAGTCGCCCTACAGTAACAAACCTAATTTGAGTTTTATCTTTAGGTTCAATAGCAAGAGGTTCTATATTTGAAATAGGGTTATTGATTATTTTTATTTTAAACTTTGATATGCCATAATTGTATATCATGTCTTTCGCCATATCTTCAGATTGACAAACAATTATATCTAGCTTCTTGTAAAACTTATTATTAAATAAATGCAATAAGTTCAGTCTTCTCTTTCTGACTTTCTTATCTTGACTCAAAATTGTTGCTTCTCTGCCTATAAATTTAATCTTCCGAAAGAAGTAAGACATTAAGCCCATTGAAGCATTAACGTGTCCCATTGAACTCAGAACGATGTTTGGTCTATTTTTAAGCAAAAAGATAAAGAATAAGGGCACAGCAAATAACACTCGCTTCTTATTCAAATAAATCACCTCTATATTTTTAATGTCAAATGCTGCATCATGCTCGAAACCAGCAATTAATAGTTTTGAATTGAACTTATTTAAGTCAATGTTTTCAGCCACAAATGAAGTGATTCTTTCAGATCCTCCTGCAACTAATGACGGTAATACAAATACGATGTCAATTTTTTTTGTCACTTTAAATAATTATTAAATATGTTTTATTATTTTTTTTATATTGACTTTTCCAATAACTTTTGCAGGAACACCAGCTATTGCAGTATTTTCTTCATGAAAAGATTTATTAACAACCGCATTTGCACCAATAGCTGTGTTATTTGCTATTTTAATATTGCCATATATTTTTGCTCCAGGGCCTATGTATACATTATCCCCTAATTGTGGCGCTTCTTTTTCTCCACCAGAAGCTCCAATATTTACACAAGCATGAATTCTGCAGTTTTTTCCAATTTTAGAAGCACTATTGATAACAATTGTACCGTAATGTACAATAGATAATCCTGGCCCAAATACATTAATAGGGATAGAAAACCCAAGTTTTAATGAAATGTTTCTAAACTTATATTTCAAATAATAAAAATATAACTTATTCAAACCTTTGTTTTTACAGTTGTTATAATACTCTAGTTGCCTTAATGTTTTTTGAAAAGACCAAATAAAATCAGGAAAAAAGGTGTTTTTTAACTTAAACTTAAAACTGTTAATATCTAGTCCAAGTGCAATAGCATCAGATTTCAAATACTCTTTATATGTGGCTTTGGATAGGATCATTATAGTTAAGTTTTGGACGTTAGGCTATTTGTTATATATTTAGTTGCTTGTATATTGTTAAGTTAAAAGATCATATCTAAATTCAAACTATTTGGAGTTTGGACTGCCAGCTATTGATAATAGAACAAATGTTACTTTTTTCTGTCGCAAGTTTGATTTTTTATTTTTTAATCAAAAATTAAATTCTTTATACCATTTTCCAAGAATAAATAATTTCCAGATATTAGCGGTATGGTCTTGTTTATTTTCTAAATGGTAATTTAATTGTTCTTTAAATTTAACAATGTTTAGATTCGGGACTTTATTTAAAAATTCATCATTTAGAGTTTCAATAATTTCATCTTTTAAATCAGTTCTTATCCAATCATGCAAAGGAATAGAGAAACCTCTTTTTGGTTGATCAAAAACTGATTCTGGTATATATTCCGATAAAATATCTCTTAGGATTTTTTTACGAATCCCTTTGCGATACCTATAGTTAATTGGTAATGTTCTAGCAAGTTCAATAATTCTGTAGTCCAAAAAAGGACTTCTTATTTCCAAAGAATATGCCATGCTTGCTCTATCTACCTTGGCATTACTATCATTTTCTAGCCAAAGTTTAATGTTTAAATCGGCTGCTTTTTGAATTAAATCTTTAGACCAAGTTTTGAATCCTTGATAATGTTTCATCCAATTAAAATTTCTTTCTAGTTGTATGGAGTTAAAACCAGTAAACATTTTAATTAAAAGATCATTTTTTGAATCTGTATTTAAGGCATCAAGTGATGCTGAAGAGTTTTTACCTGCAATTTTTAGTAGTGTAGGTTGTGAAGCAAGCTTTCTTATCCATTTAGGAAAATTAAATATCCAAACAAAATTTTTCAACCAGACAAAATAATTATAACCAATAAAACTTTCATCTCCACCATCGCCAGATAAAACTACGGTTACATGTTCTTTTGCGATAGAACTAATTAGTAAGGAGGGTAATGCTGAGTTATCTGCAAACGGCTCATCATAAACTTCTATTAATTTAGGAAGTAATTTTAAAATGTCATCAGGACTACAAATGGTTGTTTTATGATTTGATTTAATGATTTCGGCATATTGTTCTGCAACTTTGCTTTCATCATATTCAGGATCTTCGAATCCAATTGAAAACGTGTTTAAAGGTTCATCTAAAGCTTCAGAAGCGATACTTGAAACTATAGCTGAGTCTATTCCTCCGGATAAAAAAGAACCAAGAGGTACGTCTGATTGTAATCTTATCTTAACAGCATCCTTTATTAATTCATGAACTTCATTTTTAGCATCTTCATAGGACTTATTGGTTTTTTTTACTTTCTTTAAATTCCAATATTCTTTAACATGAAGTGTTTTTAAATTTAGATCGATTTCCATAAAATTACCAGGAGGTAATTTCATTACATTTTTTAAAGCAGAATAAGGGCTAGGAATATATCCTGTATCTAAAAATATTGAAATGGCCTCTTTGTTTATCTTCTTACCTGTTGCCAAAGGTCTCATTTGACTACATATTTCTAAATTCCCATTTTCCCAATAATAATAGAAAGGTTTTACACCAAGTCTATCACGAACACAAAATATTTTTTGAGTATTAAAGTTATAAATACAAAAGGCAAACATGCCATTAATTTTATCAAGTAGTTCTGTTCCCCAATGTTTATAACCAATCAATAATACTTCTGTATCACTAGTTGTATTAAATTTATAACCTAGTTCTTGAAGCTCCTCTTTTATTTTTTTATAATTATAAATCTCTCCGTTATAAGTAATATAAAGATCATCATATTTCATGGGTTGATTTGACCTGGAATCCAAATCTAAAATTGACAATCGTAAATGTCCTAATTTTAAGCTATCCTTTTTTAAGACACCTAAATTATCAGGACCTCTATAGTTTATAGATTTTAGTTTTTCTGAAACTTCAGAATCGCTTATAGTTGGAATGTTTGTTAAATAAATACCGCACATTAGTCGAGTTTTTTCTTATAAGTCTTATCTAAGACCTTATTAATTCTTTCTTTATATGATAAATCAAAATTCATGTCTTCATGAGAAATATAATCCCGCAAAACTTTAGATTCATAATCTTTAAAGTTTCCAATAATTTTTGCTGGATTGCCACCTACAATTTTCCCAGAAGGTATAGATTTGGTTACCACACTCCCAGCAGCAATTACAACATTATCTTCAACATTAACACCGGGTAAAATAATTGAATTTACTCCAATAAATACATTATTACCTATTTTAACTCGTTTATATAAATACCTTCTACCTTTTTCGTCATTAATTAACCATGTAGACCCATCATGAGTAATAAATTTGCAACCAGATGTTATCGTTACTTTATTGCCAATAGTTACAAGCCACGGTTCTTTTCCAAAGTCTCTAGTGTATATTCTGCAATTCTCACCTACTTTAACACCTATGTGTCTAAGAAAATCTATATTAGGTTTAAATTTCATTATGTATAATGTCTTTATTCTACTAATTATATTTTTCATATATATTTTTTTTGATATTTATTTCATGAAACATCCATAATGTAAATATTAGTACATAGAATGTAACAAAGTAATTATGAAAAGTTAAAAGAAAAAGAAAAACTGCTATAGCTTGCATTAGTATGTGAGGAGCGGAATCAAATAACTTTAATCCACTAAATAAAAAATATAAATATATTCCAGTAAAAAGCATAAAAGGGACAATTCCAGCTTCTCCAAGTATCATAAGAAAAGAATTATGAGCCCCTTGATTATGAAGCCCGTGGCCAGATAAAGCTAAATAACCGTTTCCTAAAAAAGGTTTTTCAAGAATGTCTTCATAAAAAAGTGCCCATGTATCACTTCTGGAGTCATCATTGGCTTCAGTAACCGCCCCTTCTTCATTATTTAAAATGGAACTAAATTGTTTTAGGCGAATGGTGTTTAAACTAAAAAGTTCTCCAAATGTTATTAAGGCAACAAATACTACTGCACCCGCAGCTAAAATTTTAACATTTTTAATACTTATTCTTAGAGATAAAATATTTACTAGAATCCAGATAATTATAAAGGTTCTTGAGAATGTTATTATGCCTCCAATTGTAAAAATAATTTGTGTTAGAGTTTTAAAAAATTTGTTATTAAGACTGTAAGTAAAAGCATATCCAATTATTGCTATAAATCCAGCTGCATTGGGATTCATATAAAACCCACTATATCTTCCATAATTATCTGGGAAAAACAGTGCGTGTATTATAATGCTTATTGTTCCTAATAATAAAAAAATAAGTAGTTCAAATTTGTTTGTATCTTCAACAAGCCTAGAGCCACCTATTATGAAAATAATGTATTTAATAAGATCAAAAAAATAATATTTTATTTCAACTGGTCCATACTCATAATTTATACCAGAAATAATGTAGTAACTTATTCCCAACAACAGCATTATTTTATTTGTACTACCACCTTCTTTTCTCAAAATAGGATATAATGCTAAAAGTGCATAAACTAAATAACTTGCAGCACCTCCTAGGCCTTCACTTACCCAAAACAACGAGACTGTTGGTAAATTTAGTATTATTAAAGCTAATATTGTATATTTTAATATTTTCAATTCAAATATTTTTTTCTCTAATTATTAGAAGTTTATTGAAAAATTTGATCTATTAATTTTTACTTTTTCAATGTTTAACTTTTCGCTTAGTTTAATGGGGTTTTTGTTAAAAATTATTTTTTATTTCTTTGTTAACAATAAATTTTACTAACTGGTTATCTAACATAATTTGATCATTAACATCTATTGAGACTCCCATTTGTATTATGTTCAATTAAATCTGACAGGCCATGAGGAGAATTTATTAAAACACGAGGTGTTCCGAAATATAATGCTTTTTTTTTGCTAAGGCATAAGGGAATCCTTTAGGTTTAGACGTAAATACAAATATACATGCATTATTATAGTATTCATTTACATTCAAAGTATTTTTCATGATAATTTAATTTGTACATAATTTAGCAAAACGATACTGTTTATGTGTGAAATAAACATAGAAAATAAAACTAAATAGATGGATGATTATAGTGGCGATCAACAAACCATAAATTTCAAATTTTTCTATTAAAATAGAGTTAAGTATAATATTAGCCAATAAACTAAAAAATGATACCCAAGCCATAAACTTGTTTTTGTTAATACTTGTCAAAAACCTTACTAGTATTAATGTACAAAGTAGAAAAGGAATATAGATGAACGATAATTTTTGTAAGTCGGAAACAATTAAAACGTCATCAGAATCAAATTGATTTCTTTCGAATAGGATTGAAATAATATCATTTGAAAAAATGATTATAATTATTGAGATAATAAAGGAAGTAAAAAACACAAGTTTCAATATTTTAAATAATTGATTATATGCATCAAGTAAGTTAGTACTTATTAATCGAGAAAAATAGGGTAGTAATACATTGCCCATAGCCATAATGACAATTGAAACAATAAGAGATGGTACCTTTATGCCATAATTTATAGCAGCAATAGAGCCAATTGCTAATTGAGCAGCAAAAAATTGATCTACAAAATCATTCATAGAGCTAAGCAAACCTGATGACACCTTTGGAGGTAATTGCTTAAGCATCATTAAAGAATTAGCATTAAGTTTAGGTTTTTTTAAACAAATCAAATTGTTTTTTAATGAAATAATAATCGTATATATCAATGCCACTATTGCCCCAATTAGCATGCTTATGGCAAGTACCATATCACCTAAAGCATCTCTAAAAAAAAACAAACACAAAATCACGCAAATTGGGCTAAAAATACCGGAGATTGTCGATAAAAAATACTTGTTTTCAATTTCCAGTAAGCCGCTTAAAATAGAATTTATGCCCCATAGAAATAAACATGGTAAAAGATAAAATAATTGATTTGTTATTAAATCATAATATTCGGGTGTATGACCAGGGAATAATTTGATTAAAATAAAATCACTCGACAAATAAATTATAATAAAGAAAAAAAAAGATATCGATAGGGTTATTATATAAATAACAGATTGAAATTGGCTAGTATTTCCGCCATTATTTTGCTCAATTATGTAGTTGGGTATAAATATATTTTTCAGTGCATTTATAAATACATTTTGAATGAAAGATGGTATTAATATTGCAATTAGAAAAGTGTCGAGTAAAACCGATAAACCAAATGTTGATGCTACTAATGTTTCTTTGTAAAAACTAAAAACTTTAATAATTAAAGTAATAACACCAACTAAAAGAATATTTCTTAGTACAGTGTTTTTTGAATAGGTTGACACAAGATTTTTTAAATCTAAAAATTTCATTTTTTTGGGGCTATTCTTTTTAATTCAATACTTTCTCAAATAAATGAGTCCATTCTAATGTTACAGGTTTTGCTTCTAATGATGCAACACTTTTAATAGCATTGCGGCTAAATTTTTCTCTTAACTTTTCGTCATTCATTAGTTTCGTTAAACGCGCTTCTAATTTTTTTTGATCATTAATAGGTATTAAATATCCGCTGTGATTATCCGTTATTAATTCCGAAGGACCAGTAGGACAATCAGTAGATACACATGGAAGCCCAAAGTGCATGGCTTCTATTAAAGCATTAGGAGAACCTTCAAATAGGGATGTAAATGCAAAAATCTTAGATTTATTATAAAATTGAGCGATATCTTTGGTTTGACCTAATAAAGTAATTTTATTATCTAAATTTAATGATTTTATTAGCTCTTCATAAGTTTTTTGATTTTCACCTTTTCCAATTATTATTAATTTCCAATTGGCGCTATCTATGTTAGCAAAAGCTTTAATTAATACACCTTGAGCTTTCTGGTTGGTTAAGCTACCAACATTTAAAATGATATTTTCTTTTTTATAATTGATATCTCGTTCATTAGTTAGTTCCGGAGCTATAGGGTTTTTTAAAATGACTATTTTGTTTTTATTAATGATGGGTTCAAATTGTTTTTTCATTTCATCAGTTTGAACAACTAAAAATTCGGCTTTTTTGTATAATAATTTTCTTAAAACGCGCCATTGAAGTGGAGTGTTTGATTTGTTTGTATAATTACGTTCACTAATTATGCATGGAATATTATTTTTTCTAGAAGCCAAAATAGCCAAAATGTTTGCACTAGTAATAAAGCCTATAAATAAATTAATTTTTTCTTTTTTTAAATAGTTGGATATTGTTTTATAAAGAGCATAATTTAATTTTATTCCTTGCAAAATGCTGTTACTTGCTTGATGTTGCTCTCTACAGTAAAATAACTTTACATTACCATTAAGTTTATAGAAGGGTTCGTTTTTTGCTAAGCATATAATATGTACTTCATATTTTACCACAAGTTGATTAGAAAGATTTGTGATAACACGCTCTGAACCACCAGCTTTTAAAGCTCCTATAATAAAAGAAATTTTCTTTTTATTCATAATTTAATGATTGAAATAAAAATTTAATGGGTAGATTTTTTGAATCAAAAAAATAGAGATGTTTATTATTACTTCTTTAATTTAACTTTTTCTTCATCTCAAATTGTAAATTAAGAAAGTCTATTTTCTTAAAAAATCTTCTTCAGGTGGACTGACTATTTTATCTAGATTAATTTTCTCCCATTTTGGTTTTTGACCTAGTCTGGCATTCCAATATTTATTAAATGAAAAATCATCATTTGTTTTAACATCTAGAGAATTCCCATACACTTTAGCAACTTCAACACTATCATATTTCATTATTTTTAGTAATGTCGGAAAAATGTTATAATGACTGGATTTGTTTTTATTATCATTTAATGTTTTTTTCCAATTCAAAGTGTTTAAGTTATTACCCTGAATTACTACAAGCGGTACTAACCCCTCCTCAATTGTAGGGTTTGCGCTGCAATGGGTATTTACACCAGGGTTTTTTCTTTCATGAAGATCCTGCCCATGATCTGAAGTATAAATAACTACAGAATTATTTAGGTTAGCATTTTTTATAATTTTCGAAAAAAATTCTCCAACATTCCACTCTACAGTATTCCTGTAAGAATTTCGATATCGAATCCATTCTTCAGGAGTTCCATTAAAGCCTGTTCTTAACCCAGTATCGCTAACATCTAACCAATTACCTCTTGGTAACGCAGGTTTATACTTAAGAAATTCATCGGGATATTTATCATGAATAGGAAAATGTAAGCCCATTTTATTAACAAAAACGAATTCATCAGTATTATTATTTATCAAGTCTATCAATACATTCGCAGCTTCTTGATCTCTATTTTGGACACTAACATTGTCAAATTGAATAAATTTGTCAATATTTTTTAATTCACGATCAGTCATGCCATTTTGTAATTCGCCCTCTGTTCGTTGTGCATCAATATAAACTGTTTTTAAACCTGCATTTTGAGCATATTGCCATATGGAGGGTTTGGAATATATTATTTTTTTATAGCCTCCTCTTGTACCTCCATATCGAAGTGTAATATTGGATGAGTAACTACAATTAGCTATAGAAACAGCATAACCATAGTTAACGATATCTATATTTGGATAAGTTTCTTTCAAGGATGTATTGACTCCTTTAGTGTTATTTATATCTAAATAATTGGCAACAACACTTTCATCCAATATAAAAATAATATCATGCCCAATCTCAGTATTTATTCTTTCAATACTAATGTCTTCTCTTGTTCCGAAATCATCTTGAGATAGTTCATATAGCACAAGTGATGAATAGGATAGAGGCGTATAAAAAGAGGGGAGACCTAAAGCTCCACTACCACCTTTGTAAAAAATTAAAAAAGTGAATAATAAAAATGAAAATACAGGAATTGCTTTTAAATATAAGCTATTTACAATCCACTTTTTTGGCTTTAAAATTATTCCTATGAGTAATAATAATGCATATCCAGCTGATATTAAATAAGACTTAGCATACTGTTGTAATGCTTCTCCAGCAGAACCAGCTGCATCAATCATGTTGATGTATGCGTTATAATCAAAAGGCTCCAACATAATTCTCTGATATGAATCGAAAGAAACTACACAAATGAAGAAAATAACACCAATAATAATGCGCACAAAACTATTTTTAATGTGGGCTATTATAAGAACACTTAAAACTAATAAAAGGAAAAAGAAACAGTATATAGCTACAGAAGCTGATAAGCCAAAATAGTTAAGACGATCTAAATAAACATCAAAATCCTTAACAAAATAAGCCAAAATCAAGATATTTTTAATAGGTAGTTTCATAAATGATTATATAAGTTTTGGGATATATATTATTAAGGTGATTAAAAGAGCTCCTAATGATGATATAGCCACTGCACCTGCTGCAATATCTTTAATAAAACCTATACGAACTTCAAAATCATCATGTACAAAATCGCATATCTTTTCTAGGCCAGTGTTTAAAGCTTCAATACTCATTACTAATACAATTGCAAAAATTTGAATAATCCATTCTAAAGATGTGATTTCAAAATAAAAACCTGCGATTGTTAATAAAATAGCTATTGAAAATTGAACTTGAATACTAGACTCTGTTTTTAGCAATAAAAACATACCCTTAATTGCATATCCAATGCTTTTATATCTATGTATGATGAAAGGTTCGTTTTTATTATTCATTGGTTATGGTAATTAATTTCTAGAGAACTAAAATAATTTTTTTCAAGGTGTTTTTATAAACAATTCTGTTAAGTTCTAATATTTACGATAAACCCCTGTATTTTAGTGATTTAGTTTGTTTTTTTTGTGTTTCAAATCCGAATTTCACTGAAATTTATTTATTAAGATCAATGCCAGTGTCTTTGTATATTAATTTTGATAATTCTTCCATTCCTGTTTTGTTTAAATGGTCTTCATTTTCAAAATATGTAGCGCTATTCAAACTTAGCGAATAATCTAAATTTTGGTCAAGATTTAACTCATTTATAAAAAGGTTTACCTTATCTAAATCTTCTTTATTACATTGTTTCAAATAATGCTCATTGACTGGAAATCTAACACCTATTACCTTTACATTTCTTAATTTTAAATTATTTACTAATTTTTTATAGATTTCTAAATCTTCATCCCTAGTCATTATTCCATTGTGGTCTGTTATTCCAGTACTAGAAGCAATTTTTTCTTTTTCAGAACTAGAAATATCAGTCCATTTAATGGAGGTGTTATTATCACTTTTATTACCACCATTTCTGATGATAGAATATATGTTATTAAGAAAATATCTTAAGTAATTGTCGTTTAAAAGCGGTATTTTTTCTGTTATCAGGTTAAGTTTTGATTTATTATAAATTTCCTTTGAATTATTTAATTTTAATAAATATTTATTTAAGAATGTGCTATTTGAAGAGATGCTATTGTTAAACATTTGTGGCTCAGTTGAAATAAATACATATTTTAATTCTGGATTATATTTCTTTAGTATTAAAGTTTTTATATACATTTCTTTAATTCCATCCGCACCAAAGGCTAGGTTTCCAATGTTTTCAGATAAATTTAAAAGTTTTATTGATTCAGAATGTGAATCGCCTAAGAATACTACCTTGGGTTTAGAATTTATAATAGAGTCTATCCGATTTGAATATTTACTTTCTTGCTTATAAAAAGGGCTTGTTTTGTAAACAAAAAAATTAATAGTAAAAAATACAATTAAAAATGGTGTTGCCTTTATTAAGATACTTTTCATAATTGTATGTTTTAAAATTGAAAATAGATAAATTCTTGAGCACCATTAGTTGCTCTAAAGAATATTAGTAATAATAATAAAGAACAATAAATTAGGGTCTTAACAGGAGTTCTGTAATGTCCAACTTGAAAAGAATAAGATGCATTTCTATTAGCTATCTCAAATACACTTAAATATATTAAACTAATAACTATTATGATAGGTTGTATTGATGATCCCATCTCTTTAAAATAGCTAAGCGGGTTTACTAATATAGTACTAGACGCGATTTCAGAAATATAACTTATTGCATGGGTAAATGATTCTGCTCTAAAAAATATCCAGGCAAAAGTAACAGCAATAAAGGTTATTGTAATATTGAATACTTTGACTAAACTTGCTGGTAAAATTTTTACAGTATTTAAGTTTTTACTATATGCAGTTTGAATGAAATAAAAGAGTGAGTGTAGAGCTCCCCAAATAATAAATGTCCAATTTGCACCATGCCAAAAGCCACTAACAGTAAAAGTAATTATAATATTTAATGATCTTCTTAAGCTAGAATCTACTTTACTGCCACCTAATGGGATATATACATAATCTCTAAACCAAGTTGATAAGGATATATGCCACCGTCTCCAGAAATCTTGAATGTTTTCTGCTAAATATGGCGATTTAAAGTTTTGCATTAAATCAATTCCCATCATCCTAGAAATACCAATGGCTATATCTGAATAACCTGAAAAGTCTCCATAAATCTGAAATGCAAAGAATATAACACCAATTACTAATACACTTCCTGGATAGCTATCAGAGTTTTCGAATATTTGATTGGCATAAAACGCACAATTATCTGCAATGACTATTTTTTTGAAAAGGCCCCATAGTGCTTGTTTAGCACCCTCTTTAAATTCAAAAACATCAAACTTTCTTTTCTTATTAAATTGTGGTAATAGGTGAGAGGCTCTCTCTATTGGTCCAGCAACTAATTGCGGAAAGAAAGAAACAAACGTCATAAACTGAAGTAAGTTCTTATTAGAGTTCATTTTCCCTCTATAGATATCAATGGTGTAGCTCATAGTCTGAAAGGTATAGAAACTTATTCCTACAGGTAAAACTATCTTCAATAATAATGGATTAGATTCAAATCCAAATAGGGCTATGAAATCTGTAAAAGATTCAGTGAAAAAATTATAATACTTAAAGAAGCCTAGTATTCCTAGATTGATAAATAAACTTAAAATAAGAAGTCTTTTTCTCTGAATTTTATTACTATTTTCATCAATAGCTTTTCCAATTATATAGTCACTTACTGAACTAATCAAGATTAAAGAAAGAAATCTCCAATCCCACCAGCCATAAAACACATAGCTGGAAATTAATAAGAGTGTATTTTGAAATTTTAAGTTATTATACGATTTATAGTATAGGGAAAATACAATAACAAAGAAAACGACAAACTCGAAGGAATTGAAAAGCATACCTTATCTCTTTATTGGATAGTTTATAATCTACCTGAAACTTTATCTTTAATAATGCCTTTAACATCATAGACAAGTCCATTTTCGACTAATAAATCATCAAAATTTATATCCAAGAACTCTGCATGGGATACACCTAGTATAACAGTGTCAAAAGTATCATTTGGTATTGAGTTAGTAGCTTCTAGGTTGTATTCATGCATTACCTCTTCAGAATTAACCCAGGGATCATGAATAGTTACGTCAAGGCCATACTCTTTTAAATGCTTTATTACATCTACTATTTTGGTGTTCCTAACGTCTGGACAATTTTCTTTAAACGTAATTCCAAGCATTAAGACTTTACCACCGTTAACCTTGATATCATTTTTAAGCATCATTTTTACTACTTCGCTAGCAACATATTGTCCCATGCTATCATTTACGCGTCTACCGGCTAAAATAATCTCAGGATGATAGCCAACTTCTTGGGCTTTTTGCGCTAAATAGTATGGGTCTACACCAATACAATGACCACCAACTAACCCAGGTTTAAATGGTAAAAAATTCCATTTGGTACCAGCGGCTTCCAATACAGAATGGGTGTCAATATCCATTAAATTAAATATTTTTGCCAACTCGTTAACAAAAGCAATATTGATATCTCGTTGTGAGTTTTCGATAACCTTAGCAGCTTCGGCAACTTTTATGGTAGGAGCAAGGTGTGTACCAGCTGTGATTATACTTGCGTATAAATCATTTACTTTTTTTCCAATCTCTGGAGTAGAACCCGCAGTTACCTTTAAAATCTTATCAACTGTATGTTCTTTATCACCTGGATTTATGCGTTCAGGGGAATAACCAGCAAAAAAATCAGAGTTGAATTTAAGGCCACTTACTTTTTCTAAAATAGGAACACATTCATCTTCGGTAACTCCAGGGTATACCGTGGATTCATAAATAACTATATCTCCTTTTTTAAGCACTTTCCCAACAGTTTCACTAGATTTATATAAAGGTGTTAAATCTGGTCTTTTATTTTTGTCTATTGGCGTAGGTACCGTTACAATATAATAGTTACAATCTTTTATGTCATCTATTTTAGACGAACAGTATAGCCCGTTAGATGAATCATCGCTATCTTTTAGAACCGCTTTTAAAATATTATCATCAATCTCTAAAGTAGCATCTTTTCCCTGTTGGAGTTCAGCAATTCGCTTTTCATTAATATCAAAGCCAACCACTGAATATTTTGTTGCAAATAACCGGGCTAGAGGTAACCCTACATATCCTAATCCTATAATTGCTATTTTATCCATGTTCATAAATATTATTGTCCTATTGAAGAATATTCAAACCCTATTTCTTCCATTTCTGCTTTATCAAGTATATTTCTTCCATCAAAAATAAAAGCAGGTTTTTTCATTTCATTGTATATTTTTTTCCAATCATAGGTTTTGAATTCGTCCCATTCTGTCATGATGGCAACCGCATGTGCATCTTTTAATGCTTCATATGGGGTTTCGGTTGCTGTTACAAGCTCATTATTTTCCTTTTCAGATCTAGTGTTTAAATAATTTAAATCTGATTGTATTTTAACATTTGAAACTTTAGGGTCATAAACAGCAATTCTTGCTTGCTCGTTTAATAAGTGATCCGCGACATAAATTGCTGCAGACTCCCTAGTGTCATTAGTATCTTTTTTAAATGCCCAACCCAAGAAACCTATTTTCTTTCCTGAAACCGTATTGTATAGTGTACTAATTAAGTTATCTGCAAATCGTCTTTTTTGATGATCGTTAAGAACGATAACCTGCTCCCAATAATCAGCAACGGCATTTAGATTATAACTTCTTGCTATGTAAACAAGGTTTAGTATATCCTTTTGAAAGCATGATCCGCCAAAACCTACGGAAGATTTAAGGAACTTAGGGCCTATTCTCGAATCCATACCAATGGCTTTTGCCACTTCGTCAACATTTGCTTCTGTTCTTTCGCATAGTTCTGAAATAGCATTTATTGAAGAAATTCGTTGTGCTAAAAATGCATTTGCTGTAAGTTTTGATAATTCTGAAGACCAAACGTTGGTTCTTAAAATTTGTTCTTGAGGCACCCAGCTTCCATATATATTTGCTAAACTTTCTATGGCTTCTTCAGATTCTCCCCCAATTAAAACTCTGTCGGGGTTTAATAAATCTTGAATAGCAGTTCCTTCAGCTAGAAATTCTGGATTTGATAAAATATCAAAATTCACGTCGCTTCCAGTATTATCTAATATACTTTTTATGGCTTGCGCCGTTCTTACTGGTAGTGTAGATTTTTCAACTACTATTTTATCTGTTTTAGCCACGTTGGCAATGTTTCTGGCACAAAGCTCAACATATTTTAAATCTGCTGCCATCCCTTTTCCTTTACCATAGGTTTTGGTTGGCGTGTTTACAGATATAAAAATCATTTCAGATTCATCTATAGCTTTATCAATCTCAGTGGAAAAAAACAGGTTTTTGCCTCGTGTTTCCTCGACAATTTCTGCTAAACCAGGTTCGTAAATAGGTAGCTTAGAAACATTGGAATCATTCCAGGCATCAATCCGAGATTGATTTATGTCTACTATGGTTACCTTAATGTTTGGATTTTTCTTTGCAATAACTGCCATAGTTGGTCCTCCAACATAACCAGCACCTATACAACAAATTTTTGTTACTTTCATTTTTATTGATTATAAGTTTTTCCAATACCAATTAACAGCTTCTTTTAAACCGTCATTAATATTGTATTTGGGTTTATAGTTTAATAGTTTTTTTGCTTTATCTACAGAAGCTAAAGAGTGCGGGATATCTCCTGCTCTATTTTCTCGATGTTTTATTTCAACATTTTTTATAGAATCGTCAAACTCAGACAAATGCTTTTTTAATAATGTTGTTAGCTCCAATAGAGTTGTTCTGTCACCATAGGCAACATTATATACCGTATTTAATGCCTCTTGGTTATCGGTGGTTATACAAAGCATATTCATTTGTACTACATTATCTATATATGTAAAATCTCTTGAGTAACTTCCGTCACCATTAATCATAGGAGATTCATGGTTTATAAATTGTTTTACAAATAAAGGGATTACTGCCGCATAAGCGCCGTTGGGGTCTTGCCGCTTGCCAAATACATTAAAATAGCGTAAGCCAATGGTATCTAATCCATAAGCTTTTTGGAAAATATCAGCATAAAGTTCATTTACATATTTAGTAATAGCATAAGGTGATAAAGGTTTGCCAATTGTATCTTCCACTTTGGGTAGTGCTTCATGATCTCCATAGGTAGAAGAGCTGGCTGCATAAACAAAGCGTTTTATGTTGGCGTCCTTAGAAGCGACAAGCATATTTAAAAACCCGGATATGTTTACCTCATTAGAGGTTATAGGGTCATTTATTGATCTTGGGACAGACCCAAGAGCCGCTTGATGCAATACATAATCTGCATTTTCGCAAGCTTTACGACAATCCTCAAGGTTTCTTATGTCTCCTTCAATAAGTTTAAAATTAGTACTATCTAAAAAAGGCTTTATATTATCACGTTTACCAGTAGAAAAATTATCAAGGCAAACTGTTTTTATGTTATTGGAAAGCAATGTTTCACATAAGTTGGAACCAATAAATCCAGCTCCACCGGTTACCAAAACGGTCTTATTTTGTAGATTCTGTAGCATTTAAATTTGGGTTACTTGTTAATAGCAGCAGCAAATATGTAAAAAATTATTCAAACACAGATTATTATTATACTAAGTTGATGTTTTTAACGATAAAAATCACTGCATTAAATTTTAAGGAGATTTAATCGGTAAAAATTGGGTATACAACTAGTTACAAGTTATTTGTAATAAGATTTGTACCAATCAACAAAGGCTTTTACACCATGTTTTATCGATGTATTTGGTCTATAATCGTAGTCTTTTATTAAGTCATCTACATTAGCCCAGGTACGCTCAACATCACCAGGTTGTATTGGCAACATGTTTTTTTCAGCTTCGGTGTTAAGATTAAATTCAATCTCTTTTATAAAATCTAATAGCTTTACAGAATTGTTGTTGCCTATATTATATACTTTATATAGGACGTTGTTTTCTATTCTTTCTTCATTTGGATGTTCAAGAATTCTAACAACACCCTCCACGATATCATCAACATAAGTAAAGTCACGTTCCATTTTCCCATAGTTAAAAACTTTAATGGGCCTATTATTCACAATAGCATCAGTAAATAAAAACATAGCCATATCTGGCCTTCCCCATGGTCCATATACAGTAAAGAAACGCAGCCCTGTGGTTGGGAATTTGAATAGATGACTGTATGTGTGTGCCATTAATTCATTACTCTTTTTCGTAGCCGCGTACAAACTTATAGGGTTATCTACATTGTCTTCGGTAGAAAACGGAATTTTTTCATTTAAGCCATAAACACTGGAACTACTTGCGTAAACAAGGTGCTTTATTTTGAAGTTTCTACAACATTCAAGAATATTTAAAAAACCAACAAGATTAGAATCTACATAAGATTCAGGGTTTTCTAAACTGTACCTTACTCCCGCTTGGGCAGCAAGATTACATACTACATCAAATTTTTCGTTTTCAAAAAGTTTAGGAAGTTCTTCGCGATTTTCTAAATTCATTCTTATAAATGAAAAGTTGTTAATGTTTTTGCTTTTACATAAACTGTTGAATGCAGAGGCTTGATCATTGTCAATGCCTAATTCTCTCAACCTGTCAAACTTGAGTTTGGTATCATAATAGTCATTAATATTATCGAGTCCAACAACAATGTGCCCTTTATCCAGTAGAATTTTTGAAGTGAAGAAACCAATAAAGCCTGCGGCTCCAGTTACAAGTATTTTCATTGTTTTTGATTTGAGGTGTTAAAATTTGTTTAATGATACAAATATGGAAAAAAGAATTTAATGGCTTTTCAGTTTGAGTTAAAATGAAAATATACTCGATAAAATTAATTTTAGATGCTATTTCGCCCTATCATTTCAAGAAGTACACACGTTAAAATTAGTTATTATCATATTATTAACAATGCTTTTAAATAATCGATGAACTACTTAGTTTTGCGGTTAAAATATTTATTTTTAATAATATATAGTCCAGAACTGGAATGGATTCGTATATGACACAAATACAAAAAATCGATAAAATGCTATTTGAGTACGATGAAATACCATTTGTGGAATTAATATTACAATAAAAAATATTTTTTCGACGAAATGCATATAAAATCCGTTTAAAGAACTTATATTTGAATCCCCTAGTCTAATTTTTATCATAACAATGAAATACCTACATTTGAGCTCTAACCTACCTACAACTTTAAAATTTTTGTTATCGTTTTTACTTTTTTTAATGCTTTTGCCTTCATGTAATAATGAAGAGTTATATGTATTAGAAGAGTCTGCATTGGTAGAAGAGGAACCTGATGTAGAAGAAGAGCCAGATACAGGTGCCGTGACACCGGTAGTACCCGTCGAGGCTATTGATGATACTTTTTCAACTTCTGAAGATTTGCCAGTTACTATTGAGCCCTATTTGAATGATGAAAATTTGCCTTCTACATTTACCGTCTCAAATACAGATCCATCTAATGGTGTTTTAACAGTAAATGATAATGGTACACCAAACAATCCCTTAGACGACTCAATAGTCTATACGCCAAATACTGGTTTTTCAGGAACTGATACTTTTGAGTATACAATTTGTGATGCTGCTAATGCAGATAATTGTAGTACAGCAGCAGTTACAATAAATGTTGATCCAAGAGAGGACGATATTGCCACAGAGCTTAAAGCATTCCCGTCAGCATACGGTGCAGGGGCATACACTACAGGAGGTCGTGGAGGTGTAGTCTTGCATGTTACCAATTTACAATGGAATAGTTCTCCAGGTTCTTTAAAGTGGGCTTTGGAACAAAATTATCCCAGAATTATAGTTTTTGATGTTAGTGGAGTAATTAACGTTACTGAACAGTTGCATTGGGGTGCAAGAGGCAATGTTACAATTGCGGGACAAACAGCTCCTGAAGGTGGTATAACACTTTATGGAGATCAGATAGGATGGGACCAAGAAGATAATGTAATAATAAGATTTGTTAAGTTTAGAAAACCTGGAGATACTTCTTTTTATGATTGGTGCTTAAATTTAAGAGCCACCTCAAACGTAATTGTAGACCATTGTTCATTTGCTTATTCAGAAGAATATGCACTAGGTGCTGGTACTCATACTGATTTTACAGATAAAATTACTTTTCAAAATAATCTGTTTTCTGAATGTAAAGATGCAATACTAATAGGTGAATCCAATGAAGCTGGTGTGAATTTAGGTGATTTTAGTATTCTAAACAATGTGTTCTCAAACGTTGGATGGAGAACTCCTGCAAAAATAGGAGGAAACTTAAAAGCAGATTTAATAAATAACGCTATACATAACTGGTGGGCAAAGCCTATTAGATGCGATGCTGGTAATTGGGAAATAAATCTTATAGGTAATTATTACCAAACAGGAAACCAAACAAGAAACCAGCATATATCTTGGGAGAATCATACACTATGGAGGGTAAGAACAAACGCAAATATGTCTCCAAAGATATGGGATGAAGATACTGAGTGGACTATCTATACTCAAAGTGGTCATAATTTTAATCCTGCACCAGCAGGTTATCCATCAGATAAATCATTAGCATGGAAAAATTTTACTGGCTCAACCGCTACTGTAAAACCTGAATGGTTTGTTAATTCAAGGTTACCATTAAAAGGAGCAACACCAAACATTTTATCAAGTTCACAAGTTTTAAGTACTTTGCTTCCAATAGCGGGAGCGAACAAATACCTTAATGCGGATGGTACGGTAGGCGTTTATAGAGACCCTGTTGATACCACCGCTATTTATAATTTTGAAAACGAAGTATCTTATAGCTATTCTACCAATTGGAATACAGCCGCAAGCGGATTGCCTACAATGCCAACAAATACTAGACCAGCTGGATATGACACTGATAATGATGGAATGCCAGATACTTGGGAAGCTGCAAACTTTGGAGATTTATCTAGGGATGGCACAGGTGATTTAGATGGAGATGGTTATACAGATTTAGAAGAATTTTTAAATTCTGTAGATAGATCATAAAAGGCTAACTCTAAATAGTGTTCATTATTTTATATGGAATCTATGTCTATATGCAAACTTTAAATCACAATATAGATTTAAGTTTCAAGCTCATAGAGCCAAATAAAAAAATAATTTTCCAATCTTTTTCTTATTTAGTTGAAGGCCTTTAAAAAGAGTCGTTAGTTTATCGTTTTGCCATTATAAATAAGAGATTATTTATTGAATTATACTGTTAATCTCTCCAGACAAGCTTCATGATGCTCTCTAAAATGTATTACTGCAGATAAATCAGCCAAACATGTTTAAATAATTTAGATGACTATTTTGGAAGCATATTAATGCGAATGCTTCAAATTTATGATGATTTATCTATTTATTGTAATATGGATTACTAATAGTTTTTTAGCGTTATTGATTTTCTACGTTCTTTTGCTCAAAAATACAAGTTATTGCCAGATATATAATAAATAAGATTTTAATAGATTTTCTTTGATAATATTAATTTGTACAACATATTTGCAGGATAATATTAGTAATCAACTACATACCCATATACACAAAAAAAATGATTTTTAATTCTTTAGCATTTTTGATTTTCTTTCCGATAGTATTTTTTTGCTATTGGTTTCTTCCAAGGAAACAAGTTAGAATTCAAAACATATTATTGCTAGTTGCAAGTTATGTTTTTTACGGTTGGTGGGATTGGAGATTTTTATCACTAATTGCATTTTCAACAATTGTGGATTATGTATTGGGGTTGAAAATTGATAAATCAGAAAATAAAAAAAAGTTTTTTCTGGTTTTAAGCATAATGACTAATTTAGGTCTATTAGCTACATTTAAATATTTTAATTTCTTTATTGAATCTTGGGTAGATTTTTGTTCAATTTTTGGGTATGAGGTTTCTTTGTCTACTTTGAACATTATTTTACCAGTAGGTATTTCGTTTTACACTTTTCAAACGATGTCATATTCAATTGATATATATAGGGGGGAATTAAAACCAACCAGAAGCTTTATTAACTTTGCAACATTTGTTAGTTTTTTTCCACAGCTTGTTGCGGGACCTATTGAAAGGGCATCAAATTTAATTCCACAAATAGAGGAGCAAAGGAAATGGATCCACAATCGTTTTAAAGATGGTTTTTTTCAAATTTTAATTGGGTTTTTTAGAAAAGTAGTTGTAGCTGATGGAATTGGCGCAGTTATAGATGGCATATATAATGAACCTGATATCCACAATGCTTCTAGTATTCTCATGGCAGTTGTTTTATATTCCTTTCAAATATACTTTGATTTTAGTGGTTACTCAGATATTGCAATTGGTACAGCAAAATTATTAGGTTTTGATTTTAAAAGAAATTTTAACCTCCCATATTTTTCAGTTTCTATTACCGAATTTTGGAGACGCTGGCATATTTCGTTATCTACTTGGCTTAGGGACTACTTATATATTCCCTTGGGTGGAAATAGAAAAGGGATAGTGTTGCAATATAGGAATCTTTTTATCACAATGCTTCTAGGGGGGTTATGGCATGGCAGCTCCTGGAATTTTGTTGTTTGGGGTGCGATTCATGGCATACTTTTAGGTCTAGAAAAAAAATTTAATTTATTGCCCAAAAATTATAATTTTTTTAAAAATATTATAATTTTCTTTATTGTTAGTTTAATTTGGGTTTTCTTCAGGTCTTTAAGCTTTCACGATTCAATTTTCATTTTCAATAAATTATTCTCTGAAGATTATTTATTGCCATATGTTGGTAATATAAACAGCTTGATGACTGTCTTGTATGGGTTGTTTTTAGCAATATTTTTCGATGTTATTCTTTTTAGGAGAAATATCCATTTGGAGAGTTTTGGATCTAAATTGAATACCTTAAGCTTTTCAATAATTTCAGTATTTATTTTGATAAATATTGTTTTATTTTATTCTAGCTCCTCTAACTTTATATACTTTCAATTTTAAATGAAAAAATCTTTAAAAACATCAATAGTGCTTATAGTCTTGTTTTTTGCAACAGACTTGGTAGTTTTTAATTGTTTAAAACGAATCGATGAAAAAGTTCTCACAGGACAGGGTGTTGGTAAAGTAAACCACTTCTTATCCTTAAAGGACTCAGTGAATTTGTTAGTTTTTGGTAGTTCTAGAGCACTTCACCACGTTAACCCCAAAGTTTTGGATGATAATTCTTATAACATGGGAGCAGATGGAAAGCGTTTGGGCTATAGTGCTGCGTTAATTTCTAGTCTTAATAAGAATGAACAAATTATTTTGGTGCATATAGATCCAAAGTCCATATATAATTCAGAATATAAGGGAGAAGATATTTTGGGACTTTTAAATGTAACAAAACGGAATAATGATATAGATGATTTTATTTTTGAAAATTTCCCAAAAGAAATTTATTTATCTAAAATATTTAAATGTTATGTTTATAATGGAAAAGTTCTTAGTTTAATTAAGAATTTTTTAACGCCGAAATATAACTACGAAGGATATATTGGTTATGATCCCATAATTCCAAGTCGAGGGCAAAAACAGATTTTTAAAAACTTAATTGATAAAACAGATTTTTCAGCTTTTAAATATGACGGTATTTCTAAACTCCCTAATCCTCTTATTGATAAATTTATAAATGAAATAAAAGAGAAGTGCGACAAAAATAATTCGAAATTAGTTTTCTTTACATCTCCTTCCCTTATTAAAAATGAAAAAAACCTCCTTCTAAAGACAAAAGAATATTTCAAATATAATGAAATACAGTATTTTGATTTTTCCAGTTTTATAGATATTTCAGATATCAATAACTGGAAAGATTTTACTCATCTATCTGGAAAAGGGGCAGATTTATTTTCCAAAGAATTAAGTAGTAGACTAAAACAAAACTAATTTTTTATTAGTGTATACTTAAAGTGGGACCATTTCACTGTCTAAATAAATAGTTGGGGGGTATTTGTTAAAACCAACTTTATTAATCTTTAAAAGTTTTTAAAGTGAAAAGTACCGACAAATATACTGTGATACCAATAAATAATAAGGAAAAAACCGGATGCTTTCAATCCGTTATGGTAATATTTATTTAGGAAATTGGTCTTCGATAACATGCAAACATTATCCATGAAAAAACTCATAAACGTAGTTAACCGATTTTAATAATGCTTTTAGCGAATTAACCCCAATCAGTGTTTGTTGCTTTAAAACAATTACTAAATTTACAACCACAATACAAGATTAAATTGATTAATAGCAAAGTTCTTTGATTTAATAAGTTGTATTTGTTGCATTAATTTTGAATTACCACAATCCCTCTCAATGGTAAAAGCATACATCTAGACCATATTAAATCAATTTAAAATTTGACTAATTAGTATTTGATTTTGTTTTCTTCAAAGAAAGGGGATTACACTTTTGATACTTACATATTTAAGATTGCTCGTTAAAGAGCATGCTAAACATAAATGTTGACTAAAACTAAAATATATTTATCATCCCCACACATGGGAGGCGCAGAACAAGGCTTTGTTAATGAAGCTTTCAATACTAATTGGATAGCTCCTCTTGGGCCAAATGTTAATGGCTTCGAAAAAGATATTGAAACTTATTTGGGGAATCATAAACATGTAGCTGTGCTCAGTTCTGGTACGGCGTCCATTCATATGGCACTCGTGCTTCTGGGTGTATCCAAGGGTGACGAAGTTATATGCCAAAGCTTTACCTTTTCTGCGTCAGCAAATCCGATAATGTATCAAGCAGCCACTCCAGTTTTTGTTGATAGTGAGCCGGAAACTTGGAATATGTCTCCTGAGTTGTTGGAGATAGCTATAAAAGATAGAATAGAAAAATATAAAAAGCCTAAAGCAATCATTGCAGTTCATCTATATGGAATGCCATACAAAGCTGCGGAAATTAATTTGATAGCTAAAAAGTATGATATTCCAGTTATTGAGGATAGTGCTGAGGCATTAGGGAGTTATTATAAGAATAAACCTTGTGGTACTTTGGCTGAATTCAGCGTTTTATCCTTTAATGGAAATAAAATTATAACTACATCAGGTGGAGGAGCATTAATATGTAGCTCACTACAATACAAGAACCAAGCGGTTCATCTATCTACTCAAGCAAGGGATAATACCCCTCATTATGAGCACTCTAAGGTTGGTTACAACTACAGGATGAGTAATGTGGTAGCAGGAATAGGGAGAGGGCAGATGGAAGTATTAGATAAAAGAGTAGCAGCAAGAAGGAAAAACTTTCAATTTTACAAAGAAAACCTAAAGCATATAGAATCTTTTGAATTTTTAGAAGAACCTGACGGTTTTTTCTCCAACAGATGGTTAACCTGTATAAAAACAAGTTCGTATGAACAAAGAGAACAAATGAGATTAGCTCTTCTTGAGGATGATATAGAATCTAGGCCACTATGGAAACCAATGCATATGCAGCCAGTATTTAAGGATTATTTACACTTTACCAATGGTGTTTCCGAAGATTTATTTAAAAAAGGTTTATGCTTACCAAGCGGTTCAAATTTGACTAATAATGACTTAAATAGAATACTTGAAAAAATCTCTCAAACCCCTCAATCATGATAAAAAACTACTTTACTTATTATTCCCAAAAATTCGCCTCGAAGTGGCTGGTTTTTGGTATTGATCTAGCCATAGTACTGGCTACTTTCTTTCTAGCCTATTTCATTAGGTTTAACTTTACTCTTGATTTTGAGATCGAGCGACTATTGGTACAAGTACCATTGTTATTATGTATTACATCTATCAGCTTTTTAATTGTTGGTTCATTTAAAAGTGTAATTCGCCATACTGGCTTTACCGATGTTGTTAATGTTTTTAAAGCGGTAATATTAATGACTTTTTTAACTACATTGGTTGTTTTGGCAAATACCATAACGAATACTATACCAAACTTTACCATACCTAAATCTATTATTGTAGTTCACGCGCTGTTTAGTTTTGTAGCACTTAGTGGCTGTAGACTGCTATTCAAAATTGGTTACAACAATTTGAAATCTAAACTAACGGATAGTAGAAATGTTATGATATATGGAGCTGGTGATTCTGGTATCATTACTTATAATGCACTAATGAACAATACAAAAACAAATTATGTTACACAGTTCTTCATTGATGATGATATTAAAAAACGCGGTAAATTGATTAATGGTATTAAAATTTTACCTTTGAATGATATCGATGAGTCATTCGTAAAAAACAATAGCATTGATGAAATTATAGTTGCTTCCCAGAGTATTGATACAAACAACATTATAAGTCTAGTTGATAATTTAATCGATTTTAATGTAAAGATTAAAAAAGTCCCCCCAATTGAAGATTGGATTAATGGCGAATTCAACAGCAACCAAATAAAGCAGTTCCAGATAGAGGATTTATTAGGGAGACCCCCAATTAGTATTGATAATCCTAATTTACTCAACGAATTTAATGGAGAAACTGTCTTAGTTACTGGTGCTGCTGGTTCAATAGGAAGTGAATTGGTAAAGCAATTGTCTAACTTCAACCTTAAGAAGTTAATCCTTGTTGATCAAGCAGAATCAGCATTATATGATGTGCAACAAGATTTAAAAAGAAGCGGTAAATATAATTATGCAGCAATTGTTGCTGATATTAGAGATGGCTTGAGAATCGATACAATTTTTCAAATCCATAAACCTACTATGGTTTTTCATGCAGCTGCTTACAAACATGTGCCTTTAATGGAGAAATCTCCTTACGAAGCTATAAAAATTAATGTAAATGGAACCAAATTATTGGCTGATACAGCCTCGCGATATAATGTGAAAAAATTTGTTTTTGTTTCTACTGATAAAGCTGTAAACCCAACGAGCGTAATGGGAGCGACTAAGAGAATGGCCGAAATGTATATCAGTTGTTTGCAAAAAGAAAGTAAAACAAAATTTATTACCACACGTTTTGGAAATGTATTGGGTTCAAATGGGTCGGTTATTCCTTTGTTTAAAAAACAGATAGAAAATGGTTCAAATTTAACATTGACCCATAAAGATATTACAAGGTATTTTATGACCATTCCTGAAGCTTCCCAGCTGGTTCTCGAGGCCGGTACAATGGGTAAAGGTGGTGAGATATTTATATTTGATATGGGTGAATCCGTAAAGATTTACGATTTAGCTAAGAATATGATTAAGCTTTCTGGCTTAAGATATCCGGAAGACATTGATATTAAAATTACTGGTTTAAGACCAGGAGAGAAATTATATGAAGAGTTATTAGCAAATGGTGAAAACACGCTTTCTACATATCATAAAAAAATATTGATAAGTAAAACTAGAGAGTTAGATTACACTAAAGTAAAAGCTGAGATTGAAGAGCTTTGTATTACAAATCGTTTTCAAAACAATAACATTGTAATGAAAATGAAAAGTTTAATACCCGAGTACAAATCCAATAATTCAGAATACGAGAAATTTGATACAAGAGTTAAGGTTTATAAAAAAGCTAAAGGCATAATTGAGAATAACTCAAAAGATTCCAAAGTTTTTAAATCTGTTCAATAGAATTTAATATAAATCTTGTATTTTAACCCCCAAATCTTAATATAATGTTTTTTAATTCCATTAAGGCACGATTATCCGTAGTTAATTTTGTACTACTACTATCTTTTTTTTCGTGTGCTTCAAAAAAAAATGTTGTTTATTTCCAGACGGCCAAAGATTTCGAAACTATTGTTGATACAAGTACCTTTACACCCAAGCTTAAAGTAAATGATATCATTAGTGTCTATGTCTCTACTTTTGATTTAGAGGCAGTTGAGCCTTTTAACTTAAAAAAAGGACAGACCAACTCGGGTGGTTTACAGTATATTGATTATTTAATTGATATAGATGGTAATATTGACTATCCTGTACTTGGAAAAATTAAATTGCTAGGTTTAAGTGTTGAGCAAGCCAAAGAATTACTTAAGGATAAGCTCTCGGATTATCTTAAAGATCCAATAGTCAACATTAGAATATTAAATTTTCGAATTGCTGTTTTAGGCGAGGTTAACAATCCTGGGATGTATGAAGTATCAGGAGAGCGAATTACGTTACTAGAGGCTATTGCTCTAGCGGGGGACCTAAGAATTAAGGCCAAAAGGGAAAATGTACTAGTAGTAAGAGATTTTAACGGTACAAAAACCTATACTAGAGTAGATTTGACAAATAAGGAATTATTTAATTCTCCTGTATATTTTTTGACTCAAAATGACGTTGTTTATGTTCAGCCTAATAAATCAGCAATAACTCAGGCATATTTTGATGGTAGGGTTGGAGCTGCAATATCTATAGCATCTATTATAATTACTTCTACTGTGCTTATCCTAACTAGTAGACGATAATTATAGTTCCTTCCTTAGCATACATAATATAAATCTTAATAGATGAAGAAAAATTTTGACCTTAAAAAAATCATAAATACATATTTAAAGCATTGGAAATGGTTTGTTTTAAGCGGCATAATGTTCATTGCACTTGCCTTTTTTAAATTAAGGTATACTGCTCCAGAATACAATGCTTATGCGAAAATTATGCTTGTAGATGATAACGGTGTATCTAATCCCGCTGAAGAAGTTCTCCAAGATTTAGGTAAGATACCAAATAAAGACAGTAAAAAAGTTGAAGATGAGATTGAGGTACTGAAGTCAAGAAAAATAATGGAGGGTGTTGTAAAGCGTTTAGGTTTAAACAAAGCATTCTTTGCACAAGGACGTATACATAATACTGAATATTTCCCTATATATAAAGCTCCACTAAAAATTAGTTTTCTTGAATCTGACACATTAGTTAATTCATCTAGTTTAGATTTTAGCCTTAATGTTATTTCTGAAACAGAATTTGATATTATTTATTTAGTAGATCAACAGGAGATAAATAAGAAAGGGTATTTTGGAAAAAATGTGAGTTCACCGATAGGAGAAATTTTGATAACTCCAAATGCAAATAATTTAACTAGTTTAATTAATCAAATTTTCTATTTTCGTTTAAGGCCTGTTAATAGTGTTGCAGAAGCCTATAGAAACTCTGTAGAGATAAAGCAAGCTTCTGAATTTTCAATGGTTTTAAATTTATCCCTTAATGACAGGGTAGTTGAAAAGGCCAAAGCAGTCTTAGATACGTTGGTAGATGAGTACAACTTAACTTCAATTGAGGAGAAAAGTGCGAAATCTAATAATACAGCCGAGTTTATCAATAAAAGGATTAATTTGATAGCTTCTGATTTGGGTGAAGTTGATGATGAAATAGAACAATTTAAAACAGGCAATAAGCTAACCGATATTTCGTCAGAAGCTAGTCTTTACTTACAATCTAATGCTCAAACAGAACAAAGTTTGGCCGTAGCACGTACGGAATATAGCAAAATCAATTTCATGAAGAATCAACTTGATGTAGACTCTTTTGAAAGAATTCCAGGTAATATTGGTCTAGCAAATGGATCTCTTAACACTATAGCTTCAAAATATAATGAACTTTTGGATAATCGTAATAGACTTTTAAAAAGTTCAAATGAAAAAAACCCCATAATCGTTAATCTAGATCAGCAACTAATTGCATTAAAAAGCAGTCTACAAAATGGATTGAATAATTCAGCTGAAACTGTTGCTCTTCAAATTAAAAGCCTTGAAAACCAGTCTTCTAAGCTAAATTCAAAAATATATGCAGTACCAGGTCAAGTTAGAAAATCAAGAGATATTGAGCGAGAGCAAGGTATAAAAGAATCATTATACCTTTATCTTTTGCAAAAACGTGAAGAAGCAACTATTTCACTTATATCTACTTCACCCAACGCCAAAATAGTTGACTCTGCTCATTCAACATATTTAGCCGTATCTCCCAACCCGACTATTACTTATTTCACCTTTTTTATCTTAGGTTTAGGTGTGCCTTTTGGTATTGTATATTTAAGGGATTTATTAGATAACAAAATTCATAATAAAGAAGATTTACAAAGAGAATTTAATAATATAAGTATATTAGGTGAAATACCAAAATTAAATAGAGGTGATAGGGGGTTAATTAAAAAAAACGATCGTTCAATTCTTTCCGAATCTTTCAGGATAATTAGGACCAATGCGGATTATATTAGAAAAGGTAGAAATGTTAAGGATTATGATAACGTAATTTTTGTGACGTCAACAATTAACGGTGAGGGAAAATCCTTTTGCAGTATGAATACAGCATTAACCATTGCAAATACTGGTAAAAAGGTGTTATTAGTGGGTGCAGATATACGGAATCCACAAATATTTCCGGCTATAAAAGACGTGACTAAAAATAAAAATCAAAAAAATGGTCTTACTGAGTTTTTAGTAGATAGTTCTATAACTACTAATCAAGTAATAAATAGCTATAAAATTAACGAAATAGAAATAGACGTTTTATTATCTGGTAAAGTACCACCTAACCCTGCAGAATTGTTGATGTCTGATCGTATCAAGGAATTATTTGATATTGTATCTAATGAGTATGATTACGTTATTGTTGACACAGCACCAGCTATGTTGGTGACAGATACTCTTTTAATTAGCCAATATGCTGGACACACTATGTACCTAACTAGAGCGGACTATACAGAAAAAGAAGTCTTAAATTTTGCAAAAGAAATTCATGCAGATAATAAGCTAAACGGCATGATGCTCGTCGTTAACGATGTAAAACAGTCCAATTTTGGGTATGGAGCCAAGTACGGATACTATGGTGCCCCTGAGAAAAAGGGTTTTTTTAAGAAGTTTAAAAAGGCCTAAAATCATATTACAAAAAAAAGCACCTTTTTAAGGTGCTTTTTTTTTTGTCAATAAGTTTAATGTTTCTAATTCGAATAGAATTCAAATGCATTTAGTATTAGATCATTATTCACCAAACAATCAATCTTACATTTACCTATGGATTCCAAAAGCACAAAATTTATATTCCCATGATTGTTTTTCTTATCATATTTTAATAATTCAACAATTTTCGATAAATCTTCGTCTTTAAATTCTACTTTGCCATAATAATTAATGAATAGTGTTTTGATGCTTTCCGCTCTTTCTTTAGAAAACTGTAATAGTTCGGTAGAAATATAACTTTCCAAAATCATTCCTATTGCTATTGCTTCTCCATGTAATAGAGTTGTTTTGTCTTCATTACTTAAAAAATAAGATTCTATAGCATGACCCAGGGTATGACCAAAATTTAATGTTTTTCGCAAGCCGTCTTCATAAGGATCTTGTATAATAACATCCCTTTTTATGATGACAGATTCATGAATCAATTCATCTAAATCATTTAGATGGAGTTGAGACAAGTCTTGAAACTTATTCCAATAACTTTCACCTGTTATCAACCCGTGTTTCAGCATTTCGGCTAAGCCAGAGCGTATCTGTTCTTTTGGTAGCGTATTTAGATATTGAGAATCAATCAAAACCAAATTAGGATCTTTAATAACGCCAACTTGATTTTTTATATGTCCTAAGTCTACACCAGTTTTTCCGCCAACTGAAGCATCTACCATGGATAATAGAGTGGTGGGCACGTTTACAAAAGCTATCCCTCTTTTAAAGGTACAGGCCACAAACCCCCCTAAATCGGTAATTACACCACCACCAATATTAATCATTAAACTTTTTCTATCAGCATCAAGTTCAGAAAGTGCATTCCAAACACCTACACAGGTATCTATAGTCTTATTAACTTCACCAGACTCAATCTCAATAATCTCAATAATTTTATCTGTATCTAGTTTTTCCAAGAATTTAGGTAGACAGTATTCATGTGTATTTTCGTCAACCAAAATGAAAATTTTAGAAAAATTATTCTCCTTAACGTATTGGTTCAAAGAGTTGTAGCTCTTATCATTAAAGTGAATTAAACTATCATTTGCCTTAATAGAGTCCATTAAAAAATGTTGTTTTTTAGAGGGCCTCAAATTAAGGAGATTTTATATAAAATGATAACTTAGCTATAATTATCTTTACCAAAAAAACTTTTTGATGAATCCAGATATGATTTTTGATAACACAGAAATCGCCTTTTCGTTAAAAACAGATTCTGAATTAGAGCGCGCATATTTTCTGTTTAAAATGATTTCAGTAGAACCTTTGGTTAGAATTGGTACCGCCGCAACTAACTTTGCATTAAAGGCTAATTTGCCAATAGAGGGTTTAATCCGCTCTACTGTATTTGATCATTTTTGCGGTGGAGTAAATGAGGAAGATTGTTTGCCAGTAATAGATAGAATGTTTGAAAAAGGGGTTAGCTCTGTTTTAGACTATTCAGTTGAAGGTAAGGAAAGCGAGCAAGAATTTGATAATGCATTAAAAACAGTTTTAAACATTATTGAATTTGCTAAGGCTTTAGATGCCATTCCTATTGCTGTTTTTAAACCTTCTGGTTTTGGACGTTTTAGACTTTATAAAAAGAAAAACGACAATTTAGCGTTGAATGCGGAAGAGAACGAGGAATGGAAAAGGATAGAGGCTAGGTTTCATGCTGTATGCAAGAAAGCAAAAGCATATGATGTTGCTGTATTGATTGATGCAGAGGAAAGTTGGATTCAAAATGCTGCAGATGCTTTGATAACCAAAATGATGAAGATTTATAATACCGAAAAGCCAATTGTATACAATACTTTGCAGATGTACCGGCATGATAGAATGACTTTCTTGGAGAGTGAACATGCTAAGGCAAAAAATGAGGGCTATTATCTTGGTTATAAAATAGTGCGAGGAGCATATATGGAGAAAGAAAATGATAGGGCTGTAAGGAAAAATTACGAATCACCAATTTGCAAAAGTAAACAGGCTACTGATGAAAATTTTAATAATGCTCTACGGTACATGACAGACTACTTGGATTGTATGTCGATTTTCGCAGGAACACATAATGAAGAAAGTTGCTATTTGTTAATGCAATTAATGAATGAAAAGCAGATACTAAATAACGACCCCCGTATTTGGTTTGGACAATTATATGGCATGAGCGATCATATAAGCTACAATTTAGCGCATTTAGGATATAATGTTGCCAAGTACATGCCATTTGGGCCTGTAAAAGATGTGATGCCTTATTTGATTAGGAGAGCAGAAGAAAACACCTCAGTTGCAGGACAGACTGGAAGAGAATTGGCTCTGATAAAAAAGGAGAAACAGAGACGAAAACTACTATAGCTTAACACATACCTTTTAAAACCTTTTTCATCTCCTGCAGGGTAGTTTTGTAATTCACCTTATAAAGTTTTTCCAAGTCTAATTCCATTTTACGCTTAGACTTTTTGACTAAGTAGAATATTTTTTTGTGTTTTGAAGTAACGAGTATTTCGTCTGTTGTTGTTATGGCTTCATGAAGTTTTTCTCCAGAAGAAAGATTGGTAATGTTTATTGCTATTTTGTTTTCTGCCTTGAATGTAGAAATTAATACTTCGGCCAAATCCATTATTTTTATCGGTTTTCCCATATCAAAAGACACTTTGTTATAACCATTTACGTCTAGTTTGGCCAGCTCCAGAATTAAGGTACAGGCCTCATCCATATCAATAAAAAGTCGTGTTGCCTCCTTATTTGTAATTGTAATTGCTTCCCTCTTTTTTATTTGCTTAATAAACAATGGAACAACTGAGCCATTAGAACCAAAAATATTACCAAATCTAGCAGAAATGAACCTAGTAGATTGTGAGGAGACATTTAGATTAGATAAAAACCTTTCAGCTATAGCTTTTGCCATACCCATAACTCCAACAGGGGAGACTGCTTTGTCAGTAGAAATAAAAATAAATCTTTTTGAACGATACTCTAGTGCTAGTTGAGCGAGCAATTGTGTAGCAAAAATATTTGTTTGTATGGCTTCATAAGGGTTTTCTTCTACAAGCGAAACATGCTTGTAAGCTGCTGTATGGAAAATCAAAGTGGGCTTGTACATCTCAAAAAGATGGGACATATGAACTTTATCCCTTATGTCTCCCAAAACAAATTCTACATTATTTTGAAAATTATTAGAAATACTCTTTTTTAGGTAAAACAAGGGAGTTTCTGCATTATCCAAAAAAATAACTTTCTTGAATTTCGCATATAACAATTGTTTTGCAAGTCCGCTTCCAATAGAGCCCGCAGCTCCAGTAACCAAAATTACTTCTTCTGAGAAGTCATAAGTGCTAGAGTTACCAATTAAAGATTTCTCTTCTGAAATCAATCCAGAGGACTTAATTAAACTTTTAATCCTTTCAATAACGGCATTATCCATTTAAACTAAATGTACTTATGGTGTGAAAGTATTAATAATTAAAGGATATTCCAACAGTGGTTACTTAGCAACAACCCTGTAAACTGTCTTAAAAATTAATTTCAAGTCAAACATGAAACTCTGTTTTTTCAAATAAAGCTTATTGTATCTTAACTTATCGGGAATAATGGTCTCAATGAAATATTTCTCGGGATCCTTGGCTTTTTTCAATAATTCTACCTCATTTCGATATTCTAAGGATGCCAATCCAGTTATACCTGGTTTCAATTTAAAAATAACCATATCATCTTGACCGTAGAAATTTACATAATATCTAAGTTCTGGTCTTGGACCAACAAAACTCATATCCCCCTTTATGATATTGAAAAGTTGTGGAAATTCATCTATCTTATATTTTCTTAAAAAATATCCTATTTTCGTAACTCTGCTATCGTTATCCCCAATAGTTAATAATCCTTTTTTTTGGGATTTAACGTACATAGTTCTGAATTTGTAGATGTTGAATTCCTTGTTATATTGCCCCACGCGCTCTTGAATAAATAAAATGGGACCTTTGGAATCAAGTTTTATAATTATGGCGATTATAGCTAGGACAGGAAATAGGATTACCAAACCCAAAAAAGAGAAAACAAGGTCGAATATACGTTTTATCATTTCCTAAAAGACAAATTATTCACCTTTACCAGACTATCACAATTCTCAACAGTTATTTCAATAGTTTTATCATTTAGACTACTTTCAATCAAATAGATGCCGCATGGTTTTTGCCTTGGAGTACTTTTAGAAAAATTTACATCACCAGTTTTCAATAGCTCTTTTATGGTATTGGCATCAAACTGTTCCAGAACCTCATTGGAGAACTCTTTAGATTTAGAATTGATATTTTTTAAAACCCGTGCTTCAGGACCATAAGCACAAGATGTTTTTTTTCCACTTAAGAAAAAGGCCAAAATTATGAGTCCAATTGAAAAACCACCGAGATAGTAGCCTATGCGTTGAATAAGTTTCATTTGCAATAATTAAAGTAGTAGCGTGAACTAAAAAATCAAAAGGTTAATGTCGCTGTGCTTTAAATCAAACCACTCACCAACAGATTTGTTTGTTAAAATACCGTGGTAAAAGTACAACCCATTTTTTAAACCTTTATCAAATCTTAAAGAATTTTCTATACCTCCATCTTCAGCAATTTTCATTAGGTAAGGTGTAAAAATATTACTGATTGAGATAGATGCAGTTCTAGAATATCTTGCCGGAATATTAGGCACGCAGTAGTGTATAACACCATGCTTAACAAAAGTTGGCTCTATATGTGACGTAACTTCACTAGTTTCAAAACAACCTCCCATATCAATACTTACATCAATAATTACAGCACCTTTTTTCATGTGTTGCACCATGGCTTCAGAAACTACAATAGGTGCTCTGTTAATACCTCTCACAGCACCAATTACAATATCACATCGTTTTAAAGCCTTTAAAAGGTTTTTGGGCTGAATGGTTGAGGTAAATAATGATCTGCCTAAATTAGTTTGAATACGCCTGAGTTTGGTGATGGAATTATCAAAAACTTTTATGCCAGCACCTAAACCAATAGCACTTTTTGCCGCGTATTCACCAACTGTTCCAGCACCTAAAATCACAACTTCAATAGGTGGGACTCCACTAATGTTACCAAACATTAAACCGGAACTGTTTTTACCATTTGATAGTAGCTCAGACGCAATTAAAACCGATGCTGTCCCAGCTATTTCACTTAAGGAGCGAACTGCAGGATATGTGCCATCTTCATCTTTAATAAATTCAAAAGCTAGCGCTGTAATACGTTTTGCTGCTAAAGCCTCAAAATATTTTTTGGTTTGTGTTTTAAGTTGAAGCGCAGAAATTAAGATGGCTTGTGGATTCATTAATTTAATTTGCTCTAAACTTGGTGGCTCAACCTTTAGTATCATTGGGCAGGAATACACTTTTGTGGTGTCACTTGATATTTCTGCACCAGCTTCGCTGTAATCCTTGTCACTAAATCTAGCACCTTTACCCGCGCCAGACTCTATTAAAACCTTATGCCCATTGCTTATCAAAGCAGACACTGCATCTGGAGTTAAGCAAATTCTATTTTCTTGATAAGTTGTTTCTTTGGGAACTCCTATATAAAGTTGCCTTTTATGCTTTAAAATTTCTAATTTTTCTTCTTGCGGAAGTAATTGTTGCTTTGTAAAAGGCGACAAGGATTGAGACATCTTAGTAGTGTTTATCAAAATTGAAATTACAAATATTTTTGGTTTTATGAATATTTTATATGCTAATAATTTGGTTGTCCCGCATATTGTTTGAAAATAAGTAGGAATATAAGTTAAACAACTTACGGTATTTGCACATTATACTTTAATTTAATTATTCTAATTTTGTATAGTAAATTCCATTAATGTTCAACAGAATTACATTCCTATTAATAGTGCTATTTTCTTCTTTAGGATTCTCTCAAAATTACAGTATTGAAGGGGTTGTTAAAGACGAGAAGGATTTAGGAATTGCATATGCAAACATAGTACTGGAAGATGCACAAAACCCAACGTTGTTATTAGGAACCACTACTAATGAAAAGGGTTTTTTTAAGTTTGATGATTTAAAGCCTAAAGTATATAAACTCACCATTAGTTTTCTAGGGTTTAATAGTTTTTCAACAAAAATAAAACTCACGGGTAATGTTGATTTTAAAACAATTATTTTAAAAAAAACTGAAGAAGCTCTTGATGAGGTTGTAGTTACTGCTAAAAGACCCACGGTAAAGCGTTTGGTAGATCGTATTGTCTTTGATGTTGAGAACTCCACGTTATCTAACAGCAATGTTTTAGATGTTTTGAGACATACTCCCGGAGTTATAGTAAGAGATGGATCTATTTCTGTGAAAAACACGCCACCAGTGGTGTATATAAATGATAGGAGAGTACACCTGTCTACTGATGAAGTACAACAACTTTTGGAGGCAACACCTGCAAACAATATTAAATCAATTGAAGTAATCACCAATCCACCAGCAAAATACGATGCTGAGGGAGGAGCTATTTTAAACATAGAAACTAGTAAAAATATTGTTGTAGGCTATCATGGCAGTATTTTTGGCAATTACAATCAAGGTTTTCAATTCCCTAAGTTTTCTTTAGGTACAAGTCATTTTTTTAAATCTAAAAAGCTGAGTGCATATATTAACTATAATGTTAGCCCACGCAAAGATTTCAGAAATAATTTGGAGGTCATCAATTTTATTGAAAACAATAATATCGAATCTAGTTGGAATACCGATTTTAAACGAGAAAGAGAATCAGATAATCAAAATATTACTGGGACTCTTAATTATGATTTTAATGACCGAAACAGTATAAACTTTACTGTTAATACATTAATAGCTCCTAGAGAGAATTCTCGAACTAGGGTAAATAGTTTAACAGAGATATTTGGTGCGACTCAAGCGCTCGACTCTACTTTTAGAACTTTCAACAATTTAGTTTCTGAAAAATTCAATCTGGCATTTTCCTTAGGATATATACATAAATTTGAAAGAGATGGCGAGCAACTATCTATAGATTTACACCATACGGATTACGATTTTTCAGAGTTTCAAAATGTAGATACCGGATATTTTTTACCTGGAGCCTCCTCATCTTTTAGAGATAACAGATTTCAGACGTTCTCTAGTCAAGAGATAAAACTAATGACAGGGCAAATAGATTATAAACTACCTTCTGAAGATGGTTCAACATTTGAAGCAGGTATTAAAGCGGTTAGTATAAATTCTGATAATATTTTAGATCAATTTAATTTTGAAAATGGTATTCGTGAACAAGATCTGGGCAATTCAGATGTTTTTATATATGACGAAAAAAACTTTGCGGGTTATGTAAGTTATGAGAAAGATTGGGAACATTGGAGTTTAAAGGCAGGATTAAGGGTTGAAGTTACCGAGACGGATGGCGAATCATTATCGACCAATGCAACTAATACGAATGATTATACAAATTTGTTTCCCTCCTTTTACTTATTAAATAGGTTAGATAATGAAGACGAGATATATTTTAGTTACAATAGACGTATTTACAGACCGAGATACAGAGAGCTGAATCCATTTAGATACTTTTTAAATGATAATACTTTTATAACAGGAGACCCTAGGTTACTCCCAGAGATAGATGATAGTTTTATTTTAGGTTACACTATAAACGATATTTTTACTTTTGAATTTTACTATCGTTACGAGAGGAATCCAACTTTAGAATTGCCGATTCAGGATAATGATAATAGACTCTTGAAATATGTGTTTACTAACATAGATCATAATGAATCTTATGGTTTAGATTTTACCACATATACTGGAATTACAAAAGACTGGAATTTATATGTATTATCTTCTTTGTTTTTTTATGAAAACAATTTTTTCGCAGTTGGAACTAATAACGAACTTCAAAGCAATGAGAGATGGTCAATATATGCTAACGTAGTGAACTACTTTAGTTTTTTAAAAGATAATAGTTTAACGGCTGATATTGGTGTTGATTATATTAGTTCCATTTTTATTGGGCCAAGTGATATAAGTGAAAGATTGGGAGTAGATATTAATTTAAATAAAACCTTCTGGAATAATAGGGCGTCTCTAAATATAGGTATTAGAGACTTATTTAATACTAGAAATTTCACCAATACCACCCGTTATTTAAACCAAGATTGGTTTGTAAATTCAAATTTAGAGAACAGATTATTTGTATTAGGTTTTAACTACAAGTTTGGTAACTATAGACTAAACACAAAAAGTAAGAGTATAGACCTTAATGAGCGAGATCGTTTAGAAAAAGAATGATGTTCTAAAAATACTGTCTTATTTTATCCCAGAAATTTTTTGGAGACATTTTAAACTCCTCTTCAAGTTCTTCAAGAGATTTTGTGGCTTCGTTAATTTTATTGAAAATCCTAGCTCTGATCAAGTAGATTGATGGAATAACTACTGCCATTACTGGAATCATATACATTAATTGGAGTTCGTCAAAAAACTTTAGTTCATCATTAAAGAAACCAAATATCTGATATATGTACATGAACATAGGAACGAGTAGCGCATGATACCACCAATGTCTATTTGTGAAAAACCAGATGAATAACAATAATAAAGGAATGGCCTTACTGCTTAATACCCACATTCCGTAATTAGCGTCTTCCCAAAAACCACTGTCATACGTAAACAAAAAAGTGTCCCAAACCCTTTGTTTTGGAACACTTTCATATAAAGTAAATAGAAAAGGCGTTATGGCTAAAATGGTTGCTATAACGCTTCCAAGTACTAAGCTTTTTTTACTAGCCTTTGGTTGGAATTTTTCTAAGTTTCTTTTCAATTTTGGCTGTTTGTTCTCCATTTTGCTCAAATGAATTAGCTGCATTAGCTAAAAACAACATACCTCCGAAAATTGCGATTGCAATTACATACTTTTTTGTTTTCATTTCTTTAAGGGATTTAATTAATTAATTAATACCTCAAAGTTATATAAACACTAAGGTTACGGTTTTAGTTAAATGTTAAAATTATGTTAAAAACATTGATTTTTAAAATTCTTGCTGTGGGTTTCCCGTAATCTTATAAAAAATATATGAGTTATGTTGGTTTTTCCATGCTGCGTTTGGGTTTCGGTTAAGTTTATATTTTACATTTTCAGCTTAATTTCTCTAAACATTTGATGTTTTTCTTCTAAAAAAACATCGCAATAATTATCTCCTAAAAGAGGTTTAATTACATCCGGCCACTCGATAATAATCCAATTGTCGGAATATAAATATTCTTCAATACCAAAATTATAAGCTTCTTCAATATCACTTATTCTATACAAATCAAAATGATACAATAAGCCATCATCTAATTGGTACTCGTTAATAATTGAAAACGTAGGACTACTTACTTCATCTTTGCTTCCTAAAGCCTTGGCAATACTTTTTACCAACGTTGTTTTGCCAACTCCCATCTTACCATGAAGTAGGATGGTCTTGGAGTTTATCTTCTTAATTAATTGTTCTGCAACATCGTCAGCTTCATCCAGGAGATAAGTAATTTCCAAATCAATCATTCAATTTAAGGCAATATTACGTATAAAAAATCAAAAAAACTAACAAAAAGTGTATTTCGTCGATGTTTTTTGTATTACAAGGAATTATTTGGGGCTGAAAACTGTAAATGGAATTATCATTTCTTCAAGTGAAACACCACCATGCTGGTAAGTATTTCTGTAGTAGCTTACATAGTGATTGTAGTTATTTGGGTACGCGAAAAACAAGTCTCCTTTTGCGAAAATAAAAGAGCTACTCATGTTAATTGTGGGTAAGTGAATGTTCTTAGGCTCATCGGCTAAAAGCACGTCTTTCTTGTCAAAAGTTAAGCTTCGTCCAGTTTTATAGCGTAAGTTTAGGCTAGTGTCTCTATCCCCGATTACCTTTGATGGATTTTTTACATTAATGGTGCCATGATCTGTAGTTAATATCAGCTTAAATCCAAGCTGTTGTGACTGCTGAATCATTTCCAAAAGTGGTGAGTTCTTAAACCAGCTAAGTGTCAAGGAACGATATGCTTTATCATTTGATGCCAATTCCTTAACGACTTCCATCTCTGTTTTGGCGTGCGAAAGCATATCCACAAAGTTGTAAACAACAACGGTCAAGTCATTATTTTTTAATGACTTAAAGTTCTCAACCAATTTCTTCCCATTTTTTAAGTTGGTAATTTTGTGGTATTGGTAACTTAAATGGTTTAATCCCAAGCGCTGCATTTGGGCTTCTAAAAAATCAGCTTCGTTTAAATTCTTTCCACCTTCATCAGTATCATTTTTCCAATATTGCGGATATAATTTTTCCATTTCACTGGGCATCAATCCTGAGAAAATGGCATTTCTTGCATATTGTGTTGCGGTAGGCAGAATGCTGAAAAAAGCTTCTTCCTGTTCTTTTTTGTAATAACTATTTATAACAGGTTCAAAAACCTTCCATTGATCGTATCTTAAGTTGTCCACAACCACTAGCAGCGTTGGCTGTTCCTTACTTAGTTCTGGAACAATTTTTTCCTTGAACAACGTGTGGGACATTATTGGGGCGTCCGCATGATTATCAAACCAATTTGGATAATTTTTATCTATAAACTTGCCAAATTGAATATTGGCTTCCGTTTTTTGAGACTCCAATATTTCAAACATCCCTGCATCTTCAATATCCTCTAATTGAATTTCCCAATAGATTAATTTCTGATATAAATTCACCCAATCTTCATACGAATTTACCATAGCTAAATCCATGGATATTTTTCGAAATTCCTGTTGATAATTTGAAGTGGTTTTTTCAGATACCAATCTTGAATGGTCTAAATTCTTTTTTAACGAAAGTAGAATTTGATTTGGGTTAACGGGCTTTATTAAGTAATCCGCTATCTTATTCCCAATAGCTTCTTCCATGATATACTCTTCTTCACTTTTGGTAATCATAACAACAGGCACACTATCCTTCTTTTCCTTAATCTCGTTTAAGGTTTCCAAACCGGTGAGTCCAGGCATATTTTCATCCAAAAAAACAATATCAAAATTGTTTTCATCAATAATATCAATAGCCTCTGTACCACTATTGCAGGTTGTTACTTTATAGTTCTTCTTTTCAAGAAATAAAATGTGCGGTTTTAATAAATCAATTTCGTCATCAACCCAAAGTATATTAATCATGTTGTTTCTATTTTATGCAATGTAGCCCTAAATTGGACTTCATATAATTATATTTGTAAAAACTAGTAAAGCTTCAAAGTTTGAATAAACTCAAAATATTAAACGACCCAATTTACGGATTTATTACTATTCCAAATTCTTTGGTTTTCGATATCATTCAGCATAAATACTTTCAACGGCTTAGAAGAATTACGCAAATGGGCATGTCGTATTTGGTGTATCCCGGAGCACATCATACAAGATTTCATCATGCTATTGGTTGTATCTATCTCATGCAAAAAGCTGTGAATGTGCTTCGTTATAAGGGAGTTACAATTTCTAAGGAAGAAGAAGAAGCCTTAAACGTTGCCATTTTATTGCATGATATAGGTCATGGTCCGTTCTCACATGCCATGGAGCATAGTATAGTAAATGGTGTATCCCACGAGCAAATTTCGCTGTTGTTTATGGAGCGTTTAAATGAAGAATTTAACGGAAGTTTAACGCTTGCCATTAAAATATTTAAGGGAGAATACCATCGTTCGTTTATGTGTCAGCTTATTTCTAGTCAATTAGATATAGATCGGGCAGACTATTTAAAACGGGACAGTTTTTATACGGGTGTTGCCGAGGGCAACGTAAATAGCGAGCGTTTAATTACGATGCTAAACGTAGTTGATGATAATTTGGTGGTTGAAGAAAAAGGGATTTACAGTGTTGAGAAGTTTATTATTGCGCGTCGTTTTATGTATTGGCAAGTGTATCTGCACAAAACAGGCTTGGTTGCAGAACAATTGTTGATGCGGGTTTTATCAAGAGCAAAGGACTTAACAAAGAAAGGTTGGGATTTAGAAGCTAGTGCAGCACTTCAATATTTTTTGAAGAATGATATTTCAATTGAAAATTTTACCAGCGAAACCCTAGACGTTTTTTATGAATTGGATGATTATGATATTGTATCCGCTATGAAGTTGTGGAAAACCAGTGATGATTTTGTGCTTAGAAATCTATGCAAAATGATAATTAATAGAGAACTGCTTAAGATAAAAATAAAGAACAAACCCATTAAGGACAAGGATTTAAAAAAGCATACCAGTAGACTTATTGAAGAGCATAATGTGACAACTGAAGAGGCGGAATACTTTGTGTTTACAGGAGATATTTTCAATCAAGCATATCAAACCAAAAAGCAGAACATTAACATCTTGTATAAATCTGGAAAAATCCAAGATATTGTAAAGGCTTCAGATCATTTAAATCTTCAAGCACTGTCAAAACCGGTAACTAAATATTATATCTGCTACCCTAAATAAAATTTGATTGCTACATTTGAGATTTTCAAATTGTTCACAACCATAGAATATCTTAAGAAACAGGGCGTTATAACTTTAGTACATTTTTCCTATTTTTGCTCAAATTATTAAAACTCAACTAACTTAAACCGTGTGAAATTCACAGCACAACAAATAGCAGATATTTTAGAAGGAGATGTTGTTGGAGATGCAAATGTTGAAGTATCAAAACTTGCAAAAATTGAAGAAGGGGTTAAAGGTGCTCTAACTTTTTTGGCTAACCCTAAATATACATCTTACATTTATTCTACAAAAGCTTCAATTACTATTGTGAGCAAGGATTTTGAACCTGAAGAAAACATTACAACCACGTTAATTAAGGTTGATGATGCGTATAAATCATTTTCAAAACTTTTAGAATATTACAATCAAGTAAAGTTGAATAAGTTTGGTGTCGAGCAACCGTCATTTATTGCAGACTCTTCTTCTCACGGAGAAAATATTTATATAGGAGCGTTCTCATATATTGGAGAAAATGTGGTAATCGGAGAAAATGTAAAGATTTTTCCAAACACATATATTGGTGATAATGTAAAAATTGGAGATAATACTATAATTTTTGCCGGAGCCAAAATATATTCAGAATGTGTTATAGGAAATAACTGTGTTATTAATTCCGGAGCTATTATTGGAGCTGACGGGTTTGGTTTTGCGCCTAACGAACGAGGAGAATACCAAAAAGTGCCACAAACTGGTAATGTGATTTTAGAAGATTTTGTAGACATTGGAGCCGCTACGACTATTGACAGGGCTACGTTAGGTTCAACGGTGATACGAAAAGGAGTGAAATTGGACAACCAAATTCAAATAGCACATAATGTTGAAATAGGTAAAAACACAGTAATTGCTGCTCAAACAGGTATAGCAGGTTCCACAAAGATTGGAGAAAATTGTCAAATAGGCGGTCAAGTAGGTATTGTGGGACACATTACTATTGGTAACAATGTAAAGATTCAAGCCCAATCTGGTATTGGCAGAAATGTAAAAGATAATGAGGTACTGCAAGGTTCGCCAGCATTAGCTTATGGAGATTATAATAAGTCCTACGTACATTTTAAAAACTTACCTAAAATTGTCAAAAAATTTAACGATATAGAAAAAAGCTATGGCAATAGTTAATACAGATACTAAACAAAAAACTATAAAAAATGAGGTGTCACTTACCGGCGTTGGTTTACATACTGGTAAAAATGTCACCTTAACCTTTAAACCGTCAACAGCTAATTCTGGTTTAGCTTTCAAAAGAGTGGATTTAGAGGGTGCACCTGTAATTGAAGCCGATGCAAATTATGTAACAAATACGCAAAGAGGTACTTGTTTGGAAAAGAATGGAGTTATGATTCAGACTTCAGAACACGTATTGGCTGCTTTGATAGGATTAGATATTGATAATGCAATAATAGAGCTTAATGCATCTGAACCACCAATTATGGATGGCTCTTCAAAATTTTTCATTGAAGCTCTTGAGGAAGCGGGTATTGTAGAGTTGGATGCTACTAGGGAAGAATTTGTAGTTTCTGATGTGATTTCATATACCGATGAAGAAAGTGGAAGTGAGATTTTAGTGATGCCAGCTAAAGATTACCAAATAACCACTATGGTGGATTTTGGTACAAAAGTTCTAGGCACCCAAAACGCTACGCTGAATCAGATTTCAGATTTTAAAGAAGAAATAGCAAATTCTCGAACCTTTAGCTTTTTGCATGAAATAGAAATGCTTTTAGAGCATGGTTTGATAAAAGGAGGGGATTTAAACAATGCCATTGTTTATGTGGATAAGCCCTTATCTCCCGAAACTATGGAAAAATTGAGAGTTGCTTTTAATAAAGATAATATTGCGGTAAAGCCTAACGGAATTCTTGATAACCTAACATTACATCATCCTAATGAGGCGGCAAGACATAAATTATTGGATGTTCTTGGCGACTTAGCACTTGTTGGAACGCGAATTCGTGGAAAAATTATTGCCAATAAACCTGGGCACTTCGTTAATACACAATTTGCTAAAAAGCTGTCCAAAATAATAAAGAATGAGAGACGCAATAATGTGCCAAATGTTGATTTGAATCAGGAACCTCTTATGGACGTGACTCAAATCATGGCTATGTTACCACATCGTCAACCATTTTTACTTTTGGATAAGGTGTTTGAATTGACTGATAAGCATGTAGTAGGGATGAAGAACGTCACTATGAACGAAGAGTTCTTCAAAGGACACTTTCCAGGAGCACCAGTTATGCCAGGAGTTTTAATAGTAGAAGCTATGGCACAAACAGGTGGTATTTTGGTATTAAGTACTGTGCCAGATCCTGAAAATTATTTGACGTTTTTTATGAAAATGGACAACGTTAAATTTAAAAGAAAAGTAAGTCCTGGTGATACGCTTATTTTTAAGTGTACATTAATTACGCCAATAAGACGAGGAATTTGTCATATGCAAGGTTACGCTTATGCAAATGGAAAGTTATGTGCCGAAGCAGAATTAATGGCACAAATTTCTAAAGTAAAATAATTAAAACGTAAAACATGAATCAGCCCTTGGCATATGTGCATCCTGGTGCAAAAATTGCAAAAAATGTTGTAATTGAACCCTTTACTACAATTAATAATAACGTGGTAATTGGCGAAGGTACTTGGATAGGTAGTAATGTTACTATCATGGAAGGTGCACGTATCGGTAAAAATTGTAATATTTTCCCAGGCTCGGTTATTTCGGCGGTACCTCAAGATTTAAAATATAATGACGAGGATACCACCGTTGAAATTGGTGATAACGTTACCATAAGGGAATGTGTTACGATTAACAGAGGTACTGCAGACAGAATGAAAACAGTTATTGGGGATAATTGTTTAATTATGGCATATTGCCATGTAGCTCATGATTGTATTGTTGGGAATAATTGTATTTTTTCTAATAATAGCACGCTTGCGGGACACATTACAGTAGGCGATTATGTGGTTTTAGCTGGTATGACGGCAGTACATCAATTTGTTTCTGTTGGAAATCATGCCTTTGTTACAGGAGGTTCATTAGTTAGAAAAGATGTACCGCCTTATGTAAAAGCAGCGCGCGAGCCGCTATCTTATGTAGGTATCAATTCAGTTGGGTTAAGGCGAAGAGGTTTTACAACAGAAAAAATTAGGGAAATTCAAGATATATACCGAATTCTATATCAAAAAACGTACAATAACTCTCAGGCAGCAGATATTATTGAAGCTGAAATGCAAGCGACCCCGGAAAGAGATGAGATTCTTCAGTTTATCAAGAATTCACACAGAGGTATCATGAAAGGATACTTCAAATCAAATTAAATCAAAAATTAAAGAAAACATTTATGGTTACGACGAGTGATATCAGAAACGGATTATGTATTAGATATAACAACGATATATATAAAATTGTAGAATTTTTACATGTAAAACCAGGTAAAGGGCCTGCATTTGTAAGAACAAAACTAAAGAGTGTCACTAATGGCAAAGTTATTGACAACACGTTCTCTGCGGGACATAAATTAGATGATGTTCGTGTTGAAACGCATAAATTCCAGTTCTTGTATCACGATGGCGAGTATTACCACTTCATGAATACAGAAGATTACACGCAAATTCAATTATTGGAGGCTGCACTTGATAATCCTGGATTAATGAAGGAAGGAGAGGTTGTAACCGTTTTAATTAACACTGAGGATAATATGCCATTATCTGTAGATTTACCTGCAAGTGTTATTTTAGAAGTTACGCACACCGAACCAGGTGTTAAAGGAAATACCGCAACAAATGCAACTAAACCCGCAACGGTAGAGACTGGGGCAGAGGTAAACGTTCCTTTATTTATTAATGAAGGTGATAAGATTAAGGTTGAAACCGCAAAGGGCACTTACAAAGAACGCGTAAAAGAATAATTTAGTTGAAATTTCCAAAACAAGAATCCTTAAAAAATATAGCGCAACTAATTAATTGTGAATTTGTTGGCGACTCAGATTTTCCGGTTCTGGGAATGAATGAAATCCATGTTGTTGAACCTGGGGATATTGTTTTTGTAGATCATCCAAAATACTACGATAAAGCATTACAATCTGCTGCAACCATCATTTTAATCAATAAAAAAGTTGATTGTCCTGAAGGTAAAGCACTGTTGATTAGTGATGATCCGTTTAGGGACTTCAATAAGCTTTCTAATCATTTCAAGCCATTTCAAAAGGCAAATACATCTATTTCAGATGCTGCGGAAATTGGAGAAGACACTATTGTACAACCAAATACATTTATCGGACATAATGTAAAAATTGGTAAAAATTGTATCATACATTCAAACGTAAGTATTTATGATGATACCGTAATTGGTGATAATGTCACAATTCACGCAGGTACAATTTTGGGTGCAAACGCCTTCTACTATAAAAATAGACCTGAAGGTTTTGATAGATTATTGTCATGTGGGCGCGTGGTAATTGAGGATAATGTTGATATTGGTGCTTCATGCACAATTGATAAAGGGGTTACAGGAGATACTACCATAAAAAAAGGAACCAAAATTGATAATTTGGTTCAAATTGGTCATGACACCATTATAGGCGAGAAGTGTCTTATAGCATCACAAGTTGGTGTTGCTGGTTGCGTTGTAGTGGAAGATGAGGTTACCATTTGGGGGCAAGTAGGCATCACAAGTGGTATTACCATTGGGAAAAAGGCTGTTATTTCTGCTAAATCTGGAGTAAGTAAATCTTTAGAGGGAGGAAAAGGATATTTTGGAATTCCTGCCGATGATTTTCGCTCCAAATACAAAGAAATTGCCTCTATTAGAAAAATTCCAGAAATCTTAGAGACTTTAAAAAAACAAGGGAAGAAGTAGTTTTCTTTTTGTCGAAAATAAAGTACTTTTGCTTGACTTAAAATAAATACGAAAAATTATCACTTATGAGTGTATTAGTAAATAAAAATTCAAAAATAATAGTTCAAGGTTTTACTGGTAGTGAAGGTACATTTCATGCAAGTCAAATGATTGAGTACGGTACCAATGTTGTAGGTGGAGTTACTCCTGGTAAAGGAGGGCAAACACATTTGGATAAACCTGTTTTTAACACAGTTGAAGAAGCTGTGAAACAAGTAGGAGCTGATACAACCATTATTTTTGTTCCTCCTGCATTTGCTGCTGATGCTATAATGGAAGCTGCTGACGCAGGAATAAAGGTTATTATTACCATCACAGAAGGTATTCCTGTTGCAGATATGATTACTGCTTCAAATTACATAAAAGATAAAGGCTCAAGATTAATTGGCCCTAATTGTCCAGGTGTCATCACTCCTGGGGAAGCAAAAGTTGGTATCATGCCAGGGTTTGTATTCAAAGAAGGAAAGGTAGGTATTGTATCTAAATCAGGGACGTTAACTTACGAAGCTGCAGATCAGGTTGTAAAACAAGGTCTGGGAATTACCACAGCTATTGGGATTGGAGGAGATCCAATAATAGGAACCACAACCAAAGAGGCTGTTGAGCTTTTGATTAATGATCCAGAGACTGAAGCTGTAGTGATGATTGGAGAAATTGGTGGTCAATTAGAAGCAGATGCTGCTAATTGGTACAAAGAAAGTGGTAGCAAGAAACCTATTGTCGGTTTTATTGCTGGTGAAACGGCACCTGCGGGACGAACCATGGGACATGCAGGAGCAATTGTTGGGGGAAGCGATGATACTGCGCAAGCCAAAAAGAAAATTATGAGGGCATGCGGCATACATGTAGTAGATTCTCCGGCTGAAATTGGTAAAAAAGTTGCCGAAGTATTGGCTTAAGTATAAATTAAAACTGCTGAAAACCTTACAAATATTGTGAGGTTTTTTTATTTGAAGCAACTTCTATTTATTATATTTGAATAACTTGTTTACATAAAATCAATTATTATAAACTAACTATAACTAATGAAATTATTAGAAGGAAAAACAGTCATAATTACAGGTGCCAGTCGAGGAATAGGAAGAGGAATAGCAAAAGTTTTCGCAGAACATGGTGCAAATGTAGCGTTCACTTACAGTTCTTCTGTTGAAGCTGCAAATGAGCTGGAAAAGGAATTGAAGGCTTCAGGTGTAAATGCAAAAGGATATCAAAGTAATGCTGCAAGTTTTGAGGAGGCTCAAAAACTGGCTGCTGATGTTGTAAACGATTTTGGAAGCATTGATGTATTAATCAATAATGCGGGCATTACAAAGGATAATCTGCTAATGAGAATTAGCGAGGAGGATTTTGATAAAGTTATTGAAGTAAACCTTAAATCGGTTTTCAATATGACTAAAGCGGTTCAACGCACAATGCTTAAACAACGTAAAGGCTCAATTATCAATATGAGTTCTGTTGTTGGTGTCAAGGGTAACGCTGGACAGACTAATTATGCAGCTTCAAAGGCTGGAATTATAGGTTTTTCTAAATCTGTCGCACTAGAATTAGGTTCTAGAAACATACGAAGTAACGTGATAGCTCCTGGTTTTATTGAAACTGAAATGACAGCAAAGTTAGATGAAGAAGTTGTAAAAGGATGGAGGGCAGGTATTCCTTTAAAACGCGGTGGTACGCCTGAAGATGTTGCCAATGCATGTGTGTTTTTAGCTAGCGACATGAGTGCATACGTTACCGGACAAACGCTGAATGTGGATGGAGGAATGCTTACCTAGGGTTTTTATTTAATGCAAACAGAAACTGTTTTATACATAATACTATCTGGAATTATAGCGCTACTTGTAGCGCTTTTTCAGTACAAGTATAAAACGAAACATCGACGAACACTATCCATTGCATTTTCTTTTTTAAGGTTTTTATCTGTTTTTGCAATGTTATTACTATTGGTGAACCCCAAGTTTGATCAAATCAAGGTCTTTACCGAAAAACCAAATCTTATTGTTGCTGTTGACAATTCCAACTCAATTAAACATTTAAGTCAAGTTGAAAATGTCAATAAAACTCTCGAGTCAATTAAGAATAATGTTGAGCTTACTAAAAAATTTGATATTGAGTACTTCAGATTTAATGAGGATATTGAAAACTCTACAATTTTAGATTTTGAATCTAGGGGAACAGATATCGATAAAGCGTTAAATCAGATTTCTGATATTTACAAAAATGATATTGCGCCAGTTGTTTTAATTTCAGATGGAAATCAAACATTTGGTAATGATTATGCGGTTTCTAATACATATTCTCAACCTGTTTACCCCATAATTTTAGGAGATACGATAACATATACCGATCTACAAGTAAAACAACTTAATGTTAATAAATACGCGTTTTTAAAAAACAGGTTCCCCGTTGAAGCTATTTTATTATATCAAGGTAATGTAGATGTTACTTCGAGGTTAACCGTAATTGCAAATGGTAAAAGTGTATTTAATAAAACTATAAATTTTTCAAAGGAAAATAATTCTGAGATAATCCAGTTTACGTTGCCAGCTAATAAGGTCGGTGTTAGAAGTTATACTGCAAGATTAGAACCGATTCAAACAGAGAAAAACACCATAAATAATTCAAAGAAGTTTGCTGTTGAAGCGATTGATCAGAAAACAAAAATTGCTTTGGTAAGCGATATGATCCATCCAGATATTGGAGCCCTTAAAAAAAGTATAGAAAGTAATGAGCAGCGTTCTGTTTCAATTTTAAACCCATATGAAATTTTAAATCAAATAAATGATTTTCAATTAATTATACTTTATCAGCCTAACAATAAATTTAAAAGGTTATATCAAAATTTAGAAAAAGAATCGGTAAACACATTTACTATAATTGGAACTAAAACCGCATTAGGTTTTTTAAATAATACAGTTGAAGTTTTTAGTCAAGAGTCCACAGGACAAACAGAAGATTTTCAACCTAAGGTCAATCTAAACTTTTCACCGTTTTTAGTGGAAGACATTAGCTTTGAAACTTTTCCGCCTTTGTTAGGACCATTTGGTGCTTCTAAATTTTCTGTGCCCTATGAAACTTTGCTAGAAAAAACAGTTTTGGGGATTGATAAAAATGAGCCGTTGTTGGCAACATTAGAACATAATTCTAGAAGAGAAGCAGTCTTATTTGGAGAGAATATTTGGAGATGGCGTGCCCAGAGTTTTATGAACGAAAAATCTTTTTCAGACTTTGATAACTTCATGGGGAAACTGGTGCAGTATTTAGCTTCAAATAAAAGAAAATCGAGGCTAACGGTTGAGTATGAATCGTTTTATACAGGTAGCTCTAATATTATTTTGAAAGCCCAAATTTTTGATAAAAACTACGAATTTGATGCACGTCAATCTTTAGACCTTATTCTTGAAAATATAGTTTCAAAAGAAAAACAAGTACTTCCTTTTGTACTCAAAAACAATAACTATCAAGTTGATTTGAGCGGATTAAACCCTTCCAAATATAATTTCACAGTACGTTCAAAAGGAGAAAATATTTCAAAATCGGGTAGTTTTGAAGTATTGGAATACAACATTGAGCAACAATTTTTAAATGCGGATGTAACTAAACTACAACAACTGGCTACTAATACAAATGGTAAGGCTTACTTTTCAAATGCTGTTGATGCTTTAATTTCAGATTTATTATCTAATGAAAGCTATAAAACAATTCAAAAAAGCAATAAAAATACCATACCTTTGATAGACTGGAAATTTCTGCTTGGGATCATACTTTTATCACTTTCAGCAGAGTGGTTTTTAAGAAAATATAACGGATTAATTTAAATACATAACTATGGAAAGATTACCAAAAATTGCATTCCCAATAATAGTGGTGGCAATTATATTATTTGTTTTACTTGCTAAATCTGCAGTAACGATTGGCTCTGGTGAAGCAGGTGTTTTATACAAAACATTTGGTGGCGGTGTTGTTACAGATGAAGCCCCAATGGGAGAGGGATTTCATATCGTTGCACCTTGGAATAAGGTATACATTTACGAAGTGCGTCAGCAGGAATTATTTGAGAAGATGAGAGTATTATCATCAAATGGTTTGGAAATTCAAATTGATGGTTCTGCATGGTACCAGCCTGTTTATAAAGACTTAGGGAAATTGCACCAAACTTTAGGTGAGAATTATTTGCAACGGGTAATACAACCTGCAATTAGAAGTGCAGCTAGGAGTGTGGTTGGTCGTTATACGCCAGAACAATTGTATTCTACAAAGAGAGATGCGATTCAAGATGAGATTTTCGCCGAAACAAAAAAGATTTTGGATAAGCAATATGTGCAACTAAATGAGGTTTTAGTACGTGATGTAACTTTACCAAATACAATTAAGGAAGCTATTGAACGTAAATTACGTCAAGAACAAGAGTCTTTGGAATATGAGTTTAGACTAGTTACTGCCGAAAAAGAAGCGCAAAAACAAATTATTGAAGCTGAAGGTAAGGCTAAGTCCAATAAAATTTTAAGTGCATCGCTAACAGATAAAATATTACAAGATAAAGGTATTGAGGCTACAATGAAACTATCAGAATCTCCAAATAGTAAAGTAATCGTAATTGGTTCTGGAGACAGTGGTTTACCTATTATCTTAGGAAATCAGTAACCCAATAATTTTAGGATTTAAAGACTAATCTTGAATTTTAAGCAAGAATACCTTGCTATTATTGATGAAACCTAAATTGTTTCAAAATTTAAACAGATAATTTGGAGTTTTAATTAGAATTTTTTGATATTTGTATCAAATAAAAGACATGACTTTTACTCAAACACATCATCATTTTTACATTTGCTCTCAAGCGAAGTAAAGATGTATTGAGTAAAATCAACATATATTTAAACCCGTTTGAGACTTTCAAGCGGGTTTTTTAATTGAAATAAAAACGCTTAATAGTTTCAAACTCATAAAAAAGATAACATGAGTAAATTAAGAATTGCAGTACAGAAATCAGGCAGATTGAATGAAGATTCAATGCGGTTGTTAAAAGATATTGGTATTTCTATTGATAACGGAAAAGACCAACTAAAAGCTTCGGCTAAAGGTTTTCCGGTTGAAGTGTTCTACCTGAGAAATGGAGATATTCCTCAATATTTAAAGGATGGCGTTGTGGATGCGGCCATTATCGGAGAGAATGTATTAATCGAAAAAGGAGAGGGTATTGGTGTTGTTGAAAAACTAGGCTTTTCTTCCTGCCGCGTGTGTATTGCTGTACCAAAAGCTTATAACTATAATAGTATAAAGGATCTCGAAGGGAAGCGTATTGCCACTTCCTATCCAAATACAGTTAAAACGTACTTAGATGAAAATGGGGTGAATGCTAATTTGCATATAATAAACGGTTCAGTTGAAATAGCGCCAAACATAGGTTTAGCAGATGCCATTTGCGACATTGTTTCCAGCGGAAGCACCTTATTTAAAAACAATTTAAAAGAGGTGGATACCATTTTAAAATCTGAAGCAGTTTTGGCGGTGTCTCCAAAGTTAAATGAAGAAAGGAAGGCTATTTTAGAAATCATCCAATTTAGAATTCAGTCCGTTTTAAAAGGGAGACAGTCAAAATACGTGTTGTTAAATGCACCAAATGATAAGGTACAGGATATCATAGATATTTTACCAGGGATGAAAAGCCCAACAGTATTGCCATTGGCAGAAAAAGGGTGGAGTTCGATACATTCGGTAATAAGTAAAAATGAATTTTGGAGCGTAATTGATGAATTAAAGGCTAATGGTGCTCAAGGTATTTTAGTTTGTCCAATCGAAAAAATGGTACTGTAATATGCAAATTGTAATAAATCCAAATAGAAGTGAATGGAATGATATTTTAATGCGTCCTACACAAACTGTGGATGATATTGAAGGTACGGTGAACGGTATTTTTGAGGATGTATCCCAAAATGGCGATGCTGCAATTGCTAAGTACACCAATAAATTTGATGGCGTTGCGTTGGAGTCAAACATCGCGACAATAAATGAGATTGAAGAATCTTTACAACTAGTACCGGAAAAACTTAAAAATGCAATAAAACAAGCAAAAGCTAATATTGAAGCGTTTCACAAAGCACAAAAAACATCAAAAGTATCTGTAGAAACCACTGGCGGTGTGGATTGCTGGCAAGAGAAACGGCCAATACAGAAGGTTGGACTATACATTCCTGGAGGAACAGCGCCTTTATTCTCAACAGTGCTGATGTTAGCGGTTCCAGCTCAAATCGCGGGTTGTAGCGACATTGTGTTGTGTTCCCCACCAAATAAGGAAGGAAAGTTGGCACCTGAGATTTTGTTTGCAGCACAGTTGTGTGGTGTAACTAAGATTATAAAAGTAGGAGGGATACAAGCTATTGCAGGATTAACTTTTGGAACAAAGAGCATCCCAAAAGTCTATAAAATTTTCGGTCCAGGAAATCAATATGTAACGGTTGCAAAACAAATTGCTACTAAATACGGCGTCGCTATAGATATGCCTGCTGGCCCAAGCGAGCTATTGGTTATGGCAGATGATACTGCTAATGCTGCGTATGTGGCTTCAGATTTATTAAGTCAAGCAGAACATGGTACCGATAGTCAGGTAATTCTGGTGTCAACCTCAAAACGTTTAATCTATGACGTTTATAAAGAAGTAGAAAAACAATTAGAAGTGTTACCGCGTAAAGCTATTGCAGAAAAGGCGATAGCGAATTCAAAATTAATTTATGTTGAAGATGATGCTACAGCGTTAGAAATGATTGATGAATATGGGCCAGAGCATTATATTATTTGCTGTAAAAACGAAGACCTATATGTTGATAACATCAACAATGCAGGCTCAGTTTTTATTGGCGATTACACGCCTGAAAGCGCAGGAGATTACGCTTCTGGAACTAATCATACCTTACCAACTAACGGATTTTCTAAAGCCTATTCTGGTGTGAATTTGGATAGTTTTATGAAGCAAATGACGTTTCAAAAAATATCTAAAGAAGGACTTTTAAATATTGGAGAAACCATCGAGCTTATGGCGGAAGCAGAGGGCTTACAAGCACACAAAAATGCAGTAAGTATTAGATTAAAGGATTTAAAGTAATGAACATTCAAGATTTGATAAGACCAATCGTTAAGGCACTAAAACCGTATTCATCCGCAAGAGATGAATATCAAGGTAATAGTGATGCTATGGTGTTTTTGGATGCGAATGAAAATCCTTTTGAGAATGGCGTGAATAGGTATCCAGACCCGCAACAGCGCACTGTAAAATCATTATTATCTAAAATTAAATCTATTCCTCAAAAAAATATTCTTTTAGGAAATGGTAGTGATGAGGTTTTAGATTTAATTTACAGAGCATTTTGTGAGCCTAATCAAGATAACATCATCACTTTACCGCCAACTTATGGTATGTACAGTGTACTAGCAAATATCAACGCTATAACAATAAAAAGTGTGCAGCTGAATAATAGCTTTCAGCCTAAAGTTGATGAAATTCTAGAAATATCAGATGCTAACTCAAAATTATTGTTTTTATGTTCACCAAATAATCCAACAGGGAATAGTTTTGAAGCTAAATCAATTGAGCGTTTAATAAAAGAATTTAAAGGTGTTGTTGTTATTGATGAAGCTTACATTGATTTTTCAAAAGAAGAAAGTTGGGTGAGAAGATTAAAAGAATTCCCAAACCTAATAGTCACCCAAACGCTTTCAAAGGCTTATGGGATGGCTGGAATTCGTTTAGGTATTTGTTATGCTTCAGAGGAAATTATTTCTGTTTTAAATCGGATAAAACCACCGTATAATGTTAACGAGTTAACGCAACAAAAAGCAATTACGCAACTAGAACAAAACGAGTTAACACAACAGCAAGTAGCAGCAATATTAAGTGAGCGTGATGTTTTAGTAAAACAATTAGATGCTATTGATTTTGTTTCAAAAATATACCCTTCAGATGCTAATTTTATATTAGTAAAGGTTGATGATGCTACAAAGCGTTATAATCAATTGATAGAAAAAGGTATAGTAGTAAGAAATAGAACCACGCAACCAGGATGTGAAAATTGCTTGCGATTTACAGTTGGAACAAAAGACGAAAATGAGAAATTAATTAAAGTGATGAAAACATTATAGCTGTTAGCCATTAGCCGTTAGCCCTTTGCTAGTAGCTAAAAGCCAATAGCCAAAAGCTATAGAAATGAAGAAAGTACTTTTTATCGATAGAGACGGAACATTGGTGCTAGAGCCACCTGTAGATTATCAATTAGATAGTTTAGAAAAATTAGAGTTCTACCCAAAAGTATTTCAATACATGGCTAAAATAGCCAGCGAATTGGATTATGAGTTGGTAATGGTAACCAATCAAGACGGTTTAGGAACAGATAGTTTTCCTGAAGACACGTTTTGGCCAGCTCAAAACAAAATTATTGATGCTTTTAAAAAAGAAGGTGTTGAGTTTTCGGCTATTCATATTGATAAAACGTTTCCGCATGAAAATGCAGATACGCGTAAACCAAGAACAGGGCTTTTGACTCAGTATTTTTCAGAAGACTACGATTTACAAAACTCATTTGTTTTAGGTGATAGAATTACCGATATGGAATTAGCAAAAAACCTAGGAGCTAAAGGTATTTATTTATCTGAAGATCCAAATTTAGGAGCTGATGAGATTGAATCTTCACAACAAGAAATATTTGATTGTATAGCTCTAACAAGCACGGATTGGTCTGAGATATATGCATTTTTAAAAGCAGATGAACGCTCAGGAGGTCTAATTAGAAACACGAATGAAACTAAAATTGCTATTCAATTAAACCTTGATGGTACTGGTAAAAGTAATATTGATACTGGACTCGCTTTTTTTGACCATATGTTAGATCAAATTGCGCGTCACGGACAATTAGATTTAACTATTAAGGTAGATGGTGATTTAGAAGTTGATGAACACCATACTATAGAAGACACTGCTATTGCACTAGGAGAATTATTCAATAAAACTTTAGGAAATAAATTAGGAATAGAACGTTACGGTTTTTGTTTGCCAATGGATGATTGTTATGCGCAAGCTGCAATAGATTTTGGAGGTAGAAACTGGTTAGTGTGGGAGGCTGATTTTAAACGTGAAATGATTGGTAAAATGCCAACAGAAATGTTTTATCACTTTTTTAAGTCTTTTACAGATGGTGCAAAATGTAATCTTAACATAAAAGCTGAGGGTACAAACGAACATCATAAAATTGAAGCGATTTTTAAAGTGTTTGCAAAAGCGATTAAAATGGCTGTGAAGCGAGATATTGAAAAAATGATTTTGCCATCAACAAAAGGAATGCTATAAAATTGCTATTGGCCTTTCGCTGCTTGCTATAGGCTAAAGGCAAAAAGCTAAAAGCTTTTAAAAATGAAATTAGTTATAATAAATTACGGAGCTGGAAACATAAAGAGTATTCAGTTTGCTTTTAATCGTCTAGGATATGAGGCTATTTTATCAAATGATCCAGAGGAAATAAAAGCGGCCGATAAAGTAATATTTCCTGGAGTAGGCGAAGCAAGTTCAGCAATGAAAATGCTTAAGGAAAGTGGGTTGGATACGTTAATTCCAACACTTAAACAACCAGTATTAGGTATTTGTTTGGGGATGCAACTCATGTGTTTACATACCGAAGAAGGCGATACCGAAGGTTTAGGAATATTTCAAACCAAAGTAAAACGCTTTTCAAATGATGTAAAAGTGCCGCAAATGGGGTGGAATATTATAAAGGAATTGAAATCTGATTTGTTTAAAGGCATAAAAGAAAACGAATACATGTATTTAGTGCATAGTTATTATGCTGAACATTGTAATGAAACCATAGCAGCAACGGATTATGAAATTAATTACGCTTCGGCATTACAACATAATAATTTTTACGGCACCCAATTTCATCCAGAAAAAAGTGGAAACGAAGGGGCTAAAATATTAAGAAACTTTATAAATATGAAGCCTTTAGCATTAAGCTAATGGCCAAAGGCTAAAAGCCAAAAGTTATAAAATGAGAATAATACCAGCAATAGATATCATAGATGGAAAATGTGTAAGATTGTCGAAAGGCGATTATAGCACAAAGAAAATATACAACGAGAATCCACTGGAAATTGCAAAACAATATGAAGCTCATGGTATAGAGTATTTACATTTAGTGGATTTGGATGGCGCAAAGGCGAGTCATATCGTGAATCATAAGGTTTTGGAAACCATAGCTACTAAAACCAATTTAAAGATTGATTTTGGCGGTGGTTTAAAAACAGATGAAGATTTGCATATTGCTTTCGAATCTGGTGCAGGTCAAATTACAGGAGGAAGTATTGCTGTCAAAAAGCCTGAAGTATTTAAAAGTTGGTTGTCAAAATTTGGAGCAGACAAAATCATTCTGGGGGCAGATGCTAATAATGAAAAAATAGCGATAAGCGGTTGGTTGGAAGAATCTGATGAAGAATTGATTCCGTTCGTTCAGAATTATATGAAAGAAGGTGTGCAATATGTGATTTGTACTGATATAGCAAAGGACGGTATGCTCGAGGGGCCTTCATTTGACTTATACAAGAAGATGTTAGGGGAATTGGATGGCGTAAAACTCATAGCTTCTGGAGGAATTTCTCAATTTAGTGAACTTCCAAAGCTAGCTGAATTAGGTTGCGAAGGAACAATAATCGGGAAGGCCATTTATGAGAATAAAATTAGTTTGAAACAACTTGAAAATTATATAGTAGATGCTAACTAAGCGAATTATACCTTGTTTAGATATCAAAAATGGACGCACCGTAAAAGGGGTTAACTTTGTTGACTTAAGAGACGCTGGAGATCCAGTAGAATTAGCCAAACAATATGCCGATCAAGGCGCTGACGAATTAGTGTTCTTAGATATTACTGCTACTCTTGAAGCGCGTGCCACGACTTTAGAAATGGTATTGCATGTGGCAGAACAGGTAAACATACCCTTTACAGTAGGCGGTGGTATTTCTTCGGTAGAACACGTAGACGCTCTACTAAAAAATGGCGCTGATAAAGTATCTGTTAACTCTTCAGCGGTAAAAAGGCCAGAACTTGTAAATGAATTGGCGGATAAATTTGGAAGTCAATGTGTAGTTGTTGCTATTGACGCAAAAAAAATAGATAATGATTGGTTTGTACATCTTGCTGGAGGCACAATCCCTACAGATATTAAACTGTTTGAATGGGCTAAAGAAGTTGAGAAACGAGGTGCTGGCGAAATATTATTCACATCCATGAATCATGACGGTACCAAAAATGGTTTTGCTAATGAAGCTTTAGCTAAATTATCAGACATATTAAATATTCCAATTATTGCATCTGGAGGCGCAGGAAATGTGCAACATTTTGTAGATACCTTTAAAGAAGGTAAATCAGATGCAGCATTGGCGGCTAGTGTTTTTCACTTTGGTGAAATTCCAATACCTGAGTTGAAAAAAGAATTAAAGAAACAAGATATAGTGGTACGACTATGAAAAAATTATTTCTAGATGATGTCAGAGAAATAGAGATGGTTTACGATAAATCTATGGAGAGTGAATTTGATATTGTCAGAACTTATGAGGCTTTTGTTGAATACATTAAAAAAAATGGTTTGCCTGATTTTATAAGTTTTGATAATGATTTAGGTCTTGATCGTGCTAATAATTTAGCCCCAGATGGATATGCCGCTGCGAAATGGTTAGTATATGAATCAGGTCTGGATTTGACTAACCTTAAGTTTAAAGTACATTCTGCAAACCCAGTAGCAGCTGAACAAATAAAAGGGCTTTTAAATAACTATATGAACTATCTTAATAAAAAATAAGATGACTATAAAATACGACGATAACGGATTAGTCCCAGCTATCATTCAAGATGCCACAACAAAAAATGTATTGATGTTGGGCTATATGAATGAAGAAGCCTATCAGAAAACATTAGATACCAAAAAAGTAACGTTTTTTAGCAGAAGCAAGCAGCGTTTGTGGACAAAGGGAGAAGAAAGCGGTAATTTTTTAAACCTATTAGATATTAAAAATGATTGTGATAATGATTCATTGTTAATTCAAGTAAATCCAGTTGGCCCCACTTGTCATACTGGTACAGATACTTGTTGGAAGGAGGAAAATAACTCGTCTTACGGATTCTTTTCAACCTTAGAAGATGTGATTGCAGAGCGTGTAGCCAATAAAGATACTACAAAATCATATGTAGCAAGTTTGTTTTCAAAAGGTATTAATAAAATTGCGCAAAAAGTAGGTGAGGAGGCAGTTGAAACAGTTATTGAGGCTATGGACAATAATGATGAGCTGTTCTTGTATGAGTCGGCAGATTTACTATTTCACTACTTAATGCTACTACAAGCTAAAGGTTTTACATTAAAGGATATTGAAAAAGAACTTAAAGGACGACACAAATAATCAAAAAAGGCTTTAGGATTTTCTAAAGCCTTTTTAATTGGGTTTAACTGTATCTACGATAACCAGCCATTTGCCTCAGATTTTCTAGCAAACCACACAAAGAAAAAGGCCAGAACAAGAATCATGATAGTCATACCAATGCTAGACGCGTAACCATTTATTAAAATGTATCCCATTTGCACAATTACGGCTAATAGAGATAATAACCATAGTTTAACCGACCATGATTTTCTGAGTAATAATCCAATGGCAGCTAGTGTACCAGCAAAAACGGCAATAGCAAATGCAGCGGTGACCCAAGCTGGCATATTCGCAGCAATTTCCAATTGCTCTGGACTGTACATGGCGCGGTAACTTTCGGTATCGTATGCTTGTTGTAGATATTGGTTAACACCTATACCGTTCCATACTAAAGCAATAACGCTCACTATCCAAAACCATATTGGGGCTTTGTTTGATGTAGAATTCGACATATTTTAAAGTATTTAGTTAGTAAATAGGTATACAAGTTATAAATTTTTTGACACTATAGATAAATAGATTACTTTCCAATTTCTTTTTACACTAAATGAAAAAATATTTTTACGTTATAAATATTCAGTATTTAGGGTATCGTTTTCATGGTTGGCAAAAGCAACCAAATTTAAAAACGCTGCATTTAATGATAGATCGTACCCTTAATTACATCTTGGAAGGCAAATATTTTAAAACCTTAACTTCTGGAAGAACAGACGCTATGGTTTCGGCAGAACAAGCTGCTTTTGAGCTATTCCTGCAAGAACCACTAGTGGATGAGAAAGCGTTTTTAGCCTTGTTTAACTATAATTTACCACAGGATATTCGCGCTTTAAGCATCAGAGAGGTAGCGGCTGATTTTAATATTATCCAGCACTCCAAGATTAAAGAATATTTGTATCTATTCACTTTTGGTGAAAAATGTCACCCGTTTTGCGCACCTATTATGACAACTATTTTGGACGATTTGGATGTTAACATCATGAAGCAAGGAGCAAAACTGTTTGAAGGTGAACATTATTTATGGTCCTATTGCTATAAGCCTACCGAAAATGGTGTTTACACTAGGGAAATTTTGCAATGCGAACTAGTAGAAAATGATATTTATACCGCCAATTATTTTCCGAAACACTCGTATTTACTGCGTATTAAAGGTAAGGGCTTTATGCGAAATCAGATTCGATTGATGATGGGAACTTTGATTGATTTAGGGAAAGGGAAATTAACGCTTCAAGATATTAAGGATAGTTTGGTTCCTGAGAGCAGAATTAAGATGGATTATATTGCGCCTGCTTCGGGGTTGATATTGAATTCTGTGGAGTTTGAAAGCGCCTCTTAATCTCCCCAAAAAAGGAGAAACACTTTCCTTGAAAAATAATTTAGAGTTAGGTTCCTTCCCTTTTGGGAGTAAAGGTAGGGGCTCCAATTGAGTGAGTTGCGCTAGGGATAGTAGCGGCAGCTTTTGGCGAGGCGTGCATCGAGCCAAAACTATTAGCGGATAGCCTGACCCCTTGTGGGTAGCGCCCAAATTAATTAACACCTAATTCTCTTAAAATCCTTTAACATCTATAATTTTATTTAACATAATTTAAGTTAAATAAATCTTAATGCTGTTAAACCCTGTTAAAGCGCTTGACAAAACGTGTTTTTCCTATAGTTTATTAATGAGTTTAATTTAAAACACAAAAAAATATTATGAGCTATTTGAACATGAATGATGATGAATTAATGCCAGTGGTGGTTGAATTAAATGTTTTATTAGCTGACTACCACGTGTATTATCAAAAATTAAGAAGTAAGCATTGGAATATAATCGGGAAGAATTTTTTCGATTTGCACGAAAAGTTTGAGGAGATGTACAACGATGCAAAAGTTAAAATTGATGAAATTGCAGAACGTATTTTAACATTACGTTTTCATCCGATGAGTAAATTGGAAGATTACCTAAAAACGTCTGCTATTATAGAAGAAGCACCGTTAAAAGAAGATCAAGATATGGTTGAAGATACCTTGAACGACCACAAATTATTACTGGCTCAGATGAGTAAAGTAATCGAAAAAGCAGAAACTATTTCTGATGAGGGAACCATTGACTTGATGGGGGCATACATTAGAGAACTTGAAAAAACAAGTTGGATGCTAAATGCATGGACCAAAAAGACTTCAGAGAATTTAAAGGAAAGTGTTGTTGAGGCATAACAATTTATGCTAATTCTGAACTCGAAACAATAGTAACCTTTAAAATTTAAAGACTATGGAAAGTACAATGTCTACGGCATTTGATAACTTAATAGATAAACTTCAAGGCTGGGTAAGTGCCGTAATAGAAAACATACCAAATTTAATTCTGGCCATTTTGGTAATGACAGCCTCTTATTTTGTAGCCAGATATACCAGAAAACTAATATTAAAACTTGTTGAGAGCAGAGTGCCTCAAAAATCTATTGCTACTATTATTGCTAAAATTTCAGCAGTTGTAGTGGTAGTCGCAGGATTATTTCTAGCATTAGGAATTATGAACCTGAGTAAAATGCTTACCTCATTGCTAGCAGGTGCCGGTGTTGCTGGTTTAGCTGTTGGTTTGGCACTTCAAGGTACATTGTCAAACACGTTTGCAGGTGTAGTAATATCGTTTAGAAAGCGTATACAGCTTGGAAATTGGGTAGAAACCAATGGGTATTCAGGTGAAGTTATTGACGTGAATTTAAAAGAATTTGTTTTGAAGGAAGCTGACAACAATATTGTTGTGATTCCAAATAAAATGATTCTTGAAAATCCTTTAAAAAATTATTCACTGACCACCAGAATGCGTGTGTTTTTAGAATGCGGTGTTGGGTACGAATCTGATCTAGAAGAAGTAAAGCGTCTTACTAAAGAAGTGATTGCTAATACTTTTGACCAAGTAGAAGATTCAGATGATGTTGAGTTCTATTATACCGAATTTGGCGATAGTTCCATCAACTATCTATGTAGATTTTGGATTGACGCCGAAAGTATGTTGGAAAAGTTAAATGCTAAAACTAAGGCTATTATTGAAATAAAGAAAGCCTACGACAAAGCAGGAATTAATATTCCGTTCCCTATCCGCACTTTGGAATTTAACAACAAACTAGCGTTTGATGATGCTGTTATGGAAAATCAATTCTCTAATAACTAGAGTAGATTTATCTAGCCAGATAAATTATTTAGTCGAATCTTTAAAAAAATAAATTATGCTACGTTGGACAATAACGTTTGTAATAATCGCTTTAATTGCTGGAGTACTAGGTTTTGGTGGTATTGCAGGAGCATCAGCTGGAATAGCTAAAATATGTTTCTATATATTCATTATACTCTTTGTATTATCGTTATTAAAGGGATTACTCAAGAAATAAAAATTATAATTAACCATAAAATTTAAAAATCATGAAAAAAATCATATTAGCCTTAGCCTTGTTATTTACGGTATCAACAGTATTTACAAGTTGTAGGGAAAAGAAAACCGAAGACAAAATTGAAGAAGCAGTAAAAGAGGTGAAAGATGAAACAAAAGATGCTGTTGAAGAAGTGAAAGATGAAGTTGATGACGCCACACACTAATACGCGGAATAATTTATAATTCTTCGTGTTAAGATAATTAAAAAGTCTCGAGGCAACTCGGGGCTTTTTGCATTTTATTTCATTAGAGGTTTTTTTGGGCGTGCCCCCTTCTTAGGTCGGGGTCGGGCTTTCCGCTATATCTTTTTCTCGTGGCTCAAAAAAGGATGCCGCTGCAATCCCTCACGCGGGCAAGTTTGCTTAGGTCATAGCTCAAACTTTAAATTAGGTTTAAATCTACAAATACAAATCACTAAAACAATAACCTACTTTTTGTATTTTAGAACAATATTAATTCAGATAGCAATCATGAGCGTAACTGTACCAAAATCCGTTTTTACATTTTTTAAAAAATTAGAAAAAAATAACAATCGAGATTGGTTTAATGAGCGAAAGCCAGAATTTAAAGCTATCGAAGCCCAAGTAAAACAGTTTTACAACGCCATTTTTGAAAACCTTAACAAACATGACGAGATCGATAAATTAAAAATCTTTAGAATTTATCGGGATGTGCGTTTTTCTAAAAATAAGCTACCTTACAAAACGCATTTTGGTGGCTCATTTCACAGAACTAAACCACGATTAAGAGGTGGGTATTATTTGCATATTCAACCCAATAATGAAAGTTTTATCGCCACAGGGTTTTGGGAGCCAGCACCAGCAGATTTATTGCGCATCAGAAAGGAATTTGAAATGGATGATTCTGAAATTCGTGAGATTTTGGCGGATAAAAAATTCAACTCGGTTTGGGGAGATGCCTTTGTAGGCGATGAAGTAAAAACGGCACCAAAAGGGTTTAGTAAAGAGCATAAAGCCATAGACTTAATAAAGAAGAAACAATATATCTTTACAAAAAAGTATACTGATAAAGAAGTGTTGGACGCTAACTTTTTAGAAGAAGTAGATAGGTCCTTTAAAGCCATCCGCCCATTTTTTGATTATATGAGCGATGTGCTGACCACGGATTTGAATGGGGTGTCTTTGATTGATTGATTGATATTATAATTTATTAGATATGTTTGATGAACTAAAACAACATTCTGCAGACAATTTAGGACAAGGGACTGATGAAAATTTGATTCTTCAACTTGAAGCCGTTTTAGATATTAAGATACCTGATCAATTTAGGGTGTATTTACTTGAAGTTGGATATGCAGAGATATTTGGAGATGAAATATACTCTATTTATGAAGTTCCTGACTTAATTCCATGCAATGGTTTACATTGGATGAATAAAGATAATCCTCATATTTCAAGAGGTTTTTTGGAGTTTTTCTCTAATGATATCGACGGCACATTTTATATTAACTGTTCAACCGGTCAAGTATAATTCAATAGAAGATATGTATTCTAAGAGCTTTATTGAGTTTTATGAGAAATTACTAAATCCTTAGTTAGGGAATTACACCGCCACCAAAACCTCAGGCTTCTCAAACAACTGCATATTACTAATTAAACGTTGCTTTACAATATTCATCATGCGTTTATTTAAAGCCGATGAATTTTGAATGTATATCTCGTATTCTTCAACTGTAAACAAACCTATTAGCATGCCTTTCATTGAGTTGCGCAATTTCATATCCTTTTGAATAGCATTTTCAATGTAATCAATGCGTTTTTCTACAGATAAATCATAAAAAACCGATTTATGTTTTGCTATGTAATTTCTAAAAACAGCAATCAGTAAATCATTCTGAAATTTGATGATAGGGCGCAATACTAAATTCTGAAAACGCTCATCAGCACTCATACTATCATTAATTGTAGCTGTTGTAATTTCAGGTCTAATACTTTTTAGGTTGAATTGTCTGGAGTCCATGAGAAGTAGATTTGGACTAAAAATATTGAAATATGATAATTGAATTTAATATGCGGTTTTATAGTTGTTAACGAGTTTATTAACATCACTCTTTTTTTTATCTTTATTAAAAATTAACTTATGAAATTCGGAAGTGTTGACAACCCTCAAAATGTAGATTTTACTTTACCAAAAGATCATCCTGATACAAAGCGTGTTCTAAACGCCGTAAAGGATGATAACATGCCCGAAATTTACGTGGGTTGTGCCAAATGGAATAGGGCAGACCTTAAAGGGTTCTACCCTAGAGGCACAAAAGATGAATTGGGATATTACGCCTCTCAATTCAACTCTATCGAGTTAAATGCGACCTTTTACAGAATTTTTCCAGCTGAACAATTCTCGAGGTGGTATGATAAAACGCCAGAAGGCTTCAAGTTTTTCCCAAAACTGAATCAAGAAATTAGCCATTGGAAACGACTTAATGGCACAAGGGAAGTGGTTGACAGTTATTTATACAATGCATCAAACTTAAAGGAAAAATTAGGCACCATTTTTTTGCAAATGCACAGTAATTTTGCTCCAAAAGATTTTGACAGGGTAATAACTTTTGTTGAAGAATGGCCCAAGGAAATTCCGTTAGCTATTGAATTTAGGCATACCAATTGGTACAACGACAAAGCAATCGCAACAGATTTATATCAGCTTTTGGAAGCTAATAATATATCAAACGTTATTGTTGATACTGCTGGAAGACGTGATTTAATGCACATGCGCTTAACCAATGCTACAGCTTTTGTGCGTTACGTTGGTGCCAATCATGAAAGCGATTATACTCGTTTAGATGATTGGGTTGAGCGCTTAAAATTATGGAAAGCACAAGGTATTAAGGAAATAGATTTTTTTATTCATCAAAATATTGAAAAGGAATCACCTTTATTGTCAGCTTATTTTATCAAAAAGCTAAACTTAGAACTAGGGTATTCACTTAAAGTGCCTAATGAGGATGACGAACAGCAATCGCTTTTCTAAAAGCAAAAAATATCACTTTAAAAATTATAACCAATTTTTTGTTTTCGTTGCATAAAATGCAAATAAAGTACGCTCCATTATGTTTTTTGTAAAAATAAAATAACAATAGGGTCTAAACTTTCGATTAAATGTAATTAAATATAACTTTGTATGCAGTTATAATTTCAGTATGTGGAATTTGCTAAGTATTGAAGTTATTTCAAAATAAACCTTTATTATTTATGAGTAAGACATTATTTGACAAGGTGTGGGATTCACATGTTGTTAGAAAAATAGAAGATGGACCAGACGTGTTTTTTATAGACCGTCATTTTATACACGAAGTAACAAGCCCTGTGGCTTTTGTTGGGTTAAAACAACGTGGAATTGGTGTGATGTATCCAGAACGAACATTCGCTACTGCCGACCACAACACGCCAACGTGGAACCAACATTTACCGGTTGCCGATCCTCTGTCTGCAAATCAGTTAGAGGCTTTGGCGAATAATGCTGCTGAATATGGTATTTCGCACTGGGGCTTAGGACATAGAAACAATGGTATTGTTCACATTGTAGGGCCGGAAAACGGAATAACACTTCCAGGTTCAACTATCGTTTGTGGAGACTCACATACATCTACACACGGTGCTTTTGGCGCTATTGCATTTGGTATTGGTACTTCGGAGGTAGAAATGGTATTGTCTACACAGTGTATTATGCAGCCTAAGCCAAAAAAAATGCGTATTAATGTGAACGGTGAACTTGGTTTTGGAGTAACGCCTAAAGATGTAGCATTATATATTATTTCCCAACAAACTACTTCTGGTGCTACTGGATATTTCGTTGAGTATGCAGGTGATGTGTTTGAAAACATGTCTATGGAGGGCCGTATGACAGTTTGTAACCTTTCTATTGAAATGGGTGCTCGTGGAGGTATGATTGCTCCAGATGAAAAAACATTCGAGTATATCAAAGGCAGAAAACATACACCAAAGGGAGCTGATTGGGATAAAGCGATGGACTATTGGAAAACGCTTAAAACCGATGATGATGCAGAATTTGATATAGAATTTAACTACAATGCCGCAGATATTGAGCCTATGATTACTTATGGTACCAATCCTGGAATGGGAATGGGAGTAACACAATCTATTCCACTAGCAGAAGAGGTTCAGGGTGGCGTTGCAACATATAAGAAATCATTAGGCTATATGAAGTTTAATGAAGGTGATGATATGATTGGAAAACAAGTGGATTACGTATTCCTAGGATCTTGTACAAATGGACGTATTGAAGATTTTAGAGCATTTTGTTCTATAATTGAAGGTCGTAAAAAAGCGGATAATATCACCGCTTGGTTAGTGCCAGGATCTCATAAAGTTGTAGATCAGATCAAAGAAGAAGGTTTAGATAGAATATTAGATGAAGCTGGTTTTGTGTTAAGGGAACCAGGATGTTCTGCATGTTTGGCAATGAATGATGATAAAGTACCTGCAGGAAAATTGGCAGTATCTACATCTAATAGAAACTTTGAAGGACGTCAAGGCCCAGGTTCAAGAACCTTACTAGCGTCTCCACTTGTGGCGGCGGCTACAGCAGTTACAGGTGTAGTTACAGACCCAAGAACGTTACTAGAAACAGTAACAGCATAAAAATAAATTAAAGATTTTGCCAACAGCTAAAAGCTAGAGGCTAAAAGCAAAAATATTATGGCTTACGATAAATTTGAAGTATTAACAAGTTCAGCATATCCATTACCAATCGAGAATGTGGATACAGATCAAATTATACCAGCTCGTTTCTTAAAAGCGACGGAGCGTAAAGGGTTTGGAGATAATTTTTTCCGTGATTGGAGATATGATTCTGAAGGAAACCCTATTGCGGATTTCCCACTAAATGACAAGAAATACGAAGGTTCTAAAATTTTGGTAGGAGGTAAGAACTTTGGTTCTGGATCTTCTAGAGAACATGCCGCTTGGTCTGTTTACGATTTTGGGTTACGTTGTGTAATTTCTTCGTTCTTTGCAGATATTTTTAGAAACAACTGTTTGAATATCGGAGTATTGCCAGTGCAAGTGTCTACAGATTTTGCTCAAAAACTATTTGATGCAATTGAAGCGGATCCAAAAACAGAGATAAAAGTAGATTTACCAAACCAAACAGTTACTTTATTGTCAACTGGAGAATCAGAATCTTTTGATATCAATGGATACAAAAAGGGAAATATGCTAAACGGTTTTGATGATATAGATTATCTTCAAAACATGAAAGATGAAGTAAAGGCGTTTGCTGAAACAAGACCATTTTAATTATATTAGCACTATAGATCATCAAACTAAAAATTAGAAAGCATTCCATTAATTTAATGAAATGCTTTTTGTGAATATAAAACCCTCGATGCCTAAGAGAAGAATAGAAATAATGGATACGACCCTGAGAGATGGTGAACAAACCTCCACAGTGTCGTTTTCTGCTTCGGAAAAATTAACCATTGCAAAACTTTTACTAGAAGAATTAAAGGTTGATCGCATTGAAATTGCCTCAGCAAGAGTTTCAGAAGGCGAGTTTGAAGCCGTTAAAAATGTAACGGATTGGGCTTCAGAAAATGGGTATTTAGAGAAAGTTGAGGTGTTGACTTTTGTGGATAAGGGTGTATCCATTGACTGGATGGTTGAAGCTGGCGCTAAGGTTCAAAATTTACTCACCAAAGGATCATTAAATCATCTTACCCACCAACTGAAAAAGACACCAAAACAGCATTTTGAAGAAGTTAAGCAAGCTATTGATTTAGCTTACGGAAAAGATATCATTACTAATGTATATCTTGAGGATTGGAGTAATGGGATGCGCAGTTCTAAAGACTACGTTTACGATTTTTTGGAGTTTTTAAGCACGCAAAACGTTGCGAGAATAATGCTTCCCGACACTTTAGGTATTTTAACTCCTGAAGAATCTTACGGTTTTGTAAAAGAGATAAAAGATAAATATCCTGATTTACATATAGATTTTCATGCACATAACGACTATGACTTGGGCGTTTCAAATGCCATGGAAGGTTTAAAAGCGGGTGCTGATGGTTTACACTTAACGGTAAATGGTATGGGTGAGCGTGCTGGTAATGCACCAATGAGCAGTACCATTGCGGTTATTAATGATTTTATGCCCGATATTGAAATGGGTGTGAATGAAAAAGTATTGTACACAGTAAGCAAATTGGTAGAGAACTTTTCTGGTGTTATGATTCCAGCAAACAAACCAATTGTTGGTGCAAATGTTTTTACACAGACTGCTGGAATACATGCAGATGGTGATAATAAAAAGAATCTTTATTTCAGTGATTTGATGCCTGAGCGTTTTGGAAGAAAACGACAATATGCTCTGGGTAAGGCTTCTGGTAAAGCAAATATCCAAAAGAATTTACAGCAATTAGGTTTACAACTTGATGATGAAGATTTAAAAAAAGTTACCCAACGCATTATTGAGTTAGGCGATAAAAAACAAGTGGTTACCAGAGAAGATTTACCATATATTATTTCGGATGTTTTGGATAGAACATACGAAGAAAAGGTAAAGGTAAACTCCTATGTTTTAACGCACTCTAAAGGATTAAAACCTTCTACAACGGTATCTATTACTATAGAAGATGAAACGTTTGAAGAAAATGCGCAAGGAGACGGACAGTATGATGCGTTTATGAATGCTGTTAAAACGATTTTTAAAAGAAAAAAAATAGAGCTACCAAATTTAATTGATTACGCTGTGAGAATTCCTCCAGGAAGTAACTCTGATGCTTTGTGTGAAACTATCATTACTTGGAAGAGTACTGATAAGGAGTTCAAAACTCGGGGTTTAGATAGTGACCAGACGGTTTCGGCAATTAAAGCCACCGAAAAAATGTTAAATATTATTGTTAATTAAGAATACAAACGAAACAAATGAAATTAAATATAGCCCTTTTAGCGGGAGATGGTATTGGACCTGAAGTTATTGACCAAGCTGTAAAAGTAAGTGATGCGGTTGCAGCAAAATTTGGACACGAGATTAATTGGAAACCAGCATTAACAGGTGCTGCGGCCATTGATGCAGTAGGGGAGCCATATCCAGATGAAACACATGATATTTGTAAAAGTAGTGATGCCGTACTATTTGGTGCTATTGGGCATCCAAAATTTGACAATGATCCGTCTGCGAAGGTAAGACCAGAGCAAGGCTTATTAAAAATGAGAAAGGCTTTAGGATTATTTGCTAATGTTAGGCCTACATTTACGTTTCCATCGTTATTGGATAAATCACCATTGAAGAAAGAACGCATTGAAGGTACTGATTTGGTATTTCTAAGAGAATTGACCGGAGGTATTTACTTTGGTGAAAAAGGTAGAAGAGAAGAAGGTGAGACGGCTTATGATAATTGTGTATACACTAGAGCTGAAGTGCAGCGATTAGCTAAAAAAGGTTTTGAATTGGCTATGACGCGCGGTAAGAAATTATGCTGTGTAGACAAAGCTAATGTTTTAGAAACGTCTAGACTTTGGAGAGAGACTGTACAAGCTATGGAAAAGGATTATCCAGAAGTTGAGGTATCCTATGAGTTTGTGGATGCTGTAGCGATGCGTTTGGTACAATGGCCTAATAGTTATGATGTGCTAATCACTGAAAACCTGTTTGGAGATATTTTAACAGATGAGGCTTCTGTAATTTCAGGGTCTATGGGATTAATGCCTTCTGCTTCTTTAGGATCAGATATTGGTTTATTTGAGCCTATTCATGGGTCATATCCACAAGCAGCAGGTAAAAATATCGCTAATCCTATGGCTACCGTATTATCCGCAGCTATGATGTTTGAAAACTTTGGCTTACAGGACGAAGGAAAAGCAATAAGAGATGTTGTAAATAAAGCTTTAAATGAAGGTATGGTAACTGAAGACTTAGCAGATGGAGGTGCTTCTTATGGTACTTCTGAAGTTGGAGATTGGTTAGCTGCTAATATCTAGTTTTAATAAGATAATAATAATAGACCTGTCAGGTTTTAAAAACCTGACAGGTTTTTTTTATGCTTTCAAACTAAGATTTGAAGGATATTCAAAAATCTCTAAATCAAAATAGGGTACCGCAGCCAAAACATGGTCAAAAATATCAGCCATGATGTATTCGTAGTTTACCCAACGCTTATCGCTACTGAACGCATAAATTTCAATAGGTAGCCCTTGAGCAGTTGGAGCCAATTGACGCACCATAATGGTCATGTCCTTATTTATGGCTGAATGGTTTTCAATATACGTTTGCACATATTTTCTAAATACACCAATATTGGTCAGATTTCTACCATTTAAAAGTAACTCCTTATCTATAGTGTTTTCTACATTGTAGGCTTCAACATCTTTTTGTTTATCTTCTAAGTAAGGTTTTATAAGTTGAATCTTCTTCAATTTTTCAATATCAGATGTTGTTAAACACTTAATACTATCCTGCTTAATATTCAGTGCCCGTTTTATACGTCTGCCACCAGCAGTCATCATACCTCGCCAGTTTTTAAAAGAATCTGATATTAATGCATAAGTAGGAATGGTGGTAATCGTTTTATCCCAGTTTTGCACTTTTACAGTAGCTAAGGTTATTTCAATAACATCTCCATCGGCTCCGTATTTTTCAAATGTAATCCAATCTCCGATGCGCACCATATCATTTATCGATACTTGTATACTAGCTACAAAACCAAGAATTGTATCCTTAAACACCAGAATAATTACGGCAGATATAGCACCTAATCCTGTAAGGAATTGGAGAAATGGAATGTTTGTAATGATTGCAATGGCGGACATAATTCCAGCCAACCAAGCAAAAATCATAAATACCTGAATATAGCTATCAATAGGCTTGTCCTTTAACCTAGGCAACGTTTTTAAGAAGTCTCTAACGGTGTTTAATAAGCTTCTCGCAATCCACAAAGTCAAAATAATAGCGAATACTTTCAAACCCTTTTCTATGATGATTTCAAAGTTTCCGAAATCTGAAAATACATCGGGTACAAATTCAAGCGCAATTAAAAGCGGAATGATGTGAGCTATATTTCTAGGGACTTTATTTGAAATTAAAAGGTCGTCAAAATTGGTTTTAGAACGTTTGGCAAATTGGGTAAATGCACCAATGAGTACTTTTCTTATTACAATGTCAACTATAAAGATTATAATCAGTAACCCAACCAAAAGAATTAGCATATTTAGATATTGCGCTACTTGTTCTGAAACACCATAATCTATCAGCTTATCAAAAACCCAGTGTTTTAAGGTTGATGTGCCTTTCACTATAACTTCAGTATTGTTTTCAGTTTGAATCATTTAGCTGTCTTTAAATATTTTCTATCGATATAAAATGTTCCAAAAGGAATAATTGCTGCCAGTAACACGGTTGCAAATGTCTTATTATTCCACTTAAAGTCGTTTTTAATAACAAACGCCATAGCAATGTACGCTACAAATAATAAGCCATGGGGCATGCCCAATAATTTTACGTATTGTGGATCGTTAGCTAGATATTTAATAGGTGTTGCAATAAACAATAAAAGTATATATGACACACCTTCTAAAAAGGCTACAACTCTAAAAATATTAATAAAAGAAACCATCGTTGTTAATTTTCTGCAAAAGTAGAACAGAAGAACAACATAGCACTACGATTTAAGTTTTTTTTATAACGCGTTAAAAATAACGAGGCCATAAATTACAAAACGTAATAAACGTAATGCTCCGAATAGCACAACAATTTTGAAAGGAAATTTAATAATGCCGGCCGCTATACATGAAATTGAAAATGGAAGTGGTAGTAAAGCACCTACGATGATTAAAAACCCTCCCCATTTTCTGGAGTTTTTTAGCTGTTTTTGCATTTTCACCTCTAAATAGGTGTGGACAGATGGAATTTTGGTAATCATACGGCCCAAGTGATACGCCAATAACCCTGCCGAATAAGACAAAATGGCTAAAATGCTTAAGTACCCCCAAGGATTTGGCATTTTACCAGACCACGCAATAAATATTTCTGGAGGAATCAACCCTAAAAGTGTTTCGGATACAAAAAAGAAACTTAGTACACCATGAGATGGCAATATCTCGGTTAATTTTATCAAGGCATCATTAATATTGAAAAAATGGTTTGCGACATAAATTACAGCTATGGCACCCAAAATATAAGGTAGGGCCTTTTTTACTGCTTGCCATACAAACGTATAAAAACCAGTATAACTGTAATACTGGTGAAGAAGTCGAATACGTGATTTACCGCTTTTTTCTTTTGGTTTTGATTTCATGATAACAATTAGAGGCTAGCAAATATAATTACCAGTCATTAAAGCAAGAAATTATTAATGTTAATTAGGGATTATTTAACCTTTAAAATCGATGTGTCGCAAACTAAAATTTAGATTTTAATAATCTTTTTCACAAAGTAGTTGCTAGTATCAGAATTAGAGATAAAATAAACGCCAGCCTGCAAATCACTTATGTCAATCGTCTTATTTGTAGATTTATAATTAACCTTCTTTACAGTGATACCGTGAATGTTTTTTAATAAAAATGTTCCAGTGTTTGGCAAGTTGCTAATTTTGATATTACCTGCGGTAGGGTTGGGATACAGTTGTATATCATTTCTCTTTGTTGCTTCGCTCAATGACAAAACAGCACAAGACGATTCGCTATTATTTAAATTGAACGCTACAGAATCGCTAACATCTGTTCTACGAAGTACCATTTTATCCATAAAAAAGAAGCTCGACCTTGCATCTACGATTATAGAGTAGTTGCCAGAGGTATTAAAAGTAGCCCATATAAATCTTTGTGAAACAAGGTTAAACCTCGAATTGGTAACAAATCCCCAGCGACTTTCAATTGTGCCTGTAGGGTCCCTATTCATAAATGCTTTGATCCAATTGTTAACTTTGGCATCGTCAGGACAGCCCCTATCCGGATTTGAGTTACAGCTAGGTATGGGCTCTATAGCAGCATTATTAGGATTGCCATTTTGTGTCATAAACCAATCGTCTGCAATAATTCTTAACCAGGCGTCATTGTGCTCTCCTCTAGAGGTACCGGTGCCAATTCTGCCTCTCCAAGCAAAGCGATAGGTTCCAGGGTTATTAATTTTTATATTATATGTTATTTGAGCGTTTGAGAGCGCATTGAAGGATTGTGGACCATCCCAATATATATAGTCTACCATTTCACCAGATAAATTAGGGTCTGCTTCACTTCCGGTTTTCCAATTGGAACCAGCTGGCAAAATGCCTGATTCCATTTCAATGGTCAGCAATCCATTTTGCTCTTCAAATACACCATCGCAAGTTGAAGTTTGTGAAAATAATTGAAAATTAACTAATGAAAATAAGGATATGGCTACTAGTGCTTTGAGAGTAATTTTTATCATTGCTATTTTTTATAGTTGCAATTTCTAAAAAAATAAACATTAAACCATCATGAACTATCCTGTTGATTGTATTCTACATTTACTTAGAAAAAGTTTTGTTACTAAGGAATTATTATTTTGATAACAAAAAGCTTTTCAAATCCTCATAAATGGAAATACTACTAGCTTCTTTAGCTTTACCCATTACCGATTGAATTTGTTTTGGTAAAGGTTGTTTCTCTTTAATAACATCTTCAACTACATCTAAGAACTTCGTTGGATGAGCAGTTTCTAAAAACACACAATGCGCATTAGGGTTGTCCTTTAAGTAAGATTTGGAGCCTAAATAGCCCACTGCACCATGAGGATCTGCCACATAATTGAAATTATTATATATTTCTAACATGGCTTCTTTGGTTTCTTCGTCTGTAAAACTGTAAGAAGACAAGTTGTTCTTTAAATCCTCAAACCGGTTTTTATAAATCTCCTGAATACGAATAAAATTACTGGGTGCACCAACATCCATAGCATTGCTTATGGTTTGTATGGATGGTTTTGGTTCGTATAGCTGAGATATTAAATAACGGGTTACTACATTGTTTAAGTTGTTAGATGCTATAAAGTGCTTTATCGGCAGGCCTAATTGTTGGGCCATCATACCAGCACAAATATTTCCAAAATTTCCGCTTGGAACAGAAAACACAATATTATCATATTGTTTATGTAACTGCTTGTAGGCAAACAGAAAATAAAATAATTGTGGTAGCCAACGTGCTACATTTATGGAGTTGGCAGAAGTCAATTGCATTTTACTTGTCAATTCTTCATCAAGAAATGCAGTTTTTACCATGGCTTGACAATCGTCAAATGTGCCATTAACTTCAAGCGCCTTAATGTTTTGTCCAAGCGTCGTCAACTGTTTTTCTTGGATATCACTTACTTTTCCTCTAGGATATAAAATTACCACATTCACACCTTTTACACCTAAGAACCCGTTGGCTACGGCACCTCCAGTATCTCCAGAAGTCGCTACTAAAACGGTCACTTCTTTGTCGTTATCTCGGTTGAAATGGCCCAAACATCTTGCCATAAACCGTGCGCCAACATCTTTAAATGCCATTGTAGGACCATGAAATAATTCTAAACTGGAAATGCTATCGTTTAACTTGACTACAGGAAAATCAAAGGATAGAGTGTCGCTAACTATTTTTTTTAAAATCTCCTCGGGAATTTCTGGAAGCACAAACTGTTTTATAGCTTCGTACGCCATTTCGGGATAAGACAAACTATCAAAACTATCCCAAAATGATTGAGGTAAAGGCGTAATGTTTTCAGGAAAATACAAACCCTTGTCGGGCGCTAAACCTTTAATTACGGCATTTTTGAAGGTTGAACTTGGTGCTTTTTTATTTAGAGAGTAGTAATTCATTTTAACCTATGATTTTTACACCTTTGGTATTAATCTTTGAGATATGGATATCGTAATCAATTACAAGATCCGCATATACATTTTCGAAATTTGCTTTTACATTATTAGCTACATCCAAACCTTTGCTTAATGAAAAAATTGAAGGACCAGAACCTGAAATACCGCACCCCAAGGCACCAGCATCAATAGCAGAACTTTTGGCTTCATTAAAAAGCGGTATCAGTTTGCTTCTGTGTGGTTCAATAATCACATCTTTTAAAGCACTTTTTATCAAATCGTAATCACTGGTATGCAGCGCATGGACTAGACTGCCTAGGTTTGCCCATTGTTCAATGGCGTTGCTTAGCTTAACTTCTTTTGGAAGCACTGCTCTAGATTCTGATGTTTTAATTTCTATTTGTGGATGAATAATTGTCGCATACAAGTCCTCTGGTGTGGGGATTTCTAACACTTGTAAGGGTGAGACACTTTTCACTAAAGTGAATCCTCCAAAAAGGGCAGGAGCTAGGTTATCTGCATGTTCGCATTTACTTGCTAACGCTTCCCCTTTTATGGCAAACTCGGTCAATTGTGTTTTGTTGAAAGGTCTCCCCAATAGCTCATTCATACCAAAAACACTACCAACTGCACTAGCTGCGCTACTGCCAATACCGCTTCCAGGTTTTATGTTCTTGTAGATTTCAATTTCAAAACCAAAATCAACTTCTATAGCATTGTACATGGCTATAGCAGAAACTCCAGCAACGTTCAGTTCGGTTTCAAGTGGTAAATCAAAGCCTTCTACTTTGGTAATGACAATCCCTTTCTTATCAACTTTTCTTATTACCATTTCATCGCCAACTGTATCCAAACAAAATCCCATAACGTCGAAACCACAGGATACATTGGCTACAGTGGCTGGAGAGAATATTTTTATTTCGTTCATTTTTTCTATTAAATAGTTTTCTGCTGCACTAGAGCAGGAAATAGAACTTTCTTTGTGTAACTCCATTTCAATTAATCGTTGCCCAATCTTATAATGTCCGCAAATAGTCCAGAGGCTGTAACATCAGCACCAGCGCCAGCACCTTTAACAATCATGGGTTGTTGTGAGTAGCGTTCTGTATAGAACATCACAATGTTATCACTGCCTTCAAGATTATAAAACGGATGTCCTTCAGGAATTTCCTGTAAACCTACACTTGCTTTCCCATTATCAAATTTGGCTACATATTTTAACTGCGCATTTTTCGTTTTTGCGGATGCATATAACGCTTGGTAATGGGTTTCGTCGGCAATGAGTGTTTTGTAAAACTCTTCAACTGTGCCACTTTCTTGACCAGAAGGCGATAAAAATGATGTGTTTTCTATGTCCTCTAAATTCATTTCAACCCCACTTTCCCTGGCAAGAATTAGGATCTTACGTGCTACATCAACACCACTTAAATCAATTCTTGGGTCTGGTTCTGTATAACCTTCAGCACCAGCTTGCTTTACTACGTCGTAAAACTTAGTGGAATCATTAAAATTATTGAAAACAAAGTTTAAACTACCAGACAATACGGCTTGAATTGAAGTAACTTTATCTCCTGAGGCCACCAAATTATTCAATGTGTCAATAATAGGTAAACCTGCGCCAACATTGGTTTCAAATAAAAATGGCGCATTGTATTTTAATGACAAACGTTTCAACTCTTTATAATTAGCAAAATCACTAGAACATGCAATTTTGTTACATGCCACTACAGCGATACTTTCTCTTAAGTAATTGGCATATAAACTAGCCACATCTGCGTTTGCAGTAACATCTACAAAAATACTATTGCGCAGATTTAATGCTTTTGATTTTTCGAAAAACCCTTGCAATGATGCTTTTTCTCCATCTGCCAACAAAGATTTCCAATGTTTTAAAGGAATACCACTTTCATCAAAAACCATCGTTCTAGAGTTAGATAGTCCCGTAACACGGAGATTGATTTTAAGGTTTTCCTTGAGGTATTTTTTTTGTTGTCTTATTTGTTCGACCAAGCGTTCTCCAACATTTCCAACACCTGTAATGAAGACGTTGAGTTGCTTTGTGATGCTTTCAAAAAACACTTCATGCAAGGTGTTTAATGCTTTTTTCACGTCGCTATCTTCAATAACTATAGATATATTTCGCTCTGAAGCACCTTGGGCAATAGCTCTAATATTGATATTATTTTTTCCTAAAGAAGAGAACATTTTACCACTAATACCTTGATGGTTCTTCATATTATCGCCAACAAGTGCTACAATGGACAAACCGGTTTCAACGGTTAGAGGTTCTATTTTGTGCAAAGCGATTTCATTTTCAAAAGTAATATCGATGGCGGTTTTTGCAATTTCAACATCTTTTTCTTCAATACCCAAACAAATGGAATGTTCTGAAGAGGCTTGAGTAATTAAAATCACATTTATTTTTTCATTGGAAAGTGTTTCAAATAAACGTTTTGAAAACCCAGGAATTCCAACCATACCGCTACCTTCAAGCGTCAGTAAAGCTATATTTGAGATATTACTAATGCCTTTCACTGGTGAACTGGTGCCGTTTGCATCTTTGGAAATTATTGTACCCACAGCTTCAGGTGCCATAGTATTTTTAATGTGAATAGGAATCTCTAAATCCAACACAGGTTGTACCGTTGGAGGATATAATACCTTAGCCCCAAAATGAGACAGTTCCATAGCTTCTTGATACGAAATAGTCTTGATTGGATATGCTTGTTTTACCATTTTTGGGTTTGTTGTAAACATACCGCTAACATCCGTCCAAATCTCTAACTGTTCTACCTTTAGAGCAGCAGCCACAATTGCCGCAGTAAAATCTGAACCGCCTCTGCCTAAAGTGGTTTGCTCCCCAAGGGCAGAATTTGCAATGAATCCTGGAAGAATCGTTATACTTTCTTCAGCTGATTCAAAATAACGCTTAATATTGCTATTGGTTACTTTATAATCTACTTCGGCTTTTGTGAAATTTGAATTGGTAACGACTAGCTCTTGCGAATTCTTTCTAGTTGCTGACAAACCTCTGTTTTTCATTGTTTCAGCAATAATGTAAGATGACAATAACTCTCCAAAGCTCACCAATTTATCTGATGTTTTTGGGGATACTTCGTTTATAAGAAAGATACCCTCCAATAAACTATGAAGCGCACCTAATTTTTCTTCAGCGTAAGCTAAAATCCCCTCATTGTTTTCGGGGTTTAATTCTTTAATTATTGAAAAATGGGTAGACTTGATAGTCTCAAAAGTATCATTAAAACTTGCATCTTTTGCCTGTGCTTGTCTTCCTGCAAGCAGCAGTTTGTCAGTGATACCACCAACAGCCGAAACTACGCATGCTACTTTACCTTCTTTTGAATAAGTATCGAGAATACTTATGACTTTATTTATGTTTTTTGAGGAACCTACTGAAGTTCCACCGAATTTTAAAACCTTCATTATGTAATGAATTGATATTTAAATGTAAAATTTGAAAGGGATGTAATTGTAAAATTACATGAAAAGCCGGAATAATATATAACTAATAACCCCAAAGGGTTGTTGTATTTGTAGTTGTAGCTAAAATAGAAACAGTGCTTGCAGATATTGAAAACACAGTTGGATAATTATTTTGGCTTAAATGAATCATTTTCGTTATATAAAACACCTCAAAAGTATTACTTTTAGCCTAATAAAAAAACAAAACACAGTTTTTTACAATATTCTTATAATCATGAATTTTTCGTTTAAAAAAAATGACTAATTATGATTAGAATTGAAAATTCAATAAAATAGTTTTATGAAGATTTTTTCTAAGGAACAGATATACGCTGGCGATAAACTAACTGCAGAACGCCAAAACATTACATCCACAGAGCTTATGGAGCGCGCTGGTACCCAAATTTTTAATTGGATGCATATGCGTATGCAAGGTGCTCAAGTACCTGTACATGTTTTTTGTGGTATAGGTAATAATGGTGGTGATGGTCTGGTTTTAGCACGACATTTGGTAACGCACGGCTATAACGTGCATACTTATGTTGTAAACTATAGCGATAAGCGCTCCAAGGATTTTTTAGTTAATTATGATCGTATAAAAAACGTTACTAAAAAATGGCCAACGCTTTTAAAATGTGCAGAGGATTTTCCAGAAATGCATCCAGATGATATTATTGTTGATGCTGTTTTTGGTATTGGTTTAAATCGGCCAGTAGATGATTGGGTAAAGCAATTATTTCAACATTTTAGGGCTTCAAAAGCGTTTACACTATCTATTGATATTCCTTCAGGGTTATATCCGGATAAAGCATTGGAAGATACGGATGCTGCAGTTTATGCAGGGTTTACGTTAAGTTTTGCGTCTCCTAAATTGGTATTCTTCTTGCCCGAAACTGCTAAATACACCGTGCAATGGGAGATTTTAGATATTGGTTTGGATCCTGAATATTTATATACCACAGAAACCGAAGCTCAACTTATAGGGAAACATGAAGTATTACCCAACTATATCCCCAGAGACAAGTTTTCCCATAAAGGACAATTTGGACACGCCCTCATCATTGGTGGAAGCTATGGCAAGATTGGCGCTGTAACTCTCGCCGGTAGAGCAGCTTTATCAGCAGGAGCAGGTTTGATAACTACGTATATACCAAAATGTGGTTATGTGCCAATACAATCCTCTTTTCCTGAAGCTATGGTGATTACTGATACTGATAACGATAAAATTACTTCCATAAATTTTGACATCGAACCGACTGTTATAGGTTTTGGCGTAGGGGCAGGAACTGATGCGAAAACCATATCCGCTTTTGAAGCATTTTTGAAGACAAACAAAAGCCGTCTAGTAATCGACGCAGATGGTTTAAATATGCTTGCAAAGAAAAAGACACTATTAAAACTATTGCCAGAACTAACAGTTTTAACACCACACCCCAAAGAATTGGAGCGACTTGTGGGGGCATGGACTGATGATTTTGATAAACTTGCAAAAGTGAAAGCATTTGCTAAAAAGCACAAGGTAATTGTAGTTATTAAAGGAGCAAATACTATCACCGTTTTTAACGATAAACTTTTTGTAAATACTACCGGCAATCCAGGATTGGCTACAGCAGGCAGTGGGGATGTTTTAACGGGGATTATAACTGGATTACTTGCACAGGGTTACCATCCATCGGTTGCTGCTATTTTTGGAGTGTATTTACATGGTAAATCAGCAGATATTGCGGTGGAGGACTTCGGTTATCAAAGTTTGATTGCTGGTCATGTAATTGACTATTTAGGAGAGGCCTTTATAGACCTATTTAAGCAGCCAGAGCAACCACCGCAGCAAGACCAGGAAGAACATAGGGAAGAAAAACAGTAAAAAAAAAGCCGCTATCTGCGGCTTTTTTTTATCAAAATTTTTAGATGTTTAACGATTTGAAAACATCCCGTAACTTTGGGTTTGAAGGCCTAGGAGCATCAGGGCTTACTATGCTTCCATTTGGGTCGAGTAAAATAAACCTTGGGATGCCGTTGATTTTATATTCCTGAATAAATTGAGATTGCCATCCCTTTGGCGCTATGATTTGGATGCCTCCTAGCTCTTTTTCTGCAATCATATTTTTCCACCCTTCTTTAGCTAATTTAGATGATTCCTCTTTTGTCTTACCTCTGTAGCCTCTGCCATCATCTACTGAAAGACTTACAAATTGAATATTCTTATCATGATATTCTTTCTCTAATTTTTTTAAGGATGGTATTTCAGCTTTACATGGTCCGCACCATGTTGCCCAGATATCAATATACACATATTTTCCTTTTAGGTCTGATAAAGACGTTTTTCCACCTTTATAATTTTCATAATTTGTAAATGAAGGAGAAGGCGACCCTTTTGGAAGTACTGATTTCAAGCCAATACTTTGGCTAAAATATCTTTCATAAGACCTCAGCATAGGCTTTAATTGATTCTTGAAACTGTTAGTTATCGAAGTGTCAATTTTAGGATTAGAATTATAAAATGTTGTAAGCTCATTTTCTATACTACTTAACTTTGTCTTTAACCCTTCCATATCGAGATTGTCGAAAGCACTTGGGTTTAAGAGTTTTTCATGAAGCAAATTACTCTTTGCTAAATAATTACTATGTTCGGCACCATTGCCACTATATGAAATGGTTTCATCAAATTCAGCAGCATCAAAAGTTAAATTGATATCAAATCCATTTTTTAAGAAAACAGATGTTATTTCTTTGCCGTCATATAAATTATACATTCCTGTTTCTGTTTTTAAAGTATCGCTAAAACTTCCATCTTCTGAGAGAGGGATTGTTTTAGAATAAGAACGGGAACGTATGGTAAGGGAATCACTATTTTTATTTGCTATTTTACCAGATAACGAAACATAGTCTTTTGGTTCTGTTTTACAGCCAAAAATGCTAAGTATCACCATTAAACTAAGTAGCTTTTTCATAATTGTAATATTTGGTTAAGTTTCGAAAATAAATAAACCGCTAAAGAAAGCTAAAACTTTAACAATTGTTTAGGGGTTTAATTTGTGTATGAGTCTTTCGTAAGGAACAATTTCAGGGATAATATCTAAAGCCCTAAGTTCTTTCTGAACATTCATAATAGTAGGCTCATCAATAATTTCTTGAGACCATTCAGTAATTGTCAACCAATCTTGTACATCTTCAAGTTGTTGTTCATACCTGTTTGCAATCATACGATCAATACTCGGTATATGTTTGAATTCTGAAGTGGTTGCATTGATTATATTTAAAATGGTTCGCAGGTCGTTTTGGTCGTTTTCGATAAACTCTTCGCGAACCGCAATCACAAAACAAGGCCAAGGGGAAGGGCATTCACCGATACGTCTAAAAACACCGTCGTCAACTATTGGTTTTGTAGTATATTTTTCCCATAAAAAGTAATCGGCAGCTCTGTTGGTTAAGCCTTCAACAGCACCATTAAGATTTTTTATCACTTCAAAATTTAAATCTTTATCTAAATCCCAATCATTATTTTGTGCATTTATGTAGGCCATCAAGTGCGAACCAGAACCATATCTGCTTATCGCTGCTTTAGTGCCCTTTAAATCCTCAACAGATTTATATTTTGAATGATGTGCTACATGAACGCCCCAAATAAGAGGCGTTTCAACAAAGGTTTGAACAATCTTACTAGGATTTCCAGCGATTATATCTTTTATAATGCCTTCAGTTAAAATTACCGCAATATCTATGTCGCCCTCACGAAGCGCTTTACACATCGCTCCTGTACCACCATGATAATCGTGCCAGCGAAGATTTATACCTTCATTTTTATATTCACCATTTTTAAGTGTTAGATACCAAGCTAAATTGAAATGTTCTGGTACACCGCCAATCTTTACTTCCTTCATTTTTAAATTCTATCTAAAGTATAAGTGATTAAATTTTCTACTGTTTTCCGCGGATTATTACTAAACGTGCCATTTGCTCTGTTGGCAATTATGGCATTAAGTGACATTGCGTGATGTCCTAAAAGTTTTGAAAGCCCGTAAATGGCAGAGGTTTCCATTTCAAAGTTTGTAACTTTTACGCCCTCAAAATTAAAACTATCTATCTTTTTGTTTAGGCCAGCATCCATTAGTGGTAATCGTAATATACGCCCTTGTGGACCATAAAATCCGTTTGCTGTCGCTGTTAACCCTTTTATTGTAGAAACACTATCAAATTTAGATAAAAGTGTCTTGGAGCCATCAACTATAATGGGTCTGGCCTTATTAGCATTCCAGTTGGTATGCTTTATAAAGGCTTTTTCAATTTTTTGGTTAGAAATAGGCTCTGTTTGGTAGGCGTGTAGCATTCCTGTTAAATCTAAGCCACTTTCGCTAACTACAAATGAATCAATTGGAATATCGGGTTGTAATCCTCCAGAAGTGCCAATCCTTATTATGTTTAAACTTTTAAGGTGTTGTTTAATAGTTCTGGTTTCAAAATCGATATTGGCTAAAGCATCCAATTCATTCAGTACAATATCAATGTTATCTGGACCGATACCTGTTGATATTACAGAGATTTTTTTACCGTTGATTGTTCCAGTATGAGTTTTAAACTCGCGTTTTTGAGTTTCAAAGATTATCTTATCAAAATGCTTGGATACCAAAGCAACTCTATCTTGATCGCCAACCAAAATGATGGTGTCCGCAATATGTTCTGGTTTTAAATTTAGATGGTATATGCTACCGTCCGGATTTAGAATAAGTTCGGAATTTTTAATAGGCATTTTACGGGGACTTAACGAGTTTGTTTTCTGATATACTAAATTGGAAATCTAGTTTTTTTACACCACCAAATACCATATCGTTTTTAAATTCCTTGGAAGCGTTATACTGACCGTAAAGTGTTTCATGCCCTTTCCTATTTAATTCGACTTTATCATCTACTACTGTATAAAATGGATGTAAATAATCTATAATACGTTGCAGTTGTAAATCACCATAACCATAATACCCTTGATAATTAAGTGCATATCCCAACAAATGGTGTTTCGATTTTATATTGTTTTCTTTAATAAGTTTTAAAATATTGGTCTCCAAAGTGTTGAGTCCTGTTATGGTATCTGGAAAACGTTTTAAATGCGCTTTTAAACAACTGTTCAAATATTTAAATGAAGAGGACTGTACGATGTACGGTTTCAACAGGTTATGGTCAACGCCACAATATATTTGCCAAAGCGTACTGGCCAACTCTAAGTCATTGTCAGTTAGTTTGACTTTTTCTTTATAATGTTTCATTAGTTGGCTAACACTGAGCTCTGATAAGCCTTTAAGTTCTTTACTCCCTGGAATTCTACCGCTACAAACCAGATATGTAGGAAGATCTATTTTTTTTTGCAGCAATAAATTAATTACAGCGAGCATGTTTATATGGCAGAAAAGGTCGTACTCAAACCAAAGCACAACCTCAGAGTAGCGTTCATTGGCGTTGTTTAGTTGTGTAAGTGCAAAGCCTACTTTGTCCATGTCCAAGTCGATGTTATAAAATTCACCAAGGAAATCTCTTCTTGCTTGAATCAATTCATCCGAATGCACCATTATTTTCGTTGGGCCTTCACACAGCATTTCTTGCCATGTTACAATTTCTCCTTCAATTTGTAATTCGTTTAGGTAAGATGTTAAGCTACCACCGTTGGTAATATGTAAAATTTGTTTGCCCATAAATTATCCACCTACACGTTTTACACTAAACCCTTTTTCTTTTAATAGCTGCATGATTTTATCTCTGTAGTCGCCTTGAATTATAATTTTATCATCCTTAAAACTACCACCTACGCTTAACTTCTTTTTTAACTCTTTAGCTAGAATTTTAAAATCTTCAGTGGCACCTGTATAGCCTTCCAAAATTGTTATGGGCTTGCCTTTTCGTTTTTCATATTTACAGATTATCGGATCATCTTGCATCCAAATATCTGAGGTTTCTGAAGCATCTGTTTTAGTTTCTTCTGGTTTATGGTCTGGAAAAAGGTTTTTTAATTGATCTTGTAAATCCATGTTTTCAGTTCGCCGTTTGCAGTGTTCAGTAGCATAAAATACTGCTAACTGAAGACTTATTAACTGTTTACTTTTTTATAAGTCCTAATTCAATTAAACGTTCGGTTAGAAATTCCCCTGCAGTAATATCCTCAAATTGTTTAGGGTTATTTTCATCGATACAATCCTCGAGTACATCAAGTTTCATGTCGCTTACTGGATGCATAAAAAATGGAATAGAATATCTTGAAGTCCCCCAAAGTTCTTTAGGAGGGTTTACCACGCGGTGTATGGTTGATTTTAATTTGTTGTTGGTATGTCTTGAGAGCATATCTCCAACATTAACCATCAATTCATCTGGTTGGGCGATGGCATCTAGCCATTCACCTTTATGATTTTGAACTTGTAAACCACGGCCTTGTGCACCCATTAATAATGTAATTAAATTGATATCGCCATGTGCCGCGGCACGAACAGCTTCCTTAGGCTCTTCCTTTATAGGTGGGTAATGAATTGGACGCAAAATAGAATTTCCATTTTTAATATAATCGTCAAAATATGTTTCTTCCAAACCAAGATGCAATGCTAGTGCTCGTAAAACATACTTTGCAGTTTTCTCAAGCATTTGATATGTTTGTTTTCCTATTTTATTGAATTCCGGTAATTCGTCAACAATCACATTATCAGGGTATCCGTACTTTTCCTTTTCATTTTCATCAATGTATTGTCCAAAATGCCAAAATTCCTTTAAATCTCCTTCTTTTTTACCTTTTGCACTTTCCTTTCCGAACGATACATAACCACGTTGTCCTGCAATTTCAGGAATTTCGTATTTCTGTTTTACTTCAAGAGGTAAATCAAAAAAGTTTTTTACTTCGCTGTAAAGGTTATTCACTAAGGTGTCATCTAAAAAATGACCTTTTAAAGCTACAAACCCGATGTCTTCGTAAGCTTTTCCTATAGATTTTACAAAATGCTGTTTTCTTTCAGGATTTTCAGAAATAAAATCATTCAAATCTACGCTTGGGATACTATTCATGACTTAAGTACAATAATGTGATGTCAACAAATGTACAAAAACATTCTATTGAATTATATGCAATTTATCTATTCATATATTGAAATTACAGTATATTTGATAGTAGATTAAGAGTTATTTTATGAAAACCTCAAAAATGCAGCCTCAGATAGACTTTAATACTGAGGGCTTAGACTCTGAAGTTTTACTGGAGCTTTATAAAAGTATGCTCAAGCCCAGACTTATTGAGGAAAAAATGCTGGTGCTGTTGAGACAGGGGAAAATTAGTAAATGGTTTTCGGGAATAGGGCAAGAAGCTATCGCAGTTGGGGTTACTTCAGCACTTAATTTAGATGAATATATCTTGCCAATGCATCGCAATTTAGGCGTGTTTACTACAAGAAAAATTCCGTTATACAGACTTTTTGCACAGTGGCAGGGAAAAGCTTCTGGATTTACAAAGGGTAGAGATCGTTCGTTTCATTTTGGTACACAACAGTACCATATCGTTGGTATGATTTCGCATTTAGGGCCTCAACTGGGAGTTGCAGATGGTATTGCATTGGCTTCAAAATTGCGACAAGAAAAAAAAGTAACTGCTGTTTTTACAGGCGAAGGCGGTACTAGCGAAGGTGATTTTCATGAAGCCCTAAACGTAGCGTCCGTATGGCAATTGCCGATTTTATTTTGTATTGAAAACAATGGTTACGGGTTGTCTACACCAACGTCAGAACAATATCATTGCAAGGATTTAGCTGATAGAGGCTTAGGTTATGGCATAGAATCCCATATTGTTGAAGGAAATAATGTTTTAGAGGTTTATACGAAAGTTACTGAAATCGTAAAGAGTATACGAGAAAATCCACGTCCTGTGTTGATAGAGTTTAAAACCTTTAGGATGCGCGGACATGAAGAGGCTAGTGGCACCAAATATGTTCCGCAAGAGTTAATGGATGCTTGGGCAAAAAAAGACCCTATTGAAAATTATCAGAATTTTTTAAAAGAAGAAGGTATTATAGATGAGCCTTTAGAGGTTGAAATTAAAACAAAAATAGTTCATGAAATCAATGAACATTTGGAGGTTGCTTTTAATGAGGAGGCTGTACATTCAAGTTTAACCGACGAATTAGATGATGTCTTTAAAAATTTTGATTATCAAGAGTTTAAATCGAAATCTAATAAAAAAGAAATACGGTTAATTGATGCTATTTCAGAAGGCCTTTATCAAAGTATGGATCGACATGAAGAGCTCGTCATTATGGGGCAGGACATCGCAGAATATGGTGGTGTTTTTAAAATCACGGAAGGTTTTGTTGAAAAATTTGGCAAAAACCGCGTTAGAAATACACCTATTTGTGAATCCGCTATTGTAGAAGCTGCAATGGGTTTATCCATTGCAGGAATGAAAAGCGTTATGGAAATGCAGTTTGCAGATTTTGTAGCCTCTGGATTTAATCCGATTGTGAATTACCTAGCAAAATCGCATTATCGATGGGGACAAGCTGCTGATGTAGTTATCAGAATGCCTTGTGGTGGTGGCGTAGGTGCTGGTCCGTTTCATTCACAAACCAACGAGGCTTGGTTTACTAAAACGCCAGGACTGAAAGTGATTTATCCCGCTTTTCCTTATGATGCAAAGGGCTTATTGAATACAGCAATTAACGACCCCAATCCAGTCCTATTTTTTGAACATAAGGGCTTATACAGAAGTATTCGACAGGATGTACCAACAGACTATTACACACTGCCATTTGGAAAAGCCAGCTTTATAACATCGGGTAATGAAATTACAATTATTAGTTATGGTGCTGGTGTACATTGGGCTATAGAAACTCTTGATAAGCACCCCGATATTTCGGCAGATGTTATTGATTTAAGATCGCTTCAACCTTTGGATACGGATACTATTTTTACATCGGTAAAGAAGACTGGAAGAGCAATAATACTCCAAGAAGATTCCTTATTTGGTGGTATTGCGAGTGATATTTCGGCGTTGATAATGGAACATTGTTTTGAGTTTTTAGATGCTCCTGTAAGGCGTGTGGCGAGTTTGGAAACACCAATTCCGTTTGCTAAAACTTTAGAAGAGCAATATTTACCCAAAGAAAGGTTTGAAAGTGAATTAATAGCTTTGTTGGCATACTAGCCATAAGTTTAGTGTGGCACAGGTTTAGGCGGATGGTTGCGTTAGGGATTGAACGGTATGTTGGAGCTCCCGACGCAGGAGGAGCGACTAGTGAAAGCCCGACCCCACTTGCCCTGAGGTTCTCGAAGGGTGGGGTAACGCCCAAAAATAAAACAGGTTACTTTGAAACGTTTTTACTTTTTAATGATTTTATGGATATTTAGCTGTAAAAATACAGTTGAGACTGTTCCTGATGGCTATAACTGGCATTCTAGAACGGTAACGGCTACGGCATATAACTCCCTGGCGAATCAAACAGATGCCAATCCAAATATCACAGCCTTTGGCGATAGCTTGCAACCAGGATTAAAATACATTGCGGTGTCTAGAGATTTGCTGGCACTAGGTTTAAAGCACAATACACCTGTAATTATTGAGGGTTTGGAAGGGATTTACTTGGTAAAGGATAAAATGCATTCGCGCTGGAGAAACCGTATTGATGTTTACATGGGCGAAGATATAAAACGCGCTAAAAAATGGGGCAGAAAGCGCGTTTGTATAGATTATGGTATACCGATTGATGAATAATTATCTCGTCTCAGCTTCAGAAAGAATGAAAGGGTAGGCTCCTTTAACGTGTTGCAATTCTTCTTTGGATAATTTATCTATTGGACGTTTTAAAACACTTTCACAATAAGTTTTTCTTAGCTCGAAATATGCTTGTGTGAGTTCGTCTTGAACTTCAATGAACCGATTGTAATTGGCATTTCTATCCGATTGCAAAGAAATTACCGCTTTTGATGGATTGTCTGATAATGTCTCGGATTTATCACCGTTGCAATAGGTACAGCTTCCGTCTCCGTTATTGTCAATAAAGTTCTTAGTAAGGTCTTTAACTTCAGAAATTGTAACGATTTCATCATCTAACATTATTTCGTTTTTTGAATTAATAGCGATTTTCAAAATATTTCTCTCCGGAATTGGGACATTACAAATTTCTCCTGGTGGACATGGTCTAGGTAACTTTCTGTTTATACCTTGATCTTTCGGGATTACCGCAGTTACTAGGAAAAAGATTAATAATAAAAATGCGATATCTGCCATAGATCCCGCATTTACTTCTGGTCTTGATGATGTTCGTCTCATGATTTTTCTATTATTGTTAATGCCTTTTTAGCACAAAAACAATACCATAAAAATTCAAAAGCTTTTAACGCATGTTGTGGTGTAGGCGTTTCCAAGAGATTTGTTCAGAAGGAAAACTTAAAATTCGCTTGTTTGAATGCAAATTTTCTTCTGTAATGCCTTTAATGTGCTTTGATATGTTGATTACTGTTCGCATGATTTTTGATTGATAGTTAGAAAACAGAGACGTTATTATCTATAACGTCTCTTGCTGTTCCATGTGTTAGTTTTTGTGCCACTTAAGGTTTCTGATACTTGGTTTGTGTTTAAAGTTCTCATGTTTTTCGTTTTTTGATTAATGATTGAATTGATGAAATTATAGATATAACTATCTATAGCGTCTTTTGCTATTCCATGCATTAGACTTAGTACTGTTTAAAGTTTCTGTTAATTGGTTACTATTTAAAGTTCTCATGTTTTTGTTTTTTAATTGATTATACTGAATAGACGACGCAGAACTATTTTTGTTACAGTACTATGTATAACAAAGTAATAAATTAACAAATTTTAACAGATTTTGAGCTTAAATGAAAGGGAAGAGGGTTTGTAAAGACTATTTAGGTATAGTTATTGTTAAATAGTTATAAAATGTGAAGTAATATGGCAATGTAATGAGATATTAAATATCTTTGAAGCATATTTCTAAGCTGTATTACATTGTATTAAAGCTAATTGAGCCCAAATGAGATTTTTAGTTACTTGTATTTTAGTTTTTGTTTTTGCTACATCAGCAGAAGCCCAGATTGATTCTAGAAAAAAATCTGGAGCTATTATTCCTGCTATAGAAGCACCTAAAGATTCAACGGATAGCAAAAAAATTGCTCCTAAAAAGTTGGATAAGAATGATCAGTTTAGTGGTGTGAAGTCTCCAAAAATAGTAGGAAAACTAGAATTACCTAAAAAAGAGTTTTCAATGTTTCCGCAAGAGGAATTCGGTAACCCTGGAGAATTATACACTAAAAAACTTGATAAGATTGAAAAAACCTTATTGCCTGAAGGTCATGGCGAAACAGCTGGCTTAAAAAAAGATGCCTATTGGGGCGATTATAAAACTACCTCAAAATCTATTCGTGTGCTTTACAGGGATTATTCTGCTATTGACGGCGATTTGCTTCGCGTGTATGTAAATGGCGACATTATACAGCCTAGAGCTTATTTAACTCAGGGTTTTGGTGGGTTTAAATTAGACTTAAAGGATGGTTTTAATGAAGTTGTATTTCAAGCCATAAATACAGGTTCGTCTGGACCCAATACTGCCGAATATCGCATTGTGGACGAGAATGATAAAAGAATTACCAGTAAAGTTTGGGCGCTTGAAGCTGGTATAAAGGTTACTGTTGTTATTGTAAAAGAGTAATTTTATATATATCTTGTAGTATGGTATTACTTTTTTGTTAATATGAAATTCATACATCTCTTTTTTTTGTGTTTTATGCTTAACCTATTAAACGGTCAAGATATAGATAACAGTTCGTGGATTTTATCCGATTTTAATATTAATTCTGAAAGTCATGCATCTCTTATTAGTGATTTTGCTACACCTATAAAGGCTAATTTTCAAACTAATTCAGACAAATACTTTTTTAGTACTAGTCCTTGTGATACATCTAGTGGAGAAATCATTCTAGATAAAGAAAACGCAACATTTACTTTTTTAATCATTGGAACAACATTAGGAGGTTGCAATGAGGAAAGCGGAGACAAATCGCAATTGCTTCAAGAAATAGTGACTAAGCATAACGACTTTTATAATTTTTACAACTCTGGTACAAGTTTTAGGTATCAGATACTAGAAGAAAATGAGAATGCTCCAAAAACTTTAGTACTAATTAATAGCAATAACGATTCTGCTACATATTTTATTGACGTATTGTCTTTATCTGGCAACACATCTGTTTCTTCTTTCTCAATTCACCCAAACCCAGTACAAGACAACATAACTATTACTTCAAAAGTAAGTATAGAAAATGCACACTGTACTATCTTAAATATTAGTGGTAAGATAATAAAATCTTACAATGGCTTAAATGAAAATACCATTAATGTAAGCGCCCTAGAAAAAGGGATGTACTTCATAAAAATAACTACAGATAATACTACTGTAATAACTAAAAAGTTTGTAAAAATTTAAAGCGCATTAGTAATCGCTTTTAATTCAGCATCACTAAAACTTAAATTATCTAAAGCTTTCACATTTTCTTTTAACTGACTTGTAGAACTTGCCCCAATTAAGACTGAAGCTACCTGTCTATGTCTTAAAATCCAAGCAATTGCCATTTGTGATAATTTTTGTCCACGATTTTGTGCAATCTCATTTAATTTCTTAATCTTCTTCAAATTACTCTGAACAGTTTCAGAATTCAAATAGGTCATGTTTTTTGCTGCACGGGAATCTTTAGGAATACCGTTCAAATATTTATCGGTTAGCATGCCTTGTGCCAGCGGGGAAAAGGTAATACAACCTACGCCATGATGTTCTAATGTTTCTAAGAGGCCATCTTCAATCCAGCGGTCGAACATAGAATACCGTGCTTGATGTAAAATAAAGGGGGTGTTAGAAGCCTTTAAAAGTTCTGCTGCTTTTTGTGTGTCTTCTGGATTGTAATTTGAAATAGCCACATACAAGGCTTTTCCTTGACGCACAATATCAGTTAAAGCTCCCATGGTTTCCTCTAGTGGCGTATCTGGGTCTGGCCTATGATGGTAAAACACGTCCACATAATCCAAGCCCATACGTTTTAAACTTTGGTCTAAGCTAGCCATCAGATATTTTCTAGATCCCCAATTTCCGTATGGTCCTGGCCACATATCAAAACCAGCTTTGGTAGCAATAAACAGTTCATCTCTGTAAGATTTAAAATCCCTTTTAAGAATGGTTCCAAAATTTTCTTCGGCAGAACCGTATGGTGGTCCATAATTATTTGCTAGATCAAAATGTGTAATGCCTAAATCGAATGCGCATCTCAATACCTCTCTAGCGTTTTGGAGGTTGTCCACAAAACCGAAATTATGCCATAAACCCAGTGAAATGGCTGGTAAAAGCACACCGCTATCGCCAGTTCTTTTATAGGTCATTGTATCATATCGGTTGGCAGAAGCTAAATATTCTGTAGCACCAGATTTATCGTTGATTTGCATATTTCAATATTTTTTGAAGAGTTCAAATTTAGCACTTATTATAGCATAAAAAAAAGCCATTTGAATTACAAATGGCTTTTATATCTATTAGTTATAAAAATTACCCTTTAATAGGTTGCTTAATTTTTGGTTTTAGGTGCTTCGCATAAAAGCCCATCATTGCTTCGTATAATTCAATTCTGTTTTCTTCTTTGGCAAAACCATGACCTTCATCGTATTTTACCATGTAAGGCACATCAACCCCCTTGGCCCTTAAACCAGAGACAATCTGATCAGACTCATCAATGTTTACTCTAGGATCATTTGCCCCTTGTACTACAAATAATGGTTTTTTAATCTTATCAATATGGTTTACAGGCGATACCTCTTCCATAATAGCTTTTTCCTCAGGCACATCCGGGTCGTACCAAATTTCTTTTACAATTTTTAAGTATGGTTTCCAGTATTCTGGCATGCTATCCATAAAGGTAAATAAGTTTGATACACCAACATAATCAACACCGCAAGCATATAAATCTGGTGTTTTGGTTAGACCTCTTAGTACAGCATAACCACCATGGCTTCCACCATAAATAGCAGCGTTGTCTTTATCAACCCAACCTTGGTCTATTGCATATTGTAATCCATCTTCAACATCATCCATGGCTTTTCTGCCAATTTGCTTAAAGCCAGATTCTAAAAACTCTCTTCCGTACCCTCCAGATATGCTAAAGTTTACCTGTAATGTAGCATATCCACGGCTAGCAAACAATTGAGCTTCTGGATTAAAACCCCAAGAATCCCTTATACCTTGTGGCCCACCATGTACATTTACAATAACAGGTACTTTTTCGCCCTTTAAAGCAGCTTCGGGCAATGTAATATAACCATGGATAGTTTTTCCATCTCTACTTTTAAATGTAATTGGTCTCATTTCAGCCATGTCCTTTTCAACAAGATTTGGCATTAGATTATAAAGTAACTTGAATTCTTCAGTTTTGGCATCATATGAATAATATGTTCCGTATAGTTTATCGCTTTGAATAAAAACAAGATACTTACTTTCATCATCCGTTGCATCAGGAATAGAGTAGTTGTAGCCAGGGAACTTATCTGTAATTTTTTTATGTAGCTTCTTGTAGTATTTGCTAACTGGCACAATAACTTGCTTTTCCCCTTCGTAGTAAAAATAATCTAATTCATAGCCTCTTTTTCTCGACAAACCTAAACCAGAAACATCATAATTATCATTTGAAAATAACTTTTCAATGACTTTATCTTCCTTCAAATCGTATAAATACACTTGTGCTTTATCACTTTCTAGATTAGAAATTACATAGGCATCATGAGGATAATCTGTAGCATAGTTAAAAGATGATATGCTAAAGGTGTCTTTCCAACTTAACTCTTTTTTCAATTCATAATTTTCGCCATCTTCTGTATAATACATATCAATATGAACGCCATCACGAAGTTTAGCAAAACCTCTCAAATTTCCATCTTTATCAAAATCATAACTATTTATTGGGTTTGCGGCATCTTCATTTTTATACAGTTGCATTAATTCCCCTGTTACAATATTAATTTTATAAGGTTCAAATATTTGAGGATTATTTTTATTCATAGAAATAATCATATGGTCTTTATCTTCTTTTAAGCCATTTAAAATATTCACTTTTACGCCATCAAATGGGGTTAATTCCTTTTGATTATTGCCATCAATATCTACAGCAAATAAGTGGTAATCTTCGTTTCCACCTTTATCCATTACATAGATTAGTCTGTTGTCGTTTGCCCAACCGTAACCTCTTATTAGTTCTTCTTTTTCCTCTATAACTCGTGTTATTTCATCATTTTCAGTGTTTTTTACATACACATGGTTTTTAGCATTCTCATCTTTTTCTCTGTAGGATAGATACGTGCCATCTGGTGAAAACTGGAAAGATCTGGCCTTTGGTCTCGCAAAATAGTCCGCCACAGAATATTTGTAATTGGTCGGATTCCAGTTGGCCAATTTTTTTAAGTCAGCTTCAGAAGTTGGTAAATCTGTATTTCCTGGAAGTGTCTTTTCCGTCTTTTCCAAATTTAAAGGAAATTCCATACCGCCTTGATGGAATGTGCCATTTAAGGAATTGTCTTTAAGCGTAGCAACGTATTTTATACCTGCCTGATTAAATTTAATTGTTAAGGTATTGTCTACAAATGTTGTTACATCCATTGGGATACCCGTTGCGCCTTGAGACGGACTATCCATAGTTGAAGAGAGGTTCCCTTCCTCAGTTTTAATGTCAAAAATTAAAGGCATCTCCATACCTTGAACAGATAGCGTGCCTTTCCAAGACCCTTCAATATCTTGGGCATTTGCTTGAATTGTCATACCCAAAAATAAAAAAAGAGCACCACTTAATTTTAAAATAGAAGTTTTCATTATTAATGATAAGTTTTTAAATAGTTAACCAATAATTCTTTGTGATACGTCATTAGAATAAAAGTAAGTTCATTTGTTACACTTTTTTTCAGTTTTGATTTTTTTTTAACATTTGAAACTGAAATTATTATCAACAATTGGTTGAATAACTTTAAAAAAAACCGCTTTAATAAACCCAATAAAGATGTTACTTTTGCATTTTACCAAACTACACGTATGTCAATTTCGAAAACTGAACTGCTAGAAAGGAAAACCGGAAAAGAGTTATACAGCTATCAAAAAGGTGCCATAGACAAGATTTTTACGGCATTTGAAGAATCTCCGTCGGATTATCATTTACTATATCAATTGCCCACGGGAGGCGGGAAAACAGTTATTTTCTCTGAAATTGTGCGTCAATATTTAAACACCAAAAAGAAAAAGGTGTTGGTGATGACACACCGTATTGAGTTATGTAAGCAAACCTCTAATATGCTTACCGAATTTGGTGTGGTAAATAAAGTGGTAGATAGTAAAGCAGATTTAAGCGATCAGGCAGAATATAGTTGTTTCGTGGCTATGGTTGAAACCTTAAATAACCGCTTAAATGATGATAAATTAGATATTTCTGATATTGGTTTGGTAATTATTGATGAAGCCCACTACAATTCGTTTACCAAATTATTTAAATTCTTCAGTCAATCTTTTGTTCTTGGTGTTACAGCTACGCCATTAAGTTCTAGTATGGAATTACCGATGACGGATAACTATGACGAACTTATTGTTGGAGAATCGATTGAATCTCTTATAAAGCGCGGGTTTTTAGCTCGAGCAGAAATGTTTAGTTACAACGTTGGTTTAACCAGTTTGGTCGTTGGAGCAAATGGGGATTACACGGTAAAATCTTCAGAGGATTTGTATACCGACGACAATATGCTTTCCAAATTATTAAGGGCGTATGAAGAACGTTCAAAAGGTAAAAAAACCTTGATTTTTAATAATGGGATCAATACATCATTGCATGTATACGATACGTTTAGAAGAGCAGGATATCCTATAGCGCACTTGGATAATACAAATACGAAGAAAGAGCGTGCTATGATTTTAAAGTGGTTTAAAAAAACGCCTGACGCTATCTTAACTTCGGTAAGTATACTAACCACGGGATTTGATGAACCAACAGTAGAAAGTATCATCCTAAACAGAGCAACAAAATCATTAACGTTATACTATCAAATGATTGGTCGTGGTTCTCGTGTTTTAGAAAATAAAGACACCTTTCAAGTTATTGATTTAGGTAACAACTTCCACAGATTTGGCCCTTGGGGCGATAATCTTGATTGGCAACGTATTTTTAAGTCTCCTAATTATTATTTGGATTCCTTATTAAGTGATGAGGAGCTAGAAAGTAATTTTAGGTATGAAATGCCAGATGACTTACGGGCGGAATTTGGCAATTCTGAAGATGTGTATTTTGATATTCAAAAAACTTATGTGGATGCTGTGAGATCTGGCGAATCTACAAAAGTGGTACTTGAACGTTCCATAGCACAACACGCTAAGATTTGCATTGAAAATAGCGAGGATGTGTACGATGCTATTGCATTAGCAAAAAAATTGGGTGATGACATTGATTTCAGGATTAAGCGCTACACTAAATGCATTAGTAAGAGTACCCATAATTTTGTGGAATGGCTTCGAGGTGATTACCGAAAAAAACTAAATTCTTATCTAAGAGTAAATTTTGACGAGGTGTTTGAAGAAATTCATGGTTACGCACCTAAAGAATAATATTTTATCATAATTTATTGGAGCTTAAAAAAGCGATAACATTCATGATTATTAGCACGCTATCTTTTGCGTGTATGAATGGGATAGTAAAGCACCTAGAAAACATGAATGCCTTTCAAATTGTTTTTTTTAGAGCCTTTAGTTGCTTGTTTTTTACATTTACATTTCTATTCAAAAATAAGATACCGCTATTAGGGAAAAAACGAGGGTTACTGGTGCTAAGAGGCATCGTTGGCGTTACTTCTATGGCGCTGTTTTTTATGTCTACAAAGTATTTGCCTATTGGCACCGCAGTTTCTTTACGCTATATGGCTCCTATATTTGCAGGTATTTTTGCTGTTCTTTTATTAAAAGAAAGTATTAAACCTATACAGTGGTTGTTTTTTGCAATTGCGTTTTCAGGTGTTATTGTTTTAAAAGGACTTGATACCTCACTAAGTGCTTATGGTTTGATGCTCATTTTTATTTCTGCGATTTTTAGTGGTTTAGTTTATGTTGTTATTAGCAAAATAGGCAAGAGTGAACATCCCGTTATTATTGTTAATTATTTTATGGTAATAGCAACTATTGTTGGTGGCGTTTTGTCAATCAATGATTGGGTAATGCCTCAAGGAGAGGATTGGTTTTTGGTATTTGGTTTAGGTTGTTTTGGATACTTTGGGCAAGTTTATATGACGAAAGCATTTCAAATTGTAAAAACAAATCAAATCGCACCTTTTAAATATTTGGAGGTAATCTTTACATTGTTGCTAGGTGTTACTTTATTTAGTGAAGTATACTCGTTCTGGAGTTTGTTGGGGATAGCTTTGATAATTACTGGGCTTGTGCTTAATGTAACGTACAAATCAAAAACACTTGAATAAATAGGGTGAGTTGTTTTTATCTATATTTCAATCTGAGTTCTATTTTTTGAGATGGCTAAAATGCGTTACTTTTCATATATCGTTAAAAGCTTTTCAACTAAAAATAGCTAATATTAAACTTTTCGTAAAAAGTTTTTTTTCCAAGTCACATCAAGATGAATACTAATCACTTTTGGCTATATTTGTTTCTTAATTTTTTGTTAAAAAAACCACAAACAAACTAACCACCAAAATGAAAATTGGTATTCTAAAGGAAACTCAAAAAGGTGAGAACCGGGTTTCGCTATCTCCCAATATTGCTAAACAATTAATTGAGAAAGGTTTCGAAGTCATTATTGAAGAATCTGCTGGAGCAAATTCATCATACAAAGATTCAGATTTTAAAGAAGCAGGAGCTTCCATAGAGAAGCGTGGCGTCGTTTTTAAAGAGGCTAATGTACTTATTAAGATTAATCCGTTTGATGAAGAGGATTTAAAATTGGTTGATGAAAGGCATATTCTAATTAGCCAGTTGTATCACAAATCAAATCCAGAATTAATAGAATCTATAGAAAAAAAAGGGGCGACAGCATTTTCTATGGATGCAATGCCGCGGATATCGAGAGCCCAAGATATGGATGTCCTCAGTTCGCAAAATAACTTAGCAGGCTATAAGGCCGTGATTTTAGGCGCCTATGAAATGACCAAGATTTTTCCATTGATGATGACGGCTGCAGGAACCATTACCCCATCAAAAGTGTTAATATTTGGTGTTGGTGTTGCTGGATTGCAAGCCATTGCCACTGCGAAACGACTTGGAGCAGTTGTTGAGGCCACTGATATAAGAAGTGAAACTAAGGAACAAGCAGAGTCTCTTGGGGCCAAATTTATTTCCGTAGATAATGAGGGCGAAACTTCCGAAGGCGGGTATGCGAAGGAAGCCTCAGAGGATTATATGAATAAACAAAAAGAAGCAGTAAATAAATCTTTATTTCAGGCGGATTTGGTAATTACAACCGCCAATATCCCAGGAAGAAAGGCACCTACATTAATTACAAAAGAGCAGGTAGAGCAGATGAAAAATGGTGCAGTAATTATTGATTTGGCTGCCGCTCAAGGAGGCAATTGCGAATTGAGTAAGCTAAATGAAAAAGTCCTAGTAAATGGTGTTAAGATTATAGGGACGACTATCGCGCCAGAAAGTGTGTCTACAAACGCTAGTGAGCTCTATGCCAAAAACATCTACAATTTTCTTGTGCACCTAACCGAAGATGCAAAATTCAAGTGGGATGTAGATGAAGAAATAACAAATGATACTTTAATTGTAAAAGACGGAGTTATCCGAAACACATAAAATTATGAACGCATTCATTCAATTTATTAGTGACAATCTACAGATTGTTTACATACTCATTTTAGCCATTTTTGTTGGTGTTGAAGTTATAAAAAGTATTCCTGCGGTGTTGCATACACCTTTAATGTCTGGAGCCAATGCCTTAAGTGGTGTTGTAATCGTGGGGGCCATTTTAGTGATGCTACACTCCGATCCGGAGAATTATTTGGCATTAACCTTAGGTTTTATAGCTGTTGTGCTTGGAATAATAAATGTTGTTGGTGGTTTTGCTGTTACCAATAGAATGTTACAAATGTTTAAAAAGAGAAAGTAATGAGTGTTTTATTAAGCGTAATTTATTTGATAGCAACGGTAACGTTTGTAGTAGGTTTAAAACGACTTGGACATCCTGATACAGCCAAAAGCGGTAATATGATAGCTGCTGTGGGAATGGTATTGGCTATTTTAGGAACCATATTTATTCATGATTTGAAGGTAGCTCCAATCATTTATATTCTTATTGGTGTAGCCATAGCCTTAGGTTCAATTATAGGTTATTTAATTGCCATAAAAGTTGAAATGACGAAAATGCCAGAACTTGTATCCTTATTTAATGGTTTTGGTGGTGCAAGTGCTGCGCTAATTGGTTTGGTAGAGTTTAGTAAAAATGTTGAAGATTCACTTCAAGCCATAACTATAGTTTCGGGTATCATTATTGGTGCCATTACGTTTTCTGGGAGTTTAATAGCTTGGGGAAAACTTAATGGTTCTCTAAAAAGTGTTGTAAAAATTCCACAGTACAATCTTGTAAACAATATTTTCTTTTTAGGTATTATTGCTTTAGCTGTATTTATGATAGTTTCAGGAAATCATAGTCAGCTATTCACTTATGGTGTTTTAGCTGGAGGTTTGGTTTACGGTATCTTATTTGTGCTGCCAATCGGAGGTGCAGATATGCCCGTTGTGATTTCGTTATTAAACTCGCTCACCGGTATAGCTGCTGCTATTACTGGAATTTTATACGATAATATGGTGATGCTTGTTGGCGGTATTTTGGTAGGGTCTGCCGGAATAATATTAACAGTGGCAATGTGCAAAGCGATGAATAGAACGTTAGCTTCGGTAATATTTGGTGCTTTTGGAGGAGAAGATGCTGTTGAAGGCGGAAGTAAAACTCAAGGCACCATTAAAAAGACAACAGCTAGTGATGCTGCAATAATGATGAACTATGCAACAAATGTTATCATTGTTCCGGGTTATGGATTAGCTGTGGCTCAAGCACAACATGTGATTCATGAGTTAGAGGAAATCTTAACGGATAAAGGCGTCAATGTAAAATATGCCGTACATCCTGTTGCGGGGAGAATGCCGGGGCACATGAATGTGTTATTGGCCGAATCTAATGTAGATTATGATTTGTTGGTGGAAATGGAAGATATTAACCCGCAATTTACAAATGCAGACGTTGTGTTGGTAGTAGGTGCAAATGATGTTGTGAATCCCGCAGCGCATAACGATCCTTCCAGTCCTATTTACGGAATGCCTATCTTAGATGTTGAAAACGCTAAGCATATTGTGGTTAACAAACGTAGTATGAATGCAGGTTATGCAGGTATTCAAAACGAATTGTTTTTTAATTCTAAAACTTCAATGTTGTTTGGTGACGCCAAAGCTGCACTAACTGAATTAGTCAGTGAACTTAAAAACATGTAATGAGCTTTAAAAGCTGGATTAACCAAAAGCGACGACTGGTAATGAATGCCCTTACCAAAAGGGTAGGGAGCTCGTATTTGGAGCCTACTGCAGAGTTAGGGAAGACTATTGATATTAAAAAAGTGCTGATTATTAGGCCAAATCATCGTTTGGGAAATCAGTTACTAACTACACCATTGGTTCAAGAGGTTGAGAACACCTTTCCCGATTGCAGAATAGACTTATTTGCCAAAGGAGGTGTGGCTTTTCCGGTTTTTGAAAAATATGATAGTATTGATAAAATATACAAATTACCACGAAAACCATTCAGTAATCTGTTTAGTTATGCTATGTGTTGGATTTCTATCAAGCGCAAGCGATACGATATGGTGATTAATGGTGATAAAGACTCTTCTTCGGGCAGATTGCTGACTAATTTAGCAAAAGCGCCTCTAAAGGTTTTTGGTGACGTGCATAAGGAAATTCAAAACACATATGACGACTATTTACATATTTCTAAATACCCAGTTTACAATCTGAGACGCTATCTTTCAAAATTAGGGTATCCCAGAAATAATAGTTCACTTCCAGTTTTGAACTTGAAACTCTCAAAAGAAGAGATTCAGGGTGGTAAACATATTTTGAATGATTTGAATAAGAATGGAAAACCTACCATTTGTATTTACACCAATGCTACTGGGAATAAATGCTATTCTGAAGAATGGTGGGAATTGTTTTATTCAAAATTAAAAGAAAACTTTGCTGAAACATATAATATTATAGAGATGTTGCCTATTGAGAACATTTCAAAAATAAATTTTAAAGCACCCAATTTTTATAGCAAAGATATTCGTGAAATGGGTGGCATTATTGCTAACACTTCCATTTTTATAGCTGCTGATAACGGTGTTATGCATTTGGCAAGCGCCGCTTTAACGCCAACAGTAGGTTTGTTTTCAAGAGATAATCAGGCTATATATGGGCCTTACGGTAATGGTAGTGTGGCGCTACATACAGGGGTAAAGTCTCAGGAGGACTGTATTGAGGAAATTAGCAAGATTCTTTCAAGATAAAAGATAAAGTCCTGTGAAAAACCCAAATAGATTCTCTTTTATTAACCCTAAAAAAGTACCGTTTTTTTATGGTTATGTCGTGCTGTTTTTTGGAAGCATTGGTGTATTGGCTAGTATTCCTGGGCAAACAGTAGGGGTATCTCTATTCACCGACCCCGTAAAAGATGCCTTGGGTCTGTCCAGAAACCAGTTTAGTAATGCCTATATGTTTGGCACGCTATTAAGCGCTTTTTTTGTGGCTAGGGCAGGTGTACTATTTGATAGGTTTGGGGCACGCTACGTGGCTTTTTTTTCGGCATTCTTTTTAGGGGTTTCGTTATTGTTATGTTCAAAATCTGTTATTATAAGTGAAAGCATAAGTAATATATGCAACAGTAACTCTTGGATGATACCTTTTGTCCTCATCACTTTTTTATTTTTTCTAATACGCTTTTTTGGTCAAGGCGTACTCACCATGTCATCCCGTAACATGATTATGATGTGGTTTGATAAAAATAGAGGTAAGATAAATGCTATAAGCAGCATTACGGTGTCATTAGGTTTTTCAAGTGCGCCACTGTTCATAAACTACCTTATTGATGGTTATGGTTGGGAAGTGTCGTGGCAAATATTGGCACTCTGCCTTATCATTTTTAGCGTTTGTGTCATTCAATTTTATAGAAATAATCCAGAGGATTTTGGCTTTATCCCAGATGGAACATCCAAAAAGCGTAAAATTTCTAAAACGAATAGTGTTGAAATACACTTCACTTTAAAAGAAGCTAAACAAACCCGTGCTTTTTGGATGATTGCTCTAGCTTTAGCTTTCAATAGTTTTTTTGTTACAGGTTTTACGTTTCATGTTGTTTCAATTTTTGAAAGTCAAGATTATTCTAGAACTCAAGCTATAGCTGTGTTTTTGCCAATTTCAGTAATTGCTGTGATTATATCAACCTTAGGCAATGTTTTAAGTGATTACATTCAACATAAAGTATATTTATATATTATGCTTTTTTCGGGTGTTCTGGCGTCCGTAGGTCTATATTTTTTAAGTTATACTATTGGTGTTTATGCATTAATTCTAGGTTTAGGTGTATATGGTGGATTGTTTGCGGTGGTTAATGCGGTAACATGGCCAAGATATTTTGGGAGAAAACATTTAGGTGCAATTACAGGAAAGGCTATGAGCTTCTTGGTTATCGCAAGTGCTATTGCCCCAAGTTTATTTAGTTACTGTTATACAACACTTGGCACATATGCCAACATTGGTTATCTCACAGGAGGTTTTTTGCTATTCTTAATTTTGGCATCTGCTAAAGTTAAGAATCCGCAGTAAGTGTATAGTTCATTGTAAATGCAGGTTTTAACTATTTATTATAAGTATTCATTTCTATTTTTTTGTAATTTTCGGTAATTTGAGAAAGATGAAAAGGTACGGTTTAGTTATATTTATTTTGGTTGGGTTGATTATTTCCTGCAAATCTTCGAAAGTCCAATTATCTCCTGAAGAAGAAAAACAATTTAGAGATTTGGTTGCTTCACAAGAATTCACAGTAGAATCGGATTGGGCTTATCCGCAGCTTACCAATGCCATGACACAGGTTTTAAACTCTATGTTAATGTGGCCTAATAATAATGGTGGCGCTATAAATTTAATTGGTAATGCTAATTTTTTGACTATTAAAGGAGATAGTGTAACATCGTACTTACCTTATTTTGGGGAACGACAAATGCAAGTTGGTTATGGCGGTACTGATAGTGCTATAGAGTTTAATGGGGTAATGGAAGATTTTAAAGTTGAAGAAGGAAAGAATAATAGAAAAATAATTTCCTTTTCGGCAAAAAGCAATGCTGAAAACTTTAATGTTATTATAACCCTATTTCCTAATTTGAACAGTGAGATTTACCTAAGAAGTCCATCTCGATTTTTTATAAGATATACGGGAAATTTCGGCCCTATTACCAAAACAAAAGACGATCAGTCTTAGATAACTGGATACATTTCATTTTCATTTACTTTCACTTTAATGTCAATATGTCATTATTTTAACTATATTAAATGTCATTATGGCATATTTTTATTAATAATTTCCTTTATAAACTGTCATTTCCGTTAGTATTTGTTTTTGGTACTCCATTTGCTTCTTGGATGCTGAAGTATAAAACTTCATAATTAAAAGAAAATTTAAAGTTTAACTTAAAAATTATAATATTATGAGCTCACTAATGAATGTTTCTAAAAATGGAGATCACAAAAACACTGGTTTAAGTCACAGAGGTTGGTCAAATTGGATTGACGATTTATTTAATGTTGACACCTTCCCAACGGTGTTATCCAATAATTTCAATACTGGAATATCTTTACCCAAAGTAAATATTCGCGAAACTAAAGATGATTACTTTGTAGACATGGCAGTTCCTGGAATGAAGAAAGAGGATTTCAATATTGATTTAGATAATGATGTCCTATCAATTTCATCAGAAAAGAAAGTAGAGAATGAAAATACTGAGGATAGCTTTACTCGAAAAGAATTCGGTTACGCTTCTTTTAGAAGAACATTTACTTTACCAGATTCAATTGAGGACAGTAAAATTAAAGCGAAGTACGAAGATGGTATTTTGAGTATCCAACTTCCAAAAAGAGAAGAGGCTAAACAAAAGCCAGCAAGAACTATTAAGATTTCGTAATTAGTAGAAAATTAGGATTTGATTAAAAAAGAGGCTCTATTGGCCTCTTTTTTTATACGTAATATTTTGTTTTAATGAGTTTTGTCTGAATAAATAAGGGTAAAGATTAACTTCGGCATAAAAGGTTTACTCTACAACAAAAACTTTATAGCACTAATAAAAAGTATAAAACTTATAAAAGCGATAAGTATCCAAATACTACCAGCATAAAAACGTTTATGTAACTTTAAATCCTTGCGATAGGTGTAGCCAATAATAATTGCAAAGACGATAAAAAAGATAATTCCAAAAATGATTTGACCTTTACTAAACATATGGCTATTTTTATGCAAATTTAAGAATAATGACGAGATTTCCACGAATGTGGAAATGACAAAAACTAGTTTATGAAAAATAAAATTGAAGCTGTAAAAGCATTTCACACCGCATTTAAAATTGGACATAGAGAAACACCTAAAGCAGATTTAGGATTAGCAAAAAATATGTTGCGCTATAAATTAATGCGCGAGGAGAATGAGGAATATTTAGATGCGGCCAACAACAACGACTTGGTCGAGGTGGCAGACGCATTAGGAGATATGCTATATATTTTATGCGGAACAATTATAGAACACGGACTTCAATATAAAATAGAAGAAGTGTTTGATGAAATACAACGGAGTAATATGAGTAAACTAGGTGAGAACGGACAACCTATTTATCGTGAAGACGGTAAAGTCCTTAAAGGGCCAAATTACTTTAAGCCCAATATAGAAGCTATTTTAGAGAAGTAAATTCTAAAACCTACAGAATTAGGCATTAAGATGATAAAAAAAGAGAAGCAATTTTGGCTTCTCTTTTTTCACATGTTTGAGTATCGTTTTCCCTTTGGAAAAGATAGTATAGGATCTACACCTTATATCGCCAACCAAAAGGATCTTCAGATTTATTGGTTTGAATATCCGTTATTCTTTTCTTTAAATAATCAGCGTAAGGCTTATCAAGTTTCGGTAAATCATAATCTACACCTTTATAGCCAAAGCCAGCTATTGGTGATATTACTGCAGCAGTACCTGCGCCAAACATTTCTTTTAAGTTGCCATTCTTAGCAGCTTCAACAACTTTGGTAACCGTAAGTTTTCTAACTTCAACAGGAATATTTTCGCTTTCCGCTAATTGAATGATACTTTTACGGGTTATTCCGTCCAAAATTCTATCACTTGTTGGTCCAGTAATTAAGGTGTCACCAATACGAACAAAAATATTCATTGCTCCAGCCTCTTCAATATATTCATGCTTATGGTCATCTGTCCAAATAACTTGCTGATACCCTTTAGCTTTAGCTAATTGAGTAGGGTAGAACTGACCAGCATAATTACCACCAGCTTTTGCAAAACCAACTCCACCATCTGCAGAACGGGAATATTTTTCTTCAATTAACACCTTTACTTCGCCAGAGAAATATGAGCCTGAAGGCGCCGTACATATAATAAATTTATATTCGTCAGCAGGTGAGGCATGAAAACCATTTCCAGATGCAAAAATAAATGGGCGAATATATAGCGAGCTGCCCTCGTTTGTTGGAATCCAAGCCTTATCTAATTGCAACAGAGCGACCAAGCCATCCATAAAATAGTCTTCTGGCAATTCTGGAATCGCCATACGTTTAGCCGAAATATTTAAACGCTTGCAGTTGTCTTCAGGTCTAAACAACCAAACGTTGCTATCCTCATCCTTGTATGCCTTCATACCTTCAAAAATCGATTGCCCATAGTGGAAAATCTTTGAAGAAGGATCTAAAGTTAAAGGTTGATAAGGCATAATTTTAGGTGCATGCCATTTACCATCTTTATAATCACATACAAGCATATGGTCAGAAAACACGCTTCCAAACTTTAAATTGTCAAAATCTACTTCATTAATTTTGGTAGCTTTTGTTTTTATAATCTCAATATCCTTGATTATAGTACTCATATTGCATCAGTTTAGCCTACAAATTTATAAAATTCATTTTCAAAAAAGCGGTATATTTACACAAATGCTTTAAAATTAAAATTTTCACGTCATGAGATTAGTAATACTATTGATAATCTGCACTTTAACACTTAGTTCTTGCAAGAATAAATCTAAGGAAACAAATACTGAAACCATTCAAAAAGAAGAGATAGCCTACGCTTCATTTGGTAAAGAAATAGTTGCAAATGATGCTGTAATTGCAAAATCTATGGCGGCACATTACGAAACCATGCAACAAGGCGATAGTATAGACTCTAAAATGAAGGCAAAAGTTACCAAGGTATGTCAAGCTAAGGGCTGTTGGATGACCTTGGACATAGGCAACAACAAAGAAGTTATGGTAAAATTTAAGGATTATGGCTTTTTTGTACCCAAGGATATCGCTGGAAAAGAAGTAGTTATCAACGGTAAAGCTTATGTAAAAGAAGTGTCGGTAGACGAGCAACGCCACTATGCTGAGGATGCGGGAAAATCAGCCGAAGAAATTGCAGCCATTACCGAGCCCAAAAAAACATACTCTTTTGAGGCCGATGGCGTTTTAGTAGCGCAATAAAGGTTTATTTTTTTAGACGCTACTCCGCTTTAAGCGGGGTCGGGCTTTCACAAGTCGCTCTCTGCGAGGAGCTCCAAATGTAGCCTGTGCTGAGCGCAATCGAAGTATTCAATCTCTAGCGCACCTATTTGCCAATGCATTGGCCAGCAATAACTACAAGAGTACTTGCAGACTAATTGGCTTCAAAATCAAACCAATAAATGAAACGAGAAATCATTACTACTGCGGATGGATCTTCAACCATTCATCTACCAGATTGGAATGAACAATACCATTCCAAGCACGGTGCCATTCAAGAGGCGTATCACGTATTTATAAAACATGGCCTGCATCATTTTTGTCATTCAGAGCGAAGCGAAGAATCTCAAGAAATTGCCATCCTAGAAATAGGCTTCGGTACAGGGTTAAATGCCTTTATAACCTATCTGGAAACTGAGAATTCAAATATCAAAATCGATTATGTTGGTGTGGAGGGTTATCCTGTTTCAAATAAGGAAATTGAACTACTCAATTACACTTCAGAATTAAAACAAGAGGGTAAAGATCAAATATTCAAAATGCTACATAATTGTTCATGGGAAGATAAGCACCGCATCAGTAGGCACTTTACATTAGCCAAACAGCAAAAAATGTTTGATAAAATTGATGACGTTAACGCATTCAATCTTATCTATTTTGATGCATTTGGGGCGAGAGTACAACCAGAGTTGTGGACAGAAGCTATTTTTAAAATAATGTATACAGCCTTAAAACAAAACGGTGTATTAGTAACTTACGCAGCAAAAGGAAGTGTGCGTCGTGCAATGGAAGCAGTGGAGTTTACAGTTGAAAGATTACCAGGGCCGCCAGGGAAACGTGAGATGCTTCGTGCAACTAAATAGTTTTAATGGCCAACTTGATTCATGGTGTTTATGTTACAGATTAACCTTCATCAATATCCTATCATCTATATTTCTGTTAAACCTAACTTAAACTTTAATACTTAGGCTTTACCTTTTTGTAATTTTATAAAAAAAGGAAATGCGTGTTTTAATAACAGGAGCAACGGGATTGGTTGGACAGGAAATAGTAAAGCTGTGTCATGCAAAAGGCATACAGGTTAATTACTTGACGACTCGCAAATCTAAAATCTCTCAAGACGAAAATTATCAAGGCTTTTATTGGAATCCTGAAACTCGTGACATCGATTCAGGTTGTTTTAAAAACGTAGATGCTATCATCCATTTGGCTGGTGCTTCCATTTCAAAGCGATGGACAGATAGCTATAAAAAAGAGGTGATTGATAGTAGGGTAGAAACTACCCAGCTATTGATAGATTCCTTAAAAGGAGAAACTCATGGCATTAAACAGATTGTTTCTGCAAGTGCTATTGGCGTATATCCTGATTCTTTAACCAATTATTACGATCAAACGCATAAAGAATTAAGCGATTCATTTTTGGGTAAAGTAGTTAAGGCCTGGGAAAAAGCTGTTGATGGTTTTTCTGAATTAGGAATTAAAGTATCTAAAGTTAGAATTGGTCTGGTGCTATCCGATAAAGGTGGTGCGCTAAAGGAAATAGTAAAGCCTATAAAGTTTGGCGTTGGTGCTGCTTTTGGAAGTGGCAAGCAGTGGCAATCTTGGATTCATATTGAAGATTTAGCACATATATTTTTATTCGTTTTAGAGCAACAACTGGAGGGTGTTTACAACGGTGTTGCGCCAAACCCAGTAACAAATAACGAGCTTACAAAAACAGCGGCCAAGGTATTACGGAGACCTTTGTTTCTGCCAAATATCCCAAAGTTTTTCATGAAATTAGTTTTGGGAGAAATGCACATTATCTTGTTTGAAAGTCAGCGTGTAAGTTCTAAAAAAATTGAGAGCAAAGGGTTTCAATTTGAGTTTCACCAACTCCAGCGCGCTCTTAAAGATTTACTAGGATAGAAAATATTACAAATAAACATTAGTAATCAATCTAGAAACAGTTGGATGGTCACTTCCACCAGCGGGCTCAATAGTAATATTTAAAGACGCTGCATCTTCAATATAATTCATAGCTAAAAGCGGTCCGTCTTTTTTAATAACGCCCATGTTTATCATTTCTCCATCAACATCTGCCCACATTTGGTAATTATGTGCATTATCTAGTTTTGGTAAGTCTACTGTATTTACAATAACGGATTTTTGTTTATGGTTAACATAACTAACCACTTTAGCTTCAGGCGAAAGCGCGTTACCCTTTAATATATACTGTTTGGTTTCAGCTGAGTTTAATATATCCAAATATGCAGTAGTAGTTTCTAAGTTGCCTTTTAAACCATTGAGGTCTTCTAAAAGTTGAGAGTTTTGTTCTTCAACAATTTGTAATTGCTTATTGGTTTTATTTAATTGCGAGTACATCCAAATGCTTCCAATCAATAAAACTGCAGCTACACTAGCAGCCATTGCTAAATAATTTTTAAATGGATTTTGCTTTGGTAATGATACAACCTTGGTTTCAGAACCTTTTACAGAGTTCATCAAGCGTTCCTTAACTTGTTTTGGTGGATTAACGGCATTTTCAAAAGCCAAGGACTCAAAACTCGCTTCAATGGTTTTAAATCTTGCCATCAACTCCTCATCTTCAGCTAATAGACGTTCTAAGGACAACTCATCTTCAGCAGACAACTCACCCAATAGGTACTGCTCTATAATGCCGTTTTCTAGTATGTAGGCTTTGTCCATCATCGTATCACTTCAATTAAAATCAAGAACCATACAATCGCTTTGTCATAACTCAACTTGAGCTTTTTTAAAGCTTGTTTTATGTAAGACTTAAAGCTTCCTAGTGGCACATCCATTTCTTCATGCGCTTCTCGGTGCGTTAAACCGTTAAAGTAAACTAACTCGAGAGCTCTTTGATGATGTGGTTCCAATTGTTTTAAACAGCCTTTAAGTTGTAAATAGTCGCCATTATCTGTAATTGATTCCTCTTTATCCTTATATACACTCAAATCCTCAGTTTGGATGAGCTTTTTATCCTTTCGTAAAAAATTTAAGGTTTTATTTTTTGCAATTCGGTAAGCCCAAGTATAAAATTTTCCTTTATCAGGGTTGTACTGGTGCGATTTCTCCCAAATAGTTAAGAAGGTGTCCTGTAATATATTTTGGGCGTGCTGCTCATCTTTGCACATCCGTATAATGACACCATATATAGCCGGCGCATAAGCATCATAAAGTTGAGATAACGCAGCTTCATCTTTGTTTTTAAGATTAGAAATAAGTGCGGTATCGTTCTGCATAAATGTTAAAGATTTCCCAAAAAAAGGATAAGGTTCATCCGGAGGAAATAAACCTGTGTAAATATAACTGAAAGCGCTTCAAAAAAAAAGAAAGTGCATTTTAGTTTAACCAAAAAATATAATTATTATGAAAAAGTTAGTTTTTATTTTAACAACAGTAGTAGCGTTAACAGTGAGTCAATTTGCTTCAGCTCAAAAAACAATTGTGGATGTTGCCGTTGGAAACGAAGATTTCTCAACCTTAGTGGCGGCATTAAAAGCGGCAGATTTGGTTGGAGCGTTGCAAGGCGACGGTCCATTACAGTATTTGCACCAAACAATGACGCTTTTGGGAAAATTGATTCCAACACTTTAAACTCTTTATTGAAGCCTGAAAACAAAAAAGCGTTAACAAACATCTTAACATATCACGTTGTGGCTGGAAAATTAGATGCAGAAGCAGTAGTTGCAGCATTGGATAAAAATAAAGGCATGGTAACCCTTGAGGCGCTAAATGGCCAAAAATTAACAGTAAAGCAAAAAGATGGTAAAATATGGTTGAAAGACCAAAACGGAAATTACAGTGAAATAATAATGACAGATGTGATGGGGAGTAATGGTGTTATTCATGTGATTAATAGCGTAGTGATGCCTAAGTAATTGGGAAGAAACTGCTATGAAAAAGAAAGCGCTCTATATAGGGCGCTTTTTTTATATCAATAATTGTACTGGTCTTTTTTAGCTTGATTTAATCCGGTTTTATGACTATTTCAAATCTCCAGCCTTTATCTTTTTTATGATTTTTATTGAAATTTGGCGATTTTATTCCAGCATAGATCATTCCAGCGGCTGGCAATGTTAATAAGAAAGCGGTAGAGTCAACAAATATTCCAGCGATAGTTGCACTACCAGCAACTAATATACCACCATAAATAAGGAATCCAGAGGTAAGAATAGAGGTTAGAAGCGGGTTTCGTTTTAATTCCTCTATATCGATCAAATCCACTCGAACACCATCTATAGAAATGATGGTATCGTCTTCTATCATGAATCGACCTTTAATTTCACTGCCGTGTAATGTTTTTACTTTTATTCTTTTATTTTCTTGGATTATTTTTTCTTTGGCGGTTTTTAAGTTGGTGATTTTTATGGCTTGCTTTTGTGCGATAGCTACATTTAAAAAGAAAAGCCCAATTACAAGAAAATAGATTTTTTTCATAACAAATATTTTTACGATAGATACAGGATTAAGTAATTAGTTGCGTCAAATGGGTTGAAATATCAAAACAATGTATTAAAAAGACCTATTACTGTTTATAAGAATTAAAAAAACCATCCTGTTTTCGCAAGATGGTTTTTACAATTAATTTGAGTTAGTCACTACTCGTATTTAAGCTTTTTTTGCAACGAGATTTATTTTTAATTCAATATCATCATTAATAAACTTATCACCTAAATCATCAAAAAACGACTTTGAACCATATTGTACATTCCACTTAGAGCGGTCAATTGTAAATGATTCACTGGTCAACGCTACGCCGTTTTCGTTTTCAGAAACCGAAACAGGAAACGTAATGTTGTTTTTTACACCTTTCAAAGTTAAATTACCAGAAAGCATCGTCTTTCCTTCAGCCTCACTTATACCAGTTACTTCAAAAGCTGCGTTTGGAAATTTTTCAACATCAAAAAAGTCAGCGCTAGTTAAGTGTCCTTTCAGCTTCCCATTCTTTTCATCATCAGCTGGAATATCTAAAACAGCAATAGAGCCCATGTTAATTAGAAAAGAACCGCTCTCCACTTTACCATTACTGATTTTAAAAGTACCAGAATCTAATTTGATTGTACCGTTGTGGGTACCAGTTGGTTTGAATCCTTTCCATTCAATGGTAGAGGCCTCAGCATCAGCAACATATTTTGTAGCAGTTGCTTCAGCTTCTGCAGCTGCCTTAGCATCAGAGGTTTCCGCTTCTTTAGCTTTATCCTTACATCCTACAAGTGCGATGGCTAAAGCACTCATAAACAATATTGTTTTAAAATTCTTTTTCATTTTATAATCAGTTTTAGTGTTAAGCGACAAAAATAGCAAATTTGTTTTATTTTATAAATTAAAAGTTAAACAAAATATTTGTTATTTTTTTTAATGACAATATGGCATTTTAATAATAATGGCAGTACTTTTGCCAACTCAAAAATGAGTAGTATTAATTACATGCGCGATGAGTAAAAAGAATAAAGCAAAAGATATAAAAGAAGAACAAGCCAACGGATTGAAGGACGAAGCTGTGGCAGTTGAAGAACAACAAGACCAAGATGTAAGTGAAGAATTATCTGCGGAAGACAAGCTAAAAGAAGAGCTTCAAAGTGAAAAGGATAAGTTTTTGCGTTTGTTTGCTGAGTTTGAAAACTATAAGAAACGAACTTCAAGAGAGCGTATAGAACTATTTAAAACCGCAGGGAAGGAAATAATGCTTGAGTTATTACCGGTACTTGATGATTTTGAACGGGCACTTTTACATATAGAAGAAGATAAAGAGGCAGAAGAATTACGCAAAGGTGTGCTCTTAATTTATCAAAAATTGTTGTCTACCTTAGAGAAAAAAGGATTATCAGTTTGTGAAGTATCACAAGGGGATACGTTTGACGCAGAAGTGCACACAGCAATAACCCAAATCCCTGCACCAAGCGATGATTTAAAAGGAAAAATCATTGATGTAGTTGAGAAAGGCTATAAATTGGGAGATACCATTATTCGTTTTCCAAAGGTGGTAGTTGGGCAATAAAACAAAATTATGGCAAAGAGAGATTATTACGAAGTTTTAGGGGTTAGTAAAGGGGCAAGTGCCAGTGAAATAAAAAAGGCTTACAGAAAAAAAGCAATTGAGTTTCATCCTGATAAAAACCCAGACGATAAAGAGGCCGAGGCTAAATTTAAAGAAGCAGCTGAGGCTTATGAAGTATTAAGCGATCCTGATAAAAAAGCGCGTTACGATCAGTTCGGACACCAAGCCTTTGAGGGCGGCGGTGGCTTTGGCGGCGGCGGTATGAATATGGATGATATCTTCAGTCAGTTTGGAGATATTTTTGGTGGTGCTTTTGGTGGTGGCGGTTTCTCTGGCTTTGGCGGCGGCGGTGGTCAACGTCGTGTAAAGGGGAGCAATCTTCGTATCCGTGTAAAGTTGACTTTAGAAGAAATAGCCAATGGTGTTGAAAAGAAAATAAAAGTAAAAAGAAAAGTTCAAGCCCCTGGAACAACTTACAAAACATGTTCTACATGCCAAGGTACAGGGCAGGTAACTAGAATTACTAACACTATTTTAGGTAGAATGCAAACCTCTGCACCATGTAACACTTGTGGTGGGGCTGGACAAACAATTAACAATAGGCCATCGGATGCTGATGCGCAAGGTTTAAAAGTTGCAGAAGAAACGGTTTCAATAAAGATTCCTGCAGGCGTGGTTGATGGTATGCAACTAAAAGTTTCAGGAAAAGGTAATGAAGCTCCTGGAAATGGTATTTCAGGAGATTTATTGGTGGCAATAGAAGAAGCAGACCATCCCAGTTTGCAACGTGAAGGTGATAATTTGCATTATGATTTGTACGTAAGTATTCCCGAAGCAGTTTTAGGAACTTCAAAAGAAATTGATACCGTAACGGGTAAAGTGCGTATAAAGGTTGAAGCTGGTGTACAATCTGGTAAAATTTTACGCTTGCGCGGAAAAGGCATTCCTAGTTTGAATGGTTATGGAAAGGGTGACTTGTTAGTGCATGTAAATGTTTGGACACCTAAAACATTAAATAAACAGCAAAAAGAGTTTTTTGAGGAGATGCTTGAAGATGACCATTTTTCCCCAAAGCCCGCAAGTTCAGATAAATCGTTCTTCGAAAAAGTGAAGGATATGTTTTCTTAAAAAAACTTTTGCGAAACAAAGGTTCTAAGCACTTTTTAGATTTAGCACATGCGCTTGAACATGTAAACATTAAGGCAATTAACTTCGTTTTTTATTGAAAATTAATAAGAAGATTGAAGATAATGTAATGGATTAAAAAATTCTGTAGTAAAATGGAATTTTTTTATGTAAGGTGCAACTTATCTTAATAGTTTTGCTATTAGTTAAGAAAAAAAAACTATCTTTGATTATCGCTAATTAACATTAGTGATAATTTTTCTTTTTCATAGCAATTTTTTTCCCATCCTTAATTTTAATTAAGGGTGGGTTTTGTTTTTGTAACAAAAGCTAGTGATTATGGTACTTTTAAGTGTTTTTCTGCAGTTCAAAATTTTAAATTAGAAAAACCGAAACAAATGCTATTGCTTGTCAATTTTTCCCTAAATAATTTACTTGTTTTCAATTTAACGGACTCATATACATTTAATATCTTTACATTTCTTTTAATTAAAAATTGTGAATGGATAAGCTATTGGAAGTTAATGGTGCTAGTAAGAAATTTGGAGATTTTATAGCATTAAACAATGTTTCTATTTCAGTGCCAAAAGGTAGTATTTACGGACTTTTAGGGCCTAATGGGGCAGGAAAAACCACTTTAATCCGAATTATAAACCAAATTACTTTACCAGATTCGGGCACCGTGGTTCTTGACGGCGAGCCGCTAAACGAATCTCATATAAAAGATATTGGTTATCTCCCTGAAGAACGCGGGTTGTACAAATCTATGAAAGTAGGTGAGCAGGCGTTGTATTTGGCGCAATTAAAAGGTTTAAGCAAATCGGTTGCAAAAGAACGCCTTAAATATTGGTTTGATAGATTGGATATTGGGGATTGGTGGAATAAGAAAATCCAAGAACTATCAAAAGGAATGGCTCAAAAAATACAGTTTGTGGTTACTGTATTGCATGAACCTAAACTTCTAATTTTTGATGAGCCATTTTCTGGTTTTGACCCCATTAATGCCAATTTAATTAAGGATGAGATTTTACGACTAAGGGAAAATGGTGCAACAGTTATTTTTTCGACACATCGTATGGAATCCGTTGAAGAGCTTTGCGACGATATTGCATTGATTCATAAATCCAATAAAATCTTAGATGGTAAGATTTTGGATGTAAAGCGTGCTTACAAGTCTAATACATTTGAGATTGGTGTAAATACAGCTAATAATAGTGCCTTGGAAAAAGAACTTTCAGACAAGTTTAAAACTGAGCCAGCGAATTTTAAAACTTTAAGTAATGAGTTAAAATTGAATATTCAACTCAATGGAAATCAAAGTTCTAATGATTTATTGAACTATTTAACCTCAAAAGGAGAGGTCTCTCATTTTGTAGAGTTAATTCCAAGTGTAAACGATATTTTTATTCAAACGGTAACTGAAAATAATTTGCAATAGTAGCATGAATCATCTTCCTCTTATTATAAAACGCGAGTACCTATCTAAGGTAAAAAACAAGTCATTTATTGTAATGACAATTTTAAGCCCTATCATCATGATAGCGCTTATAAGTGTTGTGGCGTATTTGTCTCAATTAAATAATGACAAGGTGCGAACCATTTCGATTTTGGATGAATCAGGTAAGGTTAAGGATATATTCGAAAGCACAGATAATACTACTTATAACAAACTTGATGGGATGTCCCTTGAAGATGCAAAAACATTGGTAACGGAGACCTCTGGCTATGGTTTACTTCATATAAAAGATATTGAAAATGTTAAGGAACTTTCAGAAAATATAAAGTTCTACTCAGAGGAATCACCCTCATTAACTGTGATTTCTAAATTGGAAAATAAACTAGAAAGGCACTTAACCCTAATCAACTACGAAAATGTAGGTATTGATATTGATAAGATTAAAGATTCAAAAGTAACCGTAGATATTTTTCAGGAGAATTTTGTTGGCGAAACCTCCTCTAAAACAGATAGTATCATAAAGCTAATTTTTGGTGGGGCTGCTGGATATTTATTATTCATGTTCATCATTATCTATGGAAATATGATAATGCGAAGCGTTATAGAAGAGAAAACTAGCAGGATTATAGAAGTTATTGTGTCTTCTGTGAAGCCAGTACAATTAATGTTGGGTAAAATTATTGGTACTTCTTTAGCCGGATTAACTCAATTTGCGATTTGGCTAATTTTAGGTAGCATATTACTATTTGTGGTTTCAGCTATTTTTGGTATTGATATGGCACAAATGCAAACGCCGCAGCAAGCCGCTATTCAGCAAGCCATGGAAAACCCAGAAGTTAATACCAAAATTCAAGAAGCTATGCAGGGATTTTTTAATTTGCCTCTAACCAATTTGATTATTGCCTTTATCTTCTTTTTTATAAGTGGTTATTTGCTGTATAGTTCACTCTATGCTGCTATTGGTGCTGCTGTTGATAATGAGACAGACACACAACAGTTTATGCTGCCCATCATTATGCCTTTAATTTTGGCCGTTTACATCGGAATTTTCACGGTAATTGAAGATCCTCACGGTACAGTTTCCACCGTATTTTCGTTTATACCATTTACCTCTCCTGTTGTAATGCTTATGCGCATACCTTTTGGAGTACCCATTTGGCAACAATTGCTATCTTTAGCATTATTGATTGGAACTTTTGTGTTTACGGTTTGGATTGCCGCTAAAATTTACAGGGTTGGAATTTTGATGTATGGTAAAAAGCCTACATACAAAGAACTTTTAAAGTGGATTAAATATTAAGATGCAGGAGACATCAAAAGATAACATACAGAATGAGGTTGGCCCAATCGAGGAGGTTCTGCAAGGCACTTCCTTTGGACAGGCTATTCAGGAGTTTCTTGATTTCAAAATCGTAGATTTTACCTATGGTACTGGAGCAGATGCTCATCAAATTGTGCTAAGAGTAAAGTATTTACTTCTTGTAGTTTTGGTAATGATTTTAACCACTTTTTTATTAAGATGGATAAAAAAGTTAGTTACCAAAAGATTGCCCGATGAGGACAAAGTGAAGTTCAATACCGTGTTTTCCTTTACAAGATGGATAATATATCTTATCGTTATATTGGTGGTGCTAGATGCCATCGGTTTTAATGTAACCGCTATTTTTGCAGCTTCTGCTGTATTATTAATAGGTGTTGGTTTAGCTCTACAAACGCTTTTTCAAGATATCATTTCTGGAATTTTTATTTTGATTGACCGCTCTGTACAGGTCGGGGATATTGTTGAGTTGGAGGGAAAAGTAGGTCGTGTAGAAGAAATAAAACTCCGAACCACAAGGGCAGTTACAATTGATAACAAAGTGCTCATTATCCCAAATCATCAGTACCTTACAAATAGTTTATATAACTGGACACAAAACGGTAAGGTCACTAGGGAAAGTGTATCAGTTGGTGTAGCCTATGGCAGTGATGTGCAGTTGGTAAAAAAACTATTACTTAAAGCAGCAAACTCTCATGAAATGGTGTTGCGCCATCCGGCACCATTGGTTTTGTTTGAAAACTTTGGAGATAGCGCCTTAGAATTCAGGCTAATCTTTACCCTTAATGATAGTTTTATAGGTGTTATTCCCAAAAGTGATATAAGATTTGAAATAAACCGTCTATTTAGAGATAACAACATTAAAATTCCATTTCCACAACGCGATATTCATATTATTTCAAAACCCTCAGAAAATCCATAAGAAAACATTTATGTCATATCGTTTAACAAGGTTATTGTGTTTTTTTGTTTTCTTATGTATAATCCAACTAGGTCACACCCAATTAACTGACCTGGCAAGACTTGAATATTCATTCATTCCACAAAGCAAATCTGAAGATGATTATAACCGACTACGCGCTTTAATTAATTACCCTATTGAAATAAAAAAAGATGCATATCTAGTTGTAGGTGCTGAATATAATAGGGTTATACTAAATTTAGAAGAAAACTATCCTTTTAATACTGCTGGCTTACGACGGATTCATATAATAGACTTAAACTTGGGTTATACGTTTAAGTGGAACGAGAATTTGAGAATAGGTATGAAGTTTAACCCACGAATTGCCTCTACACTTACCAAAAGTATTGTGTCAGACGATATCTTTTTAAATGGTGGATTATTTGTTATTAACGATAGAAGAGATGATACCTCTCTTAAACGTCCTTATAGACTAATATTAGGGCTTACTTATAATGCTACAACAGGAATTCCTTTCCCATTACCCTTTGTGAGTTATTTTAGGCAGATTAATGATAAATGGAGTTTTAACGCTGGTGTGCCAAAATCAAATATTAAGTATGCCGTTGACGATAGAAATGATATACAGGCCTTCATTGGTTTAGATGGATATTTGGCACATTTGCAAGAGCCTTCAGTTATTAATGGACAAAGTATCGACCATATTTCGTTATCCGTTGTAGTAGGAGGATTAGGGTATGAATATTTATTTTCTAAACATTTGGTAGGATATTTGTATACTGGATATACGTTTAGATTAAATAACGTTTTACGTAATGAAAATAGAGATGAAGTTTTTAAATTAGACGAAATAAATGCGTTTTATTTAAGAACCGGAATAAAATTTAAAATTTAGTATATGCCTAAAATATTAATTATTGAAGATGAAGCGGCCATAAGGCGCGTATTAGTTAAAATTCTTTCTGAAGAAAGTGATACTTACACAGTTGAAGAAGCTGAGGATGGGTTGGCTGGAATGGATAAACTAAAGAAAGACGATTTTGATTTAGTGCTTTGCGATATTAAAATGCCAAAAATGGATGGTGTTGAAGTGCTAGAGGCCACAAAAAAGATAAAGCCCGAAACGCCTATTGTGATGATTTCTGGTCATGGTGACCTGGATACGGCAGTAAACACAATGCGTTTAGGGGCCTATGATTATATTTCAAAACCACCAGATTTAAACAGATTATTAAATACTGTTAGAAATGCTTTAGATAGAAAGGAGCTTGTTGTTGAAAACAAAATCCTGAAGAAAAAGGTTAGTAAGAAATATGAGATGATAGGGGAGAGCGACTCGATTTCCCAAATCAAGGATATGATTGATAAAGTAGCGCTAACGGACGCTAGGGTTTTGATAACTGGGCCTAACGGTACGGGAAAAGAACTGGTGGCACATTGGTTACATGAAAAAAGCGATCGTGTAAAAGGGCCGATGATTGAAGTGAATTGTGCCGCTATACCTAGTGAATTAATTGAAAGTGAATTGTTTGGTCATGTAAAAGGTGCGTTTACAAGTGCCAATAAGGATAGAGCCGGTAAGTTTGAAGCGGCCAATGGTGGTACTATTTTCTTAGACGAAATAGGGGATATGAGTCTTTCTGCACAGGCAAAAGTTTTACGTGCGCTCCAAGAAAGTAGAATACAACGTGTAGGTAGCGATAAAGACATAAAAGTAGATGTACGCGTAGTCGCTGCAACAAACAAAAACTTAAAGAAGGAGATTGAGGAGGGAAAGTTCCGAGAGGATTTATACCATCGTTTAGCAGTTATTTTGATTAAGGTACCAGCACTAAATGAAAGACGCGACGATATTCCGTTGTTGGTGAATCATTTTGCAAATAAAATCGCAGATGAACAAGGTACTGCTCAAAAAAGTTTTTCTGATAAGGCGATTAAGCTGTTGCAGAATTATGACTGGACAGGAAATATTAGAGAATTGCGCAACGTTGTAGAACGATTGATTATCTTAGGTGGCGCAGAAGTTAGCGAACAAGATGTAAAACTATTCGCTTCAAAATAATTAAGGATGAAACAGATTACTGAGAGTGATTTTAAGGTTACTTCGAAAATTGATATTAAAAACTTACCCACTTCTTTCGATTTAAGTGCAACTGAAGATGAGGTAAAGGATGCACTAAAGAAAACCAGAAAAAAACTGGCTGAAATTCAAAACACCATGTATGCCCACGACAAATATGCAGTTTTAATAGGCATACAAGGCATGGATACTGCTGGAAAAGACAGTATGATACGTGAGGTATTTAAAAGCTTTAACGTAAGAGGTGTTGAAGTACATAGTTTTAAGGTGCCAACGGATTTAGAGTTGAGTCATGATTATCTGTGGAGACACTACATCGCTTTACCGCAGCGAGGTAAGTTTGGCGTGTTTAACCGTACGCACTATGAAAATGTTTTGGTCACAAGAGTGCATCCCAATTATATTTTGAGCGAAAGCTTGCCAGATGTAAACTCAGTTGAAGATATAAATGATGCCTTTTGGGATAAGCGTTTTGAGCAGATTAATAATTTTGAGAAGCATATCGCGGAAAATGGTACCATTATCTTTAAGTTCTTTTTGAATTTATCAAAGGACGAACAGAAATACCGTTTGTTGCGACGCTTGCGTAAACAAGAGAAAAACTGGAAGTTTTCGGCAGGTGATTTAAAAGAGCGTAAACTATGGGATGAATACCAAGAGTGTTATGAGGATGCCATAAATAGAACATCAAAAGATCATGCACCTTGGTACAATATTCCTGCTGACGATAAACCAACTGCACGCTATCTAGTAGCTAAAATCATGTATGATGTATTGAGCCAATATACTGATATTAAGGAGCCTGAGTTGGATGAAGATACCAAGGCGAATTTACATTTGTACAGGGCACAATTGGAAAGTGAATAGATTAAAAAAACAACAAGAATGAAGTTAGTTAAAAAATTAGCATGTATTCTAGTATTATTCTCATCTCTAATAATGTTATCATGTGAAGCGGATGAGGAGGGATGTGAATTTGAAACTGTTTGTTTTGGTGAAGGTAATTGTGTTGAAAAACCAATACCTGGTACTTGTTTGTAATTTTCTTTCGGGTCTAGTCGTCCTCAGGAAACGTAATATGCTGATAAGCCCCTATATCTGGGCTAGAAGTTCTATCAATATTTAAAATATCGGTAGGCACTTGAGAAGCAAATGTCAAATTGCCCTGACCGTTTGCTGCAGAGTCATCACCTATAATGAGCATATTTAAACTGGGGTCTTTGAAATCTGGGTCTTGATTAAAAATTACATTTTCATATTTTGATGCATCGTCAAAATCAAAATTTGGACCTGTAAAATTATCGTTTCTGTCATCAAAACGCACCAAGCAATTGCTCAATTTAAAATTAAAGCTCACGGCATCATCTTCTATTTCATCTAAAAGAAACTCTGGATTATCATTACCATAAATAATACAGTTATTAAAATTGGCTTCAATTAAGTCCGTTACTATGGCATTGTTATCGTCATCAACTAGAAAATTGTTTAACAATACTGATGGTAGTGGGCGAGGGCCATTTTCCCAATAATTGGTTAGCGTACAATGCGTAAAATTATATTTACCTCCAAATGTAGCAGCCACGGCAGCTTGTCCTGCATTATGTACCACAAGGTTTTCTCCAGCTATTGACGTGCCTCTTCCTAAAATACCAAAACTACCAGAATTGTATATTTGAGAATTGGTAATGGTGAGCTTATCGTTTGTTGCAGTGGCATCGCCATCGCATAAAATACCAACCAATGCATTTTTGATGGTTGTGTAATTAAAAGTATTATCCAAACTTCCGTCCAATAGCCAAATAGTGCCCCATTGTCCAGGTCTGTTCGCAAAACTTGGTTCTAGTCGGTCGCCTTCAAAAATCACTTCATTATCGAGCGTTTCTTGGTCTGGACTAAAAGCACCATTTACATTTATAGATGCTCCAGATTGTACGATAATACCAGAATTATCATGAAAGTGTAGACGTGCACCAGCTTCAACAGTGAGTGTTTCTCCAGTAGGAACCGCTGCAAAACCATAAATCACATAGGGCTTTTCGTTAGTAAATATTAATTCTTCAGGTAAAAGTTCCCGCCCTTGTAAATCAGTTTCTACTTGCTCACCATCAATGTTAAGTGCTAAAGTTTCAACAATTTTTGTGGTATTGTCTCTATCGGGAAAAATAAAAATAGCGTCTTTAATTAGCGTAACCAATTCAACTTTTTGCATATTTCCTCCAGAATCGAATTCAATTTGGTCAGTATATAAATACTCCCCATTAGGATTTGGGAAGTTGTTAATATCTACAGTGGTTTCAACAAAAATAAAGAGACTGTCTTTTGCTAATAACTCAATATTTTCAAATGTTTTTCCTGTAAGGCCATCCACACTCAAGCGGTATTGCGATGCATCTGCTAAACCTAACTTAACCGTCGGGATTAAAATATCTTCGTCGCTCCTGTTATATACCTTTAAATTATAGGTACTAGAACTTATGTTGGTAAAAACGGTATCTAAGTACACGGTATCCCTCGAAAATTCTAGGTTACCAGTACTTGCAGAAAACTCAAAATCTTTTCTACAGGAACTCCAAAGTGTAATAAAACAAACGGCAACTAAAACATAGATATATCTCTTCATTCAGCTAAAAATAAATATGGCTAAAAATATAACTTTTGAAAGGAACAATTATTATTGATTTTAGTTTTTTAAGTCCAAAGTATCCTTGGAAGCCTTGAATTCTTCGGTAATTTTTAAAAACTCTTTGCTCAAATTAACCATTGAATCCAATAGAATGACCTTATTGGCTTCAGAACTGAGATTTTTATTCCAATATTGAGCCTCACAATAATCTAAGAATAAATGCGCATGTTCTTCTGGGATATTTAAATCTTGATTCAATAGTTTTAAACTAAATAGGTTGTCATGTTTTAAAAGGGAGTCTAAATCGTCATAAGTGACGAACTCAATAGGTTTAGGCTTATTCTTCTTTTTCAGCAACTTACGTATACTTTTAAAGAGTTTTTTAAAATTTACACCTTTATCATATTCAGATTCGTTCATGTACAATTGTAAGTTGTTTTTCATATCTCTTTCAAATGCTCTTTCAGCTTCCTGTGTATATTCAAGGGGGTTGAACTCTTCGTCATCATTACTAATTAAAACTTCACCTAATGCATTAACCGACTTTCTTAATTCGAAAACTACAACATCATCAAAATCAGATTGCTTTAGTTGTATCATTTTGTTATGATGGAAGAGCGATTCAAATAAAAGAGTATCGTTTACGACTGCCGAAATTGAGAAATCACCGTCATTATTAGTATAAGTCATTCTTTTTTGACTTACATTATAAACTTTTATGCCCTTAACTGTAGATTCGCTGTCATAGACTTTTCCTTTGATATTTTGAGATATCAAGGTTAATGGAAACAGTAATAAAAGAAGATGTTTCAATATAATAGTATTATCTACTTCAAATTAAAAGATTTAATAAATGAAATCATCAGAATTAGCAGTATTTAACATTTAGAATAGTAATAGCTTTTAGATGGGGAAATTAGTACTGACTTTAATTTTTTAAGCCCAAAGTATCTTTTGATGTCTCAAAATCTTCTATAATTTTCAAAAATTCTTTACTGAAATTCACGAAAGAATCTAGCAGTACTACCTTCCTTTGCTCAGTAATTAAGATTTTATTTAAGTTTTTGGTTTCGCAATAATCTAAAAAAAGATGCGCATACTCTTCAGGGATATTCAAATCTTGTTTTAGCAATTTTAAATCGAACAAATCATCATTTTTAAAGAGAGAATCCAGATGTTTATAGGAGATATAAGTAATGGGCAAAGATTTATTTTTTCTTTTAAAAAGTTTTGCAATTTTACGAGCTAGATATATGAAGTCAACCCCATATTTTGATACACTACCATATAAATGAGGATTATTTTTTCTATCGTTAGCGATAGAAAAACCTATTGCATCTGTATATTCCACTTCGTTAAATTCCTTTGCCTTTTGATCCACTAGTAAGACTTCTCCAAGCTCATTGACTACTTTTTTCAATTCAAAGACTGCAATATCTTCAAAATGAATTTCCTTTAATTTTATGTGTTTAGGATGATGGAAAAGCGATTCGAAGAAGAGCGTGTCATTGATGGATGCTGAAATTTCAAAATCACCTTCATTACTTGTATAGGTTTTAAGTTTTTTGCTAATGTTATACACTTTTATTCCCTTAACGGTAGATGCATTATCGTAAACTATCCCCTTTATATTTTGAGAAAGAAGACTTAAGGGAAATAAAAACAAAATTAGATAACGCAAAGTTTGGTTGTATTTTATGCATTTCAAATTAAAGTATTTTAAGGTATTGACTTTGTGCAATTAAGATATTTTAACACCCATATTTAGCCAACTTTAACTTTTTCCATTAAAAAAAGCCTAACATTTATTATTCTGTTAGGCTTTAATTACATGAGTGTTGTCTGAGTTTATTTTACAATAATGCTTTAATCATTTTCACTGCACTTTCGGCTGTAATATCGCGTTGTGGCGTACCAAACATTTCATAGCCTACCATGAATTTTTTAACTGTAGCGCTTCTCAACAATGGTGGGTAAAAACTCATGTGCCAATGCCAATGCTTATTATCATTTCCATTAGTAGGGCACTGGTGTATTCCTGCGGAATATGGGAACGATGTATTGAATAGTTTATCGTATGCTTTTGTTAACACTGCGATAGCTTCGGCATATTGTAAAGTTTCCTCATCTGTCATGTCAGAAATACTGGAGATATGTCTCTTGGGGGCAATCATTGTCTCAAAAGGCCATACTGCCCAAAAAGGCACCAATACTACAAACTTATCGTTTTCAAAAATAACTCGCTCTTGCTTTTCCAGTTCTTGAGCTAGATAATCTCCCAAAAGACTGCTTTTGTTTTTACTAAAGTAGTTTAATTGTTGTGTGTTTTTTTTATCAACTTCGTTTGGTAGTGTAGACTGACTCCATATTTGCCCGTGTGGGTGCGGATTACTGCAACCCATAACAGCACCTTTGTTTTCAAAGATTTGAACATAATTGATTTTAGGGTTATCTCCCAATTCTTTATACTGTTCTTGCCATGCATAAACCACTTTTTGAATTTCGTTTGGCGACATATCTGCCAAACTTTTAGAATGGTCTGGACTAAAACATATCACTTTACAGATTCCTGTTTCGCTCTCTGCAATAAGTAATCCGTCATTAAGTGAAAATGTTGGAGAATCGCTCTGTAATGCTGCAAAGTCGTTGGTAAAAATGAACACATCTTTATAGTCAGGATTTACCTCTCCATTAATACGTGTATTTCCTGCGCACAAATAACAACTTTTATCATATGTTGGTCGCTTTTCATTATTCACTTCTTCATTTTGACCTTGCCAAGGGCGCTTTGCGCGATGCGGCGACACCAAAACCCATTCGCCCGTTAGGATATTAAAGCGTTTATGCGAATAGTCTTGTAAGTCTGTATTTTCCATTTTTGTTTTACTCCGTTAGGTTTTTTATTCTACTAAGTGCGTTCCATCTGAAAGTTGGACGAAATATACTGAACAGTCTTTGTCAAATTTTTTCTTATATGCTTTTGAGGCTGTTTCAGCAAAAGCCTTAGCTTCACTCTTGGCTACAAGGTTTATAGTACAACCACCAAAACCACCACCCATCATTCTCGCACCTAATACATGCTTGTTTTTTCTGGCTTGCGCCACAAGAAAATCTAGCTCTTCGCAGCTCACTTTAAACTGATTTGATAAACCGTCGTGCGATTGGTAAATTAGCTTTCCTAATTTTTCTAAATTACCATCCTCTATAGCTTTTGCAGCTTTTAGCGTTCTTTCATTTTCTTGAATTACATAAAGCGCTTTTTGGTAATTTGATGGTGTTACTTTACCCATTACAGTTTCCAAATCTGCTTCGGTAGCGTCTCTTAATGCTTTCACACCTAACAACTCTGAAATACTTTCACATGCTGAACGTCTGTCATTATAAGCACTGTCCGATAAACTGTGCTTTACATTTGTGTTGATGAGCATTAATTGATGATCCTTGAAGTTGATTTCGTAAGGTTTGGATTCGATAGTGCGACAGTCCAAGTGTAATGCGTTGTTTTCAATGCCAAACATACTTGCATATTGGTCCATAATCCCGCATTTTACGCCCACATAATTATGCTCTGCCTTTTGTGAAATCAAAATCATTTCATGTTTTGAAAGCCCTAAGTCAAATAATTCATTTAAACCAAAAACAACACTGTTTTCTAGGGCAGCCGAAGAAGACATGCCAGCGCCTCCTGGAATATCACCTCTAAAGACAATATTAAAATCACCTACAATTATGTTTTTATTTTGAATTTCGGCAACCACACCGAAAACATAATTTTCCCAGCTCCCTTCTTTTGAAGGCTGGAGTTTATCTAATTCAAATTCAATAGTACTGTCCAAGTCTAGAGCAATTGCAGTGCAATGCCCAGAATCACTTTTCCCTATAGCAGCAGCGATACCTTTATCAACAGCAGCTGGAAACACAAATCCGTCGTTATAATCCGTATGTTCACCAATAATATTTATTCTTCCTGGTGAGAAAACCATCAATGGTTGACTGTTGAATTTATCGATAAAAGTCTTTTTAACATCTTTAACTAATGATGCATTCATAATCAGTTCAGTTTTAATTTAGTTGTTTGATATTTTTACATTCCAGGTAATTTCATAAGATTCATTTGGGGGTAATGTTTGTAAACCAATCTTATTATTAAAACTATCGGAAACACCTGTTGTGGGTTCTATGGCTATAGTGTTTTTTCGGGGCGGTGTGTACGCTTGGATAAAGTTGTTATTACCAGTTGCATTAAATTTCAGGTTATATTTGGGCGTTTTGAATACCACTTCATCAGAATTTAGCATCCAGCAATCATCAAAAAACTCATCTCGAATTTTTATGGAAATATTCTCATGTATTGGAGTTGTACCAGTAGTTATATTACGGTCTCCTAAAATTATTTTTTCTTTGCAATTCATATTAAGAGTGCTTTCAAACAAGTTGTTGCTTGTAAAATAAGGATGCCAACCCACAGTAAATGGAAAGGGTTTTGTGTCTGTATTTTCTACATACATTTTTAAGTCTAAAGCAGTTTTGCTAAAGATGTAGACTAATTTGATTTTAAAGGTGTAAGGAAATCCATCTATAAGTTCAGTCTGAATATATTGTAAAGCCACCATGGCATTTTTTTCTGTGGTATTTTCTTCTACAACTTCAAAGGTTTTATTAAAAACTAGACCGTGAAGTGCGTTTTGCTCATCTCTTACATTTATAGGAAATTCGTACTGACTGTCATTGAATGAATAGATGCCGTCTTTTATTCTATTCGCAAAAGGAAACAAAATAGAGGAGGCGTAAGTAGTTGCGTAATCCAAAGGACTTAAATCTTGAATAATATTATGATTATTTAAAGTCAATTCTTGAAGACTTGCACCTTTATCTAAATATATTTTACCATAAACAGAAGCGTCAGTGTTCGTTACTTCTAGAATGTTATCTTTATTTACTAGTTTGATTGTGTACACTATTTTAAACTTTAAAGTGAATTTCTAATTATAAGTCGGTTTTCATTTTCAATATTAGTATGCTGGTTGTTTTGAATCATTTCGGCTAAACGTTTACCCATAGCTGTAAAATTAGTAGAAATAGTAGTGATGCCTCCTTCTACAATTTCCTTTAGTAAGGTGTCATTATATGAAATTATCCCGATATCATCAGCTAAGAAAAATTTCATTGACTTCATCTTCTTAATTAATTGAAGTAGTTGCTTATCATCCGGAACAATATATAGATCGCCTTTTTCAATAGTTTTATCTTTAATAGAATCTAAAACTTCATATGGTATGATATGTTTTTCACAAAACTTAATAAAACCTTCTCTCATTCCCAAAGGCTGTTTTTCAGACGAGAAAATTAATAGCAACTTTTGATATTTTCTTATATACGAAATTGCCTTCTCTAGATTTGTACATATGTCTTTTTCAAAATTTTGATAAATACCGGAGTAATGCTTTAATGCTGCTGGCATTTGGTCTAGTATATAAACCCTATCATTTGGTAATCTCTTTAGCGTTTTTTCAGTACCCTTAAGGTTAGCTGGCATTATGATATAATGATTATAATTCCCTATGTTATTTTCTATAATATTATTAAACACACGATAATTAAAATGATGAAAATAAATATCTACTTCAATACTATCGTTTAAATTCTTGATAAAGGCATTATACAAGTCTTCTTTAAAAGAATTTAATTCATCAAATAATAAAAACACTTTTTGTTTTACGCGGATATTTTCACTCGATACATAATATCCTTTTCCAACTACAGATTGAATTACACCTCTGCTTTTTAGGTCGTTAAAAGCCATTAAAACCGTATCTCGAGATAAACTTTGTGCTTCTTTTATGCTATTTATAGAAGGTATTTGATCCCCTTTTTTTAATTCACCTTGAGAAATAGCTCTTTCAATTGAAAAAACTATCTGCTGATACTTTGGAGTGCTTATTTTATTATTGATTTTAATCATTGTTGGTGTAAAAATACGAATAAATTTTGATAAAACCCTACCACACCCTACTAGTTGGGTTTTTTTATTTTTTGTCAGATTTAAACCTTAATAGGTTTAACTTTAAATATATATATTTGATGCTTTGATTAACCAAACTAAATAATTATGAATTCAGGATTCGATACTTGGGATTACGTAGTTTTTATTGCTTATGCCGTTTTAATTTTGGGTGTAGGCTTATGGGTCTCTAGGGATAAAAAAGGACATCAAAAGAATGCTGAAGATTATTTCTTAGCTAGCAAATCATTGCCATGGTGGGCTATAGGGGCTTCTCTTATTGCAGCTAATATATCAGCAGAACAATTTATAGGAATGTCTGGTTCAGGTTTTGCTTCTGGTTTAGCTATCGCCTCTTACGAATGGATGGCAGCTTTAACTTTAATAATTGTTGGTAAGTACTTTTTACCAATTTTTATAGAAAAAGGACTTTACACAATTCCAGAGTTTGTGGAAAAACGTTATTCTACTAATTTAAAAACTATACTTGCTGTATTTTGGATTGCACTATATGTTTTCGTTAATCTTACCACAGTTTTGTATTTAGGGGCTTTGGCATTGCAAACTATCATGGGAATACCTTTAATGTATGGTATTACTGGTTTGGCTCTGTTTGCTGCAGCATACTCACTATATGGAGGATTGTCTGCAGTAGCATGGACAGACGTAATACAAGTAGTGTTCTTGGTACTTGGTGGTTTAGTTACCACATATCTTGCACTAAATACAGTTTCAGGTGGTGAGGGTTTTGTTGCTGGTTTAACTACCATCTATGATACTGTTCCAGAACGTTTTGAGATGATTTTAGATAAATCTAATCCAGAATATAAAAATTTGCCAGGTTTAGCTGTTCTTGTTGGTGGTATGTGGGTTGCTAACTTATATTACTGGGGTTTTAACCAATATATTATCCAAAGAACACTTGCAGCAAAATCTTTAAAAGAAGCACAGAAGGGTATTTTGTTTGCAGCATTTTTAAAATTGTTGATTCCATTAATTGTTGTAATACCTGGTATTGCCGCTTATGTTATTATTAATGATCCTGAACTACTTTCTAGTTTAGGAGATATTGCTTTGCAAAATTCTCCACTCGAAAAGAAAGATAATGCATACCCTTGGTTGTTGCAGTTTTTGCCAACTGGATTGAAAGGTGTTGCTTTCGCAGCACTTGCTGCTGCTATTGTGTCGTCTTTAGCCTCTATGCTAAACTCTACTTCTACCATTTTTACAATGGATATTTATAAGCAATACATAAACAAAAATGCTAATGACAAAAAGACTGTAAATATAGGTAGATTATCTGCTGCTGCTGCCTTAATTATAGCATGTATTATGGCGCCTCTTCTAGGTGGCATTGATCAAGCTTTTCAATTCATTCAGGAATATACAGGTATTGTGAGTCCAGGAATTTTAGCGGTATTTCTTTTAGGGTTGTTCTGGAAAAAAACAACAAACAAAGCAGCTATAATAGGGGCACTAGCATCTATCCCAATTGCTATGTATTTTAAAGTTGCACCAAAAGGATGGTCAGATTCACCAATATTTGTGGATGTGCCATTTATGGATCAAATGGGTTATACTTTACTTTTAACAATGGCAGTAATAGCCATCTGTAGTTACGTACAGCACAAAGGTGCTGATGATGAAAAAGGTATTCCTATTACAAGACAATTATTTAAAACATCACCATTGTTCAATATAGGGTCGTTTGCAGTGATGCTTATCCTTACGGTTTTGTATGCCTTATTTTGGTAGATCAATTTTTAAACAATCAAAAAAAATACCTCAAAAAACGATTCGTCAGTTAAGGTGTTTATATAACAAGTATTATCGATAGGTAGTTATAGCTTTCTATATAAAACTATCATAAAGTATTTTCCTCTTTTTTTTAAAAGTAGTATTTTGGCATGATTATTAATTACACATATGTAACAATCGTGCTTAATTAATCCCCTATGCGCCATATCTTTTTAATCCTATTTTGTCTCTCATGCGTCATAAATGCGCAAGAAACTATTCACCCACTTAAAACACCTGATGCCGAAGCCCAACAAAAATGGGTAGATAGTATTTACAACGCCATGTCTCTTAAGGAGAAAGTTGGTCAGCTTTATATGGTTCAAGTCATGTCTAATCAAAATGGAGCTACTAAAAACAAGATTGTAAACCTTATTCATAAACATCATATCGGTGGTATTATTTACTCTAATGGTGGTCCATACAGACAGGCCAAATTGAATAATGAATTGCAAGCTGCGTCAAAGATTCCAATGCTAATAGGTATGGATGCTGAATGGGGTTTGAGTATGCGTTTGGATTCTACGTATGCCTTTCCATACAATATGGCTCTGGGAGCTGTTAAAAACAATACTCTTATTGAACAAACAGGCAGGCAAATAGGTGAACATTGTAAGCGTTTAGGTGTGCATTTTAATTTTGCCCCAGTGGTAGACATCAATACCAACCCTAAAAACCCAATTATAGGAAATCGCTCTTTTGGAGAGGATAGAGATAATGTTACCCAAAAGGCGCTTGCATTTATGAAAGGGATGCAAAGTGCAGGAGTTCTGGCAAACGCAAAACATTTTCCTGGACACGGAGATACTGAAGCGGATTCTCACCATACCTTACCAACAATTAATTTTAACGCAAAACGCATTGATTCTGTTGAGCTATATCCTTACAAGAAATTGATTAAAGAAGGTTTGTCAAGCGTTATGGTAGCGCATTTGAATGTACCTAGTTTAGAATCAAGGGACGGCTACCCATCTTCATTATCAAAGCATATTGTTACTGATATTTTAAAAGACTCCTTGGGATTTAATGGACTCATTTTTACTGATGCACTAACAATGAAAGGTGCTGCGGATTTTGATGATACTGGAGATATTGATTTGGCTGCTTTTAAGGCGGGTAATGATGTAATGCTCATGTCTGAAGATGTGGGTATTGGTGTATCCAAAATAATTGAAGCTTATGACAATGGGGAAATTACTGAAGAACGTTTAGCACATTCGGTAAAAAAGATATTAATGGCAAAATATAAGGCTGGTCTTCACAATTATGAACCTGTAGGCTTGTATGGTTTAGGTAAAGATTTGAATCGTTTAGAGGATGATATATTATCCGAAGAGCTTTATGAAAACGCCATTACACTTGTTAAAAATGAAATGGACTTAGTGCCATTAACCCGATTGGAAACAAAAACTATAGCTTATGTAGGTCTGGGAGATGATGATGGCATGCCATTTTTTAACGAGCTAAAAAAGTATACTAAAGTTCACAATATTGAGGCTGATAAGCTTGACGAATTAATGAACAAATTACAGTCATACAACACTGTGGTGGTAGGATTTCATCGCTCTGATGAAAACCCTTGGAAAGGTCATAAGTTTACCAACGAGGAACTAGTTTGGCTATACGAAATTTCAAGAACACATGATGTGATATTGAGCGTATTTGTGAAACCTTATGCTTTAGATGACATAAAGACTTTTGAGAATATTGAAAGTGTCATGGTAAACTATCAAAATAGTGAGATTGCACAGCAGAAATCAGCACAATTAATTTTTGGGGCTATTCCTTCAAAAGGAAAATTACCGGTGTCTATTGGTCAATTTTTTAAAGCAGGTGCAGGCATCGTAAATAATCCTATAAAACGATTAGGCTACACTGTTCCAGAGCGGGTGGGGATGAGCTCAGAAAAATTAAAGAAAGTGGATTCAATTGCTAATGTCGCCGTAGACTCTATGATGACTCCTGGCATTCAATTATTGATAGCAAGAAAAGGAAAAGTTATTTACAACAAAAATTTTGGTAAACACACGTATTCAGGTAAAGAAAAAGTAACTTTTGAAGATATTTATGATGTAGCATCTTTAACCAAAATTTTAGCAACCTTACCGATAGTTATGGAACTGGAGGAAAAGGGCATTTTATCACTTAATAGTTCGTTATCTCAACTTTTGCCAGAGTATAAAGGGTCAAATAAAGAAGGAATTACCATAAAGCAAATGTTATCCCATTATGCAAGATTACGTCCTTGGGAACCTTTTTATTATCATACTTTAGATTCTATTACTAAACGCCCTAGTGGAAAATACTATCGTACTGAAAAAAGTAAAAAATTTAATATTGAAGTCGCAAAAAATTTATACTTAAGAACCGATTACCAAGACTCTATTCAGAAAATAATAAAAGAATCAGAATTATTAGATCGGTTGCGTTACAGGTATAGTGACTTCCCATATTATATTTTAAAGAAATTTATTGAAAAGCATTACGACAAAGGATTAGATGAGATAGCGCAAACTCATTTTTATCAATCACTTGGAGCAAATTACACTATGTATAATCCTTATCGTAAAATAAGTAACCAACATATTATTCCAACTGAAGTTGACGATTATTACCGTCATCAAAAAATTCAAGGTTATGTGCACGATATGGGAGCCGCAATGCAAAATGGCGTTGGAGGTCATGCAGGTGTATTCAGTAATGCTAATGACGTGGCTAAAATTATGCAGATGTATTTGCAAAAAGGATTTTATGGTGGTAAGCGCTATTTAAGTCCTGCTACAATAGATAAGTTTAATACGTGTTATTATTGTGGTGATGATAATAGGAGGGGGGTTGGATTTGATAAACCTCAGTTAGACGAAGAAGGGCCCACTTGTGGTTGTATTTCGATGACAAGTTTTGGTCACTCAGGTTTTACGGGAACTTATGCTTGGGCAGATCCCGAGGAAGAAATAGTGTATATATTTTTGGCAAACAGAACGTATCCGAGAGCGGGAAGAAATCGGTTGCTGAAAGAAAATATAAGAACAGAAATCCAACGCTTCATATACGAGGCGATTTTAGATTAACAGAATTTAGATATGACAATAGGTATTGTATGTTATCCAACATTTGGTGGAAGTGGTGTTGTTGCTACGGAGTTAGGTTTAGAATTATCTAAGCGCGGACATGAGATTCATTTTATTACTTATAACCAACCTGTACGTTTGGAATTGGTGAGCAATAATGTACATTACCATGAGGTTAATGTTCCAGAATACCCTTTATTCCATTATCAGCCCTATGAACTGGCACTGTCCAGCAAATTGGTAGATATGGTAAAGCTGCATAACATTGAAATACTACATGTACATTACGCGATACCACATGCCTATGCAGCTTATATGGCAAAAAAAATGTTGCAAGAAGAAGGTATTCATGTTCCAATTGTAACTACACTTCATGGGACTGATATCACCCTAGTGGGTAGTCACCCATTTTACAAACCGGCGGTCACGTTTAGCATTAATAAATCTGACGCAGTTACAGCGGTTTCTAAAAGCTTGAAGGATGACACCATGCGTTTATTTGATATTAAGAACAATATTCATGTGGTGCCAAATTTTATTGATTTAGATAAGTACAACCACCGTTTTACGGATTGCCAACGTGGGATGATGGCTGCTGATAATGAAAAAATTATTACACATATTAGTAATTTACGTCCCGTAAAGCGCGTTCAGGATGTGATTAAGGTGTTTTATGGTATACAAAAAGAAATGCCCGCAAAATTGATGTTTATTGGAGAAGGTCCAGAGAAGGAAAACGTAGAGCAACAATGTAATGATTTAGGTATTTTGGATAAAGTGATTTTCTTTGGAAGAAGTAATGAAATAGACAAAATATTATGTTTTAGCGATCTGTTTTTGTTACCCTCTGAAACTGAAAGTTTTGGTTTGGCAGCACTGGAAGCTATGGCATCAGGAGTTGCCGTGATCTCAAGTAACACTGGTGGTATTCCAGAAGTTAATATAAATGGCTATTCTGGTTTTTTAAGCGATGTAGGGGATGTTGACAGCATGATTAAAAATGCATTACACATTTTAAATGATGAGCAAAGACTAAAAACCTTTAAAGCCAATGCGAGAACCCAGGCAGAAAAATTTGATTTGCATGCTATCGTACCGCAGTATGAGGCCATTTATGAGGACACACTATCAAAATGTTTAGTGTTATAGATAGTTAATGGTGATTTTTATACAATTCACAGTCGAATTTTATTCTAAATCCTCCAGCATTAAATTATAATCATACTGCAAATCTTCATGCAATTTGGATATTGTTTTTTTAGCCAAAAGTATTTGGCGATAATACATGTTTTGTAATTGTGTACTTCTTTTAATACTGGGTTTAAAATCTCTCAGTTTTTCGCAAAAATAAATGAGAAGCTCAACCTCTGTTTCCTTCTTTTGGGAATAGCGTATAAATTTTTTAACGTTTCGTAGTATCTTACGAATACTCTTTTTTATATAGTAGAAATTATTGGTATTTATTAACTCAAACTCAATATCCATAAACCCCTTAACCGTCTGTATATAACCTGTTTCGCTGTGCGATTCAAATAGAAGATAGGTTAGAAGCTCTTTGTTTTCCTTTTTAAAGCGAGCCAATCGCAAACACAAATGTTGCAATTCTGCACTAGAAAGCAGGTTGAGTTCTTTTTTTATATCAGGAAGATTTACGGCTTTCATGTCAATTTTTGGTTTGTGCTAAAGATAAACAGACCAATCCATTCAACAAAGTATTGCCATTCTGAACTTAGCTTAAATTCGAAATGGCTATACACTTTTATATTTGGTATTGGCTAGAATAGCTTTACAGTTTTGTTTTCATCATCACCTGTAATGGTTACTAACAGTTTTCTAAAACCAAGTTTATTAACTTTATATACTTTCGTACCAGTTGTCCAGTATTCCTTTCTGGTTGCCTGTGGCATCATAGGGAAGCCGTAACTAAAGCTGGTTCCATCTGGTTTTGGACCAACAACAAAAAATTGATTTTTGTTCATGGAGTTATTCTTAATCTTAAAGTTAATGAATTTAGGGTTTTCTAAATTGGTAAAGTCGCTAGGTGCAGTATGATTTTTATATGATTTTATCGTTTTAGAATCAGGTTCATTAACATACTCCAAGTTGCCATTTTCAGAAACTTTAGCCCATAGATATTTTGTTGGGAATACTTTTACGGTACCTCGGCTCCAGAGGTTTACAAACACTTTTTCGGCCACGATCTTAATGGCGTCAATTTTAGACTGCTCGCTTCCTAATCGCAATTCTTTAGTTTTCCCTTCAATAGAAATTTCACCTATGGGAGCGGTTACATTTAGTGCCTCGTTGTTTACGTTTATTATTCTCGTAATATCATGGGTGTCATGAAAGACCTTTTTTAATCGTGGTGCTCCTATTGTAATAATAATATCCTGTGATGGCTGTATCCATTTAATTTGATTGAAGTGAATCTTGCCATTATTAATGTCTTTATCAATGTAATCAAATAGGTTGCTATCTGTAGTTATCGAAAGCCCTGCTTTAGCAGAAAGATCTATCGTTATTTTGGCATATAAGTCAATTTTTATATCGGTTACACCGTCAAAATTAAATGTTCTAGTTTCAATTTGCTTATTTCCTTTAATTTGAGCCTGAACGGTGAATGAAATTATACAAATAAGAAGTATGATGATGTTTTTCATTTTAATTATTTTTTAATGTTTGAACCCCTTTTGGATTATTAAATTCTGCCATATACAAGATACTTTCTGGTTTGTATTCAAACTTTAATAACCTATTATTTTGATCTTTTAGTTCGTAGATAGAATCTTGGTTTACAAATTTAAATCCAAACGTAGATTGCGCATTTTCATATATGAAAGTACCCTCAAAAACACTATCGTTATCATCATCCGTTAAATAAATTGTTTTGCTCCAAGGTGGTGAGGTTAATCCGCTTCTTATACCAACTTTTTCAATGTTGTTTTCTTTACTCATATTAACTTTAAAAGTTATAGTTTTGGTATGTTTGTCTTGTACGCAGCTAGCTAATATTGATAGTGCGAATAGTGCCTTTAATAGTTTCATATTCTTAAATTCTTTGATAAACATATGTGTTGCGGATCATCCGTTGTTTGGTATTGTTATAAAGTACTTCTTTTACAACCGTGTAGTTTTCCCTACTTATTTTATAGGTTAAAAACATAGTGGCTTTTTTACCGTCGTCTTTACCTTTATAAGTCGTTACCATTTCCATGGAGCCATCTTGAAATATGGTTTTTTTTACTACTTTTTGTTTGCCAAAAAAAGTCCCATTTTTTCTAATGTGGATTTTATCAACCACATTCTTATTCGGTTCGTAAGTGTATTGTAAATTTGTAATGATAGCATCTTCTTCTATTTTAATTTGCATTGTGGTTTCAACTTGGGTTGGTTTGCCCGTTTGATAATCAATATATGTTAACGTACCTTCCCAAGAAGAGTTATTAATTAATTCGAAATCTGAAAGTGCTATTTTCTTTTCTTGGCTGTTTGTTTGTGAGGTAACCAACATTAATAAAATTGTGACTAACGTTTTCATGTGTTTTTATTTTAAGTTTATTTATTTTTAAGTAGTAGCTTTGATACCAAATGATCGAGCCCAAAACGTCCCGAGCCCAAGTAAAAGTTATAGGTAGACACCCATAAAAAGCCCATAGCTGGAAGCATACCCCATGTACCTTGATTCCATTTTTGCATGAAGATTGCAACTAGCATCGTGCACATAATTAAGAATGAAGCGATTCTGGTTTTTAGCCCAAAGGCCAACAAAAGACCGCCGACCGCTTCACTGAACGCACCCATCCAAGCAAAAAATGTTGGGGCCATAGCGAAAATACCGCCGTATGATGCAACATCTTCAGGAAACCAAGCGGATACTTCAAAGAGGTTTAAATTTCTATCATCTGGAGTCCATGGCATTCCAAATTTTGAAGCGCCAAAATCTAAAGCTAATAACATCCCGCATACAAACCTGATGATGGCAAATACTAAATCTGCAAACCAATGTTTTTGCAATGTTGGTGTAATGAATAGTTTAACAATTTTCATAATGTTTCAATTTTTTGTTCGACAAGACAAAATTGAAACTTTGCAGGGGAGTGAACGACTTAAACCGTACTTGGAAGACTTAAAATACGATTTGAGACGTCTTAAGTTGTTACCGATTTTACATATTCGGTGGGAGACGTGTTTGTTAATTTTTTAAAAACACGGTTAAATGTAGCTTTACTATTAAAACCACAATCTTGTGCGATACCCAGAAGCGAAAGCTGTCTATGTTTATCATTTTGTATCATCTTTTTAAAAGCATTTACACGGTAGCCATTAACAAAATCGTTAAAATTTTGATTGAACCCAGAATTTATGATTTCTGAAAGTTGACCGCGGGACATATTAGCTTGTTGTGCCATATCTGCCAAGTTTAGTTCTGGGTTAAGATAGACTTTGTCATCTTCCATCAGGGCCTTAACGGTGGCAATATCCTTCTTTGAAATTGATTTTGAAGACTCTTGATCCGTGTTTTGGGGAATGGCTTCTAAGCTTGGGGAAAACCTAAAATTAAGTTTGTTCAGTTTAGTGGTGTCTGTAAAATATCCTTTAATGCCAATGTACAGTGTAACAAGAGCTGACAGTAAATTTAGCCACCAGCGCTGAGCGTAGCTTAAATCGGTTACAAAAGAACCTACAATAGTTTGTATGGTATCATAAAAAAACATTACAGTGAAGAGCAGTAAAAAGCTTAGTATCCAATTTAGCTCCAGCTTATATGTGTTCGAAAAATATTGTTTTATTCTTTTGCGGTAATTGTAAAACAGTTGAAGTGTAAAAGCCAAATAAAGTAGCATAAATGGAAACTCAATAAATCCCATTGCTGGCTGAACTATAGCTTCATCAACTTTAATTTTTAGAATGCCATTTTGGGTTGCATTAAAACCGGGTTGCGAAGCATCATAAACAAAAATAAATATACGATACCCAATAAAGGTAAAGGCCAGAGCAAAATGCCACCAATACTGTTTTTTAAATGAAAAGTTTGATGTTGTTACTGACTTTACATAAAGATAGATTAAAGGTCCTAATGCTATGGCGATATTATAGAGAAAGTAATTGATTTTCGTAGTTCTATATTCGTCATACCAACCCATGAAGCCAACGGTATAGCAGGTTTGACTATAGCAGGTCAACAACAAAATTAATCCTAAGAACAAATCAGAGATATTGCCTTTGCGTTTATATTTTGTAAGCAATAAAATAGCAAATATTAAACCTTGAAGTGCTAGGATTAAAAGCGGTGTGCTGCGAATATTGAAATCTGGAAACAAAAAACCCTAATTTTAGGATTCTAAAATAATACTATTATCGGAGTTTTGGAAAATCAGTAGGACTCAATTCGTTCATAACGTCATAAACGGCCTCAAAAATATCCTCTGTTGATGGTTTTGAGAAGTAATCGCCATCATTACCATAAGCTGGTCTGTGTGCTTTTGCTGCCAGGGTTTTGGGAGCGCTGTCCAGAAATTGAAAAGCGTTTTGTTCATTAAGAATTTTATCCATAATGTAAGCAGAAGCACCACCAGGAACATCCTCATCAATCACCATTATACGATTCGTTTTCGCTATACTTTTAACAATGTCATGATGAATATCAAATGGTATTAAGGATTGGATATCAATAACCTCTGCATCAATACCAACGGTCATCAGTTGTTTTGCAGCCTCTTCTACTAAACGGAGTGTTGACCCATAAGAGACTAAAGTAATATCAGTACCCTCTCTAATGGTTTCAACTACACCAACAGGTGTCTTAAAATTACCCATATTTGTTGGCTGGCGCTCTTTTAACCTATAGCCATTCAAACATTCTACAACCAAAGCGGGATCGTCACTTTCTAAAAGCGTATTATAAAATCCAGCTGCTTTTGTCATATTTCTTGGCACTAACACTAAAACGCCTCTTATAAGATTTAATAGTCCACCCATTTGAGAACCAGAATGCCAAATACCCTCCAGTCGGTGTCCACGAGTTCTTATTATTAATGGCGCTTTTTGCCTTCCTTTAGTGCGATAATGGGTTGTGGCCAAATCGTCACTTATTACGTTTAGTGCATATAAGATATAGTCTAAATATTGAATTTCGGCAATTGGTCGTAAACCTCTTAGCGCTAATCCGATACCTTGTCCAATAATGGTGGCTTCTCTAATACCTGCATCGGCAATTCTTTGCTCACCATATTTAGCTTGCAGACCTTCCAAACCTTGGTTTACATCCCCAATATTACCAGTATCCTCTCCAAAAATCAGTGTTTCAGGGTATTTACTAAAAATGGCATCAAAATTATCACGGATGATGATTCTTCCGTCTACCAGCTCCGAATTATCGTTGTAAATTGGTTTTACCTCAGTGACGTGCAATGCGGACTTATCAGTTTCACAATATAAATGGGAACTAAATTCTGGTTGAACAACTTCAAACCTCTCATTAATCCAATTCTTTAATCTTGTACTTTCCGCAGTAGTTTCACCAATAGCAAAACGTAGTGCTTTCCGGCCATGTGATAAAATATCTTTTCTCGTGGGTTCGTTTATCGCTTCTAACGTGTCTTTAAGTTTTGAAATAAAAACACCATTATTACTTGACTTCGAAAGCCCGTGCAATAGCCCTACAAGTTCGTTACGTTCCTTTTTTATTGGTGCTAAAAAAGTGTTCCACGCTTTTGTTCTTAATTGTTTCACCTCACGTTTTATGGTGCGTTCGATATTTGTAAGCGTTTCATTGGTTGCAATACCGCTCTCAATGATCCACTCGCGCATTTTTTTATTACAATCATGCTCTGATTCCCATTTTAAACGTTCTCCACTCTTGTAACGTTCATGGGAGCCAGAAGTAGAGTGTCCTTGTGGTTGCGTGAGTTCAGTGACATGAATCATAACGGGTACATGTTCTTCTCTGGCAATTGTTCCAGCTTCAAGATAGGTTTCAATTAAATTAGCATAGTCCCATCCTTTAACCCTTAAGATTTCAAATCCTTTATTGTCTTTATCTCTTTGAAACCCTTTAAGAATTTCAGAGATGTTTTCCTTTGTAGTTTGATATTTGGCATGAACGGAAATACCATATTCGTCATCCCAAATGCTAGTAACCATTGGTACTTGTAGCACTCCAGCAGCATTAATGGTTTCAAAAAACAGACCTTCGCTTGTGCTGGCGTTTCCAATGGTGCCCCATGCCACTTCATTTCCATCAACTGAAAACCTAGAAGCATTCAAGCTTTTAAATTCCTTGAAGACTTTTGATGCTTGCGCCAAACCTAATAGTCGTGGCATTTGTCCAGCAGTAGGGGAGATATCGGCACTAGAGTTGTATTGCTTAGTGAGGTCTTTCCAATTACCATTTTCATCAAGACTATGCGTTACAAAATGACCTCCCATTTGGCGTCCGGCAGACATGGGCTCTAACTCTAAATTTGTGTTTGCATATAAACCAGCGAAAAACTGCTCAACCGTTAACTCTCCAAGTGCCATCATAAACGTTTGGTCTCTGTAATAACCAGAACGCCAATCGCCTTTTTTAAAGGCTTTAGCCATGGCTAATTGCGGAACTTCCTTGCCGTCTCCAAAAATACCAAACTTCGCTTTACCGGTAAGTACTTCACGCCTTCCAAGTAAACTACATTCTCTACTTGTAACCGCAACTTTATAGTCCTTTAAGACTTCAGCTTTAAAATCATCAAAGGATATATTGTTTTTCAAGTCAGTGAGTGATTGCATGTAAGTTAGGTTAATAAGCGTATGCAAAATTACGAAATTTCAAAGAGTTTTGCAATTAAAACATCTTTTAAAATTATGTGAAAAATACAGTTTTACTTAAAATAAAGACTTTATTTTTTATTATTCTCAGTAAAAACGAATAAATAATAACAATATGTTAATACCACCGTCTTCTGAAAAGACCTAAAAGCGATTCTGGATCAACTGTAAATTTGAAACGAATTTTCTGGTCGTAGTTGGGTTGTGCAATTTCCCAACCTAGGTTGGAGTAAACGGGAAAGTAAACTTCGAAATAATCTGTTACCAAATTGATACGAATACCTGAATCATAAACAAACTTTGGTGTACTAAATCTATTTTTTACCAATCCAAAATCGCCATAGGCCAAAATATAGCGCCAAATACTAGTGCTTATATTTGCTGTACTTATCCACTGGTTGGCAAAGGCTACATCTAACTCGTCTAACTGAGATTTAAAACCTCCTTCGGCTTCAATAAATTGCTGGCTAAAAATACCCGAAGCCTCAGAGCGCCCTAGGTAGTTGTATTCAAAAAGATAATCGGTTGGTCTGTCCAAAGCAAAACTAAAATAATCCGAATCAATATTGTTATTGTTTTCAAGGAAAAAACCTGTAAAAAACCTTAGGTTTAATTGCCTATTGCTTTCGAATAGTTTTCTAAATTCATAATTAAAAGATACTTTACTAAACGTTCGTGCCAGTTGAAAATCAGCATACCACTTGCTAAAATTAATTAGATTGTCATTGGAATGGATGTAGCGTGCATTGAAAACGGAATAGTTAGGTTCGTCACTACTATCTGGGTTTAGAGGATCCTTATCACGATTAAAATCTAAAAACCTAAAACGTAGTAATTGTCTTTTATTAGATCTAAAATCGTCATCTTCCCTAAAGGAAAAGGAAATGGAAGGGGTAATGCGACTTACAAATAAATCTTCTGCATAAGACCTGTATGAGTAACTTGCGCCATAAGTAATGGCAAATAAATTACGATTTTCGAGATAATGTGTCATCGATGCAAATGCACCTCCCGTTATTGTTTTCGAACCTAATGAATATTGCGGTTGTATTTTGTATTTAAAGTTTCTGCGAAGTAAGGTACCGTTATACACTTTTGCACCTAAATTCAAGCCATCATAAATGTTATTGAACTCAACGATTGGCATAAAAAACACCTGATTATAGTTGGGGTCCTCTACATCCTGAAATAGCCTAAATTGTAATGGTTTATTATTAAAAAAGAAGCCTTTTAATGATTTCCAATTGTCTCTTAAATTAAACTCTGGAGCGGCGTTGTTGTAGTTTAGTACTAGTTTGTTGGCATCATTTCTAGGTAAGGTAATTGTTTTTTGTTTTTGAATATCTTCAACCCAGTATTTTGAAATCACGCTATCATTATTCAAAGTGTATAATGCTATTGGCATATTGTTGTTGCGCTTATTCTTTATGGTCAGGGTTATGGAGTCTTCAGTTTTCTCAACCTTTTTTATTTTGAAGTCAATCTTTTTTCTAGTGTTTAAATAGTCCTCAAAAAACCAATCAATATTTTTGTCTGTTCTTGATTTTAAGAAAATTTCAAAGTCTTTCGACGATGTTGGTTCGAGTTTGTTTTCGGTTAAAAATGGTTTTATAGCATCTTCAAAAACATCATGATTGATAAAGTCGTCTAAATATTTTAATCCAATACCTGCTTTATACTTATTTGCAATATTACTATTGAATTTTAAAAGTGAATCCTTTTGCATGGTTAAAGGTTGGTCTCTATTGGTTCTTGCCATACTCATAAAACCAAGCGTATACTTGTCATTGTAGTGTAAATCTGCAGCATGAAACGATCTAATCCCCCAAACACTAGCTAATTTTCCTAAAAACTTCATATCGGGATAGTGGTCTTCAACGTATTTTATCAAGAAGTAAATTTGAATACCATCTAAGAGCCAATGATCTTTTCTGGGGTTTACCATTAAGGTGTTTTCCAAATAGTTATGTAATGCTACCTTTAGTAGCCGCATTTCATACTCGAATGTATCAGGGAAGGGCTGCAGAAATTTTGGTAGGGCAGATAACCCGTAAACGGGATCGTTTGCATTATCAATTTCTGTTAACAATAGTTTTTCGTGTGGATAAGGGCCGAGGTTATCGGTGATATAATTTATAATCTTATCGTTTACGAGCACCTTTTCAACTACCTGCAAATCGTTGTCATATAAATCTGAAACTAGTTCAATTTCATTATTCTTTATGGATTTAAATTTTGAGTTTTTACCAAGGTATAGTTTGCTATTGATTCTATCTTTTCCGCGTAATACTGTAGTTGTATTTTCTGAATTTTGGGAAGATTCAATAACATTTAATTCTGAAGTTAACTTATAATTATTAGGATAGGTAAGTTCTAATTTTATATCAGATTTTGGTTTAAATAAATCATTTAGATTTTTATTGCTATAGTACTGCCATTCAGAGTTATATATTGCTGGTGTAATATACCAGTATCTTAAGTTGAAATCATTTTCCTTGGTGTAACCATAACTGGTAAATTCATCACTTGGAATTTTTAAAACATAGTATAAATTAATGTTGTAGGATTCATTTGAAGCTAAAGGCTTAGGCAGCTTAACTTTGATAATGTCAAGCTGATTTTTCAATCTGGAATAAACTAACGTATCATTGTCTTGAAGAATAGCAATAATCTCTGTATATCCACGCTGTTCGTCATTAGCTAAATGAAACCTATTGATGTATTCATCTGCTAACCTTATGGCCAAATCTGTTTTTTTACTGGAATAGCTGTGATTCCAATCATGTAGATAGATAGAATGAAGCGTATCTTTTGAAGTGTTTTTATAGGTAATAGCCTGCGAAATGGTAATTAGTCTTTCGTCAACATCGAAATCAGCTTCAATGTCGATGCTATTTTGACCATAACCTATTATGCAGCAGGTTAACAGGAATAAGTAAGTTAAAAAACTGAACTTCAAATTGTTATTATAGTTTACAAGATTTGTGATAAGGCGCGGTAATATAATAAATTATACGTTGCCAGCCTTAGTTTTTAGATATGGTGCTGATTTTAGAAGTTAGGTGTTAACCTTGATTTTTGATAGAATGTATCCAAGATATCTATAACCTCATCTTCAGTGTCAACCAAATGAATTAAATCCATGTCTTTTGGGCTAATGTTGCCATTTTTCTCCAGAAGGGTAGATTTAATCCAATCTATTAGTCCTTGCCAAAAGCTTTTCCCTACAAGTATAATTGGAAATTTTTCACTTTTATGTGTTTGAATCAAAGTCATGGCTTCAAACAATTCGTCTAATGTCCCAAAACCACCTGGCATAACCACAAAGCCTTGAGAATACTTAACAAACATCACTTTGCGCACAAAAAAGTAATCGAAATCTAATACCTTATCGGAGTCGATATATGGGTTATCGTGCTGTTCAAATGGTAAATCAATATTCAATCCAACAGAAGTTCCACCTCCTAAATGCGCACCTTTATTACCAGCCTCCATAATGCCTGGACCTCCACCAGTGATAACACCGTAGCCAGATTCTACTATTTTTTCAGCAACTCTGACGGTTAATTGATAGTATTCGTCTTCTGGTTTCGTTCTTGCGGATCCAAAAATGGATACACAAGGCCCAATTTTACTCATTTTCTCAAATCCACTTACAAATTCGCCCATAATTTTAAAAATGGCCCAAGAATCGTTAGTTTTTATTTCATTCCAGCTTTTGTGTCTCTGTTCTTTTCTCATTACTGTGATAGTTTATACTTTAAAAAGTATCGTGTTTTATTTTAAAATCTTTTAATTCAATTCTTTCTTTAAAAATTTGGCAGTATAGCTTTTTTTGTCTTTTATGATTTCCTCTGGAGTACCTTCAGCTACTATTTGTCCACCGCCTTTACCACCCTCATATCCAATATCAATAATATGGTCTACTGTTTTTATAACATCGAGATTATGTTCAATGATGAGTACGGTATTGCCCTTATCGACCAATTTATTTAAAACGACCATTAATACTCTGATGTCTTCAAAGTGCAGTCCGGTAGTAGGTTCGTCTAAAATATAGAATGTGTTTCCTGTATCCCTTTTGCTCAATTCTGTTGCAAGTTTAATGCGTTGAGCTTCACCACCAGAAAGCGTGGTACTTTGTTGGCCTAATGTTATATAGCCCAAGCCAACATCTTGTATGGTTTTTAGTTTTTTGAATATTTTAGGAACATGCTCAAAGAACGAAACCGCTTCATTAATGGTCATATTTAAAACATCACTAATATTTTTGCCCTTGTAACGAATTTCTAAGGTTTCTCTATTGAAGCGCTTACCTTGGCAAGTTTCGCATTCTACATATACATCGGGAAGAAAATTCATTTCTATAACCCTTAAACCTCCACCTTTACAGGTTTCACAACGACCACCAGCAACATTAAAACTAAATCTACCAGGTTTGTAGCCCCTTATCATTGCCTCTGGAACTTTAGCGAATAGACTTCTTATTTCATCAAACGTTTTGGTATAGGTAGCAGGATTACTTCTTGGAGTTCTGCCAATTGGCGATTGGTTAATGTCAATAACCTTATCGATATGTTTTAAGCCTTTAATGCTTTTATAGGACATTGGCTTTTTTACGCCATTAAAATAATGCGCATTTAAAATAGGGTATAGGGTTTCATTGATTAATGTAGATTTTCCGCTGCCTGAAACACCAGTTACCCCAATCATTTTTGCTAGGGGAAATTTAACCGATACATTTTTTAAATTATTGCCAGAGCACCCGTTTAGCTCCAGAAATTTACCATTGCCTTTACGTCTGGTTTTTGGTACTTCAATTTCCTTAGTGCCATTCAAATAATCAGCGGTAACTGTATCATGAGACTTTAATTCAGCTGGATTCCCAATACTGATAATTTCGCCACCGTGCTTACCAGCTTTAGGGCCGATATCAACCACATAATCTGCACGTTCAATCATGTCTTTGTCATGTTCAACAACAATGACTGAATTGCCTATATCTCTGAGTGACACCAATGAATTAATAAGTTTTTGATTATCCCTTTGATGCAGGCCAATACTAGGCTCGTCTAAGATATAGAGTACACCAACCAGTTGTGATCCTATTTGTGTGGCAAGCCTAATACGTTGTGCCTCTCCACCAGAGAGTGATTTTGAACTTCTGTTTAAGGACAAATAATCCAAACCAACATCCAGTAAAAATTGTAAGCGCGCTTTTATTTCCTTAAGGACTTCTTCGGCTATTTTAAGTTGTGTGTTTGACAGGTGATTATGTAAATCGTTAAACCATTCTGTGAGCTCAATAATGTCAGTATTAGCAAGTTCTGCTATGTTTTTGCCATTTATTTTAAAGTATAAGGACTCCTTCTTTAATCTTGAACCTTCACAAACAGGACACTTTATTTTGTCCATGTAAGCTTTTGCCCAACGTTTTAAAGACGTAGAATCTGCTGTTTTGTATTGATTTTCAATGAAGTTGGCAACACCTTCAAAGTCTATTTTATAATCACGGGTAACTCCTAAAGTTTTACTTTCAACAGAAAATTTTTCATTACCACCATAAAGTATCACTTGTTTCGCCTCTTTAGGAATATCCTTGAATGCATCGGTAAGCTTAAAATTGAAACGTCGTGCAATAGTTTCAAACTGTTTAAAAATCCAACTTTTCTTTTCTGGCCCGTGTGGCGCTAATGCTCCATTTTTAATAGATAAAGAATCATCAGGAATAATCTTTTTCTCATTTACCTGATATAACTCTCCGATACCATTGCAATTTGGGCAAGCACCTTTTGGAGAATTGAATGAAAAGTTGTTAGGCTCAGGGTTTGGGTATGATATTCCTGAGGACGGACACATTAAATTTCTACTAAAATAGCGTGCTTTATCTGTGTCTTGATCAATCACCACCAAAACATCATCACCATGGTACATGGCTGTATTGATACTTTCAGAGAGCCTTTTGTCGTTATCAACGTCTTTATTAACAACCAATCTGTCAATTACTATTTCAATATCATGGGTTTTATAGCGGTCTAGCTTCATGCCCTTTACAAGGTCTCTAATCTCACCATCGGTTCTTACCTTAACAAATCCTTGTTTTGCAATTTGCTCGAAAAGCTCTCGGTAATGCCCTTTTCTAGAACGCACCACAGGCGCAAGAATATTGATGCGCTTATTTTCAAAATCTTTTAAAATAAGAGCTTTGATTTGCTCATCGCTATAACTTACCATTTTATCGCCAGTGTTGTAGCTGTATGCATCACTGGCACGAGCAAACAACAAGCGCATAAAATCGTAAATCTCTGTAATAGTGCCTACGGTAGAGCGTGGTGATTTATTAGTGGTTTTTTGTTCTATGGCAATTACCGGTGATAAGCCATCAATTTTATCAACATCAGGGCGTTCAAGACCTCCTAAAAATTGTCTTGCATAGGCAGAAAATGTTTCAATGTATCGTCGTTGTCCTTCGGCATAAATGGTGTCAAAGGCCAATGATGATTTTCCACTTCCTGATAACCCAGTAATCACCACTAGCTTTTCTCTAGGGATGGAAACATCTATATTTTTCAGATTGTGAACACGTGCACCTTTTACCTCAATTTTTTCTTCAAACTCAGTCATAGCAACTAAATTCTGCCTTTTATGAGACAGATTTGCGAAGTTACGTTTTTTGAGTTTAAAAATAAAAGAGAGTTGATGTTATAAAAGCGTTAAAACTATGATTTAGGATGTGCAATTTGATTTAGCTGAATTAGTCCGTTTTTATATCGGATATCTCCATGCCAAAATATAGTATTTTATGAAAGGTGGGGAGTTTTACACCAGTTTCCGCAATTTGCCAATCGCTCCATGTAGCCAAAAGACCATCAATAGGTGTTTTTGAGTCCCACATATTAAAACTATTAGGTTTTCCATAAGTATCAAAGTGCCATAAGTAGGAGGCATTGCTGTTATAAGTAACCAAAAGCCCATTTTTATTGTCAGGAAGTGTAACGAGTTTTCTGGTGACACCTTCGTCAAAGACCTGAAATGGGGCGATTAACCAGAAAACATCATTGTTAAAATAGTTAAGTGCTTTTTCAACCAATTCTTCTCCCATTTCACCTTCAATGGTAAATCCATGCACGTAGGCCTTACTTTCAGAATGATCTTTTAAGTCAAGCCTAATTTTATACTCTTTCCAAAACACATCACAAATCCCCTTGGTTTTTTCCCATTCATAATGGCGCCTGTTTTTAAAGGTCCATTCAATATAATCCGTACTAGTGTAGGCTTCGTAATTTAATGCCACTAGCATTTTGGTGGCCAAATCGTCAGCAGGTTTCCCCTCGGTGCCATAAGGTAAGTCCTGATGATTTTTAAAATAGATAAAACCGAAAAAAAGAAGACTTGGAAGTGTTAAAAAGATAACAACTCCTAGGATGAGTTTTATTGGTTTTTTCAGTTTCATTATGATGTGTAGATTGAGGCTCTACGTGCCTAAAGTATCAAATATCATTTAGTTAGAGAAATATAATATCTAAAAAACGACGCTTGTAATATCCTTTCGATAACCTGCAATAGCGCATAACATGTTATCCTTTGAAACAGGTATTCTATCGACTGCTTTACATTCACTTAAACTAAATAAAACTCATAAGGCTTCGTTCAATTCAATAATTTTCTCATTGGAGAATACAATAAGCTCTTCAAAAAAACTAGTGAATTCTTCCTCAAACTCCTTATAGAATTCCTCAAGTTCGTTTACAGCCTCATTCATTCCAGATCTATGTTTGGTTCGTTTGTTCATACCAGCTAAAACCTTTGCTATACCTTCAATACTGGCATAGCTTAAAAGCCAATTACCAGAAATCATGTATGGTATCATTTTTTGGATTCGCATCGGTAAAATTTCAAAGTTGTCTTTTAAGGACCCATAAAAACGCTCTACATAATCTTTTAACGGAACATTGCTATATTGGCTCCAGTTTTTTGCCAAAAAATGATCGTATAAAATATCCACAATCACTCCAGAGTAGTGGCTATACTTTTCATGTAATCGCTTTGTGCTTTTTCTAACAGTTTCATGAGCATCGGTAAATGTGTCAATATGACGATGCAGCAAAATACCTATTTGGATGTCTCTATCATATGTTTTATAGCGATTCCCTTTAATGCCATCGGCCATAAAATTTCCAATGGTTACTAAATCATTTTCTCCAGACAAATAAATATGCGCTAAGTAGTTCATTCGTGAAATTTACAAATTCCAGTTTTACAAATACGATTTTGAAACTGTATATTTGTGCCAAAATTGAAAATAACGATATGACTCTAATAAAATCTATTTCAGGAATCCGCGGAACCATTGGCGGTAAAGTTGGCGAAAACCTTACACCCATTGATGCGGTAAAATTTGCAGCTGCCTATGGTGCTTGGTTAAAACAAAACCGTAAAAAGGAAAACTACAAGGTTGTGGTAGGACGGGATGCGAGGATTTCTGGTAAAATGATTCAAAGTTTGGTGATGCAGACTTTGGTTGGTCAGGGAATTCATGTTGTAGATTTGGGTTTATCTACTACACCCACGGTTGAAGTTGCTGTACCTATGGAGCATGCTGATGGTGGTATTATTTTAACCGCTAGCCATAATCCAAAACAGTGGAACGCTTTGAAGCTTCTAAACGAAAAAGGAGAGTTTTTAGATGCCGTTGAGGGCGAAAAAATTTTAGAACTGGCAGAAGGAAATACGATAGAGTTTGCAGATGTCGATAGTTTGGGCAAAATAACTAAGAACAAGGCTTATTTTGACTTACATATTATTGAAGTTTTGGATTTGCCATTGGTAAACGTTAAAGCCATTGAGGCAGAACGTTTTAAAGTTGTTGTAGACGGTGTGAACTCCACTGGTGGTATTGTAATCCCATTATTGCTTGAGCGTTTAGGTGTTGATGTAGTGAAATTATATTGTGAACCAAATGGGCATTTTCCTCATAACCCAGAACCTTTAAAGGAGCATTTAACCGATTTATCGGATGCTGTTAAAAAACACAAGGCAGATTTTGGTATTGTGGTAGATCCAGATGTAGACCGTTTAGCTTTTATGGATGAAAACGGAGAGATGTTTGGTGAGGAATATACATTGGTGGCTTGTGCAGATTATGTGCTAAGTCATAATTCTGGGAATACGGTAAGTAATATGAGTTCTACCCGCGCTTTACGTGATGTTACTGAAAAGCACGGAGGCACCTATGAGGCATCTGCTGTTGGTGAGGTAAATGTTGTAAAATTAATGAAGAAGAATAAAGTAGTTATTGGCGGAGAAGGTAACGGAGGTATTATTTATCCAGAATTACATTACGGTCGTGATGCTTTAGTTGGCATTGCGTTGTTTTTAAGTTTACTAGCGGAAAAAGGTATGAAAGTGAGCGAATTACGGAAAACCTATCCGAACTATTTTATGAGTAAAAAGAAAATACAGTTAACTCCAGATTTGGATGTTGATGGTATTTTGAAAGCTATGGAAGAGCGGTATCAAAACGAACAACTAACCACGATTGATGGTGTGAAAATTGACTTTTCTGAGAGCTGGGTGCATCTACGAAAAAGTAATACCGAACCAATTATTAGAATTTATACTGAAGCAAAATCTCAGGAAGAAGCAGATGATTTAGCAGATAAATTTATTGAAGAGATTGAGGCGATAGCAAACGCTTAAACCTTAAGTCTATACAATTTGAAAAGCATCTAAACATCTTGTTTAGGTGCTTTATCTTTATGCTTCCAACGCTTATGCGTCCATAAATAGTATTCGGGTGCCTCACGAATTTGCTCTTCTACCAACTTCAGGAAAATATCTGTTATTTGATAATCTTCGTAGTCTTTGGGGGTTAGTGTTATCGTTTTAAATGTGGTTTCATAATACCCGCGTTTTACTTTCTTTACACCAAAGAAAACAACCGCCATATCTAGTTTTTTTGCCAACATTTCTGCGCCTGTATGCACGGGCACGTTTACGCCCATAAATTCATTCCAATGGAAAGCTTTGTTAAGCTTAGGCGACTGGTCTGACACAAACCCATTAATTGAAATAACTCCTTCTCTTTTTTCTTGAATTAGTGTTGGGATAATTTCTTTAGTAGCAATTAAATAGCTGTTATACTTCGCTCTAATACGTTTAACTAATCTGTCAAAATATTTATTGGCCAATGGCTTGTAAACCGCATTCCCTCTGGATTTTATGTAGGTTTGAAGTATGAAAATCCATTCCCAGCTTCCATAATGGGCACACATTAAAATGATACTTTTACCTTGTGACTCGATGTTTTGTATGAGTTCAACATTAGTGAAAGTAAATCTCTTTCGCATTTCGTTTTCGCTGATAGTTAACGATTTGATGGATTCAAGTATCATATCACATAAATGATGATAAAACACCTTAGTTATACGTTTTATTTCGGCGTCCGACTTTTCTGGAAACACCAAGTTTAAATTACTTTTCACAACTTTTTTGCGATATCCAAACACCCGATATATTAGGATGTATAAACCGTCAGATACCGCATATAACATTCTAAAAGGAAGGATGGATATAACATATAAAAGAGGATAAACCAGAATATAGGCTAGAAAATGCATTTATAAGTTTTAGCTTTGTAGGCGCAAAGATATGTTAATTTGATTTTAAACGTTTCTATCACATGGGGAATTTAGAGGTTATTACAATAGCACTTATTGCTGCAAATGTTATAGTATCCTATAAAGGGTTTAATGACTTTAGTTTTTTTGAAAAGTACAAGTTTAACGTTGGTGCCATTCGCCGTGGTGAGCAGATTAGAATGTTTAGTTCAGGATTTTTGCATGCTGATACCACACATTTGTTCTTTAACATGTTTGCGTTGTATCTATTCTCTGATTTGGTGATTTTTGATATTGGTAAGTTTTACTTTTTTGTAGTTTACATTGGCAGCCTAATTGCAGGTAATCTCCTGTCGCTATACTTTCATAAAAATGAATACCATTACAGTGCAGTTGGCGCTAGTGGTGCAGTTACGGGTGTTTTGTATTCTGCAATATTATTAAGACCAGAGCGTGATTATTACTTTTTGTTTCTGCCTTCGCGAATAGGTGATGTGGATTTGGGAATTCCTGGATTTGTTTTAGGCATTGCTTATTTGTTATATTCAATTTATGGCATGAAGAAGCGCATTGGAAACATTGGTCACGATGCACATTTTGGTGGTGCCATAGGTGGCTACTTTATTACCTTAATTTTAATGCCCTCGCTACTACAGAGCAATCCACTGATGGTAGGCTTATTGGCAATTCCTATCGTTGTACTTTTTGTTTTACAGAAAATGGGGAAAATCTAGTTGCTCATCTGTCTTAATTGGCACAACTATTGAATTTAGTAGTATGATGCAACAATTGTTTTCATATTAAGTGTTTGATTTACAGTTGTTTTCAATGATGTGTAATGAATTTGAAAAACAGGTATATCTGTATTAATGACAGAATGACCTAAATAACTATATGAAGAAATCTAATTTTATAACTTTTGACAGTTTGTCATTACAGGAATTTGATGAAAACTCAGAATTAATTCCGTTAATGACGCCTGAAGATGAAGAGGCCATAAATAATGAAGAACTCCCCGCATCTCTTCCCATTTTATCGTTGAGAAATACCGTGTTATTTCCTGGTGTTGTTATACCGATTACAGCGGGCAGGGATAAATCTATTAAACTAATTAACGATGCCAATAAAGGCAGTAAGGTTATTGGGGTTGTGGCACAAAAAGATGAAACTGTCGAAAATCCTAAAGGAAAAGATATTTATAACACGGGGACGGTCGCCCGTATTTTAAGGGTGTTGAAAATGCCTGATGGGAATGTTACGGTTATTATTCAGGGTAAGAAGCGTTTTCAAGTAGAACACGTGGTTTCAGAGCAGCCATACATCACAGCAACCATCAAAGATTTACCTGAAGCCAAACCTGCTCTACAAAACAAGGAGTTTTCAGCCATAATTGATTCCATTAAAGATCTGGCTCTGGAAATTATTAAGGAAAGCCCCAATATCCCAACGGAAGCTTCATTCGCAATTAAAAATATAGAGAGCAATTCGTTCTTGGTTAATTTCGTGTCTTCCAACATGAACCTTTCGGTTTCCGAAAAACAAGAACTTTTAGAAAATAATGATTTGAAGAGTCGCGCATTGGCTACTTTAAAGTATATGAATGTGGAGTTCCAAAAGCTGGCATTGAAAAACGATATTCAGTCTAAAGTACAAATGGATATGAGCCAGCAGCAGCGCGAGTATTTTCTGCATCAGCAAATGAAGACCATTCAGGAAGAATTGGGAGGTGTAAGCCATGACGAAGAGATTGATGAAATGAAAGCCAAGGCCAAGGAAAAGCTGTGGGACGAAAAAGTTGCCAAACATTTTGAAAAGGAAGTTGGGAAGTTACAACGCATGAATCCTCAGGTTTCTGAATACTCGATACAACGCAACTACCTAGAACTGTTCTTAGATTTGCCTTGGAACGAATTTAGTAAAGATAAATTCGATTTAAAAAGAGCTAAAAAAATACTAGATAGAGACCATTATGGTTTGGATGATGTAAAGCGCAGAATTATTGAATATTTAGCAGTTTTAAAGCTGCGCAATGATATGAAATCGCCTATTCTTTGTTTTTACGGTCCTCCTGGAGTTGGTAAAACGTCGCTAGGAAAATCTATTGCTGAGGCTTTGGGTAGAGAATATGTGCGTATGTCTTTAGGTGGTTTAAGGGATGAGGCTGAAATAAGAGGACATCGTAAAACGTATATTGGTGCTATGCCAGGGCGTATCATTCAAAGTTTGAAAAAAGCTGGAACATCTAATCCTGTTTTTGTCTTGGATGAAATTGATAAACTATCAAACTCCCATCAAGGTGATCCATCTTCTGCGATGCTGGAAGTGTTAGATCCTGAACAAAATAATGCTTTTTATGATAATTTCTTAGAAATGGGATACGACCTTTCTAAAGTGATGTTTATAGCTACTTCCAATAGTTTAGCTACTATTCAACCTGCACTAAGAGATCGTATGGAAATCATAAATGTAACGGGATATACCATTGAAGAAAAGGTTGAGATTGCAAAGCGTCATTTATTGCTAAAGCAATTAAAAGAGCATGGTTTAGATGCATCACATTTAAAGATAGGAAAACCTCAGTTAGAAAAGATTGTTGAAGGTTATACAAGGGAATCTGGAGTGCGCGGTCTAGAAAAGCAAATTGCAAAAATGGTGCGTTTTGCTGCCAAAAATATTGCCATGGAGGAGGATTATAACATTAAAGTAACCAATGCCGATATTATTGAAGTATTGGGCGGTCCTAAATTAGAGCGTGATAAATACGAAAACAATAATGTTGCGGGTGTCGTTACTGGTTTAGCATGGACAAGTGTTGGTGGTGATATTTTATTTATTGAATCTATTTTATCTAAAGGAAAAGGCAACTTAAGCATTACGGGGAATTTAGGTAAAGTGATGAAGGAATCGGCTACTATAGCTATGGAGTACATAAAATCCAATGCTGATAGTTTTGGAATAAATCCTGAAGTGTTTGATAAATACAATGTGCATATCCATGTACCAGAAGGTGCTACACCAAAGGACGGACCAAGTGCAGGGGTTACCATGTTAACATCGTTAGTATCTTTATTTACCCAAAAGAAAGTGAAAAAGAGTTTAGCTATGACTGGGGAAATTACGCTACGTGGAAAAGTTTTGCCAGTAGGAGGTATCAAAGAAAAAATCCTTGCGGCTAAGCGTGCTAGAATAAAAGAAATTTTGCTTTGTGAAGAAAACAGACGCGACATTGAGGAAATAAAACCTGAATACCTAAAAGGTTTAACCTTTCATTATGTTACAGATATGAGCGAGGTAATTGATATTGCCGTAACAAATCAAAAAGTAAAACATGCTAAAAAACTTTAGGTACATTTTATTTGTTGGTCTGCTTTTTATGGGAGCTACAATTGCGTTTGCCCAAAGTAAACCTACATATAAAGATGTATTACTAAACGGTAAACCAGCAAAATTGAATTTAGCTACTGGTGAATTTATTCTTGTAGATGGTAATAAAATAGATACTATTAAGCCACTTGAGATAAATGACAAAACGTTTGAACAAACCAAGGAAAATACAGATAAATCACCTGACGTAAAACCGAAAGCTAGTGATAGTTTGGAGGTTCCAAAAGACAAGTCAATAGTTCATACCGTAAAAGCAGGGGAGACGCTCTTTGGCTTGTCTAAGAAATACAATGTGTCTTTGGTTGCATTGCAGAAAGCCAACAACCTAGAAACTACATTAATACATGTTGGTCAAAAACTCCGGGTCAGTAATTTAGATGCTCTAGATGAGCAAAGCGATATAGCTGATACTTGGATCGTTTCAAAAGGAGATACCTTATACAGTATTGCGAAAAAAAACAATACCACCGTTACAGCACTTAAGCGGCTAAATAATTTAAAAAATAATCTTATTTCTATCGGACAAAAACTTCGCCTAAAGTAGAAATAGTTTCCCCTAAAAAATAAATGATACATACTATCGTTTTAAGATAGATTCCTTTACTTTGTGCCGTAAATATGCTAAGGAAAATTATCGCTTTTTTTTGTTTGTTGAGCGCTTCGCTTGGTTTTTCCCAGGTAGGAGGCGAAAGCACTTATCAGTTTTTAAACTTAGTATCATCTCCACGACAAGCTGCTTTGGGCGGAAAGGTATTTACTAACGTAGATTATGATGTAACCCAAGGCTTATTCAATCCTGCTACCATAAATGTTGAAATGGATAACCAGTTAGCGTTAAATTATACCAGCTATTTGGGAGATATAGGTTATGGTACGGCATCATATGCATATACCATAGATAGACGAACCCAAACCATACATGGCGGCATTACCTATATTAATTACGGTTCGTTTGATGGTTATGATGAAAACGGCGTGTCTACAGGAACATTTACAGGGAGTGAAACCGCTTTATCAGTGGGTTATGCGTTGCAAATCGGTTATTCAGATTTTTATTTCGGAGCAAGTTTAAAATTAATCACATCAAAATTAGAACAATACAACTCTTTTGGGGCTGCAGTAGATTTAGGATTGTTATACATTGATGAAGATCTTGATTTTCATGCTGCTTTAGTGGTTAGAAATTTAGGTTCCCAAATCACAACCTATGCAGGATTAAACGAACCATTACCTTTTGAAGTGGGCTTGGGGTTATCCCAACGTCTGGAGCACGTTCCCATAAGATGGCACGTTACTTTAGAAAACCTTCAAGATTGGCCTATTGCACGACCAAACCCTGCAAGAGTTACGAGTGATTTATCAGGAAATCAAACGCAAGAAAAAATAGGTTTTGTTGGGCAATTGATAAGGCATACCATACTTGGGGCTGAATTGTTCCCCGAAGGTGGTTTTAATATCAGATTGGGCTATAATTTCCGTCGTTCAGAAGAACTACGCATAGTCGATCAGCGTAATTTTTCGGGGCTTTCGGCAGGATTTTCCATCAAACTCAATAAAATGCGCTTTAGTTATACGCATGCAAAATACACCAGTGCGGCCAACTCTAATTTTTTCGGATTACAAATTGACTTACAATAGTATAGGTGTCTTAAATTTTATGTTAACCTATTTAAGCTTATAGTGCTTTTAACTTTAATGCACTTTAAGTACTTTAGCCACCTGAAACACGTATAATGAATAAAATCACCATTGCAATAGACGGTTACTCCTCAACGGGGAAGAGCACTGTGGCGAAACAGATTGCAAAAGAACTAGGTTATGTTTATGTTGACTCAGGAGCAATGTATAGAGCAGTTACGCTTTATGCCATTCAAAATGGATTAATCTCGGACGATGATTTTAATAAAGAAGCATTAATCTATCAATTAGATAAAATTGAATTGACGTTTCAGTTTAATAAAGACTTAGGGTATGCTGAGGTATATTTAAATGGAGAAAATGTAGAATCTAAAATCCGCACTCTGGAAGTGTCTGGTTTTGTAAGTAATGTAGCGGCAGTCCCTGAAGTAAGACAAAAGCTAGTGGCTATTCAAAAAAAGCTAGGGGAGGACAAAGGTGTTGTGATGGATGGACGCGATATTGGAACCGTGGTGTTTCCTAATGCAGCGCTTAAAATTTTTATGACTGCTTCTGCCGAAAAACGAGCGAAACGGAGATATAAAGAACTTTTGGAACGTGGTGATAAAATAACCTATGAGGACGTTTTGAAAAATGTTACAGAACGCGATCATATTGATACCAACCGAAAAGATTCCCCTTTGATAAAGGCTGAAGACGCTATCGAAATTGATAATTCAGATTTATCGCTAGATGAGCAATTTGAAAAAGTATTACAACTAGCTAAAATCACAATAGAAGGGATGGAATAAAAAAAGGCACTTTTTAAAAAGTGCCTTTTACATTTTATTGCTGAGAATCTTACAAATTCGGAATAATCAATTCCTGGTCTGGATGAATCAAATCTGGATTCTTTAAAATATCAGAATTCGCCTTAAAGATATCTTGATATTTAGAAGCCTTACCATAATATTGGATGGCTATTTTACCAAGTGTTTCACCACTTTTTACAGTATGTCTATGATACACACTAGAGTCCGCCACTTTTATGTCGGCCATAATATCTGATGGATTTTCACCACCAACTTCTTTAATTTTATCCCAAATTAAATCTTTTTCATAAGGCGTATTTGCGGTACCCCAAACTTTTAATTGTCCGTTTTCTTCTTTTACATCTCCATTTTGGATGTTGAGCGATTCTCCTAAGTCTAAAACCGCTTGATATTTAGCTTTTACCATGATTTATTTGTTTTAATAGTTAATTTTTTCGGATGAACAATATAATAAATAATTCTTTCTAATGCGCGAATTATACTTCGATATCTCCATCTAAATTTAAGACGCCAAAACTACTGAGAAGTCACATTTATTTTTTTTAGTCTGAATTAGGCTAATTATCTGAAAATGTATATTTTTGCACTCCTTTTTAGCGCAGTATCGAAAAGATAAAAGGGAACTAGAAAAACAATTTTATAACACTTCTGTGTGTTAAGCGGTTAACTTTTCGAAACATACAGAATACAAACGCGATGAGATGGCGTTTCCGCAAAAGTGGAAATCTTAGCAACGATTCGCAGATTTTATTAAATGGCTGAAAAAGCAAAACAAGCTGAGGTTGAAGCAACTGAAGCACAAACCGCTGAAGCTCCTGTAGTATCAGAAGCGCAAGCAAATCCTGAAAAATTCTTAAAAGAGTTCAACTGGCACAATTACCAAGAAGGTATTGATGAGGTAGATGACAAACAACTTGAAGAATTTGAAAAATTAGTAGCAGAGAATTTTGTTGATACTTTAGACGACGAGGTTGTTGAAGGTACTGTAATTCACATTACAGACAGAGATGCAATTATCGACATCAATGCAAAGTCTGAAGGTGTTATTTCTTTAAACGAATTCCGCTACAACCCAGATTTAAAAGTAGGAGATAAGGTAGAAGTATTAATTGATGTGCGCGAAGATGCCACAGGACAGTTAGTATTATCTCACCGTAAAGCTCGTGTAATTAAGGCTTGGGACAGAGTTAATAAAGCTCACGAAACTGGTGAAATCGTTAACGGTTTTGTGAAGTGTAGAACTAAAGGTGGTATGATTGTAGATGTTTTCGGAATTGAAGCATTCTTACCAGGTTCTCAAATTGACGTAAAACCAATTAGAGATTACGATCAGTACGTAAATAAAACTATGGAATTCAAAGTTGTAAAAATCAACCATGAATTTAAAAACGTAGTAGTGTCTCATAAAGCACTTATTGAGGCTGACATTGAAGAGCAAAAGAAAGAAATCATTGGTCAATTAGAAAAAGGTCAAGTATTAGAAGGTGTTGTGAAGAACATCACATCTTACGGTGTATTTATTGATCTTGGTGGTGTTGACGGATTAGTACATATTACAGATTTATCTTGGTCTAGAATCAATCATCCAAATGAGATTGTAGAGTTAGATCAGAAATTAAATGTGGTAATCCTTGATTTTGATGAAGACAAGTCTAGAATCCAATTAGGTCTTAAGCAATTGAGCAAGCACCCATGGGAAGCACTTGGAGAAGAAGTGAAAGTTGGTGACAAAGTAAAAGGTAAAGTAGTTGTAATTGCAGATTACGGTGCGTTTATCGAAGTTGCCGAAGGTGTTGAAGGTTTAATCCACGTTTCTGAAATGTCTTGGTCAACACACTTACGTTCGGCTCAAGATTTTGTTTCTGTTGGAGACGAGGTTGAAGCTCAAATTTTAACTTTGGATAGAGAAGACCGTAAAATGTCTCTTGGTATCAAGCAATTAACGCCAGATCCATGGACAGACATTACTGCGAAATATCCATTAGGCTCTAAGCATACAGGTATTGTGCGTAACTTTACAAACTTTGGTGTATTTGTTGAATTAGAAGAAGGTATCGACGGATTAATTTACATCTCAGATTTATCTTGGACTAAGAAAATCAAGCACCCATCAGAGTTTTGTGCTGTAGGTGATAAGTTGGACGTTATTGTTCTGGAGTTGGATGTAGAAGGTCGTAAACTAAGTTTAGGACACAAACAAACTACAGATAACCCTTGGGATAAGTACGAAACTGAATTTGCTTTAAACACTACGCATACCGCTGCAATTTCTGAAATAGTTGACAAAGGTGCTACAATAGCATTTAATGATGATATCGTTGCTTTTGTACCGCAACGTCACTTAGAGAAAGAAGATGGTTCTAAGCTTAAGAAAGGTGAAGAAGCAGAATTCAAGATTATTGAATTTAACAAAGAGTTTAAACGTGTTGTAGCGTCTCACGCTGCAATCCACAAAGCTGAAGAAGCTGCAAACATAAAAGCCGCTGCTAAAAAAGCTGCTAGTGCTGCTGCCGAAGCAAAACCAACTTTAGGTGATGCTAACGATGCTTTACAAGCTCTTAAAGATAAAATGGACGGGAAAAAATAATTTTCTGTTGATTTAGATATTTAAAAAGCGACCAATTTGGTCGCTTTTTTTATGTTTTCATATTTGGGCGTTACCCACAAGGGGTCGGGCTTTCACTACTCAATCCCTCCTGCGTCGGGGATTTCAAACATGCCGTTCAATCCCTAACGCGGGTGTGTTTGCTGGCTTATGGCTAATACGAAATTTTAGACTTTTTGGAGAGGTTCGTTTAACTTTTCCAGATATGCGTCGTTTTAATGACTTATATCTGACGTTAAACGAAGTTCGGTTTTTTTCTGACAAAGTCAAGGTGATAAATCTTAAAATACTTGTCTTAACTAATATAATTCCAAATATTCTTATACTTAGCCAATTGCACGTAAGTATTCAAAATCACTTGGTTTTCAGAAGCTTTTAAAGACGGGTCTGCGTGCAATACTTTTTTAGCAAAATACCGTGCTTGTTGCAAAATAGCTTTGTCTTTTACAATATCTGCAATACGTAAATTTAATACACCACTTTGTTGTGTGCCCATAATATCGCCAGGGCCACGGAGTTTTAAATCTACTTCGGCAATTTCAAAACCGTCATTGGTGCGTACCATGGTTTCTAAACGGGTTTTGCTATCGTTACTTAATTTGTGGCTCGTCATTAAAATACAGTAACTCTGTTCTGCACCGCGCCCCACACGTCCGCGTAATTGGTGTAATTGCGATAAGCCAAAACGCTCCGCACTTTCAATAATCATTACGGAGGCGTTGGGTACGTTTACACCAACTTCAATAACGGTGGTAGCCACCATAATCTGCGTTTCACCCTTTATAAAACGTTGCATTTCATAATCTTTGTCCGCTGGTTTCATTTTTCCATGCACGATGGATATCTGGTATTCTGGCTTTGGGAAATCACGCTCTATACTGGCATAACCGTCCATTAAATCTTTATAATCCATTGCTTCGCTTTCTTGGATTAGTGGATACACAATATAAACCTGTCTGCCTTTTGCAATTTCATCGCGCATAAACCTGAACACATTTAAGCGGTTAGCGTCATAACGATGTACGGTTTTAATCGATTTTCGTCCCGGAGGTAATTCGTCAATTACAGAAATATCTAAATCACCATAAACCGACATAGCCAATGTCCTAGGAATAGGGGTTGCGGTCATAACAAGTATATGTGGTGGAACAGCCCCACCAACCTCCCCAGAGGGGAGGCTTTTCAACTCTTGCTCTATATAACTTAAAACGTTATCAATATCTCCTAAAACTTGTTCGTTGGTGAATCTTATAACTTTAAAACCTATTTCATTTAAAATTTTTGTTCGCAGTTCATCGGCTTCTTTTTGCTCTATAGTAGTGTGATAGCCACCGTCTACCTCGATAGCTAGATTTTTGTCGAGGCAAACGAAATCAACAATAAACTCATCAATAATATGTTGTCTGCGAAACTTATGGTCTAATTTTTTACCTCGCAAAGACTCCCATAATGCGCGCTCCGCTTCCGTAGCATGCTTTTTATTCTCTTGTTGTAGTTCTTTCAATAACTTGTAAGCAGAAGGACGCGCCGTCATATATTTTTTACGTACTGCTTTGGCTTCCTCCCTTCGGGAGGACTGAGGAGAGCCTCCTTTTTGCCAAAGCTTACTTCTTTGTTTTACTCCGAAGCGGTGTTGTTCATCAATTATGGCGAGCCCTAAATTGGCAAATTTCACCTTATCTTCAAGTAGGGCATGAGTACCCACTAAAATCTGTAATTGTCCGTTTTCAAGGTTTGCATGAATCTCTTTTCGTATTGAAGTTTTAGTTGAGCCTGTTAATAGTTTAATGCTTATATTCAATAATCTACACCATTCTTCAAGTCCGACAAAATGTTGTATTGCCAATATTTCTGTTGGTGCCATTAAACAGGCTTGATAACCATTATCTAGCGCGATGAGCATGCTCATAAACGCCACAATGGTTTTACCAGAACCTACATCGCCTTGTAACAAACGGTTCATTTGAGCATTGCTTCCTAAGTCCGCTCTTATTTCCTTAAGTACGCGTTTTTGGGCATTAGTTAAATTGAATGGTAAATGGTTTTTAAAAAATGCATTAAAATAGTCGCCCACTTTTTCAAACTGAAAGCCTTTGATTTTTGATTTATGAATTAAATTTTTCAAAATAAGTTGCAGCTGAATATAAAACAGCTCTTCAAACTTTAAACGAAACTGCGCTTTAGCAAGTAGTTCTTGTGATTTTGGAAAATGTATGTTTAATAAGGCCTCTGCTTTAGGTATCAGTTTTAACTCTGAGCGTATCGGTTCTGATAACGTTTCGATAAATCGCCCTTTAGTTTCTAAAAATAGTTGTTGCACTATTTTGCTTACCACACGATTGCTAATGCCTTTATTGCTCAACTTTTCTGTGGAAGGATAAATAGGTTGAATGCCCGAACTTAAGCTCTTTTTATGTTCGGCAATGGTTTCAATATCAGGGTGGGGCATGCTAAAAGTTCTGCCAAACCTATTTGCCTTACCAAAAATGACATACGGTGTATTGAGTTTTAAGCTTTCCCTTATCCATTTTTGTCCGCGAAACCAAACTAGTTCCATTATACCCGTATCATCTTGAAATGTGGCTACTAAGCGTTTGCCTCGTTTTTGGGCTACTTCTTTAAATCCTGTGATTTTTCCAATAACCTGAATTTCGGCACTATTGTCCTGAAGTTGATTGATCTTATAAAATCGTGTTTTATCAATGTACCGATTAGGGAATAGATTTAGAACGTCCTGATACGTATGGATATTCAGTTCCTTACGTAATAAATCGGCACGATTGGGACCAACGCCTTTTAAATAATCTAGGGGTGTTTGCAGGTTAACAGACATAGAGCGAATTTAAGCAAATGTGCTGTAAGTTGGAAGTTTAAAATTGGCTTTGGCGGATAAGCCCGCGTTAGGGATTGCAGAGGAAAGCCCACAGCGACCCCGCAGGTGGGAGCGAGGACTTGGAACGTAAAGCCCGACCGAAGCCTAAGCGGAGGGAACGCCCAAAAAATTAAACTTTATTATCTGTTTTTCTTTAGAATGGTTAAATTTGGCCTTCTTTAATGCGCAAACGGAATTATTTGATGAGAAAGCTTAACGATTTTATTTGGGAAACACATGGAATACACGCTGGTACGGAGCAAGACCACGTAAAACATGGGATTGACAAATTGGAGGATATTATTGATAAGGCTATTGAAGCTGGCAACCCAAGTATTACGTTTATTATTCACTCTCCTAGATTAACAAGCTTTAGGTATATCGCTGAGCGGGAAACGAATGTAAAGTTTATTCGAGGTAATCAATCGTATTTAAATTACCCAAAGCGCATCGCAAATTTACGCGCAAAGTACGAGGGGCAAATTAATATAAAATATGGTGTAGAGCTAGAATGGATGGGTCCGGATTTAGGATTACAATGGAGCCGTTCTAAAATCTTTCAAGCGGAGGATGCGGATTATGTGATTGGATCGGTACATTTTGCACCAGAAGGATTGCCTTACGATGGCTCTAAAGAGGAAGCCGAACAATTGTTAAAGCTAAGGGGGAGTTTAGAGGCGTATTGGGGCGGTTATTTTGATGAAATGGTTCAGATGATTGAGAGTTTTGGTGATATGATACAGATTATCGGTCATATTGATTTGCCAAAACTAAATGTGGATATGCCAGAAGCTTTAGTGAATTTTGAAACAAGCGCGCATCCTTTAGCTAATAAATTCAGAACGCTTTTAGAATTAATAGCCGATAGAAATTTGTCGCTTGATGTGAATATGGCAGGTGAATTTAAAGGTGTTGGTGTGTACCCAACCCAGAGTATATTGCGGTATGCCAATGAATTACAAATCCCTGTTTGCGTAGGTACAGATACGCATCATGTGAAATATTACGGATTAAATTATAAGGAGAGTTTAGAGTACATTCAAAAGGCTGGCTATGAAAGTTATGTAAGCTATTCCAAATTAATTCCTGAAAACAGAACTATTTATGACGACCATGATTTAAAGGTAAAGTACACGGTACTGAATAAGGGTATTGAATTGCTCAACCAAAGATTGGATGACGCCCAACGCCGTATTATTCCAGATTTTTCTTTTGGAGGTTCGTTTTCAGAATTTGTAGATTTATACAGAAGTGCCACCAGCATGGGGGATTACAATGCCATTAGAATTAGAAAATGGGGTAAATCTATAACTGTTACCAATGAAATTCCGAAAAACACAAAACGCATTGTTAATGGTCTGTTTTCTGAACATCTGGATGAACCGGGAGTTATTTCATCTTTGTTTAACACGTTGGCATCTGAGGGTATTAATGTGCAAACAGCACGTTTAAAATCCAATAACGATGGTACAGCTGTTGCCTTTTTATCTGTTGATGATGCTAATGGGAGTGTAGCTACGGCTATAGATTTTATTGAGGGAACTGATGGCGGCCTATTTAAAAGCTTAACGTATAAGGAAAACGAAGTTCTTCCAAATTACTATAGCGAGGGCGTGTATTTACTTGAAATGGATGGTGTAAAGTTAAATTTAGCACTGAGTGAAAAAGTGATTTTAACAAAGCACGAAAATGCGCCCGGTGTGTTATTGATTTTGCTATCGGCTTTGGCTTCCAAAAATATAAATATCAAAGATTTACGTTTAGGGCATTTAAACGCTGTTGGGTATTCAGCAATTGCCGTAAATGGCGATAGTAATGTTATTAGAAACTTACTGAACAAGTTGGGAGATCAGTATTACGAAGCTAATTTGATTGAGTTTCATAGTTTTTAAATGAGTACTCCTAATACTCATTTTTAGTGTAAATAAATATTAAATAGGACATTAGGTCGGTTTTTGTGAGTTTTTATCATCAAATTCACTATTTTTCTACTACAAATAAACCTGACCAAATTCGTTTAAGTGAAACAACGTTTTGTTTCTTTTATTTTACACCCTTATGTTATCGCATTTTATATTACGCTTGCGATACTTTTATGTCTTCCAGACTCTTTTTCGAAATACGAGGTAAGTGTCGAAACTCAGGTCCATTCAAAGCTTGAGGATAGTAAATTATATCATCATGATTTTGATGGTGATGGGATAAGCGAACGTATAGAGGCCCAAACTAATACTCTAGGAAATGCTAGCTTCTTATATTACCATTCCAATGGTGATTATGGCGATCAAATTAATTTTAGTTCCAAATGGCCTCATAAAAATATGGACCTGTGGTTTAGCGATATAGATAATAATGGCAAAAAGGAACTGTTTTTGGTTACGCAACGTATGGACTCAGCATTTTTGCATATTATAGATCCTTTTTCTAAAAATGGAATAGTCCTTCGAGATATATTTGTGGATTCTATAAGTGAATTTAATGATACTTACAATTTTGATGTAACGCCCTCTCAACAACGTCATGGAACAAATCTTAACAATAATGAAGTTATATTTAATATTCACACCGGTTTTGCGGGAAACCCGAGACATATCTATAAGTACGATTTTAATAAAAAGCAGGTTTTAAAATCCCCACATTTGGTTAATTCTGGGTGTTTTGAACAGGCGATTGATATTGATAATGATGGTAGAAATGAAATTTTATTTCGAAATCATGCTAGTGCCAATAATATAGATAGTATCTATACTCATAGATTGGATAAAAGCACTTGGTTACAAGTTTTAGATGATGATCTTAGGTTTCTATTTGAACCCATTGAATTTAATGCCATTGGAGGTATATATATATACGCTTATAAAAAAAATGGAGAAACTAAGCTGATGTCATATTTCAGATCTAATCAGAAAAAAAAGCTAAAACCCAAATTAATGTCCATAAATATCAATGGACATATTGAAAAAGAAATGGAGTTGCCCTTTATGGAAAAGGGAGAGTTTAGAAAAGTTGACAATAATAGATTCGCCCTTTTTAGAAAAACAGAGAACTCCGTGATTTTTTTTGATTCAGAATTACATGAAATAAGGAATTTTAAAATCCCATTATCTAATGTTGTTTATCAATTTGATATTTTGAATGATGAAGCACCAGAATGGGTGATTTTACCACAAGCTACTTCAAAATTCTTTATCTATGATAGCAATTTTGAGAACCCTATCTCATTTTCAACTTCAAGTAATGCTGCTCAGGATGAAAGTATAAATGTTGGGTTAAAATTGTTAAGTAATAATCGAAAACAAATCTTTATCCAAAAAGGTATTTATGTGGATTATGTAACCTTTACAAAAAATCCTTTATACTATTTCCAATACGGCATCTATTTGGTAATTTATGTTGGAGTCTTGGGCTTGGTACTATTAGTACTTAAAGGGCAACGTATTAGAGATAATAAAAGACGTGCTATAGAAAAACAAATATCTGAGTTACAAATTAAAACTATAAAAAATCAGGTAGATCCACATTTTGTATTTAATGCCATAAATACTATTAGCGAAATGACCCTGATGGATAACAAATTAGAGGCTGATAAGTTTATTGGTCAGTTTTCGCATTTTATGCGTGATACTTTACAGCATTCAGATAAAATAACCACTACTCTAAAAGCGGAATTGGAGTATACTGAGAACTTCATTAAATTACAACAGATTCGATTTAATAACAAGTTTCAATACAGTATTGATGTTGATAATAATGTAAACTTAGATGCAAAAATCCCAAAACACGTTTTATTTACTTATGTGGAAAATGCTATTAAGCATGGTCTGGCATTAAAGGATAATGGTTTACTAAGTATTTCGGCTTTATATGGCTCAGGTATTTTACAATTGTATATTGAAGATAACGGAATAGGTATTCGCACATCTCAAATCTCAAAAAAACATTCTACAGGAAACGGTTTGCGGATTATGGAGGATATTTTTAAGCTCTATTCTAAATTGAATAAAAAGCAAATTACCCACCGCTTAATTGAGTTAAAAGATGACAAAGGAAATAAACAAGGTGTAAAAGTAGAAATAAAAATATCCAATAAATAATTTCATTATGGTAGATAAAATAAAAGTAATAGTAATTGATGATGAACAACGCGCATTAAACCGAATGAAATTGTTATTACAAAACTTTATTGAAGTTGAAGTTTTGGCTTTTATTGAACAAGCAGACACTGCTTTTGATTATATCTTGCGGCATGAACCAAATATGGTGTTTATGGATATTGAAATGCCCGGGCGGTCAGGTTTAGAATTGGCAGATGATATTAATAAGAATAACTTGGATACTAAAATAGTCTACATTTCTGCGCACGACCACTATGCCATAAAAGCAATTAAAACTTATGCGTTTGATTATTTATTAAAACCTGTTAATATTGACGAGCTTAAAGCAACTTTAGAACGTTATAAAACCAAATTACTCTCTAATTTAAGTAAACGCGAGTTTGAAATTATTCGTTTAATAGGCAAAGGTTTAAACAGTAAGGCAATTGGAGAACGTCTTTTTATTAGCCGCCATACAGTAGATACTTATAGGCGTGCCATTTTAGAAAAAACGAGTTGTAAAAACTCTGCGGAGTTGATTAGTTATGCTACGCGGAATAATTTGATTTAACTGTTATTGTGAAGTAACAAGAATTGTGCAATCTCTTATTTGCTATTCTGAACTTGTTTCAGAATCTATTTATCTATTCAAAAAAATGCTTTTCTAACCCTGAGAAGTGCTTTTTCACTTCACCCCAAAAAGGTTGCATTTTATCTTTCCTTTTAGCTTGATTTTTTAGCGGTTGGTCTTAACTCTCAAAAATGACTGTTTAATTGGTTATTCATGAGCATATTATGGTTTACCACTTGAATTATTTTTGGTATTAATAACAACAAACTCAAATATTTAAAAAAATGAAAAGAACGCTAAATATTATAGTGAATCTAGTTTTAATTTTATGCTCAATTATGGCATTTAACTCATGTGAAGAGTTAGAGGAAGCTTTGGATGAAATAAATAATGAAATTGGAGCTGAGAATACATGTTATACTTCATGGACGGGAAAGTGGAATGGAATAAGTGATATTACTAGTCATTTAAATGGGGAAAATTGTTCAATTTCCGTTAATGTTAGTATAACTTATGATTCAGAAAGTAATAAAGTAGTTGTTAGAACAAGTGATTATGCACATTTTGTATGCGATGGGGAAGAAAGTGTCTATGGGGAGGGGAATTGCGGAAATAACCGCATAATAGCTTCATTTAACGGTTCTAATAAGCATGAGATTGTACTAAATAGAACAGGTAATGAAATCAATGGTACTTCTAAATATTGGATTAAAGATGGGAGTGGCAATTTAACTTTACATACAAGTCAAAGATTTAACCTTACTAAAGACTAAAGCTATGAGGTCAGCTATTTCAATAATTATGATTTCTATCTTTATATTAAGTTGTTCTAAGCAAGATGAAGAATGCATAGAGTGTCAATTTGGAGTAGATTATATTTTAACATGCCCAGAAGATTTCGAATCTACCGAAGCTTTTGAATCCTATATCAGTACTTTTAATTGTAGATAGACATAATGTAAAATAAGCTATATGCGCTATTAATCAATTCGTGGGAAAAGACAAGGAGGTAAAGATCGCTGAGAAGCAGGATTACTTCCTTTCTTTATTAAGCAAAGTTGGTCTAAAGTTTGCTATATTCACTTTATGAAATTATTGCAAACCGTTGTATTGTGTTTGGTAGTCAATATCTGTTATGGACAACAAACAGAATATGTTGATTTTCTAAAGTGTAAGGCTAATATTAATTTTGATATTTCACAAAAAAAAGTACAAGGCAATGTACTTTATACAATTAAAATTTTAAAGGCTGTAGACTCCATTTATGTTGACGCAAACACAATGCGATTTATGCCTGAACGTGTGCGTCTTTTTTACAAAGGAATGAAAGGCAGCGGTGAGCATTTTGGGAAAATAAAAACCGAATATGATGGCAAAAAGCTATGGCTATACCATAAATTCAAAAAGAATAAAGAATATAAAGTAATGATTAGGTATTTTTCTAATCCTAATAGAGCGTTATACTTCATCGATTGGAATTTAAAACATGATGTCACTTCGAGTGATTCTGATAGCAATCGGAATCGTATCGAGAAGCCACAAATTTGGACCCAAGGTCAAGGGAAATACACAAGTAATTGGTTGCCTTCCATTGACAACATGAATGAGAAGATTGAGTTTGATTTATCCATAACGTTTGATGCAGCTTATGAAGTTGTAGCCAATGGAAATTTAACAGATAAACAAATCAACGATTCCACAATTACTTGGCATTACGACATGAAACAACCAATGCCTAGTTATCTAGTAGCCTTAGCCATAGGCAAATACAACAAAAAAGTGGAACACTCCAAAAGTGGAGTCCCTTTAGAAATGCATTATTACCCTGAAGATTCTTTGAAGTTTGAACCTACATATCGTTACACCAAAGAAATATTCGATTATTTAGAAGAAGAAATAGGCGTGCCATATCCTTGGCAAAACTACAAAATGGTACCAGTAAAAGACTTTTTGTATGCTGGGATGGAGAATACGAGTTTGAATATTTACTCGGATAGTTTTGTGGTAGATTCCATTGCTTTTGTGGACAAGAATTTTGTAAATATCAATGCGCATGAATTGGCTCACCAATGGTTTGGTAACTTGGTGACAGCTACTTCTGGAACGCACCATTGGTTACAGGAAGGTTTTGCAACGTATTATGCGTTGTTAGCAGAAAAGGAAGTTTTTGGTGAGGATTACTATTACTGGCGACTTTATGAATATGCCGAGGAATTATTAGCACAAGATAAAGCGGGACAAAGTACATCGCTACTAGACCCAAAATCGAGTAGCACAACGTTTTACAAAAAAGGATGTTGGGTGTTGCATATGCTTCGCGAAAAAGTTGGTAGTGCAGCTTTTAAACAAGCGGTTAAGAATTATTTGGAAAAATATCAGTTTAAAAATGTGGAGACTTCTGATTTTATAAGTGAGGTTGAAAAGAGTAGTGAACAAGATATGACTGAGTTTGTAAATACATGGTTAAAATCTTCTGAACTTAATTATGATGAAATGGAAGAATTCTTCTATTTAACCTCTATTGATTACAAAGGATATTTTCAGTTAGACTGTAAAAATGATCTTGAAAACTGTTACAAGTATGTTTCTAATAATGATAACACTTTTCTACAAGCCGAAGTCATTAAAACACTTGGTGATAATGTATCGAAAGAACTTCTTGATAATTCAAAAGATTTGAAATTACGTCAAGCTATTGCACAAAGCCTTTCAAATACCCCTTTGGAACTTAAAGAAGATTACGAATCACTTCTGAACGATGAATCCTATATCACCATTGAAACGGCCTTATTCAACCTATGGAAAAGCTTTCCAGAGGATAGAAGCAAATACCTAAATAAAACTAAAAACATCATTGGCTTTAATGATAAAAATGTGAGAATGCTTTGGCTAACGTTGGCGCTAATCACAGAAGATTATGAGCCACAGAACAAACCTGAATATTTTCAAGAGTTAACAGGTTATACAAGTGATACCTTTGGTTTTGAAGTACGTCAAAATGCTTTTCAGTATTTGCATCAAATACAGGCTTGCAATGATACTTGCAAAGAAAATTTAAAGAAAGCTACTACGCATCATAATTGGAGGTTCAAGAAATTTGCGAATTCGCTTTTGGATAAGAAATAGTATTTGTCTTGTCATTCAGAGCGACCAGTGCTTAGCCTGTCGAAGTAAGCCATGAATTTTGTTTCATAAAAATTATGTAGATTCTTGGGTCGTTCATCCCTCTGAATGACAAGATTATTTTCTACGTTCGTTGTTAACAGGGCTTCTACAAATCAAGCAATCAGCTAGATATGTGATGGAAAGTTCATACACACCATCGGTTCTGCCAATATTTGAGGTGTTGAAATCATATGAAAAGCCAAATCTAAAACGCTCCAATTCTACACCAACCAAAGCATTCACTGAAGTTAACAAATGGCTATTGCCACTATTTTTTGCAGGATTGGTTACTGCCATGGCTCCAAGAAATAATTTGTTCAATTTAATAGTTCCCGACAAATCCAAACGGTTATAGCGCCCTTGTTGCATATAATTTGCAGATAGTATCATATCGTTATGGTCATAATACGGAAATCGGTAACTACCGTGCACGGTATAAAAAATATCTAAAGGCACATTTCCCTCGTCAAAAAATGAAATATTTGGTTGGTTTAGGTGTTTAATGGCGGCACCTAACCATAAGTCTGTATCATTACGCCTATTCTTTTTGTCAAATACGAAGCCTGCAGTAAAATCTACGAAACCAATACGGTTATTGGCATTCATAGCAAACGGATCTGAGCTCGAAGGATTTACGGTTCCCGCATTAATATTGATTTGGTCTGAAAGTAACAGGTTTCTAAAGTTAAACGATTTCATGCCGTAACCAACTTCTACTGCAGGTCTAAAATACCAGTCATTACTTAAACCGATTATATAGGCGAAGTTCCCATTGAATTGAAAATGGTTATAATTTGTGCTGTTTTCTCGCTGATTTAAAAAGCTAAATCCCACTCCAATGCCGTCTTTAGCATTTTCAACCCAAGTATTTAAAAAGGCATAATCTGTATCTACCTGTAAATCCAGATAAGGCCATTGCGTACGGTGAATCACACCAAAATAAGTGGCCTGTTCAAAACCAGAAAATGCAGGATTTAAACTTTCTGGCACCATCATATATTGTGAAAAAATTGGGTCCTGTGCGTTTGCCTTAAAACAAAGACAAACCATCACTAGCGTTATATATAATTTTGTCTTCATTTCTTATTTTATTAAAACCACAACACCTTTACGTTCTATTTTCTTGCCATAAAATGTTTCCCCAGAAAATGTATAATAATAGTTACCATTTTCGGCGGCATCACCTTTTATAGTGCCGTCCCATCCTTCTATACTTTCATTATTTTCTTCAGAATAAATCATGCTGCCCCAAGTATCATAAATATTCAGTTTCATATTGGATAGCGCAATTTGAGACGGTAGGAAATTATCATTGAGTGCATCATTGTTTGGTGTAAAGGCATTAGGAACAATTAAAGTATAGCCTTTTTGAATGTTTAACGTAATGGTTCTTACATAAGTGCAATCAAAAGGATATACTACGGTTTGAGTTACCACATAAGTACCAACGGTGCTGTATGTGTGTGTTGGATTTTCTTCAGTTGAAAAATTACCATCACCAAAATCCCAAGACATACCTACATAATCTCCTGTTGATGTATTTGTAAATTGAATAGGATCTTCTATGGAATAAAAACCAAAATTGTTAAATGCCTCTGAACTTATGGTGAAATTTGGATCTCCCAATTCGGGAATTTCAACATTGTATGAGAACGAAATGGAACATCCAACGCTATCGGTGACATCAATAATGACTAAACCATTAACATCGGTCTGCATAATTTCGTTATTTGTACCACTTACTGTTCCGCTAGACCATGAAATTTGATAAGGAGGCACACCGCCCTTAGGCACTGCTATAAAGGATTGGTCTACAGTTTTAGCATCACAATCAAAATTAGTGGCCGTTTCAACATCAACCTCTAAAGGATCAAATCTATTGATTACGAATGTATCTGAGATTTCACAATTATTAGCATCTGTAACAGTAATCGTATATTCGCCTGGAGGTATATTATCTAAATCTTCTGTAGTCGCACCATTAGACCATTGATAGGTAAGGGGTAAGGTTCCGCCCGTAACAATTGCATTTATGGCGCCGCTATTGGCATCATCACAATCCAAAGCATCGGTTTTTGTGCCCGAAATGGTTAAAGCATCTGGTTCTGTAATCACAAATGTTTCGGTAATATCACAAGGTTTTCCATCAGTGATGGTAACGGTATAGGTTCCTGGTCCAATATTGTTACGTTCTACACCTGCTGTTGGATCGTCATCCCAACTCAAACTCACCGGATCTATGCCACCCTCTAAATTGAGAATGATTCTGGCATCGTTTGCGCCAAAACAGGAGACATTAGTAACCTGCGGTGTAATTCTAAAAATTGGAGGTTCTGCAATAATTACCGTAGCTTCCTTAATGCAGTTGGTATCATCCGTAACAGTAATGACATAAGTCCCTGGAGATAAATTGCTTTGCACAAGTCCTGAACCTAAATTGCTCCAAGTTATGTTGTATGGTGCATTTCCACCAGAAATATTATTTATTGTGATGGAGGCGTCATTATCACCATAGCACTCAATTTCAGTAGCTGTGTAATCGATAATAATTTCATCTGTTTGATTGATGATGACTTCCAAATCATCGGTACAACCCGATCTGTCTGTAACTATTAAGTTATATGCTCCTGCCAATAAACCTGTCAAATTTTGACTCGTACTTGCGAACCCATTTGGTCCCGTCCAACTATAGGTGTAATCAAAAACGCCCGGGGAAGTTTCAAAAGGTCTTCCGCCAGCGATGTTTACATTTATTTCGCCTGTAGCTTCCCCAAAACAGACAACATCCACTTGGTTTACTAAACTTGCAATGAGTTCAGGTGGTTCAACCACATCAAAACTTTGAACAATAGGCGCACAATTATTGGCGTCTGTTACAGTGATTTCATAGACGCCTGGTGCCAAATTGATTAAATCTTCATCATTGCTGAAAGGCGCACCGTTTCTAGTCCAGTTGTATGTGTAAGGGGCGGTACCGCCTGCAACATCAATCCCTATGGTGCCATCATCTTCTTGAAAACATGAAATGGTCTCAGGATCAAAATCAATGGCACTAAAAATTAACTCATCTGGTTCTGTGATGGTAAAAGTTTCTGTAAAGGGACAACCGCCATCGTCTAAAATAGAAACGGTATAATCGCCAGGAGCTAAATTGAAAATATCTTCATCGGTACTTGTGTAGCCGTTTGGTCCTGTCCAATTTATTTGATAAGGTACACCAGTTGAAAATGGGACACCGCCTGAAATGTCTATTTCTAATGATCCGCCATTATCTAAATAACACAAACTATTATTTTGTATCGTTGTTATGCTTATGGATGGATTTACTGTAACTTCTATTTCAAAATCATTTCCAACACATGCCCCCAAACTAGGTGTAACCGTATAAGTTACGGTTGACGGATTTGTAGTTGTGTTGGTTAAGGTCTGACTAATAGCATTTTGTGGAGTGGTTTCCTGTGATGCGCCAGTAATAGTTCCTGCGGGATTAATTACTGGATTAGTCCAAGTATAAGTGGTTCCAATAGGAGCAATGTCCCCACCAGAATTATCTGGTGCTATTGAAAAAGCAGTACCGCTACATATTATAGCCGTTTTATTGCTAATATCGGGAGTTTCATTCACGGTTTGCTCTGAAACTTGAGAGATAATTTCTGTACAGCCACCCGATGAAAACGTAATGATTGCATAGTAATACACTGTGCCAACTGTTCCCGAGGGCGGGGTATAACTATTTGAAGTTTCTCCTGCTATTGCTGTTCCTGTTGACGTATCATTAATTGTATTGCTGTACCATTGGTATGTTGGTGTGCCAACACCATTGGCAAAAGTAACCGAAAGTGTAAAAAAAGTTTCACCAAAACAAATGGTTTGAGACAATGGCTGATTGGTAAAACTTGGTGCAGGGTTTATATTTACTTCTGAAATTGCGCTGGTAACACTACAACCTGGTTCATTTTCTGTAATGATGGCATAGTAGTACAAGGTACCAACTGTTCCTGTAGGCGGTGTAAACGTTGAATTTGTTGCTCCTGTAATTACGGTACCAACAGTATTGGTGTTTACAGTGTTGCTGTACCATTGGTATGTATAACCAGAACCGATACCTCCAGAAGCAACTACTTCTAAATCTTGTGGAATAGTACTTTGACAAAGGGTTTGGGTTGACAGAGGTTGTGTAGTAATAGTGGGATCATCTGCAACAACAACTTCAGAAACTTCACTGGTTATAGGAGAACAACCGCTACCACTAGAAGAAATCTCTACATAAAAATAATAGTTGCCCGCAATTGTAAATGCTGGTGGCGTGTAAGTTGCATTTGTAGCGCCAACAATTGCGGTGCCTCCAGTATTAGCATTTACGGTATTGCTATACCATTGGTAAGTGATAGTTCCTGTTCCACCAGAATGCGTTACAGATAAATCGGTGTTTACCACGCCATCTACACACAGACTTTGTGTTGTGATAGGATTTGTATCAATCTGAACATTAGGCACAATTTCAATTCTTGCAGTATTTGATATAATTTCATTACACCCGGCACCAGATGTAAAAGAAGCAATAACATAATAATATGTAATGCCTATGGGGCTATTTGGCGGTGTGTAGGAAGCATTCGTTTCTCCAGCGATGGCAGTTCCTGTTGTAGTATTATCAACCGTATTGCTATACCATTGATACGTTGGTGTGCCTGGACCGTTAACATTTACTGTGAGCGGTGACACAGGCCCGTTTAAACAAATGGTTTCATCTTGAGGTTGACTTGTAAACTCTGGTGCAGGATCAACGGTAATCACAAGGTTTACAGGTGCACCATCACAACTACCGTTGGATGGCGTTATAGTATAGGTAACATCTTCTGAAGTAGTATTAGAGTTGAAAATCGTTTGAATTGGAATAGTATTTGTCGTTCCATTGGCAATAAAACCTGTTACTCCGGCAGGTGCAGTAGCGGACCAGGTATATGTTGTTCCAGAAATATCAGATGTTAAAACGACTTCGGTAGTTTCTGTCCCAGAGCATATCGTTTGGGTTAAATCAGTATTAGTAATAGTTGGTATTTCATTTATAACAAAATCTTCAGTATCGGTAGTAGTACCACAACTAGACGTTACACTAAAAGTTACTTGATAATTCCCGGGAGTAGTATAAACTATAGTCCCTGGGTCTAAGGTTGTAGCAGTAGTTGGTGTTCCTCCTGGAAAACTCCAACTATATGTAACGGTTTCAGAAATAGGCGCACAATTGTTTACTATTGCCGACGGCGTAATAGATGCATTCCCGCAAAAGTCTGCTATGGCATCAACACCAACTGTTGGCGGACGTTTTACTTCAATGGTTTGTGAAACCATATCGCTTCCACAAGTATTTGTAGCAGTAAGAGTTAATGTGTATGTGCCTGAGCTTATAAATTCAAAAGAAGGAGATGCAGAATTTTCATCTGTTCCATTTGTAAAGTTCCATTGTGCAACTCCAGTACTGCAAAAACCAGAGGCATAAGATACTTCCCATAAAAACGAATCTCCACCGCAACTTTCACTTAAATCTGTAGTATTGGTGGTTTGTACATCTAATGGAGAACATCCATTATTATTGTCTAAAGTAAAAGCCGCAGTTAAATCAGACTCAATACAAATATCTTTGGTAACGGTGTCCGTTACACCACAGGAGTTTTCAGCATATAATGAAACCGTGTAAGTACCAGGAGTAGTATAAATATGTGATGGGTTCCGGTCAGTTGACATTGTGCCATCTCCAAAATCCCAGAAATACCCGTCGTTGATACTACAATTATTACTATAACCATCCAATGAGGTATTTTCGAATAGAACAGGGGTGTTGACACAACTTGTTGGAGGGTCTTCAAAATCCACTTCTGGTCTTCTCAAAATAATTATAGGGCCAGCGGTTAAATTGGTTTGTCCACAAGATGTTGTAATAAATAAAAATACAGTATAAGTAAGAGGACAGCTTGTTTCGGTATATGTATGGGGGATTGGGAAATCTTGAGAGTTTATAGGATCGGCAGCATTAAAAAATGGAGACGCTTCCAATTGTGCCTGGGTGTAGTTTTCAACAGTGCCATCTCCAAAATCAACTTGATAATTGGTGTCAGGTGGGTTTGAAGCCCATGATCCTATTGCAAATTCAATAGGGTCTACAGGTGTACATAAATTTACTGTATTTCCAGGGTTAACAATTGCTCCTGTTGGATTACTTGAATTTTTAATTAAGTATGTTACCGTATTATCACAATTAGTGCCAATACCAGTAATTTCCATATTGAACGACCCAAGTTGTGTATAAGTATGCGTAGCAGGAAATGTAACACCAGTTTCTACAGGACTACCATCTCCCCAATCCACATTATAAGAACTAATACATGGCGAAACATTATCCACACCAACATTTATAGTATATGAGGGGTCGGTTGTGTTGTTACCACAATTATTAAAAGGGTCAAAAGGACTATCGACATCTCTAAATTCTAACAATGGTTTTTGTTGAACTGTAATGGGTTTGGTAACTGAAGCGGTACAACCGTTGTCATCAGTTACAGTAAGCGTCACATTAAAAATTTGATTGCCACAACCAAGTGCTTCAAACTCATGCGACGGACTATCGTTTGAGGATGTATCGCCATCGCCAAAACTCCAGCTGTATGTAAAAGGACCATTGCCAATTGCAGAAGGTGTAAAGTTTACTGGCGCACCTGAACAAGCCGAATTATTATCAAACGTAAAATCTACTGTTGGAAGCTCATTAACAGTAATCGTAGCTGTTCCAGTAGCAGATTCCGTATCTCCTGTATTATCTTCAACAGAAACTAGCCTGTAGATAAATGTGCCAGCAGTTCCTGTATTTACCGATAAATCCACCGAGTTGTTAGACCCTGCTGTTGAAATAGTTAAATTCCCTCCTCCATTTATTGTGTAGGTGAAGGTATAAGGAGCATTGCCTCCAGAACCTGTAAAGGTGATTTCAGGATCTGGACTACTATTTAAACATACTTCAGTTGTTCCAGAAATTGTGGCATCAGGTGGCAAAATTGAAATACCACTAGTTGTAAATTGAATTGTAGGATGAGTTTCTTTTAGAGCAAATAAAGATGCAATTATTACTATTGGAAATAATGCAACAAGAAAAGTTTTCTTTAGCATAGTAAAAGTTAGGTTAATAGCTACTGCCTAAAATATAGATTCTTTTTTAGCTTGAGCTGAAAATCTCGTGATAAAGTGTTTTTTTTCTATAAAATACCAAGTATTGGGTATGTGAATTAATATTTATTTTACATTGATTTCCATATGAACTCTTATTCGTTATATTTATACGTAAATAATATTTATGAAAGCCCTAGTGATATCAGGAGGAGGAAGCAAAGGTGCCTATGCAGGTGGTGTTGCCCAATACTTAATGGAAGTTGAGGGTAAAGATTATGATATGTTTTTAGGGACGTCTACAGGGAGTTTGCTTGTGCCACATCTTGCAGCGGGAGAAATAGATAAAATTTACCATGTTTACACCAATGTTACCCAACGGGATATTTTTAGTGTGAACCCTTTTACCATAAGAAAGAAAGGAAAAAGAGAGTTTGTATCTATAGATTTTCTAAATACCATATGGCAATTTATAAGAATGAAGCGCACTTTTGGAGAAAGTAAAGCGTTAAGGCGCCATATAAAAAAACATTTTACCAAAGCTGAATATGATAAAATCAAAACTACCAAGGATGATGTGGTGGTTACTGTGTCAAATTTATCAAAAAACAGAGTAGAGTACAAGTCGATTAAAGATTATGACTACGACGAGTTTTGTGATTGGATATGGGTGTCCTGCAATTATATACCGTTTATGTCCTTAGTTGAAAAGAACGATTTTGAATATGCCGATGGCGGCTTAGGATGTGTGATTCCAATAAGGGAAGCTATTTTAAGAGGTGCTACCGAAGTTGATGCCATAGTTTTGGAATCTGAAAGTATGGAATACAATAAGATTTTGGGTAAGAACCCGTTTTCATTACTTATTAATTTATTTGGACATTTATCTGATCAAATAGAGCGAAATGATATTACCATAGGGAAATTGGCAGCAAAAAACAGAAACGTTGAGCTCAATTTGTACTATACGCCTTCAAAACTTACTGAGAACTCATTGATTTTTAATAAGAACCTCATGACATCTTGGTGGCAACAAGGTTGGGAATATGCCAAACAAAAATGTGAACAAGCACGTTCTAATGAATTGCGATTGGATAACTAAAATTTACCACAATTCCCTAACCTCTTCTTTTAGTATTGAAATTGCAGCATCACTGGGGGAATGGCGCTCCATCATTTCGGTTAAAATAACTTCACGTAGTTTATCTGCAGAATCTGTTTTTTCAGATAAATTAGCTTTTCTTATGAGTTGAACCGTAGCTGCTTTTGCCGTACTAATAACACTCCAGCATTTTTCGCTAACATAAATTTGTTGCGCTAAATTGTGCTCCATCTCTTGTTGAATGTTTTGTATCAATAAAGCTTCGTAATCATCTTTATTTGAGGATATTGGTTTAACGCGAAGTAGTAATTTATTTGGAGAAATACGCTCTAAAAATAACGTAAGTCTTTCATAGGCTTGTAGGCGTAGTGGAAGGGAAGTAGTTTGTAAATCTTTCTTTAATAGAAATCTTCTTCGACCATCTTCATTTGCCGTATGGGTTTTAAAAAAATAGTAAGCGATCAATCCAGTAATCAAAGCTGGAATGGTAAATAAAAATAAATCTATAATTCTGCTAGAGTCCATAATCTGTAACGGTTAACGTTTTAGGTCGATTTGTGTTTACCTCCCAAATATACGCAATCTTTCAAATGTTGCATGCCTTCAAAGGGTACAGGTGCTTTATTGTACATGTAGGCTTTATCTAATTCTTTAGACAAATTATGGTCGTCAACATTCATTTCAATATCGCTCATTTTAAATTGACAGGGGTGTTCGTAACCAGCTGCATGCGTAATTTCTATCAGCTCTTTTTTAAAGGTCTTAAAATATTGAGCTAGTCGCACAGACTTTAGCGTAGGATCTATACCATTCTGTAACCATTTGCTCTGTGTTGCAATTCCCGTAGGGCAGCGGTTGGTATGGCAAATTTGTGCTTGGATACAGCCAATGCTTAGCATAGCTTCACGTGCAACGTTAATACAATCTACACCCATAGCAAATGCCATAGCTGCTTTAGCAGGAAAACCTAATTTACCACTGCCAATAAACACTACACGATCACACAATCCTTTGGCTTTAAAAAGCCTGTAGATATCTGAGAACCCATATACCCAAGGCAAGGATACATGGTCGGCAAAACTTGGAGGCGCTGCCCCAGTGCCACCTTCGCCACCGTCAATGGTTATAAAATCAGGGCCTTTTCCCGTTTTTAGCATGATATCTGCAAGTTCTTCCCATTGTTCCAGTTTACCAATAGCGGCTTTGATACCTACTGGAAGTCCTGTGTTTTCAGCAATGGACTCAATAAAATCCACCATTTCAGGTACATTGGCAAATGCTTTGTGGGTTGGAGGAGATAATACATCCTTACCTACTTCAACACCGCGTATCTCAGCAATTTCTTTTGAAATCTTTTTTCCAGGAAGCACACCGCCTTTTCCAGGCTTTGCACCTTGGGATAGTTTTACTTCAATAGCTCTTACAAAAGGATTGTCTTCAACTAGTTTTACCATTTTTTCCATGGAGAATCCACCGTCTTTGGACCGTACACCAAAATAACCCGTACCAAAGTGAAACACCACATCACCACCATTACTGTGGTAGGGCGATAATCCGCCTTCACCTGTATTATGATAGGCATCGGCCATAGCCACACCTTTGTTTAAAGAATCAATCGCTTTAGCAGATAGAGAACCATAGCTCATTGCCGAAACATTTATAATAGAAGCTGGCCTATAAGGCTTTTTGCGCTTATTGTAGGCTCCTATCACTTTAGCACATGGCAAGAATGTATTGTCAATTGCGTGGGGATGACCTTCTTTAATTCGAAAAGGCATCATCGCGTTGTTAATGAAGATGTGCTGGTGCTGATAAATATCCCTATCCGTACCAAATCCTTCATAATTATTTTCCTTTTTAGAAGAAGCGTATACCCAACCGCGCTCAATGCGATTAAAAGGTAATTCCTCCCTGTTATTAGCTACAAAATATTGGCGCATTTCTGGGCCTATGCTTTCCAACCAATAGCGTAAATGCCCAACTAGGGGAAAGTTGTGAATAATAGTGTGTTTTCTTTGAAATATATCGCGAATTGCAATTAGCGCTAGAATGATGATGACCCATAACCACCAAGGGGTGCTAGATAGAAACTCTAAAACGTTATCCATGTTTTATGCTTAAAAATATGCTTAAATATATTCAAAATATAATAAAAGCAAATTGTTTATAATTATTGATAATTCAAGGGTAATATGCAGCAAACATTGGTTATTTTCACATGTTGAAAAAGAAGATACTTTGGAAGAATATTTAAATCAGTTAAACAGTGCCCAGTTAGAGCCAACAATTCAAATTGAAGGCCCAATGATTGTTATCGCAGGCGCGGGTTCTGGAAAAACACGGGTGCTTACCTATCGTATTGCTTATATGATGAGTAAGGATATAGACCCTTTTAATATTTTAGCATTAACTTTTACCAATAAGGCGGCACGCGAGATGAAAGCGCGTATTGCTTCCATAGTAGGCGCGAGTGAAGCTAAAAATTTATGGATGGGGACGTTCCACTCTGTATTTGCAAAAATTTTACGTATTGAAGCGGATAGATTGGGTTACCCTAGTAATTTTACGATTTACGATACTCAAGACTCTGATAGATTGATTGCTTCAATTATTAAGGAAATGAATCTGGACAAGGATATTTACAAGTATAAACAAATTCGATCTAGAATTTCTTCATATAAAAATAGCTTGATTACAGTTAGGGCGTATTTTCAAAACCCAGAATTAATTGAGGCCGATGCCATGGCAAGACGACCTAGAATGGGCGATATCTATAAGGAATACGTGGAGCGTTGCTTTAAAGCTGGCGCCATGGATTTTGATGATTTGCTCTTGAAAACCAACGAACTCTTAACACGTTTCCCCGATGTATTGGCAAAATATCAAAACCGATTTAAATACATTTTGGTTGATGAGTATCAGGATACCAACCATTCGCAATATTTAATTGTAAGAGCGCTTTCTGATAAATTTCAGAATATTTGTGTGGTAGGCGATGACGCACAGAGTATTTATGCCTTCCGCGGAGCGAACATCAATAATATTTTAAACTTTCAGAAGGATTATGATGATGTAAAAGTGTTTCGTTTAGAACAGAATTATCGTTCTACAAAAAATATCGTCAATGCCGCCAATTCAATTATTGACAAAAACCAGACGAAGCTTGAAAAGATTGTTTGGACAGCTAATGAAGAAGGTGCAAAAATAAAAGTGAACCGTTCTCTCACTGATGGAGATGAAGGGCGTTATGTGGCCAGCACCATTTTTGAAACCAAAATGCAGGAGCATGTGCCGAATAGCGATTTTGCAGTGTTGTATCGCACCAACGCACAATCTCGAGCCATTGAGGACGCATTGAGAAAACGCGATATTAAATATCGTATTTATGGTGGCTTATCTTTTTATCAGCGTAAAGAAATTAAAGACGTTTTATCATATTTACGATTGGTGATAAACCCTGCTGATGAAGAAGCATTAAAGCGCGTGATTAATTTTCCTCCAAGAGGGATTGGTCAAACAACTGTAGACAGATTGGTTGTGGCTGCGAATGGACTAGGTAAGCCTATTTTTGATGTTATCAAAGATTTGGATAAGATTGAAATTAAAATAAATTCTGGAACCAGAGCGAAACTTGACAATTTTGCAACGTTAATTGAAAGCTATCAAGTGATGAATCAAACTGCTGATGTATTTGAATTGGCAGAACACGTTACCAGAAGCAGTGGTTTAATTAGAGAGTTTAACAAAGACGGAACTCCAGAAGGAGTAGCCCGAATGGAAAACATTGAAGAGCTACTTAACGGTATGAAGGATTTTGTTGAAGGCCAAAAAGAACTTGCTGATGCCACAGGGTCTCTAGCTGAATTTTTAGAAGATGTGGCACTTGCTACTGATTTAGACAATGACAAGGGCGATAGTGACCATGTTGCGTTAATGACGATTCATCTAGCCAAAGGGTTAGAATTTCCTTATGTGTTTATTGTTGGACTTGAAGAAGATTTATTTCCAAGTGCCATGAGTATGAATACCCGAAGCGAACTAGAGGAGGAGCGAAGACTGTTTTATGTGGCCTTGACAAGAGCAGAAAAACAAGCCTACTTAACTTATGCGCTATCCAGGTATCGTTGGGGGAAACTGATTGACGCAGAACCAAGCCGTTTTATTGAAGAAATTGATGAGCAGTATTTGGATATTGTAACACCTATTGAAGAACGCCGCTATAACCCAATGCTTGATGCGAGTATTTTTGGGGATGTAGAACCCAATAAAAAGGGTTCTCCAGATAAAATTCGATATAAACCAGCAAAACAATTTAAACCCAAAAAAGGAGCATCTCGTAAAGAGCCTGAAAAATTTCAAGTTACAACACCAAAAAATTTAAAGCCAGTTTCTAAAACAAGTAACGGGGCTTCAAATTTGTTTGATAGTAAATTAGTGGTTGGTAATATTGTAAAACATATCCGTTTTGGTAAGGGTGAAGTTTTAAAAATAGAAGGCAAAGGTGCTGACACCAAAGCAGAAATTAAATTTGAAACAGGTGGGATTAAAAAACTATTGTTGCGTTTTGCTAAGTTGGAGGTGATTGGGTGATTATTCTCTTTGTCTCCCTTTTAGATATAAGGCAACTGGCAGTTTTCAAAAAAACAATACTCTCAGATTAAACTATTTATTGAAAAAATAGTCAACACTATAGTCTTTTTGTAAAAACCACAACACATGAAAACGTTCCTGACTTTTTTGTTTACCTCATTTGTATTTGTTTTTTATGCTCAACCGCCTGCTAGAGGACAAGGAGGTGGACCTCCACAGGGAGGTCAGGGGATGCAACGAGAAATGCCGAAGTTCGATGCTTATAAAACTGCTGGTATTTTTAATTATGATATCCCAGAAGTTCTTAAAAAGTTAAAGATAAAGAAGGATAAAGATTTGACTTTACAAGTTGAACAAGCGCTTCTAAATTACAATTCAAAAATAGATGAACTAAGATTACGCAACCAAAAGGATTTTGATACGTTGAATGTGTATATCAATGCAATAATTTCCACAGAATTTAAAAACCGGATGGAAAATCGTCAGCAAGGGAGACAGTTTGGGGGTGGTGAAGCTAGCCCGATGCGTAATGCAATTAAATTTAGTCGAGAAAAAATAAGACCAGTTCGTCAGCAAGTAATGCAAGAGGAAAAAAAGCTGAACGTAAAGCTTAAAAGTATATTAAACGAAAAGCAAAATATTAAATGGTTGAAATATCAAAAAAGCATTAAAAATAAACTAAACCCTAGGCGGCAATCCAATAACCAGAACCCAAATAACCAAAATGGTAGAAACGGAAGACAAGGTAGGTTTCAGCAAGGAGGTTAGGGGGAAATTATTATTTCACCATATAAACCGAGTTGATATGCCCCTCGCCATCATACTCACGAACAGGGTTGTCAGGATCGGTCATCCACTTACCATCCACAATAAATTTGTAGTGATGTTTACCTCCAGACAATGGAATGGTATATACCCAACCATCAGTAGTTTTCTTCATCTTAAAATCGTCTTCACTCCAATTGTTAAAGGAACCTGCCAATATTACTTTCTTAGCTTCAGGATAACCAACTAAAGCAAAAGTGGTATACTCTTGAATATCTATTACAGAATTATATTCATGAAACTCATTGGGTGTTTTATTTGGGTTGTGCGGATCTTCCATCCACTTGCCATCAACAATAAAACGATACTGGTAAATGTCTGGTTTCATTTGTAAGGTGAGTTCCCAACCAAAATCGGTTTTATTCATTTGAAATAAATCCTCGTTCCACTTGTTAAAAGAACCCGCAAGAATCACTTTTTTAGCATCTTTGAAACCCTTCAGTTTAAAATAGGCGTTCCCCATTTCGCTAGGGTAGGCGGTGTACATTTTCAAATTGTAAATACCTCTTATTTTTTTACCATTTTTTTTTGCTTTTGCAATATTGGCATCTTTTCTAGAAGGTTCTGCCCAATATGCATTGTTTATCACATATTTAAATTCCCATGAGAACGCATCATTAAAATCCGAAACACTTTTCCTAAGCTCATAAATATAATCGCTTATACGTTGCATTTTCCAGTCTTCTCGGGACCACAGGTTAAATTCTCCAGAGACAGCAACACTTTCTATATCAAAATCTGAAAATTCAAGCCGTTGTGCTGTATGTTCATGGGTGAATTTGGAATAATCTCTTACGTCAAATCTAAACACAACCGTATCATTTTCAATTTTATAACCCTTTAGCTCTTTTTGTGCAAAAACACTAAAGCTCACAAAAGTGAATACTATAAAAACGATATAGAATTTTATTAGTTTCATTCCTTAGGTAACGGATAATCTATAAAATATAATTTCTCTTTTTTATAATTGATGATGGTTCGTTTTCGTGCAAAAAACTCATATCCCAAAATACCATCCAGTTGCACTCCAAAAGCCTCGTTCATGTGGTTTAGATTGGTTAAAACGGTATACATAGGGCCAAAATAAACATCATCACTTAACTTTACACGATGCAATTTCCCTGCCAAAACCCTAATGGTTTTTCCGCTGGCTCCGTTTAGTTTTAATCGCTTTTTTGGAATAAAATAACGCAAAGCTTTTTTGTTTATGCTCTTATTTATTTGGTTAAACTCAGCTCCAGTGTCAATACCCAATCGTACTTTTTGATTATTGATGGTACCGTTTACCACGATGGTATGTTTTTTTAAATTGAAGTTTAAGCTATCCACAATCTTTTCTAAATACACTTTGTCGGTAAGCTTATTGCCTTCTGTATCAACCTTGGTTAAGGTAATTTGATTTAAATGCAAATCGATAAAAACTTCATAATCCTTTAAAATACTGTACCCAATAATTCCAAGTAATTTGATTTTTTTACTTTTCTCAATATGGGATAAATTAATGACATCAGATATTTTATTTTGAAGCTTAAAACTACTCAAATTAAATTCATCTATTCGCCTTTCATAGGAATGATCTAAAATTTCGCTCACGCCGGAGGCATTTGTTGATTTCTTTTGAAATTCATAGAGGTTATCAAAATGAACACTATTTAGAATTAAAGCTTCCGAGCCTGTATCAATAATGAAGTTGCCTTTTTTACCTTGCAGTTCTGCTTCTAATACCATTAAATGGTCTACCAGTTTAAAAGGAATGCGTGTGGTGTATTGGTTTAATACTTCTGCTTTCGGGAAAATTATAGGAGGGTTAGCCGTGGTATTTGCATAAGTGATACAAACACTTAATAGAAAAAATAATACTATGCCCCATATTTTACTCATATTATAAAGACGGTGTAGCACTTAAAATGTTACATAAAAACTACAAATGTATTTCTATGTAGGCTTTTAGTTTACTCCAAGTATCCAATAGTTCTAATCCAACCCAGCCGTGTCCAGCATTTTCATAAAGCGTAAACTCATGCGTTACGTTTAAAGATTGTAGTTTATCTCTTAAATCTGTGCCTTGAGTTGTGGGGATTAAAGGGTCTTGTCCACCATAAAATAATATAGTTGGTGGGGCAGTTGACGTGACTTGATGAAACGGACTTACCTCTTCCAAAAACTCTGTAGTTGGTTCAATGCCAAATAAATCCAGTAGGTTTTGCAAAATGGGATTTGTATTGTTTAGATACGCAGGGTCCGTTAAATTTGTAGGGCCAACAATACTGCAAACCATATCTACATTTTTGTCATTATCAAACGCATAACTCCACAATAATGATAAATGTGCACCAGCACTAGTACCGATAAAACCTATATCTTCAGAAATAGAATATTTGGTCTTATTGTCCTTTAAAAAGTTCACAACACTTGTAATATCCTCAATTTGCATAGGGTACGGTTTGTTATTGGCGTCTGCCAATCTGTAATTCATGTTTACAACGGCAATATCCTTAAGTTCTTGATTAATCAATACCTTAATAGGATTCATATCTTCTTTACTTCCGGACGTCCATCCACCGCCATGAATTAAAATCACGGTTTTAGTTGCAGAAGTTCTATTGGCAGGCAGGTATAAATCAAACCTCTGGCGCTCCTCGGTACCATACGGAATATTAAGTTCCTCGTAAATTTTGCTCGTGTCAAATGCATTGGAAATATCACTATCATCAGTGGTTTCGTCAGAACATCCTAAAAGTAGAACAGTAAAAAGAATTACTGTAAAAAAAAGTTTTTCTAATTTCATAAGTGTAGGTTTAAAACCAGTTATACTTTAATTTTATTAAGTAACTTTAGGGTGTAAATGGTCAATTACTTTGTAAACGTTTGCACAAGATAAATATTATGGCGGAATTTATTAGAATATACGAGGAAAACCCGAATGCCAAGGAAATCGATAAGGTGGTAAAGGTGCTAAAAAAAGGCGGCCTTATAATTTACCCCACTGATACCGTTTATGGCTTAGGTTGCGATATCACTAATATTAAGGCTTTGGAGAAAGTTGCTAGAATTAAGGGTGTGAAATTAGAAAAATCTAACTTTTCCTTTGTATGCCACGATTTAAGCAATCTCAGCGATTATGTAAAGCAAATTGATACGTCCACGTTTAAAATCTTAAAACGTGCCCTTCCTGGTGCTTACACCTTTATTCTGCCTGGGTCTAAATCTTTGCCAAATCCTTTTAAAAAGCGTAAAACCGTTGGTATTAGAGTACCAAATAATAACATAGCTTTAGATATTGTAAAGCAATTAGGCAACCCGATTATTTCCACTTCCATTCACGATGAAGACGAAATTTTAGAATATACTACGGACCCTGAATTAATTCTTGAAAAATGGGACAACTTGGTGGATTTGGTTATCGATGGGGGATACGGAGGCAACGAACCATCGACGGTTATTGATTTATCTGACGCAGAACCCGTTGTGATAAGAGAAGGAAAGGGTAGTTTGGAGATTTTTTAGAGTTATTTGGGCGCTACCACTCCTGCGTCGCGGTCAGGCTTTCGCTAGTCGCTCCCTCCTGCGTCGGGGAGCTTCAACATACCGCTCAATCCTTAGCGCAGATGAAAACCCGGTTCAAGATTGCCCGCATAGAAAAAAAAAGCTCAACCTTTCAGTTGAGCTTCTGTATGATTTCTAGATAGATTTTTTTAGTTGCCTCCAGCTTCCAAGTTTTTCATTTCTTTTTCAATTAAATCATAAAATTGATCTAATTTCGGTAGTACTACAATTCTTGTACGTCTGTTAATTGCTCTGTTCTCAGCAGTATCATTGTCAACCAATGGCACATAAGAACTGCGTCCAGCAGCAATCAGTCTTCCTGGGTTTACATCCAAATCTTCAAGAACGCGGATGATGGAAGTTGCACGTTTCACACTCAAATCCCAGTTATCTATCAATACGCCGCTAGAATAAGATCTGCTATCTGTATGTCCTTCAACCATACATTCAAAATCTGGTTTTGCGTTCACAACTTTAGCAACTTTTGCCAAAACTTCTTTGGCTTTTGAAGTTACATTATAACTACCACTCTTAAATAGCAATTTATCTGATATAGAGATAAATACAACACCTTTTTCAACATTTACTTCAATGTCTGGATCGTTAATTCCAACTTCGCGTTTAAAGCTAGTTACTAGAGCAAGTGTTACACTATCTTTTTGAGTTAAGGCATCTTGAAGACGTGTAATTTTAAGATCTTTTTCCTTTAAGCTCTCTAAAGTTTTCTCCATATTGTTAGCGCCCTTAGCAGATATAATCCCAAGATTGTCATTTGCATCTTTTAAATCTTTAACTCTATCTTCTAAAACAGAAACTTTAGCTGTTGCTGTTGCTCTTTCTTCTAAACAAGAGTTCAATTTAACGGTTGCAGAATTCAATAAGTCTTGAGTCTCTTTTTGTTTTTCCTGTAAGGCTAAAAATTCCTTTTTAGAAACACAAGAACTTAGAATGAATAAGGCTGATAAACTAAGTAATAGTACTTTCTTCATAATTATTAATAAGGTTTTTGTTGGATAAAATATTTGCTATTTGTTTCGACAAAAGTATATAAAAAACGGATGAAATTAGAACTGTTAACAAAACTTTTACTAACCGAGTTATAAACTTTTATAGAACTTTTTCCTATTTACGAAATACGCCCAAACTATGGATGTTTTGCGGTAATATTTAGTTTTATGTTTTATCCCTTTTCTTTTTTGAAGAAGACTATGAATATGGCTGTAAAAGCTTAAATGCGCCTTTAGAATAGCCAATGTATGAATGAATTTAAACTCAAGTAAAAACTTTAAGCCTGCTATACCATCCAAAATTAATCGGATAAAAACTAACAACGCCACATTGCCCTTAGCATTTTTTACCAGCGCAAAAAGGCTGTTTCGAAAATTCAGGAATGTTTTTTTAGAATTGGTATTGCTTAATGTAGCACCTCCAATATGATAGACTTCGGAATTGCTGTTATAAATGATGTCGTACCCCTTATTTTTTACACGCCAGCACAAGTCAATTTCCTCCATATGCGCAAAAAACGATTCATCAAAGCCACCAAGTTCTTCATAAACATTACTTCTAATAAACAAACAGGCGCCTGATGCCCAAAATATAGGACTGATATCGTCGTACTGTCCGTTATCCTTTTCTACAGTGTTAAAAATTCTGCCTCTACAATATGGATATCCAAACTTATCAATAAAACCTCCTGCTGCACCCGCATATTCAAAATAATCCTTTCGCTTAAAGTCTAAGATTTTAGGTTGTACAATAGCAATTTTTGGATTATCAATAAAACTTTGTTTTACAGGAACCAGCCAGTCTTTAGTAACTTCAATATCGCTATTCAGCAAACAGAAAATATCAGTATCTACATGTTTTAAAGCATCATTATAACCTTTTGCAAATCCTCCATTTTCACTGTTTTTAATGATTTTGACCTTTGGGAAATGAGATTTTAAAAATAAAACCGAATCATCCGTAGAGGCATTGTCGGCCACATAAATATCAGCATCTTTAGAATGTTTAACAACCGAAGGTAAAAACTGTTCCAAGAGTTTTTTTCCATTCCAATTTAATATGACTATAGCAATATTCATGTGTTATACTCAGGTATATCCCTTAAAAATTGATACTGTTCGTTTTCAAAATCCATCTGGCAATAATAATGATTTAATCCATTAGTCACCATCAGGTAGTCTGCATCAAGTACTAAGTTGTATCTCGCGATTTGGTCAAATACATTTTGGTTTATTTCTATTTTAGGCGCTTTACATTCTACGATGAGTTGAATTGAACCGTCTGGTTTGTAAACGATGATGTCATAACGTTTACTTAAATCGTTAATTTTTAATTCCTTTTCAACATTAATTAGCGATTTAGGATACTTTTTATCCTCAATTAAGAAATGTACACAGTTTTGGCGTACCCATTCCTCAGGTTGCAAGACCACAAACTTTTTACGAATAATGTCAAAAATCAGAACTTTATTTTCGCTATTTTTGAATCGAAATTGATATGTTGGGAAATTCAATTTATGCACCTAGCAAAAGTATCATTCATAATAATATTTTAAGAGTTTTTCACTGAAAATTTTCTTTTTTTGGACGAGGTCAAACAATTAGTAACGGATATAAAAAACAGAAACCTTAAACCTATTTATTTCTTAATGGGAGAGGAGCCTTACTATATTGATAGAATTTCAGATTTTATTGAAGAAACCGTTTTAACTGAAGAAGAGCGCGGTTTTAATCAAATGGTGCTATATGGCAGGGATATTTCGATTGAAGATATAGTGAGTAATGCAAAGCGTTATCCAATGATGGCGGAATATCAAGTGGTAATTGTAAAAGAAGCTCAAGACCTATCACGTACTATTGAAAAATTAGCATCTTATGCTGAAAACCCTCAAACCACGACGGTTTTAGTAATAAACTACAAGTATAAAAAAATTGATAAACGAAAAGCGCTTTACAAAACTTTAAAAAAGACAGGTATTGTTTATGAAAGTAAAAAGCTTTACGAAAATCAAGTAGCCGATTGGATAAGGCGTGTACTTTCTCCCAAAGGTTATTCTATAACACCTAAAGCGGCACAAATGTTAGTGGAGTTTTTGGGCACTGACCTAAGCAAAATAAATAACGAGCTAGAGAAGCTCCAGATTATTTTACCAAAGGACAGTCAAATTTCACCAGATGCTATTGAAAAGAATATTGGCATTAGTAAGGATTATAATAATTTTGAGTTGCGCAAAGCCATAGGGGATAGAGATGCGGTTAAGGCCTATAAAATTGTAAACTATTTTGCAGATAATCCAAAGGACAACCCAATGGTAGTGACTGTGTCGTTATTGTTTAACTTTTTTTCTCAGCTTTTACATTTTCATGGATTAAAGGACAAAACGCCAAGGAGCGTAGCTTCTGCACTAAAAATCAATCCATATTTCGTTAATGAGTATGTAACAGCAGCTAGAAACTATCCTATGCGAAAGGTGAGTACTATAGTTTCAACGCTGAGAACTTTTGATGTAAAGAGTAAAGGTGTTGGCGCAAATGCTGTACCCCAAGGAGATTTATTAAAGGAATTGTTAGTTAGAATATTAAACTAATGGAAGTAAAAATTCATGAAAGCTGGAAACCATACTTAAAGCAGGAGTTTGAAAAACCGTACTTTAAAAGTTTAGTTGCTTTTGTAAAGCATGAGTATAAAACAAATACCTGTTTTCCTCCAGGAAAAGAAATATTCAATGCTTTTAACCATTGTCATTTTGATGATGTAAAAGTGGTGATTATTGGGCAGGATCCTTATCATGGGCCTGGGCAAGCTAACGGACTATGCTTTTCGGTGAATGATGGAATTTCCCATCCACCATCTCTCATTAATATTTTTAAAGAGATAGAAAATGATTTGGGAACTTCTTATCCCAGTAGTGGCGACTTATCACGTTGGGCCAAACAAGGAGTGTTATTGCTCAATGCAACGCTAACGGTAAGAGCTCACCAAGCAGGAAGCCACCAAAAAAAGGGTTGGGAAACGTTTACAGATGCTGTCATCGAAACCGTAAGCAAAAGAAAAAGTGATGTTGTCTTTTTGCTTTGGGGTGGTTATGCGAAACAAAAGGCAAAATTAACCGATAATACTAAACATCAAATTTTAACGTCAGGGCATCCATCTCCTTTAAGCGCAAATAGAGGCTATTGGTTTGGCAATAGACATTTTAGCCAAACAAACAAGTTGTTGCTTGAGGCCAATAAGAGTATAATAAACTGGTAAAATTAATCAGCTTCCGGTAGGAGCTAAGCTATCATTATCTTCGTAGAGTAATCTGTGCGACTTCAAAACGACGATTTGTTTGCTTTGAGATTTCTCAGTTTTTTTAATCTTGTTACAGCTAAATTTTAAAAGTAACAGATTAATAAATACCAAAACAGAAAGTACAATAGTAGTTGTTAATAACATAGGCATAATTTAGATTTAGTTCGACAAAACTACAAAAAACATCGATAAAATACAAATAAAATGTTAATTTTTCATAAAGTTTTCTAAAAGTATTAAATATAATACTACAACTACATAAGATTCTTTGATAAAGTTGTGATAATTAGTAAATAGTTAAAATAAGAACAAGAAATTATTAAATTAATATTTTTTTAAGTTTAAATTATTATTAGCAAAACCCATCTATATTTAAAAAAATATAATTTATTTTTGACCAAAATATGATACCATGAGGGATTCAAAATGGGTAGTTGCAAAACATTATGAAGACATCACGTACAAAAAGCGTGAAGGTGTTGCGCGAATTGCATTTAACAGACCTAATGTAAGAAACGCATTTAGACCAAAAACAACCAGCGAACTTTATGATGCTTTTTATGACGCTAACGAGGATACTTCAATTGGTGTAGTTCTGCTTTCTGCTGAAGGACCATCTACAAAGGATGGGGTGTATTCATTTTGTAGTGGTGGAGATCAAAAAGCTAGGGGTCATCAAGGTTATGTAGGTGAGGATGGTTACCACCGCTTAAATATTCTTGAAGTTCAGCGTTTAATCCGATTTATGCCCAAAGCGGTTATCGCAGTAGTTCCTGGGTGGGCTGTTGGTGGAGGACATAGTTTGCACGTAGTTTGTGATTTAACATTAGCCAGTAAAGAACACGCTATTTTCAAACAGACCGACGCTGATGTTACCAGTTTTGATGGCGGATACGGTTCAGCGTATTTAGCAAAAATGGTGGGACAAAAAAAGGCAAGGGAGATATTCTTCTTGGGTAGAAATTATTCAGCACAGGAAGCTTTTGAAATGGGTATGGTAAACGCCGTTGTGCCTCATGCTGAATTAGAAAGTACTGCTTTTGAATGGGCTCAAGAAATTTTAGCAAAGTCTCCTACCTCTATCAAAATGCTTAAGTTTGCTATGAATTTAACAGATGACGGTATGGTAGGGCAACAAGTTTTTGCTGGCGAAGCAACACGATTGGCTTATATGACTGATGAAGCTAAAGAAGGGCGGAATGCATTTTTGGAAAAGCGCAAACCAAACTTCGATAAAAAATGGATTCCATAATGCAAAATCTTTCAGTTTGGATTTCAGCAATGCGCCTGAGAACACTGCCTTTATCGGTTTCAGGTATCATAATTGCATCAAGTTTTGCGGAATATAACGGATATTTTGACTGGTCAATATTCATTTTAGCAATTTTAACTACTATAAGTTTACAGGTGCTTTCAAATTTAGCAAACGACTATGGAGATGGCATGAAGGGTACCGATGACGACAATAGAATAGGGCCAGAGCGTGCCATTCAGAGTGGTAAAATACGGCCAGATGAAATGTTTGAGGTCATTAAATTGAACATATTGGTCTGTATCGTTCTTGCTTTTCTTTTAATATTTGCAGCTTTTGGTTCGCAACATTTTATGTTGACGCTATTGTTTTTTGTTTTAGGAATAGGGTCAGTCATTGCAGCGGTTCGCTATACGATTGGAAGTAAGGCCTATGGGTATCGCGGATTGGGCGATCTGTTTGTTTTCGTTTTTTTCGGTCTAGTTAGCGTTGTCGGGTGCTATGTGCTCTATGCAAAAAAATTAGATCATGTTGTTTTTCTTCCAGCAATTACAATAGGACTTTTATCAGTAGCTGTTCTCAATTTGAACAATATGCGGGATATAAAATCTGATTTAATTTCTGGAAAAATGACGTTGGCCGTAAAATTAGGCCTTGAAAAAGCCAAAGCATATCATTACGGTTTAATCATTTCGGCTATAATCATTTCAACTTTATTTGGGATATTATATTACACGTCGCCTTATAATTTGATATGCTTTTTAACATATATTCCACTTCTAAAACATCTAAGAACAGTTAAAAAAAATACAGTTGCAAAAGATTTAGATCCTGAGTTAAAAAAAGTGGCGCTTTCCACTTTTTTTCTTGCGGTACTTTTGGCCATCGGGCATCTGCTTTAATAACCATGCATTATTAATTTTAGAGTTATCCCTAAAATCATTAATTTAGTCTGAAAAGATATTTTATATGAAAATTACATTTTACGGACACGCTAGTTTAGGGATTGAAATAGGTGACTGCAATATTCTTGTAGACCCATTTATTTCAGGAAATCCACAAGCTGAATCCATTGATATAGAGACTTTAAAGGCAGATTATATTCTTGTTACCCACGCACACCAAGACCACACTTTGGATGTTGAAACGATTGCAAGACGAACTGGCGGTATAATAGTTTCCAACTATGAAATTGTGACACATTATGAACAAAAAGGATTAAAAGGTCACCCTATGAATCATGGTGGCTCTTGGCAATTCGATTTTGGTACAGTAAAATATGTAAACGCGATCCACACCTCTTCTTTTCCTGATGGTAGTTATGGTGGGCAACCAGGAGGGTTTATTATCCAATCAGGTAAGAAAACAATTTATATTGCTGGAGATACCGCACTTACCTATGATATGAAATTAATCGGTAAAGCCTATGATTTGGATTTGGCAGTTTTGCCAATTGGCGATAATTTCACCATGGGTGTTGATGATGCAATTATTGCATCTGATTTTATCAAGTGTGATAAAATTCTGGGATACCACTATGACACCTTCGGTTATATTGAAATTGATAAAGTAAGGGCAAAAGCCAAATTTGATACAGAACTAAAATCCTTATCGTTGTTAGATATTGGAGAGTCCACCGAAGTATAACATATATGAAGAAATTTTTATGTCTATTGATAATTGCTTTTTGCTGCATTATTGATATCTCAGCGCAAGTAGATCAGTCTAAAACAGGTGCTTGGTACATGTACTTTTACAGGCATCAGTTTAAGGATAGTCAATTTGGAATTCAGGGCGATTTGCAGCATAGAAATTGGAATACGCTAGGCGATTTGGAACAACTATTAATTCGTTCGGGATTAACCTTTACACCAAAAAAAACTAATGTTTTACTCACTTTGGGTTATGCCAATATTACTACTGGCCAATATGGTGATAGTAAAGCTACGGTTTCAGAAAACAGGATTTATCAAGAAGCCTTTATACCACAAAAGCTTGGGGGCCGATTATACCTTGCACACCGGTTTAGGTATGAGCAACGTTTTGTTGAAAATCAAGATTTTAGAACCAGATACCGCTATAATTTATTTTTGAATATTCCTCTTAATCAACTAGCATTAATTGATAAAACGGTCTACATTGCTTTGTATAATGAACTTTTCATAAATGGCCAAACCGATATAGGGAACAATAATACAGTACAATTATTTGATAGAAACAGAACGTATTTAGGTATCGGTTATGTAATAAAACCTGGTAAAAGGATACAATTTGGGTGGATGAACCAGAAAACGAATAACTGGGGCAAGGGGCAACTGCAATTAAGTTTTCATCATAGCTTTTAGTCAACCATGAAAGCATCGTTTCAGCACTACACTTTAAATTTTAAGCAAGCCAGTGGTACATCTCGAGGTATCCTAAAGACAAAAGATACCTGGATAATCAAAATTAGTTCAGAAGGAAAAACAGGTATTGGAGAATGTGGAATGTTCAAAGGTTTATCCGCAGATGACAGACCAGATTATGTTGAGAAGCTAAAATGGACCTGCCAAAATATTGATAAAGGCTTAAAATTTCTAAATTCAAAACTGATTGAATTTCCAAGCATTCAGTTTGGACTAGAAATGGCATTTAAATCTCTTAGGGCAGAACAAACTTTTGAGTTATTTTCATCAGATTTCACAAACGGAAAGGCTTCTATCCCCATTAATGGGTTAATTTGGATGGGAAGTAAAAGGTTTATGCAGCAACAAATTGCAGACAAGATTGATGCAGGATTTAGATGCATAAAGATGAAAATAGGAGCTATTGATTTTGAAGTTGAAGTAGAATTATTAAAATCTATAAGAAAAGAGTTTACTTCAAAAGATATTGAGCTTAGGGTTGATGCCAATGGTGCTTTTGGTGCAGATGAAGCACTGGAAAAATTAAATACCCTATCCGATTTTGATTTGCATTCTATTGAGCAGCCTATAAAGCAAGGGCAAATCGAGGAAATGTCTCGACTTTGTGAAATCACTCCTTTACCAATTGCACTAGATGAAGAGTTAATAGGTGTTTTTGATGTAACAAAAAAAGCAGAATTGTTACAAACAATTCGTCCGCAATACATTATATTGAAACCCACTTTGGTAGGCGGATATCAAGGAAGCGATTCATGGATAGCTTTTGCAGAAAAAAACGATATTGGTTGGTGGATCACCAGTGCTTTAGAAAGCAATATTGGGTTAAATGCAATTGCGCAATATACGTTTAACAAACAAGTCACGCTTCCGCAAGGTTTGGGTACGGGCGGTTTGTTTACTAATAATTTTGATGCGCCGCTTTATGTAAGTGATGGTGGATTGTATTATGATAGAAGTAAAAATTGGAAAATTAATTTATAAATTATGTATATAGAGCAGGCTTATAAAGGATTAACAGATGCATGGCGATATATTGTCGGTGGTATGATTATATTTTTTGCGTGGCAAATTTTAGGGGCTATTCCGTTAATGGCAGCAATATTTTTAAATATGGACGGCTTTGAAAATTTCCCAACCGATATTTCTGGAATGGTTGAACTACTGGGAAGTAACCTTTTCCTCTTTTTAATGCTCATTTCTTTTGCCATAGGACTTGCAGGGGTTTTTATTTCGTCTAAGTCCCTTCACAAGTTATCCATTAAAAATTTAACGACGACCAGGACAAAAATCGATTGGAAACGTTTTTGGTTTATTTTCTTTTTATGGGGCGGAATAACTAGTGGGCTAGTACTATTGGATTATTACTATATGTCCCCAGAAAGTTATGTTTGGAATTTTAAACTAGAACCTTTTTTAATTCTTTTGGCCATTGGTATTTTTCTGCTACCATTGCAAACCAGTTTTGAGGAATATGCCTTTAGAGGGTATGGAATGCATTTTTTAGGCACCTTAGCTAAAAATAGGTGGTTGCCATTGGTAATAACTTCTGTAGCTTTTGGTCTCATGCATATTTTTAACCCTGAGGTAGAAAAGTTGGGCTACATCATCATGGTGTATTACATAGGTACTGGGTTCTTTTTAGGGATCATTACCCTAATGGATGATGGTTTAGAGTTAGCATTAGGTTTTCACTTTGCAAATAATTTATTTACTGCATTACTGGTTACAACGGACTGGACGGTATTGCAAACCGACAGTGTGCTAAAAGATATTAGCGATCCATCAGAAATGGTAATTACAGAAATACTTGTGCCAGTATTGGTAGTGTTTCCAATTCTTTTATTTATTTTGTCCAAGAAATACAAATGGACCAATTGGAAGGATAAATTATTCGGACCAGTTGTTGAGCCACCAAAGGAAGATTATAAAATTTTAGAAGAATAAGACTATTTAATGACGCCCGATTATACCAAAGTACACAACAGGTTTAAATTAGAAGGATTTCACTACAACCATGAAGACTTAATGGAAGTAGCCTACAGTTTTGTTAAGGAAGGCTACCCATATCAGCAACAGTTAGGACTTTTTTTACTGGATTGGTTGGACAAGAAAGATTATATTAAAGTGCAAACTTCAGGTTCTACTGGCAAGCCAAAAATCTTAAAAATCAAGAAGCAAGCCATGATAAATTCTGCAATTACTACCGGTGATTTTTTTGATTTATCACCTGGAAAAAAAGTGTTGAATTGTTTACCGTCAAACTTTATTGCTGGAAAAATGATGATGGTTAGAGCCATAGTTTTAGGGCTTGAAGTAGATATGGTGGTACCATCGTCTCTACCAAGAATAGACTATGAAAAGGATTATGACTTTTGTGCATTTACACCAATGCAATTAAAAAACTTTGCAAGATATTTAAAGTCGATTAAAACGGTAATTGTAGGAGGGGGGCGTGTTTCAAGTCATATTAAAGACTTGATAAAGGATAAAAAACCTCAAGTGTATGAGACCTATGGCATGACGGAAACCGTATCGCATATTGCAGTGAAGAAACTAAACAATTTTACTGGTGATGCATCAGACAATTATTTTACTACGTTGCCCGGAATAGAAATTGCGACAGACGATAGAGGATGCTTGGTGATTAAAGCTCCAAAACTTTCAGATGAAACCATAGTAACGAACGATTTAGTAGAAATCTATTCTGAAAACCAATTTGAATGGATTGGACGATTTGACAATATGATTAATACTGGAGGCATCAAAGTGTTTCCAGAGAAAATAGAGCAGAAGCTGCAGGATAAAATGGATGGCAGACAATTTTTTATTCACGGTATTAAAGACGATACTTTAGGAGAAAAGATTGTTATGGTTATTGAAGGCAACAAAAAAGACTTAGACACCTCATTATTTGATGTTTTAGATAAATATGAAAAACCAAAAGATATTTTCTTTACCCGTAGGTTTAAAGAAACTGCATCTGGAAAAATTCATAGAGCCAAAACCATTCAATCTGTATTAGAGTCATAAAAAAATCCGAATCATATTAGTGATTCGGATTTTTAATTTTATTTAGATATACCTTAATCTGTAGTCTCTTCCATAGTGTGATACACATTTTGTACATCATCATCTTCTTCCAATTTTTCTAATAGTTTTTCTACGTCAGCCGCTTGTTTAACAGAAAGAGGTTTGGTGACTTGCGGAATACGCTCAAAGCCAGAAGACAAAATTTCAATATTATTTTCTTCTAGATAAGATTGAATTTTACCAAAGCTTTCAAATGGTGCATATATCATGACGCTGTTAACTTCATTACCATCCGCATCTTCATCAGTGTCTTCAAAAATCTCTTCTACACCAAAATCAATAAGCTCTAGTTCTAATTCTTCCAAATCAAGTGCTTCACCTTTAATTTTGAAGTTACAAGTATGGTCAAACATAAAAACCACTGATCCAGAGGTACCTAAACTACCGTCGCATTTATTAAAATAACTGCGAACATTAGCTACAGTTCTCGTGTTGTTATCCGTTGCGGTTTCTACCAAAACAGCAATACCGTGAGGGGCGTAGCCTTCAAAAACCACTTCCTTATAGTCACCTTGATTCTTATCGCTGGCACGTTTTATGGCACGCTCTATATTGTCCTTAGGCATGTTAACAGACTTGGCATTCTGTATCACAGCCCTTAAACGGGAATTACTATCGGGATCGGGACCACCTTCCTTTACCGCCATAACGATATCCTTACCAATTCTGGTAAAGGCTTTACTCATGGCAGACCAACGTTTCATTTTTCTTGCTTTCCTAAATTCAAAAGCTCTTCCCATTTTTATATCAATTAAAAAGTTACAAGTATTTAAGTGCCTAAAGTGTGAGCCACTTTAGAGTTTCGCAAATTTAAAAAAATTACAAAAACTTATTGCTTCGGAATATGTTTAGATAAAAATCGCTCATTAGCTCCGTTTAATTTGTTTAGTATAATTTGTCTGTTTTTATTCAATTCTGCATTTGTTTTATTGTAATCTTTAACGCCTTTATTCATTTTTTTTACTTGTTGGTTGTATTCTGCTATTTGTTCTTTGGTGCGTTTTCGTTGTGGTGTGCTTTCAATAGCTTTTTTTATGGTTTCAAAATCTTCATTCAATACCAAAAATTCAGTAATAACAGGTATTTTATTATCTGCTTCATCAATAAAAAAATTAAAAGCCTCTTTGGTGGCATTAATAATACTCTTATCGCCTTTGTAAAGTTCAATATTCTCTAAAAGCTTTAGCCCTTCTTTGGCAGACGCACTTAATGCTGCAGCACTTTGCTCTATAGCACCAACATCACCTTTATTTAAGGCATCTATTAAATAAACTTCATTAATGTAAACCTTAAAGTATTTTAAATACATTTCCTTGTAGTGCTTAAATACTTCATTTGAGATGGTCATTTTTTTACCTAAATCAGATTCACTTTCTAGAATATTTATATTGTGCTTATTGGCAAACGCATAAAAATCAGTCTCATATTGTTGTTGTGATTCTTCTAATTTTTCATCTGCCATTTCTTGTGCCAACATATAGGCCTCCATAAGGTCATAAGACTGTTCTGCTACTTCTTTCATATCTATAATTTTGGCATAATCCTCTTTAAGAAGGTTCAAATTAAAATTAAGATGCTTTAGTACTTGATTTTTATACGTATTGCCATCAAAACCTTCGGCTTTTGTAATTTTGGCAATGGCACGTTCAACGGTTTTAATCAATATTTTTCTTCGACTATCAATGGTTCTATCGCTTTTACTATGTGCCAAGGCTTTGGTGTAGTTCCACATGTTTCTTGTAATGCTTTTTTGCTCTTTTCCCACAAAATCAAGGTAATCAGTAGGTGTTTTAAAGGTTTGTGCATTCATCATAATGGTTGCAAATAGGCATAGCAAAATGGAGTACGTTCTTTTAAGGTTCATGTGTTTAGTATTAATTGTGATTTGTTGATGTAATATCGTTTAAAATGTAAAAAGCTTCTATAATCATAGCGTCATTTGATAACTCTTTGATGACCTCAATATTTTCTTTACTTTTCTTTGGATTGTATTTTAAGACTTTGCTAGTTGCTGAAGTATTTTCAATAATAACATTATCATTTTCTACAGTTATCTTATTGGTGAAACTTTCCCATAGCTTCTGGTAAGCATTGATATCTGAAAAAACATTATCTAAAGTGAGGGCATATTGTATTTTTTTATTGATATAGTCGTTAAGGACACTTTTATTGATATTTGAAATGAGTTTGAAATTCTGATTTTGGGTGATACGTTTTTTACTTTTTTCAGAAAGAGAATTTATATCAAACCCTTTTAATGCACGATGTGCGAGAGACACTTCTACGGAGTCGTTGGGTAGGGCATAATCCAAGTAAATTTCTTCAGTTTTAAAACCATCGTAAAGGGAAGGTAGTTGTATATCTGGTATAATACCTAAGCCTTGGTGGCTTTTTCCTGTTGGTCTATAAAAACGTTCTACAGTAAGTTTAGCAAATCCAAAATCCTGTTTTTCATCTACTGGCAATACAATTTGTGCACTTGATTTACCATGTGTAGAAGTGCCAACAATTAGGGCACGTCCATAATCCTGCATTACAGAAGCAAAAAGCTCTGAAGCCGAAGCACTAAAATGATTTACCAAAACAATCAATGGAGCAGTAAATACTGCACCACGCTTACTGTCTTTTAAAGTATAGGTTTCGCCATTATTATATTTCATTATCATTAAGGGGCCACGATCTATAAACATGCCTGATAAATCCATGGCTTCTTTTAGAGAGCCACCACCGTTGAACCTTAAATCTATAATCAATCCGTTGATGCCCTCCTTCTTCAGCTTGTACACTTCCTTGGCAACATCATTGGCTACTCCTAATCCTTGTGGGGATTCAAAATCCGTATAAAACTGTGGAATCTTGATGTAGCCTATTTTAAGCGCTTCAGATATATCTTTAATGATATACCCTCTAGCATTGTTTTCTTCATTTTCAACTAAACTTTTAATGAGCTTAACATCTTTTATAAGTCCGCTTGATTTTTTTATTTTGAAAGTCGCTTCATGCTGAGATTCATCATTTAAAAATTCCAAAACATCTTCATTTGAGACACAATAGGTTTCTAAAATGGTATGATTTGATGACACAGATTTTATAATATCGTTTACTTCCAGATTCGCATTTTTAAAAGCAGGACTTCCTGGGGCAATATGTGAGACTACAATATCTCCATTTTCATTCTTGCTTGTAGTAATTCCAAATGATAGTTGATTATTACCCAACCCATGCTCAAAGACATTTTTCTCTGTATTGCTAAAAAAAGTAGAGTGGGGGTCATGATAATTTAAAAAAGCATTCAAAAAAGCATGTTCCACAAATTGATGGATACCACCTTTGGCGTTGGAAATTTCATCAAGAAAGCACAACTCCTTTTCTACAACTTTTTTCTTAATTGCGGGTTCTTTTATTTTGAAGTTTTTGCGCAACACCTCAAGGTTAGTAGTGTCTTCCATCATGTCCGTCAGTACCTTGTATCTTAATCGTTTAGCCCAATATTTCTTAGCTTTTTCATCATTTTTAAAGTAACCAAAATCCCTATTTGCATCAAAATACAGTGTATCTGTTCCTGTATAGTCCAGTTCCAAATTTGAAAGTTCACTTAAATAAGATTTTGAAGCAGCAATACGCTTTTCAAGATGCTTAACATAGGTTTTAATAAATTCACAATTACCCGTATTGATGTAATCATCAAGTTGATAGGTGTGTTCTTTAAAAAGATTAATATCACTTTTTGTAAACAAACACTTTTTAGAATCAAGATGAGAAATGAAAAGTTGAAACACACCTTTAGATAATGAATCATCCACTTTTTTAGGAGCAAAGTGCTCTTTTTTAACTAAAGTTTTTAGTCCTGAAAGTTGTTTACAAAAATTTGGGTTTTGTGCAAATACAAAACTGTAAAAACACAAAAAACAAACAAATAAAGTAATGGTAGTGTTACGCATAAAACAATCAAGAAGTCTTACTCCTCTTGCTCTACAATAGTTTCAATAGCTTCGGCAAGTTTAAAATCCTTATTCGTAACGCCACCCGCATCATGAGTGGATAATGATATGGTTAATACATTATAGACATTCGACCAATTAGGATGATGATTTAACGCTTCACATTCAAAAGCAATACGACTCATAGCGCTAAAACAGTCCTTAAAATTTTCAAATTCAAACTCTGCATGAATGGCATTGTCAAAATATTCCCAATCAGGAAAACGCAATAATTTAGCTTCGATATCTTCTTTTGAAAGTCTATTCATGTTATATCAATTTTATAGCCTTAGGCTTGTAATTTAATTGATACTAATTTAAAGAATTTTCGTAAGCAAGGACACGTCTTTTAACAAGTTTTCAAGTCTTTAAACGAATATTATTTTAGCTCTGTTATGAGATCTTGACTCTGAATTTGAAGGTGTTTGGGAAGTTTATTGAATTTTGGTAGAACGGCTAAGTACCTGTCATCATTTGTGGTATACACTCTTTTATATTGCGCTGTTTTGTTTAATTCTAAAGACGAAACCAACTCTTTTATGAATTCGTCATGATGCACTAAATCTGTACTTCCGAGATGGAAAATACCATGTTTATTTCTATTGATGATATAATGGATTTGTTGCGTTAGCTTAGAGTCTGTAGTAACATTCATTATCAAATTAGGGAAGACTTCAACAGGTACTTTTTCCTTGATATTTTGAAGGATTTCATTAATTCTGGGCGAATGATTGCCAAATACCATTGGTAATCTTAAAATAGCGACTTGCTTTTTGGGCAAGCGCAACAACATATTTTCAATTTTTATTTTGAAATGCCCGTAAACACTGTTGCTTAAGGTTTTGTCTTGCTCATAACTTGGGTATTTGCTATACGCATCAAATACATTGGCAGATGACAAAAACAGAAGCTTTATCTGTTTTGAAAATACATATTCCGCAAGATGTTGGTGCAACAATACCTGTTTAGAAAAATCGCCCCGAAGTGCTGAAATTATTGTGGTGGGTTTAACGATATCTAAAATTTCATAAATATCATCTTCCTCAAAATTATATTGAAAAAAATGGTGGTTTTTCTCCAGTTGTTTGTTGGACGTGTTATAGGTAGCAAAGGTCCTAAAATAGGAGCACAGTTCGCTGTAAATAGCGTTCCCTAAAAAGCCACTTCCGCCAAGAATTAAAATTGTGTGTTTATGTGCCCGCTCCATCTTCGCCATACATCAACATAGACTTACCCTTTGTAAAATGGTAATTTTACAACGGTTGCAGGTACTGCTTTTTTTCTAATTTGAATATTGATTTTACTTCCGGCATCAGCAAAAATAGGAGGGACGTAGCCCAAACCAATGCCTTTGCCCAAGGATGGCGCCATGGTACCAGAGGTCACATTGCCAATGATATTACCGTTGCCATCCACAATATCGTAACCATGACGTGGAATACCGCGGTCGTCTAACTCAAAACCAACTAGTTTACGTTCTGGTCCGCGTTCTTTTTCGGCTTTTAACGCGTCGCTATTAGTGAAATCTTTAGTGAATTTTGTAATCCAGCCCAAACCAGCTTCAATAGGAGAGGTGGTGTCGTCAATATCATTACCATAAAGGCAATAGCCCATTTCTAGGCGAAGTGTATCACGTGCCGCCAATCCTATGGGTTTGATACCAAAACTATCGCCAGCTTCCAAAACCTTATCCCAAATTTGTTGTACTTCGCTGTTTTTACAATAAATCTCAAAACCGCCACTGCCAGTATATCCAGTAGCCGAAATAATCACATGTTCTATACCAGCAAAATCACCCACCACAAAATTGTAAAACTTAATTGCGGATAAATCTACACTGGTTAAAGATTGCATTGCTTCCACAGCTTTTGGACCTTGAATGGCGAGTAGGGAATAGTCGGCACTTAAATCGCGCATGGTAGCCCCAACATCGTTTTTGGATTGAATCCAGTTCCAATCTTTTTCAATATTACTGGCGTTTACCACTAACAAATAGGTGTGTTCCTTAACGCGATAAATAATTAAATCGTCCACGATACCGCCATCGTCATTGGGTAAGCAGCTGTATTGTGCCTTACCAATAGCGAGTTTAGATGCATCATTGCTGGACACTTTTTGAATTAATTCCAGGGCGTGTGGCCCTTCAATTAAAAATTCACCCATGTGGGACACATCAAAAACACCAACAGCGTTTCGTACCGTTTCGTGTTCTGCAGTAACGCCTTCGTATTGTACAGGCATATTGAAACCCGCAAAAGGCACCATTTTAGCACCAAGAGCTTCGTGAGTGGTTGATAAGGCAGTATGTTTCATGTATTAATTATCTTTAAGCGTTAATGTAATAAAATGTATAAAATTAGAAAGCATATTGCAACAATTAAAATTCCAATTAAAAACCCTTTAATTGGTTTAGCGGAATTAGCAATATCATGAATTGTTGCTCCAAAAAATTTAATAATTCCAACAAGAATATCTTCCATGGTCAAGGTACACAAATGTATTGAAAATATATAGATTTTTTTGCGCTGTAAGCGCCCAATATTTTATGTTATAACAGTAAATACAATATTTTTTTTGTATAAATTATCTTATATTGCAATAAACAACACAGATTACATATTGCAAGAATTCCTCATCAATTTAAAACGTTTAGGTAAAAGAAAAATTTACACTGAAACCATTGTTGTAGAACACCAAATTAATGACTTGAAAGATTTAATTATAGCTTGTGTTTCTAGTAAGGTAAGGCAATATAATTCCAAAAGAGAAAAAAACCAACTGCTGTCGTTTTTAACACCTTCACAAATTCAAGAGCAATCAGAAACTGGTAAAATAAGTTTTGGAGATATTGCTAATTTTAAACTGGCAGATGAAACAGAAAGTATTGAAACTGCGCTTCAAGCCTATGCAGATGGTATGTTTTTAGTGTTTTTAGATGATGAAGAAGTTTCTACGCTAGACACTAAAATTGCACTCTCTAAAGACACAAATATCACCTTTTTAAGAATGACGTTTTTAACAGGAACGTATTGGTAAAAACTAAAACTGAGTATGATTAAATTAGAAAACGCCCAAGCCTTTATTGAAAGCAAAAAAACTTCAAAATTACAAAGAAGTCATTTAAACGGTTTCAGCAGAAAATATAATGTTTTAGGACTTTTAATTACACAACTTTCAAAAAACACAACGCATAGTTACTACTCAAATAACGTGAACATAACGCCTTATAAAGATCATTTTGGTAGTGATGTAACCACTAATCCGTGGAAGAGTAAAGAAGGTGCAAAATTAGCCAAGTTATTATTTGGGAATTATCAAGCTAAGTACATTTCAGACATTTGGGATTTAATTTTAAAATCGCCTTACCAAAACGACTATACAAGGCGCTCGTTTAGATGTAAATCAACGGATGATTATACCGTAAACAGACTTCGGTTTCTACAAAATTTATATCAGTCTGGAACTTTAGGATACTCAGGGTTAAATATTCTAGAATTAGCACAATATGATATTTACGATCAATATTATTACAAAAACCATTCGTATGTATTTGCTGCTGCTTTAAATGATGAAAAAGAATCGGTAAACCTTCATAATTTAATAAAGGACATTTTTTTAGGTGAAGATGAAATTGGAGGAGTTACCAGAGGTTTAATAAAAGGTTTGTTACTAACCGAAAATCCTGAGAATTGGAAATTAGTTGAAGATTTATTGCTGGCAGCCCAACGGCAAGAAGGTTTAAGACAAACTATTTTGGAGGCCTTGGATGAAACTTCCATTGGCGCACTACAGCATTTTATAAAAGTAATTTTAGATTACAATTTAATGCGATTTAGTAGTGTAGTTAGAGCTGTAGACACTTGGTTTGGTTTTGGCTGGGAAGCGCCTAAAACCGCAACAATAAAGCGGGTTTTAGAGCTAAGCTTATCTTTTTTTGAAAAACCTAGCTTAACCGAAAGGGCATTAACAAGTAAAGACAATTTAGAGATTTATGTTGCTTTATGGTTTTTAGGCTTAGATGATGTTGATAATGCAAATTTAAAGGCGATTGATTTAATAAATACAGGTAGTAAAGAGAAAAAAATACTAGCTAGTATGTTTATATCGCAAACAGGGCGAACAAATCATAAAGTTTTAGATTGGATCAACTCCAATTTTGGAAACGATTTAGAAATAGATTTCTGGGTTTTGCAAACCATACCAATTAACCCTAAGCTTAGTGATGATTTATTCAATAAAATAAAGCACTATGGAGAAGAATTGCCTTCTAAGGGAAAAATAGTTAAAGGGCAGGTGTTTGCATGGACCGCGTATACTATTAAACCCGATTACTTTTTTGAATATTTAGTAAATCATGCTAACAAAGACCAATACCAGTTATTGGCAAAAAATTTAAGTGCCATAACCTCTGATGAGCGTAGTAACTTTATTAGAAAGCTATTTCCAGACCACTATTCTTGGTCTTACTACAATACTAATAAAACGAAAAACCCTAAGATTAATTTAAAAGCAGCACCTTGGAAACGAGATGTTATTCACCAAGCTATTAAGGATAGAAATACATCTGTAATGGCAACAGGAATTAACCTGTTTGAATCGATAGACTTAAATGATGATGATGTTATTGTACTTGAAGATTTACTTCAGCGTAAGAATAAAGATTTAAGAGAACATATCATTAAGCTTATACTTAAACAAAAAGAAAATAGGGTAGAAGCTATTACTTCAAATCTTATCGCATCTCCAAAAGTAGACCAAAGGCTAGCTGCTCTAGAAATAATGACTGTTTTACATGATAGTAACCGCATGGTGCCTTTTATTGATACGCAAATTAGTTTATATACTAAAAGACCAAAACTCACTAAAAACGAGCAAGTTTATATCGATAAATTTTCTAAAACCACACAAGATTACAGTTTTGAAAACGGTTTTGGTGCTATAGATTACAGCAATCTAGAACCACTAATTACGCCTAAAATTATTTTTGGTAAAGACAAATCATTGCTTTCCAATATCATTTCTAAAATAACCCCAAAAACTAACTTTATTTTCGGCAATTTAATTGATACTGAAAAAACGGTAAATGCAATAAATACACTAATCCGTCTTTTTGAAAAACATCAAAACTACGAGTACGAAGCACACTATCAGAATGGTGCTAAAGAAACAGTTTTACTTTCAAATAGTATCAATTTTACAGACAAAAAAGCATATCATTTAGAAGATGCAAAAGCGCAATTGCAGCTGCTTCCTATGGCAGAGGTATGGATAAACTGGTATGAAAATTCAAAATTGAACGATTTTGAACTATTGGCGGCCATCTATAACTGCGATAATTTCCCATATCTATTCAAAAGTGAAGATTACGTTCATTTTGTAAAACACTATATGCCCAATTTAAAAGGCTTGCGTTTAGTGAAAACCAATAGATGGGATTCCATAAACAAAAAAGTTGCTAGACTACTTGATTTTATATATAAAGCTTATGCCGATTTCCCAACACTATTACAGTTTAAAATAGACCTATTTGAAGATGCTATTGCAAGAATTCCAGAAGATTTAAAGCGTAAAACCTCTAAAGAGCGATGGAATAACAAAGTAACACATTGGACAGATATTATTGAATATCAAACTTTAGATTTGAATGCATTAGGAACAGAATTGCATCAAATCTCAAACAATACCAAATTACTGAAACGCTATTGGGATTTAAAAATGTATCTATTTGCAGCAAAATTAACTTATCCTAAAGTGCCAACTGATATTTCTGAAATTGCCAAAACAAACGTTTCTATTTTACAACCAAATTTCCCGCCAGAATGGATTACAGTTGCACTATACAAAGCAAATACTATAAGTGCAGATGATTTTAAATATCAGTTACTTGTAAATACCGATTTGCTAAATATTATAGAGAAAACCAGATATTATAGGCACAACGATGTCAATATTGATGGCATACCTCATGATATTGCACATGATTTAAAGAAGAACATGATTTCTGTGGAGTTGGAGCGGGGAGACTTGGCTACAGAGGCAACGCATTACATGAACCATTTTGGTAGCGTAGAGGGTACAACGTATTTATTCGAATTATTAACACGATTAGGAAAAGACACGTTTCATAGAGGCTACTCTTGGTATAATTTTGATTCGAAAAAGGAAGTGTTTAGTAATTTAATAAAGAAAAGTATCCCGAAAGAAACAGAAACCTACACTGATTTTCTGACACAAGCAAAAACTTCAAAAATCACAAAAAAGCGTTGGATTGAAACAGCTATTTATGCGCCGCAATGGGCAAACTGGATTGGCGAATACTTAAATATAGAAAAACTGGAAGACGCAGTTTGGTGGTTTCATGCACATGCTTCAGATTATATGAATGCTGAAAAAGAGACCATAATTTCTAGATATTCTAATGTTGAAAAAGCCGATTTTGCAAAAGGAGTAATAGATTTAGATTGGTTTAATGAGGTGTATCCCAAATTTGGAAAACAAAATTGGAAAGTACTACATGATGCCGCAAAATATATTTCTGATGGTAATGGTCACCGACTTGTAAAACTGTATTCTTCCGTAATTCTTGGCGAGATTAAAATAAGAGAAACGCTTGCTAAAATAAATGATAAGCGAGACAAGGATTATGTAAAAGCATTTGGATTAATTCCTTTAAGTAAAGCCAATAGAAAAAAAGACCTTTTAAATAGGTATACTATTTTACAGGAGTTTTTAAGAGAAAGCAAACAGTTTGGAGCGCAACGACAAGAAAGCGAAAAAAATGCTGTAGAAATAGCTTTGGATAATTTGGCAAGAAATGCAGGATATGATGATAGTATTCGGTTTTCTTGGGCAATGGAAGGGGAGGCTACCCAAAACATTATGAAACAAGCATTTGTTGAGATTGATAATGTAGTTGTAGAATTATTTGTTAATGCACAGGGAAAAGCAGATATAAAAGTTACTAAAGATGGGAAATCCCAAAAATCTATTCCTGCTAAATACAGAAAGGATAAGCAAATTAAATCGCTTCAAAAAAATAAAGCATATTTAAGAAAACAATATTCCAGAACACGTATTTCGTTAGAAAACGCGATGTTAAGAGAAGAAGTGTTTAGTAAAGAAGAACTTAAAAACATCCTGATACATCCAGTTGTAAAAGCAATGCTAAATAAGTTAGTGCTTTATAATAAAACAAAAAACACCTTTGGGTTTTATAAAGAAGGTGGTTTGGAGGATAGTGAAGGTAAGCTAATCAGCATTGCAGAAGATGATGCAGTTGTTATTGCGCATCCATCTCATTTATATGAAAACGTTGTTTGGGATTTGTATCAAAAATATGCTTTTGATACAAAACTAGTACAGCCTTTTAAACAAATATTTAGAGAGCTTTATGTAATTACAAAAGACGAAATAGAACGTAATTTACAGTCAGAACGGTACCAAGGCCACCAAATACAACCTCAAAAAACTGTAGCATTATTACGTTCGCGAGGATGGACGGTAAATCATGAAGAAGGCTTACAAAAAGTATATCACAAAAAAGGATTTATAGCTTCAATTTATGCTATGGCAGATTGGTTTTCTCCAGCCGATATTGAGGCACCAACATTAGAGCATATAGCGTTTCATTCTAGAAACACCTACAAACCAATACCGCTTACTGACATAGATAGCGTAACATTTAGTGAAGTAATGCGCGACTTAGATTTGGTAGTAAGTGTAGCGCATGTTGGAGGTGTAGACCCAGAAGCAAGTCATTCTACCATGCAGATGCGTGGTGCTTTAGCAAGAGAAACCGCAAGACTATTTAAAGCAGATAATGTTACAGTACAAGAACGACATATTTTAATAAAAGGAACTTTGGCCGATTATAGTATTCATCTAGGAAGTGGCATGGTAAGCAAAACAGGTTTACAATTATCTATCATACCAGTACACAGCCAACATCGCGGGCGTTTATTTTTACCGTTTATTGATGACGATCCGAAAACTGCTGAAATCATTTCAAAAATGAAATTATTGTCAGAAGATAATAAGATAAAGGATCCTACAATTTTAGCTCAGATACAACGGTCTTAATTTTTTAAATTATATTATCTTGATGTAGAGTATGGTTTTTGAATATTCTATTTTACATAATGTAAATTATAGTACAAATGTATTGTTTAGTTAATAAGAGTGGTTTATCCATTTGATAGCTATAATGTAGTATTATGTAAAATATCCCAGAAGCTGTATTTATTCTTTACGATATTAAGTACTTGGGTCAAGAAAATTTGAAATATTCAATTCTCACGGATTAAGATTTTAGATTTATAAGGAAAGTCATTTGTAGCTATAATTAGCCGTTATGTAAAATAGCCGCTACCAAACGCTCGATTGTTTTATAAAATCAAATTGCTATGGCAATTTATTTTACACACAATTATCCAACGCTTGCCAACGCCAAAATAAAAGCTAACCTTTTTGCTCTTATTAAAAATCGCGTATTCGATTAAATGTACGTTATAAAAAAATTTAGACGATTCTCGTGAGCTTGCCACAAGAGCATAAATTTTAAGAAAAATAAAATTCTATGCACTTGTTATATTTAGAACTTCAATTAACCTTTTTTTCATTCTTTTATTATCTTTTGTCTTGAAACAAAAGAAACAAAAATTCAAGGCTGCATAAACTTTTCGAAACAATTTACGGCTTATTCGCTATATTTTAGGAAACATTGTAACTAATTAAGATTGCTCTGAAGTTATTGAGTAATTATAACTCTTAAGAAACTGTATTACTAAACCCCTAAAATATGCACGCTCATTTCTCCTATTGTTTTAACCAAAATTTTATGAGGCCAAGGTATATATCGAAATTCTATTTTACATAATATTTAAAAACTCAACTATTTGTAATTAGTCACCTTTTTTGTGCTTATGCTTTTTTAATGGTGGATAATCTTTCTTTTTATCTGGTGACACTCTTCTTCTTTTGTCCAGTGAACCATCATCTTTTCTTGGTTTAGGACCTGGTTTAATTGCTTCAATTGTAATCATAATATTTGTTTATTAATTAGATAATAGCTTTAAAAACCAATCTAAAACTCTTCTAAAAATTGATTTTCTTACCTGTTTTGATTCTAAATCATCATAATAGGCTTGTCTTTTTCTTGCTTCTGCTTCACGTCCTGCTATGATTTCCTCTTCACTCCAATCATGTGACCATTCAATATTTCCATTAGTAATCCAATAATGCGACCTACATGGTAATTGCCAATTACCTATAGAAGGATATAAAGTTGGTTTATTTTTAACTTCTTTAAACGACCATTCGGATGGCTCAATTGGAGTCATTATTTTATTTTCACAACCACATGGGCACAAATGACCTGCAATACCAAATTCTTCAGAAACATATAAAATTCCTTGCTCAAGGACTTTTGGTAAATATTCAACTTTCAGCAATTTAATTTTTTCCATTCTCCCCTACTAAATTTACCCCATCAACATTAAATAACATGTGGAAATATGAATTGTCATCCAAATAAAAACCTCTTATTTGTTTATATTTAATAACCGCTAAACAAGCATTTAAGGCATTAAGTTCTGAAATTTGAATATTACTTTTATAAACATGATCGGGAATATCACTTAATGGAGCTAGCCTTTTATTTATAGTACTTTGTGCTGATTCGACAGGGAAATATGTAGTTCGAAGTGTGCCACTTATTAAGCCAGTATCTTTGTCTAATCCCATACCTAAATCTATAAATGGTATTTTTAGTTTTACTAGTAAATCAAATATTTCACCACGAGCAGCTCCGCTATCAACACACACAAAAGCAAAAGTAACCCCAGTCAAATCTTCTTCTGAATCACAAGTAATATAATTAGAATAAATATTTACATTATCACGGAAATTCTGATAACGATTGTTATATACTTCTGTTTTTCTTTTACCTAGTTCTTCTTCATTTAATTTTCCAGGAGAACGGAATGCATTATGAACATGATACCAATCTCCATCAAATCCTTTGATTTCTTTTACTGGAGTTTTAACTAAAAAATCTAAAAGGTATGAACCAGTCCCACCAAGTCCGATAATCGCAATTGTATCTTCTTCAAGTTTAGCACTTAACTCTCCTATTCCTGCCCTACTTGTTAACGTATCCCTAAATTTAAACACAGATTTAGTGTTTTCATCAGCTACTCTAAAAGTATAAGGGTTCGCATCAAATTTATCAATTGCTGGTCCAGAAATTATAGTAATATAATTTTCAATTTTTTCGAACCAATCTTTAAATTTTCCACTTGGAGGCTTGTTAGAGAAAGACCTTTGTACAACCAAATCTTTTGAAGCCAAATGGACTGATGTGACACCACCACCAAGATTTCTTATTGGTTTTCCGTTTAATTCATGAGGATGACTACCACAAAAGAATATTTGATGGTCTTTCATGCTCATTTTATTCTGGCTAATAAAATTTACTATCGAAACTATTGCGCCAATTTGAAGGTTTCCATTATTGTCTAGATAAGGGATATCTCTAACAACAAGATGATTGCTATCTATTGCTAATGCATATCCCTTTTTTAATAACCTTTCAATATCTTCATTATTTTCTGCTAAACTTCCTATCATTTCTATTTAAGATTGTCCCGTATGTTTCACTTTAAAAATCATTCCTTCTTTTACTCTTACTTTTCCACCTGGAGATAAAATTCCAGTTGGTTTATTTCCTTGTCCTCTTTCATAAGTAACTGAATAAGTTCTTTCTGGATGTTGAGGAAAATCGGGAAATGCAAGTGTAACCACTTCATCATAAGTGATATCGTTCTTTTCTTCTTCATGAGGAGTTCCATTAACAATAATGGTTACCTTTTTTGTTTTTTTGTCTTTTTCTAAATTTGAGACCATAATTTTATTTTTTTTGTTATTAAACAATTTTTTATGGTACAAATAAAAGACAGTATGGCGCAATCTATTTGCGCCATAAAAAAGAATATTATATTTTTTTTAATTTATGTGATTTTATATTGTGCTTGTGCATTTTTTAATGCATCAACAACCTTTGCTATGACTGACTTTGGAGATATTATTCTAGCATCAGAACCGTAACTAAAAATTTTTGAGTAAAATTCATAAGATGGTTTCACGATAACTTTAATGATTAAAAATTCTTTATTTTCTTCAACTATTTCCTGTGTATGATGAATTGGAAGTGTTTTAAGATAATGTCCTTGTTTTGATTTAAATGAAATAATTACTTCAATGGGTACTTCATCTGTAACAGTAACTCCAAATGAATATTTAAAATATTCTTGACTATTAAAATCTATTTTTTCAAAAACTTCCCCAGTTCGTTTAAAGCTAATTATTCGGTCTAAACCAAAAGTTATTAAACTATCATACTTAATATTTATTCCAATTAAATACCATAGTAATTTATCCTCTTTTAATAATAATGGCTTTATGAAATGCTTCTTTGATTCTTTATTATGCCTCCTATAGTTTACCTCAATAACATTATGATTTGCGATACAATCTAATAATTCAGTGATGTTTCCCAAACCGGGAATAAGAGGATGTTTTTCAGTTTCTAATAATGTGTTCTGTTCAAATAGTTCTTTCATTTTTAAAGATATATTCGATGAATCAATAACCTTTTTTGTAGTCATTGAAATTTCTTTAAATATTGGATAATCTCTATATTGAGTTATTGTTTTAAAATAAAAAAGAAGAGCATTTATTTCTTCATCTAATAATTCAATAATTGGAAATATTTCATCAATATTTTCTGGATAATAATAGGCTTTTTTTGATGTATCATATTCAATCGGTGCATGATAGTCTGTTATCATATTTCTAATATCTCTTTGAATAGTTGTCTCTCCAACTGAAATATCATGCCTCTCATAAACTTTATTTATAATAAAACTCGTTTTAACGGTATCATAATCTCTCAATAATCTATCTATAACACGATAACGTAGCTGAATATTTTTAGGTAATTCCCGCATAAATTAATTGATTAAGGCTTTAAAATGTTCATAAAGCATTACCATCGCCAATGTGTCCAACTCACAATATTTCAATAATGCGGAAGTTATTTGTTCTACTTCGGATGTCGTCATATCTGTATACTGCAATTTACCATATGCTGTTAGCGCTGCTCCACCATCATTTATATCTTCAATATCAGATATTGAGTGTTCAATTTCTTCCTCTGTCCAATCGTCAAATACAGGAGGAAGACGCTTATAAGGATTAATAACTTTATTTTCATCATGTACTAACCATACAAAATCAGTTGGGAAGTTAGTAGTAGTCAATGAGATTTTATCAATTGGTTTTGAATATTTGTCTTTTAAGAAATTACTGCTATTGATTGCCGCAGGTAACAAATCCTTTAATGAATTTGAACCTTTTGTAAGAGGATTGAAATAAAAGCTTTTCGCTATAACCCAAAGGTCTACCATATCTCTTTCACCTTGCCATTTTTGGGCACTATTTCCCGTTGAATGTGAGATGCTCTCAATAAAATCAATTAAAGAATCTTTATCCTTTTCATCAGATTTCAATAATTGTACATGAATTGCATTTAAAATAGTGTTTTCATGATTATGGTATCTAAAAATAGTTCCATTGTCCTTTTCAAGTGCTTTTTTTAATTCTCTTATAAAATCAAAGTTTGGAAAGTAAGCGGCTTTGTTACTAATATATTGATTCGAATGCTCGATTTCACCATCTTCATAATATGTATGATGAGAAAATTGAAAGGCAATTTGCTCATACGGTCTTCTTCCTTTTGAAAACGGCAAAGCAGCTGTGCATGTTTCGAAATCAATAAAATGCAAAGGAAACACCCATTTATTCATTTCTTCTCTTAATCCAACTTTATCAACGTAAATAGAATCGTCATCATTTATTGCTTTTTCTATTTGAATCCAGGCTCTTTCACTATCTGATAGTTTTCCAACTCCTTCTTTAAATCCAATATCATCCTGATTCAAACTTTCAGCAAAAATCGAATTGTTGTTAAATAGTTTAACTGATTTTGTCCAATGTATCCCACTAATATCAAACAAACTAGTTTTCTTAAAATCTGTATCATTCCATTTATTTTGTTTTTCAAAACATTCAACAAAACCAGATTTTAGTCCTTGTTTTTTATCTTCATCTGAAGTTCTAAATTCGCACTTATTACATGCCGAATAAGAGGTTGGCGAATTCATATATTTATCATTTATATAAGTTTCTTTATAATCGTGTATTGAATCAATAAAAGTTAATCCATCGGCATAAGCGTACTTCCCGATTTCAATACCAGTTACGATGTCGGTTATGTTTAGTTTACCTAATATAGGGTTTCCTAATTCATCTTTTGATTTTGCTAATACAGTTACTCCTGTTCTATTATCTGCTGATTTTGTAATTCTGAAAAGTTGGTTTAAACCATCTATTGAAGCTTTTTTAGATTTATCCGCCATCATAATAAATGACTTTATTTTCCATTCAGGGAAACAGAGCTGCATCACATGTTTTTGAAAAGCTACATCAAATAGATAAGGTTTCCACTTGCTATCCATCCCTCCTCTTTTTCCTATGAAAATATTTTCATTATCTGGTTCGTATGACTTTGATTTGACCTCAATTAATTCGATTATATTCCCTTTTTTAACAAGAATATCTGTTCTAATAAAAAGTCCATCAAATAAAAAAGCAGCCTCGTAAATAATGACATTTTCTTTTTTCAATAATTCTTCAGTTTGATTCCAATGCTTTACATAATCCCAATCTTCACCTTCTAAAAGATGTCCACCAGGATAATATAATCTTGCGAGTTCTTCAACTTGAAAACCTCCTTTTGCAAGTGCTTCCAAAAAAGGATTTTCATTTTTTTTGTTTGCATAATTTTTCTTGCCTGTATAATAAAGCTTGTTTGGACATTCAAGCCCTAATTTGAATCTTGACTTTGATAATACTCTCATAATTTTAAATACAGATTTTTACCATAGTTCAAAAACTATAGTCGGTTGTATTAGATAATTAATTAAAGGGAGAGTTTAAATTTACAAAATATTGTAGGAATATATATGAGGGAAAACCGTAAAGTAGAACAAAGTTTTTAACATTTATTTCATTCCACACATATTACGCTTTCCTCCTACGTCGTCGCATAAAAAGTGTTTCATTAACATTCTAGAAGAAACTTTTAGAATAAATTTTTTGAAGAAACTGTAGTAACAACTTTCGCTTTTAACCAAAGCTCAAGTTACATAACGCAAAACATTATAGTACAAATGTTGTCATTGGTATTTTATGAGAGGAGTCCATTTGATAGCTATAATGTGGTATTATGTAAAATATCCCATAAGCATTCGTTTTCATAAGAATAATTGGAACTTGGGTCATTAAACAAGAATCGGTCGGCTAAGCAGCGTTAATGCATTTGTATCTATAATTAGACGTTATGTAAAATAGCCGCTGCCAAACGCTCGATTGTTTTGTAACACAAATGCGAAGCATTCATGAGCTCCTTTAAAACAATAAAAATCTACGAATAACTTCCATCGCTTGCCAACGCCAAAATAAAAGTTAACATTAAACCCCTAAAATATAGGCGCTCACTTCACCTTAATGTTTTACCAAAATTTTATAAGACCAGACTTAACATCAAAGTTTTCCTTTAAATCATAATAATTTAAAATTGCCTAACAAAATACTTGTTGTGTCATTATTAAAAATAAAGTCTAACTACAGCATTAGTTGTTAAACCAAGAGAAAATCTTGAAAACTTATTTACTCCATCACTTTCATTGACCCTGTAAAAGTCATTAATTGCATTTTCCCTGTTTGAGATGTTCCAAACGGATGCACCAATTTCTGACCGAAATGTGCTACTTATTTTGAATTTGTAAATAGCTGAAGCATCAATTCTCATATAATCAATTAATCTTTGACCATTACCTTCATCAAAATTTACATCATCATCTACAATCTCATTACCCACTAACGGTATAGTAGTTGGGTTTCCTGTTCGGTAATTTAATCCTGCTGAGACATTCCAAGATTTATGACTAAACGTTGTACCCAAAGTTACAGAATGTGTTATATCAAAGTTGCTCGGAAACTTAATATCTTCAAGAGCTTCAAATGAGTAAATATTATCCATATAAGAATAGCTTAACCAACTATTGAAGTTACCAAAAGTTTTTCGGCAGAGAAACTCAAATCCATAAACATCATAACTTCCTTTTTCTTTTGCAAACTCGTATTTAGTGGTAAAGCTCTGACTTTGGGTGGTTATTCCATCAACTGTTTTGTAATAGCCTTTGGCATCTAAAAGCCAACCGTTATTCTTATAAAGTATTCCAAATGAAGCTTGTTTACTTTGTAACACAGGAATACTATCGTTATCAGTTAACTGCCATCGTCTCTTTTCAATTCCTAAAAAGTCATTTTGGAAATTGACGATTTGTGAAGTGCTTTGGTGTTTAAATTCTCCTTGTGCCTCAATTTCAAAATGTTCTCCTATTGATTTTCTAACGCTTAATCTAGGTTCAACTATCAATTTTTCAAAACGAGTTAGATAGTTCGCTCTTACACCACCTCTAACTGAAAAGTCATTATTTGGACTTTTATACAAAGCTTGACCGAAGACTGCATGTTCTCTCAATATTTCTTCATCACGTCTCACAAAACGTGGTAAATCAATATCGTTTAAATTAATAACTTCCGTTTCTGTAAATTGATAGCCAAGATTAAAACGCCATCTATTTTCCTCATATAAGTTATTCAATTGAACACTTGTTTCAGAAACAATGTTTTCTTGTAACTGAAGCTGATTATTTAAAACATCTGCGTTAAGAGCTTCGAGCTTATACTCATTATCATAGATGTTAATGGTTGAGGACAACTTTTCATTCCATTGTCTTTTATAGTTTAGTCCAATAGCAAGAGTATTTTGAGAAATACCGCTTCCTCTTGATTGTGAAATTCCATTAACATCGGCAGTTTCGTTAAAGCCTAAATCGTTGTTAATCAAAATAAAGTTTAGCCTTAAAAAATCTTTGTCTGTTGGCTGATATAACCATCTTAAAGAAGCATCATAAAAATCAAACTCTTGGTTAGAATTAGTAACGTTGGAAACATTATTGTCTGCTTCCGTTTCTTGAATTACTCTTTCAAAATAGACATCGTAAGTTGGTGTTCTGACAAAATCATCTAATGACTTTCTTGAAGCTATTTGCAATGATGATTTGTTTCCTATTGGTATGTTTGAAAATAACTCCGCATTTAAGAAGTTAAGTCCAAAAACACCATTAAATTTTGAATCAATTTGTTTATCTGTTTGCATGTGGATTGTTCCTGAAACACCATCTGTCAATGCTACATCCGAACCATTATTAATTACATTAGCAGTTTGTGTTATAAGAGGGTTAAAACTTGATATGAGACCAAAGAAGTGTCCTGTTTGATACATTTTTATATCATCCCAAAGCATTAAATTCTGGTCATTAGAGCCTCCTCGAATATTGATGTTTGAAACCGTTTCATCAACACTCAAAACACTAGGTAGTGCTTGAACAGTTTGCAAAACATCAGATTCAATAAGGCCAGGTAAAAGACTAAACTTTTTATAATCAATGGATGTTGTCCAGTCTTGTCTTTTGTCAATTCCACGAACCAAATACGTTTCAATAAGTACAGGTGCTATGACCTCTTGTTGGGCAAACATTGCTACCGTTGAACAGGCTTCTAAATTGAAGTATTTTAATTGACGTTCTATGGTTTTGAATCCAATATGCCTAATGGTCAATACTTCATTTAAAGATTTGAGTTCAATTTTAAAATAACCCTTATCATCAGTTACAGCATAAGCAAACTTATTGGTTACCGTTGCTGAAACGAGTGGACTTTGTGATTCAGAATCTATAATATAACCACATAACTGAATCGCTTTAGAAATAGTATATACTATATTACTGACCCTCTCAAAGACTAGGTTAGTTTGATTTTCAAGACTCTTAATTTTAGCTGATAGTTTTAAATCCTTTGGTATAGGTTCTACAACAATATCTTTTAGAAGACTACTTTCATAATTAAAAGTGATTGAGTGTGCTTGTGAAATTTCTTCAAGAACTTTAGAAATAGGTACGCCCTGTTCAGAATTTTGTCCTAATATTTGATATAGTGGAAAGACACTTAATAACAGAAATATGTAAAATCTAGTTCTCCCCATTCGTGATAATGACCTTGTTTGTGTCGATTATATAGGTCAAATTAAAGGGCTTAGAGATTGATTTTAGGGCGTTTTCAAGATTATCATGTTCAAAAGCACCTGTAAACTGAATATTCAAATCAGATGGATGCTGAACTTTAATATTATACTGTTTTTCGAGTTCTATGATAACATCTTCAAATGAAGCGTTTTCAAAAACACTCATGTTTTTTAACCAATGTGGCTCTGCTATTGTAATTTTAGATTTAGAACCTTTTCCTGATGATAAGATAAACTCTGTTCCAGCAGGTAACTTAACATTCTCATCATCAAATGCAACTTGCACCAAACCTTCATAACATGAGACTTTAAAAATACTATCTCTCGACATTACATTAAATTCTGTACCAAGAACGCTTACTGTACCAAAAGGCGTATTAACATCAAATCGTTTTCCTTTTTCTACATCGAAAAAAGCTTCTCCAGTTAAATCCAATGATCTATTAGAATTCCATTTGGAATTATTGTATTGTAGCTCGGATAGTTCGTTGAGATTAACAATTGAGTTGTCAGGCAAGGTAATGACTTCATTTTGGGCTAAAGTGGTCTGATAAGAGCTAATTTGGTCTTTATTTAAAAATGTAAAGAGTGCAAAACCAACAATAAAAATTGCAGCTATACTAGATACAACTTTTACCCAATTGATAGAATTGTTGTTTTTGGAAACTAGTTTTTCATCCAATGTATCAAAAGATTCAACTTTGGCATGTGTGCTACCATTAAACCTTTGAGCTTCTTCAATAATCTCCTTATAGAGGTCGGCATCTTCTAACGCATTGAAAGCTTTTGACTCTTCCTCTGTAAGGTCATTATTTAACCATTTTTTTACTAATTGCTCTTTGTCCATAACATGCTGTTATATAATTAAAACAACTTAAATTACAATTGTCCCAAAATTATTTTCAATTTAGTTCTTCAAGGTTGTCTTTAAGTTTGTTTAAAGCTGCATAAATTCTGTGTTCAGCCACTTTTTTTGTTATGCCTAAAACTTCTGCAACTTCTTTATGCGTTTTACCATCCACCTTGTTTAACAAGAATGCCACACGTTCTTCTTCATTTAAACCTGACAAGGCACATTCAAACCGCTTTAAAAACTCTTTCTTCCTTAGAACAAATTCAGGGGATTCATTTGTATAATCTTTTGGTTTTACTTGCTGATACTTTAATACTACTTTTTGATGTTTTACTTCATTGAGCATCATATTATTTGCTGTGGTGTATAAATAGGATTTTGCCGCCTCTGGTTTTATTTTGGCACAATTCTCCCACAGCTTAATAAACGCCTCTTGTACCTTATCAGAAGGGTTTAATAATTCACCATACTTATAAAAAAGAATATTACTCAACGACTGTGCATACTTTTCATAAAGTTTTGAAAAGCGAATTTTATCGCAGATGTTTTGGTGTAGTGATTTTGGCAATTTTTTTTATTTAATGAAGGAAAGATAGAAAAAAAGATTGACTAGAATTAATTGGGATAATTTTGGCTTGAGTTGTCTTAAATATAAAAAGACTTTTGGTGTTTAATTAATAATTGGATAACCCATAAGATTCAGAATTTTTTATGCCATCTTTTACTTTGGATAGAACTACAAACTTGATAAAATCAATTTCTTCAATGAAAATTGAGGAGCTAGTACAATGTAAAAAAAAGATAAAAGCACTAGAGAAAATCATTGAAAATGATTCTAGTAGTTTAAACCTTTACAGGTATAAAAAAGCAACCGAAAGATTCAATAATTTGAAAGTGGTAATTTTTGATTTAAAAATGTTGGAATTAAGAATAAAGCGAAAATTTTAAAAAAATTCTTCGGGACAATCAATTTATGAGTTGTTTTAAAATAAAACCCTCATAATGGCTCGAATAATCAACCTTCAATCATATAATTATTTCCCAACCAAGGATAATATAGCTTCAATAGATATAAAATTTGGTAATAAAGTTTACAGTATTGCCACTACTAATATCGCTTACATATATAAAAGTGAGGGTGTTTTTTTTATTGTTGATAAAACAAATTTAAAATTACCTATAGGCTTACAATCTTTAAGTCAACTTTCAATCGATTTAGAGGAGTCCCTTTACTTTCAAATAGACGATGAAACTATTTTTTGCAAGGAGAATTTTGTCGTTGTAAAACCAACCCATGATTGCATCGAAGTAGTATCTAAAAATACATTCAAAGACAAATTTCAAATCCCTGAACATTTAATTAATCAATTTCAAACATGGTTTGAAAGCTAATAGATATTCAATCTAGTTAAATAAAAACAAGAAACTATGAAAACTAAAAACAAAAAAAAATTGTGTCTTATGCCACTATTGGCGCTAAGTTTAATCATTTATAATGCACATGGTCAATTAAGTACTTATTCATCTTTTGAAGATTTTTCAGAAATCAAAACCAATACATTTAAAAAAAGCAAAGAAGATGAAGAAGGAAAAAGGGCTGGCAATAATTTTGATGATAATTACGGCTTAATAAATCTTGAGGTTGCCCTTTGGTATGGTGCTACTTTTAGCGAATTAGCAGATGAAAATGGTTTACGCCGTTTTGATGCCAAATACGAAATTAATAAAAAGAACCTTGTATTTGCATACTATGATAACGCTTTAACATTTGATAACAACTTCTTTGCAAATAGCAATGGCAATGTGCCAATGATAGGCGTTGGGGCTAAACATGATTGGTCAAAAAAATGGTTTTCAAAAGTTGAATTTGGTAGAAGATTTATGATTGACCAGGATGATCAATCTATGTTTAATTTAGAAAACGGATATTTCTTTTCAGATAAAGTTTTAGGAAAAATTGTAACGCAATATGATATTAGGCAAGATGATAATTTGCTTACACTTGGGGCTTTTGTTGATTTAAAAGTAAATAAGTGGATGCGTTTAGAATCCGGTCTTTTTCATTCTGAAAACCTTGCATTTACCAATACTTATAATGAGCGATTTCTTGTTATTCCAAAAATGAGATGGAAAAAAGTAGAATTGAATATGGGGGTTTATTATGATGTGTACAAACTTCAGCAAGAAAGATTAAATCAGTTTAGCGGGGGTTTTTCACATATAATATTTCCTATCATCAAAAACCTTAAAGGCAATGCCTTTTTTAATTACGATAAGGGATTTAAAAATGAAATTACTGTTGTATCAATTGGGTTAAATCAAAAATTTTAAAATCATGAAAAGCATCTCTTTTACCTTTAAATCATATATAAATAGTAGCAACACTTTAAGTTTACCAGCAAAGTATGTTGATAATTCAAGGTTAATTTCTAAAGCACCTAAACCGTATTTATACATCAGCATATTTGTGGTTTGGCTCTCATCATTAGTTTGGTTTGGTCCTAGATTAATAGGTTTACTTGATATGGCTTATAGTGTTCCAAGTTATATTACGATGGTTCTTTTTATCTCGTTTATTTGTTTTGCATGGCTTTATGGCTTTTATAATGTAAGCATTATGTGTTTTGTTTTTATTTATAAATATTTTAGCAAAAAGCCTGAAAAAGAATTAGTAAATCTTCAATTAGAATATCAACCAGAGGTTGCAATTCTTTACACAACATGTAATGATTTTGTAGAAGAATCCGTAAATTCTTGTATAGATCAAGACTATAAAAACTATAAGGTTTACATATTAGACGATAGTTCGGATGAGGATATTAAGAATAGTATTGACCGATATCAAAGCCTTAATCAAGACAAGGTTAAAGTAATAAGAAGAGACAATAGAGTTGGTTTTAAAGCTGGAAATATGAATAATGCGCTCGAAAATCACATAACCGAGCCTTATTTTGCTATTGCAGATGCAGATGAAATTCTACCAAGAGATTTTTTAAAAAAGTTAGTAAATGTTATAGAGGCCGATGACAAATGTGGTTTTGTTCAAGCGAATCATCGTGCAAGAATTTTAGATAATAGCGAATTGTCTAAATCATTAGGTGTTGGAGTCGACATACATTGGAAATATTATCAACCTTTTAGAAACGACTACGGATTTGTAATGTTTTTAGGTCATGGAGCATTGATTAGAACAAAATGCTGGCATGAAATAGGAGGCTTTCCTCATATAGTTAGTGAAGACTTAGGTTTTGCCATTCATGCTAGAGAAAAAGGATACAGAGGTAGGTTTGTTGAAGATGTTATTTGTTTAGAAGATTTTCCGGAAGATATGCGCTCATTTAGAATTAGACATATGAAATGGACTCGAGGCACTTGCGAGTTTCTATTTACAAAATTTAAATGGCTAATAAAGGCTAAAAACATTACTTGGACAGAAAAGTTTGATATTTTATTTCCAACACTAAATCTTCCCTTAACATTAGTCTATCTGTTTTTTATGGTGGTGGCTAATTTAATGTTGCCGTATTTCTTTGGCTCACCGCAAGACTTAACTTTTGAATTTGCTGGAGAAACAACTTCATTTACAGTTTATTTGCTAAGTCAAGGATTTGAATCTATTTACACATTCGATTTTTTCTTGATTACTTTAATGACCTTTTTTGCACCTGTGCTTTGCTTTGTTGTGGGGTTACGAAAAACACCTGGTAAGCTATTGCACTTTATTAGCCATAGTACAGCAGCTTATGCAGCACTTGGTCCTTTGTCTGCTATAGGAGTTATCTCTTACCTAATATCAGGTAAAGCTATTTTTTTGGTTACAGGAGATAAAAATCAATCTAATTCAAATAACAACATAGCTAGTAATCCAAAGGGGTTATTGGGAAGGTTTAAGACGGAGTGGAGAAAATTTATTGACAAAAGTCACCCTGACAATTATTTGGTTCAAAGCATTGAGCTTTTTATAGGGTTAATTTTTGCTATTGCTTGTTTTAAAATGTTTCAGGTATCATTTTTAGGATTGTGTATGGCATTTATTTTCATGCCCATTTTTCATAAATTCGGATGGAAATCTAAACTTACCAGATCTATTGCGCATTTACCATTTATATTTATTATACTAGGTATTTTTATGGCATCCCTAAGTTTAATAGGATTGCAAACTATGTTTTTTGGATATGGTTTTCATTTTTAACATATTTTCTTGGGACATTTATTTAATGAGTTGTTTTAATAATAAAGAGGCAATTAAAGGCCATATTAAAAATGAATTTAAATTTTATAATAATACCCATTTCATTATGAAAACATTAAAACCAATCTTACTATTAGTTATAGGGATGCTATTCACTATGACTTCTTGTAGAACCGAAGACGATTTAAGTATAGACCCACCAGTTGAAGATACTATTGAAGCCAGCTCAAAAATAGCCAACTTAATGAGTAGAACAGCTACTAAAGATGGTTCTAATGATAATATTATCGATAACGCTAGTTGTTTAAGCGTTCAACTTCCAGTTACCGTAACTGTTAACGGAATTGAACTAGAAATAAATGATGACGATGGTTATGAGGATATTGAAGATATTATTGATTTGTTTGATGATGATGTCGATTCAGTTGTTATTTCATACCCTGTAACAATTATTCTAACAGATTTTTCAACAGTTGTGGTTAACTCTGATGCCGAATTAACGGCTCTTGCAGTTAACTGTGCTGGGGAAAATGAAAATGATGACGATATAGAATGTATTGACTTCCAATATCCTATTACTGCATCTGTTTTTAATGAAAACAATGATTTAATCAGCTCTATTACTATCAACAATGATAATGATATGTATGATTTCATTGATGATTTAGATGAATTTGCAGCAGTAACCATTAACTTCCCAATTACCGTAATATTTGCAGATGGAACAACACAAACTATAAATTCTATTCAGGAACTAGAAAACGCTATTGAAATAGCAGACGATAGTTGTGATGAAGATGATGATAACGATTTTGATGATGATGATTGTGATAACTGTACAACTAATGACCTTGAAACTGTTTTTGCAGATTGTACTCAATGGACAGTTGATAAACTAGAGCGTAATGACAATGACCTTGAAGATAACTACGTAGGCTATGTATTTGAGTTTAATAGTGATGGAACGATTCTAGTTACTCAAGGGTCTAATACATTCAATGGGACTTGGGAAGCTTCAGGTTCAGGCAATAATATATCAGTTGTAATTAATGTTACTGGACTGCCAGACTTTAACGATACTTGGAACTTACACGAAATTGAACAAGATGATGACGAAGTTGATGTTGATTTAAGGTTAGGAGACGATAGATTGCGATTTGAGAGTGATTGTCAATCTGGTGGAAACATTGATGATACAGCAATGGTAAACGCTCTTACAAGTGGTGATTGGTATGTCACCTACTTCTTTGATGACACCGATGAAACAGCAGACTTTTCAGACTATGTTTTCAATTTTGCGTCAGACAATACCGCTACGGCAACAGATATGAACGGAACGACTAATGGTTCGTGGTCAACAACATCAGGAGATGAGACCGAACTAGGATTAAACTTAAATTTCGGGACGGGTATGCCACTTGATGAATTAGCCGATGATTGGGATGTTCTTGAAGTAACCAACGACATTATCAGGTTAAAAGATATTAGTGGTGGAGATGGTTCTGAAGACTTTTTAACCTTTGAACGAACACCTTTTGATGGGGGAAATGGTAATGACGATTTAACTACAATTCTATCAGATGGCCTTTGGATAGTAGCATCCTATACAGAAGATGCCGATGATCAAACCGCTAACTATACAGGTTATGAATTGAATTTTAATATAGATGGAACAGTTTCAGCGTCAAATGGTGCAAATACAAATAATGGTACTTGGTCTGTATTTAGTTCTGGTAATCAAATGACTCTGGACTTTGGTACAAATATGCCATTTGATGAATTTAATGATGATGACTGGGATGTTATTTCAGTCTCTAGTACAGAAGTGGTTTTAAGAGATATTAGTGGTGGAAATGGCGGAACAGACACTTTAACCCTCCAAAAACTTTAATGCAAAATTTTAATTTAAAAATAGTAGTTATGAAAAAAGTATTTAATCTAGGATTCTTATTAATGTTAAGTTTTTCACTAATGTCATCAATGTGTTCAACAGACGACGATGATGGAAGCACAAATAACAATAGTCAACAAATAGCAGAAATAGAAAGCACAGCGCAATCAGGAGCGTGGAGAATTACAAATTTTAATGACTCTGGTCAAAATGAAACTTCTGATTTCAATGGTTATGACTTTACATTTAATGCAGATGGCTCACTAGTTGCTACAATTGGTTCAAATACCCTAACAGGAACTTGGTCTGTTACAGATGATAGTAACAGTAGTGATGATAGTAGTAATGATGACGATATAGATTTTAATATTTTCTTCCCTGTATCAGAAGACAATGATTTTGAAGACTTAAATGATGATTGGGATGTAGTAACAACAACATCTACAAGAATTGAACTCATTGATATTAGTGGCGGAAATGGCGGTACAGATATGCTCACATTTGAGAGAAATTAATAAAACAAGGGTTTTAAGTTAGTAATTGTCTCTAATAGTAAGTAAACCAATCACACACTTTGTGGTTGGTTTAATTTTTTAAGTTCAATCTTGTGTTAAACAAAAATGGAATAGAATAGAACATTTCTTCGGTATAATGTTGGTTGGTTCTTATTTTGCTTCCTAAAATCCATGTCATTTCATACACATTTTGCGGCATCTCTTCTGCCCTATCGCAAAAAGAGTATTCCATTATATTTTTAAGGAAACCTTTTAGAACAAAAAAATAAAATATATACTTCACCTTAGCTTTTTACCAAAGCAAAGTTACATAACGCTAGTACATTATAGTGCAAATGTATTGTTTAGTTAATAAGAGGGTTTATCCATTTGTAAGCTATAATTCTATATTATGTAAAATAGCCGCTACCAAACGCTCGATTGCTTTTATAAAATCAAATTGCTTTTTGCAATTTATTTATAACACAATTATCCATCGCTTGCCAACACATTATAAAAGCTAAGTTTTGGATTCCTATTGAAATTTAGGATGCTAGTAATATGAAAAATTTGTAAATGTATAATGTATACCTTAATGTTTTATTTTAAAGGTTAAAGAATTAGTATCTTTCCCTATTAATTCTGACTTAAAAATGGCAGAAATAGTAAAGTCTTACATATAGTAATCTTTATAAACATTTTCAGTAAATTTAAGCCTATGAATTACTTAAGGTTACTCTTTTTTTGCTTCTTTACAACTTTTATCTTCTCTCAAAATGATAAACATGTTATTTTTAGAGCTCTTACTGTAGAGCAAGGCTTGTCCCAAAATAACGTGGTTAGTATTGCTCAAGATTCCATTGGTTTTATGTGGTTTAATACTGAAGATGGTTTAAATAAATACGATGGCAAGGAAACTACAACTTATTATCTAACTTCAAACAAAATTAAAAGAGAAGCTAAATACCTTAGTAGAGAGGTGTTTGTTGATAAAATTGGAAAATTATGGGCTATTAATAATTATGGGAAGTTAAATTATTATAATCAAGAGACAGATAAATTTATTGAGTTACAAAAGTTAAAAGAGGTTATTACTATTGCTCAAGATTCGGACTTGAACTACTTTATCGGAACTTATGGTCAAGGGTTATTTAAAATTGATTATCGGTCGAAAGATACCATCCAGATTTTAAAACCTCAAGACAAACATTTTGCCGTATGCAGTTTTGTTGAAACAGATAAACATTCTATACTTGCTACAACCGATGACGGTATAATTGAAATAAAAAATAACAATTACGAGTTTATTGAGCTTGCTTCTGAAACTATATTTAGTCGGTTTGCAAAATCTAGTGCCGGAACTATTTATTTGGGTAGTTATGAAAAAGGGCTTTATATAAAAACTAAAAACAGTGAAGGGTTTAAACAATTTAAAGGATTTGATGACAATCCTTTGCCTGACGATTTAATAGTCAAGGATTTATTGGTTGATAAACGTGATTGGCTTTGGATTACTACAGAAAGGCGAGGGGTTTTTTTACTGGATTTTAAATTAAAAACTATTCAAAACTTTCTTTATAATAAAGAAGAACAGTATTCCATAGGTTCTAATTCATTGTTTTTTATGAATGAAGATAATTCTGGAACTATTTGGATTGGTACTAAAGGAGCTGGTGTCAATTATTTCGATGCTTATTTGTCTAAATTTAATTTATTGACAAACGATCAAATTCCAAATACTATTCACATTGATGGTATTAGAGCCATAACAACTGACAATAAAAATGCCATATGGATTGGAACCGAAAGCAAAGGCTTAACTAAAATAGGCACTCAAAAGAATAGTTTTTTTACGTATACAATGGAAAATTCAGATCTTGTAGGAGACAGGATTGTAAGTTTGTACTACGATGATGGGTGTTTGTGGATTGGACATTTAGATAATGGTCTTCAAATTCTTGATACAAATGGTAAAATGAAAACCTACAACGAAACGTCATCATTTACTATTCTAAAAATATACAAGGATGCTAAAGGTAATATGTGGCTATGTACAAATAAGGGCCTAATACTTTTTGATAAAGACAAAGGTGTTTTAAAACAATTTAATTCAAACAATTCTGGGTTAACTACAAATTACTATATCAGTACTGTTGAACAAGATATTAATACAATAGAGCAAGGAGATGCCAATACCCTTTGGGTAGGAACAGAATTTGAAGGCTTATACAAACTGAATTTAAGTGATAATAAGTTTTCAGTGGTCGAAGGAATCTCTGATAGAATATTTTCTTTGTACTATAATGATTCAAAACTTTGGATTGGAACAAATGGTAATGGATTAAAACTATATAACACAGAAAGTGGTTTTATATCAAAATTCTCAACAAAGGACGGCCTTCCTAATGATATTATCTACAGTATTTTGCCAGATTCAGATGGGTATTTATGGTTGACATCCAATAAAGGTATTACGAGGTTTAAGTTTGAAAACGATTCTATTTCAAGCATCAAAAATTATGATAATTATTTTGGACTACAATCTCATGGGTTTAATGCCGGAGCGTATCATAAAGATAAATTAGGAAACCTATATTTTGGTGGTATTAAGGGCATCAACTGGTTTAATCCTGATGAACTTAAAACGAATCCTGTTTTACCTAAAACAGCTTTAACCAAGTTAGAACTGTTTAATAAGGAAATTCCATTTTCTGATAATCTAGAACTTTCATCTGATCAAAATACGTTATCATTCTCATTTGCTTCGTTACAGTTTTCACAACCAGAGTTAAATCAATATAAATATCGATTAATTAATAATGATGAAGACTGGATTGATGCTGGTTATAATTCTATAGCACATTATACCAACTTGCCTCCAAATAACTACACCTTTCAAGTAATATCCAGTAATTATGATGGTGTTTGGAATGACGAACCAGCAACATATAGTTTTACTATTTTAAAACCATGGTATGGTACAAACTTGGCATATACTATTTACGGATTAATAGTCTTGAGTAGCCTCTACTTCTTTTTTCGTTATTTAAAATGGCGTATTCAGATAAAGAATGATTTAGAGTTTGAGCAAAAGGAAGCGGCTAGGTTAAAACAATTAGATGAATTTAAAAACCGCTTATTTACCAATATTTCGCATGAGTTTAGAACGCCATTAACTCTAATTTCTGGTCCTGTTGAAAACCAATTGGCTAAACCAAATTTAAATACCGAAGACAAAGAAGAACTCTCAATAGTTAAACGTAATGCGGCAAGATTACTAAATTTAGTTAACCAAATCTTAGACATTTCTAAGTTAGAAACAGGAAACTTAAAACTTTCAGTTGCTCATGATAATCTTGAACTTAATTTAAAACAACTGGTATCAACATTTAAGTTTAAGGCCCAGAAAAAGCAAATTGATTTTACATACAACATACAACCTACACACATGGTTTGGTTTGATAAAGATGTGGTTGATAAAATAACCATAAACTTACTTTCAAATGCCATAAAATATACACCTCAAAAAGGATTTGTTCGTTTTGAATCTTTTGTAGAAAATGGACATGTTTCAATAAGTGTTACCAACAATGGAGTTAATTATTCATCCGAAGATTTACAGAAACTGTTTACAAGATATTATCAAGCAGGGAAAAATAGTGGTGGTACAGGAATTGGTTTAGCTTTGGTAAAAGAACTTGCTGTACTCTCTCATGGTAATGTGGTTGCACACATGCTAAATAATGATGAGATTCAGTTTACAGCAACTTTGCCTATAGAGCGTTCATATTTTAAGGCTTCAGAGCTTTCTGAAAGTCCAAGCATCTCAATTAATGATGAGCAATTACAATCAGATAAAGAAACACTGAATACAAAACAATTAGTTTTGTTGGTAGAAGATGATGACGATATTAGGCAATATGTAAAATCTTTTTTGAGTAAAAGCTATAAAGTCATAGAAACTGTAAACGGAAAAGAAGGTATTAAAAAAGCAACTGACGTTATCCCAGACATAATAATTAGTGATATAATGATGCCTTTAGAAGATGGTATAGGTTTATGTAATGCATTAAAGCAAAACGAAAAAACAAGTCATATTCCTATTATATTATTAACAGCAAAAGCTGGAAAGGAGCATGAAATATCAGGCTTAAAAGTTGGAGCAGATGCTTATGTAACGAAACCGTTCAATAAAGAAAAACTGTTAGTGCAAATAGAATCTCTTTTAAATATTAGGCAACAGCTTCAGAAAAAATATAGTCAAAACTATAAACTCAAAGAATTGGCTGTGGCTAACACAGAGCAGCAGTTTTTAGAAAAATTATATCAAGTTCTTAATAATTCAATTACAGAAAATAGCTGTAGCGCAGAATTTTTAAGCAAAAAAATGTTGATGAGCAGAATGCAACTACATAGAAAACTAAAAGCACTAACAGGTTTGTCAACTACAGAGTTTATAACTAAAGAACGTTTAACGTTAAGCTTACCACTTCTTAGAAAGTCTGACGTAACCATAGCCGAAATTGCATATCAAACAGGCTTTAATTCACCTTCTTATTTTAGTACTTGCTTTAAAAAGCATTACAATACCACACCAGAAGCATATCGCGCGTCTCAGTAAACACAGTACTTATTAGCATTTGTTACATAAGTTAAAAGGATCGTTACATATGTGTAATAGCAGCTTTTAACTATAAAATACTTTTGAAACAAAATCAACTAGACTTTAGGATTGGTTGATGGTTGTCAAACAAAAATGGTAATGGATAAAACTAAAGATAAACCACAAATGCAACACATATATTTAAATATAGATCATCTTAAAAAAGGTAATTACATATTCAATTTTATGATTGAAAACAAAGTGCATAAAACAGTAAAGATTAAAAAAACAAAAGACAATAAATCTTAAACATTATTCTAATGAGGCTAAACACAAAACATATTTTTTTATTGATATTTTGCTTTGGTGTAGTTTCAACTTCAGAAGCTCAATTACTCAAAAAACTCAAAAAGAAAGCAGAAAAAGCCATAGAGCGTACTGTACTTAAAAAAACAGACTCGCTTGTTGCTAAAAAAACTGAGAAAACAATTGATGGTGTTGTAGGTGGAGAAGAAGGCGATGCAAAGGATAATAATTCCAAAAGCGGAAATATTCCTATAGGTACAGAGTTTTCTAACCCTTCACTTGAAAATAATACTGAAGCTAAAAAAGCATGGTATACATCAGATTTAAGAGTTACGTCTTACGATAAAGACAAACAGTCGGATATGGTTAACTATTTTGATGCAGATGCTGTGGCTATGCAATCAAATTATAAAGACCAACGTACAGGACAGCCAGTGACTTCTTTTATAGATAGTAACGGTTTTTTTATTTCCTATAGCAGTTCAGAAGGGCAATATACCAAATCACAACTCCTAAATATGCCAGGAATGAATATGATGGCACCAAGCATGATGGGTACTGCTTATAAATTACCAGTTCAAGCTATATACGAAGCCATGGAAGAAATGGAAAGTAATGGTTTGGCAGTCTATCCGTTTATGCATGTCGATTTTCCCTTTGTGTTAAAGCCAGACCATTTTAGAGATGGAATGGTATCTAGTGACTATATAGAATCTCAGGAACCATGTAGAAATAACATGGGTTGTACAAAGTTTAATGTTACAGAGGCTGGCTATAAGGGTAGTTACATTTTATTCGACAACGAAGATAGACTTGTAGAAATAAATGTTAACGTAGAAAATGACCCTTTCTATGGTTCTGGTAAAGGTAAAATAGCATATTTCTATGAAGAATGTGAAGTAAAGGTACCAAAAGCAGTTGAGAAAAAAATGTTAGGGCAAGACTTGTTAATAAAAGGATTAAATCCAAATAAAAATTAAGACCAATGAAGTTACTTACTGTTATAATTTGCACTGTGTTGTTAATAGGTTGTAAAGAAAATAATGCAACAAAAACTTCACTTGTTAGTAGTACAAAAAAATCTCTAGAGGCAGGTAATGTAGCTGTATTGTTAAAAATGGAAGGAGAAATTTTTACCATGAAGCAAAATGAGCTTAACCCACAACAAAAACTGGATTTTGAAAACGACAAGCTTCAGTTTAATATCTATACTAATAAAAGTACGGTCTCCATAAATTTTAACCTCAATAAAACAGAGGCCTTAAAAAACGCACCAGTTACCTACACTATTCCAGAAGCTAATTCAGAAACAGTAAAAGTAGATTTAAGTTTTTTTAATAAAAATCGGCAAGTAGAAAAGCGCTCCAATAAGCGTGTGGTTTTTAAAAAAGGAACCATTACAATTTCAGAGCTAACCAAGAATAGCCTTAAAATGGAATTTGCTGGTGAAGGCTGCGGAATGATGGAACGTAGTGATGCACTTTTCCCTATTTCAGGAGCTATAAATATTAACTATTAATATCATTGATGCTGATACTAACTTACTTACCTCCTTATAGAATGCTATTAGTATATCTCTAGTAAACACAGTAAACCTCACGAAACAACTTACCAAAAACAAAAACTATGAAGCTAAAACAAATACTTTTATTAATAATGTGCTTGGGTGTAATCTCCACATCTGAAGCCCAACTTTTAAAAAAGCTTAAAAAGAAAGCAGAAAGAGCTATTGAACGAACTGTACTTAAAAAAGCAGACTCGCTTGTTGCCAAAAAAACAGAAAAAGCTATTGACAGTATGGCTAAAGGAGACTCCAAAAAAAACAAAAGAAATAAAAATAATAAGAGAAATCGTAAAACAACTTCCGAAGACGAAAAAGCACAAGGCATTCTGGATATCATGCTGAGCCAAACACCTAAAGAGGTAGGTGGTGGTAAAGAAAATAACGATAACACTACAGCAGGTAAACCCTTACTACCACCAGAAGACAACAATGTAAAACTGCCAGATAGTTACAAGTTTTCATATCAAGCCACTATACAAGTAAAAAGTAATAACAAAACTGCAGAAGTTGAGTATTTACTACAACCCAACGAAACCTATTATGCTAAAAAGCAAACCAAAAATGGCTTTACCGAGCATATTGTGTATGACAATGAGCGCAGTATAGAAGTGTATTATGCCGAAATTGAAGGCCAAAAAAGACAGGCTCGTAAAAAAATGGGAATTCTTACAAAAGCTAGATTATTGGGAGCTTACAAAGATGCACCAGACAAGCAAGTAAAACCCTTAGGTAGCAAGAAACTATTAGGTTTTAATTGCGAAGGTTACGAAATCTCAACTCAGGATGGAACCACACAGTTTTGGGTGACTAACGAAGCACCAGCTACGTTGTATGCAGTTATGTTTGAAAGCAGAGCTGAAGCACCAAACTCACCGTTTACGAAAAACTCCATGATTATGGAGGTTGCTTATACGTCTAAAGAATCTCCAAATGAGAATTACCAAATGGCATGTACACAATTACAGCCAAAAACCATGGTATTTAACAAAACAGATTATATAGAATAAAGAGACTAAACTATGAAAACAACTAATATTTATATAATAGTACTAACACTACTCTTAAGTGTGTCTGTACAAGCACAAACAAAATCTACCTCAGCTGGAAATGAAGCCTATAAGGGCATAGAAAATAGCTTTCTCGATTTTAAAGATGATGTTATTGAAACAGTTAATGACGTGAAAGATAAAGCTAATGATGTTTTAGATGACATTAAAGATGGCTTAGACAAAATTAGTTTTTGGGATAAATTTATGCAAGGTGATATTCAATTGATTATGAAAGGTAGTAATGAAAGAGTTGAATTGGAAAGTGATTCAGCTATTGACGCAAGAGGTTACAAACGTAATTATTACTTAAAAGAAATAGGTGACAATTCTTTAGAAATTAGATTTGATTGGGATAATAGAACTCTAATTATGGAAGGAGAAACTTCTGGTTGGGACTTTGGCAGGTCGTTTAGCAGTGGTAAGATAAGCGATTATAAAAAAGATTCAAAAAAATTTGTTCAATACACAGACAAAGATGGTAATTGGTACACACCAGTTGAGGATATGGAAGGTTATGAAAACATTGAATACATCAAATTTAATGCAAAGCAAATGGCTGTTTCTAACTTGCAAAAACTATTAGATTTATCGATGGATGATAAAGTAGAAAAGATTAAGATTTATCTATTTCAGCTAATTCAACATCATCAAATAGACCTTGCTATGCTTGGTGGTGGTGGTGGCGGTGAATACTCACTTCCTATGGGATTGTATAAACTATTACAAAACTTTGACGAAAAAAATGCAGAGCTTCAAAAGAAACTTGAAGAAGCCATAAAAATGATATTAAGTAAAGAACTAGAAGAAATTGGTGGCTTTCCCATCTTTATACATTGGGCATTTATATACTCACCAGAAGTTATTAAAAAGTATTATGGCAATAAAGTAGATAAAAAAACATTTGATTGCGATGGTTTTGCAAATGCCTGTTCAAAATTTACAGTATTGCAAGGTCCAGACAAAGGAAAATCTATGGAGTTTGACCGCCTTGGCAGACTCACCTTTATCAATTCCTTAAAAGAGGGTACAGCTCAATTCTTTTACGATAAAGATATTACGGTTACGCTACCTGATCCTAGTGTGGTTATGGATATGTCTAATATGATGAGTGATATTTTCAAGCAAAGAAATATGGAAGATAATTATAAAAAGAAGAAAGAATAGCTCGATAAAGAAATGGAAGAGTTCAGAGAGGAAATTGAAAAGCTTAATAAAAAGGAAGAAGTAATAGAATATTTAAAAGAAAAAATTAGCGAACTAGAAATACAAAAAGAACAAGCCGTTACGAAAAAAGACACAGAGAAATATCAGGAGATTATAGACGAATTGAAAAAAATATTAGATCAGAAAAATAAAGAGAATGTAATTAAAAACTAGTAAAAAGAAAAAGAGAAATTAAAAAAAGCAAAACAGCAAAAAAGAACTAACGAAAAAAAGTAATAAAGCTAAACAATCTGTCATAACAAAAGGATAATATAATTATGAATAGCACTTCAGAAACCATGTTAAACGATACTTCTCGAAGAGAATTTTTCAAGCAAATTGTACTAGGAGGTATGGGATTATACTTGTCACCACTGCTATTACAAAGTTGTAGTGAAGACGATTTGGGTAAACCACCATTTGGAGTGTGGAAAGACATGATTAAGGTTTTAGAGCAAAGCCCAGACCATTTTATAGGAAGGCGAAATGCTTTGGTGGCATCTAAAAATCCAGAAGCTATGACCAATTTTGTCAGGGAAAGTTTCCAAATTATACCTAGACAAAGTGACTTTTTGCATCAAGCCGCCTATGGCACTATATATGGAAAACAAATGGCATTGCGCTGCGGACTTGCAACACCACGAGAAAAAGCAGAGATTTTAAAGGATATGTTGGTAGAAGCAGGCTACGAAGCTAAAGTAGTTTTAGAAGAAACCAATATAACTTTAGATGAAGCTAAAGCCATAGTCTATCAAAAAATTGCACCAGAGTTTGCGCCACCAATTAGTAAGAAAAAAATGCGTAAATGGCAAAGCATGTTGGGAGTAACTAATACTCAAGGACATTATACAGAAATACCAAATTTTATTGAAAATTCTGAAGCACTGGCCACTAATTTGCTAAACAAAATTGACAAAAAGTATGTTAGAGATGTAAATGTCAATTTTAGGTTTCATAATAATGCTGTGCCATCTGTGGTGTTTTATGAAGAAGGAGTTGAAAAGTATGCACATGTGTTTGATCCAAAGGTGTCTTTTGGGAACTTTCATCCAACTAATAAAAACAAAACCTTCAATGAAGCAGGCGAATATAATGATCCATTAGATGAAGATATTACCATCACACTTTCTTGCAGAAAGGCTTTAGACCATTGGAATGAAACCGAATTGTTATCTGGTACATGGAAATTATCAGAATTATTGGGTAATCAGCTTCAAATACAGTTTTTAAACAATATGAGTTTTGAAGAACAGTCTGTAAAAACTATTTCAGAAATTAGTTCCTTCACACCTTGTTTTGCACTTCAAGACATCAACAAGGATACAGCTTATATGGAAAAACGAAGCGTTTTGGGTGAGCCTATAACCTTAGAAGGTGTTAAGATATTTGAAAACTATAATCCAGATAGTTTACCAAGTAATGAAGAAACGTCAGCTATAAAAAAAATACACTCTTTTGAAGGTACAGTTATGCCACAGGCATTTCCTAAAGTGCGCTTAGAGTTAAGCCCTAAAGATGCCCAAGGCAATATTATAGAAGGTGTTTCTATTAGTAATTTTGAAATACTGGATAACGATATGCATGTCACTGGTTGGATGAATCAAAATGTATTGTCGCCTAAAGTGCTATTATTATACGATACTTCTGCAAGTATGCCAGTAGAATATGCTGGCGAACAGATTAAATTGTTTTTAAAAAACACAGAAGACGCAATAAAAGTAGCGTACCCAAGAGCCAAAGTAATATTACAGCAAACAGGATCAAATATTTATACAGCTTTGCTTAAGGCAAAACAATTGGACGTTGACCTTATACTTTATGCAACTGATGGTGATAATAATGACTTATTTGATCCTTCGTACACACCTATATATGAGGCTGGACCACCTGCAATTTTTCTTAATGTAAAGCCTCAAGGTACTGTTTATCAATATCTAAGGGATAATATGGATTTTATAGAAATTTCTGCTGATAATCAGGAACTTACTATAACCGAAATCACTAAAATTGTAGAAGGCTTAAAGTTCCCAACGTATGTTGTAACATATAATTCATTTGGTGAAAATGAAGACCATAAAGTAGAAGTTAAAATAAAGGATACAACTCATAAAGTTAATCTCAATTATAAATTTCCAGAACCTAGCGACAGCCTTTTAGGTAATCGTATGGTAGGACTCTATTTAACGCTTAATAGATTAGGTAGAAACCCTATAAGACGAGTGTTAGCAGGTTATGAGCCGCATAACGATTATTATGGAAATCCAACCAAGCTCACACGAAAAATGGTTGACCAAGTACATGAAATGTTTCTCGGTGGTGCAGTCATGGCATTTGAACGAGAAGCACCTACGCTTTCAATTCAACTTACCGAATACTTGCAAACCTTAATGAGCAACCAAAACTGGTTTGAAGCCTATCAAAACGGAGATGTTAAAAAAGCTGTCGAAGAATTAGGGAAAGGCGGTTTAAGTTATCCATCTATTTTATTGAGTATGCTGCAACCTATAAAGAACAATGTCACAGAACATGCTGTAACCTATCCAAATGGATTTAGATCTTGTATTGTTAAGTTTACTCCAGGATATTACAACAAAGAAACTAAAACATCTTTTGATTTTTTACCTACTTCAGAGTATCAATCTGTATCTAGAATTGGAACTGGAAATTTTGAAGAAACGCTCAAAAAAACGGCACAACTAGCAATTCTTGAGGGACATGTGTTTCCAGACAGTGCCTACGCACAACTTAAAGAAAAACCCTTGTTGCTTAATAGAGAAATTGGAAATGATGATCAGTTCAGTCCCGGAAATTTAGGTAATGATGGTCATTATTTTGGTAAACAAATATTTGGAGGAGGTCCATTAAAGTTATTTGATACCTCTTGGCAGGTTAAATCTTTTTGGAGCATAGATACCACTAAAGGAGAACTTTATGGCATTTTACCTGACCAAACTGGAGGTGGTACACGAACCACTTACGAACAATTGATGGAATTGGACAAGGTTGTTGAAGGTTATAAAGTAATCTTAGCTAAAATGAAAGTAGGTATCACAGTTACAGGGCTTGGTAATTTGCCTATAGGTCTTGTTGCTACGTATAGTATGACCTTAGTAAAATTATATGCCTTGGCATCACAAGCATTAATATTGATGAATACTACAGGCATGGATGAGGATTTAACCTTGACGCTTCAAGCCTTGGCCTGTGATCTGTACAAGGAAATATTATATGATTCTTTTCGTGATGTTGGAACTTTTGGAGATACCATAGAAAATCTTATTGGTGCTATGGGAGGTGATTTCTCGTTTTTTAAATGCTAAATGATTTAACAATAAATAATTAAATATGAAATATCAAAAATCAATCCTAAAAATAACATTTGTATGTTTTACATCATTATTACTTTACACTTGTGGAAATAATGATAGAAGTGAAGCAAGTTCAAAAACCAACTCAGTAGTAAACAAAATAAAAACAGGTAACAACCTTGTTAAAGGCGCACGAGATTTAGCTGCTGAGTCTGAGGTCTTAAAAAAATTAACACCAATTTCTGTAGAAACCTTAAAAGCGTTCTTTCCAGAAACTATTTATGGTATGCCAAAAACCAATAGTAATGCCTTGGATATGGCAGGCGCTTCAACAGCTTTTGCTACCTATGGGCAAAATACCAGTAAGCAAATAAAACTAAGAATTTTAGATGGCGCAGGTGAGAAGGGTTCGGCAGCTACAACTGTTTATAGAGCTATTAAATATGATAAGACCAATAAAGAAGCATATGGTGATTACATTAAAATAAAAGAATACGATAACACCATTGTAAAACAACATTTCGATAAAAATCAAAACAGATATACCTTAGAGTTTTTCTACAACGACCGTTTTGCAATTAATTTACAAGTGACTGGATTTCAGCAAAAAGATGTATGGGCAATTTTTAAAGAATTTCAACTTCACAACTTAATTAACTAACTTTATATCAAACGCTAATACCTAATGCTATCATTATGAAAACAAATCAATCTTTAATAAGTATCTGCCTGTTATTATTTTGCATGCTTTTTAACTGCAAAAACGAAAATGGTAGAAAAACAAATATTGAACCTGTTACCGAAACACCATCAAATGTTATAGATATTGTAACTCGCAGTATGGAGTTTCAAACCATTGATACCATTACTTCTGGTTGGAATACCTTTAAATATCAAAACCTGTCTAATGAAACCCATTTCTTTTTAATGGATAAATATCCAGAGGGTAAAACAGTAGAAAATACATTAACAGATGTCGCTCCAGTTTTTGAAGAAGGTATGGATTTAATAAACGAAGGAAAATCAGAAGAAGGGTTTGCAGCCTTTGGTAAACTACCAGAATGGTTTGGTGAAATCGTGTTTTCTGGTGGTTCAGGACTCATTGGCCCAAAAAAAACAGCTATTACTACTATTAATTTAGAACCTGGATATTACATCATGGAATGCTATGTAAAAATGCCAAAAGGTAAATTCCATACCTCTATGGGAATGGCAAAACCTATAATAGTTACGCAAGAAAATAGTGGAAACACACCTCCTGAAGCTACAATAAATATAACTGTGTCAAATGGAGAAGGCATTACTTACGATAAACCAATAACAATGGGTAAGCAAGTATTTTCGGTTTTTTATAAAGAACAAAAGCAGCACGAAAATTTTATGCAGCACGATATAAATTTAGTGAGACTAGAAGCTAGTGCAAGTGAAGAAGCATTAGAAAAGTGGATGGATTGGTCGCATCCTAAAGGGCTCATTACTCCAGTTCCGGAAGGTGTTACCTTTTTAGGTGGTGTTAATGATATGCCAGCAGGTAGAACAGGTTATTTCTATGCAGATTTAAAACCAGGAAAATATGCTCTCATATCTGAAGTTCCTAATACAAAAAGCAAAGGGCTATTTAAAGTTTTTGAAGTAAAAGATTAATAATTCACAAAATCTTCTGACAGATCATTCCAATACGTTTGGATTAGGTAGTTAGAACTTGGTTTCTGTTTTAAAAGATTCAACAAATGATGTAGTTGTTTGGAATAAAATTTAAATTGATAGAGTTTTTATTATAAATTTGGAAAAGATTTCATATCAACCCCATTCCACACACATTCCACTACTATCCTATTGTCGCTTCGCATAAAGAGTGTTCCATTAACATCGTAAAGAAACTTTTGAAATAAATTTTTTGAAGAAACTCTAGTAACGACTCTCGTTTTTAACCAAAGCTCAAGTTACATAACGCAGAACATTATAATTCATTTTGAAATTATAATCCGACATTATATAAAATGTCTTTATAACATTAAAAGTACACGTTTTATTGTGATTATAAATAGAAATTTCTGATTATAATTTTTTTAAACTCTAAATATTGGCTATTCTTTTTTCAAAAGAAAAAATAGCCTTTAAGTGTATTTTCTATAAAATTTATATTTACATTTATAATAGTCCTAATTGATGGGATATACCTAAATGAAAACAAAAAAAATTATACTTGTTTGCCTAGTAATGGCAGCAAGTTTTACTTGGTTTTTTTTCTTTTTTGATCAAGATTATCAACCTACTACAGATTTTGACGACACTGAATCGCACTTATTAGTTTGGTCTCGACGTCATACAAATACCTATGTTAATTTTATTAAGCACCTAGCTGAAGATGATCATATTACGTTATACGTTCCTAAATCAACTCTAAAGGATAGTGTATTTAATACACTTACATCTGTTGGTGTTAACATGGATAATGTTCAACTAGAATCTATACAGAATGAGAAGATATGGATTAGAGATTTTGGCCCTGTATTTTTGATGAATAAAAGCGGAAAAATGAAGTCTTTAAGTTTTAAATATTACAAAAATGCCGAAAACATCTTTCCTTATGAGTACCAAACTATAATGCAAGAAAGATTAAGGGCTTCTTATATAGTTGGTATTGGTGGTGCCAGAGAATTAAATGGTAAAGGACTTGCTATAATGGTTGAAAAACACGAACAAGCAGCAAACCCAAATCTCAGCAAAAATGAAATATTTAAAGAAATGAAAAAGAAATTGGGAGTTAAAAAAATTATTTGGTTAAAAAGTGGACTTCCTCAAGATGAAGTAATATCAATTAAGCCACTATTGGACTCCATATTTACTAATGGAGCTGGTGACCACATAGATACTTTTTGTAGATTTATTTCTCCAAATACCGTTTTGCTTGCTCAGGTAAAACCTGATGAAGCCTTTACTAATCCTATTTTAAAATTAGCTAATGAACGTCTAGAAGAAAATTATAATATCCTCAAAAACTCTTTAGACCAAGACGGAAAACCTTTACATATTATTAGAATACCTATAGCTCCCCTACTCTTTGAAGAAGAAAAAAATTTTGAAGCAACCTTTAGCTATGTACGCTCAAACCGTTATTTAAACTTTATTATAGCCAAAAACAAAGTTATTGTACCTTGTTATGGGCAGTTCTTAAAAACAAGAAGCTATTTCTAAAGATTTAGAGACAGAAAATACATTTAAAAGTATTTTTCCAGGAAAAAAAATAGTTATGTTAGATTGTGTAGATTTAAATAGATATGGTGGTGGATTTCACTGTATAGCTATAAATAAGCCTAAGAAAAAGAAAAGAAGAAGAGCAGTATAACTTTTATAAATATGTAACTGACTTATATTCTTGAATATTATTAATTTTCTATTCCATACATAATATACTTCCTTCGTAAGGTGTCACAGTATAAAAGCTTCGTTTTGGCTTCCTTTTATATTTTAGACTATTTAGCGTTTGGAGAATGTGCAGTGGACATTATTAGCTAAATACGATTAGAAGTAGACTTTTAGTAAAGTGTTGCTTACAAATACAATCATCCTCTGGAGCCTTGTATTTGTATAGCCTAAAATATGAACGCTCCTCTCTCCTATTGTTTTGACCAAAATTTTATGAGGTCATAAACTTGATTTTATACAAAACTTTAGTATATCTTATAAAATAAATAGTATTCCCATAAACAAGTACAGGAATACTAAAAATAATTCTAATTTATATTTATTAAAAAAACGATTAACCACTAATTCTTAATTAGTTTTTTTGTGATGACTGAATTTCCAGATTTTAATTCCACAAAATATACTCCTGTAAGCAAATCGTGTATTTTGTAGTTTTTAGTAAAATGGTCTTTATATGTTTTTACTAATTTTCCTTGTAAGTCAAAAACATTTACGATTTCAATGTTTTGGTTTGTTTCTATTGTAAAGCTTTCTTTGGTTGGGTTTGGATAAAGGCTCACTTTTGAAATAGCATAATCTTGCGTTGATAACGTTGATGTGTTTAGGTAAAGCTTGCTAACTTTAGCAGTACCATTAAAGCCTGTTACTATAACGTCTGTCTTTCCATCTCCATTGACATCTGCATTAGAAAGTGATGCAAATCTAACATTTTCAAAAGGCAAGGTTGTAAGACCTGTAAAACCTCCAGTTCCATCATTGATGTATAATCGCGTTAAATAACTGCCGCCTTGTGTTAAACCGCTCATCAAAACGTCTAAATCAGTATCATTATCGGCATCAAAAATTGTAAGCGATGATGTACCTCCCACTCCAATAAAGGGAGCTCCAGTAACTTCTGAAAATACACCTGAACCATTATTAGAATATAGTCTAGCAATTCTTCCAATGGCATTGTCTCCTGCTATTAAAACATCTTGATCGCCATCATTGTCCATATCAAAAAATTGAATATCACCATTTGTTACCGCTAAAAAAGGTATTGTGCTTACTTGTGAAAAACTTCCAGTTCCATCATTAGTATATAATAGTATTTGACTACCGTTTACCGTATTAAAACCACTTAAAATGACATCTTGGTTACCATCATTATCAATATCGGCAAAAGCAGTAGATGAAAACTTTATGGCATTACTTACAACACTAAATGGAACTGAAATTTCCGAACCATTATTATCGTACAGTTTTGTTGCTGATAAATTACTTGCTGAGTCATCTTCACCACTCAACAAGGAATCCAAATTTCCATCATTATTTACGTCTGCAACACTAATATCTCCTTTATCTACAGAAATAAAAGATGTACCAGGAACTTCAATAAAATTACCATTATTATTTGCAAAAAAGCGAGTTGGTTTAAAACCGTTAGCATTTAATCCGGAGGTAATAAGCTCATCATCTCCATCATTATCAAAATCTGCAAAAGCAATTGAACTGTTGTAAATACCTTGAAATGGTGTTCCTGTTACTTCAGTAAAATTACCATTGCCATCGTTTTGATATAATATGGCAACTGGCGTGTTTCCTGTAGAACTTCCTGTAATTAATAAATCTTGGTCGCCATCTAAATCGTAATCGGTAAAAGCAACATCTCCCAAACTTACAGGTGCAAAACTATTAGAGGTATCTTCTACAAAACTAATTTGTGAAAACGAGGTATTAATAAAAAATAAGGCTATTGTAAAAAGGGTAAAGTTTTTCATAATAAAATAGGTTTTAAGTTTAATGTTGATTTGGACTCAAATCTATTACTATGAAAGATTACTGTACTGTGCTAACTCGCAATAGTACAGGATTGTTTTGTAAGTGTATGCTATTTTGCTGTAAGTGTAAAGTCAATGAAACAGAGCTTTTACACCCAATTTCTCATAAAAAACACAATATACATGTGATGTTTTCAAAAAAAAAGAGAATTAACTCAGCGTATCCAAAAATTCGCTAATTTCTTTCTTTTTACGTGCTGAAACAGGAATTTTATCCCCATTGTGCAGTTGCATTCCATCTTGGATTTGACGATTAAAAGATTGAATATAATCTACATTAACCAAGTGTGAATTATGTACACGTATAAAATTATGTTTGGTCAGTATATCTTCGTGATATTTTAAATTTTTAGAAGAAAATAGTGTTTTTTTAGTGGTGACTATTTTGGCATAGGTGCCATCGGCTTCACATCTAATAATGTCGTTAATATTTACCAACTCGCTAATATCTTGGCTTTTTACCAATAATTTATCAACTGTTTTGCCATTGCCATTGACATTATTTCCATTTTCTTTGGGTTGAAAATTTGGGTTTAGTTTAGATTGCAATAATGCTGCTTTAGTCTGCTCTAAATCTAATTTAACCGCAAGCGATTTGTTTTTTGTCAAAAAATAGTAACCTACTACAAACACTAACAATCCCAAAAAGCCTAACCCAAATAACAGGTAATTAATTCTTGCCCTGTTTTTGAGTTCTTTCTGCTCTAAAGTTTGTGCTTTTATTAGTGCGTCTTTCTTTTCAGTATCATATTTAAGTTGTAATTCTTCAACTATTTTTGCTTGTTTAATCGCTTCTTGTTTGTCTTTGAGCTGTTTTTCTAAAGCACTATATTTTTGAGACTCTTTATAGTTTCTCAAAGCAAAATTAATCTCGTATGCTATATGATACGCATGAATACTATCATTTGTACTATATTTGGGAACGTGGTACAATAGAGTATCTACATACTTTTTTGCCTCTATATCATGATTCTTATAAAGAGAGATATGAGGTAAAGAACCATAAATATTATTCAAAGCAATATTATCTAAATAGTTCTTGTATTGTAATGCTTTTTTTATGTATGGTTCGGCTTCTAAAAATTGGTCCTTATTAATATAGAGCGAGGCCATTACGGCATGAAGACTACCTTGATTTTGTAATAACTTATTAGTTTTTGCGTAATCTAAACCTTTATTATAGTAATATTTAACAGAATCCTGCAATGCTTTAGAATTGGGTTCACGTTTAGAACGTTTTTCAAAATAGTACACATAACTTTCTAATACATAGATTTGAACATTTTTAGGAACCTTGTTAGGATGATTTTTTATGATTTGAGAAAGCTTATCTAAATTTTCTTTAACCTTCGGTTCGTTATTTTGTTTGCTGTAAAGGTTTGTCAACCTATTATAAACAGAAGCTTGGGTTGCTATATCATTATCTTTATCTGCTATTTTTAATATATCAATAAGAATTTCAACGGCTTTGTCAAACTGTTTTGCTTCAGTATGATATCCAGAAATTAGTGTTAATGAACTTATAATCTGTTTATCGTTTTTTGACTTTTTAGCATATAAATAAGAACTATCTAAAGCTATTTTGGCATCGTCTAATGTTCCGCGATGTAGATGAGTGATAGATTGTGCACTATAACCTCTGCTTGTAAGTAAATCGAGATTACTTTTTTTACTAATAATAACAGCACGAGTGGAAATAGCTAAAAGTGAATCGAGGTTAAACTCATTTTGGTAATAATAATTGGCGGAATTTAATAATTCAACAACTTTCACACTATCATTTTGCCTTAGAGTTGTTTCATCTTTTACTCTTTTTACAGTCTCATTTTGTGAAATACATTTATTAGTAAAAAATATAATTGCTACAAAAATTACTGTGAAATACTGTCTTACCATTACTATCTAAATAATTGAAAGCCTAAATATAAAATTTAAATATATAAAATGAAGCCATTCCGCGCACATTACGCTTCCCACCTACACTTCGACAAGCTCAGTGACCGCGTCGTCGCATAAAAAGTGTTTACTCTCACCACACTTATTTAATAAATAAGTGCTCGTGAACCGCAAAGCGGTTTCATTAATATCGTAAAGAAACTTCTGGGTATAAAATTTTTTCAGAAACTGTAGTAACAACTTTGCCTGCGCTTCACCTCGCGCCTACTTCAAAAGGTCTACCAGACCTTTTTCATTCGGACGTAACCAAAGCTCAAGTTACATAACGCGAGAACATTATAGTACAAATGTATTTCATAACATTGGATAGCTATAATTCTATACTATGTAAAATATCCCAGAATAATCCGTTGTTATAAGAATATTTAGAACGTGGGTGTTGAAACATTCGTCTTCGGGCTTTTGCCACTAAATTAAGCATTTGTCATAATTTGGATATTTTGCATAAATCAGTTCCAGGTCGCTTAACTTTGACTTTCGCCTTTGATGGTGCAATAATTGTTCTTCTGATATTTTTCGTAAAACTTCCAATATTCTTTCGTAAATTGTATTTAAGTTGTTCATGGTTAATGTTTTACAGATAAAACAATTTACTGATTATCAGTAAGATGAACAACTTTTTTTCTTTAAATCAAAATGCACAACGGGTTTATTTTCATAATAAATAGGTTTTTATAAGTAAAAATGTGGTGTGACTAGTTTTTAATGAGCTTTAACGTTTTTATCTTGTTGCCACTCAATACTTTCACCAAATAAAGCCCACTATTTAAAGACGAAATATTATAACTGCTATTTGCGGTATTGCTAAATGTTTTTACCAGACGCCCTAAAGCATTGTAAACCTCTACGCGTTCTATGTTTTGGCTACTCTTAATCGTGAATTTGTTGGATACTGGATTTGGGTATAATGAAACGGAGTTGTTTTCAAACTCTTCTGAAGAAAGGGATGGGTCAATGTACTTATATAGGTTGCTGGCTCCCAAATATAGCTCGTTGTTATGTACGGCCATTTTGCGCTCATTAATAATAGTAGGTGAGCCAGAAATTTGTACAGTACCAGAAACCGTTCCGTCAGACGACCACAACTTTCTTTGTCCTGTTGTATTATCTCCAAAAAAATAAAGTTTGTTGTTGTAATCAATAAGCTTGGTTGGGTTCATTTCTGCTATGGAAGGAACTTCAATCATACTAGTATTTGCAGACGTGCCATCTGTAGACCAAAGTTCTTTTCCGCTTGTGCCATTACCAGCCCTAAAATAAAGCAGTCCGTTTACTATGGTAAGATTTGCAGGGTTGGAATTTCCGCTTGGGTTTATGTCTTTAAATAGTTGTGTGCCAAAAACGGTTCCGTTGGTCCGCCAAAGTTCTCTACCATTAACACCATCATTAGCAGAAAAGTACAATCTGTTATTATAAACTTTAAAACCAGTTGGGGCGCTATTTCCAGAGGTGTTTATATTTTTAAGAGCACCGCCATTGCCAACTACGCCATTGGACTTGTACAATTCTCCGTTTGCACTAAAATATAGGTCTCCATTATATGATGTTGTGTATTTTGGGTTGCTAGATCCAGAACCAACAACCATATCCTTAACCATTTGTGTACCTGCAGTTGTACCATCGGTAACCCATAATTCCCTTCCGTTTGGGCCATTATTGGCAGTAAAATAGAGCTTGTTGTCGTGCAAGCAAAAATCTGAAGGCCCAGAGCTGTCAGTGCCTGGATAGATATCTTTTAAGAGTACTGTGCCAGTACTAGTGCCATCAGAAATCCATAACTCGGTTCCGTTGTTGCTTCCTGATAATCCATTGCTGGCAGAAAATATTAAGCTGCCATTTAAGACATTTAAATATAAAGGGAAACTACTGCTCGCCGATGAGCTGTTGATTTCTTTTACAAGCGTAGTGCCAGCAGTTGTGCCATCTGTTCTCCAAAGTTCAAAGTTGTTGCTTGCAGTCCCTCCAGCAAAGTACACATAACCGTTTAGTTCTACATATTCTGTATTATCAGAAATGTACACGCCAGATGCATTTGTAAGCACGTTATTACTGTTAATCTCCTTTAGTTTATAAGTTCCTGTTTCTGTACCATCACTTATAAATGGTTCTGCGTTTATAATACTTGGGTCGTCATCTGCCACAAACAATACACCAAAACTGGTAGATGTAATACTGCTTGTTTTGGCGTTTGAAGAAATAAATTTTACTTGTGATATTTGAGCGCTTGATTGGCTTAAAAAAACAATTGACAGAAATATAAAGAAGTAGCTTTTTTTCATAAAATAAATAGATTTAAGTTTAATTTGGACTTAAAAATACCTATCTGTTACAAGGGAAAAAGGCACTAGTTTATAGCTGACTATTTATAGTTTATATCTGCGTATTATATATCAATACGTGCATTAGCAATTAGCTTAACGCCTCCAAAAATTTTGAAATCACTTTTATTTTTCGTGAAGACACTGGCACTTTATCACCATTTTCCATAGTAATTCCTGTTTGTGTATGTCTATTAAGCATTTTAATACAATTGGCATTTACTAAATGTGCATTATGAACCCTTAAAAAGTTTTTGTCTTCCAATAAATCCGTAAAATGTTTTAAGTTTTTTGAAGCCATGTATTCTGTTTCAGAAGTAATAATTTTTGTGTAGGCACCATCTGCCTCACAACGAATAATAGAGTTAACATCCAACAAAATGGATGTATCCTGATTTTTGATAACAATTTTGTTTATGTTATTAGATATCGGCGATGTTGAGGTATTCAACTCGTTCTGTAAGGTATTAATCACTTTTATTAAATCGAAAGGGTTAACGGGTTTTAATAAATAATCTTCTGGTCGATGTTTAATGGCCTTTATGGCATAGTCTTTATGCGCCGTGATGAAAACAAGTTTAAAATGTATTTCTGAAAAAAGATGAACTAAATCCAACCCAGTGCCATCTCCCATTTCTATATCCAATAGCACAATATCTGGATTTGTTTCCGTAATTAATTTATGCCCAGATAAGACGCTATTTGCTTCGACAAACTCAAAAGAATTCTTAAAATTATGTTCAATAATATTTTTTATTGAGCTCCTTACAGCTTTATTATCGTCTATGATGGCAATTTTTTTCATAAATACATCAGCGGTAGTTTTATAATTACTTGATAGGTGTGTTCCTTAAAGCCGTAATATAAAAAGTTTTTAGGCAATTCCTTTTTGGTATATGTATTTTCAAGACGTTGTTTTACGATTTGGTTAGATCGTGATTTATGGTTTTTTGTTTTGGGCTTGGCAGTAGAACTTCCATTATCTGTTATAGTAATTTGAAGACCAAAATCTTCCTTGGTTGCGTTAATATTTATAACTGCTGTTTTGGTTTGGTTGGCAAAACCATGCACAAAGCAATTTTCTATGAATGTTTGGGTAATTAAAGACGGTACCAATGCCGAATTTAAAGATGCGTCGCATACAACCTCCAGTTGCAAAGGCACATCCATTTTTAGCTCTTGTATATTACAATATTGCTCAATAAATTTTAGCTCTTCTTGAAGTGTCCAATTAGCCTCGAAGGTAGAATCCAAGATACTTCGCATCATTTGCGATAAATCTGATAGATAGGCTGTGGCTTTATTAGGGTCTGACTTGTCATACAAAAAAGGATAAATAGCATTGATGCTGTTTGAAATAAAATGGGGATTGAGTTGTGACCTATGCAATGAAGCCTTAGTTTTTGCCAAATTTAGTTCTGATGCCAATACTTTATTTTTTTTCTTGAAAAATAGGAAACCTAAAATACCTATGCCTAACAAGCTAATAATACCAAGAATGAAGTAAATGGTTCTGGCTGTATTTTTTAGGGTTTCATTGTTTAGTTTTTGTGCTATAAGTGCAGCTTCCTTTTTTTCGGTTTCATATTTTATTTCCAGTTCATTTAAAGCCTCTATTTGCTTTTCTTCTTTTGCTTTATTAAAATTTGCAGTCATTTTTTCATGATACTCAAGAGCCAAATCATGCCTTTTGGCTGTTTTACATACATAGTATGCCAAATAATATCTATCTCCTTTCTTATAATAACTAGGTTCTTTTAAAATATCGAGTAAAATAGAATCTTTATAACGTAATGCTACTTCAGTATTATTTTCCTTTAAGTAAACGTAGGCAAATGTATTATACAAATTACGCAAACTTGTTGCATCTATCTTATCTCTATATTTTAGAGCTTCATTGTAATATGTCTTGGCTTCCTCAACGTCATCATCAATGAAATACATTTTACCTTTAATTCTTAAAAGGTCGGCAACAAGGGAAGCATTATTTTCAGACTTACCATAATTAATGCCCTTTTCTGCATAGTACAGTACCGAATCTTTTAGAAAAGGACTATCTGGGTTTTTAAACCTTTTTCGTTCAAAAAAATCCACCATATGCGTATAAACATTGTTTTTTGTTTCTGCTGGCACATCAATGGTGTTATCTAAAATAATGTCGTAAGCCTTATCTAAATAGTATTTCTGTTTGTCATCATCATCATGGTACGCAAACGTATAAGATAACTTAAAGTAGGCCGTTGCCAATTGACTTTTGTTATTGGCGTCTTCTGCTATTTTTAAGGCCTTAAGACCATATTCAATAGAATTAACAGGGTCGTTGTTGTCTGAATAGTAATGACTTAATCGTAGTAAAGCAGAAAACTCGAGATTTAAATCCTTTAATTGTTTGGCAACATTATACGCTTTTGTATTATAATAAAATGCTGAATCCATTTTATTATGCAGTTGGTAGCTAGTAGCTAAAGCTCCATAAGCAGTACTTGATTGCGATAAAAAATTATTTTTTTCTGATAATTTAATTGCTTTTTTAGCAATATTCATCATAGAATCCACATTTCTCTCTTGTAGATAGTAAAAATCAAATAATTCTAATAGATTATTTATTTTAATACTGTCTTGTTGACGCTCTTTTTGTGATTTAAATTTTAATTCAATATTTTGATTTTGAGCATATAAAGATTGCGTGTTTAGCCAAAAACAAGTAATTAGTATTGCATATTTATAGTATACGGTCAGCGAGAAGTAATTATGATTATTGCAAAGATAATTTTAATATTGAATTATTTAGCCATTGCACACACATTCCACTACTCTCCTATCGTCGCTTTGTAAAAAGCGTGTGCCATTAACCTTGCAGAAGAAACTTTTGAGAATAAATTTTTCAAGAAACTCTAGTAATAACTTTGCCCGCACTACACCTCGCTCCTACTTCAAAAGGTCTAGCAGATCTTTATCATTCGGACGTATTCAAATCAAGTTATCTCTCGACTACGCCCGACGCAGACGCCATAATGTGGGTTATGATGTGGTTTCTGTAATTGCAGATATAGCAAAAGCGAGCACCTAAACTAAGTCCTCGCTTTCCATATTACTAATGCTTTAATTATAACTATTGACTAATAGCCTTTAAGTGTGCATACACAGGGTTACCTTTAACCCGCATTTCAATTTTTCTTTCAAAAATCTTGATGCCTTTTACGGCGTTAAGCTTCCCATCTGGCGAAAAGGCTTTTACTGCATATAAGTCGCCATTTTCAGTTACAGCTTTTACATTAACGATGTTACCTTCGCGACTGATGCCTTTTATTTCTAGTGTGGCATTGTCTTCGGTTATGGCCTTAACGTCGTAAATAGTGCCATCTGCCCCTATGGCCTTAACAGGCGCATGTTCGTCTTCGGTATCCATTATTTTCACAGCTAATTCTGCCTCTCCTTCGAATGCCCTAATATTCATAAGGCTATGTTGCTTAGAATCCTGTGTAGCTTTTACATCTAGCATATTACCTTCGGCATCAAAGGCTTTGATATCTAGATTTTTACCGTCGGGCGTTACAGCTTTAATATTCCAAATAATTCTTTTAAAATTAGGCTTGTACGGTGGCTTTGTGATATTACGCTTTGGCATTACAAAGTTATCTTCGTTTGGTGCAGGATGCATTGCTTTTACGTGGGCATAAATCTGGCTACCTCTTAAACTCATTTCCTTGTCCTGTGGATTAATTTTTATGCCCTTAATATCGTTTGATTTTCCGCTAGGTGACAAGGCTTTTACCGCATAGAACTTTCCTTTTTGGGTTACAGCTTTCATAATTACAACATTACCAAACCTTCTAACACCTATAATTTGATGCTGCTCGCCTTCTGGTGTTACGGCCTTAAGCTTGTAGGTGTTGCCCTTTTGGCTAATGGCCACTACAGGGCTAAATTGTTTTTTGCTAACCAATATTTTAACGGGTAAACGCTCACCTTCCATAAATGCTTTTACATCTAGCAATTGGTCTTGTTCGGAATTTTGAACTGCCTTAACATCGAATCCATTTCCTGCATTATCAAAAATTTTGATATCCAAACTTTTACCGTTGGGCTGAATGGCTTTTACGTTCCAGAAGATGTCTTTAAATTTTACAACGTTCTCTGTTTCGGTTTTTGTGGTTTTATCTTTTGAAGTGCCTTCTTTACAGCCAATTACTGCAAATAACATGATAAGCATACACAATTTATAACCTATTATTTTGATGACTAATTGGGCTGAATTTTTCATGATACTGTTATTAAGTTTAGAATACACTAAAATTATAAAACCATAGCGTGGTTTTTTATGATTTTCGTCATAAACGGAAACTGTTTGGAGGCCTCTGTAAATACACGAAAATTTTTGGGTTGAAAAACACTACTGGCAAACATATCCCGCGTTAGGAATTGCAACGGCATCCTTTTTAAACTTTGAATAACGAAAGTATTAAAGTGCTTAAATATATGAGATTGCTACGTCGTGAATTCCTCGCAATGACATCTTTTTTAAAAAGATATAGCCCTCAGACTACGCTCAGGATAAACTTCAGCCCGACCCGAGCGTGCAAGTTTGATATAACGCGCTAGGGTACCATCGAAGGGAAGGCCCAAATACATATACTAAGGAGTTTCAGACTTCAAACTTAAAGTAGTTGATATCCTTTACTGTACACACTTCTGCAGGTTAGCGTATAAAATGGTATTTTGTATAATAAGGGATGTTGTGGACGTATTTTGCCCATATTTTTAGTTAATTTGTAGTCTAATTATTATGCATGTCTTTCCAAACTAATTCCCGTCATTTTTTCACCATTATTTTTATTTTTTGTTTCTGCGTGTTGCATGCCCAGATTAAAACTAGTAATACGCCGCAATGGGTGATCCAACAAACGTATGAAAAGAACCCAGCGATAGACTTAAACGAAATATCGTATGGCTTATTAACATTGCTTAGTGATGAGCAGATACATATACCTAAACAAGAGCGTTACTTGCGTGTTGTGCGTAAAATAACGGATAATGTTGGTGTGCAGGATGGTTCGGCTATTTCTATTAATTACGACCCTACGTACCAAACTTTGTTTTTACATAACATTACGGTGATTAGAAATGGAGAGACTATTAATAAGCTTAATGTAAACGATTTTCAGAGCATACGGCAAGAATCTAACGCAGAGAGTTATATTTATGACGGTAGCCTTAATGCCATTGCTAATTTATCTGATATACGTAACGGAGACATTTTAGATGTAAGCTATACGATTAAAGGGTTCAACCCGATTCATGGTACTCATTTTTCTGGGGGGACTACACTAAATGATTTTCAGCCTGTAGGCAAAATTAATTATTACCTTATTTCTGATAAGCAGTTGCAGTACAAACTCCTAAATTCTGATATTACTCCAAAAATAGGACGTTATAAAGGGTATACTACTTATCAGTGGCATGCAATGGAAACTGAAGCGCCAGAGTTTGAAGAGAATACACCTATGTGGTACATGCCCTACCACAACCTGTTTGTTAGTGATTTTAAAAGTTGGGATGCTGTGGTAGATTGGGCTTTAAAAATTTACCAAGACAACGTAAAGCCATCTCAAGCACTACTGGAAAAAATTGAGCAAATAAAAAATAGTTCAGAGTATGAAGGTGAACGCATTTTTGCCACTCTTAAATTTGTACAAGATGACATTAGGTATCTAGGTTTGGAATCTGGTATAGGCGCATACAAGCCTTTTTCACCTAATAAAGTACTTGAGCAACGCTTTGGAGATTGCAAGGATAAAAGTTGGCTTATGGTGACCATGCTTCGTAATATGGGCATTAAGGCTTACCCAGTGCTGATTAACAGCATCTATGGCGAATCACTTCACCAGTTTTTACCCTCACCAAAAGTGTTTGATCATGTGGTTGTAAAAGTGGTGGATAGCACCGATACAAATTTGTTCTATGACCCAACTAACAGTAATCAGTTTGGGAATTATAAATCGGTTTCATTTCCAAATTATGGCAAAGCTTTAGTGGTTAAAAAAGGTACTACAGCTTTAGAGCAGGTTACCCCTAAAAGTGAAAATTTAGTAGAAGTTTTTGATACTTATGATTTGCCCACTGTTGGTGGTTCTGGTACGCTAAATACGATGACAGTTTATAAAGAAGCAGAAGCTGATGTGATACGGGCACGCTATAAATCCAGCAGTTTGTCATCATTAAGTAAAGATTTTAAGAATTATTATGATAACCTTTATGACGGTGTTGAAGTTTTAAAAGACCCCATTTTTGATGATGATAGTTTGGTAAATGAAATACTGGTTGAGGAGTCTTATAAAATTAGCGATTTATGGACACCAATGGTTGGTAACGATAAGAACATTAGCGTAGAGTTTTATCCATACAGTATTTTGGACGTGTTTGTTATACCTGATGAAAAAGAACGAAAAACACCGTTTGCCTTATATTACCCAACGCATAAAAAACATCAGATTACCGTTAAATTACCAAGACGCTGGAGTTTTAAGTTAGATAAGGTGAATGTAAACTCTAAAAGTTTTGATTTTTCAATGACTTCTAAAATGAATCCTTCAAAGGATATTCTTTATCTTAATTATGAATATCAAAATAAAACCAGCTATGTAAAACCTGAGGATTTTGAAGATTACTACACTAAAATTAAAGAGGTAGAGCAAATCATGGCTTACTACATCTATATTCCTAAGAGTGAAGCTAATAGTGGTAATTTTAGCACGCCAATACTTAGTGAAAATGTAGCCTCTAGCATCACTGCTATACTGTATTGGATTATTGGTGCTATGGCTGTAGTTGTAATTGGTCTGGTTATTTTTGTAGTAAAGAGCAATAAAAACAGAAGTTAAGTTTAGCTTCTATTACGTTGTGGCATAAAAAAGTCGAACAATCTCGATAGTATTCAAGATTATTCGCCCCCTAATTAATCAATGGCGCTTTTTATATGGCGGCGCTCATGGAGAAGCCTTTTAAGCGCTTATCGATTTTAAATTGAACCATCTTCTGAATCTTCATCATGATGATGCGCATTGTTTCTGGTAAGATACCGGCTAACGAAAACAAAAATTACGAAACCAATATTTAGAAAAACTAAGGCGTAGAATATATAGTCTTTTGTAGTCAAACCTTTGAAGTTAACAATAGCAAATTATTTTTTGCAAAGTTACGCCTTTATTTAGTTAATTCTGATAACCACTATTTGTTTCTTATTGTATAGATATTGCTTTTTACTACTAAGGTTTTACTAGGGCTTGTTCCAATTTAAAAATACTGAAACAAAGTGGTCTTTTTTCCTGGAAGATACTGGGATTTTTTTTCCATTTTCTAAGTAGATGGTACCGGACTTTTCGTATTTATCTATATAATTGAGGTTCACTATATAGGATTGATGTGGACGGACAAAATTGGATTTGGTGAGCTGCTCCTCATACTCTTTAAGTGTTTTTGAAACCAAATACTTCTTACCATTATCGCAATAAAACGTGGTATAGCCTTTATCTGATTCGCAATACAAAAGCTGGTTTAAATCTATAACTTGAAAACTATCATGCAGCGATAGTACCAATTTAGAGCTATCGTTGTGCCACACCGCCTTGGCTGTTTTAATTTGCTCTTTCTGGTCTGTTACCGAAAGGTGTTTCACTTTGTTTAGCGCAGCTTCTAGCTCTTCTATATCCACAGGTTTTAAAATATAATCTACTGCACCACTTTTAAGGGCTTTAAGAGCGTATTCCTCATAGGCAGTAATAAATATGACTTTAAAATTTAGATGTTCGGTTTGTTCTAAAAACTCAAAAGCATTACCATCAGTAAGATTTATATCCAAAAAAATGAGTTCTGGTTTGCAGGCATTGGCGACTACTACAGCTTCTTTTACAGAGGCGCACTCCCCTATCACTTCTATATCTGAAGTAATAGATTTTAGCAGATTGCGCAACCCTTTTCTAATGTATGCTTTGTCCTCAACCAGTAGTGTTTTCATCACACCAAAATTATTTTATGTGGAATTACCAAAGTTACCAAAGTTCCCTGTTCATTATGTGCTTTTCTATCTACAATAGATACACTGCCCTCCATTTTGAAATCCTTAGATAATATTTTTAATCGCTCGGAGGTTATTGCTGTTGATAGTGATTTTTTATGCCCATTAGTTGTGGTTTTTTGAGCTGTGTACCCAATACCATTGTCCGCTATGGTACAAATCAATTTTTTTTCTGAATATTTAAGGCGAATATCAATTCTTCTATCTTTTGGTTTGTCTTTAAAGGCGTGTTCTATAGCGTTTTCCACAAAAGGTTGAATTAACATAGGAGGCACTTCAAATTTAGGAACATCAATACTATCTTCTACCAAAAGTGTAGATTGGTATGCATCATTTTCTAAATTTTGAAGCGTTAAATAGTTTTGAATGGCTTTGAGTTCTTGCGAAAGCGAAACGGTTTTGTCTCTGGAATTTTCTAAAGTAATCCTAAGTAATTTTGAAAATTTAGATAAGTAATTTACCGATTTCCGTTGTTCTTTATTTAATATCATGCCCTGCAATACCGAAAGCGAATTAAATATAAAATGAGGTGTCATTTGAGAGCGCAATAGCTTCTGTTCCATGATGACATTTTGCGTTTTGGATTTGGCATTTTTTAACTTCTGATAAAAAACAAAAGCACCTAATAGAATTGAAAGCAGCAATACAGCTATGATAGCCCATAAATAATTGCGTTGCGACTTTTCTAAATCTTGAGTTGTTGTAAGTACTGTTTTGGTGAGTTTTAATTCTCTAATATTAGCCGAATCTAGGGCTTGTTTGTACTTATAGTCGTATTCTAGTTGAGTTATTTTCTCTATATTTTCTTTGTTAAAAATGCTATCATTTAATGTTTTAAATTTTTTATGGCTTTCAAATGCCTTTTTATAATTACCCGTTTTACTGTAAATCGTTGCAAGTAGATCTGACACCATTTTTTGCTGCACTAAAAGTTCTAGATCCTCTGCTATTTCCTTCCCTTTCTTAGTGTAGATTAAAGCCTTGGAATAGTCATTAAGTGCAACATAGGATCTTGCCAAACCTATGCTGGCATGACAGATATAAATAGAACTCTCAATAGTTTTGCTTAAATCTAAACAGGTATAGTAATGTTTTAAAGCTTTCTCTGGTTGATTCATTAAAAGATATAAATCACCTAATTGAAAATGACCAGCACTGAGTTCGGACTTGTCTTCAATTTCATTACTTATTCGTAAGGACTCTGTCATGTAGTCTAATGCCTTGGGAAATTCTTTTAAATCAGCATAAACTGTCCCTATCTTAATTAGGCCTGAAGCTATCTGGCGCTTATCTTTTAACTCTCTACAAAGCGGAAGTGCTTCCTCTAAATAATTAAGTGTTTTGTCATACTGTTTAAGTTCATAGTGCACAGCACTAATATTATAAGAAGCTTGCACAATCCCACGTTTATTCTGGTCTTTTCTATGTATGGTTAAACACTTATTAAAATATTCTAAAGCTTCTCTATACCGTCCTTGATTTAAGCAAATAGCACCAATATTATTTAGAGTACCTAAGCTTAATTTTTCTTTACCTAGTTCTGCTCTTATACCGTAAGCTTCCTTAAAAAATCTAAGGGCTTCATCAAAATCTCCTTTTCTATAGCTTAGGATTCCTAAGTTATTTAGCATATCAGCTTGTTCCAGTAAATTCCCTTTTTCAATATTGTCATCAAGCACCTTTTTGTAATAGTTCTTCGATTTTTCAATATCATTATCATAATAGGCTATCTCACCTAATATTTTATAACAAGAAATTTTACAATCTTGATCATATATATTTTCGCATAACTTAAGCGCTTTTAGCGCTAAATTTTCAGCCTCACCTAAATTTGCTTTTTTTAGTTGATTATAACTCAGTCTTAATAGGCTTTTTGCCTCACCTTTTATGTAACCTATTTGTTTTGATAAATCATAGGCCTCTTGAGCCATTTTATCAGCACTATCGATATCAATTTTAGTATACCCATATGAAAGCGCATTTAATAAATGAACTCTAGTAGTATCTTTTTGTGGATTGTTTTTAAGCTCCAATTTAAGACTATCTACCTTGGCATTTTGAGTTAGGGCAATGTTGGAGATGCAAAAAAACAGAAGTAAAGAAATAACAAATGTTAGAGATATTTTCATAAAGCACTAAGCGTAAAAACGCTAATTAACAATATATTTAATAAATAACCGTAAGCTATTGGGCAAAATGCTTACGGTTAGTAAAAAAACAGATAATCCTAAAAAGTAAAGTAGTTCATACCCACCTACTTTACAAACTTTTTTGCAATTCTGCCTTTATCAAATTTTAATTCTAAAATATAAATACCGTTTGAAAGCACTTCGGTAGAGATGGTACTTTTTTTGCCCTCAATAATTTTAGCGCCAGATATATTGTAAATAGCCAGCGTTTCTAATTTTATACTATTGGAATGTTTTACTTCAAGTTGATTTGAGGTTGAAATGATTTTGATATCGCTTTCTAATTCAAAACTAGAAGTGCTTAAAGAGGCATCTTGAGTAACGGGGCTAAATCCTGTCCATAAGGCTCCAGGATTTGTTACATAATCCGCAAGAGTGCCTGCTGGAATGTGTAGGTGTATTGTACCACGATTTGAAGCAAAGGTATCCATAAAATCTCCTGTAGTAGTTATGGTTGGTGGTGTTGTGGCTAATGAGGTAACATCGGTAAAAGGGTTGTTGTTAAAAGCCCTATCTCCAATACTAGTTACACTGGCTGGAATAGTTACTGTTGTTAATTGATTTGAGCGAAAAGCAGCAGTTCCGATAGATGTGACACTATTTGGAATTGTAACACTCGTTATATTGTTTTGCAAGAAAGCACTTTCTGGTATGTCTGTTACTCCATTTGGAATATTTACAGAAGTTAAATCATTATTCATAAAAGCACTTTGACCAATAGTAGTTAAACTACTAGGAAAACTAATACTTAATATATTATTATTTTCAAAGGTAAAATCTCCAATACTAGTTAAATTATTTGAAAGTACAACATTTGAGATATCATTAACTTGAAAAGCAGAATTCCCTAAACTTGTAATATTATCTGGAATTGTAACAGTAGTTATGTTATTTGATCCAAATGAGCCAATTTCAATGCTAGTCATACTGGTTGGGATGTTTACACTGGTTAAACCACAATTGTTAAAAGCAAAACCACCAATACTTGTAATAGCATTATGCAAAGGTGCACTCGTTAAGTTGGGATTGTTGGAAAAAGCACCAGGCAAAATAGATATTACACTCGTGGGAATTGTAACACTGGTTAGGTTTTTTTGAGAAAAGAATCCAACTTCTGTAACATCATATGTCACACAACCTCTAGTTACTGTTGCGGGTATAACAACATCAGATCCTCCTGCAGTATTGTATCCTGAGGTTCTTACGGTATTACTTGATATAGGGCTATAAGTTATATTATCTACTATAAAAGAACCTGTAAGTCCTTCAGCTACACTATTAAAGCCTGTCCAAGTTGCATTTGCATATGCACTCGCTGTATTTGATGGTATGGTTAAGTTTATATTAGATCTAGACCCAAAAAAAGTATCAGAACTTGTATTAGGGCCAGTTGGTGTATCTATTGTTGGTGGTGTTGAATTCTGTGAAATTACACAGGTTAAAGGGTTTCCAAAAAATGCCCTAGTACCTAAACTATTAACATTGCTAGGTATAGTAACACTAGTTAATTGATTATTAGAAAATGCATTAGATCCTATTGAAGTAACAGAACTTGGTATAATAATACTAGTTATTGCACAACTAACAAAAGAAAATTGAGCGATGTCAGTTAAATTGGCACTAAGTGTTACACTTGACAACTGTGGATTCTCTCCAAAGGTTAAACCTCCTAGCTGTGTAACACTGTCTGGGATAACTACACTAGTCAATAAATTACTTTGAAATGAGCGATAGCCAATAAAGGTAACACTATTAGGAATGGTTACACTGGTTATTTGTGCGCCAGTTGCGGTATTACCAAGAAAAGCTTGGTCACCAATCACAGTTACGGTATAAGTTATTGAATTATTACTTATTGTAGCTGGAATAGTAACATCCTGACTACCATTTGTAAAGTCATAACCTGTAACCTGAACAGTATAAGGTGGTGTACTACTTATAACTTGATACGTAATAAAGTTATCAGTAAATGTTTGCGAAAACAGTATTTCACAAATTAATAAAGTGGTTAAAAAGAGTAGATTTTTTTTCATTTTTGATACATTTTGGGTTAATAAAACGCCAAAATACATTCATAACACCTTCCAGAGTATAGGCAATCTTTTTTTTAAGTGTTATAAGAAAAAAGCGTAGGAGTTTATTTAATATTTGCTGCTACAGGATTTTAATTCAGAAAGAATATCAATAGAATTGAAAAAATATTATTGTTAAATTTTGCAGATTTACTTTTGTAGAAACTGTTTTTCGGAATGCTTTTAGAAACCATAGTAGAAGCCAAACTTTAAAATTTATTTAAGTGATTATGGTTACTCCAAACTAATGAGCTCTTTATAATGACTATATCGGTCAAAAATTTGCCGTACATAGTTCGCTGGCTCAGAACCACGAACATAGCCATACTTTATAAATGATTTTCTGTAGTTTCTAGGCACGCTTAAACCTTTAATCGCTTTTGACACATGGTTTGTCCAAATTTGAGGATTTAAGCCATCATGTTCGGCTAAGCGTTGGGCATCTAGAATATGACCATAACCACAATTATAAGCTGCTAATGTGAATTTAATCCTGTTTATGCTATCGGATATTGTGTTGAACCGTTCATACATTTGTTTTAAATAGAGTGTCCCACCCCGTAGGCTTTCATCGGGGTTTGAAATGTCTTTAATTCCTAACTCTTTTGCTGTAGCAGGCATTACTTGCATAAGCCCGTGTGCTCCTGCCCAAGAGTTTGCTTTCGGGTCAAACTTAGATTCTTGATATACTTGTGATGCTAATAACCTCCAATCCCAATTAAGCGTTTTAGCATGCGCTTTAATTAAATCGTCATATTTACTGATCTGATTATTTTTTAGACTGTAATAGTCACTATCAGTTCGTCGCTTAAACGAGCGCTTATTCTTAAAATATTTGTTGTAAATAACTCTAAATATAGTGGTTTTACGATGTTTTAGTATCCATGCATTAACCGCCTTTCTCAAGTGCTTGGACTTTTTTCGAGTTACCCATGCAATTCTCTGTGAGAATGAAATAGGGACACTTATGTCGAGAACAGGAAGATTTGAAGCATTAATTTTGGCTAGATTTTCGTCTGCAATAGTATATTTTATTTCGCCGTTGGCCACCATTTCCATGATTTCTCCAGTACTTAAAGCACTATCTAAAGTATCAATTACTATTTGCCCGCCTACCTCATTGGATAAACTTTTTAAGCGCTCGGAATATGCAGAGTTTTTACGAATAGATACTGTGTCTCCTATAAGTTCTATAGGGCTATGGATAATTGCTTTTTCTAGTTGTTTCCAAGACAAACTTCTAAAATTGTCTGGTTTTTTTTGTACCAAAACTTGTTTAGTAAGGTATAAGTATTCAGTAAAATCTACTTCCCACTTTCGTTGGTTCGTTACCGTCATACCATGTGCAATTAAATCTACATCACCCCTATTAAGTACTTCAAACTGAGAGTCTAAATCATTAGAGACTACAATTTCTAATTTAAGATTAAGATCTTTCGCTAAACGTTGCAATAGCTCATATTCAAATCCCATTGCTTGACCTTTATACAAAAAATAACTAGTGCTACTGTAAACTACTAGCGCTCTTAAAACACCTTCTTTTTTTATTTTATCTAAATCTTTATCTACTGAATTCGCAACAATGGGGTTGTAATTCTCTTCATAATAGGTGCCGTCGGATGATTTGTTTTGGTTTTTACATGCTGTAGTAGCATGCATTATAAGAAGTATTAGAAATAGATGTTTAATTGGTTTCATCACTTGCTATCAAATATAATGATATTTGAATTGAGTAACTCAAGTACTCGCTTTTGTCATTTTGGATATACCAATTAATTCATTTTATCGTTGTTTTTAGTATCTTTGTCGTCGTTTTACTTAAATATACGGCTTTAACCCTCATGCGAGTAGTATTTTGTTTTGTATTCTTTTTGATTGGCGTGCAACTAAACGCTCAAAAATACGACTTCCTTCAACCCATTGAAATTGATATTGTAGAAGTACCAGAACCTACTAAAGTTGATTCAATCCATATAGAACAAAAGGACATCAAAGGGGAATATTGGATAAGCACTGTTTACAATCCCTACAAATATGCTGAGGATTTAAAATTCCCTTTGCAATTAACTTTTGAAGATTCCACGTATGCATCTCCTATCGGGATAAAAAAAGTAATCACCTCACGTTACGGACGGCGACGGGGAAGAGCACATAAAGGTATTGATATCGATTTAATTACGGGTGATAGTATTTATTCTATGTTTGACGGTGTTGTGCGTATGGCAAGATATACGAGGGGGCACGGAAGAACTGTAGTAGTAAGGCATTATAACGGATTGGAAACTGTTTATGCGCATTTATCTAAATATGGCGTAAAAGAGAATGATACCGTTGCGAAAGGTGCTTATTTGGGTAAAGGCGGTATTTCTGGCAACGCAAGAGGAAGTCATTTACATTTGGTGGTCAATTATAAGGGTGTATCCATCAATCCTGAATACATCTTTAAGTTTGACGAAAACAATGCCATAAGAGCAAAGGAAATTTGGTTGACCAAAAAATGGACGCAGCCCCTCGCCCACAGTTCTAAACGTCAGAGTAAAATAAAACCTTTACTTTCAGAAGAAGATGCAATTGCAAGTTTAAAGAAACTACGTTCAATTTACATTGTAAAACCTGGAGATACCCTATCTAGAATCTCTAAACGAAATGACGTTACCATTACCTCTTTATGTAAGGTGAATACAATTAAAAGAAATTCGGTGTTAAGAATTGGGCAGCAGTTAGTTATCGAAAAATACCCTTAAGTAATTTCTAGCTTATAGCCCACGCCGTGAACATTAGTAAGTTTAATAGTTTCATCTGTCTGTAACTTTTTGCGCAGTTTTGAAATATAGGTGTCCAAACTGCGCCCAACAACTACACCATTATCTTCCCAAACACGTTTTGTCAGCTCCTCACGTTTGATGATTTCATTGGGACGCGCCACAAATATGGCAAGTAACTCGCACTCTTTTTTAGATAAGGTAATTTCTTCAGCCTCTTTTACTAGTTTATTCTGCTCTGGATAAAACTTAAAATGGCCAATAGTATTAAAACCACCTGATATAGACTTTACTTCAGATTTTGGATTCTTCCTAAAAAGAAAAAAGGCAACTGCCACTAAAATTAGTGGAGCAAAAACATAAAACAACTTACTAACTTTAATCACTGGTTCAGTAAACTGAATCTGAATGGTATAACATGCCTTTTGTAATTCCCTGCCACTACAAGGCACAAGACTTTGTTCCATGTCAAATTTTATTTCATAGCTGTAAGCTACTTCATTCCGATGACATTCCAGTACCTCGGTAATATAATGTTCAGATATATTTGCCTTTTTAAAACTAGTTTTAACTGTGCTAACTAAGCTATCAGGATTGATTACCAATGCTTTTTCAAAAGACAACTGATAGGTATTATCTGTTAAAGCAATAACAGGTTTTACTACAGATACGGAATCTTTACTCATCAGTAATAACTTATCTCCAATATCGCGTAGTGCTATTTTAATGCGCTTGTCTGAATGTTTAATGCTATCATTTGTGCAGGAAAAACAGAAGCACACAAAAGCAATAGCTGTAGCAATCTGTTTCATAAAAAATGTGCTTTTAATCATAATCTGATGTAAATAACATACAATTTCTTCAATTTTTACAATGGTTGACACTTCTTTTACATTTTTTTGACACTTTTAGGCACAAGTCCTTATAGTTTTACACATGTAATTTTTAAATCATCAAAAAATGAAAAGAACAGCATTATGTCTTCTGGCGGTATTACTATGGAATTGCCAGTCTAAAAAGAAAGAAATAGTACAAAACATCAAGCACTCGGAGAACCAAACACAATATGCCCCAATGTATTTGTTAGCTTTTGAAGCCTTCTCGCCAACATCAAACCCATACAAAACTAGTTTACGCCTACAACCTAGTTGGGATAATAGGTATAACCTTATTGTAGATATGGAACTCATACAGGGCGCCTATTTTATATCCCCAAATTCTACGAGGGATTTTAAGGGTAAATTTACCATAGAACTTGAAACATCACCAGATATTAAACTTATTGATGGTCTTATCGAATACCCTTTAACGAAAGAAGAAAACGATCCTCACCCATTTGTAAACGGAAAAGTAAATTGGGTACGCGAAAATACAACCTACACACAGAAAATAAAGTTAATGACAGATGAAGATTTCACTGTAAGAGGTCTAATACGATTTACGATAGAACCACGCTGCACTTTAGAAAAAATACCAATAGTCATCTTTATGGATAAAGGTGAGTTAAAATTTGAGATTGATAATTGTTAGAAAATTTGATGACATTTTAAAAGGTTTTCGATGGATATATAAATATGTATAACCAAATATTGAAAACCATGAAAAAACTCATTTACAACGTATTCCTTTTAACTATTTTTATATCGTTCTCTGCGTGTTCTAATAGCGATGATGGAGAAGAAGAAATAATGGACGAACAACTAAATACCATTTTTTCAACACTAACCATTGACGGCGCTGGCTTTACCAATCTTAAAGTCGATTTGAATCGTGCAGATGTAATTACCCTTGAAGATAGAGTGCGTTTAGATGTTAGAAATGATGAAGGCTATAGAATTACATTTACATTACCATTGCCTATTGAACAGAAACAATACACCATGACTGTTTACAATAACACGAAAGACCATATTTCAAGTATGAGTATTCCAGATAGTGGTATATTTTTATCAAAAGCTGGTGGAACATTAGATGTTGAACAAATTATTGAAAATGGTGATTGTGTAACTTACAGAGGCAAATTAAATGTTGAATACGATAGGCAGGATAATAGCCCTGGTGATATTACTGTAACAGGGGATTTTGAAATTTTGTCCGGAACTTGCAATTAGTAGGTGTACTAAATCAAAATAGAAAACAGAAAAAATCCCCGAGGCATCGTTTCCAATGTTCGGGGATTTCAGTTTACATAATAAACACTAATACGTTAGTGTACTTGAGGGTAAGACGATGTTGCGGATGCCCACTAACATATCGTCTTCTTTCTCTAACTTTAGTATATTGTTGATGCCACGCTTTGCAATTTTTTTGCGACATGATTTTCTTAAAAACGGGTCGTTATCAAAAACAAAATGGTTTATAGGATACACATCAGTATCATTAGGCTCTTTTACATAGCCATGAATTTGTTTTAAGGCTTTACTCCCCCAATTGGTTCCTGGTACAAAGGTGTAAAACGTATATTGACCATTTTCATCGGTCTTTACCCAACCTTGATGTCTTAAAATACGTTTTCCGTTTACTTTTTCTGAATGGTAATCACCTTCCTCATCGGCTTGACAAATGTAAAAAATTACATTACTAGCAGGAGTAACACCATCACTCAAATAGATAGTACCTGTGATTTTAAGTTTTTCAGATTGAATGCCAAAACCTGGAATGGTATCTGTACTGTTTAATTCTTTTTCAGTATAGTCATATATGGCATGACGCTTTTTATAGGTCTTGGAACTGTTTAAGGAATTATCAGCATATTCTTGGGCATTAGTAACATTACTGTGAGCCAAAAAAGCTGTAAAAACTAGGAGTGTAATTAATTGTTTCATGGGGCATTAATTATTTAATCTTCTCAAAACTAAATAACTAAGTAAGCCATATCATAAAAAATCGGAAAAACGCAAAAATCCCATGTTCATTGAACGAGTGCCAATATGAACTGCAAAAATTGACGATGAAACGCCAAAAATCACTTAATTTTTATTTTGATTCGTCTGTGATTATCTTGATGGGCTGGATATCTTGCCAAATTTTCTTGTACAATTGAAACTGGGGTCGTGTTAATATGTCTTGCATATCTAAAGATTGTTTTGCCATTAATGATGTAAGCGCGTCAAGCTCTTCTTTACCGTCCAAATTCTTTTTAGCATTATGCGTCAATACTAAATAATCTTCAATCTTGTCAAGGAATATGGGTTCTTGGGCGCCATCCAAACCTAGTTGTGCATCATAAGTCTGTACAATTTGTTTCGCTTCTTTACGAATTTCTGGGCTTTCATATGTTGTATCTGGATATTGCGCAAATGCTAAGGACGTAAAGGATAGTAATAATAGTAAAAATATATGTCTCATAATCTTTTTTTTTACTATAATATAAGTACTGAGAGTAGAAAAGTCAAGAGGTTTAAGACTTCTTAACATTAGTTTCGTATAATTTTAACAACTACGGTTATACCTCAAAAACTTGAGTTTTAGTGATAGCAAAACATCTGGTTATTTCGATATTGGTATTTGAATTCAGCCCTGTAAATTCACTAAAAGCTGGTAATACTAATTTGTTTTTTATGATTTGATAGCAAGGTAATTTTATACGTTGCTTTCCCTTGCCTTTTATGAGAACACCTGGGTGGATATGTCCTGAAATATAAAATTTGTTTACTGCATAGGTTTTGATATCATGCACAAATACAAAAGGTGGTAGTTCTAGTTGATTATCTAGTAAATCAATATTTAAACCATCATACAATTCAAACGAATTTTTATCATGGTTCCCTTTTATCAATGAGATGTTAATATCAGGAAATTGTTGCATCCATTTTTTGAAGAATAACACGTCTTTATTAAGTTCTGCGTGAAACAAATCACCAACTATGATTAGTGACTTTGGGTTAAAGTGGTGAATGAGCTGTTCTAGACGCTGTAAATCCTTTTGAAGCACCTCTGAAGATACTGGAATACCGTTCTTTCTGAAATGAGCAGTTTTGCCAATATGTAGGTCGGACAAAATTAAAGCTTCCTTTGCTTTCCAATATATACATCGTTGGTTTGTAAGTGCAAGCACTTCACCCTGAATATTTACGGTTTTAGCAGCTATAGTCATATTCTAGTTCACCTTAAGGGTTTGTTTCTTAATGCGCTCGATACGTTTTTCTAAACTCTCATAACTCATGCTATTTCGTAGGCTATCCACTTTAATGGGGAAACTTAATGGTGTAAAACTCTTGGCGTGTTTTAATATGATTTTACTTTTAGAAATTCGCTCAAACGCAGCTTGTAATCTTACTTCTTCCAGCTGTTGGTCAAACACTTCGGTATAAGATTGTCGTAATAATAAATTTTGCGGTTCATTATCCTCTAAGACTCTAAATATTAAACCCGATGAGGATTGTAAACTTTTGTTGTTCTGCCTACTTCCTGGGCGAGATTGTACAACCAAACCTGCAATCACCGCAATATCTCTAAATTTTCGTGATGCCATCTCTGATGCATTAATACTGGCAGTTACATCTTCCATCAAATTTTCTTTTGAGAGTATGTTCTCTATATTATTTTCATCAATAGGAAACGGTTGGTCACTTAACAGTTCAAACCCATAGTCGTTCATGGCTATGGTATAGGTTAACGGTTTAATTTTACTTATGCGGTGTGCTATTAATGCTGATATCACTTCATGCACTAATCTACCTTCAAACGGATACATAAACAAGTGAAACCCTTCTTTGGTCTCGATAAGTTCAACCAAAAATTCATTTGATTGTGGGATATGAGAATGTGCTGATTGCCTAGAAATAAGTGGGTGCAAAAACTTGAGTTCTCGCTCCCGAATACCAGGAGACAGGGCATCAGCAAGTTTTATTCTTAGATAATGACTTAGATGTGACGATAGTGGCAACCTCCCTCCTAACCAACTTGGTGTTACAGCATTTTTAGCCTTACTCTTTTTTACATAGGCGGTCATATCCTTAATCTTCACCAATTCTAGCGTCTTACCAGCTAAAACAAAGCTTGATTTTGGTTTTAATTTTGAAATGAAAAACTCCTCTATCATTCCAATATAACCACCAGACATGTACTTTACACGTAGCATAGCATCACTAACTATGGCACCAATATTCATACGGTGCAGCATGCTGATACGCCTACTTTTTACTTTATATAGTTCGTCTTCATCTTTTATGACTTTATGAAATTCTTCATAAGCTTTTAATGTTGAACCTCCTTGAGTGATAAACTGTAAGCCCCAGTTAAATTCATCTTCATTTAAATATGAAAAAGCATGGGTTTGTTTTAATATCTTATAAGCTTCATCAGCATGAAAACCTTCACCAACTGCCAGAGTTACTAGAAATTGCACCATAATATCGTAGCACAATACCATAGGTTGGCGTTCTTCAATCTTACCAGTTTTAAGGGCTTCTTTTAATGCTGCTACCTCAATTAACTCTAAGGAGTGTGTTGGTACAAAGTATATTTTTGAAACCTCATAAGGAGAATGCCCACTTCTACCAGCACGTTGTATAAATCGTGCAACTCCTTTTGCAGATCCTATTTGTATAATACAATCTACTGGCTTAAAATCCACACCCAAATCTAAAGACGATGTACAAATCACTGCTCTTAAGTTACCTTCTGCAATGTTATCCTCAATCCAGTGGCGTAACTTTAAGTCTATGGAACCATGATGAATAGCGAGTTGGCCTGCAAGTTCGGGAGCAGCTTCCAAAATAATTTGGTACCATAATTCACTTTGGCCTCGTGTGTTTGTAAAAATAAGTGTGGTGTTATTTTCGTAAATAATAGGGATTATTTTCGAACTTAACGATTTTCCTAAATGACCTGCCCAGGGCAATACCTCTACCTCATTTGGCAATACAGATACCACTTTAATCTTCTTTTTTTCTTTAGCGGTAATCATTACGGTTTTTTTATCTGCATAAGGAATTAAGACATCCATGGCTTCTTTTAAATTACCAATGGTAGCGGTAATGCCCCAGATTTTCAAGTTTGGCACTATGGTTAATAGTCTCGAAATAGCTAACTCCGTAAGTACGCCACGTTTGTTTCCCAGCAGTTCATGCCATTCATCTACAGCTACGCACTGCAACGCTGTAAACCATCGTGAATTTTTCTTTTGCGAAAAGAGTAAATGCATGGTTTCGGGAGTGGTCAATAAAATATCTGGCATTAAGCGCTCTTGTTGTCGCCTTACATTTTGTGGTGTGTCGCCATTGCGGACCTGTACTTCCCAATCTAAACCAATCTGATCTACTGCAGCTTTCATGGCTTTTGCTAAATCTTTTGCTAGGGATCTTAGTGGACTTATCCATAGTAGTTTTAGCCCCTTTTTATAGCGTTCAGGATGATTTAAATAATCTATTAGCACTCCTAAAAATACCGAGAATGTCTTACCAAAGCCTGTAGGTGCAACCACGACACCACAATGACCAGAAGCATATTTTTTCCACGTTTTTATTTGAAACTGAAACGGGGATTGTTCTCTGTCTTCAAAGTAATTGTAGATAATTTTAAAGCCATCGCTTTCTTCAAACTTTCCCATCACTGTGCGTGTATTAAGCTTTTAACTGAAGCGATAGTATCTATATCTTCAGTAGTTTTATCTTTTCGCCAGCGTTTAATTCTAGGAAAACGCAACGCTACACCAGATTTATGGCGGTTACTAAGCGCTATACCTTCAAAAGCAATTTCAAATACCAATTCAGGTTTTACAGTTCTTACAGGGCCAAATTTTTCAATAGCATTTTTATTCACCCATCTAGATATTTCGGTAATTTCTTTATCAGTTAAACCTGAATAGGCTTTGGCTACAGTAACTAAACCATCGTCTTTTTTTACTGCAAAAGTATAATCTGTGTATTTGGAACTGCGCCTGCCACTCCCCTTTTGCGCATAAATCATCACAACATCAATAGTTAAGGGATCTACTTTCCATTTCCACCAGTCACCCTTTTTACGTCCAACATGATAGGGAGACGCCTTTTGCTTTAACATTAAGCCTTCAGAATTTATACCTCTCGCATTTTCTCGAATTTCCCCTAAAACATCCCAATCATCAAATGCAATGATTTGTGATAATTTAATATGATTAGGAAGTGTTATACTTGCGAATAATTTCTCTAAAATAGTCCTTCGTTTTTCTAATGATGAATTTCTTAAATCCTCTCCATTGTATTCCAATACATCATACGCGTAAAAACCGATAGGCACCTCTTCTAATAATTTTTTTGAAATATTTTTTCTATTTAATCTTTTTTGTAAATCATTGAATAATAAAACATTACTATCCTTTAGTGCAAGTATTTCTCCATCTATTACAAAATCATCATCAAACTGCTGCATCACCGTTTCAATTTCAGGAAATTGTTGGGTTACCAATTCTTCACCACGAGACCAGATATAGATTTCGCCATTGCGTTTTACCACTTGTCCGCGTATGCCATCCCATTTGTATTCTACTTGCCACTCTTTAGGTTGTCCCAAATCTTTCAATTCTTTTTCTAAAGCATAAGCCAAACAAAAAGGATACGGTTTAGAATTATCATAGTTGATATGTGCACCACTTATAAGCGCGTCAAAAGTAATGGTATTAATATCCCAATTTCCAATAATACTGTGCATCAACTGGTTTGCATCTATTCCTGAAACTTTCGCTAAAGCATTTACAAGCGTTTTTTTAGATACACCAATTCTAAAGCTACCTCCAATAAGTTTATTAAAAATAAAACGCTCTTGCATATTGAGGCCAGACCAAGCATTAAGCACAAAATCTTTTTTCTCTTCTTCGGTTTTTGGTTTTAAGGCAATAACATCTTGCATCCAAGCATCTAGAGTATTATCAATTTGATGTGTTGGCTCTGGAAGCAATAGTGCTAATGTTTCCCCTAAGTCGCCAACAGTGCTATAACTCTCTAAAAACAACCATTCAGGAATAGCAACACGTTCCATACACCACTGTTTCATTAATGAGGTTTTTACTGGTCTGGGAGGGCGTTTACCAGTAAAAATAGCAATGAGCCAAAGTTTATCTTTATCCGTTGCGCTTTCGAAAAAGTCTACCAAAGCCTGAATTTTGGCATTGGTTTTATTTGTGATTTCTACTGTATTAATGAGGTTTACAAAGTCTCTCATACACTGGTAGTTTCAGTAGCTTCTACATCGTTTAACTGCTCTTCACCATATTCGGTTTTAACCTCAGCTGCAGGAATTCCTATTTCATTTAAATACTTACTAAATATTGCCTGTGAGCCGTGAGTTACGTAAACTTTTTCGGCCTCACTCGCTTTCACAGCGCTTAGAAGCCCATCCCAATCGGCATGATCGCTTACAGGAAAACCTGCGTCTACTGCTTTCCAGCGCCTATTACCGCGTATCTGCATCCATCCGGAGCATACTGCTGTGGCAGCATTTGGAATACGTTTTAGCAATCGAGAACCTAGTAAGGATGGTGGTAAAATCACTATTTTGTTTTGTATCGCTTTTTTATCAAAGCCGGCTGTAATTAATTTCGTTTTCGATAATTTAATGCCGGAGGTCTCGATAGCTTCATTTAAATTTACAATAGCACGGTGTGCAAATAGTTCATCCACACCATCAAGCATTTTCATAATGCGTTGCGCTTTTCCTAAAGAATATCCAAAAAATACGCTAGTTCTATTATTAGACTGGTTTGTAGCTATCCAATCATGCATTTGTTGTTTTAAAACATCTTCTGGTAGCCATTTGTAAATAGGTAAACCAAAAGTGCTCTCAGTAATAAATTCATGGCACTTCACAGGTTCAAAAGGTATAGTTAAATTATCTGAAGTTGTTTTGTAATCACCCGTAAATACAACAACAAATCCTTTATATTCTAATCGGATTTGAGAAGAGCCTATAATGTGTCCTGCAGGGTGAAAGCTCACTTTAACGTCATTAATTAGTAATGGTTCATTATAACCTAAACTTTGAATGTTGATATCTGAAGCTATACGATGCTGTAAAATAGGCTTAGAGTGATGATGGCATAAATAACGCTTCATGCCCCACCTAGCATGATCTGCGTGTCCATGCGATATTACGGCATAATCTACAGGATACCAAGGGTCTAGATAGAATTTTCCAGGAATACAATACAGTCCCTTTTTTGTAAAATGGATTAATTTCAAGAATGCAATTTTTACTAAAAATACAAATTAATGATGTTATAATAAACAAACTAACTTTAAAAGCACCTTTGATAATTCTTTTGATATGCTATACTAGGAAAAACTAAAAGTAAACTGTTTTATAAATAAAATAGGTTTCATGACGCAACCTTTTAAAAAAAATTGCATCTAATTGATAACATCAACAGCAACAACATGAAAATATTACTAATAATTAGCTTACTCATTGTTGTTAATTTAATACTATTAGCTTTTAGTGTTAATAAAAAAACAGAACCTTAATCAAGGTTCTGTTTTTTAATTTTTATATGTATTGTTTGCCTAATTCTCTTCAGGTAAAAAATTATAAATTTCACTATAATTTAGCATCTGTCCAGCAAATGTTTCTGGCTGAGTAACACGTATTTCAGTAACTTCACCATTTTCCATATCTGCTACTAAAACTGGGTTTACAAAACCACTATAAGGGGCTGAAGTAAATTGTTTATTGCGCTCTAATACCTCGGCGTGTATACTTTGATCTACTTTTACACCATACGTTTCAACTAACGCTTCAACTGCTGCATAATCGCCTTCAGATTTTATACGTTGGGTTTCTCTTAATAATTCTCCAAATAAATCATGCAATTTATCATAATCATTAATGTTGAAATATGTTTTACCATCTCGTTGTACCTTTTCAATAACGTTATCGGCTTTTCCTTTTTCAAACACCCAAGCAGATACCCATTGTCTGTTTCGCATATGCGCTTCTTCAACATCGTCTCCTAATTTCAAGCGAATTAATTGCATCATCAATCCATTTCTAATGTAGCCATCGTATGCTGCCATTCCCACTTTTTTCCAATCATCAACTAAGCCTAATTCTTGTAGTTTTGGATTGTACAAATAGTAAAGCCCCACTAAATCTGCACGTCCTTCTTCTAAAGTAGATGCATAATTTTTAAGCGTTTCCTTGGTCTCTCCTACTCCTGGGTTTAATTGTCCGGAAGCATGACCAATTACTTCATGAAGTGCGGTATGTAGCTTGTCGGCTAATTGCCCATGCTCTTTTTCAAGTTGATATTCCTCTTCATCATGCACAAATTCCTTTAAGCGTCCTGAACTTCCGGCATTGTTGTATGCTTCAATGATGTTACCTAAAGAAACAGATTTACTACCCACTTCTTTTCTTATCCAGTTTGCATTGGGTAAATTCACGCCAATTGGGGTACTTGGTGAGGCATCTCCAGCTTCTCCGGCTACAGTTACCACTTTATAGGTAACGCCTACCACATTTTTCTTTTTATGAGCGTCCATCAGCGGAGAATTATCTTCAAACCATTGTGCGTTATCCGATAATACCTTCATCTTTTGAGACATATCAAAATCATTAATCTGTACAATAGTTTCGTAAGAGCCTCTATACCCTAATGGGTCGTTATACACTTCAATAAAACTATTGATATAATCAATATTACCTTCAGTAGCAGCAGTCCATGCAACGTTATAATCGTCCCAAGTTTGCAAATCGCCTGTTTTGTAATATTCAATTAACAAACCTAAAGCGTTGCCTTGGGCTTTGTTTTCTGCAACACCTTTTGCCAATTCTAACCACTTAACTATTTCATCAATGGCTTCACCATACAAACCGCCAGATTTATAAACGCGTTCTTTTAAAACACCATCTTTTTTTACCAGTTGAGAGTTTAAGCCAAAGGATAAAGGCTTATCTGGGTTTGGTGATTTTTTCTGCTTGTAGAAATTGATAACATCAGCATTGGTAACGTTTGGTCCGTAAAAATTAACAGCAGAAAGCGCTACGTTATCCACACCTTTAGCCTGATTTACTTTCTTACTATCTTTATCATTAAAAATCACATCAAACGGCTCACCCTCTAATGATGTATTGGTTTCTGATAATAAGGTTTTTAAATAATCTGCCGAAAATTCTGGTTTTAGCTTATCGTTTGAATAGTGGTGGTGAATACCATTACTAAACCAAACACGCTTTAAATACGTTTCAAATGCTTTCCAATCTTCTGAAGACTTATCGCCTTTATAATTTTTATATACATTTTCAAGAGCTTTTCTGATTGTAAGGTTATGACGATAATTTTGATCCCACATAATATCCCGACCAGATAATCCTGCTTGTGTAAGATAGTATACTAGTTTTTTCTCTTTTAAGGAGAGTTTATCCCAACCTGGAATTCGGTATCGCAATATTTTAATATCAGCAAATTGCTCAACATTATAGTCAAACTCTTGTTTTACTTCGGTTTTGCTATCATCGTTAGTAGCTTTTTTGTCATTTCCGCAAGACAAAATCATTAGAGCTACCAAAAACAGTAATACAGATTTTAGTTTCATAAGGTTATTTTGAATTTTAAATTATTTTCAGAATATAGGTCAATTATCCAATTTTGATTATTGATTAACGTAAAATATCGAAATTTTGTTATCGAAAAACTAAATTAGCCTTAACAAATGTAACAATTTCTAAATCTAAATTTCAAAAATAACTATATTTGTTTTAAACAAACTAAACCTATAAAAATGAAAGCTTTAAAGTATATTTTCTTTCTGCTGCTTATCGCCATTATTGGGCTTGCTATTTACATAGCGGTACAGCCTAATTCGTTTGAAGTTACCCGAACCAAAACCATAAATGCACCAGCGCCTGTAGTTTATAATAAGGTTATTGACTATAAGAATTGGGAATCATGGTCTTCTTGGGTTGAGGCAGATCCTGATATGAAAATTACATATCCCGAAAAGACATCAGGAGTTGGAAGCTCTTACCAATGGGAAGATAAGGATGGTATTGGCACCATGAAAACCACTAAAGCCATACCAAACGAGTCGATAAACCAGGAAATGCAATTTGCAGATTTTCCGCCTTCTGATATTACATGGAGTTTTACACCTAACCAAGATGGCACAACTGAAACCACTTGGACGATTTCTGGTAAGGATTTACCTTTTGGATTTAAAGCCTTTGCCACTTTTATGGGCGGTATGGAAAAACAAATTGGTCCGCATTACGAGCGCAGTTTAGAGAAGTTAGATAGTATTTTGGTTGCGGATATGAAAAAATATAGTGTTACTGTAAACGGTGTTACTGAACACAGTGGTGGCTTTTATATTTACAATACGGTATCCTGTAAAATTCCAGATATGCCTAAGCACATACAGCAAATGATGCCAAAGCTGGGGGATTATGCTATGAAAAATAACATTAAAATGGCTGGAGCACCTTTTAATTTATACCATAAATGGGATGAAGCCAACAATACAGTGATGTTTTCTTGTTGTATTCCTACTATAAATAAAGTAATTTCTACAGAGCCAGACATCCTCACAGGAAAATTACCATCCTTTAAGGCTTTAAAAACTACACTTAAGGGTAATTATGAAAACTTAAAAGAAGCTTGGGAAACTAGTATGAAACATATTGCCGAAAACAATCTGAAGACCGATGAAAATGGACCAATGCTTGAAGCTTATACTAATGACCCCATGCAATATCCTAATCCGGCAGATTGGTTAACCGAAATTTATATTGCTTTAAAGTAGATTTATGAAGCAAGTATTATTGGTGTTTTTAGGTGGTGGTGTCGGCAGTGTGTTGCGATATATAATTGGTAAATTTTTAAATAGTACTGAAACCAGGATACCTTACGGTACATTTGCTGCTAATATTTTAGGAAGTCTCCTTATTGGTATAATTTTAGGGCTAGCCGCTAAAAATGATGCGCTTTCACAGAATAACACCTTGTTATTAGCTACAGGGTTTTGCGGTGGTTTTACTACCTTCTCTACTTTTGCTTACGAAAATCATGTGTTTTTAAAATCAGGTGATTTCATGAGTTTTGCGATTTATACCATTGCGAGTTTTGTAGTTGGGTTTTTGGCTGTTTTTGCTGGGATGTATTTGGTAAAGTAAATCCTAGTCTAGTCTTATTAGAACTAATGCTTCATAATAAAACTTAACTTTCGGGCTATAAACAATTGAAGTCAACTTTATTCTACTAACAAATTAATTTATTTAAACCATGAAAAAGCTAATAATAACGTTATCTCTAGTAGTAATAGCTGTATGTTTTATAAGTTTAAATAACACCAATGAAACAACTAAGTTTTTGAATACTTTAGATGAAAAACAGTTAGATCAAGTTCTAATACCTTTTGATGATACTTCTAGAGAAAAATGGCATTATTTACCAGCCGCATCATGGCCAAGAAAAGGTTTAAAAATAGGTGATTTAAATAAAAGCCAAAAAATAGCTTTTTCTAATATGCTTAAATCTTTTTTAAGTAAGTCTGGTTATAAGAAAACGCAAGACGTTATAGAATTGGAAAATGTTCTAGTAGAATTAGGTGGCAATCCATCTTATAGAGACACCGGAGCTTATTATTTGTGTATTTATGGACATCCTAAAACAGATAGTTTATGGTCATGGTCTTTTGAAGGTCATCATTTATCATTAAACTTTACGGTAGCTAATGGAACATTAGCTACCGCACCCAGATTTTTTGGAGCTAACCCTGGTAATATACCAAGTGGCAGTAGAAAGGGTGAAAGAATACTTGATAAAGAAGAAGATTTAGCCTTTGAACTTTTAAATACACTTACAGAAGACCAAAAGAAAGAGGCAATTTTCAATAATGTTGCTTTCCCTGATGTTTTAACACGGAATGCGTCTAAAGTAAATCCGTTGGAGCCTTTTGGTATTGAAGTAAGGAATTTGAATTCAAACCAAAAGACCTTACTGAAAGAGTTATTAAAAGAATATTTAAGTTCAATACCAAGGGATGTAGCCATTGCACGCGAAAAAAAGATTAACAACGAAGAGTTTGAATATATAAAATTTGCTTGGGCGGGTGCACAAGTTAAAGGTATTGGGCATTATTATAGAATTCAAGGAAAGTCTTTTTTAATAGAATTTGATAATACGCAAAATGGTGCAAATCACATTCATACGGTATGGCGAGATTTTGATGGAGATTTTGGAAGAGATTTAATACGGGATCATTATCATAATGCAGAACATCATCATAAAAAATAACAAGTTGTTTATGCTATTTTGATATTAATGCTTTTCAAAAGCTTTAACGCCCGCCTCTACCCTAGTCTTTAAATAATTTTCACGAGGTACTATGGGACAGGAATATTTATCATTGTAGGCACAATAAGGATTATAGGCTGAATTAAAGTCTATAATTATGCTATCGCCTTCGGGAATATTCGCATCAATATAGCGCCCACCACCATAGCTCTCTAGCCCGTTGGTTTCATCCAAAAAAGGCAGAAATAAATAGTCATCACCTTCTACTACGGCATCCTTACCTTGGTATATATTGAGTTGGTGCTGTTTCCCATGGAGCTCAAAGTACAAAATACCGTAAACACGCTCTTCTGAAACACGCTGAGTTGTAGTTTTCATGTTAAACCATTCAGAGTCTGGAGTTCGCTTTAATTTTGCTGTTACTACATATGACGAATCATATTTGAAGAAATCCAGACCTTCAAACGTCTTAAGGTCTTTCTTTTTTAATGGAGATGTTGAAGCATCCTTGTAAAAAGCATTCAGTTCTTTTTGAAATGTTGTCTCTCCTTTTAGTGGACGCTTTTTTTGAGTGCAACTTGTGGCGGTAAAGACTAATGCAAGTATTATTGAAGCCAGGGTTCTAAACGCTTTTGGCTGGTACGCCCGCGTTAGGGATTGAACGGCGTGTTTGAGCTCCTCGCAGAGAGCGAGTAGTGAAAGCCCGACCCCTTGTGGGTAACGCCAAAATGCTTGTAATACTTTTGAAACTCTCATTGGTTTTCTGGGTTGAAGGATGGGTTTATGTTCATTTTGTAATGCTGCATTACATCGTTTGAAAAGGCATTAAAAGTATCTTCGTCTGCGAAGGACTTAATTTTTTCTGGATCGAAATTGCCCTGTAAATAATATGCGGTGGTTTGGGATGCAGAACTATTGAAAATAATGACATCGGTTACAACAACGCCCGCTTCCCGAACGGAAATAATCCTGGTGTTATCGGGGTCGTTTTTTCTAAATACATCTAGGTACCCGTTATTGGTTACGGCATTCATTTCTGTGATGAGGCTTTGGCGTTTAACAGCATTTAAGTTGTCGAATTTTATAAACTTTAGGTCTGAAATATTGCCAATGGAATGTTTTATTTCGGGGGAAAGCGTGCTTAAAACCGATTTCATAAAGTTGGGTACTTGAAACGAGGTAACCCCTAAATCTGCTTTGTGGTTATTGTAAAACCCTTGAAAGCTACTGCCGCATGATGTGAGTAAAAACAGTAGGTATATTGCTAAAACTAATCGCTTCATTTTAAATTTTTATCTAGGTAAAAATACAATATCCAAAATTTTTATCTAGATTTGAACTTTCAAAGTAAATAAAATGCGTAGCAACGTCACAATTTGTAGAAAACAATGGACCGTTTCTTTAAAGAAAGGAAGACGGACTTGTGATGTATTGTGATGTTATAGAATAAACGTTTACAGATATATTTAAAAGTCCGGCTTCACAGTCGGACTTTTTGTTTTTAGAACATTAAACAAATCAATTATAAATATGTAGCACATTTAGAACTCATGAAAACTCTTTTTAACAATTACCTAAATACCTTTAAAGGTTTATCAACGGAAGTATGGTGGCTTGCCTTAATTACGCTAATAAATAGGGCTGGTGCAATGGTATTGCCTTTTCTGTCAATTTACCTAAATGAAAGTTTGCAATTATCATTCAGCGATGTAGGTACAGTATTAGCCTTCTTTGGTTTTGGGGCAGTAACTGGCTCTTGGTTGGGTGGAAAACTAACTGATAAAATTGGGTACTATAAAGTTATGGTAAGAAGTTTAATGAGTACAGGGGTTCTGTTCATTTTGTTGCAATATTTGAACACGTTTTTTAGTGTTTGTTTGGGTGTTTATTTAGTCATTACTGTTGCCGACATGTTTCGTCCTGCTATGTTTGTAGCCCTGAGTGCCTATAGTAAACCCGAAAATAAAACGCGTAGTGTAACACTTGTAAGATTAGCAATTAATCTAGGTTTTACGGCTGGTCCTGCAGTTGCTGGTTTAATTGTAACACTTTGGAGCTATAGTGGCTTGTTTTGGGTGGATGGCATTACATGTATATTAGCTACTTTGTTAATGACGTTAGTTTTAAATCCTAAAAAAGCAAAAATACAAGACGACGTAAAAACTGAAAATCCTCAATCTGTGTTTAAGGATAAAGTCTTTCTTGTTTTCCTATTCGCTATGTTTTTATTTGGAGTTATATTTTTACAGTTGCTATCAACAATTCCGTTGTATTATAGAAATGGTCATTATCTTTCAGAGCTAGAAATTGGGTTGTTACTTGGAGCTAATGGGTTACTTATTTTCCTTTTAGAAATGCCTCTCATTAACTGGTTAGAAAACTCTAAAGCGTCAAAGTTAGGGTTGATATTATTTGGTGCTATTTTAACCACTCTTAGCTTTCTTGTATTTAATGTATCAAGTTGGTCTGGAGTTTTAATTATAAGTATGTTTTTGATAACGGTTGGGGAAATGATAGCTTTTCCCTTTTCTAATTCATTTACATACGCACAAGCGAAAAAGGGTAACTTAGGAGAATACATGGCGTTATATACAGTTTCTTTTTCTCTTGCCCATATTTTTAGCCACAAAGTAAGTATGGAAATGATAGTAAGATTTGGCTTTGACAATACTTGGTACATCGTTACGGGAATAGGCGGTATTTGTGTATTTTTATTGTTCATTTTGAAAAACTATTTACGCACCAAAAGAAAAATTGCTTAATGAAGGATGTCATTATTATAGGAGGTGGTCCAATTGGAATAGCTTGCGCTTTAGAATGTAAGAAACGTAACTGGAATTATGTAGTAATTGAAAAGGGAGCGCTGACGAACTCCCTTTTCAATTACCCAAAAAACATGACGTTTTTTTCAACTTCTGAAAAGTTGGAGATTGACAGTATTCCATTTATCAGCAAAAACCCTAAGCCTAATCGCGACGAGGCTTTGGAGTATTATCGTCGTGTGGCAACTTCAAATCAAATTAATATCAATCTTTTTGAACAGGTTGGAGCTATTTCAAAAAATAATATTGGTTTTGAAATTAGAACCAATAAGGGAGAGCATACAACAAAGAAACTTATTCTTGCTACCGGCTTTTATGATATCCCTAATTTACTTGATGTTCCAGGGGAAGATTTACCAAAAGTCACACATTATTATAAAGAGGCGCATCCTTATGCGATGCAAGATATTGTGGTAGTTGGTGCAAGTAACTCTTCTGTAGATGCCGCTTTGGAAATTTATAGAAAGGGCGGAAATGTTACCATGATTATTCGTGGTGAAGGTATTGGTGAGCGTGTGAAATATTGGGTACGCCCTGATATTATCAATCGGATTGAAGAAGGCAGTATAACCGCTTATTTTAATTCTGAAATCATAGAGATTACTGAAAATGAAGTTGTTTTTGAATCACCTGACGGTATAAAAAAGATTCCTAATGACTTTGTAGTGGCACTTACGGGTTATAAGCCAAATTTTGATTTGCTAAATCAACTTGGTGTATCACAGTCTGATGACGAAAAACGATTACCAACTTATAATACTGAAACTATGGAAACCAATATTGAAGGGGTATATCTTGCTGGAGTTATTTGTGGTGGCATGGAGACCCATAAATGGTTTATAGAGAACAGCAGAATACACGCGAAACAAATAGCAACCCATATTGAAACCGCTTTAGCTGAATAGATTATGAATTTGAATCAAATAACAGTTCCATCCTTGGATGTTGAAAAAGCTATCGATTTTTATGAGACTTTAGGGCTAAAACTTATTGTGAAATCTCTACCAAAATACGTGCGTTTCGAATGTATTGACGGTACTAGTACATTTTCTATTCATGAGGTTGAAGAATTACCAAAATGTGATGGTATTACTATTTATTTTGAAGATGATAACTTAGATAATTTGGTAGATTCTTTAATTGATAAAGGAATTACATTTGATAGTTTGCCTGAAGACAAACCATGGCTGTGGCGTGAGGCACATCTAAAGGATTTGGACGGGAATCAAATAATACTTTATAAAGCAGGTGGAAACAGAAAAAATCCGCCTTGGCGTATTTAGATATACTATTTTATTGGGATAATTTCTTTTTGCTTTATAACTCTAGACAATACTATCTGCGTTTTGCATTCACCGTAGATGATTAAGTTATCAATAAATGCCTCTAAATGCTTATTGTCTTTAAGCACTACTTCCATAACAATGTTTTCGTCGCCGGTAATACGATAACAATTTACGACTTCATCAAGTGTTTTTACTTTAGCCAAAAATGGTTTTAGTTTACCCATAAAAGCTCTTAGTGTTATAATTGCTTTTAATTGATATCCTATTTCAAAAGGAGAAATTAATGCTTTATATCCTTCTATGATCCCAACATCTTCCATTTTTTTAATGCGTTCTGAAACGGCAGGAGAACTGATGCCAACTTGCCGTCCAATTTCGGCATTAGACTGTCGTGCATTTTGCTGTAAGCATTTTAAAATTTTAGTATTAAGTATGTCAATTTGCATTTAAAGAGATTAGATTAATAAAACATAATATTTAAAGCAAAAATACAATTTTACTTTAAATATTAAGGTTGTATATAAAATTCAGTGCCTAATTTTGTTACAATTGCTAATGAAAATATAAAAAAATGCATAATACCCCAGTAAATCTATCGGAATTACCGATTTATCAAAAAGCTATCGAGATTTTTGCATTGTCTCAAAGCATCTCTTCATACCTTAGCGAAGATCTTTCTGGACTCAAAGAAGACGGTTCTGAAGATACTCATATTTATTTTTCTGGAGATATCGTTCAGCAGTCAGTTTCTTTAGTTCCCGAGATAGAGAATATTGAGCGTGAACGTCATTCTGATAGAAAGCACAGGCATTTAGCTTCATTACGCAGATTAACCAATACGCTCTACAAAAACTCGTATCGTTTAGAAAAAAGTAATAGTAATGGTAAAGACTTTTTACCTGTTTTACGTCGTGAACTAAAGAAGTTTAAAAAGCTACAGCACAATTGGATGTTGACGCTTTAATCTACTTTTTTAAATTTTTCGCCGCAAGGTTCTATACAGGGATACCACAATATTAAGTGGCCATCTGCTGATATATCAAAGTATATTTTGTAAAATTCTGAATTGCAATCATCATCATCAGGAATAATCTCTCCATCAAATGTTGTATCGGCATTAGGATTACTGGTTATTTCATAGGTACCAGTTTGCTTCTCTCCTATTTCAGTTGTTAAAAAGCATAAGTTGCCATTAACCTTCACAGAGCCGTCAAGAAAAAACTCAATAACCCTTTGACTTGTTACAGGTTTAAATGTACCGCTGCCATCACCAGGATCTAATAAATGCTCAATTACTTGCCATTTTCCTAACAGTTGGGTTTCTTCATTTGGTTTGCCGTCGTCTGATGCACAATTGAACAACAGAATGATGATTGTGAAGTATAATATCTTTTTCATTAGAGGTAAGCTTTTCTTATAGATGAAAAAATTTGAAAATGGTTGCTTAAAGATTTTAGATAATTTTGATGATCCTGCTTTTAGCAGCATAAGCGATTCACACATCTTTACAGCATAAATCTGGTTCTCTGATTACATATTTCTGCGATACTGCCCTCCTACTTCAAACAGTGCTTTTGTAATTTGCCCTAAGGAACAGACTTTACAAACTTCCATCAAAGCTTGAAAAATATTTTGGTTATTGATGGCCGTTTCCTGAAGTTGTTTCAAAAACTCTTTTGTATCATTAGCTTTATGCAGATTTTCTAAAGTTTTAATTTGAGATTGTTTTTCCTCCTCAGTAGCCCTAATTACCTCAGCAGGTAAAATAGTTGGCGAACCTTTACTACTTAAAAATGTGTTAACGCCTATTATTGGGAACTTGCCATTATGTTTCAAGGTTTCATAATACAAACTCTCCTCTTGGATTTTGCTACGCTGATACATGGTTTCCATAGCACCAAGAACTCCACCGCGTTCGGTAATTCTGTCAAATTCCAACAATACCGCTTCTTCTACCAAATCGGTTAATTCTTCAATAATGAAAGCACCTTGAATAGGATTTTCATTTTTAGCTAATCCCAATTCTTTGTTTATGATTAGTTGAATTGCCATGGCACGACGCACCGATTCTTCGGTAGGTGTCGTTATCGCTTCGTCATACGCATTTGTATGTAGGGAATTACAATTATCATAAATAGCGTAGAGTGCTTGAAGCGTGGTTCTAATGTCGTTAAAATCAATTTCTTGAGCATGTAAACTTCGTCCTGAGGTTTGAATATGATATTTCAACATTTGGGCCCTGGCATTGGCTCCATATTTTTCCTTCATCGCTTTTGCCCATATTCTGCGCGCTACCCTTCCGATAACTGCATATTCTGGATCTATCCCGTTTGAAAAGAAAAATGAAAGGTTAGGACCAAATTTATCGATGTCCATGCCTCTGCTCAAATAATATTCTACGTATGTAAAACCATTAGATAAAGTTAAAGCTAATTGCGTAATTGGGTTTGCACCAGCCTCAGCGATATGATAACCTGAAATTGATACTGAATAAAAATTTCTAATATTGTTGTCAATAAAATATTCCTGCACATCGCCCATTAAGCGCAACGCAAATTCAGTAGAAAAAATACAGGTATTTTGTGCTTGATCTTCCTTAAGAATATCTGCTTGAACCGTACCTCTAACTTGCGCAATGGTGTCTTTTTTAATGTTTTGATAAATTTCCTTCGGTAACACTTGATCGCCAGTAACACCCAAAAGCATTAGCCCTAAGCCATTATTTCCCTCTGGTAATGTTCCATTATATGTTGGTCGCTCCTTGTTTTTATATAGCTTTTCAATTTTGGAAATAACTTCTTTTTCAAGGTTGTTTTCTTTAATATAAATCTCACATTGCTGATCTATCGCAGCGTTCATAAAAAAACCTAAAAGCATTGGCGCAGGCCCGTTTATCGTCATACTTACCGAGGTCATGGAATCTGCAAGATTAAAGCCAGAGTACAACTTTTTAGCATCGTCCAAACAACAGATAGAAACACCGGCATTACCAATCTTACCATAAATATCTGGACGATAATCAGGGTCGTTGCCATAAAGTGTCACACTATCAAAAGCAGTGGACAATCGTTTAGCTGGCATGCCTGCACTTACATAGTGAAAACGTTTGTTTGTACGTTCTGGACCACCTTCACCTGCAAACATACGTGCTGGATCCTCGCCAGTTCGTTTAAATGGGTAGAGCCCAGAAGTATAAGGAAATTGCCCTGGAACATTTTCTTGCAAGCACCATCTTAAAATATCTCCCCAAGCTTTGTATTTTGGAAGCGCAACTTTTGGGATTTGAGTGCGGGATAACGATTCAGTATGCGTTTCAATTTTAATTTCTTTATCTCTTACTTTAAAAGCATAGATTGGATTTTTGTAACGATTTACGGTTTCACTCCAACCACAAATAGTTTCCCAATTGTACGGACTTAAATCTTTTTTTACTTTATTAAATTCTGCGATTAATAATTTAATGAATTCTTTTTTGTCATTCTTCCCAGAGACTTCAGGACTATTAAGAATTTCATCTTCATTTAAACCTAATTCCCCAAGACATAATCTTTCTACTTCAGTTAAGGAGACATTTAAAACAGAACAAATTGTTTGAAATATGCCATATAGTTTTTGAGCAATATCAACTTGTTCTGCACACAATGTATCATAAGAGCGATTACTTTCAGCAATTTCAGATAAGTAGCGCGTTCTAGAAGGTGGGATTATAAATATCTTTTCACTAGATGCTCCAGTTGTATTAAATGATGATTTTAACTTCGCCCCAACTTTATCTACCAAAACATCCATAACTGCTTTATAAAGCCTATTCATCCCTGGGTCGTTAAACTGCGACGCGATAGTACCAAAAACAGGTAATTGTTCCTGTGGCGTATCCCAAAGATTATTGTTACGCATGTATTGCTTTTTTACATCGCGTAAGGCATCTTGGGCACCCCGTTTATCAAATTTGTTAATGGCAACGATATCTGCAAAATCTAGCATATCAATTTTTTCCAACTGTGTAGCTGCACCAAATTCTGGTGTCATCACATACAACGACACATCAGAATGCTCTATTATCTCCGTATCGCTCTGCCCTATTCCAGAAGTTTCTAAGATTATCAAATCATATTCAGCAGCTTTTAAAACTGCAATAGCTTCATTTACATGTTTTGAAAGTGCAAGATTTGATTGTCGTGTTGCCAAACTACGCATGTAAACCCTATCATTATTAATAGAGTTCATCCTAATTCTATCACCTAGTAATGCACCACCAGTTTTTCGCTTGGAAGGGTCTACAGAAATAATACCGACCGTTTTTTTAGGAAAGTCCAGTAAAAAACGTCGTACAAGTTCATCTACCAAACTGGATTTTCCAGCACCACCTGTGCCTGTAATACCTAAAACGGGAATGGTTGTATTTTTATTTTTAGTAGTAATATCATCTAAAATGCCTTTTGCCACATTAGGGAAATTTTCAGCAGAAGAAATTATTCTGGCAATGGTTTTTGCACTTTTCGTTGTCACGTCTTTTAAAGAAACGTCTAAACTATCTCCAATGGCGAAATCTGATTTTTCAACTAAGTCGTTAATCATTCCCTGCAACCCCATTTCCCTGCCGTCATCTGGAGAATAAATGCGTGTAATTCCATAATCCATCAAATTTTTAATTTCTGAAGGGAGAATTACGCCACCGCCACCTCCAAAGATTTTGATGTGATTTGCACCTTTCTCTTTCAAAAGGTCATACATATACTTAAAATACTCGTTGTGCCCACCTTGATAAGACGTTAAACATATAGCATTAACATCTTCTTGAATCGCCGTATTTACAACCTCCTCCACACTTCTGTCATGCCCTAGATGAATGACTTCTACACCCGTAGCTTGAATAATGCGCCGCATAATATTTATTGAGGCATCATGTCCGTCAAAAAGCGATGCTGCGGTAACTATTCTAATTTTATGCTCAGGTTTGTAAGGGGTATGTTGATTCATTATTGAAAAATAACTAGTTTACGGGTTGCAATTTACGAATAATTCAAAAAAAATTAACTTTTAAAGCACATTTTGCAAAATTCACTCAATTTTTAGCCTCAACACCCTTTTTAATTATTTTTGAGGCTTCAAAAGAAAACTCATGAAAAAAATCACGGTTTTAATTCATTGTAAAGATCGTTCAAATATCATTGCAACTGTGACAAACTTCATTGCTAAAAAAAATGGCAATATTGTTTACTTAGATCAGCATGTTGATAGACAACAGGATATATTTTTCATGAGGTTGGAAAGTGAGTTTATTGACGATAATTTTTCCACAGAAACTTTTAAAGCGTGCTTTAAGAATGAATTGGCTGATGCGTTTGATATGAAATGGCGTATTTATTCTTCTGAAAGAAAACCAAAAATGGCTTTATTCATATCTAAATATGATCATTGTTTGTATGATATTTTAGGACGCTATAATTCAGGAGAACTTCATCTGGAAATTCCCTTTATTGTTAGTAACCATGTGGATTTAAAACCGATAGCAGACAGTTTTAAAATCCCTTTTTATCATGTACCAGTAACAAAAGACACAAAATCTGAAGCGGAGGATAAACAACTGGAATTGCTTGAGTCGAATGACATAGACTTTATAGTACTCGCCAGATATATGCAAATTGTATCTCCAAAACTGATTAATAAGTACCCTAATAAAATTATAAATATTCATCATTCATTTTTACCAGCTTTTGTTGGTGCAAAGCCATACCATTCGGCATATAAACGTGGTGTGAAAATTATTGGAGCAACAAGCCATTATGTTACTGAAGAGTTGGACGCTGGACCAATCATTGAGCAAGATGTTTCAAGAGTAACACATGCCTACACAATTAAAGACTTGATTGCAAAAGGTAGAGACCTTGAAAAAATAGTTTTGGCCAATGCTATAAAACTACATTCTGAAAGGAAAGTAATGGTTTATAATAATAAGACCGTCATTTTTTCTTAATTATTCCACTGATTTTCAATGGATTTCAATCATGTTTTTGAAAAAAGTTAAAATTTGTTAAAATTAACAAATGTTAATTGTGACTTATTTGATATATTGGTGTCTTAATTATCGAATAGATAAAAACCATTAACTAATTTCTTAATTTTTATGAAATCAAATTTTATTTTATGCCTAACTTTTTTATTAGGCTTCGGAATGTCCCAAGCACAAAACCTACCTGCAAATCCTGATCCAGGTAAATGCTACGTAAAGTGTATTACAAAAGATGAGTTTAAGACTGTTGAAGAAACTATCCAAACCTATCCTGCATACACTAAGTTAGAAGTTGTTCCTGCAACTTACAGAACCGTTGAAGAGCGCGTGTTAGTTAAGGAAGCTTCTAAAAAGTTTGTTTATGTACCTGCTACTTATGAAACTGTTGAAGTACCTTACGTAAGTAAAGAAGGAAGATCTGATTTAAGCATTATTCCTGCTTCTTTTGGTTCTGATTCAAGAACGTTTGAAACATATCCTAAAACTTCTGGTTGGGAATACAGAGAAACAGCTTGTGATTCTCCTAATAAAGAGGATTGTATGGTAGCATGTTTTGTTGAGTATCCTGCGCAATTTAGAGATGTAAGTTTCACAACATTAGAAAGAGATGCTGCTACAAGTAGTGTTCCTGTACCAGAGCAAGGTGCTACCTACAAAAAGCGTGTAGTAAAAACTCCTGCTAGAATGGATCAAATTGATATTCCTGCAGAGTACAAAACTATCAAGCGTCAGGTGCTAGCTACTCCAGCTACAACAAGAAGTGTAACTGTGCCTGCACAGTCTAAAACCGTTACTAGAACTGTTTTGGCTAAAAAAGGAGGTTTAACTACTTGGGAAGAAGTGGATTGTGGATTATTAAATGCTAATGTATTACCAATTTTTTACGAACTAGGTAGTGCTCGTATTACACCTGCGTCTAAAAAGATTATTGACGAAACGTTATTACCATTATTAAATAGCAAGCCTGTAAGCATTGAATTAATGTCTCATACAGATTCTAGAGGTAACGATGATTTCAACATGTCATTATCACAACAACGTGCTAACTCTGTTGTAAACTATTTAGTATCTAAAGGTATTTCTAGAAGTAGATTATCTGCTAAAGGTTACGGAGAATCTAGATTGGTAAACCGTTGCTCTAATGGTGTTGATTGTTCTGAAGCAGAACACAGAAAGAACAGAAGAACTGAGTTTAGAGTTATAGGAAACTAGAACTTTACAGTATAGTATTAAAAAGACGCCTGTTGGGCGTCTTTTTTTTGTTATCATATTTTGTAGAAAAGATTATCGCCTAGAAATAATATAGTTGGGATAATCAAGAACCTTTTTTTCTATTTTTACACCATATGTATCACTAAGGTTTGAGGCCATTAAGTCGAAGTATTTGTAATGTAACTCCCAATCGTGTAACGTATTGGCCATTTCTTCATCACTCGTAACTATAGGTAGTTCTAATAAGTTTGCCAACTGAAAAGTAACTTGGTTTAGAGATACATTATCTGCCTTTAGGTCAGAATCTCCAATTAAAAAATGTGGTGTATCATTTCCCCAATTAATTTGGTTAATATCCCAAAATTGAGCGTCAGATATATTTAAAAAAAGTACCTCGCCATTTACAGTGCTATACTTTTGTTTTAACTTTAGTTGTTTAAAAATTATGCGCTCCATGTTTTTTAGTGCCTTTGTATCATACTTAAAGCGCATACGATACATTTTATTTAAATCATCCGATATACTTATTTGATTTCTATAGGCATTATTAATATATGCTATAATATCTTTTAAGCTTCCTGTTAACTGCAAAAAATCTGGCTTTTCAATTATTTCTAATGTTTCGTAAGAATCAGTAATTTCAGTAATATCAAAATCAGTTTTTGGACCAGTTTCCTTTACAACATCTATTGGTTTATAAGATTGTAGTTGATACATATCACCAATATTCATAGTTGTTTTATTGGTGCTCAAATAACCATCTAAATGGTAGTTTTTAAATTCTGCAGGATGGCCTTCCCAAAGTTTTTCTCCTTTCGCATTTAACAAAACTCCATACGGCAAACTCGATATATTATATTTTGAAAACGTTTCACCTTGATAATCAATGGCCACTGCAAGTTCTAAAACATGCTTTGTCATAAAACGCTTTACGATATCAGGGTTTTCCTGACTTAAAGACATAATATGGAATTTCTCGGGATACTGACGCTGTAAAGAGGTTAAATATTTGGATGCATGTATACAAGGCCCGCACCAAGTTGCCCAAAAATCCACAAAATAGAGTGCATTGTCCTCAGACGTATTAATTTGAGAGTTTTGAATGTTTTCAGAAATTCTAATTTGCCCGAAAAATAGAGTCGGAAAAAGTATGATGATAGCAAGAAGAACGAAGTGTTTCATTTTTAATTTCAAATACATAAAATAAGTATATAACAGTAATAACAATAATTATGCTAGAATAGTATTTGGTTGGGATTACCGTGCAAAATAAATAAAAAATTATAATTTCATGTGACCTTTTTAATTTTACCGTGTCTTATTAATATGAAATGAAGCCTAGTTAATTGAGGGATTAATCTGGTTTACATATATAAAGACACCCAAATACTTGTTTTTTGGGTGTCTTATTTTTTAGTATTCATTACTTTTGAAAACAAAACCCAATTACCATGATACGTAAAATTCTTTCAGTATTTATAATTTTTAATTTAGTGGCCTGTGCCGAATTACAAGGTGTGATTGACCAGTTACCACAAGGAGGTGTAGTTACCAATACCGAAATAGCTTCAGGATTGCGACAGGCTTTAGATTTTGGAATTGACGAACAGGTAACTAAACTTACCCAAAAAGATGGATTTTTTAAAAATGAATTGGTAAAAATACTACTCCCCGAAGAGTTACAAAAAGTTGATAAGGCACTTAGGGATATTGGCTTAAGTAAGTTGGCTGATGAGGGGCTAAAAGTTTTAAATAGAGCCGCTGAAGATGCTGTAAAAGAAGCCACTCCTATCTTTGTTAACGCTGTAAAGGATATCACTTTTACTGACGCTAAAAATATTTTACTAGGTAATGATGATGCAGCAACGCAATATCTAACTTCAAAAACGCAAACTGCTTTATATGATAAGTTTAATCCTGTGATTAAAAATTCTTTTAGTAAAGTTGGTGCTGATGATATTTGGAATAATCTTATAAATAAATACAACACACTTCCTTTTACTAATGATGTAAATCCAGATTTAACAGACTATGTAACTAATGAAGCATTAAAAGGCGTGTACACCATGATTGCTGTTGAAGAAAAGGAAATAAGGAACAAAATAGGTTCAAGAACAACAGATTTGTTGAAGAAGGTGTTCGCTTTACAAGATTAAAACTTGAAAGAGTTCAATGAAGAATTTAAAAGGAAAGGACTTCCAAAAAAAGAGAAAGTTAAAATTTTCTTTTTTGGAGTTTTTATTGTTCTAATAATGGGAACAAAAGTTTTTTATAATCTTGATAATTCTCCTAAGGCTAAAATTCAAACTCTTATTTTTTATTTATCAGGTTTTCTTTTTTGGATAACTATGGTATTTTTAGTTTTCTGCTTTCTTATATAGCCCGTCAAAAGCAATAGTAACATCTTTGTCATTAGTAATAGTTTCCCAATATTGCCTCACTGAACCGTCTTCATTCAGCGTCCAAGTTACTTTATGATAGTAAGGCTGTCCATCTTTATTTTTAGCTACATCGGTTTTTAAAATCATTTGGTTGCCAACCCTATTGCCTCTTAAGTGCAAATTGCCACCCTGGTTATCAATCCAAATTTGCTCCCACTGTTTTTTTGTAGAGTTGTAAAAATTATTACTAGTTCCTGTAAAATTACCTTTAGCACTTGTCCAATTCTCTCTTAAAATACAATTATCCTGAATTTTGTCAATAATATTTTTTCCCGCTAAAGTGCCGTCTGGATTTGTAACTGTCCATGACCCAATCCAAAAATCAAACTCCGAATGCTTTTCAGTGCAGCAATTGCAGTTACTTTCTTGTGCTGTAAGACCGATTGAAAACACAAACAAAAGGAAGTATAAAAATTTTATTCGCATAAGTATCAGACTTTTAAAATAATTATTTAAATTTAAAGATGTTTAGATTTCTTTAAGTGTTAATTAACATAACATTATAAAATACGCTTAACACGGTCTATCCATATTATTGAAATGTAAGTCTGTTGGAAGTAATTTGATTTGCCAACTACTTTTTTTAATACTTTCAAAAAAATGAAAAAATACAAAAAGGATGATTCTATCCAGCAAAGCCAAATTGAACTCATAAAAAAGTACAAAACCCTTATAGAACAAGCTTACAATCTTAGACAAACTGATGCTCCATTAAGTGATTTTTCTGAATATAAAGCGATTAAATTACTGAACAAACTGAACAAACTAGGATACCTCACCAGAAACCATCAAAGACCAGCTGTATAAAGTTTAGCGTTTCTTTAACGTTCGCATTACATCCAAATCGGCAAAATGCTCGTAATTTATAGTAAAAGAGAAAATTATGAGTCCCCATTTTTGTAAAGTAGGCAAAATTAAAGCAAACACTAACAAATTGGTTAGTGTAAAAGAATTAGAGCGAAGAATAAAAAACTTTGTAGATGATATCAGCAAGGTTGAGTTTTCTAAAGATGCTCGCGGAGCCATTTGAAGTAGCGAAATGCTTTAATTAGTCTAGAGCCGTACCAAGAAAACATTTCTCCATCTACCAAAAGTATTTCCGCTTTTGGATAGAATTTTTTTATCTCTTTTTTGTGAGACGCTTTAAAAGGAAAAGGTTCGCTAGATAACATCACAAGTTCTGCATTATTCTCTTCTTTTAGCTCTATTTCCGGATAACGTTTCTTGTTTTTATAAATATTTTCAAATTTATTTAGCTGCATCATGTAGTTGATAAACGTACTGTTAGCAGCAACTGTCCAAGGGTTTCTCCATATAAAATATACTGATTTCAGATTGGGCTTATTTTCAATGTAAAGCTTAAAATCTTTTGCTTCTTTTCTTATTTCAGATATGATTTCTTCTGCTTTGTTTTCTTTCTGAAAAAGAATACCATAGTGACGTATCAATTCATAACTATCCTCTAAATCAAAAATATCCGAAATATGAACGTTACAAATTTGTTCGCACTCATCTACAATCGCTTTGTTATTTTCTTCTTTGTTACATAGAATGATATCAGGTTGCAGTGGTTTTATTTTAGCAGTATTGATTTGCTTTGTCCCTCCAACTATAGTGGTTTTGGTCTTAATATGTTGTGGATGGACACAAAATTTTGTCACACCAACAATGTAACCTTCCAAACCCAAATCGCATAGTAATTCTGTTTGGCTAGGCACTAAAGACACAATTCGCTTTGGTGTGTCTTCAAAGCGAATTACTCTTTGTAATTGATCTTTAATTTCAATTCTCATAAATTAGACTTGCACCTTTTTCCAGTTGCCCTTTTTAAACCAAACTATAGCAATAACTGCGATAAGCACTTCGGCTAAAGTAATTGCCCAAAACACACCAGAAGGACCAAAATCTAAAGTTATGGCCATAACATAGGCAAACGGCAGTTGTAGCAACCAAAAACACACAAAGTTGATGTAAGTAGGCGTTTTAGTGTCTCCCGCTCCATTAAAAGCGTTTACCACTACCATACCATAGGCATAAAAAATATAACCTGCCGCTAGTACTCTTAAACATAAGCTGCCATAATTCACAACATCCGGAGTTTGGTTAAAAAGTACAATAATTTGCGGTGCAAACACTAAATATGCTATAGAGACAAATCCCATAAAAATAGCGCAATACTTTCCAGTTTTCCAGACAGATTGTTCTGCTCTGTCTGGTTTTTGAGCTCCCAAGTTTTGTCCCACTAACGTCGCCGCTGCATTGCTCATACCCCATGCGGGCATTAAAGTAAACATCATAACACGAATGGCGATAGTATAACCTGCTAAAACTTCACTACCAAATTCACTCATAATTCGCATTAAAAATACCCAGGAAGAGGTTCCGATTAAAAACTGTCCAATACCACCGAGCGACACTTTTATTAAATTTAGCATAACCCCTACCTGTAACACAAGATCCTTGATGCCAATTTTAATTTTACTGAATCCAAAAAACAAGACTGCCAATTGAAATAGTACAGCAGTTCCCCTTCCAATAGTTGTAGCGATTGCAGCACCTTCAACACCAAACGCAGGAATAGGCCCTAAACCAAAAATAAAAATAGGGTCTAAAATAATGTTTAATCCATTCGATAAGACTAAAGTCCACATGGCAACTGAAGCGTTCCCCGCCCCACGAAAAATAGCGTTGATTAAAAACAAAAGCATGATGGTAACATTACCGCCCATCAATATTTTAGTGTAACCATAGCCTTCTTCAATTAAATCGGTCTCGCCACCCATCAATCCAAGAATTTCTTTTGGGTACAATATTCCTATAACGCTAATAATCGCTGATACGGCTATTCCTAAAAAAATGACTTGTACTGCAGCATTAGAAGCACCTTTTATGTCTTTTTCCCCTACTCTACGTGCAACTATCGCCGTAGCTGCCATACTTAAACCTATGGCAACCGCATAAACCAGGGTAATGACCGATTCGGTTAAGCCTATTGTAGCCACTGCATTGACACTTACTTTTGACACGAACATGATATCAACGAGGGCGAAAATAGACTCCATGAGCATCTCGAGAATCATGGGGATTGAGAGCATAAAAACCGCTCGTCTTATACTGCCAGAAGTAAATTCTTGTTCCTTACCTGAAACGGCAATTTTAAAATAATTAAGAAATTGTTTAAATGTGATTTTATTTGATTGCATTGTGAAAATATTGTAATGAATACTTGCCAAACACAAAACGTGCTTGGTTTTTTAATTCGAGAGAACCTCGATAACGTCTGAAGTCAACTTATACAATCATAAGATACAAATATGTTGAATAAATTTCAATTAACAAAATGATTTGTCTAGGCGATTTTAATAGGTTGATATATCTTCGCAAAAAATTTTAAAATGTTAAAAGCTGTTATTTTTGATATGGATGGGGTAATTATTGATAGTGAGCCCATGCACCATAAAGCTTATCATGATATGTTCGATGAAGTTGGTATTGATGTTTCAACAGACCTTTATGAATCATTTACTGGACAGTCTACCCTTAACATTTGTAGACGCCTTTGTGATCAATTTCATTTAGATGAAACCCCAGAAGCATTAGTTTCTTTAAAACGTAAGCACTACAAACAGTTTTTTGATACCGATTCTAATTTGGGATTAATTGATGGCGTTCTAGATCTCATCAAAAATTATTACGATAATGGATTAACCCTTGTTTTGGGATCTTCAGCTTCTATGAGTGGTATAAACATGATATTTGAACAATTTGACTTAAACAAGTACTTTAAGGCTAAATTGAGCGGTGCTGATTTGAAGCAGTCCAAGCCGCATCCTGAAATTTTTGAAAAAGCGGCAGATGCTACAGGTTGTTTAAGAGAGGAATGTATCGTAATTGAAGATTCTACCAATGGTATCAAAGCGGCCAAATCAGCAGGAATCTACTGTGTGGGTTATGATAGTTTTCATTCTAAAAATCAGGACTATTCTAATGCAGATAAAGTCATATCAAATTTTGAAGATATTTATTACCATAAGATTTCCGAAGAATTTAATGCTAAGTAGATTAAGTGCTTTATTGGTCAGCAAAAATCAACTAATTAAGGTATCATCTTAAAAATGATATTCGGTGGTGGCCTTTATCTCCTTCAAAACAAAATAACTTTCTAGCACCCCAATATTCTCTATTTTGGAGAGTTTCAATCTTACAAATTCATGATACTCTTCAAGACTTCTCAGATGTATTTTTAAGAAAAAATCTACTTTCCCAGCCATATGATAGCATTCCTGAACTTCGGGCAATGCCTTTATTTGTCTATCAAACTTGTCGATAAACCCTTCGTCGTGATAGCGTAAAGACACCATACAAATAGCCGTTACTATACAATCCACTAATTTCTTATCAACTAAAGCGACGTACTTTTTTATAAACCCTTTTTTCTCCAAACGCCTAATGCGTTCATAAACAGGTGATGGCGTAAGATGCAACAGTTTTGCTATATCTTTAGTAGTTTTTTTAGAATCTTTTTGAAGAATTCTCAATATTTTAAGATCAATATCATCTAATCGTTCCATTTCAGTAAAATTTACTTTCAATACATTAAAATATATATTAAAAAAGAAAATATGAATTCAAATTTATAGAATTTCAGAATAAAACGCTTAATAATTATCAATTAACAATTTTTTTAACTGTGATGTTTATCTAAACTTTAATTTTGTATTGGTAGTATTACAAGTAAAATGAAAGACAAAATTTTAATTACTGGTGCAAATGGGCAATTAGGTTCTGTATTAACTACAAAACTTCAAGGAATATATGGCACTGATGCAGTTATCGCTACCGACATAAAATTCAGTGCTTCGTTTAAAGGAAATTTCGAGTTTTTAGATGCAACGGATTTTAATAGTATTGAAGGTATCATTAAAGAGCATAACATCACCCAGATATATCACATGGCTGCTATTTTATCAGCTAATGGCGAACAACAACCGCTCCGTACCTGGGACATTAACAATAAAACGTTTCTCAATGTTTTGGAAGCTGCTCGTTTAAACGGAGTTGATCGCGTGTTTTTCCCTAGTTCAATTGCGGTTTATGGTGAAAATGCCCCAAAAGACGAAACTCCTCAGGATTTTTTCTTAGTACCGACAACAGTTTATGGCATGAGTAAAGCCTCCGGAGAACATTGGGCAAATTATTATTTTTCGAGATATGGTTTAGACGTGCGTTCCTTAAGATATCCCGGTGTTATAGGGCATCAAACCTCTCCAGGCGGCGGCACAACGGACTATGCAGTAGATGCTTACCATTATGCTGTAAAAGGAGAAGATTACACTTGTTTTTTAAATGAAACGGCAAGCCTACCCATGATATACATGGACGATGCTATTAGAGCCACTATAGAATTAATGGAAGCCCAACCTGAAACTATTAAAACCAGAACGTCTTATAATATAGCAAGTATGAGCTTTAATCCAGCAGAACTGCAACAGGCTATATGTGAAATATTCCCTAATTTTAAGATGATATATAAACCCGATTTTAGACAGAATATTGCAGATTCTTGGCCAAATAGCATTGATGATTCCGAAGCTAGAAAAGATTGGGGATGGCAACCTAACTATGATCTAAAGGCCATGACCAAAGATATGATAAAACACTTAAACAAAAAATATAAAACTGAAAACGCATAAGATATGTACGGAGATATAAAACAACAATTTCAGGCTGACTTAGATGAAATTAAAGCAAGTGGATTGTATAAGAATGAACGTATAATCACTTCAAAACAAGGTGCGGAAATTGATACGCAATCAAATCCTGATGTTTTGAATTTTTGTGCAAACAACTATTTAGGACTATCATCAAATGAAACGGTTATTCAGGCAGGAATTGACACTTTAAAATCACATGGTTTTGGATTATCCTCCGTACGTTTTATCTGTGGTACGCAGGACATTCATAAGGAGCTGGAACGAAAGACAGCCGAATTTCTGGGAATGGAAGATTGTATTCTTTACGCAGCTGCCTTTGATGCCAACGGTGGGTTGTTTGAACCTCTACTGTCAAAAGAAGATGCAATTATATCAGATGAATTAAACCATGCTTCAATAATTGATGGTGTTCGCCTATGTAAAGCGCAGCGTTTCAGATATAAAAATTGCGATATGGGCGACTTAGAGACGCAACTAAAAGCTGCGGCTTCGGCTAGAAGAAAATTGATTGTTACTGATGGCTCGTTTTCAATGGATGGAAAAATTGCACCATTAGATAAAATATGTGATCTGGCTGATAAATATGACGCCCTTGTAATGATTGACGAGTGTCATTCCACAGGCTTTATTGGAAAAACTGGAAGAGGTGTACATGAGTATCACGGCGTTATGGATCGCGTTGATATTATTACTGGTACCTACGGAAAAGCCCTTGGCGGTGCCTCTGGCGGTTTTACGGCCGCTAGAAAAGAAATCGTTGACATCCTACGTCAACATTCTAGACCGTATTTATTCTCCAACACCCTCGCCCCTGCTATTGTTGGCGCTACCTTAAAGGTATTTGACATTATTTCAGAGGATACGTCTTTAAGGGATAAGCTAGAGGCGAATACTACGTTTTTCAGAACTGAAATGACAAAAGCTGGTTTTGATATTATTCCCGGTGTGCATCCCATAGTCCCCATAATGCTTTACGATGCAAAACTATCGCAACAATTTGCAAAAATGTTGTTAGACGAAGGTATTTATGTTATTGGCTTCTTCTACCCTGTTGTTCCCAAAGAAAAAGCCAGAATACGCGTGCAGCTATCAGCTGCGCATGACAAAGCGCATTTACAAAAGGCCATCGATGCCTTTATTAAAGTTGGTAAAAAACTGGAAGTTATATAAGATAAGTGCAATATTTCTATTTGGGCGTTCCCCTGCGGGTCAGGCTTTCGGCAGTCGCTCTCTCCTGCGTCGAGGAGCTTCAACAAATGCCTCAATCCCTAACGCGGGTCTCATCCGCTAAAGTCACTATATAATTTTGTAGCAAAGTGCTTGTTTGTAAAAACCACTAAAGCATTACTTCGCTTTTAGAAGCGCGTTCTGCTCTTCCATTAATTTGGTAAGCTTGTCCAGTAGTTCAATATCCTTTGGGGTTTCAACGGTAACATCTTTTGTGTCTTGCGCTTTTCGTTTCAAACGATTCATAAATTTCACAACGATAAACACGGTAAACCCGATAATTAAAAAATCTAGCATTACCTCGCCTAAAGCGCCATAGCCAATAGCTACTTCATCCTTTAAAGTGGTGCCATCAGGGTTTAAAACGGCATCTCGTAAGATAACTTTTTTGTTTTGGAAGTTGACACCGCCTGTCAATAAAGACAAAGGCGGAAGCATTACCTGCTTTACCAAAACATCAATTACTTTATTAAATGCTGCACCAATGATAATACCAATGGCCATGTCCATCATATTGCCTTTTACAGCAAACTCCTTAAATTCTTTGAATAGTTTCATAGTTCTTCTAATTTACAATTGCAAAATTAGAAGATAAATACAAAAGCGCTAACTCAATCTGCAGAAATACTATTTCTTATAATATCTGGCATAGCCACGATACCCAAAAAATCCGAGAATAGCAATACATACACAAGCAATGGCAATAAACTTCAAACTTACAATTTGATCGCCACTAGCGTATGAATGCAAACCGGCGAGATAAAAGTTAACCCCAAAATAGGTCATTAAAATACTTCCGAAAGCAACAATTGACATAAGGTTATAAAACCAACGTCCACGAAGTCCAGGGACCAATCGCATATGTATCACAAACGCATACACCATGATACTAATCAGCGCCCAGGTTTCTTTAGGATCCCAGCCCCAATAGCGTCCCCAGCTTTCATTAGCCCACATACCTCCAAGAAAGTTTCCAATGGTCAACATGACCAAACCTACGGTTAAAGCCATTTCATTAATAATAGTTAACTCTTGGATATTTAAAACCATTTTAGCTTTATTTTTTTTAGTTGTAAAAGCCATTAGAAACAATGATACAGCACCTAGAATCATACCCAAAGCAAAAGGTCCGTAGCTTGCTACAATTACTGCCACATGGATCATTAGCCAATAACTATTAAGTACAGGTTGTAAATTTGCAATAGCCGGATCCATCCAATTCCAATGTGCAATCATTAAAATCATTGCTGTAACGAAGGCTCCAGCCGCTATGGTCAAGTTTGAAGACTTAATTTCAAACATTGAAGGCGTTGGAATTAATGGCCTAAATTTTAATCCTAAAACAGATTTATTCTGTTGGTTTTTTGTTCTGCTAATTCCAGTTATTAATCCAAACAACATGGTTGACCAAGCTACATAAATCATCGATTCATAGGCATCACTCCATGGCGCATGACCGGAAATATACCAGCGCACAATCAATCCTGCTGTATGCAAGAAAAACAGCCCAACAATTATCCATTTAAAAATATTGACAGTAATGTTCAGGGCTTTACTCCTATCATTAAATATTTGAACTATCAAGAGAATAAAGAACAAAGTGCCCGCATACATATACCAGCTGAAGAGCTTCTTAAAAATGTCGTAGCGATTATAAAGTACCTCCATTTTAATTTTATCATCATTCAACATAACTTCCGAACCATATTTTTGCTGCGTCTTTTTAAAGGCTTCCAGCAACTTATTGGCTTGTGCGTAATCCCCAGATTGCTTCGCATTATTTAAAGTGAATAAATAGGTTGAAAATCCATTTTTGACAAAATTGTTATATAACGAATCTTTAATTACAGTAGGATCCAAACGATATTCGTAATTAGAAATCCATTTGTTATTTTCATCATCAGGAATAGGAAATATTTTTAAGGACAAGCCTTCTATTGTATTAGATAACAATGAAACACGTTCGTGTGTTTCCTTCAATTTCTTTTGATAGCCATTAGGAACTTGGGTATTATATGCATCTTGTAAATATGGCGAAAGTTTGTAAGAGCCATCCTCATTCAAAAAGTCCACCAATGCAAAAAGTTTCCCTTCCTTAGAAACGCCTATGATATTTCTTAGGGAATCTGTTTCCATAGGACGCAGATAAATAATTGGTACGTTGTACCATAATCTTGGACTCTCCTGCATAGATAGAAATACCTGATTAGCATCAAAATCTTCATAAGTGTCATGCTTACTTAGTTTTCTTAAAAGTTCAGAAGCATAAGTGTTTACAGGCATCATACGTCCACTGATGTCTTGTATTACTAAATGTCCAAATTTATCAGCGTGCACTTTTGGTGCTATGTTAGCACTCAACACAGAATCTACTTGAGCTTTTGTAGGCTTTTCAAATTGATGACCGTGGTCATGTCCGTCATCAGGTGAATGTTGTGTGTTTTGTGTAAAACCGAACAAGCCAAAACATAGTAACACAGCAGTCAACAGTTTTGCTTTTTTAGCTTTTACTTTTTCAAGATATATTTTTAAATCACTAAAACGAGAGCCTCTGCTAAACATAATGGCCATAAGTCCGAAATACAACATAATATATCCGATATAAGTAATCAGTGTACCCCAATAATCATGGTTTACAGATAGGATAGTTCCTTTTTCATCCGGGTCGTAACTCGCTTGAAAAAATCGGTAACCGCGATGATCTAAAATATTATTCATAAAGATTTTATAATCAAAACTGCCCTCTTGCTCATCAACAACGGTAACTTCACTGGAATAGGCAGAATTTACCTCAGAACCAGGATATTTTTCAGCTTCAAAGTCATTCAATTTTAGTGCAAAAGGCAACTCCAAAACTTTAGAACCATATTTTAAGGCTATATCTAAACCTCCTACTTTTATCTCTTTAAAGTTTCTGTCGGTACCCTTTCCGCCCAAAACACCAACACGTTTGGTTTCACCATTACTGGTTACTTTTAAGACTAGGCCATCATCGTCGTTTTTTAAAATTTTAGACTTTTTTACAATATCAAAAACACCTTTAACCACAGGTTTTGGAAAAACCAATTGCATATTACCAATAACGTAACGGGAGCGTAAGTACAATGGCTGCAAACTATCTTTAACCAACTTACCCTGCGCTCTTGTAGCCATCGTCATGTATTCGCCTTCAAAAGGTGATTTGATAGTTAAGGAATCACCCTGAAATGTAATATTTACAGCACCATCGGTTGGTTTATTTAGAGCAAATAATATATTATGAATGTTAGCAACCTGCCCTACTTTTAAAAAGTGATTGTGCGGTCCGTTAGTGCCCGCCTCTACTAATTTTAAATAAGACTCTCCGTTCTCATCGGGAATAATATCCTCTTCCGCACCCTCAATAAACTTTTCAAGTTCAATAGTTACATCTTGTCCGCCATAATCCGTTTCAATTTTTAAACTGTTGTTTAGCCTTGGAGAAAAATCAACTTCTTCTTCAATAGTACGCATTTGGCTAACACCATTGATTTTGAAATCACCAAAAATTCTACCAGTAACATAGGTTTTTTGAGATAAAAACTGATTTTCAGTAGCACCTTCGCGAATAGCCATCATGCCCTCATAGCCAATATAACGTGTAATAAATGCACCCAACAGAATAAAAATGAAAGAGATATGAAGTATAAAAGTGGCCCACTTTTCTTTTTTGTATAGCCTAAATCTAAATATGTTACCCACAAAATTGATAATGAACATGCCCATAATGGCCTCAAACCACCATGCGTTATAAATTAAATTTCTTGTGTATGGTGTAGGCGATGTATCCTGTCCTGCATCCATAAAAGTTCCTGCAGCCATGGCAACAGCAAAAGCAACAAATAAAATAGCGGTAAGACGAGTAGAAAATAGAATTTTGGCGAGTTTATCTAACATAATAATTTGCACTTTTTTTGCTCGTGCAAAAATACGGATAAATCATAATTTAATCCCGTATTTTAACAGCCTTTAAGTAGTTTTTAATTGTTTAAACTAATTCTAGATTGAATTCACCTTGTCATTCAGAGTGTAGCGAAGAATCTTAAGTAAAAACAGAGATTCTTCAGTCGTTCCTCCCTATGAATTGCAAGCTTCGACGTTGTCACCCCTCAATCACCTCTTTATATTCCAAGAAGAATGCTTCAAATTGATGCATGGTGTCATTAAAAAACACCATAACATCACGCCATGAGTTTTTGTTATGAATGGATACTTTTTGCTCCAAAGGCACGTAAATTCTGGAGATTTCTTTATGGTTTTCTAAAAAGTATTCCTCTTCATAAATAGCTTCAGGCAAGTAGTCATCTATCAAAATAGACTTTAAGGCTTCCAACTTCTCCCAATATTTTATGCGATGCTCCAAATCGTCCTCCAAGTCAAGAGCTACCAGTGCTTTTTTGGTATCAAAATGAAATTTAAAACTCAGACCTTTCAGTTTTGTATTGTACAGAATCCATTTTCTTGGGAAAGACTTCCCAAAACTGGTCCAAAACTCTTGTCGTAATATGCGCGATTCTTCTTTGCTAAACATAGAGAGGTCCCTTCTTAATCTTCCCCAAAGGGGAAGAAACACTCAAACTTTATATTTATATCTAATTTCATAAAAACTTTAGAAGGACTTTGCGAGATACATTTCCGTAATAGTTCCCTTTCCTTTGGAAAGGGTTAGGAAAAGGCTTCTATATAAAATAAGCAATCCCAACACCTAATATTATGGCTACAAACTTACTCAAGTTAAACTTATGGCCTTCGCCGCTTTCAAAAAGGATTGTAGTTGAAATATGGAAAAATATACCAATAACAATTGCATTTATACTGTGCGCCAATGGCTCACTGATTTCTGTCGTATTCGAAATTAAGGTACCCAAAGGCGTCATTGCCGTAAAAACGACTAAAAAAAGAACAATTTGCGCAGTGCTAAATTTCGATTTAAACAAAAACATACTCACCAAAGCCGCAATAGGAATTTTGTGTACCAAAACGCCATATACCATATCATTATGCTCATGAATAGGAAATCCCTCTAAAAAACTATGAATACATAAACTGATAAATAACAGCCACGGAAACGCTGTAGAATCTTTGTGGATATGTACATGCCCATGTTCTGCACCTTTAGAGAACAATTCCAAAACAATTTGCAGTAAAATACCGCACATAATAAACAGTCCAGTAAGTTTTGTATCTAAATGGCTGTAAACTTCAGGCAATAACTCAAAAAGCGTCAATGCTAATAAAAATGCACCACTAAAGGATAATAATAACTTAGTATTCCACGTATTTTTATTCTTGGTAAGTTTAGCAATAACCAACCCAATAATAACAGCGTAAACAGGAAAAAGAAATTTATTCATTTAAAATTTTAGTTCAACCTAATTTTGGTTTATACATGAATGAGATAATAAAACACCGATTATCAGTTATTTAAAAATCATGACCAAGCGTTCCGATGTCTTAGTACTAAACTTCCGCAATTTATAGTCTCCAAAAATATCCAACAAATGTACACCAGCGGCAGCAAATAACGCCTCAAAATCTGCTAAAGTAAACGCCTTTACACGCTCAGTAAAATTAAAAGCCCTACCATCAGTCTCAAAACTAATATCCTTTACGATATAGCCGTTAGCCACATAACGCTTTTGGTAAAACGTAATGCCATCCACGGTCTTACTATCTTCAGGCACCAAATTGTCAATTACGTAATCCACATTCATAAAATCAATAACACCAAATCCCGTGGCGTTCAAATCTGCCTTAATCGATTTTATGGTATTTAAATTATCCGCGTCATCCTCAAAGTACCCAAAACTCGTAAACAAATTAAACACGGCATCAAACCGCTTTGGGTACGGTTTACACATATCATGCACCTCAAAACGCAACCTATGGTTTTCAAATTGTTTCGCATGCGCAATACTATTCACACTCAAATCAATCCCAGTGACATCATAACCCAACTTGTTCAAGTATCGCGAATGGCGCCCCTTACCACAAGCCAAGTCTAAAATAGTGCCACCCTCAGGCAAATTCAAATAGTTGGTTAGGTTATCCATAAACACTTGTGCCTCGGTAGCATCCCTATCTCTATATAAAATGTGGTAATACCGCGTATCAAACCACGATTTAAACCAACTCGATGTATCTTCCGTCATATATTATTTTGGGGGTTACCACGCCTTTGGGCGTGGTCGGGCTTTCCGCTATATCTTTTTGCTATTGTGGCTTCGAGAATCTCAGCCACCGATAACAAAAAGGATGCCGCTGCAATCCCTAACCCACTTATTTGCTATGGTCATTTATTTGCCGCAAAATTACACTATTTTTGCAATCTAATAGCTCCACCCGCAATTTCTGAAAAAAAAGAAATTACGACCTCCCCAAAAGGAAGGTAAAACGGAGCACTTATTAAGACTTGGACGAAAAATATGGCCGAAAATTTCAACATGGTAGCCAAAACCCTATTTGGTTTTGAAGACATTTTAGAAAAAGAACTCACACAACTCGGGGCGATGCACGTTAAAAAAGGCGTGCGCGTTGTAGAATTTGTGGGAGACCAAGGGTTCATGTACAAAGCCAATTTAGCGTTGCGTACTGCCATAAAAATTCTAAAGCCTATAAAAAGTTTTAGAGTACATAATGAAGCCGATTTGTACGAACAAATTAAAAAAATGCCTTGGGAAGACTATTTAAAACCTACTGGCTCTTTGGCGGTTGATGCCACTATACATTCTGATTTGTTTAAACACTCGCTATTTATCGCGCAAAAAACAAAAGATGCCATTGTGGATCGTTTTCGTGACAACTCTGGCCAACGCCCTAATGTAGATTTAAAATTTCCCGATTTAAAAATAAATGTGCGCATTGCCAGAAACGAGTGCACGGTGTCCTTAGATTCTTCTGGTGAATCCTTACACAAACGTGGTTATAAATTAGCTACCAATATTGCACCGATTAATGAAGTATTAGCAGCAGGGTTAATACTATTGTCGGGTTGGGACGGACAATCCGATTTTATGGACCCCATGTGTGGCTCGGGAACCATCCCTATTGAAGCAGCCATGATTGCCTGTAACATCCCTCCTAACCTGATGCGCAAGGAATTTGCCTTTGAGCGTTGGCAAGATTGGGACGTAGACCTATTTGAAAAAATTGAAGAATCCCTATTAAAGAAAACCAGAGACTTTCACCATCAAATTATAGGCTACGATAAAGCACCAAGTGCGGTACGTAAAGCACAGCAAAATGTTGAGAATGCACAGTTAGATGATTTTATTACCATAAAACACGAGGACTTTTTTAAAACCCAAAAAGGCGGACAAAACAAATTACATATGGTATTTAACCCACCATACGGGGAACGTTTAAACCTAGATATGGAAGCCTTTTACAAAAGCATTGGCGATACCCTAAAACAAAACTATCCAGGCACCGATGCATGGTTTATCACCTCAAACCTGGATGCGTTAAAACATGTAGGCCTACGGCCTTCTAGAAAAATACAGCTTTACAATGCCAAACTAGAATCGCGTTTGGTAAAGTATGTGATGTATGAAGGGAGCAAGAAAGGGAAGTATATAAAGTAGAGATTTTTGGTTCGGCTTATCGGTCTTGTATAACCGTCAGTTACAGTTTAATGAACACAGACTTTTCGGTTTGGTACTAGCTTTAGCAATTCCGACTGAATTCGGACGTAGTCGAATCCGCCGTAATTGTGGTTATACATTGTTTACTTATTTATTTAAAGTTATTTCTTAATTCAATTCCAATGTCAGTCATTAATTTTTCAAACTTATTTCCTAACTCTTCAATGTAAACATTATCTCTTGGGTCTGTATCAGAAATAGAAAAACTTGCCATATCCATTCTAATTTCAATAATTTTCATTCTTAACTTGTCATCATTGACTCTTTCAGTTAATTTCATAAGATTTTGAAATGACTTATTTATTCCTGCATCAATATCATCACTTACTCTAAAACCTTTTAACGTACTATTTTTTTTAAAGTAAGCAAAAGCTTCAGTGTGCAGTTTTCCAATCAATCTCATTCCGACAGAGAATTCATCTTGTAGTTTTAGAAGATTATTTCTTTGGAATTCCCTAAACAATTCTTCACGTTTATATTTCTCTGTGCTTTTCTGAATATTTATGGTATTCTTACCATTCAAATATGTGGCAAAAATACTCGCAGAAGTTCCAACGATAGTTCCTAAAATCGTTCCTATAAATCCCCAAGTTGCTGGTTCCATTTGAGTTTTTTTTAATTAAGCCCAAGGTTAGATATGGTTCCGTTCTGATGAACTATATCGTTCAATCAACGAAGTTAGAATTTTCGCACTAAAAAATCAATAAGTACTTATGCGTAATTATCAACAATTATGCTATGTCGCCAAACCAAAGTATACACAAATAATAGCAATAGTGTCTACAAAACCATGCACCGCAATAACAAACCATAAATCGTACTTTCGCCAATAAAATATCAAGGCTAAAATGGCACCAACTATAGCTGTAACTATTTGCCCCGTAATGCCTTGATAACTATGCATAAAACCAAAAAAGCAAGCCAATAGGATAATATTAAGCGCCATAGCCACTTTGGTTTCGCCAAAAAACTTTACAAATTGACGCATCAAATACCCACGAAAGATAATTTCCTCCCCAAACCCTGCTGAAGCCCATACCAATGCCAAGGCCACTAAACAAGCAGGAATGTTACCTACCAAAGGCTTAAAAGCAGTATAATCTATAGGTACTCCTGTGAGTTTGGTAACACCGGGCACCAAAATAAATATATAAAACGCAAAGATTACTGCGGCTACTAATGGTGCCAACACAAAGAAGTTTTTAAAGGTTAATTTTTCTCGTTGAAACCCGAGTGCTGCAAATGGCTTCCTATCGTATTCTATATAGTTTGCTAAAAAAATCAATAAAGAAATAATGATATTTACGATGTAGGGAATTTGCAAAGGCCCAAACCATAAAAAGAGCATAATAGCAATAGTAATTAATGGAATGGCGATTTGTTTTAAACTAAGATTATTCATTGTATTTTGATTTTAAATTCAAAACGAAATAATGAACAAAATCTCTGAAAACCCTTTTAAATAGTAATGGTTTTACTGAATGGTAGCAAATTTATAACTGAATAGTCGGTTGGTTTTATGGTTTTGTTATTCAAACCAATCCATAAAAGCAGTTCTCTTATAGCGACTTATTGTGATTTCGGCTGTCGCATTGTTCTGAATTACTGCTTTTAACCGAATGCGCAACTTGCCGTTTTCAATTTTTTCAATTTCGTCTACGGCATCCTTGTGAATAATAATTTGTCGATTCGCTCTAAAAAATAACTGATCGTTTATTTTTTCTTCAAGTTCATTCAAGGTAAAATCGGTGGTAATTGTAGAACCATCATTACGCACTGTATACACCACTTTATTTTCGCTATAAAAGCAAGCAATATTTTCGTAAGTAAGCTTTGTTGTTTTTGCACCACTTTCAATGGTAATTTGAGCATCTTTTATGGATCGTTTGTATAAATTGTAGATATCTTGGGCATAAGCTAAACCTATAAGTACAAAACTTACCAATAAGGTAAGCAGTAAACCGATTAACAAATAATAAAACTCCATATCTGCTCCAGCAACCATAACTAATACAATACCTAAAGGAACGTACATAATGGCAATGTAACCAAGTGTGGATACCATATACCACGAGACAGAGCGAATTTCTACCTTTTTAGAGAAATACTTTTTGGTGTAATATTTAAAATTGAGTTCTGCTATAATTGCAATAAGAATGCATAAAATAATTGAAGATAAAAAGCCTTCAAGGGGAAATCTGTACGAGTCTCCAACAGAAAAACTCTCAGGTGACGATAAATGGTTTATCACCAAAGAAAAAATAATGAATAGCATTAATTTTTTTAACCATCGCCATGCGGCACCATTCGTAAATGAATCCATTTTGTTTTTGAAGTATTTTTGGTTGGTTGAGTAGTATTCACAAATTAGAAGCGCTTTCTTTTTCAGATTCAAAAATAAAAAATAATTATCTACAGGGTTTTGGTTTAATCAAGAGAACACAGCTTTTGCGATTTACACAAGCTTACTGAGCGCAGTCGATATGAAGTAAACCAACAAAAGAAAAGCGAATCCAATATTCCATTAAGGAGATTGCTTCGTCCTGCGTACTCGCAATGACGTCTATTTTTTAAACTTCAAAAATATAAATACCAAAACGTTATTACGAGAAGTGAGGCTCGAACGCCGAATAATCTTATAAGTCTTTTGCCTAATTTTCAAACACTATATCCGCCAATAAAAGAAACAGATTGCTGCACTGCGTTCGCTATGACGTTTATTTTTTAAAATTCCAAAATATAAACATCCATGCGTCATTACGAAAGAGACACGACTGAAGTAATCTCATCCCATAAAAAGACAAATTCATAATAACACTAGTCAGATTGCTTCGATATCACTCGCAATGACGGGAATCAAAACCGCGACGTAAAACTTTTTACTTCCCATTTACGCTTACCTTCATTAAGTGTAGCACAAAGTATTTTATTACCATCAGTCCTTACATTTACCAAACCGTACACGATACCATCCACAACTTTTAAGCGGTTCATGCTTTTTATTTTCTTTGAAGGGCGCAATGCTCCGGATGCGGTGCGATAATAGCGTACTTTGGTTTTGGCTTCATCGGTAAGTACTATATCAATATCACCGTTGGGTGTTTCATAATCATCTTGTTTTACTTCGTAGGGGTCGCCCATGCGTAAACTTCTAGAAATTTCAGTACTATAAATTAATGGCGTTACCATTTCGTCGTTTTCAATCTTTTTAAAACCTGTAGCTCCAGAGGCCGCTACAATATTGGGACGGGGATGTGCATGGGTTTCATCATCACCTGAAGAAATCACAGTGGCTGCGGCATTCACATATTGCAAAAATTCATAGGAACAGTCATCACTCCCATGGTGACAGGATTTTGCCACATCGGCAGCCAATTCAATTAAATCGCCTTGCAAAGAAGCTATGATATGTTGCATACTTTTTTTGTTTAAATCGCCTGTAAGTAAGATTCTTGCTCTACCATAATCTAGTCGAAGTAAAATAGAATTTCCGTTAGTATTGGTACTGTAACTTCCCAAATCTTTTAATGTTGGCTTCCCATTAACCCTAGTTTCAATAGGTCCTAATATTTTGATGGACGTAGCTTTATCTTCCTCAAAACCCTTTAAATACTTAAAATCTTTTGAGGGGTTGTGCGCTATGCGTTTCACGGAAGCACCACTATCGATAATGGTCTTCAAGAAATCAGCCCACTCCCCTTGTAAGCGTAAATCTGCATTTTTCTTTAGTCCATATTTTATGGAGGTTTTTCCTGTAAGCAAATCATGCAACATACCATCAGATTCATCACCTAAAAAACGTCGCTTCTCATCTGTTTTCCACCAAGATACCCCAGCATGATAAAACGTATCTACTTTAGTGGCTTTGGTATCTAATTCTTTTCTGTCATCTTCATCATTACTCAATAAATCCCATAAACCTCCGTAATGATCGGCATCACAATGCGAGCAAATCATGGCGTCCAACTCTATATTTTCCTTTTTGTATTCCTTGAAGAACTTCCAATCCACAAAATCAGCAGCACTTTTGCCGTGTGGTTGTTTGGAACGTTTATAACCGCCATCAATTAAAATGTGTTTCCGCTCTGGCGTTACAATTAAAACGCCATCACCTTGCCCAACATCAATAAAATAGAGTTCTAGCAGAGGTTCGTCACCAATATCTTCAGCTTTGATATACACGTTTTTTGCCCACCGTACATTGACTTTATAACGTCCGTTGACTTTAGTATTTGAAACCAGCTCTATACGATCACCCCAAAGTGCTTCCAGCAACACGGTGTTTTCGTTACTTTTCTTATAGACTTTCGCAGTTTCGGATTTAAGATATTTAATAATAGCCATTTAATGAAGTATTAAGTACCTTGAAATTTAGGTATAATCCCTCATACAAACAATACGTATATCTACTTAAAATATTGAATGTTTACTTAGCAGGACCAATAATCTTATCCTTTTTATAAAGCGGGATTCTATAGGCCAAAGTATATCCGTAGCCTACGCCAATGCGCGTACTATCATAGGTTTTATTAAACCCAGGGATATAAATATTCTGGAAGTTGTCTGGTTTAGTTTCAGTAAGTAGTACCTTAAGTTGTACGTTTAAACCAAAATATAAATTGTTAAATAGTTCTGCTTTGAGACCTAAAATAAGTTCGGTCCAAATAGCGGATAATCCATCTATTTCATAGCTATCTGCCAAAGTTTTTTGTGGTGTCCAATATTGGTCTGTGCTGTATATTTGATATTCGTTTATAGTATGGCTGAACGAACTAAACGCTAAACGCGATCCAAAATAGACCATATTGTCCATATCCAACCAGTTTTGATAGGTGTTAAAATCTATCCCAGCTTTAAAGTAACTTCCTTTTGTAGTAGTATTTAAAAAATCGGTGGTTATAATGCGCTCTTCATTTCCCAATTCTCCAGCGATATACAACCTTTTGGTAAGTCGATAGTCTGCAACTAATTCAATAGCTTGAAACTCGTCATCTAAAAACGACCGGATTAGCTTTCCAGTATCCACACCAAAACGTAAGCCATATTTTAACTTCACTACCGTAGAATCACTTTCTACTTTTGGAATACTATCGTTTTGGGCTTGCAGACTACCCGAACAAACCAAAACTATCAGTATGGCATTAATGCAATAATATAAAATGCGCTTCTGCTTCATTCTCTACAATTTGGTTATCATTTTCGGTTGTTATTGATCGTATCCATTCGTCATCATCAACATCATCAACATCAATTCTTATTTGGACATTATTAAATACGGTTTTAAACCCACAGGCTCTGGACACAAAAACATCTTCAGGGATATATGTTATGGTAATAATGTCTTCATTACCCTCTTCAAAATCGTCGCTCGTATCATCTGGCGTGCCATTATCATTGATAGCATAGTCCCGATGTAGTTTGTACTGCGTTACCTCGGCATCAGTTCTTAGTGGTAAAATCAATTCACTAGAGGTTACCACATTATAATTCTCTAAAACGCCGTTACCTTCTCCGTTCTCGTTAATACCTTCAATTCTTAAACCAAAAATATTCTTGCTATCTTCTGGTAGCGAAACATCAAATGCTTCAATCACTAGTCTCGCAGTAGTTTGTGTAGCTTCTGGGCATAAATCATCACGTTCGCAACTATAGTTGCCAACAACGACGAGCATCAAAATGAGTAAACTTACTTTTTTCATTAATATAACTAATGTTTATTAGTTGATTCGTTTATCCGTTGATTTGTGATTTACGTAAAGCATTTAACATATTTGTTATCTTTTCGATTTTCGTTCTCAATATTACGTATTCATTTTCATCTAAAAAATTCAGTTCTTTAGAAATTATAATTTGATTTAATAATTCCATTGAAGAACTGAAGGCCATGGTAGTAAAATGCGCTTTATCTTTATTAGTTTGCCGAGAAGTTCCTTCTGCTAAATTTGAAGCTATAGAGACAGAACATCTTCTCAATTGACTGATTAAACCAAATTTTTCATCACTAGGGAATTCTTTTGTCACTTCATAAACAGATTTAACCAGTTCTATTGAATCTTTCCATACATTTAATTTTTCAAACGAATATAATCTCACTTAACTATAGCTTTAAACGAATAAACACATAAACCTATTAACGTTTTTCCAACAACACTACGTTTTCCACATGAAATGTTTGTGGAAACATATCTACAGGTTGCACTTTAGTAACTTTATACATATCATTTAACAATGCCAAATCTCTGGCTTGTGTTGCACTATTGCAACTTACATACACAATTTTTTCAGCTGCTATATTAAGCAATTGCGCGACAACATCCTTATGCATGCCATCACGAGGTGGATCGGTTATAACAACATCTGGATGCCCGTGTGCTTCGATAAAGGCATCATTAAATACCTGTTTCATGTCACCAACATAGAAGTCAACGTTAGTAATGTTATTTAATTGTGCATTTTCTTTTGCAGCAGCAATGGCATCTGGAACAGACTCTACCCCTACTACTTTTTTTGCTTTTTTTGAGACAAATTGTGCAATAGTTCCTGTACCTGTATATAAATCGTAAACAAGTTCGTTGCCAGATAATCCTGCAAAATCCCTTGTGATTTTATAGAGTTCGTAAGCCTGTTCTGAATTGGTTTGGTAAAAGGATTTTGCATTTATTTTGAATCTCAACCCTTCCATTTCTTCAAAAATATGATCATCGCCCTTGTAACAAATTACCTTTTGATCGTAAATGGTATCATTGCCTTTGCCATTGATGACATATTGTAATGATGTAATTTCAGGAAATTCTTCAGCAATAAAATCCAAAAGTAATGTCCGTTTCTCTATATCTTCTTTAAAGAATTGAATCAACACCATGATATCGCCAGTACTAGAGGTGCGAATCATCATGGTTCTTAGAAATCCGTTCTGCTGTCTTGTATTGAAAAACTCCAAAGCATTTTCAACAGCGAATTGTTTTACCGCATTTCTTATGGCATTTGAAGGATCAGCTTGTAAATGACACTTGTTGATATCTAAAATCTTATCCCACATGCCAGGGATATGAAATCCTAATGCATTTCTATCTCCTAAATCTTCGTTAGATTGAATTTCCTCTTTAGTTAACCATCGGCTATCACTAAAAGAAAACTCCATCTTGTTACGATAAAAATATTGCTTATCCGAACCTAATATTGGGGTGATTTCTGGTAAATCAATATGCCCAATTCTAGTCAAATTATTAACAACTTCCTTCTGTTTATAATACAACTGGTGTTCATAGCCCATGTCTTGCCATTTACAGCCACCGCAAGTCCCAAAATAATCACATTTAGGTGTCACACGTTTTTCAGAAAGTTTATGAAAATTGGTGGCTTTACCTTCATAATAAGCTTTTCGCTTTTTAAAGGTCTGCACATCCACAACATCCCCAGGAACTGTATTGGATAAAAACACCACTTTTCCATCAGGTGCTTTAGCCACAGTTTTCCCTTTGGCACCAGCATCAATAACTTCTAGTTGCTCAAATAGTTTTCTTTTAGAATTTCTTCTTCTAGACATGCTGCAAAAATAACAATAGCGAGAAATAAATGTTGGTTTATTTCCATTAACTTTAAGAGATTTTCACTTTTGCTAAAATAAAATGAACCTTTCGATTATTTTTTCGTCTTTAGTATGAATATGGATATTACAAACATACATAAGCGAATTATAAATGCGCCAAAGGAAAAGATATCACCTTTGCTAAAAACACTTGCTACAAAGCACGATAAAGTATGGCCACATCGACACTGGCCTGCTATTAAGTTTAAAGATGGACTTTCCGTAGGCTCTAAAGGCGGTCATGGTATTATCAAATATGTTATTGAGGAATATAAGGAAGGCGATACCATCACATTTCGGTTTTTAGAACCAAAGGGTTTTGATGGTATTCATAGATTTGACATCAGTATATTGGATAAATACAAAACGGAAATAAAACATAGCATTATTATGCAAGCCAAAGGAACTGCTGCTATACAATGGGTAATCGCCATTAGGTGGCTTCATGATGCCTTGATTGAAAATGCCTTTGACTGTATTGAGAACAATGTTTCTAATACCAAAACATTCACAAAATGGAATGTTTGGGTGCGTTTATGGCGTTTCATATTTAAACGATTAAGGTGAAAACGGATAAAGATTTAGTTTTAGAATTTCAATCTGGAAACCCCAAAGCTTTAAACCAATTGGTAAGGCACTGGCACAAACCCTTTTGTGAAAAAGCGTATTGGTTAGTTAAGGATGCTGATGCTGCAAAGGATATAGCCCAAGATAGCTGGCGGGTTATTATTAATAAAATTGACAAGTTAGAAAAACCTGAGAGTTTTGGTAGTTGGGGTTTGCGTATTGTTTGCAATAAGTCTATCGATTGGCTAAATAAAAACAGCAGAATCAGGAAGCATTTAGAACAGATAAAACAAGAACAAAGTAAGCAAATTGACATTGAAGAACCACAAAATAACGTCACATTAAAAGCAAAACTATTAGACGCTTTTAAAATGCTACCATCGCATCAACAAACTGTAATAAAACTGTTTTATACTGAAGATTACAGCCTTAAAGAAATAAGTGAAACGCTCAATATTTCAGTTGGTACTGCTAAATCTAGACTGTTTCATGCAAGAGAAAAATTAAAACAACTTTTAAAAAATTATAATTATGAAGACTAATATGGAAGATATTGATAAATTAATAAAGGAAACCTTATCAGAAGAAGAAAGCAAATTCTATGATGAGTTAGAAGAGCAAAATGTACTGGAAATGGTATGGGGCTTGTTTAGAGGGAAAAACAAATGGATTATGTATATGATGAACTTTATGACCTTAGTGTTTTTTGGGCTTTTCATCTATTGTGTAGTGCAATTTTTCAATGTAGAAAGTACATTTGAGTTAATTAAGTGGGCAACGGGAAGTCTTGTATTTCTTATTGGTGTTAGCATGCTTAAAGTATTCGCGTGGATGCAAATGGACAAAAATGCTATTCTGCGGGAGTTGAAACGGTTGGAGCTGCAAGTATCCTCTCTTACTAGCCGATTATCTTAATAATTTTAGCAAACAGTTTTTATTTATTAAATTGCACACCTATCCAGGGATGATTTCTCTCCCACGCTGCTTTTTCGTCTCGATTGCTATCGGGATCTCCGAAAGAATAAAGGTACAGAAGGAATGGTTATTTTACTCGCTTAGCGAGATTAATTATGAATGTTTGAATGCTCAAATATTCAATAGTTAAGAATTTTTTAAACTATTTTTAAAATGGCTGTTTTAGAACAATTAACATCTCAAAGAGCAATTGAGTTAGAAAACAAGTATGGTGCACATAATTACCATCCACTCCCCGTAGTGCTTAGTCGTGGAGAAGGTGTTTATATGTGGGACATAGAAGGTAAACGGTATTATGATTTTTTATCTGCATATTCTGCTGTAAATCAAGGGCACTGTCATCCAAAAATTGTTAATGCTATGGTGGAGCAAGCCAAAACATTAACACTTACGTCCAGAGCATTTTATAACGATATGCTAGGAAAATACGAGAAGTATGCTACGGAACTTTTTGGATTTGATAAGCTTTTACCAATGAATACGGGAGCGGAAGCGGTAGAAACGGCTTTAAAGTTGGCACGTAAATGGGCCTATGAGGTAAAAGGTATTGATGAAAACGAGGCTGAAATTGTGGTTTGTAAAAATAACTTCCATGGAAGAACTACCACTATAATTTCATTTTCAAATGATCCAGTGGCACGTGAAAATTTTGGTCCTTACACCAAAGGGTTCATCAAAATTGAGTATGATAATTTAGAAGCTTTGGAGGAAGTTTTAAAAACCAACTCAAATATTGCAGGTTTTCTAGTGGAGCCTATACAAGGTGAAGCAGGTGTTTATGTGCCGAGTGATGGCTATTTAATTGCCGCGAAGGCACTCTGCGAAACCTATAATGTTTTGTTTATTGCTGATGAAGTACAAACAGGCATTGCGCGAACCGGACGCCTTTTGGCAACCTGTGGGAATTGTTCTTGTGAAAACAAAACTTGTAGTGGTACACCAGATGTAAAACCAGATGTTTTAATTCTGGGAAAAGCACTTAGTGGTGGTGCTTATCCTGTAAGTGCAGTACTCGCTAATAACGACATTATGAATGTTATTAAACCAGGAAATCACGGTAGCACTTTTGGAGGTAATCCCGTTGCTGCAGCAGTTGCTATTGCAGCTTTAGAAGTAGTTAAAGAGGAAAATTTAGCAGAAAATGCAGATACTTTAGGCGAGCTTTTTAGAAGTGAATTGAATGCCTACATTAAAACCAGTAATGTGGTTAAGCTAGTAAGAGGTAAAGGTTTATTAAATGCCATAGTAATTAACGATGAAGAAAAAAATAATAAGGCTTGGGATATTTGTTTAGCTTTAAGAGACAACGGTTTGTTGGCTAAGCCTACTCATGGTAATATTATTCGTTTTGCACCTCCCTTAGTCATGACAAAAGAACAACTATTGGATTGCATTTCGATTATCACGAACACATTAAAAGCTTTCGAATGATAGCTTTTGTAAAAATATAAGCATAAAAAAACCAGAGGTTGTCCTCTGGTTTTTTTATATTATACCACTTAGTCTATTGTGCGCCCATAGATTCTACTTTAGCTTTCATCGCTTTGTATTTATCTGTTTCACCAAGAACACTATAAATGTTCATTAAGGTTTTAGCAGCACTCTCGCTCTTTGGGTTTATTTCTAAAGCTTTTGATAAATAAGGAATAGCTTTCCTGTACAAGTTTTGACGTTCTTCACGTAATTCTTCGTAACGTTTATCATCTGCGGCTGAGGTTCCTAACCCATTCATTTCCTCAATAAGATCTTTTTCTCTGCCTAAAACTACAGCAGCACTGTTTATATAAGCATTTAAATAATTTGGATCTAATTCAATAGTTTTCTTATAATATTCGAGTGCTTCATCTGGTTGGTCTGAATCCGCAGAAATAACGCCTAAATTATATTGTAGTTCTGGATTATCAGGGTCCAATGTTGTAGCAGTTTCCATTAATTCCTTAAACTTTTCAGTATCACCCATTTTATAATAAATGTTTGCTTCTGACAGAATCAAATTAATATCATTTGGAGCTTCTGCTTTTGCATCCTTTATAGCTTGTATGGCTTTTTCATTATCACCTTTAGATATATATATAAGCGCTACATTTTTAACAATTTCACCACGTTTAGAATCACTTGTTCCTTGTGAAGGGTCCTTATGGGTCTTTGATTTTACCGATAAATCCCTCATGTTTTTATCATTAAAAGTTTCTTTTTGGTTTGTTTCTACATTAACAGCATAGTACTGTTTTTGAATTCCAGTATAGTTCAAATCTTTTAGTTTCTGATATAGCTGTAATGCTCTATCATAGTCAGGAACGTTCACTGCTGTTGCAGCTGCATAATAAAGATATGTAGTGTCCTGACTTCTTAAATTATAAGCCTGTTCAAAGTATTCTGAGGCTACATCATATTTTTTGGTCTCATATGCTTTATTACCTTTTTCCAGCGTTTTATTGAGCATTGATGCTTCAAGTTCTGTAACTTCAGTTTTGTAGTCATCTTTGGCCTTATTTAAAAACTCCATTGCTTTAGCCATATCGGCATTGGTTCCAGCGCCATTTGCATATAAAGCAACACCTTTTAAATAATTATATTTGGCCATTAGTTTATCATCTAATGCACCTAACATTGGCTCAACGACCGCCAGAGCAGATTTTGCTTCAGCAAAATTATTGGCCTTAATTGCTTTTTCGACAGCTTTTAACTCTTTCTTCTGAGCAAAAGAAAATGTGCTTATGGAAATAGCTAAAGCTATAATTAATTGTTTTTTCATTTTTAATTTAATTTGTGTTATTCGTTATTATTGTTTTCTGTATCATTATTATCAACAGTTGTGCCATCATTTGAAACATCAGTGTTTTCAGTCGTTTCATCTACATCTACATCGTCTTCATCATGCCTAACTTTAGCAACTGCAGCAATGGAGTCTTTACCTTTAAGGTTTATCAATTTTACACCCTGTGTAGCACGCCCCATAACACGTAAATCTTCAACCGCCATTCTGATGGCGATACCAGATTTATTGATAATCATTAAATCATCATTATCTGTAACGTTTTTGATAGACACTAAGTTACCAGTTTTTTCGGTAATAGAGATGGTTTTTACACCTTTTCCACCTCTGTTGGTAATTCGGTAATCATCTAGACTAGAGCGTTTTCCATACCCATTCTCTGATACCACAAGTATGTTGCTCTCCATATCATCCACTGCAATCATACCAATAACCTCATCTTTATCGTTCGCTAGTTTAATGCCTCTAACACCAGATGCATTTCTGCCCATTGGTCTTGTTTTGGCTTCTTCAAAACGAATGGCTTTTCCAGATTTAAGCGCAAGCATTACTTGACTTTCTCCGGTTGTCAATTTAGCCTCAAGTAGTTCGTCGTCTTCTTTGATGGTAATGGCATTGATACCATTAGTTCTTGGCCTTGAATATTGCTCTAAAGACGTCTTTTTAACTTGTCCTTTTTTAGTAGCCATTATAACATAATGCTTATTGATATAATCCTCATCTTTTAAATCTTGAGTACAGATAAACGCCATTACCTTATCATCTTGCTCAATATTTATTAAGTTTTGAATCGCCCTTCCCTTTGAAGTTTTTGTACCTTCTGGAATTTCATAAACACGCATCCAGAAACATTTACCTTTTTGGGTAAAGAAGAGCATATACTGATGATTAGTACCTACAAATAGATGCTCTAGGAAATCCTCGTTTCTGGTAGTTGATGCCTTCTGTCCAACACCTCCTCTATTTTGTGTTTTATATTCAGTAAGCGATGTACGCTTGATGTAGCCAGCATGAGAAATGGTGATTACTACTTTCTCATTTGGAATCATATCCTCTATACTTAAGTCGCCTCCTGCATATTCAATTACAGAGCGTCTTTCATCTCCATATTTATCGCGAATAACTTCTAACTCTTCCTTAATGATATTCATTCTGCGGTCTTTCTTATCAAGAATATCCTTTAAATCGGCTATAGTCTTGATAATTTCATCATATTCTGAACGCAGCTTGTCTTGCTCCAGTCCCGTTAATTGACGTAGACGCATTTCAACAATGGCACGAGCTTGAATTTCAGAAAGTTCAAAACGTTTAATCAAATTATTACGCGCTTCATCAGCATTGGAGGATGCTCTAATAATTTTGATAACTTCATCTATATTATCAGAAGCAATTATTAAACCTTCTAAAATGTGCGCTCTTTCTTCCGCTTTGCGCAATTCATATTGGGTTCTTCTAACTACAACTTCATGTCTGTGTTCAACAAAATAATGGATTAAATCTTTTAAGTTTAGAAGCTGTGGCCTACCATTAACCAATGCAATGTTATTCACACTAAATGAGGACTGTAACGCGGTATACTTATACAATTTGTTTAATACAATATTTGGTATAGCATCACGCTTTAAAACGTAAACAATACGCATTCCTTTTCTATCAGATTCATCACGGATTGTAGAAATGCCTTCAAGCTTTTTCTCATTCACTAAGTCGGCAGTTTTCTTAATCATATCTGCCTTATTTACCTGATATGGAATTTCGTCAACTATAATGCATTCACGCCCATTAACTTCTTCAATATTTGCTTTTCCACGAAGTACAATTCTACCACGCCCAGTTTGGAATGCATCCCTAACACCATCATAACCATAAATAGTCCCCCCAGTTGGAAAATCGGGAGCCTTTATATGCGTCATTAATTCGTCAATCTCGATATCAGTGTTATCTATATAAGCAATAGTGCCATTTACAACTTCAGTTAAATTATGAGGAGGCATGTTTGTGGCCATACCCACGGCAATTCCTGAAGCACCGTTTACCAACAATCCAGGAATCCTGGTTGGCAAAACGGTAGGCTCTTGCAACGTATCATCAAAATTCAATTTATGGTCTACCGTTTCTTTGTCAATGTCTGCAAGCATTTCCTCGGAAATTTTTTGCATTCTTGCCTCTGTATAACGCATAGCTGCTGGACTATCACCATCCACAGAACCGAAGTTGCCTTGTCCATCTACTAACATGTATCGTAAGCTCCATTCTTGCGCCATACGCACCATGGTATCGTAAACCGAAGTATCACCATGTGGGTGATATTTACCTAAAACTTCCCCAACTATTCTAGCTGATTTCTTGTGTGCCGAATTCGCTCTAACTCCCAATTCGTGCATACCGTAAAGTACGCGTCTGTGAACTGGCTTTAAGCCATCCCTTACATCTGGTAATGCACGTGACACAATGACCGACATTGAGTAATCAATGTACGCAGATTTCATCTCATCTTCAATGTTGATAGGTATCAGTTTTTCTCCTTCTGCCATATATAATTTAATTTAATTTTTACGAATTTTTCAAAACATGCTAATATACGAATTTCATTAGTGAGAATAAGAGATTTACACTTCCAATTTAGGACTTTTTATTAACAATTTTGTACCTGTTTTTCGTTAATAACTATAAGCGAATATGCTTTGATTTTCTGATTAATTTTTCGTCAATTAGCATGGCGTATAGATTTTAAGGTATAGTTTTTGCTTTGAGTAAAACTATTTTAGTATTTTTAATGCAGAAAGGAACTTAGTTATGGATGATAATTTTTCCCCCAGAGTAAAGGATGTAATAGCATATAGTAAGGAAGAAGCGTTGCGTTTGGGCCATGATTTTATTGGTACCGAACATTTAATGCTTGGGCTTTTACGCGATGGCAATGGTAAGGCTATTGATATATTGAACGCATTGGATGTAGACTTGAACCACTTAAGACGAAAGGTGGAGATTTTAAGTCCTGCAAACCCTAATATTAACATTGCTTCAAACCAAAAGAAAAACCTGCACTTAACGCGACAAGCAGAACGCGCTTTAAAAACCACTTTTTTAGAGGCAAAACTATTTCAAAGTACTTCGATAAATACTGCGCATTTGCTATTGTGTATTTTAAGAAATGAAAACGACCCAACTACCAAACTACTGAACAAGTTAAAAGTTGACTATGATAATGTTAAAGAACAATTTAAACAAATGATTACAAACGAAAACGACGATTATATAGAGCCTAAATCAGAGTCTTTTCAAGATGATGATTCTAATTTAGGAGATGAATCTCAAAAGGATAATATTTTTAATTCCCCTTCGGGTAAGTCAAATAAGAAGTCTAAAACACCTGTTTTGGATAACTTTGGACGGGATTTAACGGCTTTAGCCGAAGAAGGGAAGCTAGACCCTGTTGTAGGGAGAGAAGCTGAAATACAGCGTGTTTCACAGATTTTAAGTAGAAGAAAGAAAAACAATCCGCTTTTAATTGGAGAACCTGGTGTTGGTAAATCTGCCATTGCTGAAGGTTTAGCGCTTAGAATTGTAAAACGAAAAGTGTCTAGAATCCTATTTAATAAAAGGGTTGTAACGCTTGATTTGGCAAGCTTAGTGGCTGGCACGAAATATAGAGGTCAGTTTGAGGAGCGTATGAAGGCGGTAATGAACGAGCTGGAAAAAAATGATGATGTTATTTTATTCATTGATGAAATTCATACCATAGTTGGTGCGGGTGGTGCCACAGGAAGTTTAGATGCGTCTAACATGTTTAAACCAGCATTGGCACGAGGCGAAATTCAATGTATTGGTGCTACAACTTTAGATGAATACAGACAATATATAGAGAAAGACGGTGCCTTAGAGCGTCGTTTTCAAAAAGTTATTGTGCAGCCTACTACTGTTGAGGAAACCATAGAAATTCTCAATAATATTAAAGGTAAGTATGAGGAACATCACAATGTTGATTTTACAGATGAAGCCATACAGGCTTGTGTAAAATTAACCAACAGATATATGACAGACAGGTTTTTACCGGACAAAGCCATTGATGCTTTGGATGAAGCAGGTTCTCGAGTTCATATTACAAATATTGATGTACCCCAGCAGATTTTAGAGTTGGAGAGACAATTAGAACAAGTAAGGGAAACTAAAAACTCAGTTGTTAAAAAGCAAAAGTATGAAGAAGCCGCTAAATTAAGAGATGATGAAAAACGCTTAGAAAAGGATTTAGCTGTTGCACAGGAAAAATGGGAAGAAGAAACCAAACAACATCGTGAAATTGTTACAGAAGAGAATGTTGCTGACGTTGTATCTATGATGACGGGTATTCCAGTAAATAGAATCGCGCAAACTGAGATTAACAAATTAGCTGAATTACCGAATTTGATAAAAGGAAAAGTAATTGGGCAAGACCAAGCGGTAGCCAAAGTGGTTAAAGCTATTCAACGTAACCGCGCAGGATTGAAAGATCCTAATAAACCCATTGGATCATTTATTTTCCTAGGGCAAACAGGTGTTGGTAAAACCCAATTGGCAAAAGTGTTATCTCGCGAATTGTTTGACAGTGAAGATTCTTTGATAAGAATTGATATGAGTGAGTACATGGAGAAGTTCGCTATTTCTCGTTTAGTTGGTGCACCTCCAGGATATGTTGGTTATGAAGAAGGTGGGCAATTGACTGAAAAAGTACGTCGTAAACCTTATTCTGTGATTCTATTGGATGAAATTGAAAAAGCACATCCTGATGTGTTCAACATGTTACTGCAGGTACTTGATGATGGCCATTTAACAGATAGCTTGGGCAGAAAAATCGATTTTAGAAATACTATAATCATCATGACATCAAATATTGGAGCAAGAAAGCTTCAAGATTTTGGATCAGGTATTGGTTTTGGTACATCGGCTCAAAAAGCGCAAGAAGATTCAAATGCTCAAAAAGTAATTGAAAATGCACTTAAAAAATCCTTCGCACCAGAGTTCTTGAATAGAATTGATGACGTAGTGGTGTTTAATCCTCTTGAAAGAGAAGATATCAATCAGATTATAGATATTGAATTAGAGAAGCTTCTTGCAAGAATTAAAGGTTTGGGCTATAACCTAAAGTTAACCAAGACGGCAAAAGATTATATTGCCGACAAAGGTTTTGACAAGCAATATGGCGCAAGACCACTAAAGCGTGCCATTCAAAAGTATATTGAAGACGCATTAGCTGAAGAGATTGTTGCTTCCAACCTGCAAGAAGGTGATAAAATTATTATCGATTTAGATAAGAAAACAGATGAATTGAGTATTAAGATTGAAAAGGCTGAAAAGTCAACAGAATCTTAATTATTAAGAATTTAATTTTAAAAAAGTCCTTTAGGAATTATTCCTGAAGGATTTTTTTTATGATGCTTTTTTGGGTACTCTAAACAATAAGATAATACCAATTAAAAAGAAGACGAATAAAAACAAAATAGCAGATCGCATAGTATATAATTGATCCACCACTGCAAATATGGACATACCAATTACAATACCTATTTTTTCTGCAACATCGTAAAAACTAAAGTACGAGGTAGTATCCTCAGTTTCTGGTAAAAATTTGGAATAGGTAGAGCGGGCCAAAGACTGGACACCTCCCATGACAAATCCAACCAATGTCGCTGCAATATAAAACTCCATTGGCATCTTCATGAAATAAGCATAGAAACATAAGCCCATCCAAATGATATTGATGCCGATTAGTGTTTTGATGTTCCCATATTTATTTGACATCTTAGAAGTAACGAACGCTCCTAAAACTGCGACCAGCTGTATTAACAAAATACTTCCAATAAGTCCTGTTGTTTTGTGTTCTTCATCATTCCAAAGTATTTCTTTTTCACCAAAATACACTGCCATTAACATTATCGTTTGTACGGCCATACTAAAAACAAAAAATGCATTTAGATAGCGTTTTAACCTCAAATTATTTTTCAATTCTCTCCAAACTGATTTCAATTCCTTAAAACCATTAAACACCACATCTTTGGTGACTTTACGACCTTTTGAACTTCCTTTAGGTAAGTGATAAAATGTATATTGACTAAATAAAACCCACCATAGTCCCACAGTAATAAATGAAATTTTCATGGCTTCAAAAGATGCCGAATTCTTTGCCTTTTCCAAAGCTTCAGCTATTTCAATTTCACTTCCGTTAAGTTTGATATCTTCAGAAATACTAATATCAAAACCAAACCAATTTGGAAACATAACCATTAATAAATTCAAAATAAGTAGTAGAACACTTCCAATATACCCCCAAGAAAAGCCTTTGGCGCTAATACTGTCTTGTTGTTCTGGATATGCTATATCTGGCAGATAAGAATTATAAAACACCAGACTTCCCCAATAACCTAATAGCCCCATAAAATAAAATAGAATACTGGTGTGTATATAATCCAGGTTGAAAAAATAAAGACCGATACAACCTACACCTCCAATATAACAAAAGAATTTCATGAAATTCTTCTTGTTCCCTACATAATCTGCAATACCTGATAATAAAGGGGAAAGAAACGCTACAACCAAAAATGTAAATCCTGTTACTATTTCAATTAAAACTGTTTGTTTCATTTCAAAACCAAAAGCAGAAACCAGTTGTTCTTTGGTGTCAAATAAATTTGAGTAAAAAAGTGGAAAAATAGAAGAGGCTATGGTAAGTGTATACACAGAATTTGCCCAATCATAAAAAGCCCAAGCATTCAAGAGTTTTTTACTGCCCTTTTGTAATGGTTCTTTCATAAAAAAAGTCACGCTTTAATTGCGTGACTTCTAAAATAAACAAATAATTTGTTCTATGTGTGTTTTTTAATTTCTAAAGGTTGTTACGCCATACTTTTTTGCTTCAGCCTTGGCTTGTGGCGCCCATTTGGTAAGGTTGGCAATTCTCGTATCATTTGATGGATGTGTACTCATAAACTCTGGCGGTGCTTGTCCTCCACTTTTAGCTTTCATACGCTTCCACAAGCCTGCTGCTTCATCTGGATTATAACCTGCAATTGCCATTAAATATATACCGATTAAATCAGACTCCGTTTCATGACTTCTACTAAATGGTAACATTACTCCTAGTTGAGATCCAATACCATATGCTTGATTAAAAATCGCCCTTGTTTGATCATCTTTAATTGCAACGTTTCCGGCTACTGCACCTAATTGTTGCAAAATACCGGCACTCATACGTTGTTGACCATGATTAGCTAATGCATGTGCCACCTCATGACCCATAATTGCCGCAACACCAGCTTCATTTTGCGCTATAGGTAAAATACCAGTATAAAACACAATCTTGCCTCCTGGCATACACCAAGCATTTACGGTTTCATCTTTTACTAGGTTGTATTCCCATTTATAGTCATTTAAATATCCTTGATGACCATTAGCATTTAAATAACGTTCTGCTGCAACAGCAATACGCTGCCCAACACGCTGAATCATTTCGGCATCTTTGGTGCCGGTCACTACGTTATTTTCATTTAAAAACTGATTGTATTGTGCAAAAGCCGTTGGGAATAATTGTGAATTTGGCACCAAAGCTATGGTTTTCTTACCTGTAAATGGATTGGTAGCACATGCAACTAAAAGTAATGCCAGTGCAAAACCAAGTATAACTTTATTTCGTTTCATATTAACGTTAAATTTAGAGTTAAAAATACAAAATCAATGTATATTAATGAGACACTTTTTATTTTTATTGGTCACATTTTACTTTTTTAAGTTAAGAAAAATAAATGCAAGAATTTCTAAAGCGATGTTATTTTTATTTAAAACAAACGACTGACTACTAAAAATTAGTATTATGAAGAATTTCCTTGCTCTAGTAGCTTTTACTGTATTGTTTAGTTGCAATTCCACCGCTCAAAAAAAATCGGAAAGTAAAACCGAAAAAAAGAATTTTAAAGTCACCAAAACAGATGCCGAATGGAAAAAGCAGCTTACCGACCTGGAGTATTATGTGCTGCGAAAAGCTGGCACAGAACGTGCCTTTACTAGTCCATTAAATAAAAACTATAAAGAAGGCACATATGTATGCAAAGGCTGTGATACACCGCTTTTTAAAAGCCAACATAAATTTGATTCTGGTACAGGGTGGCCTAGTTTTGACAGAGAAATCAAAGGTAATGTCGAGTTTTCAACCGATTATAATTTAGGATATGCCAGAACGGAAGAGCATTGTGCCACTTGTGGCGGACATCTAGGACATGTATTTAATGACGGCCCTAGGGATACTACTGGAAAACGCCATTGTATAAACGGTGCTGCCTTAAAATTTATTCCAAAGGAATAATTCGTATTTTTAAAATATGGAAAGCTACCTAACCAGTATTAAAAAGCAATTTGAATATTATAAATCCTTGGGAGATAAAACTTTTAAGGATTTAACTTTTGCTGAATTGCAAAAAGAGTTCGCTCAGGATTCTAATTCAATTTCAATTATTGTAAAACATATGGCTGGTAACATGTTGAGTAGGTGGACTAACTTTTTAACCGAGGATGGCGAAAAAGAATGGCGCCATCGCGACCAAGAGTTCATAGACACCTATACCTCAAAAGATGATTTAATTGCAGATTGGAAAAAAGGTTGGGAATGTCTTTTTGATGCTATTACTCCTCTGGAAGAAAAAGATTTGGAGCAAATTATTTATATAAGAAATCAAGGGCACACGGTGATTGAAGCCATCAATAGACAACTAGCACATTATGCTTATCATATAGGGCAAATTGTGTTTTTGGGTAAGTTGCTAAAAGGTAAGAACTGGATTTCCCTCTCAATTCCGAAAGGAGATTCTTCAAAATACAATAAGGATAAGTTTAGTAAAGAAAAAAGTAGAACACATTTTACTGATGATGTATAAAAAACTTCTCAATTTTTTTGAGAAGTTTTTTAGTATTGCTACATTATTTATTTTGCTTCTAAAGTTTTGGAGCTAAAATAACCTATTGATCTAGCGATTTTGCCATCATCGTTAAAATCATGTGTATACATAGCAGGCATTGTTAGCCTCTTCTTGTCAGATTTTCTAATAACTCGAAAGTTCCACCAAGATTGAACGGTGGTTCCCCCACCTCCTATTTCATAATCTAAAGCATCTGGATAACCCACAACATCAATACTTACAATTTCAAAATTTTCATAAAAATCTTTATGCATCTCTTTTATTTCATCTAAGTTCATACGCTCATCTATGGGCATTTCTAAATTACTAAACTGCGCTTTTTCATCAAAATAGCTATATGCCTTCTCCAAATCCATATTTTCAAATGCAGCCATCATTCTTCTTACTTTATTGATGTAATCATGCTGATTGTAGATAGTACCGTTGGTTCTCTCAGAAAACCCCTCTCTTAGAGTTTGAAACACTGTTCCATCATCATAGGTTATCATCGTTTTAATTTTATTGTCTTTATTAATAACGAAAAGCCTGTGAAGTGGCATGTTTAGTTTTACACCTGTTTCGTTATGTACTCCTTTAAGCATATCCCAGGTTTGCACCCATACATCACCTTCTTTGTTGTCTTTCTTATACTCCAGTGCATCTGGATAAGCCCCAGGATATCTTTCTATATTTAGATAAGACGCATTGTTTACCCAGAAAATAGATTGACGTAAAAGGGTAGCCTTATCAACACCTTTATTTTGTGGATTCGTATTCATGCCATTAAAAGATTTAAAATCATCTGCTAAGAGACTCTTTAGTTTTGTGGTGTCACCCTTTATAAAAGCTTGCTGCGCCTGTTCTGCAACTTCAATAGCTGGATGCTCGAGGTAGATAGTTCCGTTTTTTTTGGTTTGAGAATAGATGATACCAGTAAGCAGTATCATAGTGATAATGGTTAGATTTTTCATTTAAAATAAAATTTGATTGTTAATAGTTTTTCAATGTAGCTAAAAAACTGACAACAAATCTTATACTATGTTAAGAGCGCAGAAATAAGGGAATCAATTTCTTTTAAACGGACGAATAATTAGGCGTGCTTCTCTATCAAATCTCACATAATTGTATACCCAATTTACAAATACTACCATGCGGTTTCGAAAACCAATTAAGAAAAAAAGATGGACAAACATCCAGACATACCAAGCAAAAACACCTTGGAACTTCCAATTCTTCAAGTCTACAACGGCTTTGTTTCTACCGATGGTTGCCATAGCGCCTTTATCTTTATAAACAAAAGGTTTCAAAGGTTTTTCTTCAATAATTTTAAGTAAATTATCGCCTAGTTGATCTCCTTGCTGGATGGCAGGTTGCGCCATCATTGGAAATCCGTATGGATGCTCATCAGTAGCCATACATGCAATATCTCCAATGGCAAAAATGTGTTCAAACCCTTTTACTTGATTGAATTCATTAACCATAATACGATTACCGCGTGTAATAAAATCTTCAGCATCCAATCCTTTAATTGTGGCCCCTTTAACACCAGCAGCCCATACTACAGTGGACGTTTCAAAAGTTAAATCAGAATCGGTTGTGACCATTTTACCATCATAATTGGTAACACGTACGTTTTTCCATACGTGTACACCAAGTTTTTCTAGAAAATCCTCAGCTTTTTGCGAAGCTTTAGCACTCATACCTTTGAGTATGCAATCCCCCGATTGTACGATATGTATTTGTGCCGAGCGTGTATCCAAATCTGGATAATCCTTTGGGAGTATTCCTTTTTTTATTTCTGCTAAAGCGCCAGCGAGCTCCACACCAGTTGGCCCACCTCCTACTATAACAAAATTCATTAATGCATTGCGCTCGTTCAAATCTGAGGTTAGCAGCGCATCCTCGAAATTTTCCAAAATTAAACTTCTCAGGTTTAAAGATTGTGGTATGGTTTTCATAGCCATACTGTGTTTTTCAATCTCAGTATTACCAAAAAAGTTTGTTTTTGAACCTGAGGCTACCACCAAGTAGTCAAACTTTAAGTCTCCTATGTTAGTTCTGACTTTATTTTTCTTCGTATCAATTTCCTCTACAGAAGCGAGCCTAAAATAGAAATTGGGAAAATCCTTTAATATTTTGCGAATTGGATATGCTATGGAATCTGGCTCTAATCCACCTGTGGATACCTGATACAATAATGGCTGAAATGTGTGATAATTATGCTTATCCATAAGCACTACCTGAACTTCCTGTTTAGAGAGTTTTTTAGCTAAAGCTACGCCAGCAAAACCACCACCAATAATTACAATACGCGGAAAACTTGTTCTAGGTATGTTCATTTCTTAAAAATTGCTTCGCAAAGGTAGTAATTAGATGCAAATTAATAGGGTTCTAAATTCGTTATTCAAACTTCATTTTGTAAATTTGCAGCTTAAATTTTAACAGATGAGTAAATACGATATTATAGTTCTTGGAAGCGGTCCTGGTGGTTATGTAACAGCCATTAGAGCATCACAATTAGGTTTTAAAACTGCTATTGTTGAAAAGGAAAACCTTGGAGGTGTTTGTTTAAATTGGGGATGTATCCCAACTAAAGCATTATTAAAATCTGCTCAAGTATTTGAATATCTGAAACATGCGGAAGACTATGGTTTAAAAGTTAAAGATGCTGAACATGATTTTGATGCTGTTGTAAAACGCAGCCGCGGAGTTGCTGATGGCATGAGTAAGGGTGTTCAGTTTTTAATGAAGAAGAACAAAATTGACGTTATAGAAGGTTACGGTAAAATAAAGCCTGGTAAAAAGGTTGATGTTGACGGCACGGAATATTCTGCAGACCATATTATTATTGCAACTGGTGCGCGCTCTAGAGAATTACCAAGTTTGCCACAAGATGGCGAAAAGGTGATTGGATATCGTCAGGCCATGGTTTTGAAAAAACAGCCTAAGAAAATGATTGTTGTTGGTTCTGGTGCCATTGGCGTTGAGTTTGCATATTTCTATAACTCTATGGGAACCGAGGTTACTATTGTTGAATATTTACCAAATATTGTTCCTGTTGAAGATGAAGATGTTTCTAAACAATTAGAACGTTCTTTCAAAAAGAATGGTATAAATATAATGACCTCTGCTGAAGTGACTTCAGTTGATACGGCTGGAAAAGGCGTAAAAGCAACTGTAAAAACTAAAAAAGGTGAAGAGGTTTTAGAAGCTGACATTATTTTATCAGCTGTAGGTATAAAGACTAATATTGAAAATATTGGTTTAGAAGATGTAGGCATCGTTGTAGATAGAGATAAAATTTTAGTAAACGATTTCTATCAAACCAATATTCCAGGATATTATGCTATTGGGGATGTTACTCCAGGTCAGGCATTGGCACATGTTGCTTCTGCAGAAGGTATTTTGTGTGTTGAAAAAATTGCCGACATGCATGTTGAGCCAATTGACTATGGCAATATACCAGGTTGTACCTATTGCACTCCTGAAATTGCTAGTGTTGGTTTAACTGAAAAACAAGCTAAAGAAAAAGGCTTTGATATCAAAGTTGGAAAATTCCCTTTCTCTGCTTCTGGAAAAGCAAGTGCCGGTGGAAACAAAGAAGGCTTTGTAAAGGTTATTTTTGATGCCAAATACGGTGAATGGTTAGGATGCCACATGATTGGTGCTGGTGTTACGGATATGATTGCGGAAGCTGTTTTAGGTAGAAAATTGGAAACTACAGGTCATGAAGTGTTAAAAGCGGTGCACCCGCACCCAACAATGAGTGAGGCTGTTATGGAAGCTGTTGCCGCAGCTTATGACGAGGTAATCCATATTTAGGCAAAATTTCAAATTAATAGAAATATTAGATTTTAAATAAAAAAGTTCCCTAATTAGGGAACTTTTTTTATCTATGTTCGAGGCATTTCTACAATTTCATTCCCAATCCAAAGAATAGACCATTTGGTGTAATCTCTTGAAACCCCAAAGTATATTTGATATGAATATCTAAGCTATTACTTAATTGATATGAAGTTGCAATATCTCCCCTAACTTTAAATTTATTAGTAAAAAAATCAAAAAAATAATTTAAACTTGGGCCTACTAAAAAGTGAAAATTATGTCCTACTTCATATTTCATGTAAATAGGTGCATTTATAAAATTGAAATCATTGAGCACTATATAAAGTACCTCTGGCTGAATCGAAAAACTTTGATCTACTTCAAAATCTGCAAAGCCTCCAAGGTAAAAACCAGTAGCAGTTTCAGGGTTGGTGCCAAATGAATCTTCTGCAACCTTAAAAAAAGTGAAGTTGGCTCCTCCTTTGATTCCAAAAGCATTTTCTGATTGTGCCTCTGTATTAGACACAGATACTACTAATAATAAAAGTAAAAGATGAATAACGTTCTTCATAATGATATATAAGTAGCTATCAACTTAGAAAACTTTGTATGGCAAGTTCGTAGCTTTGTAGCCCAAAACCAAGTATGACACCCTTAGCATTTGGTGAAACATAAGATTGATGCCTAAATTCCTCACGCCCAAAAGTGTTAGAAATATGAACTTCCACTACAGGTGTTTCTATACCCTTGATAGCGTCACCTATACCTACTGATGTATGCGTGTAAGCCGCTGCATTCAAAATAATGCCATCGTAACTAAACCCAACATCATGTAGTTTATCTATCAACTCACCTTCTATATTTGATTGAAAGTAATCCAAATCTACATCAGGGTACTTTTGTTTTACTTCATCTAAAAATTCAGTAAAAGTTAAACTACCGTATATATTAGGTTCTCGCTTTCCTAAAAGGTTAAGATTTGGTCCGTTGATGATGATAAGTTTCTTCATGAGCTAAAAATACAAAAGTTATTGCATAAAAAAACCGAAGTATGTTACTTCGGTTTTTTCAAATATTAAATTTTTATGTTTTACCAAGCATATCCTATAGAAACACCTAAAGATACAGCGGCAGAACTCAATGAAACTGCTAAATCATCAGAATTTCCAGCTATATAACCAAGACCTGCAAATACGTCTAATGCAAAATGCTCTCCAAACACCCATTGATGACCTACTTCACCTCCAATTGAAAAGAAACCAGCAGAATTATCAAAATCATCGCTAAGCGAAAAATAACCTACTGAAGGTCCAGCATGCCAACCTCTTATAGCTTCACCATCAAAATAAAATCTATATTCTCCACCTGCTCCAAAACCAGAGACATCTGAGATGTTGTAGTATAGACCAGAGATAGTGACCGTTTGACCATCCTTTACAGTAAACTCATAACCAGCGTTGGCAATACCAAATGCCAAACCGATTGGGTTTGCTTTTATAACTTGCTCTTGAGCAAAAGAATTAAACATTCCAAATAAAACGAGTGGAACTACTAAAAATAATTTTTTCATGTTTTAATAAAGTTTATAGTTTGATAAACTACTAATGTAAAAAGAATAATGTCAAGAAAAGAAATTTTTTGTACTTTTTTTCTTAACTATATTAGTGTCAATATATTACAAAAATAAAGGAGGTCAATTGACCTCCTTTAAATATTTTTTTAAAAAAAATACTAAAACCTTCTTCGGTATCCCAAATATATGGCATCAATAGAAAAGCCGTTTCCTCCTGATACAGAACGGTAAGATAGCCCAATATCACTATCTTCGTCAATAGCATAGGCCCCTCCTATTTTCCAATAGAAATCTCCTCCGCCACCGGACTCTAAAGAAATAGCATACCCAGCTCCCCCTTCAATCTCAATTTCTTCAGATAAGTCATAGTTTATTAATCCATTAATGGGAATAAAGCTAAATCCATCGAAGCCGTCTTTTCCAAAAAAGTTGGTGTAGCCAGTTTCTATTCCTGCATCAAGATCATCAGATAAATCAAATAGATAACCCAAGTCTACCGCAATAGCAAAGGTGGAAAGATCCCCAAAGTCTCCAACAGGTAAACCAGCGTTAACTCCTGCTCTAAACTGTCCCTGAGCATTAACTCCTTGAAATGCGAAAATCGCAATAATCGAAAGAAAAAATAATTTTTTCATAATTTTTAAAGTTTATAGTTTGATATTATTAAAATTAAATAAAATTTTATTGCGAAAAACATATTTTTACTACTTTATTAACACGGATATTAACATTTTAATTTAAAAATCTGTATTTCAGCACTTTAAAAATTAAGTTATTAACAATTATTATTTTGAATATGTTGATACAGCCAATAAACTTGGCTTATATTAGGTAGATTTTTCTTTACTTTTACACTAATGAAATGGCAAAACGCTTTAAAGGATTTTCAGCTTTATTTAAAGATAGAACGCGGTCTATCAGATAACTCAATTGAAAGTTATTGTCGTGACATTCAAAGGTTGATGTCTTATTTGGAAGAAAATAACATATCTAACTCTCCCATTTCAATTTCCTCTGAAACAATTCAACATTTCATATATGAAGCTGCCAAATCATTAAATGCCCGATCGCAATCGCGGTTAATCTCTGGCCTTCGTAGCTTCTTCAATTATCTAGTATTTGAGGATTACAGAAGTGATAACCCTTTGGAGCTGATAGAATCCCCTAAAATTGGGCGAAAACTTCCGGATACGCTCTCGGAAGAGGAAATAGACCAAATTATTCAAGCCATAGATTTAAGCAAACCTGAAGGCGAACGAAACAGAGCCATGTTAGAAACACTCTATGGTTGCGGCTTAAGAGTAAGTGAGCTCATCAATTTAAAATTATCCGATTTATTCTTTGACGAAGGTTTTATAAAAGTAACAGGGAAAGGCGATAAACAGCGCTTTGTTCCTATTGTAGCGTCTACAATAAAATATATCAACATTTATAGAAACGAAATTAGAAATCATCAAAGTATTCAAGCTGGATTTGAGGATACTTTATTTTTGAACCGAAGAGGCAAACAATTAACACGTGCAATGATATTTACTATCATTAAGCAATTGGTTGAAAAAATTGGACTTAAAAAAAATGTGTCCCCTCATACCTTTCGTCATTCTTTTGCGACACACTTGCTACAAAACGATGCAGATTTAAGAGCTATTCAATTAATGCTAGGACATGAAAGCATTACCACTACAGAAATATATGTCCACTTGGATAAAAGTCATCTTACCAAGGTTGTAGAGAAGTATCATCCTAGGAAATAGTCGCTAGTCATTAGTCAAATTAAAAAATCCAGCTTAATGCTGGATTTATTTGATAGTACCTGATAACTAACTAATATCGCTTATTTTGCAATATTAACTGCTCTAGTTTCTCTAATCACCGTAATCTTTACCTGCCCTGGATAGGTCATATCCGTTTGGATTTTCTGTGAAATATTAAAAGATAACTCCGCAGCTTTTTCATCATTCACTTTTTCGCTTTCAACAATAACACGTAGTTCTCTACCTGCTTGAATGGCATAGGCTTTTTTAACGCCGTTGAACCCAAAAGCAATATCTTCTAGATCCTTTAAACGCTGAATATAACTATCCAGTACTTGACGACGTGCACCTGGACGTGCACCTGAAATAGCATCACACACCTGAACTATAGGCGCTAATAACGATTTCATTTCTATTTCATCATGGTGTGCTCCAACAGCATTACAAACATCATCTTTTTCTCCATATTTCTCAGCCCATTGCATACCTAAAATTGCATGAGGTGTTTCCATATCAGTCTCAGCATCTGGTACCTTACCAATATCGTGTAATAATCCAGCTCTTTTCGCAAGCTTAGGATTCAAACCTAATTCTGCAGCCATCACGCCACAAAGTTTTGCCACTTCTCTGGAATGCTGCAATAAGTTTTGTCCGTAAGAGGAACGGTATTTCATTCTTCCAACTGTCTTAATCAATTCTGGATGTAAATTATGGATGCCTAAATCTATCACAGTACGCTTACCAACCTCAATAATTTCTTGTTCAATTTGTTTTTTGGTCTTCTTAACAATTTCCTCTATTCTAGCTGGATGAATTCTACCGTCTGTTACCAATTTATGAAGTGATAACCTTGCAATCTCACGACGGACAGAATCAAAACAAGATAATATAATGGCCTCAGGTGTGTCATCAACAATAATTTCAACACCAGTTGCAGCCTCTATCGCCCTAATGTTTCTTCCTTCACGCCCAATAATTCTACCCTTTACATCATCTGATTCAATATTGAAAACAGAGACACAATTGTCAACCGCTTCCTCGGTTCCAACGCGTTGAATGGTATTAATAATAACTTTTTTAGCCTCTTGTTCCGCTGTTAATTTTGCTTCTTCAAGCGCGCCCTGTATGTAAGCCATAGCATCATTCTTAGCTTCTCCTTTAAGGGACTCTACAAGCTGCTCCTTGGCCTCTTCGGCTGATAAGCTTGAAATGACTTCTAACTGTTGTACTTGACTTTTATGAAGTCTGTCAATTTCCGATTGCTTTTTGTCAAGTACATTCAGCCTATGGTTGTAATCCTTAATTTTATTTTCAACCTCGGCATTTAGCTTTTTATTTCTAGAGAGTTCATTAGATATTTGAGATTCCTTATCTCTAGTGCGCTTTTCGGCCTCTGCCATTTTTTTATCGCGAGATAAAATTACCTTTTCATGCTCAGCTTTAAGTTCAATAAATTTCTCTTTAGCCTGAAGTATTTTATCTTTCTTTATCGTTTCGCCTTCACTCTTAGCTTCTTTTAATATTGATGCTGCATTCTTTTTTGCACTTTTTATAAGCTTTGATGCATTATTCTTTTCCATTGTTTTGGCTATAATAAATCCTATTATTAGCCCTACAATTACGCCTACTACAATTAATATAATTGGGTTGTCCATTTTTAATTTAGTTGATTTATATATATAAAAAAACCTACATCAGTATAGTGTTTTGTATAAACTCCTTAAAAACAAGTTTAGGGCTAACAAGCTGATCAAGGGTCTGCCCGAGATACTAGAATTAACCAGCACTAGCAGCATGCTTTTACAACTTCAACTCACCCTTTTTAAAGAATTAACGTTGAGTTTATCAAAAAAAATAACCGATGTAGGTAGTAACTTTCTACTTTATTTTAAAGAACGTTAAGCACTTAAATGAGCTTCTAACATGTTGCTGATAGCTTCAAGCTTTTCTTCAACAACCTCATTTCGCACTTCTTTATCTATAGTTTTCTGCTCCACTTGAGATGCAAACTGTAAAGCGCACATGGCCAATACATCTTGTTTATCTCTAACGGAATAACTTTGCTCAAATTGTTTAATCATAGTTTCAATGTTCTTAGCCGCCTTTCGCAAACCTTCTTCCTGAGATGTATCAATGGTTAAAGGATATACTCTGTTAGCTATAGATAGCTTTATTTTAAGCTTTTCTGACATTGATTCTTATGTTACATTAATCCGATAATTGCGCTATACAATGGTCAATATCTCTAATTAATGCATTTATTTTAAGCTTAGTTTCTCTTTTATTATCGTCACTACCAAGCATTGAATTTGCAATTTTTAGAGCTTCATATTTTTCCTCCCAATCAATATTCAATTGTTTTTGGGTTTGAATTTCTTGTCGCGCCGAAGCTAAATCTTTCGATAATTCTAAATTAGCTTGCTTTAAATGGTCTACTCTCAGTAGTACTTTGCTAATTTTGTGTTCTAAAGAATCGACAATATCTTCAATCTTACTCATTTACAAAAAACAATACTTAGTAAACAAAGTTAACATACCTTGGCCTAAATAGCAATAGTTTTTAGTTAATTTTTTAAAACCTCCATTGCGTTTTGGGCGTTACCCCAAAGGGGGTCGGGCTTTCCGCTATATCTTTTCGCGAAGCATCCCAAACTCATTTCAAGATCACATTAATTTTTAAAGCAAATCGTTTCCATTTAAAAATGCATTATTCAAGGTTCGCAAAAAGGATGCCGCTGCAATCCCTAACGCGGGTCTATCTGCCAAGGCTGTGTCTTGCATCAATACCAAATCACTCCTGCAACGTATAGGCGACAAACAATACGTAATAATTCAACCATAAAAACCCATTGGCGTGATTTTTGTTTTCTACTTTGCTAATTCATACTCAAATTAATATTTTAGCCCAATACATCGTTATGCGAATACTTCTTGCCCTCTTCATCCTACTCTGCGCGCCCATTGGTGCACAAAACATATACCCACAAGATTACTTTGCTAGTCCTTTAGATATACCCCTTGTACTTTCAGGTACCTTTGCAGAACTACGCTCAAACCATTTCCATTCTGGTATGGATATAAAAACTCAACAGCGCACAGGGCTAAAGGTAAAGGCTTCGGCAGATGGCTATGTTAGCAGAATAAAAATAGCGCATTACGGCTATGGAAAAGCATTATACATTACCCATAAAAATGGATACACAACGGTTTACGCACACTTAAAAAGCTTTTCTCCAGAAATTGAAGATTATATTAAAAAAAAGCAGTACTATAAAGAGTCTTATGAGATTGAACTGTTCCCAAAAGTCGATGAGTTATTAGTAACCAAGGGCAATTTAGTCGCTTACAGTGGTAACTCCGGAGGTTCTGGCGGCCCACATTTACATTTTGAAATTCGTGATAATGCTGAACGCCCTATAAACCCTATGCTTTTTGGGATAGAAATTAAGGACAGTAAACTTCCCACGGTAACTTCCATTTATGCGTATCCACTGGATGAAAGCTCCCATGTAAATAATTCCAACACAAAACAGAGCTTGCGATTAATCCCGTTAAAAAATGGAGATTACACCGTTGAAAACATCAACGCTTTTGGTAAAATAGGGTTCGGAATTACTACTTGGGACAGACAGGATTTAGCACCAAATAAAAATGGCGTATACAATATTCAAACCTTTGTAAATGGTAGTAAAAACTTTGAGCTGGATTTTAAAAGATTCTCTTTTGATGAAACTAAACATATTAAACAATTAATAGACTATAAACAATTCAAAACCAGAAAACAACGACTTCAAAAATTGTTTAGAATAAACAATCCGTTAAGCATTTATAAAGACCTTTATAAAGAAGGTATCCTGTCCATTGAAGACAGTACATATTCAGTATATAAAATAAAGGTTAGTGATTTTAAAAACAACACATCTTGGGTTACGATTTCTATCAAAGGCCAAAAAAGTAAAAGCATCAAATCTCAACCTGAAATCAAAACGCCATATTACATTTATGCGGAAAAAAGTACGACGTTAAAGGAGAAAAACATAAGTGTGGATATATTCCCTGATACGTTTTATGAAGATTTTTATATGGATTTTAACGTTAACGCCGATACCTTAACGCTTCACAAGGATATTGTTCCCTTAAAGAAAAACTTGAAAATATCGTACAACATTAGCAAGTATAGTGCAGAAGACAAGAATAAACTTTTTATAGCTCGATTATCTGGTTATAAGAAAACACCGTATTATTCGTTTACAAAACGTGAGGGAGACACCTTATCGTCTTACACCAAAAGACTGGGGACATATGCTTTAGCTTATGATGACGAAGTACCAACCATAACGCCAATTAACTTTAAAAAGGGTCAGTGGTTAAGCAAATACCGCTTCCTTAAAGTTAAAATTGATGACAAAGTTTCAGGAATATCAAGTTATAGGGCCACAGTGAATGGAAATTGGATTTTAATGGAATATGACTATAAAACAAAAACACTAACACACGATTTTAACGATGGCGTGATTGGGGATACCAAAAACAATTTAAAAGTAATTGTTACAGATAATGTTGGAAATAATTCTACTTTTGAAACTACATTTTACAGGAAATAAACTTAACTGCTTTTGAAAACGCGTTACATACTAACCACAACTCTTTTCTTATTTACGATTCTAATAGGTTTTAGTCAGGAAGCCACAATAAAAGGTGTTATTCTTGATGAAAACAGCAAACCCATTCAAAATGTGTCCGTTAAAACTGGTATTATAGGCACCCAAACCAACGAAAACGGTTTTTATACTTTGGATATTCCTGCGAATCAAGATGTTAATATCGAGTTTACGCACATTTCACACAAAAAAGTGGTCGTTACCTTTAATTTAAAAAATGGCGTAATTAAAGAGTTTTATCCAGTAATGAGCACTTCAGTCGAACAAATAAACGAGGTTGTGATATCTGGAACACGTAGAAAGGAAGTTGAAGGCATTATAACTTTAGATAGAGAAACCGTTAAAAAAATCCCTGGGGCAAATGCAGGTGTTGAAAACTTATTATTATCACTTCCAGGAGTTAATAACAATAATGAATTAAGCACACAATATTCGGTAAGAGGCGGGAATTATGATGAAAACTTAGTTTACATCAATGGCATAGAAGTATATCGTCCTTTTTTAGTACGCTCTGGGCAACAAGAAGGTTTAAGTTTTGTAAATCCTGATTTAGTGCAAAATGTGGATTTTTCGGCAGGTGGCTTTCAGGCTAAATATGGAGATAAACTATCTTCTGTTTTAGATATTACCTATAAAACGCCTTATCAATTTGAAGTAAATGCCGATTTAAGTTTACTTGGGGCAGCCGTTTCTGTTGAAAATATAAGTAAGGACTCAAAATTCACCAGTATCGTTGGCGCGAGGTATCGCAACAACAACCTGTTTGTCAATGCAAAACAAACACAAACCAACTTCCGTCCTGTTTTCGCTGATTTACAAGGATATTTCAATTACAAATTCACCAATAAATTCCATTTAAGCTTTTTAGGTAACGCATCGTTAAACAAATATGATTATGAGCCCTTAACGCGACAAACTAATTTTGGTACGTTGGCAGACCCTGTAGCTTTAATAGTATTTTATGAAGGTCAGGAAAAAACAGAATATCAAACGTATTTTGGCGCGTTTCAAGGCACATATTTTGCTAATGACGATTTAACGCTTAGCTTGACGGCTTCAACATATCACACCACGGAAGAAGAGTATTTTGATATCTTGGCTCAATATAACTTAGGAGAGGTAAATAGTAATATTGGCGATGAAAATTTAGGAGAGGTTGAATTTAGCGAAGGCATTGGAAGTCAACTAAACCACGGAAGAAATGATTTGGATGCGTTGATTTCAACTGTGCAAGCAAAAGGAGACCTAAAAGTTGATGATAACAGATTTGAATGGTCGATAAAATATACGAACGAAGATATTAGAGACCGTTTAGTTGAGTGGGAAGTTATTGATTCAGCAGGTTTTTCTGTAAGACCTCCAAGAACCATCCCCATTAACGAACAACCTTACACGCCCTATGAAGGTCCAATAACACCTTTTACCAATGTTAGAGCTAGGAACAACACCAAAATTAACAGGATTCAGGCATACGGGCAATGGAGTAAACGGGCTACATTAGGCGAAAGTGATGTATGGTACAATGCGGGTGTTCGTGTGCACAACTGGAGTGTATCTGGAGATGGTATTGTATCATCAAACCAAACGGTTGTTAGTCCACGTGCACAATTTGCGATAAAGCCAAGCTGGAAGAAGGATATGCTGTTTAGGGCAGCAGCAGGATTATATTATCAGCCTCCCTTCTATCGCGAGCTCAGGGATTCAACAGGAACCGTTCAACCCAATGTAAAGGCCCAAAAATCATTGCATTTGGTTTTAGGTAACGATTATAGCTTCAAAATGTGGGATCGTCCTTTTAAACTGACTTCAGAAGTGTTCTATAAAAACCTAACGGATGTAAACCCATATACATTAGAAAACGTTCGTATTCGTTATCGTGCCAGAAACAATGCAAAAGCTTATGCTTATGGATTAGACATGCGCCTAAATGGGGAGTTTGTTCCCGGAACTGAATCTTGGTTTAGTTTTGGGTATTTAAAAACAGAAGAGAACATTAATAACCGTGGTTATATTTCAAGGCCAACAGACCAACGCCTAAAATTTGCAGCATTATTTCAAGATTATGTCCCCAACATACCGAATATGAGAGTTTATCTCAATTTGGTATACAATACTGGATTGCCTGGAGGTTCTCCAAGTTACGCAGATCCTTATGATTTTCAACTTAGGTTGCCAGATTACAAAAGAGCCGACGTTGGTTTTCAATTTGTATTGGTTGATGAAAATAAGCAATTCCAAAGCGGATGGAAAAAACCGTTTAAACAACTTTCATTTGGTGTTGAAATATTCAATATTTTTGATGTACAAAACTCAATAACAAATACTTGGGTAAGGGATGTGTATAGCAAACGACAATTTGCTATACCAAACTTTTTAACGCCTCGGGTTTTTAATGTGAGGACTACCATGAAATTCTAATCATGAAAAAAACGCTTATAAATTTAAGTTTATGCTTACTGTGCATTGCTTTTACTTATGCCCAAAAAACAAAATTCAAAACAGGTAAAACCAGCAGCAAAAATTATTTTACCGCAATAAAATATAAGGATGTAAGAGGTAAAATAATAATCCCTGTAAGTATTCAGGACAGTACTTATTATTTTTTATTTGACACAGGAGCCCCGAACGTTATTTCATCAAACCTATTAAACGTTGTAAAACATTCTTCAAAAAAAAATCTAACGGTATCAGACTCTAATGATAGAAAGCAGCGTATGGATTTAACCACGCTTCAATCAATTACGATTGGAGATTTAGAGTTTACAAATACAAGTGCTTTGGTGTTCGATGGCGATAATAACATCCTTTTTGACTGTTTTGAGATTGATGGCATAATCGGAAGCAATCTGCTGCAGAAATCTATCGTTCAAATAAATTCAAAAACGCAGGAGCTCATACTTACAAATTCTATTGATAATTTAGATTTAAAAAGTGAGACGCCTACAAAACTATTTATTAATAATGGTCAAGGTAGTCCATATATTCAAATACAGCTAAAGGGTAAAAACAACGTTTCAGAAAAGCTATTATTTGATACTGGAGCAAGTGGGTTTTACGATATGAGCAAACAACATTTAAGCCTTTTTAAGGAACAAAAAGTAGCCACACATGTTTTAAGTAGTGAAGGTTCTGCTGGCATTGGGCTTTTTGGAGCATCAGAGGCCAACACGACATATAGATTGACGATTCCTGAAATTTCAATTAACAACCATGTCTTTACCAATGTAATGACCGAAACAACAGATGATAAGAATTCAAGAATTGGTTCTGATATTTTTAAATACGGTGTGGTAACTTTAGATTTTAGAAAGCGTCATTTTTATTTTAATAGCTTTAACGAAAGGGCAAATCTAATGGAAAAGCAATTGGGTTTCACGCCTATAGTTCAAAACAATAAACTAATAGTTGGTGTGGTCTGGGACAGGCAATTGAAGGGTAAAATAAGCTATGGGGATGAAATTGTCAGTATAAACAATATTAAATTTTCAAATGCTAATGTATGTGACTTAATTGCAAAGGAATCACCTTTTAAATCTTCAGATACATTGGAGATAGCATTCAAAAATAAAGACAACAAAATCAACAGATTTACACTAAAACGAACTTTTCAAGATTAACTATGAAACCCGAAGTAAAAGTAATCCAACAAGCTACATTTAGCAAAAACATAAAAACATATATTGTTTTGGTGGTTTCATTCTTTCTGTTCATTTCAATTATTGGAATCCCGATCCTTATTGTATGGCTCTTAGGTTTGGGGCAGCATATTGGTAAAAAATATTATAACAGTTTAGAGTGCCAACTCACAACTAAACATTTAGAGTTTAAAAAAGGGGTGTTTTTTAGAGTTGAAAAAACGATTCCTTTGGAAAACATTCAAGATTTAACCTTTATTGAGAACCCTATTCTAAAATATCTAGACTTGAGAGTTTTAAAAATTGAAACTGCGGGTAATAGTAATCCCAAGGGAAGCGACATGAAACTTATTGGAATTGTTGATGCTCATGATTTTAAAACAACTGTTTTAGAACAAAGGGAGCTACTTCAAAACAACTCAGGCTCAGTGCAATCTACTAATGATGAAAAAGGTAAAACGGAAGTTTTACTAGAAGATATAAAGGAAATTTTACTTGATATTAGAAAAAATCAAAAATAGCTTAACCATCTCAACACCAAACTTAAACATGAAATATCTGTACTAATAATGCCAAGTAATAAATGCTGAAATTCTTTTAATGAATACTACTATAAAGGCAATAAACAAGATGGTAAATAGTCGATTTAAAGGAAAGAATTCATTGCTCTAAATCAAGTACTTTCATTCGTTGATATAATCTTTCAAAATACCAACCACGTAATCAATTTCATCTTTAGTATTGTAGATACTGAATGAAAAACGAATTGAAGGCTTTTCTAGATCGTCTGCATTTAATAATTCGGATAATACATGAGATTTTTGACTACTTCCACTTTGGCACGCACTACCTTTCGAGCAGGCAATTCCCTTTAAATCCAATTGAAAGAGAAACATTCCTGATTTGTTTGCGGCTATCGGCAAACGCATGTTCACAAGTGTATAGGTGCTTTTTTCTAAATCTCCCGACAGACCGTTGAAGATGACATTGGGAATTTCTTCTTTAACTTTTGAAATAAAATAAGACTTTAAACTTTTAATATATTCAGTCTCAGACTCTAAATTTTCATAAGCCATAGTCATGGCCTTTTCAAGTCCAGCTATGTTATGAACACTTTCAGTACCTGCTCTCAGACCTCGCTCTTGCTCTCCCCCAGAAATCAAAGGGTTTATATGGTTGTTTTTTCTTATATATGCAAAACCAACACCTTTTGGGCCATGTAACTTATGTGCGCTTGCTGCTAAAAAATCTACTTTAATTTTTTGCAAATCCAAATTGTAATGCCCTATAGCTTGTACAGCATCTGTATGAAACAAAGCATTATGGGCTTCACACAAATTTGCTATTTTCTCTATATCCAGAATGTTGCCAATTTCATTATTAACCAACATTAAACTTACTAAGGCCTTAGTATTTATGCCATTTAGAAGTTTCTCAAGTCCTTTGTAATCAATAACTCCCTTTTCATCCATCTCAACAAAAGAAACTTCAATACTGTACTCCTTCTTTAATGCTTCAACAGTATGTAAAACGGCATGGTGTTCAATTTTAGAAGTAATGATATGTTTTACACCAAGGTCTCTCACTGCACATCGCAATGCTAAATTATCAGCTTCGGTACCGCCAGAAGTAAAGATAATTTCACTGGAAGAAACGTTTAAAAGCTTTGCTATTGCTTTTCTTGAATTTTCAATTAAAGATTTAGAAGATCTACCTAAACTATATGAGGATGAGGCATTTCCATAATTGTGTTTTAATACATCCGTCATCGTGGAAATAACTTCTTCCCGCATTTGAGTAGTAGCAGCATTATCAAAATACACCTGTTGCATTCGTTCTAAATTTCTAACAAAAATAGGTCAAATAAAATTATTAATAATTAGAGACGTTATATATACAATTCTATTATTTTTGCTTAAAATTTAATTCTATGAGACGTCTATCATCACTGCTTTTATCATATGGCTTTCTAGTTATTTTTTCATGTAGCGACGGTGATGTTATTGATTTTGAATTTGATTTCGATGATACGTTTGTTGCTTGTGGTGAAGTAGACCTCTTGCTCTATAAAACTAAAGAAGACCCTTCGGAAACTGTTTCGGTATTAATTTCTAGCTATACGCTAGATGACATATTTGAAGAAGACCCAGATAATGATTCTCTGGTAATACCTAAGCCTAATGTGCGCTTCACTTACAGAACCTATGACAGACCTGATTTACCAAAGGATTTATTTTGCTCTAGTGTTCCTCCAGAGGGTTTGAATATTGTAGTTGATCAAAATGATGCGACTGCAGTAGCCACTATCATTAGGACTTTTACCGAAGACGACAATGATGGTATCCCTGCAGAACTAGAAAACCAAGACCCAAATGGAGATGGAGATTTTTCGGATGCGCAAGATACTGACAACGATGGTATCCCTGATTATTTAGATCAAGATGACGATGGCGATAATGTACTTACAGCAAACGAGAACCCAGATCCCGATGGCAATGGAGATCTCTCTGATGCTCAGGATACCGATGGCAATGGCACTCCAGATTATCTTGATAGTGACGATGACGGCGATGGCGTATTAACCAGAGATGAAGAAACGGATACCCAAGACCAAAACCCATTAAACGATATCACAAATAGCGATATTGGCGCAGATTATCTAAACCCTAGTGTCACTACCTCTACGCCTGCTATGGCCTACAAAGAGCATAGTATCTCAAGAACATTTGTTGTGAGACTTGTAGTCTCTGATATTAGAATTGATTTTTTATCTCAGGATGAATTTGACTTTGGAATTTTAACAGGAGAAAGCAAGCTATCTGGAAGTACAGAAATCACCCCTGACTTTCCTTAATTCACACTTTGGTAAATATAAACTTCGGTAGCACCAAATCCATATTTCTGGAAATTGGCATCATAATACTTGATATTGTCATAGCGCCTAAATAAAGTTTCCAATTCTTGTTTTAAAACACCCTCTCCTACACCATGTATAAAAACAATGCGTTGGATACGTTTGCCAATGGCAAATTCCAATTGACGTTTTGCTGTCTGCAATTGTAGGTCTAACATTTCAAAATTTGTCATACCGCGAGACGATTTTACCAAGTGATGGATGTGCAGATCTACCTCCATAGCTGGTTGGGATCGCTCTTTTGGTTTTATGCGCTTAGAAGATTTTCTTTTAACAGCTTCCTTTTCTGCGATTATATCGTTAATGTTAGATGTGTTGAGCGTATTTTCGATCATAGCATCAGCACTGTGTATCAACACTAATTCACTTTCAGCAAAACTTAATAAAAAACCATCTTCAGTTTCTAATGTTACTTCGTTACCTTTTATTGTTTTTACAATACCAGAGAGGTCATCGTCTAAAACTAAAACTCTGTCTCCAACCTTAATAGCCATTACAGTTTAATTGTCTTCTTCTTGTTCATTATCTCTTCTACTTGGAATAGTCCTAGCTATTCTATAAACACCTATCATCAAAACAACTATACCAGCAATCAAAATATACTGATTCTGCTCCTCGCCGGCTTTGGCATACATAGCAATGATAGCACCCAATAAGATTAAAATGTAATTAAGGTATTTCATAAGAGGATAGAACTGCTTTAGTAAAGTAACACAAATTTACATGAAAATTGTGACATCGTTTTGATAATAGGGTCTAATTATTAAAAGACAGGATATCGACAAAATGCATATAAACCTGTTAAACTGATATTTTTTTGTATATTCGCTTGTAAAAGCCCCTAATATTAATGAATTTTCTTACTTCGATATTGAGAACATTTGGTTTAGCACGCTTCAACTCTACCTTCAAGAGCTTAGTTACATTGTGCTTTGTTTGGTTTGGTTTGAGCATTTCTTTTAGTCAGGATTTGTATGTTGACGATAACTCATATCTCTATGCTAGGGACGTTGTGCTTTTTGTAAATGATGTATTAGACTGGAAACCACCACATCTAATATTTATATGAGAAGCGATGCACAACTGCTTCAAAATACAGATACTAAAAACTCCGATGCTGGAGTACTATCAATTTATCAAAATCAAACAACAGGAATTTACGATTATAATTTTTGGTGCTCGCCTGTTGGCGTAAGCATTGACGGTACTCTAAATGCAAATGTTGATTTTGATGGTACCAATATTCATGATCCAGCGGATCACACCGATCTGACGAATGTAACATCAGTTCCGTATGGTTTTATTGGTAATTCATATAATGGTACCGCAACTCAGTTAGCAACGTACTGGATTTTTACATTGATATCTGGTGGCGGATACGCTGATTGGTCACAAGAATTAAATACAGGCAACATACCGTCGGGTTATGGATTCACCCTTAAAGGTAGTCCAAACGTAAATAATGTCTTAGATTTAAGAGGTAGACCAAATACAGGAGACATCTCAATTGATTGCACCTTTACAGGTGTTGATTCCGATCCACTTTCTGGACCAACAACTCAAGTAGAAACACTTACAGGCAACCCTTACCCATCAGCTTTGGATTTAAAGTTGTTTTTAACTGATGGCAATGGCTCAACGTCACCTACAGGAACTAATAACAGAAATATCCTGAATGGAGAAGCTTTCTTTTGGGAGCAAATTCCCGTAGGATCACATAATCTAGCAGATTATCAAGGTGGATATAGTGTGTACACACCAGGTGACCCTACAAATCTGGCAGACAATGGTTCTTATGCGACTGCTCCATTTGAAAATTATAACTTGGATGGTAGTGTAAATGGCCCCACTGCCGGAAACACTCAAGATTTTACTACCAATATGCAAGACGATATGCCGCTGTTGGACAAGGTTTTATAGTAAGCAGTTTGGATAATGGAGGCTTGCCAGGTGGTGGAACAGCTGTGTTTAATAATGCTATGCGATTATATTTAGCAGAGGATTCTACTACAGGGGGAAATGGCTCTGTTTTTGCCAAAAATAAATCAAAAGGAAAAAGCGAAGAACATAAAAAACCTGAGGTAATTGCGATGTCTCATAATGGTATTGATTACCAGGAGATTATTAATAACCCATTGATAATTCCTGAAATAAGGGTGCATACGAAAATAGATAACACCTTTTATAGAGAAAGTGTTATTGCATTTAGAGATGGCACTCCAAACAATGATACTTACAATAGATTTTTTGATGGAAGAAATTATGAAGAAGGCTTAACTAGAGATGCCTATTTATTGTCTGAAGACAAGGAACTCGTTATTAAATCAATCAATTACACTGACGACACAACCATCCCTATCGGATTAAAAACAAACAAGGACGATACGACTTTTGACATCTCAGTATATAGTCTTAAAGCCATTCCTGAAAGCGTCACTATTTATGTACATGATAAATTGAATGACACATACACAGATATACGAAATAATATGTTTAGTATTGTTTTGAAAGAAGGCCTCTATAACGACAGATTTGAAATTGCATTCAGCAAACAGAATACGTTGAACATAGAAACAGTAGCTGCATCAGATTTTAAAATATTTGAAAACAAAAGACGTAACCACTTAGAAATCATTAATCCAAAACGTCTAGAAATAGACCATATTTTTCTTTATGATGTTTCTGGTAAGTTAGTTTTTGAGCAACCGATGTTTTCTAACAAACGGAAGCATACAGTATCCACAAAATCTTTAAGTTCTGGTATTTATGTGGTGTCTCTAAAATTATCAGACAATCAAACACTTAACAAAAAGGTTGTTATTTCTGGTAAATAAAATTACCATTTCTTAAAATCCTTACGTGTTTAATTCTTTTCATTTTCATTATATTTAGCACAAATAAGCCGTTTATGCTATTAATAAGTGAACTGGAAAAATACATGCTTCCCTGCCTAAACAAGAAGTTTTTGGGTGTGGAATGTATGGGTTGTGGCTTACAACGTAGCTTTTCGTTATTAATTCAAGGTGAATTTATCGCAGCTTTTAAAATGTATCCTGCTATTTACACGTTAGTATTGCTATTTGTAGTAGTAGGCATCAATGCTGTTAAACCTTTTAAATCGTCAAATAGAATAATTATAGTATTGGCAATATTAAATGTTGCTATCATAGTAGGAAGCTATGCTTTTAAAATTTTAATTTAACACATCTAAAATTATGGAACAACAAAAATTACCAAATGCAACCATCGCTTTAATCCTTAGTATAGTATCTTTTATAGCTTGCTGCTGTAGTATGGGTATCGGAGGTTTACTATTTTCAGGTATAGCCTTGTTTTTAGTAAATAAAGACACAAAGTTATACCAAGAGAATCCTGAATTGTATAGTAATTTCAGTCAGTTGAAAACTGCAAAGACTATTGCTATAATTGGTTTGGTTTTAGGCGTAATTGCTTTTGCATTGTCTATTTTCCAAATTATTTCTGCTGGAGGCTGGGAAGCTTATATGGAGCAACAACAAGAAGCTATGGAGCAATTAGGTTTGGGCAGTTAATAAACCAACTTTCATATAAACAGAAAAGCCTTGAAGAAAAATTTCAAGGCTTTTTTTTGAGCAAAATGCTCTTTTTACATCTTTCGGAATTCACTAAAAGGAGCTCATTTTTATTATTAAACAAAAAGTCCCGCACTAAGCGGGACTTCATAAATTGGAATATCAAACTAATTAACACTTTATATTATGAAAATTATTTCCAATTTAAATAAACACTAAAAGTCTTATTTCGCTGTATTTAAAAATTTTGGCTTAATAATTAACATCGCCCATGCCCAGTTTTGAGTGTCTTTTGCAGCACTTTCGGCAACGCCTTTTAATTCATACATACCGTCGGCAGCGAATAAATGGGAATATCCAATTTTTAAAGCATAACCTTTAAATTTCTTGGAATATACCATGTCAATCTCAGTACCTAAAGATTTTTCACCACTTGGTAATTCTTGATCTCCACTAAAGTTTAGCACCTTTGCCATTAAGCTAGAGGTATCGCTCAACTTAAAGTTTGCACTAACATGAACATCAAATAAACCAATGGTATTGATATGGTTACCTACGTAGAAATAATCCATAAAACCGTTGAATTTATGATTGGTTCCAAATGTTGGAATAAATGCTTCCGTTTTATCAGTAGTACTTGCATCATCACCACTTATTAATTCAACACCAGCTCCTAATGTTACTTTGTCTGAGGTTTTATAGGTTAAATCCAGTCCTAATAAGTAAGCGCCTCCTACATCCGTGCTACCATTAAAGAATTCTCCAGTTTGAATAAAAGCATTTGCCGCAGCTCCAAAAGCTCCTTTTTTGTATGTTAAGTGTGTACCAGCCGTAAAAAGACTATTTACCCCATCAGGATCGCTATTAGTATCAAAAGCTTGGTGCCCATAGTTTACTAATAACAAACTTGCTGCAAAACCATCCCAAGCTTTTTTTGCATATAAATGCTGCATCGTTTTGTATTGAAACGGATTGTTATTAGGATAGCCCGTACCAACATTTTGGAAACCAAAAAGAGGGCCTCCGTTATTATCAAGATCTTGATTGAAGGCAAAACCTAAATCTAGAATAAAATCACCTTTGTATTGAATCATAGCTAAGTCATGATTCCTACCTTGCTGTGCCCAATCTAAACCACCAAAGAAACGTTGGTCATCATAAGACAAAACTTGACGCCCAATTTTAGCAGACCAGTTTCCGCCTAATTTCAGGTCTGCCCACGCTTCAAAAATTGCGAACGAATTGTTAGCATCAACAGGAATAATTTGTGGGTTCTCACCCCAAACTAATAAATCTTGAATACTCAAGTACACTTTAAATGCTTCGGTTTGGTATCCAGCATTTAAACGCGCTCTGGTATTAATAGCAAAACCTGCATCAGCTCCATCTGGAATTAAGGTTTGAAATCCATTACGGTATTCTGCTCTTGGTCTAAATTGACCATCTAATGTAAACTGCGCTTGTGCTAATTGAACTATCAATGCCATCAAGCCTATTAATACATATTGTTTTCTCATTGTTACTCGTTTTTAAGTTTAATTTTTTGTTTGAGTTTTTTTAATTAATTATTTTGATTTTAGGTTGTATTTACCCTGAACTCCCAAAAATCTCATGTTTTGGTAAGCAACTTTTGTACAATAAAATACTTGTGAATTTTGCGTCTTAGTGCTCTAAGAAATCTATCAAATGTTTTCTGTATTTATAATAATCGTCATGTTCCAATACAGCTTTACGTGTTCTTGGTCTTTCAAAATCAATATCCAGAACATCACCAATTTTTGCACGCGGTCCGCTAGTCATCATCACAACACGATCTGCTAAAAATATCGCTTCATCCACATCGTGGGTAATCATTACCGCTGTAATTTTTTCTTTGTTCCAAATGTCAATTAAAGTATCCTGTAATTCACCACGGGTTAACGAATCTAGCATACCAAATGGTTCATCCAGTAATAATACTTTAGGTTTTATAGCAAAGGCTCTAGCAATACCAACACGCTGTTGCATCCCTTGCGATAAGTCTGATGCACGCTTATTAAAAGCATCTTCTAAACCTACTTTCTGTAAATAATACTTTGCAATGTCGTTACGTTGCGCTTTTGTAGCGTGTGGAAATACTTGATTTACACCTAGCATCACATTCTGTAAAGCCGTCATCCAAGGCATTAAACTAGGCGCTTGAAAAATAACACCTCTATCTGGACCTGGGCCTTTAATATGCTTACCTAATACGGATATGTTTCCTTCAGAAATTGGATTCAATCCTGCAATCATAGACAACATAGTTGTTTTACCACATCCAGAATGCCCAATAATGGTAACAAATTCTTCTTTTTTTATTTGAAGATTTAAATGCTCTAACACCACATAATCACCTTTTGGTGTTGGATACACTTTTTTCAAATCTTTTAAATCTAGCATCACATCTTTAGAAGGAAATCCAGAAGTTTTAGTAATAATAGTGTCTTTATTTTCAATTATTGTGCTCATGATGTGCTTATCTAAATTGGTTAACAAAATCTTTTGGTGCTAAATCAGGAAGCAAAAACGCTTCAGAAACTTGAGATTTACGCTCTTCCCCAATATCCATTAAATACTCAATAATCGCATTTCTTGTTTTCTTATAATTAGGGTTGTCGTTCATTGCTGTCTTATCACGTGGGCGCTCAATATCAATCTTAAACTCAGGCCCTAAAGTTGCATTTGGTCCTGGACGAAGCGGTATAATACGGTCTGCCATATAAATACCTTCATCCACATCGTTAGTAATCAACAACGCTGTACGCTTATCTTTACCCCAAATATTTAATATCTGGTCTTGCAGCGTTCCTCTGGTTAAAGCATCCAAGGCCCCTAAAGGTTCATCCATAATAATCATATCAGGTTTCATAGATAGTGCTCTAGCCACCGCCACACGTTGTCGCATCCCACCAGATAATTCCTTAGGTAGTTTATTTATAGCAGGCGTTAAACCAACCATATCAATATAGTATGCCGCTTTACGCTTATATACCGCTTTTTCGCGTTTTGGGAACGCCTCTTTCACCGCCATTAACACATTCTGTTCAACTGTTAACCAAGGTAGCAACGAGTAATTCTGAAAAATAACACCTCGCTCATGGCTTGTACCTTCAACAGGTTTCCCTTTAAACAACACCTCGCCTTTCGTTGGCTCAAGCAATCCATTTATTAAGTTTACCAAGGTAGTTTTTCCACTTCCCGTAAACCCCACAATCGCTACAAACTCGCCCTCCTCTATCGATAAATTAATATTAGATAGCACCTCGGTAGCGTTCTCATCCGTTCCGTAGGTTTTGTAAACATTATTTAATTCTAAGTATGCCATTTTTAATAGTGTTTAATCGTTAATTCGTTGATACGTTTAACCGATTATACGATTAAACATTTAAACAATTCAACATTTTTAGGGCGTTACCACAAGGGTCGGGCTTTCACTAGTCGCTCTCTGCGAGGAGCTCCAACATGCCGTTCAATCCCTAACGCGGGTTTATCCGCCAACTTTATTTTTCAATTCCAAGTCAAAGTATATCCGCAAACGAGCTAAACTTCGGTCTTCGGTCATCAGTCATCCATCATATTATATCGCATCAGTCTTCTCAAAAGACACCCAGTTTTGTATCGATAACATCAAGCGATCTAATAAGAAACCAATAATACCAATAACAAACATGGCTACTATAATTTTGGCGTTGGAGTCGTTTGCACCATTTTGGAATTCTTCCCAAACAAACAATCCTAAACCAGGACTTTGTGCTAAAAGCTCAATAGCAATTAATACCATCCACGCTACAGATAAGGTAATTTTTAAACCTGTAAAAATTAATGGTAAAGACGATGGTAATATTATTTTAAAAACCTTTTGGAAATTCCCTAATTTTAAAACCTTAGCAACGTTGATGTAATCTTTATCTACAGATGAAACTCCCATAGACGTGTTTACCAATGTGGCCCACATAGAACATAAACCAACTGCTATAAACGAAATACTAAACGAGCTATCCTCACTAGAATCAATCAATAATGTTTTTACAATCATAAACACTAATAAGTACCAAACTACTGGCGATACAGGTTTAAAAATTTGAATAAACCAATTAAACGCACTTTTTAAAGTTGGACTCAACCCTATAAAAATACCAAGAGGCACAGCAATAAGTAACGCTAAAAAGAACCCTGCAAAAACGGTTTTTAAACTTCTAAAGATTTGATCTACGAATGATGGGCGTCCCGTATACACAATAGGATCTTTACCTTCAGCAACACGTTTTTCATTTAAGGCTGCAGTTTTTTCTTTAAAAGCAGCTTTATCTGCACTAATTAAGGCGTGGTCGTTAAGTAACGATTGAAACGATGTCCAAACTTGTGAAGGTGACGGCAAGGTGTTAGGCTGACAACTCGTATCGCCACTAGCAATACAAGCAGCCATGTCGTCTGCTGCAGCTTGCCCCTGTTCGTTTAGTGCTTTCTCAATTCTAAATTCAGCTTCAACATTGTAAAGCGCCTTTGCGCCTAAATGCCATAATCCTAAAAATAATAGAACGGAAGCAACAGGTACAATGACTTTACGTAAAAAGGCTTTGTAATCTTCCTTTTCTAGCTTCCCCGTGAATAGATCTTTAAATGTACTTAAAAAGCCTAATCCCATAAATTTGGTTACTTTTCCTAATGTTACACTTTGCTTCATGATTCTTTTATTTAGATAGTGTTTAGTGTTTGTGTATTGTCATTTCGACAGAACGAGGAACGAGTGACGAGAAATCTCAAAAGTAATGATGAGATTCCTCCTCATACTTCGCTCGGAATGACAAATGTTATCTTATTACTGTACAGCCTTGTCTTTATTACCAATTTCAAAACTGTTGATGTATCCAATAGGATCTTTAGCATCATACGTTGTACCGTCTATAAAATCTCCAGTAGCTGGTTTGTACCCATCAGTTGTTGGAATATCACTAGCAGGAATATTACCTTCTTCTACTAGAAGTTTAGCAGCTTTAGTCCAAATATCTGGTCTGTAAATATCTTTTATAGTTGATGCGTACCAATCTGCAGGCTTAGCTTCAGGAATTTGTCCCCAACGTCTCATTTGCGTTAAAAACCATATACCATCAGAATAGAATGGGTATGTTGCATTGTACTTGTAGAATACATTAAAGTCTGGCATCTCACGCTTATCGCCTTTTTCAAATTCAAAAGTACCTGTCATTGAGTTTGCTAATACCGCTTCGTCTGCACCTACGTATTGACTCATAGATAATATTTTTACAGCCTCTGCTCTATTTCCTGGTTCGTCTAGCCACTTCCCTGCTCTAATTAACGCTTTAGTTACAGCAATTGCAGTGTTAGGGTTTTCATCCACAAATTTCTTAGTCATTACAAATACTTTTTCTGGATTATTTTTCCAAATATCATAGTTGGTAGTAACTGGTACACCTATACCTTTAAATACCGCTTGTTGATTCCATGGCTCTCCTACACAGTACCCATAAATAGTACCTGCTTCTAGCGTTGCAGGCATTTGTGGCGGAGGTGTAACAGATAGTAAAACCTCAGCATCAATTTGTCCTTGTACGTTATCAGCAGTATACATACCTGGGTGGATACCCGCTGCTGCTAACCAATATCTTATTTCGTAGTTATGCGTAGAAACTGGGAATACCATACCCATTTTAAATGCCTTACCACTGTTTTTGTATTCAGTAATTACAGGTTTAAGTGCATCTGCTTTTATAGGGTGTATTGGTTTACCATCTGCATCTTTAGGTACGTTTGGCTTCATTTTAGACCAAACATCGTTAGATACTGTAATACCATTACCATTTAAATCCATAGAGAATGGCGTAACTAATTCTGCTTGACGACCAAAACCTGCGCCTGCAGCAATTGGCTGACCTGCCAACATGTGAGAACCGTCTAATTGACCATCAATAACACGATCTAATACGTTTTTCCAATTAGATTGTGCTTCAACAGAAACAAATAAGCCTTCATCTTCGAAGAACCCTTTTTCTTTAGCAATAGCTAAAGGTGCCATATCTGTTAATTTGATAAACCCAAAGGTTAATTGTGGTTTTTCAATTTCTAATGTTTTTGTTGTACTTGCTGGAGTAGCTTCAGCTACAACAGTTTCCTTTTTCTTTTCGCCACCACAAGCAAATAGTAACACTGCTAAGGGTAAAATCCAAGAGGTACGTTTTAATAGAGATTTCATATTTATAGTTTTTAACTGTTTTCTAAGTATTTATACTTAATTTTTAAGCAAATATATAAGTACATTTAGATATACCCCATGTTAAACCCCATAAACACACCTCTTTTTATCCATAAAACAACCTGCTAAAACACAGATTCTAATTACAACTAACTCATTACCAATAATTTTAAATGATTTTTTACACAGGTAGATTTACGTAAACTACTACGTATAAACATGCTAATGTTAATAACATTTTACGTATGTTTTACTTAGAATGGGAAAGGTTGAACAGAAAATTGTGGATTTTTGTGATTGATACTACGTAGTTTTGCTATTTAAATGAACGTTTTATCTTTTGCTAAATATATCTGTAGGCCTTCTTGTTGAACATTTGGAATATAAGAAACTCGAAATGCTGATTTTGCATAAAATTGGAAGAGTGATGTGACAGGACAACAAAAATTAAATAGGTTGTCTAAACTAAATTGTACATTTTCTGAAATTTAAAGTAAGTAATACAATATTGGTGAAAACCTTAAACTTTGTAATAAAAATTCTGAAATAAGTTATTAGTAACATATTTTGTGCTAAATTAAAACTCCGGCAGTCCATCAATACTTGCTATTAATCCTTTAGGAATTGATTTAGTAGTTGATTTTTTAATTTTTTTTAGAAATCTGTCAAATGAATTTCTCATATCCGTAAAAAACTTCATTAAATATATGGCCTTTATATGTTCTGTTTGTTTTTGAAACCATTCATCATCTATGAAGGTTTCTTTAAATGTCCGATTTAAAACCTTACAATCTTTATAAGGGAACCGTTTAAATAGTTCATTTATAAGAGCTTCATCGCGGTCCTTATTAGCCAGTATTAACCCTCCAGATGGAGGATATATAAACAATTGCCTATATCTAGGAGGCCCTCCACCTGAATCGCCGTATTCAATTGTAGTGTCTGTTATCAATATTCGTTCCTTTTTAACATCATATAAATTTAATGGTAAAACAATTGACCAAATCATAGCTGATAGTTTTAAATCTAATTGTAACGATTCAAATTTATTATTAAGTTCTAATATATTATTGTAGACTTTTAACCATTCCTTGATTTCTAATCTTAGGTTAATTTTAGGTTTGTAAAAAACTAAATTTGACTCCTTATCTTTTATTTCTGGATCAAAAAAAGCAGCTGGTATATAGACTTTTCCATTTTTGATAATTTTTACATATCGTTTGATATCATTCACTGCATTACCACATATTTCTTTATAGTATTCAGAGATTTTTTTCATAATCTCTGTTGCCTCATAAATTCCTGGTTCGTGATTTGCACTTACGAAACTGGAATAATTCTTTATGTGGTTTAGAGAATGCTTACCAAGATCATTAGCAATATTTGTCAAAGCAGTAGAAGTTCTTTTACCAAGAAATTCTTCTATTGTTTTATCCCAACTTACCTCAAGACCGCTTTTTAGGGGCACCCTTGACACATGGGATAAAGGCGGCAACAATGGCCTTGTTTTGGGTGCTTTTGAAGCAAATTCAAGTTTAATTTTCTCTGTCCAAACTGTAGTCCTGAGCAATGCCGAAACCCCTTTCTTTAAAACCTGTCCAAATAAATTATTGATAATTAATGTTGAAATGAAATCAGTCCAAAAACCACCACTTTTTTTAGAATTAATTAGGCTAGCATACCTTGCATCGTGAACTTTATCTTTTGTTGCCAAAACCTTTAAAATTGCCCAAACTGGTTCTAAACTTAATTTTCCTTTCAAAACTTGAAATTGATTTATACAATTTTCAAGAGTATCAATTAACTCTTCATTGTTATTCTCACTCAAAATATCAAAAATTTTAATTAATTATATCTAATCTGCCTTTTAAAATAATTAATTTAGAAGGAACCACAGATTCCCAACTAGGTCCCACGATTTTAGGGCCAATTATAAATCTAACTCCCTCCGCTGATTCCCCTTGATAAGGTTTGTTTATTTCGATTTCAGTTGGCGAAATTACATTCTTTATGATGTACTCCTCATCTCCAATAATAATCTCACGGTTTATATCTGTCTTTAAATCAGTGTTTTTACCTATTTGATTTGTAGGATTAAAATTTGAAGATTCGTCATTCCTAAAATTTGTATTCACCCCAACGACTATGGCATTGCCATTTTCAACGTTTAGAAAACCTGTCCCTATTTCTCCTTCTAAGTCATACTGATCGGTAATCTCTTCAATTATTGCCAAAGAATTTTCAGCAAATTCATCTTCCATTAAATAGGAGGAATCAATATCAGGAATTTCAATTTTAATCATATTAGAATTGTATATCTGACGCTCAAATCCCAACCTAATTGGCACCAAAACTCTGGCGTAACCTGCTTTTAGAAACTTTTCAAAAAGAGGATCATTATCCTTTAAATTAAGCTTGTTAATCCAACCCTCTTTTCTTCCCCAATAATAAGGATAAAAGGCATATAGCATATTTCCCCAATCAAAGCTTTGCTCATAAAACTTAACACTTTCGTTTTCTTCAAAGTTTTTGGAAAAATCAATCTTCGGATATCCAAATTCTGCATCGTCTTGTATGGCGCCATAGGCATTGAAATGCTGATTGGAAAGAATTGAAATACAGGCTTTTTTTAATTCCATTTCTTCAATATCTCTATTTACAAGAGGGTTTGTACCAAAATCGGTATTAGTAACATCAAAGATGGATATTTGCTCTTTGACCTCTTCTACTAATTGGTTGTATTTTTCAATAATTCTATTGTAAGTCTCAATTTGCCATTGTTTAAATTTTGCATCTGTCCTTTTAAAACTCACATTTAATTTAAAACTGCTAACACAAAACAGGCTGGAATAACCAATCACACTAATAGGGATTCCAGAATTAACAAACACAGAATCAGAATCTGCGGTCGTGTCCTGATCGTCTTCGAGATTGGCAAAAGTATATCCTTCACTTTCCAGATAATCACTCAGGGTTATAGAGTCATTAATCTTTCCTTTTACGTCATAAGCTGTATTAGGCTTCTTGGTTTTTCCGTCGTCTTCGAATAACTCTGACCAATTTAGTTCCAATTTTTTCCTGAGTGTTTGATATTCAATACGGTTGTCAGCAGTAGCAGCCAAAAGTTCCTCATTATAAATCATATTAAACACCTCATCTCCACCAATGTTAAATTTAAATGCCATTTGATCTTTACGATCATTGTCACTATCATTAGCTCTAGTAAACCGGGCATGCCCATTAACTCCAGATATTTCATAATCGATAACATCTGGTATATAACCCTCTGGGATTGCAATACTTTTAATAGAATTTATTGTCTTAATTTCAAAACCTTGTTGATAATTCTGATTCACCTCTACTTTGGTAGTCATCTCGTTCATCTTGAATAAGTATTCAGGTGGAGGCGGGGCAATCTCTTCAACACCATATTCCTTAATCCAATAGCTATAGGTGAATTCGTCTAAATGCTCTGGTTTTAAATCCTTGGTTTTCCCATTTACACAAACAACAGGAGGTTCAGGATAACTTTCCTTTAGGTGTTTACTTTTATTGCTTTCGCTAAATAACACAAAGGAGGCTGGTTCTGGAACCATAAATTCTAGAAAATGGCGTTTACCGTAATTTACAAGTTGGTTTCTATAAATTTTATTTACCCATTTATATACACCGTTGATGTGTTCACTATCACTATGAGAATTATCAATTTTATGGGTATTCGTAATTTCCTTTTCTTTTAATGTGACTAACTTTCTACTGGAGAACACCCTTTCTTTAACATTATTTACCGCCCTACTCATTAGCTCCTTAGCTTTTGAAGAGGACATGGACTGTGATTTTTCTGAAGATATACTAGCGCCACCTGACACACTTATTGTAGCTCCAAATGCTTCTCTGCTAATTTCCCCATTAACAAAAGCATCTTTTGCAATGGTGTTATCTGCTTCAGTTTGTATTTCAAATTGTTCATTTGTACTAAACTCGTTTTCTTGAAATTTCTCAGTTTCTGTTTCTTCAAGTATTGTTTCTTCCGTGCTGTCTAAAGTTCTATGAGTTTTCTCTTTTTTTTCACCTTTAAGAACATTCTCTATATAAGCTATTTCGTTTGTAGAATACCCAACAAGTTTATGCCTTACTTTTAATAAATCTCCTATTAATGGTGGATTTAACTTGGGTTTGATCCTTGATGGTTTTAGTGTATCTCTGGGTTCGTCTGAAGTATCGCATTTTCCTAAATCAATATTGATATTTCCATGGCTCATATTCCTAACGCCATTTACTATTACTGCACCATTAATATGATCAAGATTGAAATTATTTTCATTCAAAACTTCTTGGGTTTCTGGACTAAGTTGATCTATAAGTTGTCTTGGGATTATATTCAAAGATTTTTTGTTCTCTTCTCTTAAAATTTGTTTGGTACGTATTGCATTTAAATAGTTAGCATGAACTTTTTGGATTTCGTCTGCAGCTTTTTTATAAGTATCTATTCTCTTACGTTGTTCTTGTCTTTGTTTGCGTTTCTGTTTTTCTGCCTCAAGATCCTTTTGCCGTTTTGCGCGTTGTTTATTTAAGTAAAATTCATTTATAAATTGTATTGGATTTCTATTTTGAGGAAGCAACAAAGGTTGCCTAATAAACTCTTTTATATTTTTCTTGTCATTTATAACCCCTGGATTTTCTTGAGAGTACTTAAATAAATTTAAATATCTGGCTATAACATCTAATGATTCAATTTGAACATTGGATCTATACCCAGATACCAATTTGAAAAGTAAAGTGTCAATTATTCTAATTCTTTCATCTTTAAAATCTTGCTGAACGATTATTTTGGAAATCGAATTACCGTAAATCTTTTTAAAGGTAGATTCGAATTCACCATTGTTTAATTCATTGATGCGCTCAATGGACTTCATAAATTCTAAATGCGGATAGTTAAACTCTTCTGCAGAACGAATTAAAATTGATGACTTTGATAATCGACTAAGCAAATCATGGTAGCCTTCTACTGTTGCATTATCATCAATATAGTTTAATATTTCCGAGTATACTGGTAATTCATCACCTGGTTTGACGACTTTTAGATGCTCCTTGGAAATAGTAGGTTTTATTTTTTTTGGGCTCCTTAAGACTGTCAACTTAAAGACATCTGAATTTAGTTTCATAAGAACTATTGTTAAAAATTACCATAAAAGCCTAGATAGAGATATTGTTTAGATAAACACAAGTCTATCAACATGTTAAGTTCGGTTTTTTCTACAGAAAAAACAATACGTACTTGTACGTAGTTTTAAAAAAAATACAAAAATTAAGGGTTTAAATAACTTTGTAATCTAAAACAATACATATAGAAATCCAAGTTTTCTTGTCGCAGCGCTCCTCATAATGATACTAGCAAACATAACTGCATTAGGGATTGCAGCGACACCATTTATGTAGAGTATTTAGTAGTTAAAGATTATATGAATGCTGGATGACTTAAACTGATGAGATCCTGAAATGAGTTAGGTAAGATGTGAGAAAAGATATATCAGAAAGTCTCACCAAACTGGACAAACCCCCTGATAAATAGTATTTAGGCAAGTAATAAGAACAATCAACTATCTAAAAAGTAATTATGGTCGTCGATTTCCTTTTTAAGGGTATCAATGCTGATAATCCCAATCTTCCTGCCACTTGCTGAAATGAGTTTTTCTTTTTTGAGTGCTGAAAATACACGAATAACTTGCTCCTCGGTAGTGCCAGCGTAGTCAGCATACTCCTTTCTACTAAGTGGTAAATTTATAAATCCTCTTAAGTCCCCAAACTTACGATGAATGTACAATAAGGAATCAATAACGCGCTCACGCACCGTCATTTGTGAGATAGATTTCACCTTGTTTTCACTTCGGTTAAGCTCGTTGGCATAAAACAGCATCATATCATAAGCGAACTTAGGGTTTGCCAATAAGGTTTCCCTAAGGTGTTCTTTCGAAAAATAATGCAGTTTTGTATCCTGTAAGGCTATGGCGCCAATGGAATAAAATTCTTGTGTACCAAAGCCACGGTGACCAATAATCTCACAGGGTTTCGCAAAGCGTACGATTTGCTCACGACCATTAATCCCTGTCCTAAATACTTTTACGGTACCACTTTTAATGAAAAAAAGTCCGTTTACCGGCGCACCTTCCATAATAAATTGCTGCCCTTTTTTACATTTTAAAACAGTGTTGTGCTTTTGTAAATTGGAACTAAAAAGTGCTTTGTTGTGGTTATGAATAAAACAATTAGGATTGTTACAAGTGCTACATAGGGTATCAGATTTGGTTTTATATGGTGTATTTATGAGACTCAAAACATTAAAATAACTTATTTGTCTGTCTAAAATTAAGTAATAATACTTAATTTTAATAATTCTAGATAATTTTTAGGAGTTTCTTAAAATTTGAAAGGCTTTCTTCCGAAAACTACTTTTTGGTGCTTCACAAATTGAACATTCGTAAGTTTCTGGCAAATTTTCAAAATGTGTATTGGGAGGGATATCTTGTGTGATATCTCCATAGACTTCGCTATACACCGTTAAACATTCCGAACACTGATACACTTCCTCTTCCTCGCTTTTTTTTGGCGTTTCAGGCAACGTCTCTTTTTCTTTCTCAACGCCTAATTGCTCAAAATATAATTTACTCAATTCCATTAGCAATCCTGGAAGCTCCACCATATCTACATCTTGAACGTGCATGATATATTCACGTGTATTGGGATCAAAGTCTTTGGCATGAAGTAAGTTATAGGTATCTCGAATTTTAAAAACACCATTAACTTGAGGTGGCCTGTTTTTTTCAATGACTATGGACGTAAAATTGTAAGTATCGCTATCGTAGCTTGTAATTCCAAACGTTAAGCCGTAGGTGCTGATATCGTTTTGATCGAAATTAGTGACCAAGTACTTTTTTAAATTCAACGCTTCTTTGTCGTTTACAGGTACGTGCCAATTCATTTCCAGCATAGAATGCCGTACGTTGATACCGAATTTGCCCAAAAGCTTTTCCCATTGCAATTTGTGTTTTGCAGGAATTCCTTTTACGATAAAGGACTTCCATGGTGTGATGGAAATTTTACCTATTTTATTCTCAGAACATAAATCGCACATCGCCTTTAGAAACTTCAAATCATAACGATTATTTCTCCAATATAGCCCTAACCAATAGCGATCTGTACCTATGCGATTCATCCCCTCATAATACGGAAATGGGTAAAATGGTACTTTTAATGGCTTGTCAACCGTTCTGTTATTGGTTTCAACAGCATCATTGACTAAATCAAATACCATTTCAACGGTTTCAGGTTCTTCAATCAGAATATTTTCAATGGCTTGTTCTACCTTGTCCATATCCCAACTGTAAATTAATGCAGGATACATTTTAGTGTCCTGCCAACTAGGAAGTCTTAAATATAAATACCAATAGTCTTCATGCCTTGAAGCAATAAAGTTCACGTTTCCTGTAAACAAAGGCACTAAGCGTTGTTTAGGATCTATAACATTAATTCTAAGTTTTGGATTGTGTTTAAACTGCTCTAAAACATATAGATACCTATCACTAGTTAACCAAGAGGTACTAGGTAAAATATCTGAAGACACATACGATGACGCTATATTTTCTACACCATCTCGCTTAGGTTTTACAAATTGTATTTTATCAAATTGACTAAACTTACTTTCATCTATTTCCTCTGGAAAAATAATGTCTTGTCGTGATCCAAAAGAAATGGCATCCAACCCTAAACCTTCAGCAGCTTCACAAATGTATTTTAATTCTCCTGACGATAATACACCACCGTTTATCATTAATCTGTATGGTTCCATTATGCTAATACTTTTGAATTTTGAAGTATCTCTCTAACTTCTGTTTTACAACTACCACAACCTATACCTGCACCTGTTTTGTTACATAATTCTGTAAAATCTGTGCAGCCTTGAGCGATAGTTTCTTCTATATTACCCTGCCCTACTTGGCTACAAGAACACACCAGTTTTCCTATAATAGGCGCATCATTAGAAGCCCCTCTAAGCAATGAATTTCGCTTATCGGCCATTTCAATTTTGCTCTCAATCATGGTTTTAAATTCGGCAAATTCGTTTTTGTCCCCCATTAAAACGGCACCAATCAAAAGATCATCTTTTACAATACATTTTTTATAGTAACGTTTCTTGATATCTGTAAAAATAATTTCTTCGTAGCTATCGTCATGCTCAGGTACGCTAATATCTCCAATGCTACATAAGTTCAAATCGTTAAACTTTAAAATGTTCATTAATACTGAACCATTATATGAGCTACTAACATCTCCTGCAATAAAGTTGGCTAAAATATTGGCCTGTTCTTCTGCTGCTGATGTAATTCCGAATAATTGATTATTAAATTCTGCTATCTCTCCGATTGCAAAAATATCGGGATGCGAAGATTGTAAATGTTGATTTACCTTAACACCCCTACTGCACGCAATACCGTTTACTCTTGCAATATCCACATTAGGAATTGTACCAATAGCATACACAATAGCATTGGCTGTTATATATTTTCCACTTTTTAAAGTGATGTTTAATTCGCCAGTGTCTTCATCATCAAACACCGTACTTACTTCATTATCAAAATAAATTTGAATACCACGTTCTTGTACATCTAAAGCCAATAATTTACTAGATACTTTATCTAACTGACGCTCCATTAAACGTGATGCACGCTGTATAATGGTAATTTTAGCGTTTTTATGCTTCATTGCTGCAGCTAGTTCCAAACCAAGTAAACCACCGCCGACAATTACTACATGCTGTTCTTCTGGAGGAAGTCCCGTAGCATCTAAATGCTTCTTAAATTTATCGGCATCAATTTTATTTCGCATGGTAAAACGTCCTGGTAAATCTATTTGCACATCTTTTGGCACAAAAGCACGACTACCTGTTGCTAGTATGAGTTTATCAAAACTATGATTACCACCATTACTATCTGTAACTGTTTTAGCTGTTTTATCAATTTTAGTAATGTAAGTTTCGGGATGCAAATGTATATTTAGCTTATCAAGTTCTGCTTTTTTAATTTTTAAAAGCTGTTCCCATGATAATTCTTCTGTAACATATTCTGGAAGTAATACCCTATTATAAAACAGATTAGGTTCTTTTGAAAATACATGTATTTCGTCCGTTTCATTTTGCTCGCGATAATTTTGAACAAAACGAAACGCCGCAGCACCTGCACCTGCAATGATAATTTTTTCTGCCTGTTTCTTGTATTTTGAAACTATAACACGTGTAAACTTAAAATCTGGTTCTTTTGAAGTTGGATCTACATGCGTATTTGTTAAATTATTGGTGCGGTTTAAATTACTCTGCAGTTGTTTACCCCAATGCATTGGCAAGAATACAACGCCTTTTTTAATATTTTCGGTAACGCTTGCACGCACTCTAACTTCGCCATTCTCACTTTTTATCTCTGTGATATCGCCATCTTTTATTTTGTATAAATAGGCGTCTACTGGATGAATTTCTAAAACAGGAGTAGGATAATGTGTTTTTAAACGTGACACCTTACCAGTTTTCGTCATAGTGTGCCACTGGTCTCTTATTCTTCCTGTTGTTAAAATGAGTGGATAGCTAGCATTCGGTAATACCGATGTATTAATAATTGATGTAGGTACGTTGAATTTAGCTTTTTGAGAAGGCGTATAAAACTTTTTATCTTCAAACAATCTAGAGGTTCCTTGATGTCTGTGCTCTGGTACAGGCCATTGAAATGTACCTTCATTTTTAAGCCTATCGTAGTTTAAGTAAGATACATCTATATTGGTACCTTTAGTCATAGAGGCGTACTCATCATAAATCTCACTAGCACTATTAAAATCAAATCCTCTAAAGCCCATACGTTGTGCGAAATCGCAAAAGATTTCAACATCTGGTCTAGCTTCTCCAGGAGCTTCAATTTCCTTTGGTAAGTATGAAATTCGCCTTTCGGAATTTGTCATTGTACCTTCTTTCTCTAACCACGCCGCAGCAGGAAGCACCAAATCTCCGAAAGCTACGGTATCAGATTTATGAGATATATCTTGAACCACAACAAACTTAGCGTTTTTCATGGCTTTTTCTACACGATTTAAATTTGGTAAACTCACGAGTGGATTAGTACAAGCTATCCAAACGGCTTTCATTTTTCCACTTTCTAAAGCATCAAACATTTCAGTAGCCGTTAGTCCGGGTTTCGGGTTAATTTGATCTACACCCCAAAACTGGGCTACTTCTCGCCTATGCTCTTCATTCATTAAATCTTTATGAACCGCCAAAAGGTTTGCCATTCCTCCTACTTCGCGCCCTCCCATGGCATTAGGCTGTCCTGTTAATGAAAAAGGACCTGCTCCTGGTTTTCCTACTTGTCCTGTGATTAGAGATAGGTTTAATAGCGATACGTTCTTATCCGTTCCTACCACACTTTGGTTTAAACCCATGGCCCACATACTGATAAAGCCTTTTGAAAGTCCGATAATATCAGCAGCTTTACGTATATCTTTTTCTGGTACGCCACATAATTTTGAAGCCTGTTTCAATGAGGTTTTAAAGATTAAATCTTTATAATCTTGAAAGCCTTCAGTATGATTTTTAATAAAATCTTCATCAATTAAACCACGTTTATACAAGCATCTTCCAATGGCATTGTAAAGCATAACATCGGTTCCTGGTAGTAGTTGTAAGTGTATATCTGCAAAATTAGCTGTATCCGTTTTTCTAGGGTCTACAACTATAATTTTAATATCTGGATTTTCCTCTTTATGTTTTTCTAATCGTCTAAATAAAATAGGATGACACCATGCTGGGTTTGCCCCAGTAATTAAAAATGTATCTGCTAATTCAATATCAGCATAAGAAATAGGTACACTATCTTCTCCAAACGTTTTTTTGTAACCTACCACAGCAGAACTCATGCATAAGCGCGAATTTGTATCTATATTATTTGTACCTAAAAAACCTTTGGTGAGTTTATTAGCGATGTAGTATTCTTCGGTTAAACTTTGTCCGGAAACATAAAATCCAACACTATCTGGACCGTGTTTTTTTATTATCGATTTAAAAACGCTCGCAGCTCTATCTAAAGCATCATCCCAACTTACACGTTCTCTAGGATGAGACCTACTCCAGCGCATTTCAGGATATAAAATTCTATCGGAAGTATCATTAGCTACATAATGCAAATTCATGCCTTTAGAACATAACATGCCTTTGTTTACAGGATGATCCTTATCCCCCTCAACAAATACTTGGTTATTGGCATCTTTCTTAACAATGATTCCACAGCCAACTCCACAATATGAACAGGTAGTTTTTACTTCGCTTTTTATCATTTCAAACCAACATTTTACACTAATTACTATATTTTATTTTTCGAAAGCAAGCACTAACTTTATTATTCTGAATACCGTAAAAAAGACCTTTTAAATTTTAGATTTGATAAAAACCACATATAAAATTAATATTTAATGCAACAGAACATTAGCACACTTACAAATCTAAGTATTAATACTTAATTTTAATGCTAAATTTTACGTATTTACAAATTTATGTGAAGTTGATAATTTGGATATCTTGATTTTGTGGATTTGGTAAAATCAAAAGAAAAAAGAAATGAAGATTTGAATAAAATGCTTAACCAAACAACAAAAAAAACTAAAAATGAAGAGTATTATAAGAAGAGCCCATCCATTAATAAAAACATTCCATAATGCAATATTTCTATTATCAAAGTTTATTGGCTCATTTTTTTATATTTTAAGCCACAAATAGAAAAGCTATAAGTAAAAAGCATACCCCAGAATATTTGGGGTTATGTTTAATAAGGTTTATGAAATAATCTTTGTATTGTCTCAAAAATGAATTATTTTTCGGCTAAACCAACCCAAACTCCTTAGCCTTATCGGTCAATTCTTTCAAATTAGAAACCTCTAATTTTTTCATCAAATTAAAACGATGTACCTCGGCAGTACGTTTGCTTATTTTAAGTTCGTCTGCAATATCCTTATTATTTTTCAATTCTAAAACCAAGTCCAAAATTTGCTTTTCGCGTTTGGTAAGATTGAACGGATCTACTTTGGGTGCAGGCTTTGGTGCTACCGCAACGTTTGTATTACCATTCACAAAATTATTCATGATAATTGCCGAAATATCTCCGGTGAAATATTTACCTCCAGAAGCTACTTTATTTAGGGCTTTTATAAATTCCTCTTTACTAGCTCCTTTTAATAAATAACCATCTGCACCTGCTTGAATGGCTTGCACTACGTATTCTTCAGAGTCATGCATAGAAAGCACTAAAGTTTTAACATCAGAGCCAGATTTGTTGATTTCTCCAACAACCTCAATACCTGTCATTTCTGGCATTCTAATATCAACTATTAGCACATGAGGTTTATTTTTACTAATAACCTCTAAAGCCTCTTTTCCGTTAGACGCTTCATCTATAACGTCTATGCCTTTTTGGTCTTCAAGAAGTGCTTTTATACCGTCTCTAACCAAAATATGATCGTCCGCTAATACAACATTAATTTTATCCATACGTAATCATTGTGCGTTTCAAAGGTACTAAAATAAGTAATATTACGTATTAATCATTTGTGAAGTATTGAGTACCTCATTTTTAATAGTGATGTTGATAATAGATCTTCAAAAAAAAATCAAGAAGTATACTACCTCAATTTTGTAGTTTTATAGAGTGATAAAAAAGGGAATTCTAGCGGTTTTTATTTGTGCAGTGATTACAGTGCTCTATGTATATCAACAAAAGAGCACTTATAATTATGAGTACTTTTCTGTTGGACAAGATTTAGAACACCATAACGGACTTAAATTTGCAGGGTCTGAAGCCTGTATTAGCTGTCATGAAGATATTTACAAACAGCACATGACTTCTGCACATTTTTTAACTTCTACCATGGCTACAGATACTACTATCAAAGGTATTTATGAAGCCAATAACAATAAACTCAAGATAGGAAAACATCATAGTTTTACAATAAATGAAAAACAAGATGGCTTTTATCAAACGCTGAAAAATGACAGTTTAAATACCATTGAAAAAGAACATAAAATTGATATGGTTATCGGTTCTGGTGTAAAAGGACAATCATATTTTAGTTGGCAAAAGGATAAACTGTTTCAGCTACAAACATCATATTTTGTACCCACTAAGCAATGGATAAATAGTCCAGGATATAAAGAACATACTATTGCAAAGCCTAGACCAATTTCTGTTAGTTGCTTAGAGTGTCATGCTACTTTTGCAAAAACAACTGCGAGCAGTGAAACTAAGTATGAACTTTCAAAACGCAGTATGATTTTAGGCGTAGATTGTGAAAGGTGTCATGGGCCAGCTAAAAAACACGTGGAGTACCAAAACAAATTCCCAAATGACACGATAGGAAAACATATTGTTAAACAAAGTCAATTATCGCGACAGCAAAAAATGGATATGTGTGCCTTGTGCCATTCAGGATCTAAAACAAAAGCGCCAAATAAAGAATTTCATTTTGTTTTGGGCGATACGCTTGACAATTACTTAGTTAAGGATTTTAGAGATTATTACAGAGCAAAATATAAATCGAAATTAGATGTTCACGGCAATCAAGTAGAACTTTTAGAAGCTAGTAAGTGTTTTCAAAAAACTGAAACGATGGACTGCAATACCTGCCACAGTCCACATAGCAATGAAAGAGGCAATTTAAGTATGTTTAATGCTAAATGCATAAACTGTCATACGCATCAAAATATTGAATGTGGATTAACCGAGGTTGCTGATATGCAAACCAAGAATAATTGTATCGATTGTCACATGCCCATGTTAAAGTCTAACTCTTTAAAAATTCAAAATGAAAGTGGCTTGGTTCAGGTTAAAGTTCGCAGTCATTTTATATCCATAAATCAGACATCAAAAAGTAAAATAAATCAATACATTGATAGTTTATAATAGTGATAGCTTAGGTACTTCTTGGTATTACAGCTATAGTGATGCAACTATAGCTTAAAAGACCATAACTATTAATAAATTATGATTTTAGAGCCGTGACTTGAATTTCTATTTTCATATTACTGTCAGCTAAACCAGCAGAAAACATTGTAGCAGCAGGTTTGATGTTACCTAAGTATTTCTGAAGTACTGGCCAGCATTTTTCAAATTCTTCAGCATCAGGTAATATATAGGTTATCCGAACGATATCAGACAAACTAGCATGTGCTTGCTCTAAAGTATGCTTTATGTTTATCATGCATTGTTCTGTTTGTTGAACAACATCATCACTGATAGTCATTGTTCGATAATCATATCCAGTTGTTCCTGAGACAAATACCCAATTACCTTGAACTACTGCTCTAGAATACCCTATTTTTTCTTCAAATGTAGAGCCTGAACTTATTAATTTTCTTTTCATTGTTAACGTAAAATTTTGAGATGTCGAGACATGCTCAGAATAGTAACAAGCGACTTTTATTTTAGCGGGATGTTTAAAGTAACTCGAGTACCTTTACCTTTTTCAGAAGTTAAAAATAATCGACCATCTATATATTTTATGCGCTCTTGCATAAACGTCATGCCCATACCGCCATCTCCTGTTTTTATCTTTCGTACTTTATCAGGATTAAAGCCCTTACCATTATCATCTATTACAACACTTAGCATGTTTTTACTATGAGACAAAGACACTATAATATGAGTAGACTCAGCGTATTTTATAGCGTTATTAATAGCTTCTTGAGCTATTCTATATATATTAATTTCTGAGAGCGAATCTAGTCTTTGATTAAAATCGGTTTTATTAAAAAGCACAATTTCTTTACCTGTTAACCTACCTAACTCATGTGCTAATTTAGTTAATGCTGGTACAATACCATGATCTGTTAATTCTGGTGGTGTTAAATTAAATGTTGCTGTTCTTACACCTTTGATAATATTTGATGTCAACTCTTTTAAATGCTCAATTTTAGCAGTGGCCTTTTTTACATCTTTAGTATCAATACTTTCTAGATTATACTTTAAACCCGTTAACATTTGCCCTATACCATCATGTACGTCTTTAGCAATACGATTTTGTTCTTTTTCTTGGTTTTCAATAATCTTACTAGAAATGATTTTTTGTTGACTCATCTTCTCCTCAAAACTCTTTTCCGTTAAGCGATCGATTTCCAATTGTGCAGACTTTCTTTCTGTGATTTCTGAAGCAATAATGAGTAATTCTGATCGCTCTTCGGTTGCGTTAAAAGGGATTACAGCCATTTCTAGCCAAATATCTTCATTAGGTTTTGTTGTACCTTTTACTTCACCTTGCCATCCGGTTTTCTTATATTTAGTTATAATATTCTCAATAGCTTCTTGTTCATTTTCTTTATGCGATAGTACATTCCAAAATAATTCAGCATTATTAAACTTAGAGAAACTAAATAAATGTGAGAACTTATTGCCAATATGAACCATGTTGCCGGAGGGTGTGATTCTTGCAAATAAAAGTGTATCATCCATCGCTCTGGTTAAAGCACTCAACTCCTGTATGGATTTTTCCTTGGCTTTGCTCAATTCGTCTGCATCAAACGCCATTTTTTTCGCCCTTCTCTCCGCAGATAATAATTTTTTTAAAGTGTATCTAACCGATTTTGCTGCTGGCCAAAAGATAAATAAAAACTCGCCCAAGAGAATCAACAATGTCAGTGACGTAAGCCATAATTCCAAATTGCCTAACCAGGCTACTTTAGCTTCTGCTTCTTTTTCATATTGATTAACAATAGCATCCATTTGTTCTAGAAATTCACCTTCATAAGCTTTTACTTTTTCAATATCAGCTACATACTCCTGTAAAAATAAAGACGGGTTATCATCAATTCTACTAATGATACGTTTTGAAGCAGAACTCACCGAATCAAAAACAGGATTCAAAACCCTAAATTTCTGAGCTATAATCTTACTATTATCTCTAGGCAAACCCAAACTATCATTACCTTGTTGTAATGCATGATGTGATAGTTCCCACAAATTTAGCGTCTCTTTCAGATTCTGTTTAATAGCATTTCTTTTGTCTGTTTGCGTTAAAGTTAAAAGCGCAACAACATCCTTAGTCAATTTTTGACTTAGCATACGTTGCCTCCCGGCTACATTTATAACTTTAGAATCACTTTTTTGGCCACTAAGATGGTTTCTAATTAAGATCTGGCTTATAATTACAGAAAGTGCAATAGTACTAAAGCCAATAATATACAAACGGCGTAGTTTATCAAAAGTCCGCTGGTCTAATGAGTTGCCGTTTTTTGCCATATTCTTTAATTTTTAAGATATAGCCTGCTTTACTAAAGCTAAAGACTTTTCAGAAAAATTCAGTTTTAGAGCTTCTTTTTGGCCGTCTTCACTCATTTTTACCCAAGTTTTTTGAAGAATGTCGATTACCTTTTCATCGGGATGTTTTTCAGCAAATTCCTCAAAATAGTAGTCTAAAAACACCAAACAGATGGTATCTTCTAGTGCTTGGGATTCTTCATTTTTTTTGATGAGTTTTTTTAAGATTATTTTTCTGATTCTATCAACAAAAATATCATCGTAACCTACTTGTCGTAAAATATCTTCGGTTAAATCTGCATGCATTTTTTTTAAGGTTTCACGCCATTTTAAATAACCTACACGGTCCATGGGATACTCATCCCTAGCTATTTTCCAGCGGCAAATATGTTGTGCTCTTGCTGCGATTTGCAGTGCTTTAGATGCATCTGGTTTAAATTGCAACAACTTCCGTGTCATACGTTGGGAATACAATAACTCTTTTGGATATTGTATGCCTGCAACATCGTAAGTGTTTATATCTTCAGAATTAGCTTTATCTATAAGCGCAATAGCGGTTTCAAAACGTGTGGGCTTCATGATTAACTTTAGTATTAAATTCTATGTAAGCCAAGATACACAATTACACTTTTTTATTATGTGGTAGATTTTGGAATTTTTATTTGGTCGGACAAATTTATTTTCATTTTAAATTAAACTTGCAGTAAATAAAGCAACTGCGGTAAAATGAAGAACATTCAAAATTCGTCTTAGTAATTTAATAACCTTTGAATATTAGTTCTTCATAAATTACCGCATGCTTTTGTAAATTTTAATCTATTCTGTAAAACCCACATATACATGACCGTCTTCAATTTTTACAGGATACGTAGCAATAGCACCTAAATCTCCATTTAAATTTTCACCATTTTCCAACGAAAATGTTTTTTTATGCAACGGACAAGCAACTTTAGGAATACCCTTATCATCACCAATCATACCTCTACTTAAAACCATTTCCATTTTATGTGGGCATAAGTTTTGGCAGGCATACCACTTCGCTATTCTTGCAAAATTGAATACTGCAATTTGCTTATTCTTGTATTTTATACAGGCTCCTCCATCTTGAGGAAAATCTTCAACTGATGCCGCTTTAAACCATACCTTGACGTCTTCTAGGTTTGTTGTGCAATATTTATCAAGAATTTCTACCATTTTATTTTGTTTTTAATGTTGACTACTTATACCCAAGGTTCAGGCATTTTTTGGTCACGCATTGGGACGAAAACCAGATTATCATCTTCCTCTTTACTATTTACAAAGTGATTGAAACGCTTCATCATTTCAGGATCATTAACAGCTTGTGTCCACTCACATTCAAACTTATTTACCAGAGTTTGCATTTCTTTTTCTAAATCCTCTGCAATACCCAATTTATCGTTAATAATTACGTCTTTTAAATAGTCTAGCCCACCTTCCAATCGTTCTTGCCATGCGGCAGTACGTTGTAAAGGTTTAGCAGTTCTCATGTAAAACATTAAATATCTGTCTAAATACTTAATTACCCTTTCGTTATCTATTTGTTCAGCAAATAATTCTGCATGTCTTGGATTTGCACCACCGTTTCCACCAACATATAAGTTCCAGCCACCCTCAACCGCAATTAAACCAAAATCTTTTCCTCTAGCTTCGGCACACTCTCTAATACATCCAGACACTCCGCCTTTAATTTTGTGAGGCGCACGGATACCTCTGTAACGGTTTTCTAATTCGATACCAAAACTTACACTTTCGTCCATCCCGTATCGACACCATGTAGAGCCCACACAAGTTTTTACGGTTCTTAAGGATTTACCATAAGCATGCCCACTTTCAAAACCATGACTTATTAATTCTTTCCATATTAATGGCAACTGATTTAAAGTAGCACCAAATAAATCAACGCGAACACCACCTGTAATCTTAGTATATAAATCGTATTTCTTAGCAATTTCACCTAAAGCAATTAGCTTGTCTGGTGTGATTTCTCCTCCTGGAACACGCGGTACAACAGAATACGTACCATTACGCTGAATATTAGCTAAAAATCTATCATTTGAATCTTGGATAGCATACTCTTTATTTGCAGTATCTGCATGAATAGTCGCCATTAATGAGGCTATAAGTGGTTTACATAATTCGCAACCATGACCCCCGTTTCCGTGGTTATCCAATACTTCATTAAACTTGGTATAACCTTTTACTTCTATAATTTTATATAAATCCTGCCTGTTATAATCAAAATGCTCGCAAACTGAATCTTTAACTTCAATACCAAGAGCCTTAAGTGTTGCATTGGTTAAATCTGCGACCATAGGTTTACAACCACCACAACCTGTACCTGCTTTGGTACAACCTACTACACCTGCTAAATCTGTAGCTTCCCCACTTTCTATAACACCACAAATTTGTCCTTTTGTAACGCTTTCACATGAGCATACTTGGGCTTCATCAGGCAAATCGGTTACGTCACCAAAAGACGCTGCGCCATCACTAGCGGGTAAAATTAATTGAGATGCGTCTTCTGGAATTTTCATACCATTCAAGTACATCTGATGTAACATGTTATAATCTGATGCATCACCAACCAATATGCCTCCAAGAAGTTTTTTACCATCAAGACTTACATTAATTCTTTTATATAAATGTTGTGTTTTATTTTCAAAAATGATGGAATGTCCTTTTGATGCAGGCATAAATGGCTCACCAAAACTAGCCACATCTACTCCAATTAATTTCAATTTAGTAGACATATCAATATCAGATGGCATAATAGCATCATTTTCGGCTAGAATTTGTTTTACAGCAATATCAGCCATATCATAACCCGGAGCTACTAAACCATATATCATTTGGTTATAGAGTGCAATTTCGCCAATAGCATAAATGCTGTCATCTGAGGTTTTCATGGTGTTATCAACAATAATTCCTCCTCTAACTCCAACTTCCAACCCGCATGCTCTACCAAGTTCATCCCGTGGTCTAATACCTGCTGAAATGATGAGCATATCAACATCTAGTATATCGTCTTCACCAAACTCCATTCCCGTAATACTGCCATTACCTAGTATCTGGTTGGTTGCTTTGCTCAAATGAATATTTAAACCAATAGATTCTAATTTCAATTTTAAAACCTGTGAACTTCTAGAATCTAATTGTCGTGGCATTAACTTAGGAGCCAACTCCACAATATGAGGCTCTAACCCCATATCCATAACGGCTTTACCAGCCTCTAAACCCAATAAACCACCACCTAAAACAGCAGCTTTAGCATTAGGTTTTTCAGTTTTTATCTTTTCAGCATAAGCCATCATGCCTTCTAAATCTTCAATAGTTCTATAAACGAAAACACCTTCTTTCTCAACCCCTTTTATTGGAGGTACAAAGGGAGAAGATCCTGTGGCTAGCACCAAATAATCGTATGCAAATTCTCTATCCTTTGCTGTAGTTATTATTTTTTCTGCCCTATTTATATCTGAAACGCGTTCGCCAGTAACTAATTCTATTCCATGCTCTGCATACCAGCTAGCAGGGGCCATCTCTAAGGCCTTTGCATCTTGATTTTCAAAATATTCACTCAAATGAACTCTATCATAAGCTGGTCTTGGTTCTTCTCCAAAAACAGTGATCTTAAAACCAATACTTGCTGCATTAGCCACAAATTTTTCACAAAATTTATAACCAACCATTCCATTTCCAACTACAATAATTTGTTTCATAATTACGTATTTGAAAACAAAACTAAGTATTTATACTTATTTTTTATTCTATATTACTGAGAAATTTACGTAGACAATCCAATTATTATTGATTTCTAAAATTGAAATGTCAATAATTGTCTTATAGTAAAATTAAAGGTTTAGTTTTTACAGAAATCTGAATAAAATGGAGTACACTATTCTAAAAATATTGGAAACACAAATAGTATTGTGTCTAGTGCATAAAAAAGCCTTTGTATTTTACAAAGGCTTTGTTTTGTCGGGGTGGCAGGATTCGAACCTGCGACCTCCGCGTCCCAAACGCGGCGCGATAACCGGGCTACGCTACACCCCGATATGGTTATCTAATTTTTGCGGAGAGACCGGGATTCGAACCCGGGCAACACTTACGCGTTGACAGATTAGCAATCTGCTCCATTACCACTCTGGCACCTCTCCTAATTCTATAAAGAACTTTTGCAAGTAAAATTGCGGATGCAAATGTAATTTAAACATTATAAGAACGCAACTATTTAATTGAATTTTTAAAAAAATTATTCAGGATATTCTATCCTCAAATGGTAAATGTTTGCAAGCTTGTGCTTTAATACTTTTTTTATGGCTTGAATTTCTTTGAAAGTGATATTCGCATTCAAGAATTGCTCTTCTTCAATCTGTTTGTTGATTATATTTTCAACAAATGCGTCTATTTTTGTAGAGGTTGGGTTTTTTAAACTTTTAGAGGCTGCTTCTACACTATCACACATCATCAAAATAGCTGTTTCCTTACTAAACGGTTTTGGCCCTGGATATCTGAATAAATCAGAATCTATTTCCGCATCAATCTCTTTGGCTTTCATATAGAAATAATACACAACGCTGGTACCGTGGTGTGTTCTAATAAAATCAATTACCCTATCTGGTAAGTTATTTTTTTTGGCTATTTCAATCCCGTTTATGACATGATCTGTGATGATTCTTGCACTCTCTTTTGAAGACAACTCATCATGCGGATTGATTCCCGTAGATTGATTTTCAGTAAAATAATTGGGGTTTACCATTTTACCGATATCATGATACAAAGCTCCTACCCTAACTAGCATTGCATTTGCTCCTATTTCATTAGCCGAAGCTTCAGCCAAATTCGCAACGTTTAAAGAATGATGAAATGTTCCAGGTGATACGTTTGATAGTTCTTTTAATAATTTGGTATTCGTATCAGACAACTCCAAAAGTGATACATCAGAGACTAAACCAAATAATTTTTCGTAAGCATAAATTAAGGGCTGCACAAAAAGCGTAGCGAGCCCACAAAGAATGAACAACAAAAACGTGTTCAAATCAATAGTTTCAATACTACCTTCATGAATAACAAAAAAGGCAAAGTAAGCAATGATATAAATAAGTGTAATTTGACCTACTGATATAAATAAGTTTGCACGTTTGTATAGTTCTGAGACTGTTAATATCGTTACAATGCCCGCTAGAATTTGTAAAAACATATACTCATAGCTATTGGGTACAATTGAACCTAATAACAAAACCGTTATTACGTGGGTAAACATACCCAGACGCGCATCAAAAAATGCCTTTAAAACCAAAGGCAACATACACAAAGGCACCACATACAAATACTCAGAATTGTAGTTTACTACCAATGTGGTAATAAACACCATTAGGAGTATATTGAAGAAAATAAAAGTAACTTTCGTATTATTTTCAAAAACTTCTAACCTATATTTCCTTAAGAATAATAGCAACATTAACAATGCTAACGCAACAAGTAGTGTGTAGGCGAATAATATCCAGTTGTAATTGGACTCATTCCATACTTGAGACTCATATTCAGATTGAAGCGATTTAAGTTTTTGGAATTTATCACCTTCAACGACTTCCCCTTTCGAAATAATTAAAGTACCTCGCTCTACACTACCACGAGTATAGGATATCTTACTAAATTCATCTTCAAGTGCTTTTTCTGTAAATGATTTATTATAGGTGAGATTCGGCTCAATGACATCAAAAAACAGTGATGTGAACTTAGAAGCATAACTATCTAATCCCTCAGAAGTTAACTTTCTTTCAATAAAAGATTTCACTTCATCTTGCTGAATCAAATTGCCAAAAACGGTATTTTTTTGCTTTACATTTCCACTTATTATTTCAACAAGTCTTTCATCTTGAAACGTATAGCTGTCTGAGAGTATTCCAAAATTGTATATGTCTTCCAAAATAGTGCGTCCAGCATCTTTTAATGCATTAAGATTAGGCGCAGGAAGAGAATCTGAAAACACTTCTGAAAACAACATTTCGTAATCCTGAAGCACTTTTGTTTTCACAGCATTATCGACATCAAAATACAACGGTGCTTGACTTTCAATAGCCTTTCTCTCTTTATTGATCTCATCCTCTGCCTTTTTTATGGCAAAATCAAAAGGAGCCAGTAAGTTTTCCGATTGCCAAGGTTTTCCTCTTTCAAAACTATACTTAAACTTTCCGCTTTTCGGGAATAAATACACTATTAAAAACGTAGTACATACAAACAATAAAACTTTATATATCAAAGAATGATTTCTGTAAAGTTTATTTATGAAGTCTTTCATATTTGGCAAGAATATTTTCAAATGTAAGAAATTCTATGGTGTTACCATCTATCCTTTAATCCAATTAATACTCATATTATCTGTTAAAAATTGATTATTTTCGCCATATCAATTTTAAACTTAAGTTATGAATTCAGAAGTTGTTATTGTGTCTGCTGTAAGAACGCCAATAGGTAGTTTTTTAGGTGCTTTATCAACTGTACCAGCTACCAAATTGGGTTCAGTTGCCATAAAAGGCGCGTTGGACAGGATTAATTTGAAACCAGAACTAGTTGACGAAGTATTTATGGGAAATGTGGTGCAAGCCGGAAATGGACAAGCACCTGCGAGACAAGCAGCCTTAGGGGCTGGAATTCCTGATACCGTGCCTTGTACAACCATTAATAAGGTTTGTGCTTCTGGAATGAAAGCAGTGATGCATGGAGCGCAAGCTATTGGTTTGGGCGATGCAGAGGTTGTGGTTGCAGGAGGTATGGAAAACATGAGTTTAATCCCCCATTATCTTTACGCTAGAACTGGCACTAAGTTTGGACCAAGCAGCTTAATTGATGGATTACAACGTGATGGATTAGTGGATGCATATGACCAAAATGCTATGGGTGTTTGTGCCGATGCATGCGCTACGGAATACAAGTTTTCTCGCGAAGATCAGGATAGCTATGCAATACAATCTTACAAACGCTCCGCAGCCGCTTGGGATGCAGGTAAATTTAAAAACGAAGTGGTTCCTGTTGAAGTGCCACAACGCAGAGGTGAACAACCGCTAGTAGTTGACACAGATGAAGAATTTACTAAAGTGAAATTAGATAAAATACCAAGCCTTCGTCCTGCTTTTACAAAAGACGGTACAGTTACAGCTGCAAATGCCTCTACCATTAATGATGGTGCGGGTGCCGTGGTTTTAATGAGTAAAAGCAAAGCTGAAGCATTGGGCTTAGATATTTTGGCTACTATAAAAAGTTATGCTGATGCAGCACATGAACCTGAGTGGTTTACAACGGCTCCGGCGAAAGCTTTACCTAAAGCACTAGCCAAAGCAGGAATAACCCAAGAGGATGTAGATTATTTTGAGTTTAATGAAGCTTTTTCTGTAGTGGCATTAGCCAACATGAAAATTCTTGGATTAAGTGATGATAGAGTAAACATCAATGGAGGCGCTGTATCTCTTGGCCACCCACTAGGTTGCTCTGGTGTTAGAATTTTAATTACTTTGCTAAACGTTCTAGAACAGAACAATGCCAAAATTGGTGCTGCAGCTATCTGTAATGGTGGTGGTGGTGCTACTGCTATGGTAATTGAACGCAATTAATCGCCCTAATGCAATACGGAATTTGTAATTTAAGTATCGTTCCATTACGATTTGAAGCCTCCGATAAAAGTGAGTTGGTATCTCAGGTTTTATATGGCGAATGGTTTAAGGTGATTGAAAAGCGAAAAAGCTGGAGCAAAATCCGTTTGGCTTTTGATAAGTATGAAGGGTGGGTTGACAATAAGCAATATGCAGATATTGAAGCCGATGACTATAAAAAGCTTAACTCTGAATCCTTAAAACTTTCAATGGATTTGGTTGAATTTGTTCAAGATGAAAACGAGCAAATTTACCCAATTCAATTAGGTTCTACATTAAATGGCTTATCCCTTTTAAAACACAGGTTTGATGGTAATATTACTGAAGGTGTTATCAATAAAGCAAATATCATTCAAACGGCATTCCTATACTTAAACAGCCCTTATCTATGGGGTGGAAAGACACCTTTTGGTATTGATTGTTCTGGTTTCACACAGATGGTTTATAAACTGAATGGCTATAAATTGCTGCGAGATGCATCACAACAAGCAACACAAGGTGAAGCACTTAGTTTTATAGAAGAAAGCGAACCTGGGGATTTAGCATTTTTTGATAATGCAGATGGCGAAATTATTCATGTGGGTATTATTATGAAGGACAATTACATCATACATGCACACGGAAAAGTAAGGATAGATAGATTAGACCATTCTGGTATTTACAATGTGGATAATAGGACACATACACATAAGTTGCGTGTGATTAAGAAGATAGTTTAGTTATTCAGAAAACTTTATTATTCTCGGGAGAAATACGAAAGATTTACAAAAACCGTGAATGCCAACTCTCACTAGCCGGCACTTCCCAGTTTTCCTTAAACTCTGCAATGTTGTTTACTAAGTTATTAAAAACAATAGTATTTTTAGAAACAGCACGTTCTTTAGCCATCTTTTTAAAATCGACCAAAGACTTATGGGCTATAAATTCTCCTTGTTTATACGACACATTCATTTTATCCATTAAATCAACATTATAGTCTTTCTCTAATTGTTGAATAAAATGTACGGAAGCATCAATAGAACATCCTGTTGCACTATTTAAGTCTTGGTTTAATCCAATTACTATAAATCTTTTATATTTAATAAGATAACCTGCTTGAAGATCACTTCCATGAGCCGTCCAGTTTTCTATAAAAACATTTAACTTATTTTTAATGTCCGCTAGCTCTTCTGGCGTAAATGAACGGTTGGCTTGATATATCCAAACTCTAGATTCTTCTGGTAATGTATTAAAATCTACTAGCATTTTTTTAGTGATTTATGGGTCTCAATTGTTTTCAAAACAACTATTTATAAATCGTCAGCATTAGCAATTAACTCCGCTACATCCATTACTTGCACTTCTTCACGTTCTTTGGCTTTCATACCATCGGTTAACATGGTATTGCAAAATGGGCATCCTGCTGCTACTATCTCTGGCTTGGTTTCAAGAGCTTGTTCGGTACGCTCTACATTCACATCTTTTTCCCCGCTTTCTGGTTCCTTAAACATTTGTGCGCCCCCAGCGCCGCAGCACAAGCCATTGCGCTTACAGTTTTTCATTTCAACCAATTCCGCCTCAAGTTTTTCAATTAGTTGTCTAGGAGCTTCATAAATATTATTTGCACGTCCTAAATAGCACGGGTCGTGAAATGTGATACGTTTTCCTTTGAATTTACCACCTTCAACAGTTAGTCTTCCTTCATTCAACAGCGTTTTTAAGAACTGCGTATGGTGCATTACCTCATAATTACCGCCAAGTTCTGGATATTCGTTTTTTATAGTATTGAAACAATGTGGGCAAGCTGTTACTATTTTTTTCACCTCATAAGCGTTTAGCACCTCAATATTGGTCACAGCCTGCATTTGAAACAAAAACTCATTACCTGCACGTTTTGCAGGGTCTCCGGTACAACTTTCTTCAGTTCCTAAAACAGCAAATTCTACATTAGCTTTATGCAGTAATTTTACAAAAGCTTTTGTTATCTTTTTTGCCCTATCATCAAAACTTCCAGCACAACCTACCCAAAACAAAACTTCGGGTTGTTTACCTTGTGACATGTATTCAGCCATGGTGGGGACTTTAAGTGTTTCGCTCATACTCTCTAGAATTAAGTATTATCGTTAATTCAATTAAATAACATTATCTAAGTGAATCTTTATGTTTTAACTTGGCAAAATTCTCTCTTTTTACCCTAATGTAAATCGCTAGTCGCTTTTCGCCATTAATTAATCTATACTTAGGCTTCTCAATTAATTTCATTGATGATTTTATACTCATTTGCTTTAAGGTCGTAAACTGTGCTTCTGAACAATAATCGCATAAAACCTTATCAACCTTAATATTCTTTACTTTTGAATCTTTAAAAGATGCAATTGTATAAACTTTAAATTGTAATGAATCTTTTCTAAAATTCTGGCCAAAACTACTGTCAAAACTCATCATTAACAGACATATCGCGTATATGCAGAATTTAGTCATTGGCCCAATTTAGTCTATCCATTTGATTGTATGGCCACGGTGCGCCATTGTTCTCAATATTGGTCATCATATTATTGAGTTCTGCTGGGGCAGCGGACTGTTCCATCACCAAATAACGACGCATCTCTAATATAATAGACAGCGGATTTATGCTTACAGGACAAGCTTCTACACAGGCGTTACATGAAGTACACGCCCACAACTCTTCCCGTGTGATATAGTCATCTAATAGTTGTTTGCCATCATCTTTAAATTCGCCTTTGTTGCTGTCAATATTTTTTCCAACCTCCTCAAGTCTATCACGGGTATCCATCATGATTTTTCTTGGCGACAGTTTTTTTCCAGTTTGATTTGCAGGACACTCGCTGGTGCAACGTCCGCATTCCGTACAGGTATAAGCGTTTAACAATTGAATCCTATTCAAATCCTGCACATCACTTGCACCAAATTTTGCAGGCACCTCCTCTTCCGCACCCTCTGCTGGTGTGGCAAATGGGTCTGCATTGGGATCCATCATCATCTTAACTTCATTGGTCACTGCTTCAAGGTTGTTGAATTCGCCTTGAGGTTTTATTCTTCCAAAATACACATTTGGAAACGCCAAAAGTATGTGCAAGTGCTTGGAAAAATAAAGGTAATTAAGGAATATCAAAATCCCTAAGATGTGCAACCACCAAGCTGTGCGTTCAATCGTGTGAAGTGCAGTTTCTGACAAACTAGAAAACCATGGTGCTATATACTGACTTACTATATTTCCAGAATTTAATGCTTGAAATTCTAAATCTGTTGCATTCATAACTAAGAAAAGTGTCATCAACACCATTTCAAAATATAGGATGATATTACCATCGTTTTTGGGCCAACTGGTCATTTCACTTTTCCAAAAACGTGCTAGCTTTAAAACGTTTCGTCTTATCCAGAAAATAATAACCGAAATAAAAACCAAGCATGCTAGAACCTCAAAAGAACCGATTAAAAAACCATAAACCGAAGTTGGCAATATTTTTAAGCCGATTCTGTGTGTGCCAAATAATCCATCAATTATGATTTCTAATACCTCAATATTAATGATGATAAAACCGACATAAACAATTACATGTAGCAACCCAGAAACTGGACGACGAACCATTTTGCTTTGTCCTAAAGCTATATTAACAACGTTTTTCCAACGTTGGGATGTGTTATCAGAAGCATCAACCTCGTTTCCAAGTTTGATGTTTCTAATTAGCTTTTTAACGTTTTTTGTAAAATAGCCAATCCCTAATACTAAGGCAATAGCAAATAATATGTTAGGCAAATACTGCATACTTAAATTTAGTTCTTTTATTTCTCAACCGGCGGTTCGTAGGGAATTTCCTTTTTAGATAATATGCGTCTGTAACGCGCTGGATGCAATTTGATATCTTCTAGCAACTGTTTCAATTGTAAACTAGCACCTTCTAGATTATTGTAAAGCGCATCTTCATTTAACAATTTGCCTATTGAGCCTTCGCCATTTTTAATCTTGCCACTTATGTCTTTAAAATTTTGCAACACTTCTTCTAGTTGCTTAACAGTAGATTTTAAATCTGTTTCTGCTAGTTGCGCAGTAGTTTTAGACAAATTTGAAGAAATACTATCTACATTACTTAGGGTATTACCTAATTTTTCTTGATTTTTAACAATTAAAACGTCAATAGATTTTGATGCCTCTTTAAAGTTTTGAATAATATCGTTTAAACCTGAAATACTTGCTCTAAGATTAGCCTTGGTTTTGTCATCAAAAACTTCATTTAAATTTGAAAGTAAAGAATCTGCACCCACCATCATAATTTCAATTTTCTCTTGCAATGGCGTCAATCTTTGATTAACTAATTCGCTAAGACCAGCCTTAACACCCCCAGCAAGATTGTCTCCGTCTTTAGCATTTTCTGCACCATCAAAAGCAGGAACTATAGCTATTGCCTTTCCTCCTATCAAACCTGTCTCGTATAATTCTGCACGACTGTTTTTAGAAAACTCAAAATCACTGTTAACCACGAGTTCTACAGCAAGTTTCCCAGAACCATCGCCTTTAAAACCTATATTCATTACCTTACCCACAGGAAGACCGTTAATTGTAACAGGTGTTGATGCCACAACACCTTCAACATTATCGTATTCAGTATAAAATGTCCTAGAAGAATCAAGTAGATTTTTCCCTTTCAGGTAGTTGAATCCAAAAATGAACAGTATAATTCCAGACAACACTAGAATGCCTGTTTTTACTTCTTTAGATATTTTCAAAATTTGCTTTCTTTTAAAAACAAATTTAAAATAAATTTAGATAGGAAGTTATTAATTTGATGTTGTTTTTAAAACATTGGCCAATGGGACTTTGTTACCGTCCTTAAACGCAACTACAAAACTAGTAGCATAACCTTTTGCTTTTGCTTCTTTTACTAAAGACTTGGCTTTATTGTAATCCGATGTATTGCCGTAGAAATATTTATATAAATTACCTTGACTGATTCTGGAAATATCATTTAGCCCTTTGAAATTATATGGTTTAGGCTCTAGTGCTCTAGAACTTGCAGCAATTTGAACTTTGAAGGTGACACCATCAAATTTCATTTCTTGCTCCTCAACTAACTCCGTATCATTTACAACATTCACCGTATTTTGGTCGATTGATTTTTTGTATTTCAATACGGCATCCGTAATTGAATTAGCCATTTCTAATTGCCCTTTTTTGGAGTTTAAATATCTCCCTTCTCTATTGTTAGTTAAAAATCCTAGCTCAACTAAAACACTTGGCATTACGGTTTGGTGCAAAACGATAAACCCTGCTTGCTTAACTTTTCGGTTTTTCCTGTTTAGTTTTACAAAATTATCCTGAATCAGTTTTGCGAGATAAATACTTTGGTCTAAATACTCTTCAAGTCCTAATATAATTGAGATTGCATCTTCTGGCGAGTTTGGATTAAATCCAGCATAATTCTTCTTGTAATCATCCTCCATAAAAATTACGGAGTTCTCCTTTTTCGCAACTTCAAAATTTGTATTATTTCTATGCAACCCTAAAACAAATGTTCCTGCACCATAGGCTTGAGACGTATGAGAATCGCAATGCACAGAAACAAATAAATCAGCCTTTGCCTTATTTGCAATTTTACCTCTTACAAACAAATCCACAAACACATCCTTCTTCCTTGTATAAATAACTTCTATGTTTGGGTTTTTCTCCAATTGCTTGCCTACTTCAAGCACAACTTTCAATGCAATGTCCTTCTCCCTGTAGCCATTACCTAAATTCCCAGGGTCTTTTCCCCCGTGCCCCGCATCTAAAACAACAACAAATTTGTTTTTCAGCTGCGCATTAATAGACAAACTAAATGTTAATACTATTATAAAACATACGAAACGTAATATCATGTTCGTTTTCATGTGGTAATTCTTAAGTTTTGAATATAAATTCAATTTTACCCAAAAAAGGTTCAGTTTTTGATATTCTTATAAGCTTTAAACGGCTTAATAAATTGGTTTATTTCAAATAGAAATTTTTCTAAAGAAATATAAATTAAAGCCAGAAAAATATATGTAATTTTGGCATTTCAAAAACCGAGCCATACTTTTACAAAAATACATTTAAAAGCGTTGCGTACAAACAAGTTTAAAATACTTTTTGCATTGAGTTTTACAGTGTTTATCAACACTTTTAGCTTCGCCCAAGACATCCCAAAAAAGGGAGAGCCTATTGAGCCAAAACCTCAAAAAAAACTTGATACGGTAGTAAAATCTCTTGACAGCATTGTAAAACCTGAACTTCCAGATACGCCAAAAGACACAACGCTTGTAGATTCCATTACACCTAAAAAGAAAGAGTTTTTAGAAAATATTGTAGTATACAGAGCCCAGGATTATACCTCTATGAATCAGAGGAAACAAAAACTTTACTTGTACAATCAGGCAGAAATAACTTATGGAGACCTTAACATTAAAGCTGGGGATATTACTATAGATTATAAAAAAAATGAGGTATATGCTAGAGGGATTGTAGACTCCACTGGAGAATATACTCAAGCACCTGTTTTTGATCAGGCTGGAAATGTTGTAAAACCTGATTCCATCCGATTTAATACAAAGACTCAAAAGGCTCTAATTTATAATAGTATTACTGAACAGGGAGAAGGTACTGTAATTGCAGAGGTTACCAAAAAAGAGAACGATTCGGTTTACTTTATAAAGGATGCCAAATATACAACTGCAGAGAATTTAGCAGATCCTGAATATTACATCTTACTAAAAAAGGCTAAAATTGTTCCGAAGAAAAAAATTGTAACCGGTCCAGCACAAATGTATTTTTATGATGTACCAACGCCAATATGGATGCCTTTTAGTTTCTTTCCACAAAGGCCGGCTAACACTTCGGCTTCAGGTGTTTTAATTCCAACGTTTGGGCAACAAAATGAGCGTGGGTATTTTTTGCAGAATGGTGGCTATTATTTTGCAATCAGCCCTCATGTAGATTTGGCACTTATGGGAGATTATTACACCAATGGTAGTTATGGTATCAGAGGTGAAAGCACCTATGCACTGCGTTATAAGTTTAGAGGCAATTTTGGGTTTAGGTATGAAAACTTAATAACTAGTGAACGCGGTTTCCCTGATTACTCAAAAACTACAGTTTACAACCTTAGATGGTCTCATAGTCAAGATGCTAAGGCAAGTCCTAACTCCCGCTTTTCAGCTTCCGTAAACCTGGGAAGCAGTACGTTTTATAGGGCCTCGCTAAATCAAGCTACAACAGGTGCTTTTTTAAATAACACCTTGGCTTCTTCTGTATCATATTCTAAAACATTTCAAGGAGAACCACAAGTGGATTTTAGTGTAACGGCTACACACTCACAAAACACGCAAACACAGCAGATAAATATGACGCTTCCCACCTTTCAAGGTAATATGGGGCGTATTTTTCCCTTTGCTCCAAAATCTGGAACTAAAAAAGGATTGATTCAAAATATTAACTTTCAATATAATGTAAGGGGGGAAAATAGAATTCAAACTACCGATTCTTTATTCTTTAAAAAAGAAATGTTTGATGATGCTAAAGCAGGTTTTCAGCATTCCATACCTCTAAGCACCAACTTTAAAGTATTTAAACACTTTAGCGTAAGTGCAAGTAGCAATTTTAATGAAGTTTGGACATTTAATACCATTGATAGACGTTTTGATTTTGAAACAAGAGAAACCATAACAGACACAATTCGTGGATTTGATTCTTACAGGACCTACAATTTTAGCACCAGTATTGGTACAACTATTTATGGTATGTTTAATTTTGAAAAGAAAGGAGAGGATAGAAAAATTAAGGCAATAAGGCATGTGATGCGTCCAGCGATTAGCTATAATATTAATCCAGCTTTTGACAGGTATTACGATAGTTATGAAACTGAAGTTGTAACTGCTGATGGTGCTACGCGCGATGATGTAGAGTTTACACGTTTTGAGCAAAGTTTATTTGGGGTGCCAAACAGACGATTTTCCAGTTCGATGGGTATTTCATTATCAAACAATTTTGAGGCAAAAGTAAGAGATAAGGACTCTACCAAAACCGAACCAAAAAAAGTAATGCTTTTAAATAATTTGAATGTATCAACTGCATATAATTTCGCCGGAGATTCTTTGCAATGGAGCCCCGTAAGAATCAATGGGGGGACGCAACTATTTGATAGAAAATTGAGTGTAAACTTTAGTGCTACATTAGATCCTTACGCACTTGATAACAACAATAGAAGAATTAATACCTTTAATATTGATAATGGAGGCAGCTTATTTAGGCTTACCAGTGCCAATATGAATATGAGCTATACCCTTTCTAGCAAAGGTGATAATAAGAAAAAGGACAACTCAAGAGATGCCAGTATAGAAGAGAATATTAGAAACGGTGGTAGAGCCGATGATTTATTTGGACGCGCAGAGGATTTTACGAGCAAACGATTTGATTCAAATGCTAAAAAAGATGAAAAGAAAGAAGATGATAAATTCTATAACTTTAAGGTGCCTTGGAGTTTAAGATTAGCCTATGCTGTAAACTACTCCAATCAGCGACGGAATAGCGAAATAGCATCGCACTCTTTAATGTTTTCAGGAGATATTGAATTGTCTCCAAAATGGTCTGTAGGTGGTTCTTCTGGATACGATTTTAAAAACAATGGTTTCACCTTCACGCAATTGCGATTTGAACGTGATTTGTTAAGTTGGCGTATGAATTTTAGTTGGGTGCCATTTAGCTCAAGAAGCTCATGGAATTTCTTCATAGGTATAAAATCTAATATACTTAAAGACTTAAAATACGAACAACGAAGACAACCTGACCAAACACTATAGCTGCAAACTTTGGTATTTGAACTTTTAAACTATTTAAAAATGAAAAAAATTATTTCAACCGATAAAGCACCAGCACCATTAGGACCATACAACCAAGCTATATTAAGTGGAAACACCTTGTATCTATCAGGTCAAATAGCTATTAATCCTTCAACGGGCAATTTAGTATTAGATGATATCAAAGCTGAAACTATGCAAGTAATGCAGAATCTAAAAACAGTTTTAGAAGCTGCGAATTACACTTTTGAGGATGTAGTTAAAACATCAATATTTATAAATAATATGGATGACTTTGCTTTAATCAATGAAGTATACGGAAGCTTTTTTAATGATGAAACGGCTCCAGCAAGAGAAACGATACAAGTTGCCAGATTACCAAAAAATGTAAACGTAGAAATAAGTATGATAGCGGTAAAATAAATAGTTAAGATACTTGCTCTTCCTTTTTTAAAGCATATTTTCTCAATACACTATTTAATTTTTCATTATCAATAGGTTTTGCTAAAAATTCATCAACACCAGCAGCTTTCGCTTTTTCTATATCTTCTTCAAAAGCACTCGCTGAAACTGCTACAATAGGAATATTATTTTTCGCATATTTATCAGAGTTTTTTATAATTCGTGTCGCTTCATATCCATTAATTTCTGGCATATAAATATCCATAAAAATCATATCAAAATTAATTACCTTGTAGAGGTTTACAGCCTCCAACCCATTGGTTGCAAATGTACATTCAGCACCGTGCTGCTCTAATAAAAATTTAATTACCTTTTGGTTCATTTTGTTGTCCTCAGCTACCAAAACGCTAAATCTGAAATCATACTTGTTCAATAAAACAGGTGCTTCTTTTAGAGGCTCAGTAATTACATTTAATGTTTTTTGTAATTGCAAGCTGAAATAAAAGGTAGAACCTTCATTCTCCTTACTTTCAAACTTAAGTTCTCCACCCATTAACTCTACGAGTTTTTTACTCACAGCCAGTCCAATACCAGAACCTCTATAATGCTTTACTGCTGGGGAAGCATTTTTATTTTCTAAATTTCCAAAAGCTTGGTCCTGCTCTATACTACTCATACCAATCCCGGTATCTTTGATATAGAACGAAACTACTTGCAGATCGTCATAAGTGACTTTATGGTCAATAGTAACCTCAATTTTACCATTATTGGTAAACTTAATAGAGTTGTTAACCAAATTGATCAGTACCTGTTGAATTTTTCCAATATCCCCTAGCAGTAAAAAGTCCTGCTTTTTATTGGTCAAAAATTTATAGCTAAACTCTAAGCCTTTTTCCCATGCCTGATATTCGAATATTTTAAACAATTTAGTGAAGTCTGATTGTAAACTGATGGGGACCTGTTCCAATTCTAAATTTGTATCAACACCCTTAGAGTTATTCAGAATCATATTTATAAGCTGCAACAAATGTTCTGATGAGTATTCTGCAATCTCCACTTGAGCTTTCTGATCAATATCCAAATCGGTATTCTTAAGCATTCGAATCATACCCAAAATTGTACTTAAGGGAATACGAATCTCGTGACTCATATTCTCCAAGTAAACAGATTTATGCTCTGAATCCTCATTGGCCTCTTCCAGCTGTTCTTCCAGTTCATTAATTTTCTGATTCAAATAAGATTCTACAACATCACTATCTAGTTGAGACCTTAGCGTATATAAAAAAGCCCCAGCCACAATAACTAAGAGCATAAAAAGTAAAAAGGATAAGGTTGAAAAATAATCGGCACTATCAGAAATATATCTGCCAGCAAAAAATAGAATTCCTAAAGTAACGAGACCCAATATAAAGCCAATAGTCCATAGTTTAAAACCTAGTTTTGATTTTGGGGGGAATTTCATTGCTAAAAATTAGATGACATTAAATATACGAAACAATATGAATTTATAGATGTTATCAAATATAATTTCGTCAAGTGATTTAAAATCATAATTTTGAATATCATTAAAACAAGTAATGCAATGCGCATAGAATATGATATTAAGTTAGGATTTAAAGATGTAATGATTCGACCAAAACGATCAACACTAAAAAGCCGAAAAGAGGTTAGCCTAAAACGTGAATTTAAATTTTTGCACAGTCCGATAACTTGGTCTGGAATTCCAATTATTGCAGCAAATATGGATACTGTTGGTACATTTGAAATGGCCAATGCACTTTCTAAAGCAAAACTATTTACAACCGTGCACAAGCATTATAGTAAGGAACAGTGGACTGAGTTTTTCAGTAGATCAGAAAAAGGTATCGAGAACTATACCGCTGTAAGTACAGGCATTGGTAAACAAGATGCGATACGCCTTTCAGAAAATATAAAAGCAAATCCTGAATTACAATTTATTTGTATTGATGTTGCAAATGGTTATTCTGAGTATTTTGCAGATTTTGTAAAACAAACTAGAGATAAACACCCAGAGAAAGTGATTATCGCTGGAAATGTTGTTACGGGAGAAATGGTTGAAGAGTTATTATTATCTGGTGCGGACATCGTAAAAGTTGGCATTGGCCCAGGTTCTGTATGTACAACACGCATTAAAACCGGTGTGGGCTATCCTCAACTATCTGCAATTATTGAATGCGCCGACGCCGCTCATGGTTTAGGAGGGCAAATAATTAGCGATGGTGGTTGCTCAACTCCCGGCGATGTTGCCAAAGCTTTTGGTGCTGGTGCAGATTTTGTAATGCTCGGGGGCATGTTTGCAGGCCATGATGAAAGTGGCGGTGACGTTATTGAGAGAAATGGAGAACAGTTCAGAAAATTTTATGGTATGAGTTCGTCCACAGCGATGGATAAACACTCAGGTGGTGTAGCTGATTATAGAGCTAGTGAGGGCAAAACTGTTGAAGTCCCTTATCGTGGAAAGGTAGAAGATACAGTAAAAGATATTTTAGGGGGATTGCGCAGTACTTGTACTTATGTTGGGGCTTCACGTTTAAAAGAGCTTACAAAGCGAACAACGTTTATTAGAGTTGCGGAACAGGAGAATAAGGTCTATACAAAGTAATAACTTATAGCGTAGTAGCTTTTGAAATTCTTCCAATAGAACCAGTTTTTTGAGGAATAAGTTCGTAAACAAAGTCTGGGTTGATATACGCTTCTTTGCGGTGAGACACATAAATAATAGCAGTATTGCTTTCCTTCGCTATTTTGTTTACCAATTCCGAAAAGATTTGTGCATCATTATCATCCAATCCGTTAGTGGGTTCATCTAAAATTAATAACGGTGGATGTTTTACCATTGCTCTTGCAATCAATACCAATCGCTTGTGTCCGTTTGATAAAAAATGGAAACTCTTATCTTTAATAGGTGTCATATTGAGCAAGTCTACCCATTCTCTCGCTATTTTAAGCTGTACGTCGGTTGGGTATTTATAAAGCCCGATAGAGTCCAGAAACCCAGAAACTATCATGCTTTCAATCGTATCTTTTCGCTTAAAACCTCTTAGCATCTCAGAAGAATAAAATCCTATATTCTTTTTTATATCCCAAACTGTCTCGCCACTGCCCTTTTTCATCCCAAACAAGGTCATATCCTGCATATAGCCCTTGGGGTTATCTCCTGAAATTAATGATAGAATAGTGCTTTTTCCAGAACCATTGGGTCCAATTAACTGCCAGAATTCGTTCGGTTTTATTTCCCAAGACACATCATTTAAAATTGGTCTGTCCCCATAGCTCAGTTTTAAATTACGCAGCGAAACTAGAGGATTGATATATTGAAATTCGTTTTTATATGGCTGCGGTAATACTTTAACAAAATAGTCTGTTCTACTGTTGTTCTCCTCATTTGAATAAAGTTCCAAAGTGTTGTCTTGAATCGAATAAACCTCATCAATGAATTCTAAAATATCGCGTTTGCGAGTGGCGATTTGAATAATTTTGGTTGTGGCACTTATTTCAGTAAGAATTCTATTTATGTTTGACTGTGCTTTTATATCTAAACAATCAAATACATTATCTAAAACAAGGTAATCCGACGTATCTCCTGAAAGTATGTGGTTTAGTAGCGCTCTTTTGCGTTCTCCTTCTGATGAATGCTCAAGGCTATTTTTCGTTTCAGTAACAACTTCAAAATGCCCGTGGCGTCTTTCTTCGTCAATAAATCTGTTTAATATAGTTTCAGAAAAAATGGCACCCTTTTGAGATGCCAATTCAGGGAAAATATCCCCAGAAGTTATTCTATTTATTAAAACTTTTTTGTCGTCCTTATTTGATATATAAATTGCAATATGATCTTCTATCACGATACTTTATCATAAGTTTTGTGTATGAAAAGGCACTAAACCATCGATAGGTCTACGTTCAAAATTCCCTACTTTAAATCCCATTTCATCTGCAACTTCTCTAATTTCTTTTTGAGAGAAATATGCGATAGAACCTGCGAAATGTACAGGTACGGTTTTTAATTCCTCCTTAAATTGCATAATCATATTTTTAGCAAATAACCGAATACCATCCTTAATTAATTTAATAGTATAATCTGAATCTTTATGCAAAAACATAAACTCTGCAAAATTTGCTAAATATGCATTAGGACTGGGCTGTTTGTACAAATTATACTTTATAAAATCAGCATCCATATTATACTTAGCACCAAACGCTATTTTTACATTTTCTGGCATATGATTGAAATAATAATCTCTAATAAGTTGTTTGCCATAATAGTTACCCGAAGCATCATCCATAAGGGTATAGCCCAGGGATTTTACTCTTTGGTGTAATGTGTTACCATCATAATAACTACAATTAGATCCTGTTCCTAAAATACAAACCACAGCAGCTTCTTTTGGATGGCTTATTGTAGAATAAACAGCGGCCAAGGTGTCTTCGTTTACCTCAACGTGGGCATTGTCAAATATAGCTTTTAATACATCCGATAATAATTCTCTGGCATTTTCTGTACCGCACCCTGCACCGTAGAAAAACACGTGGGTTACTTTTTCTTTATTATCAATTAACTCACTACTTTTATTAATGATTTTAAATAGTTTTTTCTCACTTAAAATGGCGGGATTAAGACCTTTGGTTCTAATCTTCTCCATTAATTTATTTCCGTTGTTATCTACAGCCAACCAGTCTGACTTTGTAGAACCGCTATCTACAATTAAAATCATAATTTACTTTATATAAAAAACTCCACAGGCTACTGTGCAAAACACAATAACTCTGTGGAGTTATGAGTTATTTACCTTTATTTTAAACAGATGCGATATATTGAGCTAAGTCAACTAATTTAGTTGAATACCCAAACTCATTATCGTACCAAGAAACTAATTTAAAGAAATTATCATTTAATGCAATACTTGCATCTGCATCAAACACACTTGTCATTGGTTCTGACACAAAATCTTGTGATACTACTTTCTCTTCAGTATATCCTAAAACACCGCTCAACTCACCTTCAGAGGCAGACTTTAAAGCTGCTTTTACCTCTTCCCAAGATGCAGATTTTTCAGTTCTTACTGTTAAATCAACAACAGAGACGTCAGGAGTTGGCACTCTAAATGCCATACCTGTAAGTTTTCCATTTAATTCTGGGATCACCTTACCTACTGCCTTGGCAGCTCCTGTAGAAGATGGAATAATGTTAGCTAAAGCACTTCTACCACCTCTCCAGTCTTTCTTGGATGGGCCGTCAACTGTCATTTGTGTTGCTGTGGTAGCATGCACAGTTGTCATTAAACCTTCTACAATTCCAAAGCTATCATCGATAACCTTAGCCAAAGGCGCTAAACAGTTAGTGGTACAAGATGCATTTGAAACGATAGTATCGCTAGCAGTAATTTTCTTGTGGTTTACACCCATAACAAACATTGGTGCATCTGCAGATGGTGCAGAAATTGCAACTTTCTTAGCTCCTGCCTTAATATGTGCTTGAGCCTTATCTAAAGTTGTGAAAATACCTGTACAGTCTAAAATAACCTCAGCCCCTACTGCATCCCACTTTAAATCTTCTGGGTTACGCTCTGCAGTAATTCTAATTTCATTTCCGTTAACTACTAGGTTACCGTTTTTAGTGTCTACAGTTCCGTTGAATCTTCCGTGAACAGAATCGTACTTCAATAAATACGCTAAATGCTCAACGTCTAATAAATCATTAATTCCAACTATTTCAATATCAGGTCTAGAAGCTGCTACTCTAAAAGCGATTCTACCTATTCTTCCAAATCCGTTAATTCCAATTTTTAATTTTGACATGTTCTTATTTATTAATGTTTATGTGCTCATTATATCTGAGACACGAAGTAATTCTAAGTTAATTTTTGATTTTCCTTTTATGGCTTGATCCAATGGTGTTAATTGCATCACATTGTTTTTTAAACCTACCATGTAATTTGTTTTGCCTTCCATTAAGGATTCTACAGCTTTTACACCCATTCTACTGGCCAGTACTCTATCGAAACATGATGGTGACCCACCGCGTTGCATGTGTCCTAACACAGATACCCTAACATCGTAGCCTTCCATATTTTCGTCAACATACTCCTTAAGTTCAAATATGTTTTTACCTATTTTATCACCTTCAGCAACGATAACGATACTAGAAGATTTACCTGATTTTCTACTCTTGTTTAACGAATCAACCAAACGATCTAATCCCAAATCTTCCTCAGGAATTAAAATCTCTTCTGCACCACCAGCTATACCAACGTTAAGTGCGATGTGCCCTACATCTCGCCCCATAACTTCAACAAAAAACAATCTGTTATGAGAACTTGCAGTATCTCTAATTTTATCGATAGCCTCTACCACAGTATTTTGCGCTGTGTCAAAACCTAAGGTATGGGATGTCCCAAAGATATCATTATCTATGGTTCCAGGGATACCCATAACCGGGAAATCAAACTCCTGATTAAAAATCATAGCCCCCGTAAACGTACCGTCACCCCCAATTGCAACTAAACTATCAACTTCAGCCTTAACCAAGTTTTCAAAAGCTTTTTGTCGTCCTTCCTTTGTACGGAAATCTTTTGATCGGGCAGACTTTAAAATCGTTCCTCCTTTATTTATGATACCTTTCACACTCCTAGGACCCATAGGCTCAAAATCACCTTCCATAAGTCCTTCGTAACCTCTGTAAATCCCTACACATTCAATATTGTGAAAAGCACACGTTCGAACTACTGAACGTATAGCGGCATTCATTCCAGGAGCATCTCCTCCAGAAGTAAAAACACCTATTTTCTTAATTTTTCTAGACATCAATTCCTTTATTTCGAGGTAAAATTACTAAACAAATACCATATTTTTATAACATATGTCATATTTTAATGATATAATAAAACTATAACGTTTTAGTTAATAATAAAACTTGATTTACCAACTAAAATAGCAGTCAAACAGTGGTTTAATCCTCTTTTTTGGATGATTTTACAGTAATAAAACTGGGGAGTGCTTCGGCTTCTTTTTCTTGAGTTTCCTCTTTTGTAACCTCTTTGGGTTTTGGCTTCTTTTTGAATAAACTTCGTATAAGCTCTTTGAAGGTATCAAAATCTACATTATAGGACAATCCAACACCTTGTTTGTAACCGATATCTTGACCAAAACTCTGGATATCCACTTCTCTATTAAACACCTTAGCTGATAAGGTACCATCTTCATTCAATAAGAAATTGATTTCTAAATCCCCTGCAACTACTGTTTGTGTTTCTCCTGCACCTCCTACTGGCACACCAACACTCCCGTTAAAAAATACTTTATCGTTTATTTGTGTTTGAAATGTGGCCACTACCCTGTCGTCTGTTTGATAATCTGGCCTATTTTGGCCTGCTTCATAATTAAAACCGAAGTTCACCTTACCATCTTCGCTTGAAAAGATTCCATTTACGATACCATTCAAACGTTCGGCAATGGTACCTGAAACATTAAGTTCTCCTGAACCTCTATTTTGAAAAGAGCCGCCTGTTGCTAAAAAGTATAGCGCCTGATTTGCACGTTCGTCATCTGAATCTAAACGATATTGCAACTCTGATTTAATGGTAGAATTTGCATTAGGGAATTCAAAATCAAATGTTGGATCTGGGCGCTCTAAATCACCTGTTAATGTAATATTCAGTTCAACGGGAATACTTCTATTGATGGGATTGTCAAGCAGTGGTGAAGGGTTTGTTTGGGTTTTATAGGTTGCCAACATATTTATTGTTGTATTCCGTAATGGATCACCGTTCCAAGCTATAGTACCACCCGGTTGCACTATAAATTGCTTTTGAACCAAGCCACCATATGCAAAATTATATACACCTTCAAACACAGAGAAATCCCCCCACATATCAAACTTTCCATTAGTATTGATTTCTACCAAAACACCACCTACACCTCGCCCTTTGAGCGCATGACCTGTTTCCTTGTTAATAATAATCTCCAATTCGGCATCTTGAGTCACATCTAAATCAAAATCCAATTCTAAGCCTTCAACATCCTCTAAAACAAATTCTTCGCCTTTTTCCCTTGCCAGCTTTTGCTCTGGTGTTATAAAGTGAATAAAGGAATTATCTCCGAATGACTCTGTATCGGATAACGGAATTTTAAACACTGTTCCATTCTTGGTTTCGCCTACTACTTTTATCACTAATTCTTCTGTTGGGCCGTAAATACTAGCGGTTCCGCCTACAAAACCTGTACCATAATAGAGAGATTCCTCTGTTTCTTGAGTGTCTAAAACTAGAAATCTGCCAGTAGAAAGCCCTAAGTTTAATCTCCAATCAGATAAATTAATATGACTTAATTTTCCATTTAATCGTGCTGTAGAATTATACTTAGTATCCGTAAGAAGAATATCCTGAAACACAAAACTTTGATTATCTAACCCTACTTTTGCGTTATCATTAAACTTATAATCTACATTTAAATATGGTATTGTAAAACCGCCGTCATTTACATTTAAGTTTCCTATTATATCAGGTCTATTTAGGTCTCCAATAATATTTGCATCTCCTGAAACTTCGCCTCGTATGTTTGATAAAACACCAGCTAGCAATGGATTTAGTGGACTTAGATTAAATCGGTCGAACTCTAAATCTACATCAATATCTGCGTTATTACGTTTAACGCTAATGTTTCCAATGGCAGCAAAAGTACTTTTAACATCATCAATTATACTGACATCAACGTTATACTTTGTTAGGTCATCATTACCTATAATTTGTGCATTAAAATCTCCCAGTGGAAAGTTATTAACCTTAAAATTATCAATAACTACGGTTGAATTGGGTAAATAACTCCCATTTTTCTGCAAAATATCCAGCTTTCCATTCACGCGTCCATTTAGTCTTAAACTATCTATGTCTGGAGTTATCTTTGAAAGTAGTACATCCTTGAATTTCAATTTTAAATCCTTTTCTGTAGAATCTTTTATAAAACCTGATAAGGTTACCTCCTCCCTACCATGGTTTATATTCAACCTATCTATATTTATGGATGACAAATCCTTGGCAAACGAAATTTTATTGAATTTATCATCGCCTCCATTGATATACCATTTATAGTCTTTAACTGTAACATTAGAGGTTTTGAAACCAATTACTGAATTATTATCCTCGTTAATTGTGTGATAAAAGCTAAGGTTAAATTTATCGTTATTTCGTTTGCCTCCCGAGAATTCCGATCGCATGAAAAGCGTATCATTAACAGTAACGTTAATCAAGCTAAATTTAGATGCATTATAAAATTTGGTATTAATGCTATCCACTTCAACATAGGTATTGAACAATGGGTTTCTATTATCCACTTGAAGCTCAATATCATTTGCGAAATTTTCTAAAAGTTTAATTTTTGGAGATTTAAACGTCAGCCTAAATTGGTCCGCTTCACTTTGAATGCTTCCTCGTATAAATGTGTTTTTGCCAAGTTCAACCTCTGGGAAAAAAACTTCTATAATTTTGTTGTAAATTTTGAAGTTAAAGTCAATTCTTTGATTATCTGCTACTTCATAAGGCTTATAGTTGGTATAAATATTGCCAACGGAGTTTTCTAAAAGTTTTACAATATCTCTTACTCTAAACTCTCCGCTTATACCTCCTTCTATAATATCTGGAGAATCAATATCAACATAGCGGGTTTTACCCTCAAAACGCGATGCGATCTTAAAACTCTTAAAGTTATAAGCATCATGTTCGTTTCTATATGATGTATTCCTAAATGTTATTCTACCATAGGCATCATCAAGACTGCTACTGTTCATATTCATATTAACCTTGCTTCGGAATATTGAAATACTATCCTTTTTTACAAAGTTTAAAGTATTTAAGTCAGCATAATCTACATCAGCTTCAAAATCGTACTTGTTTACAGCTTCAGAATAATCAATCAAACCATTAAACTTCAGTTTCAGATTATCATCATTAACCAGTAAAATACCATCAAAAATCTTATTTCTTATTTTGCCTGAAACCTGAGTTTTATTGTAGTTGTAGTTATTGTAATTTAAAGCGTATACATCTCCTTTTATTTCTGTGTCTATGGTTTCCGCAAGGAACCCCTGTCCATTTACGTCTAAATTGAGAGATACTTGCCCTACTTTAGGGTCCTCAATAAAAGTGCCTAAATCAAACGTATCTAGTACCATTTTTCCTTTGTAGGATGCATTATCAATATCGTTTATTTTGGTAATATGAAGATCGGATTTAATAAATCCTAGCTCAGTATTCATCCTAATATTGGCATCCACCTCCGAAGCCGTAATCTGCGAGTTTCCTGTAATTTTAAATTTCCCCAATCTATCAAAAGACGACGGAATTGCAGCACCTAAAACATTAGGCAATAACGCCTTTAAATCCTTGTAGGTTGAAGTGAGGTTTGAGAATTTACCATCCATTAAAAAATCATTGGATGCCTTACTAAATAGGTTTTTAAAATTAATATCACCATAAACTAAAGTATTGCTGCTTGTATTTAGCTCAAGATTTTCAGCCTTTAGATCATTAAGAGTACCGGATAGATTTACACTAAAGGTAGTTTCTTGGTTTTTTCCAAATTCATCGTAAAATGTATTTAATTCATCCATTAACACATTTGAATCCTTAAAAGAAGCTTCAACCAAAACTTTATCCGTAAAAAACTGCAAGTCTTCTCTTTTGTAAAAGAATTTTAGATCGCCTTTTAAAACAGAATTATCCGTTTTTATTTCCAACGCATCAAATGTCATACTTGATAGCGTATACTTAAAATTGGTCATTAAGTTTTTAACAAAAACTCCCCTACTATCCTCAAAAGACAGGGTGTTTATCCGTGTGCTAACATCACTCCCTCTAATTAAAAAATTGGTCGCGTTAATATTTAAACTATTTAATTCCAACACCTTTGTGGTTTCTCTATTTTCATCCAAAAGCCTAAATGTGCTGTCGTAAATGGATACGTCACTGGAAGACAACAAAAAGCTACCATCACCTTTTTTAGGATTATCCCCTTCTAGTTTTGCTACAAATATGTCAAGGTTGGTATCTTTATAGCCTTCGTAGGTTTTAATATTTAATATCAAATCCATAACATCTATATCACCAAATACCAATTGACCATTAACTAAGTTTGAAAAGCTGAGTATGGAAGTATTCAACTCTTGGATACTAATAAGTGTATCTTGCTTAAAATCCTCAACATAAATTTGCTTCAGTTCTACATCACCATTAAACTGAAGGCCTACTTTTTCAATATTAATATTAGTTTTAAATTCTTCGTTTAGGCGTTGTGTAGCGTAATTACCTAAACTTGTTTGTACCGATGGAATAGAAAGGATAAGCACCAAAATAACAAAGAGCAATAACACTATTGCAATAACTTTGTATAATATTTTAAGTGCTTTTTTAATCTTGTACTTGTTTAAAATTAGTTTATCAATAAACCATAAAACTTAGCTTATTTAACATTGAAATAATGCCTAGTTTTGTATTTACGATTTTTTAAATGAAAACGGATGTAAATTCGATTTCAAAATTAACAATTATTGTGCCTAATATTCAGTAATGGCAAAACAAAATATTTATATTCTTGGAATTGAATCCTCATGCGATGACACATCGGCTGCTGTAATACAAAACGGTAAGGTTTTAAGCAATGTTGTGGCTAGCCAAAAAATACACGAGGCTTATGGCGGCGTAGTACCAGAATTAGCTTCTAGGGCACACCAACAGAACATTGTGCCCGTGGTAGACCAAGCTCTTGAAAAAGCGGGTATTTCCAAGGAAGATTTAAGTGCCATTGCATTTACAAGAGGCCCAGGGCTTATGGGAAGTTTGTTGGTAGGTACTTCTTTTGCAAAATCTTTGGCTTACGGCCTTAATATTCCATTAATTGATGTAAACCATATGCAAGCGCATATTTTAGCACATTTTATTGAAGAAGAAAATTTTAAAAAACCACCTTTTCCTTTTTTGGCGATGACCATCTCAGGCGGACATACACAAATTGTGAAAGTAAATAACTATTTTGATATGACCGTAATTGGTGAAACCATTGATGATGCCGTTGGAGAAGCTTACGATAAAAGCGGGAAAATTTTAGGGCTGGGCTATCCTGCTGGCCCTGAAATTGATAAACGCGCGCAATTAGGAAACCCAAAAGCTTTCCCATTTACTAAACCTAAAGTGGATGGATTAAATTTTAGTTTTTCCGGCTTAAAAACTGCTATTCTATATTTTATTCAAAAAGAAACTAAAGCGCATCCAAATTTTATAGAAGAAAATTTAAACGATGTTTGCGCGTCCATTCAATATACCATTATTGGTATTTTGATAGATAAACTGAAAAAAGCGTCAAAAGAAACGGGTATACATCATATTGCAATTGGTGGCGGTGTTTCGGCTAATTCTGGTATACGAAAAGCTCTGAAAGATGGCGAACAAAAGTTTGGTTGGACCACCTACATTCCAAAATTTGAATACACCACCGATAATGCCGCTATGATAGCTATAGTTGGATATTTGAAATTTCTTGAAAGTGATTTTGCAGAACAGGATGTGATGGCTTCTGCAAGGTTGAAAATATAAACCAGTTTGCAATGAAAATAAGTTGTAAACAACCAATTCTTAAAAACTTCCTGCAGTTGAAAACATATTGTTTTGTTTAAAATTTATTTTTGATAAAACTTAAACTAAACATGAAACAACACCTACTTACATTCGTTTTTTTATCCGTTTTTTTCCAAATATCCGCTCAAGATGAAACAGAAGCAGCACTTGCCGATATTGAAACTCAAGAACAAGCCAAACAATTCATAAAAGATAAATATGCCTTCAACAGTAAAATTTTTACTTTTAATGAAGAAAAACACAAGTCCCAACTAGCAAAAGCATTATTTCAACTGGAAAAGGGCAACGTAAAAACAGAAAAAGCAGCAAACGAAAAAACCATTTACAAAATATTAGAAAAGACCACAAACACCTATTATCGCGTGAACTATATCTTTTTAGATGGAAACACCTACAATCTGGAAAGTATCGATAAACTGAGAGAAAATCTAATAGAAAAGCATAAAAACGGTATTCCATTTAGCACACTAGCTAATCAATATTCCATGGATGAGAATGGCAAAAAGGGAGGAGATACGGGATGGTTTACCTTAGGAAGTATGCCTACTGAATTAGAGAATGCCATAATTTTAGACAATCATGGTCTTGAAGATATTTACTCTGTTGATATTCCTTCAAAACAGTGGTATTATTTGGTATTACAATCTCATGAACCAAAAGAAATTTCAGAAATAAAAGTTTTAAAAATTGTAGAACCTTTAGATTAGATGCAACTTTTCTACAGCCCAGACATCAACGAAAATTCAAAAGATTTTTCCTTTCCTAGGGATGAAAGCAAGCATATTGCCAAAGTGTTGCGCAAATCAGTTGGTGATGTACTTAAAATCACTAATGGGAAAGGTTGGTTATTTACTGGAGAAATCACTTTAGCCACCCAAAACAAATGTTTGGTTTCTATAATTTCAAAAACATTTCAAAAACAAAAAGATTACACATTACATTTAGCTGTTGCTCCAACCAAAATGAACGACCGCTATGAATGGTTTTTAGAAAAAGCTACTGAAATAGGTATCGATACCGTAACACCTATCATCTGCGACCATAGCGAACGTAAAATGATTAAACCTGAACGTTTTAAGCGTATTTTACAATCTGCCATGAAGCAATCTTTAAGTTGTTATATGCCAAAATTAAATAATGCCATTACGTTTAAATCATTTATGGAAAACGAATTTAAAGGCGATTTGTTTATTGCGCATTGCGAGGAGACTGACAGGAAATCGTTAAAAAAACAACTAAACCCAAAAACCGATGTTACCATTTTAATTGGACCCGAAGGCGACTTTAGCACAAAAGAAATAGAATTGGCTTTAAATCATAATTTTATTCCAGTAACTTTGGGCGGAACAAGATTACGCACAGAAACCGCAGCTATTGTAGCGTGCCATTCTGTTGCTTTTGTTAATGAGTAATATTATGAAACTAATTTTTTCTTTCATCTTTTACCTGTTGTGCCTTGCGTCGTTTTCCCAAGAACTGGCCGTTTTAAAGTACAAAGGTGGAGGCGATTGGTATAGTAATCCAACAGCGTTGCCAAACTTGATAAAATTCTGTAATGAAAACATCAAAACGAAAATTACAGAACAACCGGAAACTGTTGAAACAGGAAGTACAGATATTTTTCAATATCCTTTTTTACATATGACTGGTCACGGTAATGTGTTTTTTACTGAAGATGATGCTGAAAATCTACGTAATTATTTGATTTCTGGTGGTTTTCTGCATATTGATGACAACTATGGCATGGAACCATTTTTAAAAAAAGAGCTTAAAAAAGTATTTCCTAATAAAGATTTAGTTGAAGTACCTTCTAGCCACCCAATTTTTAATAGTGCTTATAAATTTCCAAACGGTTTGCCAAAAATTCATGAGCATGATGGCAAGCGTCCACAAGCTTTCGGTATTTTTCATGAAGATAGATTGATACTGCTTTTCACCTTTGAAAGCGATTTAGGCGATGGTTGGGAAGATCCCGAAGTGCATAATGACCCTGAAGATGTAAGACAAAAAGCATTAAGAATGGGTGCTAATATCGTGAAGTATGCTTTTGAGAATTAAATAGTACTTTTGAATATGAGGCAATTCAAATTACGTTATAAGCTTTTTGCAATATTAATTGCATCAATTTTTATTTTTAATTCTTTAGTACAAATAAATAGCCATACATATTCAACGGGCTTCTCTAATATCCATATACACTACCCAAAAGGGGTTACTTGCTGTTTTGGAATTCCTTCTCACATGAGTTATGAATGCGGAAAACCCTTTCATTTAGAATAGTCATTTACTTATAATGAAAGAACTTTTAATCATGTTTGTCGAACTATTTTTTGAAATTGATTCAAATAACGATTTATCACCTAGAAAATTATGTAAAGTAGTTTTAAAAGTCTTGCTCTTTATTATTTTTTTAATGTTCTGTTTATATTTACTTCTAGGACATAATAAATCCATTACCATTTCGCGCTAAAAACAAAGCGTTCTTTTTATAATGCAACTCACCCACTACAATACAAATTTCCAAAAGAGAATATTTCCCATTACGTTGATTTGCGACAATGTTACAAACGCACCAAACATTGGTAGTTTATTTAGAATTTCAGATGCTTTTGGTATTGAAAAGCTTGTACTCTGTGGAAAACACATTCCGTTAGGAAGGAAGATGACTAAGACTTCCAGAGCTACTGAAAAGGTAGTAGATTTTCAAATTGAAAACTCAGCTTTAGAAATTGTTAAGCAACACAAAAAATTAGGTTGTGAAGTGATTTCCTTGGAAATTACAGGTTCTAGTGAACCTCTTCATCAAATTTCATTCTCTATTGAAAAACCTATTGTTCTAGTGGTTGGAGATGAGAATTTCGGGGTTTCAGAAGACATCTTGAAATTATCGGACAAGATAGTTCACATTGACATGTTTGGTCAAAACAGTAGTATGAACGTTGTACAGGCCACCAATATCGCTCTTTATGAGATCACAAAGCAGTTAAGGTAAAATCTCTTTACTTCCCTTTCATGCTTACAACTTCATTGTTTATATTTACTTCATGAATTCAAACACCATCGCCAACGGTATTTTAAGAGCCATTGCCATTATTTGCGGTATCGCACTTCTACTTTATTTCCTTTACCAAATACAATCGGTTATAGGTTATATTGCCATTGCAGCGGTTATTTCTCTTATTGGCAGGCCTATCGTCCTGTTTCTAGAGCGTAAATTGAAATTTAAAAATACTATTGCAGTCGTGGTAACCATGACACTTTTATTAGGAATTTTTATTGGGCTAGTAAGTTTGTTTATTCCGCTAATCATAAAACAGGGGCAAAATTTATCACTTTTAAATATTGAAGAGCTTCAAGGTAATATCGAAAATCTATACACCGAAATTGTTACCTATTTCGATTTACATCAAATTGACGTGGAACAATCACTGAAAGAGTCAAATTTATTATCAAAAATAGATTTTTCACTGATTCCAAATTTCTTGAATTCAGTAATAGGTGGTTTAGGGAGTTTCAGTATTGGCCTGTTTTCAGTACTTTTTATCTCTTTTTTCTTTTTAAAAGACAGCAGGCTGTTTGAAAACAGCATTTTAACGTTAATTCCTGACAACAAGGAAAGTCGTTGGAAAACATCATCTACAAAAATTAAAGATTTACTATCTCGTTACTTTGTGGGCTTAATTTTTCAAATATTAATCCTCTTTATTATTTACATGATTGGGTTGTTGATTATTGGCGTCGAAAACGCCGTGGTAATTGCTTTCCTTTGCGCACTTCTAAATTTAATACCCTATGTTGGTCCAGTTATTGGGGCTGTACTAATGATTACACTAACAATGACCAGTAATTTAGGTGAAAGCTTTAGCGACATCATTTTACCCAAAACCTTTTGGGTGCTTCTTGTTTTTGCTATCGGTCAACTGGTTGATAATTTTGGAAGTCAGCCCATCATTTTCTCAAAAAGTGTAAAATCACATCCGCTGGAAATCTTCTTGGTCATTCTTATTACTGGAATTTTATTTGGTGTTATTGGTTTAATAATTGCCGTACCCGCTTATACTGCCATTAAAGTCATTCTAAAAGCGTTTTTATCAGAAAATAAAATCGTTAAAAAACTAACTAAAAACTTATAGTTTTAGTTTGAATAAGTTAATTTTAAATACTGAAATTCAGGAATTTATAAAATCAAATATTGAATCAGACTTAAATTCAATACTTTTAAAAGGCACACATTTTGAAGGCATAGAAACTTCTGAAATTGTTAATCAAATTGAAGCTAAAAAACGATGTAAAAAGAAGCTTCCATCTTGGTTTCAAAAAGAGTGTATTTACTATCCGAATAAGCTTCATATAGAACAAACATCTTCCGAAGTCACTGCAAAATACAAATCAGAATTACTCCAAGGAGAAACTATAATCGATTTAACAGGAGGTTTTGGTGTTGACTGTTATTACTTTGCAAAACGCTTTAAAAATGTCATGCATTGTGAAATAAATAGTGAATTATCATCCATTGCAAGACATAACTATTCTCAACTCAATGTCAAGAATGTTCAGGTTAAAAATACGGATGGTATTGCGTTTCTTTCCGAAATAAAATCCCAATTCGATTGGATTTATTGCGACCCATCAAGACGGCATGGTACAAAAGGAAAGGTATTCTTCCTAAAAGATTGCTTGCCTGATATTCCAAAACATTTAGACTTACTATTTCAACATTCAAACCACATCTTAATTAAAACCTCTCCGCTACTGGATATTTCTTCAGGCATAAATGAACTAAAATACGTGAAGTCCATTCATATTGTAGCTGTTAGCAATGAGGTAAAGGAATTGCTATGGATTTTAGAAAAGGAGTTTAAAGGTTCCATTTCAATAAATACTGTCGATATTAAAAGTGATGCCGTTGACAGATTCAATTTTAAATTTGAAGACGAAAAATCAACTGAACCCAAGCTTAGTATGCCTCTAAGCTATTTATATGAGCCAAATGCTGCCATTTTAAAGTCTGGTGCATTTCATCAAGTTTCACACCAATTAGATGTATATAAATTACATCCGCATTCTCACTTATATACTAGTGAAACCTTAGTGGATTTCCCTGGAAGAATTTTTAAAATTGAAACTGTAATTCCTTATAATAAAAAAGCCTTCAAAACTTTAAATATCGATAAAGCCAATGTAACTACAAGAAACTTCCCAGACAGGGTTGAAAACATTCGGAAAAAATTGAAAATTAAGGACGGTGGTGATACTTATCTCTTTTTCACAACCAATATCGAAGGCAATAAAATAATCATTGCTTGTAAAAAAGTTAAGATCTAGGCTTATCGATACCTCTATCATACATTACAATACTTCCAGCTACGGAAACATTTAAGCTCAATTGAGATTTAAACTTTACCAAAAAATGCGATTTTTCGACAGCTTCTTTTGACAATCCGTGATCTTCTGCACCTAACAAATATACACAGCGCCTTGGATGATGAAATGTTTCTAAAGGTTCGGCTTTGTCAGTAAGCTCTACTCCTACTAACCTCGCACCTTTGGGCAAATTATTGTAAAACTCCTTAAACGTATCATAATGGAAATACGGTATAGCCTTAACGGCATTGTGGGTATCGCAAGCCTGTTTTGCATATCTATTCCCAATGGTGAAAATAAAACTAGCACCCAAATTCTGAGCTGAACGCCATAGCACACCTAAATTTTCTGGTGTCTTTCCATTTTGGATTCCGATACCAAAAAACTCATTTACAAAATTATCATTCATGAGGTTAAAAATAAAAAAGATACAATTGTATCAAGCAATGTTATCTAAAATCAGCTCGCAACAAAATTACTACTGCAACCTAAAAAATCTTAAAATATTGAAATACTGACTATTATCATCTAATTTTTTCATAAATTTTCTTAAATTTTATTCAATCCAAAATATATAATTATGAAAAATATATTAATACCCATAGAATTCGACGAGATGGCTCAGAAATTAATAGATATGGGCACTACTTTGGCTGAAAAATTCCATTCAAAAATTTGGCTGATTCATATTGCAGCACCAGAGCCTGATTTTGTACAATACACTAGTGGTACCAGGCCGAATGATGAAAGAGAGGCCAGAGCTGAAGTATTAAAAAGAGAACGAAGGTTAATCCAGAAATATTCTGACGCGCTTAATGAAAAAGGCATATCATCTGCAGCTTTAATGGTGCAAGGGCAAACCATTGAAACCATCATGGAAAAAGTTGAATCGTTAAATATCGATTTGATCATAACTGGAAACAATAAACATGGTTTTATTTTCAAGTTTTTTTTAGAAAGTGTTTCTGATAGTATTGTTAAAAAATCAGATATTCCAGTTTTACTGGTTCCTGTAGAAGAAAAATGACAGGTAAAGCAAAATCCCCACCAAGGTTGGTGAGGATTCGTTTAACCTCTACAGGATTCAAACTTAAGCTTGAATCTCTGCGATTTATTGCTTTAATAATTTTTTACTTACCGATAGACCTCTTTCGTCAATAATTTTAACAATATACAAGCCTGAAGATAAATCACTCATGTCGTATGCGTTAGTGTCTACTTTAGAGATATTTTTTACTTTACTTCCTAACATATCATAAAGCGATACATCAGAAATCTTAATATTGTTTCTCGTTTCTACTCTAAAACTAGATAATGAAGGGTTTTGATATATTGAAATGTCATTTTCTAGTTTAAATTCATCATTACTTAAAGGATTTGAATCTAAAATTTGAATCTGATCTATGTATCCTGCTATTGTACCTCCAGTATCAAGCACCTGACCTGCTGGGACATTTTCGAACCCCATATCTGGATGAATTGATAGTCTAAATAATGTACCGTGTGTAAACGATGTTGATCCTGTATCATTGTCTTTTATTTCAAAAACAATTTCTTGCCACTGATTGGGAGTGGTATAGGCGTTTAAAGCTCTAACAGTACCTGTTCCATTTGAGTTATCATCAGGTGCATCAAAACGAATTGCTAAATCTGGTTGTGCAGGATAATATACCATCATACTTACATATTTGGTTTCGGTATCAGAGATAGCTAAATCTGGAGTAACATTAACTCCACCAATAATCCACCATTGCGCCCCCGTTCTTTTAACCTCCATACAATTAGCAGTAGTATTGATACCTGAAGGGTCTGGATTGGCAACGACAGCGGTAGTTATTCCTCCGGCATTTGAAACTAATCCACCAGCTCCAGATTCAAAATCATCCACCATGGTTTGTGCAAAACCATAAAAGGCGCAAAAACAAAAGAATAAATTAAATAATGTAGTTTTTTTCATAATATCTATATTTTAGTTTGTTAATTATCCCTTAAATTTAGAAAAACCCTATTGGGTTTTAATGGATAATAATTATCAAAACATAAACGATATTACTCTTTTTGATGAGATTAATGATTCTCAACATAAATTATAACCTTCTCCTAAACAGCAATATATGAAGTACTACATTAAATCAATAATCCTAAACATGTAAAAAGCTATCTAAATATTCAGATAGTTCTTTTTATTAATATGATGCGATTTTTTATTTAGTATAAAGAATTAATCCATGCGCCAAACCCTAATGTAGTCAACTTTGGCTTCAGTATAATCACCTATACTTCTAGATGAAAAATTAGAATTTGCAGCACCACCAAAACTTGCTCCTGTTGATATCCACAAAAACTCCTCTACATGAGGTACCCAAATACCTTGATATCTTGTTTTGAATTTACCATCATAATATACCTCTAGCATATCTTCATTCCACAACAATCCATAAATATGATATCCAGAATGTATTCCTGGAGTATCATATTGCCTAGTGTTTGCCTTATGTGAAGCACCGTAACCATCAATATGCACTACGCTTTTAGTAAAATCACCAATCCAAGCAGATTCAAACACATCAATTTCCGCACCGTCATTTCCCGTGCCATCAATATTCCCCATGTTATCTCCCTGCAGCCACAGTGCGGTATGTGTACCGAAAAGTGTTTCTGCAATATCTATCTTAGCTTCGATGTATCCATATTTGAATTCAAACAAGTTATTGGTAAAAACACCACCGCAATGCAACACATCATTAGCTACTTTTTTACTCTTAAGTATCAAATTTCCATCCCTATAACTTACATTTTCAGGCTTCCAAAACCACTGGTTAATGCCTATGCCAGGTCTAGCTGCCCTACTTCTAGCAGAATTATTCTTTGTCCATTTTGTGGGTTCAAACTTATCAAAGTTATCTTCGAACATTAGTATCCAATTACTTGTATTTACAGAATTCAATAAAGGTTTAGAAACAGTATTAGTTCCATCATCGCCGTCATCAAATTGTTCGTCATTTGGGTCTGTTTTTTCATCGGAAGAACAAGACGTGCTTATAAAAATCGCAAAGCATAAAAATCCAAAATATAATACTCTAGTGATTTTTTTCATTTTTATAGTTATTATTTTTAAGTAGGAATTATACATATTAAAGCTTAAAATGCCATATAGGTCCAGTAACAGTGCCTCCTTTATCATCTTTTACTACCACCTTCCAATAGTAAGTAGTATCTGCTGTATCCAAGTTTGCTCCAAAAGTGGTTTCAGTAGTATTTTCAGCCACTAAACTAAGTGCATCCTTATCCTTTCCAAAATATATATCAAAAGTAATAGGATCATTATCCACATCAGAAGCAGACCATTCTAAATTAATTGTAGCGGTTCCGCCATCTAAAATCTGACCTAAAAAAGGTGCAATTAAATCTGGAGCGAAAGGTAGGTGATTGCTACCCGGAACCTCTTCAGTGTAAAACTGTGCTGTCGGGGAATAGTCGCTTTCAACATTTTTTGTACTTCTGGCCTTAACCCTCCAGTAATACGCAAACCCCTTTTCTAGGGTGATAATTTTTGATAACGATGTTAGCACTTCGTCAACAACTTTATTAGTAAACTGATTATCCTTTGCTATTTCTAAAATATAGATGACTGAGCTACCGTCTTCGTTTGACGATGCCTGCCATTCAAAATTTAAAACATTTGTGGTGCATAATTGGTTTTGAGATGGGAAAACCAAAACTGGTGACGTCGGTTTACTATCCGAAACTTCTCCACCACCTGGATCATCGCCACCACCAGATGAACAAGATGTACTAATATAGGCAACCAGAGCTAATATATATAAGACTTTTTTCATGACTTTTTCTTTTATTGCTTCACAATTTTTAGAGTTTTCGGGGTTTTAGAATCTGATACTCGTATAAAGTAAATACCCGATGGATATGCCTCCATCTCCACATTTACCTTACCTCCTACAACAGGATATTGCTTTTTGGCCACCAGACCTGAAGATATGGAGTAAAGTTCTAAATTTACATTGGTTTTTGTGGTTTCAGGGATATGCAATTCAAACCGATCTACGACAGGATTTGGAAACGCTTTTAAACTTCCTGATGCATCCAAAACCTTAGTTAATTTTCCTTCGCAAGTTGCTTTAGATTCAATATTAATTACATCACCATCATTTGCAACAATGTTAAACGATGTATCATAAGTTTCTAGAACTTGTTTATTGTTTACAAACACTTTATAAGGTGCAGTACCTGTTTCGATTTCAACGGCCACAGCACCTTGTTTTCCAGAAACAAATTTTCCAGTCAACAGGTCTGAAGCTTCAATTTTAAGACTAACACAGTATTGATATGTTGTATTTGTAATTCCTATACATACATCATAAGTACCTGGATCTAAATTTGGAAGATTTAAAAGCTCGTTAAACGTATATTCAGTGCCTCCAATAGTTACATTATAATTATGCCTGAATTTTGTATCAATCTTTATTTGTCCGTTCTTACCTTGACAAGTTTCATCAATGGTTTCAATGGTAAAATTATCGGGAGCCACATAAATCTCAGAAAAATCCTGATCTAAAACAAAATCTAAAACCCCACTACCATAAGTGGCAAATCTTACTGCATTTTCAGATTCAATAAATTGTACATCTGTATAACCTACTGCGTCTGGAACATCTAATCCTTCCATTTTAAACCATTGGTCTTGCTGTACTGAATACACCCAAGCACCATCGAATTCGCAAGAAGCAAAAACATATTGTCCATTTGGGGAGGCGTCTAGCTCCGTAATGCGTTCCACAGTCAATCCACTGTTATGACTTGTAAATGTTTGCCCGCCATCTACGGATATTAAAAAGTTATTTCCTTTCCCAGCATAGTACACCGTGGCTTCATCTATTGGGCTGGTAGCTATAACCTGTCTTCGTTTTCTATGTGAATCATCTTGTTGAGGCCAAGATCCACCTGAAACACTTGAAGCAGTAAATGAGCTACCTCCATCTGTTGAATACATCAATTGACCAGACTTTAACCCAACATACCATCTATTTGTGTTTAATTTTGAATAGCCAAAACTAGAAATAGGTCCACTAAACTGAAATGGGTGAATTTCTCTAACCACATCACTTCCATTGTAAATAATTTTTTGCAATGCATTTCCCCATGGGATATAAACGGCATCTTCACTATCAATGGGAGATGGAACTAAACTAGTAGCTGCCCAATTCCCATAAAAATCTGTTCGGGTTACTGTGCTAAAATTACCTCCATCGGTAACATCACTTCTACCTATAGTGCCGAAATAATACCAATACCAAGCAGATTCACCCCCATTGGCTATCGTTACTCTCAAAACATCCGTATTTGCCTCTCTCGCTGCGGGTATAGGTATGGTTTTATCATAGTCATTATCACCTGAAAAGCTTTGGGAGCCTCTGTCCTGATTTCCTGTATAAACAATATTGTATTTCTCACTTGTTTCAGCATCATAACACATTGTTGTCGGGTTACCTCTACTCACACTTACCCAAGAATTCCAATCTTCTGGCGATGTAGAATAATAAGTTCCAAAATCGTATCCCGATATGGTGAAAAATGTACCATCTTCTTTGTCATAGGTTTTGAAATGTTGTAAATCCCAAACATAGATATCATTATTGCTCAAAACGTGCTGATTTCTTGTCCAAGTAACTCCATAGTCTGTTGAAATCCATAATTCAACAAACCCCTTAAAGACAATATTAGGTTGTGTTGGATGCACTTCTGCAATATTTCTTCCTGTGTCACTTGAAGTAACACTCTGTGTCCAAGTAGCACCTTCATCACCTGAATAAAAGATTGTAGTATTACCGTAACTGATATAAAAATGCGTAGTTCCAGATACCGTAGTCCCTAGAACAGAATCAAGCGCTCCAACAGTAGTCGTAGGCTCATGAATTAAAGAGAAATCAGTATCGTTTTCTCCCATTCTATATACATATAGTTTAGAATCACTCGCACGCCTTGCAAAGAGATATACATCTCTGCTGCCGTGAGGTTTTAGTATTTCAACATCAAAAGTGTTGCTTTTAAAACTAAGTGCAGAAGTAGTATAATTTAATCCATAATCTGTGGAAATATAAACATAGTCGTACCAGGCGTTACCATCAGCCGTATTTCGTCTAGCACCATGTGCTACTATGCGTTTTGATGTATTTTGCTTCGTTACTACCGTGGTGTAATTTGCACTACCTTCAAAAAAAGCGCCATTGGCATCGATCCATGTTCTGCCTTCATCATCCGAAAACTCCATACTGCCATTGCTTTTTTGATTAAGCAATCTAAAAGACCCGTCGGGCAGATTTACGCCATTAAATTTATCACCTTCAAAACTTTTGGTATGGTTTCTAAGTGACCATTTTACAGATGCACTTTCATCAATTTTGTAGATATGCCCAGCGAAAGATACAATGTACATTTCCTCATTAACAGGATCGTATAAAGAACCATCGGTCCTAAAACCACCTTCACTATATCCTGGGGCAGTTGTAGATGACATATTAAGATACTTCTGATCCCATGTTCCTGAAAGGGTACTATTTGCATAGAAGTACTTTTCTGGAGGCGGCATGGTCATATTTTGTTTAGCCGTTTTAAAATAAGTTTCTAATTCCTCTGTAGTACTAAATTGAAAACCTGCTTTTTCTGCATTTATAAACCAAGTGTTGTATGCTTCTAAAGCATCACCCTTTAAATTCTGAAAATTAAACGACTTTGGTAAAGCTAGTGCATCCATAGCCATTTCATAAGCTATTTCTTCTGGAGTTTCTTCTTCATAATGCTCATGGTCTGCACCATAATCATATTCTAAAACTTCCGAATTTTGCTTAAAATTAACTTTGAGTATATATAAAGATACCACAAGAAATAGACCGAAGAACAACAGCCTTTGGGTAGTTTTCTTTTTCATAATGTCTTAAGTTTAATTTGGAATATAAAACTAAACTATAAACACCTTAAAAACATAAAAGATACTGCCCTAAACATAGACAAAACTACTTTATTAAAGCAAAACCTGTCTTAGGCTATACAGTTTGAAACCACTAGTGCTTTTGTTTGAATAATCAATGATAACAGTCTGAATTTTAGTTTTACATCTTCTTGAAGGTGTTTACCAGCGATTAATTACATTTTAAATAAAAAAAATAAATTAAGAGCCACACATAACATATACAAAATCACTCAATTTTATGTATGTCTGATTTACCTAGAATATATTAATGAAACAGAAATATGACTTTTTCGAAGTTAATACTCTCTATCGGGATGAAAAGCAGTAACATCGAGCGTTGTTTTCTTTTCTGAGATAAAGTCTGAAACCAGTTTCCCAGTCGCTGGCCCTAAACTCCATCCCATCATAGCATGACCTGTTGCGATAGTAAGGTTTTTACATTTTGAAGATCTTCCAATATAGGGCAATCCGTCAGGGCTACATGGACGCAAACCACATTTAGCTTCTAATTTTTCTTTGGAAGTGATATTGATATTATTATAATACGAGGTGCTCGCATCTGCTATAGCATTTACACGTACAGGATTTATTTTATGATTTACGCCTGCTAATTCCATAGTCCCTGCAAAACGTGTAAACCCATCCATTGGTGTAACTGCAACTTTTGCTTCACATAAAATTGAAGGGATAGTAATTTTAGTATTACTTTTTACGTTAATACTATACCCTTTTCCCGCTTGGAGCAATAGCTTTAAACCCAATTTATTATTAAGTTGTGGACTCCAACTGCCTGCTGCTAAAACGACTTCATCACACTCTAATTGTTGTTTGTCTGTTATAACTTTTGAAATGGTTTGACTAGTCATCGTAACATCAACAACAGTTTCGTTTTTTAAAATTGATACGCCATTTTTTTTTAAAAACAATAGCATATCTTGCATGAAATTATTTGGTGTCATATGTGCATCAGAATGATAGTAAACAGCGCCTCTAATATTTAAGTCTACATCAGGTTCTAATTTTGAAACTGCTTCGGCTGATAAATGCTCAACCTTCAATCCCTCTTCTATACCACGTTTACCAACTTCCCACTCTTCTTCGCCTACCTTATCGGTTTTGTAGCACATTAAAAGTCCTTTTTTTTCATAATGAAAGTTGAAGTCTTTGGACTTTTTTAAATCCTCATATAAATCTCTACTTAACAAATTAATATCTAGTAAAGGTTTAATTGATTGTTCTACTTTTGAAGCTATAGCCGATTTTTTAAAAGCCCAAGCCCATTTCATAAAATCCACATCGAATCTTGGTTTTATGTAAAGTGGACTCTTAGGATTGAACATCCATTTAACACCTTTTGATAACATTCCCGGAGCAGCTAAAGCAATGAAATGACTAGGCGTGATGTAACCTGCATTTACATAAGATGCTCCTGAATCCATATTGGATTTATCAACAACAGTAACCTGATGACCTTCTTTTTGAAGATAATAAGCGGAACACAACCCAATAATTCCACCACCAATAATGATTACATGCTTACTCATACCAAAATTAAATTACTTGAAAACCATGTGCATAGGGATCGTCTTCATCATCAATAATTATGGTGTTATACCCATAAATTTTTGCCCAACCTTGAATACTTGGAATAATCGCTGGTTTACCCGAGATAGAAGTTTCTGCAGTTACACGCCCAATAAATTTACTTCCTATAAAACTCTCATGAATAAATTTTTCTCCAATCTTTAATTTTCCTTTGGCATAAAGTTGTGCCATTCTTGCAGATGTTCCTGTACCACAAGGACTTCTATCAATAGCTTTATCGCCATAGAATACAGCGTTTCGGCCAGAGGATTTTGGATCCAATGGTGTGCCTGTCCATAATAAATGAGACACATTTCGAATCGTATCATCTTCTGGATGAATAAATCGATCAGGATATTTTTGATTAATAGCTTGCCTTAATACTTGTGAATATTGAATCAGTTTACTTGCTGAGAAATCCTGAACACCTGAGAAGTTTTTTTGCGGGTCGATAATAGCATAAAAATTACCACCGTAGGCCACATCAAATATTAACTCACCTAGCTCTGGACATTCTATGGTTAAACCTGCGCCTGCTAAATAGCTTTTTACATTGGTCAGTCGTACCCAATCTACTTTATCACCAGTTTTTTGATATTCAATTTCCACTAAACCTGCTGGTGCTTCCATTCTAATTTTCCCAGGTGTTTTGGGCTGTATCAAGCCTTCTTCAATAGCAATAGTTATAGTACCAATAGTGCCATGGCCACACATGGGTAAACATCCAGAAGTTTCAATAAATAAAATTGCAAAATCGTTTTCGGGGTTATGCGGTGGGTATAAAATACTGCCACTCATCATATCATGCCCACGAGGTTCAAACATTAAGCCTTTACGAATCCAATCGAATTCCTTCAAAAAATGCTGGCGTTTTTCACTCATGTTGGCACCTATCAATTCAGGTCCGCCGTGTTTTATAACACGAACTGGATTTCCGCAGGTATGCCCATCTATACAAACAAAAGTGTTTCTTGCCATTTTTATTAAAATTTAGCGCATCATTTTATAGCTTTTGGCAATAATTCCTTTGGAAAAGACTGGTAACTTACTGGACGCACCCAACGTTTAATAGAGTTTGTTCCAACAGCTGTAAACCTAGAATCTGTTGATGCGGGATATGGTCCACCATGTTGCATGGATGGACATACTTCAACACCTGTTGGCACACCGTTAAAAATTAGGCGCCCTACTCTATCCTCAAGTGCATCTACAATGTCATGAAGTTGCGCATATTCATTTTCTTCTGCAATAATGGTTCCTGTTAGCTGACCTTCCAAACCGTTGATGATATCGATTAATTCTGATTCATCTTTTGCTTTTACTACCAATGAAAATGGTCCAAATACTTCTTGTTGCATTTTTGGATTTTCTAAAAAGTCTTTTCCTGAAACACTTACAATTTGAGATGGTGCGTAATTTGGTGCAACTTCATCTTCAATTTTAGCAACAGTCTCTGCGCCACTTTGAGAAGACACCGTTTCTCCATGAGATACATAACCTGCTTTAATTTTTGGATGCAACATGCATTGCGCTTCAATAGCTACAGTTTTATCCGCTAAATCATTTATAAAATCTTGTGTTTTATCACCATCAATCGTTAAAAGTAATCCAGGATTTGTACAAAACTGACCTGTACCTAAAGTAATCGAACCCGCATACTGTGATGCTAAAGCTTCGGATCTATTTTCAATAGCCTTAGGTGTAATAATTACAGGGTTTATACTTCCCATTTCGGCGAAAACTGGAATGGGTTCATCGCGTTGTGCCGCCAGATTGAATAAAGCCCTACCACCTCCAACACTTCCCGTAAAGCCAACTGCTTTAACTTTTGGATGTTTTACTAAAGCTGTTCCAACGTCAACACCATTACCATTTAAATTTGAAAATACACCGTTTGGCATACCAGTATCTTTTGCTGCTTTAATAACTGCGCTCGCTACCAACTCACCTGTACCCGAATGCATAGGATGCGACTTGACTATTACAGGACAACCTGCTGCTAAAGCACTTGCCGTATCACCTCCAGCTGTTGAGAATGCCAAAGGAAAATTACTAGCTCCTAACACCACTACAGGCCCTAAGGGAATAGATGTTTTTCTTAAATCTGCTTTGGGTAAGGGTTCTCTGTCTGGTTGCGCTGCATCAAAAACATTATCGCGCCAATCTTCGTTCTGAATTAACTCTGCAAAAGAACGCAACTGAAAAATGGTTCTACCACGCTCTCCATTAGCTCTTCCTTCAGGTAAGCCAGATTCCATCGTATACATATCAATCAATTCTTGATCTAATGCTAAAATTTCATCGGCTATAGCGTTTAAAAAAGCAGCACGTTTTTCTCCTGATACTTTTCTGTATACTTTAAAAGCATCCCAAGCTAAGTTTACAGCCTCATTTACTTCAGCTTCCGTAGCATCAAAAAACGATGTTGGATTCTCAATATTTAGTTTAGGGTTTACAGTTTTATAAGTACTATTTCCTGCGGCTTTAAGCGTTTGCCCGATATAGTTTTTTCCAGTTGTCATCGTTACTTATTTTTTAATGTTTTTTTTAATTTACTCGTTTGTAACCTACTTTTTTGATACTAGGTGTTTTTGCCATCAACACCTTAAAATAAAAACTTTTTCTCACAACCATTTCTAGAATTATGAGAAACGTGTTATAAAGTATTCATTTTACCTTTTGTAAAAACGAAGCTTTCTTATTTTTAAATATTTGAAAGCATCAAGTTACTAAGTCCAGGACTTCAAGTCTTTCTTTTGCTAGAATATATCTCGCATGTACATCATCAATTTGCTGCTTGGTTAATTGCTTACCATAGGTTCGCAGCCCTCCAGCAACATCATTATGATGAATTCCCATAGCAAGTTTAAGATATTCCAAAAGCAGTGGTTGAGCATCCAGATACGATATGGAATTTAAAGCCTGAGAAATTTTGTTTGCTTTAGCCCATTCCCCATTTGAAACATACTCTTGCATGGTAACACTTGCTTTTGGGAAGATACAACCTACACCTGTAATCCCACCACATGCTCCAGCAAGTCCTGCATGAACAGTGACTGTATCTACTCCTGCCAAAACTTTTAAATCTTTGTTCTCTAACATCAGCGTTTCAATAATTGAAACATCTATAGTCGATATTTTAAGCGCTGTTACTTTAGGAAGCTCAGAAAGTCTTAAAAGAAGATCAGTTGAAAGCGAATGATAACCAGCTGCGTCAGGATTATTATAAGGCATCACTGTTATACCCATTTCTGTTGCAGTTGCTTCCGAAAGCGCATAATAGTCATACATTTCTTTTTCAGAAGGAACCTCCTTAGTTTTTGGCGGCATAACCATGACGGTATCAACTCCCACTGTGGCAAGCCCTTCAATGATTTTGGCAAGTTCTTCCTTAGTTTCTGCTGAAGCTCCGCTGATTAACGGAACATTGTATTCTTTAGCAACCTCAGAAAGGGATTTGAGTAAAGAAAGGCGCTGTGTGTTACTCAAATAGCTATTCTCACCAAGGGTACCAGAACCTACAAGTCCGCTCATTCTGCTTCCGCCCTTTCCTTTAGTTTTTAAAATACCTGCGGCCTGTTTTTGTGTTGTATCAAAGTCAATTTCAAGAGCACCAGATTTTGACTCTTTCAACCATGTAAACACTGCAGGCATGACACCATCCCAATTGGATTTCATTTATTTATTCTTTTTAATAGTTATAAAACTATATAAATATTACCATCAACAATACTACTAAATTATTCTTTTTTAATATTATATTATCCATTTATTTAAATTACGCTTATATTTTGAGTATTTTTGTATTAATGAAAGTACACCCTTTTAAAATACCAAAGCCAGAAAATAGCGCATTAATTTATCAAGAAGATATTGAAGCTGTTTTTTATGATAAGTTGCATCAACATAATGAAATTCAGATTAGTTTTATAGAAAAAGGAAACGGAACTCTACTGGTAGGTGATCATATTTCTAGTTATGTAGAAAATGATATTTTTATTATTGGCAGTAATTTACCACACGCTTTTAAAAGTGATAAACACGGTGCAACTGAATCTAAAATGTTGAGTTTATTTTTTACTGAATCTTCTTTTGGTGATACGTTTTTTGAATTGAGTGAATTTAAAGAACTTAACCGTTTTTTCGTGAAATCTACAAAAGGGTTGGTTGTAAAAAGTAATAAAAGTGACATTATTGAATGCTTTAAAAAACTAAAAAAAGCCTCTAAATTAGAACGATTTATTTTGCTTTTAGAAATTTTAAAACGCATTGCTACTGCTAAATCTGAAACACTTTCCACGTTTATCTATGAAAAAACCTATTCTGATAACGAGGGTAATCGTATGCGTCATGTTTTTGAATACACGATGACTAACTATCAAAAAGACATTTCATTAGAAACTATTGCAAATGAGGCGAATATGACCAAAAATGCATTTTGTAAATATTTTAAAAAACGAACTAACAAAACGTACGTTACCTTTTTAAATGAAATACGAGTTGAGCACGCCACAAGGCTCTTAGAACAACAGGTAGATTTACCTATTATTGAAATAGCTGAATTATCTGGATTTAACAATTTATCAAACTTTAATAGGCAATACAAAAAAGTAAAAGGACACATTCCTTCCTTTGTTAGGAAGCGTGTTTAGTCTTGCTTTCGGTTTTTAAAGGCAGCACTCCAAATGTCTTTGTATTCTGGTGCTTTATTTTGCATAAGCTGTTTATGAATATGATAGGTGACATCCATCCAAGGTTTACTTTCATCCCATAATGGCGCTACTAGTTGTGTTTCCCAATTAGTGTATTGTGACTGAAGTGTTTCTAATGCTTCTCCATTTGTTTCTGAAAGATCATTGGTTTCGCCTAAATCTTCACTTAAATTATATAGCACAGTACCATAATTATTAAGATGAACCTGTTTTAAATCGCCCATTCTAGCAGCTGACTCTTCTAATTTTCTCCAAAATAAGGTCTCATGTGGATTGCCCCGATTTTCTCCTTTTAAATAAGGCAATAAGTCTTCACCATCTAATTCTAAAGTTTCTGGTTTTTCAATTTCAGCAGCACTTAAAGACGTTGTAAAAATATCCAAGGAAGATGTTAAGCCATCAAAAGTGTTATCGCCTTCAATCATTTTTGGCCAACTCACTAGAAACGGCACACGGTGTCCGCCTTCAAATTTATTGCCCTTCCAGCCTTTTAATGGCCCAGTGGAAGATTGATTGTTATGAGCGCCTCCATTATCACTTAAAAAGTAGATTAACGTATTATCCCGCTTACCTGTATTTTCAAGTGTTTTCAAAAGTTTACCAATATTTTCATCCAAACACCACGTCATACCTGCTAATTCTTTACGTGGATGGTTTTTAAAGGTTTCTAAATCTTGCTCTTTCGCATGCATTGGCGTGTGTACCGCATTGTATGACAGATACATAAAAAACGGTTTATCTTTTGAAGCTTCTATAAATGTGACGGATTGATTTCCTAAAACATCTGTCATATACCCATCAAAGACAACACGTTTCCCATTATGCTGTAGCATTTTTTCTTTTGAAGGATTTTCTAATGGAAAATAAGAACGACTTCCCGCTAAAAACCCATAGAATTCGTCAAACCCTCGTTGGTTGGGATGGTCTGAAGCGTCCTCTCCCAAATGCCATTTTCCCAAAGCATAGGTATTGTAGCCATTATTTTTAAAGACATCGGCTATGGTAACTACATCATCACTCAAACCAATTCCTCCTGTACCGTTAGCTTCAAAACCAAAACGCTGTTGGTATTTTCCCGTGATTAATCCTGCTCTTGACGGTGCGCAAACTGTAGCACTTACATGTGCATCGGTAAACACAACTCCGCTTTTAGCTAAAGCATCAATATTTGGTGTTTGTAAATCTTTGCTTCCCATAAAACCAAAATCTACATAACCAGCATCATCTATTAAAATAATGATAACGTTTGGTGGTTCGCTTTTTGAAACTTCTGTTTTTGTTTTGCATGCAGAAACAAAAACTAACATCAAAATACATATTAAGGAGAAGCGACTCATCTATAAGAATTATAGCTATTGAATTGGAATTATACGATAAGAAAACGATTGGTTTTGCGCCTTAATTTGGTATTGCTCCAAAGGTCTTGTCCACCAACTTGTATCTCCCCCAACACCCATTTGTGCATTGTCAATATTAATATTGACTAAGTCTCTTTCTACAATATCTATGGTGTGTCGTTGTTGTTTTGTGTCACCTGCATCAAAATCTGAATTGTATTGATGGTGTGCACTAAAACTTAAAAACTTAGGGCCTGTTATTTTGATGCCTTGTCCTTTAGCATCAGTAAATGTTACCCAACGAATATCGGTTCTGTATCCGTTTTCTTGCGGTCTTATGTATGGATAATACAGTTCTGAAACCGAAGCTTTGTAATTGCCAACAAACTGCGATGTTTTTCTATCTTGATAGTTTTCTAGAGGGCCTCTACCATACCAATTGACGTTATCCAGATCTTTATTAACAATGAAATTTGTTCCAAAGCGAGGCATATTTGGCAAGTCCTTTTTAACGTCCAATAATTGAGTTTTTACTGTGATTTGCCCTGACGCATCAATTTGATATGCTATTTGTAGTGTTGCGATATAATCCGGTAATTTATAGCTTGCTAAGAGTTGAATTGAATTTCCTTTTTTGTTTATTTCTTTTATTGATGCTATATCATAAGTTGACTTTTCATCTTTCAAAACCATAGAAACCAACGCACTATTCTCAGTAGCTTTTTTCCAAATACCGAAATGTTTTGGCATGTTAAAACCAAAATCATTATCCGTTGTTGCTCTCCAAAAATTAGGCGTGATTCCTTTTAAAATGATATTTCCGTTTCCGTAATCTAAACTGGATAGCTCACCAGAGTCCTTATTAAAACTAGCTGTAACTGCCTTAGATTTGAAGACAATGTCATTTTCAGTTGCTGAAACTGATATAATTTCTTTACTATTTTCTTTGAATTTAGGGGAATATTTACCCGAAATAAACTGTGCCTTAGCTAAAGGAAATCCTTTTGATAGTAATGGTAATTTCTTATGTGTTACAGCTGAAAAATTAAGTGCATATTCATTTTCGCTATAATCAAGTTCAGGTAAATCTAACTTCACTTTTTTTGAGGTTTCAGGGGTTATATCTAAAACTCCTAAACTACCAGATGCTACTTTTTTACCTGCTTTAAATAGCTCCCAATCTATTTTAAAATGATTCAAATTAGTAAAAAAATACTCATTAGTAATTTTCACTTCACCAGATTTAAAATCAGCCTCAGAAAAATGAATATTTTGATATACCTTTTTAAGTTCTTCCAACCCAGGATGTGCCGTCCTATCAGGGTTTACAATACCATTTAAGCAAAAGTTAGCATCATGATGCAAGTGTCCAGCACTAAAATCACCACCATAGCCCCAATATTTTCGGCCATCTTCAGTTTCTGCTACTAAGCCTTGATCTACCCAATCCCAAATAAAACCACCTTGCAATACATCGTATTTTCGAATCACATGCCAATAATCCTTAAAATTTCCGAGACTATTTCCCATGGCATGAGAATACTCGCATAAAATGAGTGGTCGTTTTGGGTTGTTTTCTGCATATTTGATTAACTGAGGAATACGGTCGTACATCGGTGCTTGAATATCTGTATTCTCATATTTGGTAGCGCCTTCGTACTGTGTTGGTCGTGTGGAGTCGTTTGCTTTTAGCCAATCGTAAGTTGCAAAAAAGTTATCACCATTTCCTGCTTCGTTCCCTAAAGACCATGTGACGATTGATGGATGGTTTTTATCGCGTTCAAACATGCGCATCGTTCTATCTAAATGGGCTTGCTTCCAATCTTCGCGGTAGGCTGGATGTACTTTTTTAAGCTCTGGCTTTTTATCTAATCCTTGGTTTGTTGTTCCCATACCATGGGTTTCAATGTTAGCTTCATCAATCACATAAAAGCCATATTGATCACATAAACCATAGAAAAAAGTGTTTTTTGGATAATGACTACAACGAATGGCATTGATGTTATTCTGCTTCATTATAGTTAAATCCTTCAGCGTTAATGCTTCGTCAACAACGTGCCCCTTGCTTTCATCATGGTCGTGTAAATTCACACCCTTTAAAAGAATTGGTTTACCGTTAACCAAGAACTGACTGTTCTTTATCGTAATATTTCTAAACCCTGTTTTTAGCGTTGTAGCTTGTTCTACCTTTCCGTTTTCATCTTTTAAAGCTATTAAGACAGTATAAAGGTTTGGTGTTTCTGCTGTCCATGGTTTTACGTTTGGAATACTTGTTTGAAATGCAATAGATTTTTCCTCTCCAGAATGGATTTTTAACGCTTTATCCTTTGAAAAAACCTGAGTATCCCCATTCAACAATTCAACATGAATACGTTTATTACCGTCGGATTTAGAGGTGTTTTTCAAATCTACAGTTAGCGAGAATTCACCTTGGGTGTAGTTATTGCTTAAGTCACCATTTAATTTAATATCTTTAATTGATGCAGGGTTTTCGGCACGTAAATACACGTCTCGCTCTATACCACTTATTCTCCAAAAATCCTGGTCTTCAATATAGCTAGCATCAGACCAACGTAACACTTGTACAGCAATTTGATTTTCACCAGAAGTAATAAACTCGGTAATGTTAAATTCTGCTGGTGTTTTACTGCCCTCGTTATACCCTACAAATTCGCCATTGATGTAAACATACATAGCGCCACTAACTCCTGCAAAATGTAGATACACCTCTTTTTCATCCCAATTTTTATGTAAGTTAAAACTACGTTTGTAACTCCCCACGTTGTTCATATGATGAGGAATATAAGGTGGGTTTTTAGGAAAAGCGTATTTGATGTTGCTGTATATAGGCAACCCAAAGCCCTGTAATTCCCAGTTGGAAGGGACTGTAATTGTATCCCAACCTTTTAGACTGAAATCATTCTTATAGAAATCTTCTGGTCTGCTTTGCACACTATCAGTATAATAAAATTGCCAAGTGCCATTTAATGATTTGTAAAAATCTGATGCTTGCCAATTTTTATCTTCTAGTGCTTCTGTTATACTAGGAAAACTGTAAAATGTAGCTTTGGGATTCTCTCTATTAATTTGAAAAATTTCTGGATTTTCCCATTCTGGATTTTCCCAAACAGAGGCTTGATAAACAGGCCGTTTTTTTGGTGCACTTTCACAGCCAATACTACATACTAAAACACAAAAGAGAACACCAATTCCGACATATAACCGTAAATATTTGTTCATCCTTTAGTTATATATATCTTCAGTAGAAAACTTACCTTGTTTTTTATCCAGTTTTATCTCTTTCAAATCTTGAATAGTTACTGTTTTAGATGGTGAAAACGCATCACTAGCCATGTATTCCAATACACTATGACGTAATTGTCTTGCTACAGGTCTTTTATCTAAATTAGATATTAAATCTATTGATGAAAACACCAATGTACCATTACCTACCTTAGCTTCAAACATATTTGATAAATGATGATTGGTTACAAAATTATCAATAACTCTAACTATCGGCGTAACATCCAAATCGTCCGTAATAACAGATTTTGAATTAATACATAAATCCCACCACTGCCAATTAGTATGCGTATCTGTTGGAAAATCATTAAACGCTGGGTGCTCCGTATCAACTAAAACACCCATTGTTGCAGGTTGATTAGGAAAATGAACAGGACTCCAAAATACTGGTACAAAACGCCCCTCAATACCTTTTAACGTTTTAAAATCAGAATTTAGTAACACCTTTCCACCTTTGCTAAGTGCTTGTTCTGCAACAGCATAAGATGATGTTACTATAATGTCTTTTTTAGATAACTCTACTTTTTTAGGATACACCCAAATGTTCCATGAGTTTTTATATTTTGTACCGTCTAAACTCACTTCAACTTTCAATTTCTTAGCAGTATCTGTATTCACTTCAAAGGTGATTTCTCCTAAATTGGTATTATTACCAATGGCTAAATTTACTTGCTGTATTTTAGAATTCGCAAGAGTATTACCAGCTTCATCTGCAATAGTCCAAGACATATTTTTATTATCCATTGGCTTAAAGAAATTAGATACCTCAATTAAGGCCTTAAATGTTTCACCGTTTTCATAAACCGCTTTTTCAAACCTTAAAAGAGGGACTAACTCGCTATTAAACTGACTAAATTCTTCTGCTGAAATCACACCTTTAGATTCCCAAAATGCATTTAGCAAACCTACCAATGCCGTACCTTGTCCGGGGAAATCTTGTAATTGTAATAATTGAAACCCATCAAAACTCGGCGTTTTTAAAGCACGCTCTATTTCTTCTTTATAAAGAATTGCTGCTAATTTTCCAGAATTATGTGTAAAATCTGGTGCTAAATCGAGTAATCCTTTTTTCTCTAAATCGTTTCTTACTGCGATTAAGTTTAGTGGTTCTAAAACACCTGTATATTTTTCGATTTCACTCATATCTGGATATACAGAATATTGTCCGATTTCATGTGATATTAAAGGCTTTGTTATGTGCTCGCTGGTAGATGAGTAATCTGCATTAAAATGAGGTGCTTTATCATTAAAAATACCTTGTCCACGAACCCATCCTTTGTCCGTGTACTGCGTAATAAAGAAATCGTCCTGTGGTTGTGGTATTTTCCCCATTGTTGATTTTCTCCTGTGTGGCTGAAAAGAATAAACTGTAGTGATATACATGTGTCTATCATCTTTTGCTTTTAATTCTGCAACCATGCTGTTTAACAAGCTTTCATCACCTTCAAGCTCATTACCTAAAGCCATAAAAAGAAACGAAGGGTGATTGCCATAATCTTTGAGTATTTTTTGACCTTCAGCTCTTAAAAATTGTGTTGTGTTTTCATCTTCACCAACTTTTAAACTCCAATGTGGTAATTCTACGAGGTAGTAAAACCCAGCTTCATCTGCTGCTTCAAATGCTGCTTTTGGTGGGCACCAAGAGTGAAATCGCAGGTGATTTAAACCATACGCCTTGGCTTGTTTTATTAAGGTTGCCCATTCTTCTTTTTCCATTGGTGGATGCCCTGTTAATGGAAAAATAACACACTCTAAATTACCTCTTAAAAAAATACGTTGGTTGTTTAAGGTAAGGTCGCCATTATTATTTCCAACTACTTTATAACCAAAATCTGTACTTACATTACCTGTATTGGTAGTAACAGAGATAGTGTATAAATTCGGATTAAATTCATCCCACAATTCAAGACCGTCTGGTTTGTCTAAGCTTAATTCAAACAGGTTATCTGATGCTGCCGAAACAGCATGTTGCACATTGTAAACTTCTTCACCATTTAATTTTTGAATTACTACCTCAACCTTATCTTCTGCGGCTGTTGGTTGTTCAAAAGTAACTTTTAGTGTTTTTAAATCTTTATTAGGATACACCTGAATGTTTGTTGGCTGGTTTGAATCTGAAGCTTCAAGTGACATATCACCTAGAATACCATTCCATTTAATTTGTGTATGATTCGTATATGCATGCGCCATATCCTGATTTACCTTATCTGGATAGCGATTTCCTGCTACATTAATATTTGGAAATTTGTTGGAATTATCAACAACTACAGTTAGTAAGTGTTTTCCTGAGGAAATATTTTTTGGCAACTCAAAACTATGTTTACCAATTAAACTATTGGCAGATCCTATTTTTTCACCATTTAAATACACTGTCGATTCCCACAACACCCGTTCTAACTTTAAAGTGATGGTTTGTTGCTCCCAAGAACTAGGAATTTCAACCTCTTTTTGATACCAAGCTTTTCCAATATATTGATGCTTTCTTGCTAAATTAGACATCACGTAATTATTAATGGCGGGTTCCAATGTATTTGGAGTTCCTAAACCTGCATCATCTAAAGTTGCTGGCAAACTAATTGGTGTTCCTGCAAATTTATTAGCTGCCCAATTATTATCAGCTCCAACGTTTGTGGAATCTAATTTTACTTGCCACGCTCCAGATAAATCAATGTGTTCAATTTTAGGATTGGTGCATGCGCTTAATATTAGTGCGACAACAATAATTACTGTTTGAAATAATCTCATCGTATTTGGTTTAATCAGTTGAGTATTTAAATTTTATATAGCTTTTCTAAGTTCTTGACTTTGCATAAAATCAAGGCAAGCGCTTTTTACGTGCCAATTGAGGTTTTCGTTTTTTAGCAATGCTTCAATTGTGGGTTCAAAGGGCGCCCTATCCTGAAAATAGAGCATATAGTTAATGGACATTAAAGCCAAAGTCCAATTGTCACTTTTAGCAAAATTGTCTAAAATCTCTATAGAGCTCTTGCTTTTGAATTTCTTATACAACATTGCCGAAATAGTGATAGCCACTGGAGGATATTCATCTTGAAGTGCCTCGTTTAACTCTTTTTCATAAGGCTCCAATAGGGATTTATCCTGAGACATTAACCCAATACTTGCCCAATACCTAACCATATCGTCATTGCTTTTAAGCAAGTCTATTTGAGTTTTTGTAACCTCTGCTCCTTTTTTACCTGATAGTGATGCCACTCTATAAATTTCCTTGAAATTATATTTGGTATCATCCAAACGATATGCATAAGCCTTTTGTGTTTCGGAGATGTTTACCATACTATATTCTGTCATAAATAGCACATCTTTGGAGGCTAAAAGCGTGCTATCCATAAATTGTCTCATATCCTCTAAAACAGATTTATAATTTGGATTCTCTGCTAAATTATGTTCTTCCCAAATATCATTTTCAATATCATACAATACTTCATAAGGGCGCTCATCAAAAATGCGCGATTGGAATGCGTTGAGTTTATTATGATTTAAATCCTTACGCATGTGCTTTGTGATATCGGCAATTTCAAGGTAATGAATGTAACGTGCTTCAGGGACAAACGGCATAAAGTTTCTGGAATACAAAAACCGTCCGTCGGTTACACTCCTTACTAAATCTAGGCCATTATCTACCCTATCGGTTGAAAGTAAAAGGCGTTTATTATTTTCTTTTGAATTGTCACTGAAAAAATTGATGCCGTTCATATAGTCAGGAACCTCACCTCCCAACAAACTAATCATCGTTGGCCCTAAATCTTCAAAACTGATAAGGTCTTCCGTAGACTTTCCAATCTTCCAAGGAGACAAATGTTTGAATTTCTCAGGAAACCAAACTACAAATGGCACACGGTATCCCAAATTGATGCCGGTAGTCTTAGCTCTTGGAATCCCCTCACCATGATCTGCATAAAAGAAAATTATGGTATCATCTTTTAGACCGTCATCTTCAAGCTTCTGCAATAACTCGCCTATTCTGTTATCCGTTAGTTTGATAGAATTATATACCCTTGCAAATTGCTTGCGCATTTCTGGCGTATCGTTATAAAATGGTGGTATATCAAAAGCATCATCGGCAATTTTATCTTCCTCAGGTAAATGATCCCAAACATGCTTTTCATACTGCTCAAACGTCCACGACATAGTTCGCGACTGATGGGATTCAGCAAAATTGAATACCGAAAAAAACGGTTGCCCCTTTTCCCTATTCTTCCAAGTAGCTTTGTTTGAACTTTCATCCCATGCCTCCTTTATAAAATCTTTTTCGTTGGCAATATTATAGTCCGTTTTAGAATTGTTAGTAGTGTAATACCCTAATTGCTTCAAATAATAAGGAAAGCCTTTGATATCATCTGGAATTGGATACTGACTCCTTTGATGCCCTGTACCCATTTTAAACGTTCTAACACCTGTAATTATAGTGGACCTGCTTGCGGCACAAACGGTTCCTGTGGAGAATGCATTGGTAAAACGTATGCCTTCATCCGCCAATTTATCAATAACTGGAGTACTTGCACTTTCGTTACCATAACAACCAATAAATTGCGGCGATGTATCTTCAATAGTTATCCATAATATATTTGGTTTATCTTGAGTTTTACAAGATAAAATCGATAATAAGGATACGATGTAGAATAACTTTTTCAAAGTATTTATTTTTCAAGAATTGATTTTAATTCCGCTTCCATTTTCGCAACAACTTCTGGGTTTTCATCTGCCATGTTTTTAGATTCTGAAGGGTCTTCATCTAAATTGAATAACTGTGGCTCTGGATGAAATCCTGGGTCAACAAATTTTTGAACAATCCAATTAGGAACGGGCTTATCTTTGGGCATAATGTATTTCCAATTCCCCATTCGCAAGCCGTAAGTATATGCTTCTTCCAAAAGAAATTCACGTCCTTTACTTGATTTTCCCAACCAAGCATCTATAAAATTCTTGCTATCAACACCATCATCCTTGGCTATCTTTTGATTGACTAATGATGCCAAAGAAGCATACAAATCTACCTGGGACAACAGAGCAGAACTTGTACCTGCTTTAACCTCTTTAGGCCAATGCACAATTGTAGGCATTCGTGTTCCAGCTTCGTAAGCAGAGTATTTACTACCTCTATACACACCACCAGGTTTATGGTCGCCTACCAATTCTCTGGCATAATCTAAATACCCATCATCTAAAATGGGACCATTGTCACTCGTGAAAATCATCAAGGTATTTTCTAACAAACCTTGCTTTTCTAATGCTTTTGAAATTTGCCCCACACACCAATCCATTTGTGCTATCACGTCTCCACGTGGCCCCATGGTACTGCTCTCCACAAATTTTATATTGGCAATTCTGGGTTGGTGAATATCGTGTAATGAAAAATACAAGAAGAACGGATTATCCTTGTTTTCATCTATATACGCTGTGGCTTTATCACTTAATACAAAAGGAATTTCCTCATCTACCCAGAGTGCTTCTTTTCCACCTTTCATATAGCCGATTCTGCTAATTCCATTTATTACCGCACCTTGATGGTAGGGGTCCGTATGTTGTTTTAACAATTCTGGATGCTGAAATCCCCAAGGATAACCTTCTATTCGTGTACCATAACTTACCGTTATTGGGTCGTTAGGGTCCAGATTTACCACTTCTTGATTTTCAACAAATACACAAGGTACTCTATCACCAGTTGCGGGAATTAAAAAACTATAATCAAAACCTACCTCCTCTGGACCTAAAGGAATTTTTTTATTCCAATCTATTTTTCCATTTCCTAGGCCTAAATGCCATTTACCAACTATACCTGTGTTATAGCCTGCTTTTTGAAGCATTTTTGGCAATGTCCCCATATTTGGATCGATAATCAATGGTGCATCACCTTCAAGAATATGTGCTTTTCTTCTAAAGGCATAACTCCCTGTTAATAGTGAGTATCGTGATGGTGTACATGTTGAAGCTGAACAATGTGCATCGGTAAAATTAAGTCCATTACTGGCCAGTTTGTCAATATGTGGTGTTTCCACTCCTATGGCGCCATTCACACCAATATCACCATACCCCAAATCATCAACATATATGATAACGATATTAGGGTTTGCCCTTTGTGCACACGCATTAAAAGCGATACAAATCAGGACAGCAAATACAGCACTTTTGAGTGGAGTTAGTATATTCATGGTTTACTTATATCACGATTTAACACCTACAAGCGCCTGATGAATACGAGCTGGAATATGTGATAAATTTGTATCTAAAACATTCTGTAAGGCATCTGATGCTTCTATATCATTTCCTTTGCCCAATTGCCCCAAACCAATCATGTAGTTACAGTGAATTTTATTAATCACATTCAAGTCTTCTTCCCAAATCAATAAATCTGGTAAGGAAATAGCAAAATAATCCAGTTTAACCTCATCATTCATGTGAGCTTTACCATAATTCAACAAATTGTCAAATCTTGTGTGTGCTTCCTCTGTTCTTCCTAGTTTTTGTAAAGCCAAACCTTGATAAAATATCTTATCTGGTTGTTGGTCGTTATAAAAAATTGCAGGACTAGGATCGCTTAATCCTTCAGAAGCTAATTCAAAATATGCTTTAGCTTTTTCCTCATTACCTAAACCTTCATAAGCACAACCTAACCAATAATCAATATCATTTTCAACAGTGCCATGCAACTTTCCTTCTCCTAAATTATGTGGATAGGTCTTCGCTTGTACCAACAGATCAATAGCTTCATCAAAATTCTTTATGTTGATATATTTCTTAGCAAGTTCTGTGTAGCACGTTAAATATTGAAAAGGTACTTTACCTTCGCCACCTTCCCAAGGATGGAATTGTCGCTTATCGATAAGTGATTTTGCTTTTTCAAAATCGCCTTTCAAATTATACAAAGCAATACGCTCTAAGTATAAATCATCCCTAGAGTTCGTCAAATCCATATATTGCTCTAATAAGGCTAAACGTTTATCAATTGAAACATTAATTTTCTTATATAGTTGGTCTAACTCCATCAACAATCGTGCATCTGTATTATCCAACTCAAACGCTCTTTCTAAGTGTTGTTGTGCCAACTTTTTTTGATTGGTTTTGTTGTAATATAACAACGCCAAATTACGGTGCGTAATAGCAAAACCATCATCTAATTTAACTGAAGTTTCCCAACAGTCTTGCGCTTCTGTATACTGTCGGTTAGCGTACCAAAAATTTCCTAAATAGTAATATGCTTTGGCATCGGTTGGGTTTGCTTTACAAGCTGCTTGTAATGCTAAAACTTCTTCTATTTTATTTGGAAAACAGTATGTGTCGGGCATTTGCGATGCTTTTTTATAAGCCGCTAATGCACTAGCATCATCTCCGTTTTGAGTGAAATACCAGCCCATGAAGTAATGTACCATTGGATACACACTATCATTAGCATCGGTAAGTACTTTTAATAATGAAATAGCTTCATCAAACTGACCAGCCATAGCGTAATCTAAAGAAAACTCTATGTAGTTATGGGCGTAGTTTCTAAGAATACTCTTAAATGCTTCCAAATCCTCATGCGCATTAGATAAAATATACTTCTCGAATAATACTCCAAAATTGAATTTATCAATAGCTAAAGAATCTTCTATGAGTTGCTTTGCTTCTTCAATTTTTCCGGTTTTTCTTAATAGAATAACTTTTAGGTGTCTCGCTTTATGGTTGTGCCAGTTTTTAATTAATGCTCTATCCACAAGATCCAAAGCTTTTTCTAAATCCCCTCTAAAGCAATCAATTTGCGCCAAGTTGAAATAACCTGCATCTTGCCATTGTGCATTCCAACACGCTTTGAAGAAACTAGCGTATGCTTCCTCTTTTTTTCCTAAATAATTTAAAACTAGTCCTTTATTAAAGTAGGGCTCACCATCATAAGGATTAGGGTTATGACTAGTAAGCGTTTCAATAGCCGTGTCAAAATATCCAATGGCTTTTTCCAACTGCCCTTTGCGCATGTACCAAAGCCCCATGGCGTTATTGCAACGTACATCCTTTGGCGTACGTTTTAATGCTTCTTCGTAATAATCGGTTGCCACAAATGTAGCATGCCTATATTGCTCTAAGTGCAACCCTCTTAAATACAAGCCTTCAATAGTGTCAATATCTTCAGGTGCTTTTGCCGCTTTTGCAGGCTCTGGGATTTCATCAGACAAATCTTTATCCGGCTCCCAAACTACTAGCACTTTTCCTGAACTATCGTTTACTGAAATTTGTAAATCATCAAAAGTGTTTGAACCAATATCGATACGTTTTTCAAAACCATCTTTTGGAGAAAGGTTTAATACTTCTTTATGCAACACCTTTCCATCTGCCTTCAACGTAATTACACAATTATTGTAAGTAGAAGTCACATATACTTTAACTTGAGCTTTTCCATCAATCATTTCAAGGTTTACCAATGCTTCTTTAGTGGCATTTTTAACTACGCCAACATTATAATATGGCATAAAATATTGCTTAAAGCTCTTCTCTTCGTATGGATGCATCCATGAGAAATCAGGTTGATTATCGGTATAAACACCACACATTAACTCGATATATGGACCGTCTGAATCTGTTAAATTTCTGTCCCATGCTTTTCCAAATTCACCGTTACCCCAAGTCCATTGCTTTTTACCAGGTGATACATTATGATCTGCAACATGAAGTAACCCTCCCTTTGAATCATTTTCATAACCACCCACAAAATCATATTTTGATGTGATGGCCATATAACTCGTTGGTACAGGAATATTTTTATATCTGGAAATATCGGTTCCTGGTGAATAATCTACCTTGTAATATTCGCCTTTTGCAATTGGAAACTCAGATACATCACGTTTACCATGATCAAAAACTGCATTTACATCTGGTGGAAAAACAGACTGGTAATGATCGTTCACAGCTACCGCAGGATTTGCCCACCATAAAAAGGTTTGCGGATGTGGCGTTCTGTTATATAAATGTGCCTTAATTTCAATGTAAGCTTTATCTGGATGCAATGTAAAACCAGCCATACCTTTAGTACGGAACATGCGCTCTAACTCACTTACCCAAACGGTTTTACTACCATCTTCATTTTCTTCTATATAAAAATCCGTTGGATCGTAGGTACTTGGTCTGTGGTGTTGTGGCCAGTTAAATTCTATACCTCCAGAAATCCACGGTCCTGTTAAACCTACAAGCGCTGGTTTAATTACATGATTATAATACACAAAATCGCGCTTTCTAATTTTATCATACGCTCTTTGAATTCTGCCACCCAAAGCTGGTAAAATCATCAATTTGATGTAATCGTTTTCAATAAATATGGCATTCCATTCTTTATCTACTTTAGTATCACTAATTTTTTCTATCACAGGATGCGGATACACAGCACCACTACTAGCTTGATATACACGCTTCTCTAAAAAAACAGGATATTTTTCAGGAGTTCCAACTTCATAAGTAGGAATGATTACTTTTTCTTCCCAGGCTTTTACAGTTTTCATATTCTAATGATTTATGCTACACTAACTATTAGTGCATTAATACTTTAATAATTTCTTTATTTGGTCTATTTCTATAGTAGTTTCCGGATTAAAAGCATCACTAGCTGCATAACTTTTAAGGCTATATAATAATTGTTGCGCTTCTAATCTTTCATCTATATTAGTGTGCAGGTCTATTCCAGAAAACAATAGTTTTCCTTTACCAACTTTAGCTTCAAAAATTAAAGCTGTTTTTCTATTTTTAAACCAATCGTCAATCACCCTAACTATTGGGTTTAAATCTGGCATTTCATCAAAAATGATCACATTGGAATTGCTCATAGCATCCCACCATTGCCAATTAGAATGATATTCCGTTGGAAAATGTGCTAATGCCGTATGTTCAGGGTTACACAAAATACCAAGTGTATGTGGTTTTTGCTCTTTGGTCCATGAGGTATTCCAGAAAATACTTGAAAAGCCTATGCCAATGTCTCCACCGTATTCAGGCGCAATATCGCCTTTGGTAATATTCAATAATACGGTTCCACCATTATTTAAATAAGACATGGTTTTAGCATCTAGCTTATTGGCGACTCTATAATCAGTTTTACTTTTAATTGCAGGGTTTTCTTCAGGATACACCCAAATATCCCAACTGTTTTTAAAATCGTTAACCATCACCCTTAAAGTCAGTTTTTGAGGCTTATCTATTGATTTTAATGGCTTTTTTATACTTCCAAGTTGAATACCATTACCAATAGGAATCGTTGTTTCATTTAAATTGCCCTCATCAAAAACACTTCCGTCTGGTTTGGTTAAACTCCATTTAGGTATAACATTTTCTAATACATTTTTTCCGAAGTGTGCAATTTCAATGGTTGCAGACAATGTATCTGTATTTTTAAATGTGCGTTGTTTTAAACGTGCTAATGGTACTGTTTTTCCACTAAATGCTCTAAATTCTTCTGGAGACACATAGCCTTTTTCATCCCAAAATGCATCTAAAACACCTACTAAGGCTGTACCCTGACCGGGAAAATCATGTAAATCTAGTAATTGATATCCTGCCATTCCTTTTGTTCTTAAAGCTGCTTCAATATCTGCTTTATAACATAGCGTTTGCAACTTACCAGAGGCCATAAGAAACTCATCTGCCAATTCTCCCATACCATTTTCTTCTAAGGTTTCTTTAAAAATCTCGAAGTTTTTTGGCTTTAAAACACCTGTGTATTTTGACATTTCTTTGAAGTTGGGATACACGCACCATTGCCCCATTTCATGGCTTACATAAGGCATTGGCGTTTTATCAATAAACTTGCTCCAATCAAATTCGGTTTGGGGTGCTTTGGCGTTAATAATACTTTTTAGGTTTTCATTCCAACCTTGTATTCTAGGACCTCTATGATTGTAATAATCCATATTATCCAGATAAGGATATCCTGCTCCACTTGTATATAATCGTCTGTTATCTAGTTTTTTAAAGTGATTCACATACTTCGTTAAATAGTCTTTATGGTGCTTTCCACTAGGTTCATTTCCGTACGTCATTAAAACAAATGACGGATGATTACCGTAGGCATCAATAATAGCTTCACCCTCTTTGTACAACCATTTATCAACCGGATTACCATCGCCTAAATTAGCTAACCACGCAGATGCTTCGGCTTGGATATACACCCCCATTTCATCGGCAGCTTGAAATGCAGCCTTTGGCGGGCACCAAGAATGAAAACGTATATGGTTTAAACCATGAGCTTTGATGATTTTGAATATGCGTTTCCAAGAATCTACATCCGTTGGTGGATATCCAGTTTTAGGGAAAATGGCACATTCTAGCGTTCCTCTTAGATATATTGGACGCTCATTTATAGTAAAAATTGTTCCATCAGCTTTAAAATCGCGCATTCCAAAATCGATATTTTTTGTATCAACTCCTGCGTCAGACTCTAAAGATATTTGCATTTCATAAAGATTGGGATCAAATTCGTCCCAAAGTTTTGGATTATCGCCCATAGGATATTCTAAAACAATCTCTTTATTCTTATCAATTTGAATATCTTGTTTTAATGTTTCAATTAAAGCGCCGTCTGTTGATTTCTCTTTAGCTTGAAGCATTAATTGTCCCGTTATATTTCCTTCTGAAGTGTTTTCAATTTGAAGGACCACTTTTACGGTTTTGTTTGAAACATTGGGGTATAACTTTACATTTCCGATAGCTACTTTTGGTGCTGCGCTAAGTTTAATATCACCAACAATGCCATTCCAGTTACTTTGCGTATTATCTGAAATACTATGTGCATCTTTACCAACATCAATATCTTTTATGCGATTATCCACTCGGATAGAGATCGTATGTTCACCTGGGCTTAGTACAGCGCCTAAATCGTAATCATGCGAAGTAGCTAAGCTGTTTTGCATACCTACTTTTTTATCATCCACCCAAACTGTAGATTCCCAATGTACGCGCTCTAAATGCAAATTGATGTTTTGGTTATTCCAATCTTCAGGAATAACTATTGTTTTTTGATACCAAGCAGCACCTTTGTAATCCTTTACAGGTTGTAACCAAAAGGGGATTTTTACATTTCCTTTTTGGCGGTATTTTTTCATCTTTGGATCTTTATACCACAAACTATCATTCCACATATTACCTGTCCAATTTGTATGTACGGTAATATCGTTTCCTTTACCATTTTCAGCCATAGAGCCTGGTAATTTTACAACATCATCTAAATTGATATTAAACCAATTGTCTTGAATTCCAACATCTAAAGAATCTATTTTAAAGTTCCAGTCGCCAGCCAAATCCATTTCTTTTTGCTGAGTATCTCTACAAGCAGTTAGTGCAAGTAAGCACAGGCAAATAGTTAAGATATGTATGACTTTATAAAACTTCATTCCGTTTAAATTCTTATAGTTTGAAATATTCAAAAATGGCATCAGCTACAAACTGATGTCCTTTTTGGTTAATATGATTATTCTGCGACATATACCCTTTTAGTGGTTGAATTTCAGCCAATGCTTTAAACATCGCATAACTGTCCACTAATCCTACATTGTATTTTTTTGCCAATGCTCTAATTTGTGCGCTATGTTGTGCCAAAGGTGTTTCGTCCGAAGTAATATCTTCTTTTAAATCTGGTGTTGGTGTTAAGAGAATTACTTTCGTACCATATTCCAGCGCTTCCTGTATCATTTGTTCCCAAGCTACTTTTGCACGTTCTAAGCCTATGCTTCTATCATTTAATCCGTAATCAATAAAAAGTACATCTGGTTTATGATTTAGTACTTCATCTTTAAAACGTATTGCGCCCTGTTCAGCTTGTTCACCACCAATTGATGTTGTAATTGTATTTACTACAGAATACGGGTAAAAATCATTTACCTTTTTTAAGGTGCGGTAAGGGTAAGCATTCAATCTATCTAAAACCCCTCGTGTAGTGTAGCCCGTTGGAACGGAATGTCCATGGAACACCAAATTTATGGTACGGTTATTTGGCCACTTTACCATTAATTCTTTTTTAAGAGAATCTAGGTAATGTATGGTTATCTCTTTTTTTGGGGATGAAACACCTTTAAGCTGTGCACAACTAAAATTGGTATACAACAAAAAAGCAATTCCAAAAATTTTATATGTCCTAGAATTTAAAAACATCACTAATGCATTATTTATCCTTTGTAAATTCCATTTCAATTTCTTCCAAACTCTTTCCTTTAGTTTCTGGCAACTTACTTCTTATAAATAGGAAGCCGGCAATACATATAGCACTATACACCCAAAATGTTCCTGAAGCGCCTAAAGCGTCATTTAGAATTGGGAAAGTAAATGTGAGCACAAATGATGCTATCCAGAGTGAAAACGTAGCTATAGACATAGCGACACCCCTTATTTTATTTGGAAATATTTCAGACAACACTACCCAGGTAATTGGGGCTAAAGACATGGCATAAATAGCAATAGCGGTTATTACCAGCAATAATACTGGCCATCCAGTAAATTGAAAATAGTATGCGCCACCCAAAATGAGATACACCACACCCAAGCCGATAGAGCCCAATAACATTAATTTTCTGCGACCCCAACTATCTACAGTTCGCATAGCAATTAAGGTAAAAACTAAATTCACACTGCCCGTAATTACGATATTAAATAGCATATCGCCCACGCTGTAACCTGCAGCAGTAAATATTTCTTCAGCATAATTAAAAATTATATTGATACCACACCACTGTTGGAATATAGCCAGTACTATACCTATGATTAAAATAGGTTTAATTTTTGGGTTTTTAAAATCTGAAAAATTGATTTTTGCGGTAGTACTTTCTTGAAGTGTTAATTTGATACCCTTAACCTCTTCTTCAGCATAGGCATTACCACCAATTTTAGCAAGCACATTTTTAGCTGTTTCTGCCTCATTTATTTTCACTAAAAATCTAGGACTTTTAGGCACAATAAACATTAAAATAAAAAATAGTATGGCGGGAATAAGTTCTGCCCAAAACATCCAACGCCAACCTGTCTGTCCGTTCCATGATCCTAAAATCATTTCAGGTGTGCTACTATCGGGAATAGCTTCAGCAATGAAAAAATTGGCTACTTGTGCAGCTAAAATACCGATAACCAATGTTAATTGATTGATAGCAACAAATTGCCCGCGATATTTTGCAGGCGCAATTTCAGCAATATACATTGGAGATAATGTAGATGCCATTCCTATTCCTAAACCACCAATTAAGCGATACATAATAAAAGGCGTAAAACTGTCTACATAGCCCGTTCCGAAAGCTGAAATAGTAAATAGGGCTGCAGAAAAAATTAAAGGCAATTTTCTCCCTAATTTATCGGCCACAATTCCTGAAATTACAGCTCCTAAAATACACCCTATTAAGGCACTACTCATTGCCCAACCTTGTAACGTTGGCTCTGAAGCAATATCAAAAAAGAGTTCGTAAAATGGTTTTGCGCCACCTATAACTACCCAGTCATACCCAAACAAAAACCCGCCCATAGCAGATACTAGCGCTAAAAAAAGAAGGTATTTAAAATTAAATTTTGTGTTTCCCATTATAGTTTAGTTTGTTTGGTTAGTTAATTGGTTTGTTGTGAACTATTATTTTTATTAATCTTTTATATTCAAACTACTGTCATACCAATTATTATTCGGGTCAAAATCTTTACTTAAAAAGTCTTTACGCTGTTTTTCCAAGCGCTTTAGCATATTGGCTTTACGTTGTGCCATCTTAGTCTTTGCCTTTGCAGCATCATATTTAGGGTAAGCATCTGGAGTGCTAGCATCAAGACTCTTCAAATGAGCATCCAACTCATTTCTTAAGTTTTGAGCTATCTCTGGTTTATCTTGTGAAATATCGTTAGTTTCACCAAGATCTGTTGATAAATTATATAATTCATCATGCCCATCTTCCCAATAGTGGATTAGTTTATAATTCTCTTTTCTGATAATACTTACAGGGTCTCCTCCTTGGTTTCCGTAGTGCGGATAATGCCAAAATAAAGGTCGTGTATCTAAAGATTCGCCTTTTAAAAGCGGCACTAAACTTACACCGTCTATAACTTGTTTTGGATCTTTTTCAGCACCGACCAAATCTAAAAGTGTTGGATAAAAATCAATACCTGAAACGGGGTAATCAATAGTTTCAGAAGCCTTCTTTAACATAGGTGCTTTAATTAGATAAGGCTCTCGAATACCACCTTCCCATTGGTAGCCTTTACCACCTCTTAATGGTGCATTAGTAGTTGAAAATGCATCGCCGCTAGCCACACCGCCATTATCAGATGTAAACATGACAATGGTATTTTCATCCAACCCAAGCTCTTTTAGCCTATCCAAAACAATACCTACCGCATCATCCATAGACTCCACTAAGCCAGCGTAGATTGGGTTATCTTGTACATTTCTAATCGGCAATCTTGCTTCCATATCAAAACCAGATTCTGGAATACCTTGTGCCTCGGCTTTATCTCTATATTTCTTCCATTTCGCTTCGGTCGTTTCTATTGGTCCGTGTACTGCATAAAAAGATAAAAATGCGAAAAACGGTTCGTCTTTGTTCTCTGAAATAAAATCGGCAGTTTCTAGAGCCAAACGCTTGGTTAAATTCTCACCTTCATATTTATAATCCAATTTTGGGTTTCTCCAAGGTGCGTAATAGCCGCCTTTAGGGCCTCCTACTTCCCAACCACCTATATTGACATCGAATCCGTTACGCTCTGGAGTATATGGCTCATCTCCCAAATGCCACTTACCTGCGAAAAAGGTTTTATAGCCATTTTGCTTTAGCGCTTCGGCTATGGTAACACTTTCTTCAGGAAGCGCATGTTCATATTCTGGAGGCATCACTTTAGTATTATAATAATCACCCCACTTTTCTCCTGTGGCGGCACCGATCCAATCTGTGATACCATGACGCGCTGTGTATTGCCCCGTCATTAAGCTAGCCCTTGATGGACTGCATACTTGGCATGCCGCATAACCTTGTGTAAACTGCACACCTTCTTTGGCAATGGCGTCAATATTGGGCGTTTCATAATAGGTACTACCAGCATAACTCAAATCGTGTGCACCAAGATCATCGGCCAAAATAAATACGATGTTTGGTTTTTTAATTTCAGTTTCTTTCTTAACGCCTTTGTCCTTGCAGCCACTAAATAAAGTGACTGCAAAGCAAAGACCATAAACTAAAACTAACTCAAATTCAACTAATTTGACTCTTAAAAAATTCATATTAAATTTTATATTTTATGAAGAACTACCTATTAACGTATTAACAGATCGTGCCATCAGAGTTATTTCTTTATTATTTATTTTTTCTAATTCTAAATTTTTGCTTGCAGAGGTAACATACATACGCTCTAATCTGCTATTTGAAATATTAATTGTTTTGTTTTTATATCCATAATTTATAGCAACAATTGCTAGTTCTGATGTTGCTTCATCTAAATATGCCGATAACATAATATCTTTATACTCCTCTTCTATTGGCATTTCTCTTCCTTCTATTTTTGCATCAATTCGAACCATATCGGGTTTAATAAACCTTGAATAGTTTCCAAAAGCCCACAGAAGTTTTGAGTCATGAAAATCACCATCATATTTTATTTTTTCAAGATTAAATAGGTCTGATGTTTCACCAGAATCTAAATAAATTAATCCATCTTTATAGTCAGCATTTGTCAATGCCGTCCACCATTGCCAAGAAGTAGAATTTGCAAGCGTTAAATCTGCATGTATCACTCTCGCTACATAAAGCGCTGTATCAATGCCTAAATCTCGTTTATTTCCGCTACCAATATCATCGGTGTTTTCAAGAATACAAAACTCACTTTGCCAGTAATCTAAATCATGTGTTTCTAATGTTTTATTTAGTTTCTTTCGAATTTGAACCAAACTATCGACTGGCCATGTTGTAAAATAACTATGACCTGAAATTGTATTTTTAACATGTTTTAGATTTTGAATTGCGTTGTTTTCACCAAAGAAATAATCAATTTGATTACCACGTTTAGGTTTATTATATGAAGAATATAACCAACGCAAATCCGCCGCTTCTGCTAAAACAATTTCAGTATTCAAATCACTTTTTTCAAATTCTGTATTTAGCAAGTAGGCTAATTTTGCGATATTATCATTGGTTGCAGGCGTACCTTCTTGCGTTTTTTTCTCCCATTCCCATTGTGGCTCGTTTATTGGACTTAAATACTCAAAGGATATATTTTCTGAATCAAAATGTTTTATTACTTCAACCATAAATTTGGCATAATCATCATATTTATCTTCCAAAAGGTTTAGCTCTCCAGTTGTTAAATCGCTATTGTAGCCTTTTCCATTTTTTGTCCACTGTACAGGTGCTGAGATAGAAAAAGCCAGAAACCTTTCTACCCCATAAGACTTTGCTTTTTTTAGAAACCATTGCTGACCTTCTTGTTTATTCCAATCATAAAAGCCTTTGTCATCAATAAAAGATTCTGCTCTACGCCATTCGTTTTTTATATCTGAATCCATCCCTTGCTCTGCAGTACCAGCACCAATGTAAAAACGCCATATAGAAAGCCCAATCCCTTTAGGATTTCCCTGAGAATCTAAATCTTTACTAAATAATAGTTCGGCAATACGTTCCTTCTTTTCATTAGGCCAATTTTTACCAACAAACTGACATCGCCATGCGTCTGAAGCGCCAAAACCTTCTATCGTTTGAAATACTTGGTGCTTATCAATATTGATTTTTAATACTTCATCACTAGTACAAGAACTTAACAGGAATCCATAGGCAATAAAAACACAAACATGCATAATATTATTTAAAATGAGTTTCATTATTACCTATATTTTCTAAATAAAATTTTGAATAAACAATTGTATTACATGCTATTATATTTCAAAATTAAAACTATTATCTATAATAAAAATAGATGGTAAAATTTAAAATATGGACAAAATCACTGTTCAATACTAATTACTTTTCAATATAATTTTATAAATCTGATACAAACCTTGTTTATTAACATCAACAACTACTTCGTTATTTGTGGATAATTGAGCAGATGTTGACTGTGTGATGTAAGGTTCAGCTTTCGCTGTATCATTATAATCAAATGGTACAAACCGCTCTACTTTTTGAATGGAACTAATATTAAATCCATTTACCTTAACTGCCACTTTCTTTCCGCTTTCCTTGCCGCCTGTGATATACAAAACCATCGTATTCGCATCCTGAAGTGCTGCTGCTAAATGAAATTTATCAGATGTTGTCTTTAGAGCTTTTCCACGGTATGAAGCGGCCATGTCTCCTAAAATCTGCCCCGTAGGAAATACTTTAGAGTAATTCCAGCTAGTTAAACCTAAACCAGGTATAGAAGTGTTGATTGGAGGCCAAAACGCCGCAGCCTGGGATCCTGCTCTTGCATATATTTGTATAATATCTGGGATGATGTTGGCGGCTTCCATATACAAAGCCCTATCATTATAATCTCTGGAAGGCATCCACTCTGATAAATATTTGAAGTTCTTGTTTGGATTAAAATTATTTGCACAATCTTTAATACGCGCTTCTAAATCAGCTATATTATGAGTAGTTGTGCTATACCCCGTATAAGTATGTAGCGCCACACCATCAATAGCATTATATGCCTTAGTGAATTTATTTTTCATTGTTGTAAATTCCTGTGGCTGCGTATAATCTCCATTAATCAATAATTTGAATGTTCTATTTGGAAACTCGCTCTCAATATATTCTGCTATATCCATTGCCACCTGAACATACTTATCCAGTTTTTGAGCTCTAGAAACACCACCTGCAAATTGTAGCCACCACTCATTGCCTATTTCAACTAAACCATTACCTACATTAGAAACCGTAATAGCTTCTTTGGTTCTAGCTTTTAAATTAGCCATTGCTGTGTTCCATTGAGAAGAGCCTACAGTTGTATTCATAGCTGCCGCGGTTGGTAGCACAATACTATAATTTGACACATTACTTTTTAAAGTTGTTACAGATGCTCCAGGTTGAGATGGCGTGTTATTCCATCCTGGTGTTGTGTTGCTTGTCCATGCATAAAACTCAGATTCCCAACCTCCTGGGTATCTTACCACAGTTGTTCCAATATTACCAAGTGTAGATGCAAAATTGGAAAAGGTATTATCTGGTATTTGACGCCAATCATTATTAACGCCAAAAATATCAGGATAAATATCTACGGCGTCGGTTGCATCAACAGACAAAGTAATATCGGCATTTATATTTTCTATTGGATCATCGTCATCATCTGTATCATCAAATTGCGGATCGTCTGGATCTGTTCCATTATTTGTGCTACATGCCAGCATAAATCCTATTAATACCAACGATAGTATTTTACTAGTCTTTAACATTTTTTTTAATTTATTGGTAATTATTATTAAGAATTGAGGGCTAGCTATTTCTGTCAAGCTTATCTTGCTTAACTGAAATTTTTGCTTATTCTTTTCTAGTTATTTTAGTGTTGCTCTTAGGGTAACAATAGATTTACCTCGTATAACGATAGCATCGTGATTCACTACTGATCTTTTTAGATTGCTTGTTACCGAAGTGGTGTATGCTTCAAAAGAATCATTTAAAACCTCAAAACCATCACCATAATTCTCGAATGAAAGCTCTCTATTAGAGTCGGTGTTATTAATACATATAATCACCACCTCATTATTGGAAGTATTCTTATATCCAGAAATCATGAAATTTTCAACAGATGACGTATCTCCATAATCTGGATCAATAACCTCAAACCTTACCATTCCAGGTCTTACAAATCGGCTAAAATTACCAAGTGCCCACAGCAATTTATTATCTTCATAAGTACCATCTGTGTGCGCAGGACCATTAGAGTTTGGTTGATACAGGACAAGATTGAAACGAAACGGATGATCTCCAAATGTTGATTTGTTTAACGCCGTCCAAAAGCTCCAGCCTGTTGCGTCTCCAAAAACTAAATCAGTGTGAATAATACGGCTCATCCATAAAGCATAGTCTATTTCTTGCAATGTAGATACATCTTTTCCTTGCTGATAAGCAGTCCCTAAAAGACTGTATTCCGTTTGCCAATACTGTAAACCAAAACTAGATATGGATGTTTTTAATGATTTGCGTTGTCTCAAAGATTCATTAGTAGTGCCATTACTAAAATAACTATGTCCTGCAATATTGCTAGAAAGGTTTGGCAAGTCACCAATATAGTTAGGACTTGACGGACTAAAAAATGTACTAACTTGATTTACCGTATTTCCAGAACCTTCAAATAGATATTTTAACTGTGCAGCTTCAGGAATCATTATTTTGGCATTTACCCCCTTTTGAGTAAACACTCCATCTATTATTTTAGTAACTGTTGCTACTTCACCATTTGTTGCTCTTGTTCCTGATTGTTGTGCGCTTCCAACCTCTGCATTCCATTCATATTGGGTTTCATTAAAAGGACAGACTGCTACCATATTAAACCCTTTATCTTCATAATTTTTAACAACATCAGCTAAAAAATTAGCATAATCATCATATTTGTCTGGATCACAATTAAAACTTGTAACATCTGGCGTGCTAAACACATAGCCATTTTTTGACATAAAATAAGGAGGTGCGGTAGCCCAAGCCGTAAACTTGTTTACGCCATACTCTTTAGCCTTTTGCATAAACCACTGCTCTCCAGCTTGTTTTGTCCAATCATAAGTTCCATCAGGACTTAAATAGCATTCCGTTTCCCTAAACCAATTAGAGGCAGAAAAACCACTATTTGCCTGATCTGCAGCACCATCACCAATTATAGTTCTCCATAAAGACAAACCTATGCCCTGAGGGTTTCCTTGAGCATCTGTTTCTGTACTGAAAAATAATTTGGCTACTTGGTTTTTTGTAGCTTCAGGCCATTTCCCGACCCACTGGTCTTGAAAACCACCTGAAGCTCCAAAATGATCTATCACTTGAAATGTATTATTTAAGTTTAACGCTATACCCTCCTCAGGTGTGTCAAATTTAGGATCATTCGGATCTGTTGCATTGTCTGAACTACACCCGAGCAACACACCAATACACAAAAAAGATAAAACGTATTTAAAAAACTTAAGCATACTTACAACTTAAAAGATTAGTAACCAGGATTCTGCGTTATTTTTCCTCTCGATAATTGAATCTCATCTGGCGGAATAGGCCAAAGGGTGTGAATATTAGGATCAAATAAAATTCCACTATTCTGCGGTTCAAGCAAGTTTGTTGTTTCAAATGGATCCGTACTTTCTTCTGTATTATATTTTACGAAAGATCCGTTAGGTCCCAATATTGAAGCGATTCTTGGCACGCCGTTTATCTTTTGTCTTCTAATATCATAAAGTCTGTGCTGTTCTAACGCCAACTCTAAACGTCTTTCTTTCCAAATAGCGTCTCTCAAAGCGGCACCTGATAAAGACATATTTGTGTCTAACTGCACCCTATCCCTAACTAGTTTTAAAGAATTTCTTGCCGAAGTTTCATCTCCATTAAAATATGCTGCTTCTGCATGGAACAAAATAACATCTGCTAATCTTATATGCATATACTGTCCGGGAATTTGGCCTCTAGCATATGGCTCTGGTCTGTCTGCAACAGGCGTATAGTATTTTCTATTTGTTCTTCCTGATTTATTTTCATCTGGTTTGCCATCAAATTCTGTGACATCTGGATCGCCAAAAACAGGCTCGCCGTGTTTGATTATTGTAGACCGTAACCTAATATTATCTCCTTCACTTAAAAATGCATTTTCTAAATCACTTGTTGGTGAGCCCCAACCCCAACCACGGTCTCCACGACTACCGTTGGTAATAGAGAATTGTCCTCCTACTTCACTAAATGTAGGGTTGTTTATAAATTCTATGGCAAATATAGATTCTACACCATGAGCATTACCTACTTTATAAAGATCTGCAAAGTCTGGCTCTAGACTATACTCGCCAGAATCCATAACCACTTTTGCCATAGCCTGTGCCTCGGGCCACTTTTCTTGATACAAGTACACTTTAGCCAATAAAGAACGTGCAGCACCTTTAGTTACTCTTCCCAAGTCTGCAGCTGCATACTCGCTTTTAAGTGGTAAATCATTTATGGCCTCCACCAAATCTTGTTCTATAAAAGCATAAACTTCTTCTACTGAAGAACGCTCCTTATCGTTAATTGTGGGCTGTAAAATTTCGTTATACGAAGTAACTAATGGTACACCTCCAAAATTCCTAACTAAATCAAAATAGAAAAATGCTCTTAAAAATTTGGCTTCTGCCAATAAGCGTTCTTTTTTATCTTTATCAATATCTACTCCAGGAATACGATCTAATGAAATATTAGCGCGGGTTATACCAATATAATGGCTTTCCCAAAACAGGACAAAATATCTTGATCCAGCGAATACATTATATTGAGAAATTCCAGTAATGTCCGGTCTTGGTTGACGGGTATTACCTGCCCAATTATCATCAGTCGCCATTTCATTAATTTGTCGTTGAAAATTAACCTGCCACCAGCTTTCACCATTTACCTTTCTGTAAATACCGTTAACGAATCGTTCTGCGTTTTCTGCAGTAGAAAAGAAATCATCTAAGGTTTCTTGACCACGCAGTGGTTGATCTAAAATTTCTTCTTTGTTACAGCTCACCATACTTAGGGCTGCAACCATAATTAAAAATAATACAATCTTTTTCATAATTTTATAATGTTAAATTTAGTCCTAGTAAATATGTTTTTGATACGGGGTTTCTCGCAAAATCAACACCGTAACCATTAATGAGTCCTCCTGAAGCTACCTCTGGATCGAAACCTGAGTAGTCGGTTAAAGTAATTAGGTTCTGACCAGCAATATATAGCCTGCACCTTTGCATACCTTTAATATTAAAGTTGTACCCTAATTGCACATTCCGTAGTCTTAAGTAGGAACCGTCTTCAATAAATAAATCTGAAGGGTTTTGATAATTCCCATTTCGATCTAACTCAGTAAGTCGTGGAAATCTAGCACCAGTATTTGTTGGTGACCAAACTTCGTTTATCGTTCCTGCCAAAACATTTAAGTTTTGAGTACCTGCGCGATTATATTCAGTATTACCGTTGTAAATATCATTACCGAATGTACCATACCATTGCATCGATAAGTCAAACTTCTTATAATTCATGTTGATACCTAATCCACCATAAAAATCTGGAAAAGGGTTACCTATAGTTACTAAGTCTTCATCGTCTAATTGCCCGTCACCATTTTGGTCTACAAAACGTAAATCTCCAATTTGTGCATTAGGTTGTATAATAGTACCATCTTCAGAGGTATGCGAATTTAATTCTGTTTGATTTTGAAATATTCCAGCGGTTTCATAACCTTGAAACAAACCAACAGTTTGCCCTAGCTCTGTAATTTTTACAAACCTATTTCCTAAGGTAGGTCTTCGTTGACCCAAGAGTACATCATTACCTGGAGCCAATTCTGTAGCCCTACTTTCGTTAGTGGAAATATTGAAATTTACACCTAACTTAAATTCGTTCCACTGTTTATTATAGCCAATGGCCAAATCAACACCTTTAGATTCAAAGCTACCTACATTTTGAGCCACTACACCAGGTACACCCGTAAAGTTTGGAAGCTCCACACTGAACAATAAATTTTCTGATACCCTTTCATAATATTCCGCAGATAGCGTTAAGGCATTGTTAAAAAAGCCCATCTCTAATCCAAAGTTTTTATCTCTCAATGTTTCCCATCTCAAATCAGGATTACCAAATCTACTTAAGAAATTAGATACCACAGCTTGACCGCCAAGAACAAAATTATCAGTACCAACACTGAAGAATTGAGAGTTAATATTAACACCTTCGTTACCTATTTCACCAATACCTACTTTCAAACGCAAGTTGTTAATTGTCTCACTATTAAAGAATTCTTCTGAGTCTACGTCCCATGCAAAAGAAACACTAGAAAAAATACCCGTTCTACCTTTCCTTGGAAATTTTGACGATTGGTCTACACGAACGGATCCATTAAAAAAGTATCTATCGTCAAAACTATATATAGTTCTAAACACACCAGATAATATGTTTGTTGTACCTCTGTTACCACCAACTCTAACGGTTTCTCCGTTAGCAGCATTTAACTCTCTTAAGTTTTCGTTAGTATTACTAGGCACACCATCTCTGAAACCATTTAAGTTACTAAAATTTTCTGAATCGTAAAGGAAACCGACTAGAACATTAAAGTAATGCTTATCCAATATTGTTTTGTCCCAAGTAAGCGTATTGTTTATCACAAAATCAAAACTTTGATTCACTCCCTTATTTACATCATTAATCTCCCTTTGTCTGTTGGGACCAATAAAATACTCTGGATTAAAGTTTTGAAAAGTGTATGAAGAATAGTTCAAGCCAATTTGCGAGCTCAAAGTAAAGCTAGGTGTAATCTTATAGTCAAATTGTGTGTTTGAGAAAAAACCAAAGAAATCATTCTCGTTAAACTGTCTAGCTATAGCAGCTACGGGGTTTGGCACTAAATTTTGAGATAGCCCATAGATACTAAACTCATTACGTCCATCTCGCTCGCTTTGTGGAATAAAAACTGGGGTTAATGGATCTATACGCAATGCGTTAAACAACAAACCTGGAGTATTTTCCCAACGCTCTACCCTAGGACTAAGGTCTTGTCTTACGCTTATCTTATCAGATATTTTGAAATCAACGTTAAAACGTCCTGTTACTCTCTGATACCAACCTTTATCATAATTTGATTGTTGATCAAAAAAGCTAAGACTTCCAGAATATTTAATATTGTCACTTCCACCAGAAGCTCGTACATTAGCATTAGTTACTGGAGCATAATCTACTACTACTTCATCCCACCAGTCTGTACCTGCGCCAAAATCATCAGGATTGAATAACGGTGCTGTACCATCATTTGCTCTACGTGTATTAATTATTTCAATATACTCCTGAGCACCTGCTGCTTGTATTTTGTCCCAATTTTGGACACCATAATTTAAGTCTACGTTAACAGTCGCCTTACCAGACTTACCACGTTTGGTAGTGATTAAAACTACGCCATTAGAAGCCCTAGAACCATAAATAGCAGAAGCTGCAGCATCCTTTAAAATTTGAATACTTTCTATATCCTGCGCATTAACGGCATTTAATGATGTACCATCTGGTTGCAATATATTATCTATTACGATTAGAGGGGCTTGTGTACCATTGAATGTGGTTATACCCCGAATAACAATTTGTGGAGAAGCACCTGGTGAACCTCCTGAGGACAACACCTGTACTCCCGCTGCTCTACCCTGAAGCGCTTCTGCTGGGTTACTCGCTACCTGTTGAGAAATTTCTTCTCCTTTTACAGTTGAAATAGAAGTTGCTATCTTGTCTCGCTTTACAGAACCATACCCAATAACCACAACTTCTTCAAGTTGCGCGTTATCAACTACCATCGTTACATTTATAACACTTTGGTTATTCACAAGAACTTCTTGTGTTTTATAGCCTATGTAACTAAATACCAAAGTGGCGTTATCAGCAACAGACATCGTGTAATTTCCATCAAAATCGGAAACAAACCCATTGGTCGTGTTTTTTTCAAGGATATTTACACCTGGTATTGGCTGTCCTTGCTCATCTATAATCGTCCCAGAAACTGTGTTTTGGGAGGTTGCCGTAAAACTTAAGCACAGCGTACTTATCAAAATTAAAACTAGTTGTTTCATTTAATTTGTTATTTAATTTGTTTGGTTGTTTTTTCTGTCTGATTACGAAAACCCACTATCTTTCCTTAGCAATAATTCTGTTGAGATGCGTATCAAATATGAATGTGTAATCCTTGTTTAAGGCACTATCATCAAATACATAATTTGAACCACCTCCAGGAATTGTCTGAGAACGTTCGTCTGGATTTGTTCTCCAAAATGGCGCCCAGCCAGAAGTGTTTGCGTTGAGGATAAAACCATTAGCACCATTGTCGTTCGGCTGATCTTGCAGTGTAACATCTATAGTCCACAGATAATCATTATTTGCATCCTGAGTAAATGGTTTCCCAGAATTAAAATGCCAACACTGTGTACTACCATCATTGTTATTAGTACATGTTGATGTTGTAGCATTGATATAAATACCTCTACCTAATATATATACTTGGTCGAAGGTAGCATCAATTGGTGTGTAAGGTGTTACTGTATAACTTAAGTCTCTAACATCCATGGTGATTTCATAATAACCCACATCTGGAAGAACTATAGGGTTCACAGTAGCGTCTTGCCCTAGCAATAGCTTTCCTGCTGTGTTTGGATCAGCTCCAAAAGTAAAAGGCTGAAAAGATCCTGCTTGCGGAACAAACCTCACCTCTGAATTTGCAGCAGATGAATAATATCTACCTGTAAAAACATATCCGTCTTCACCCGTAGCTTGACTGCCTTCAGTAGTAAAAGGTATTCCAAAAATATCTTGATTTAAAGCTGCATCATTTGTTTCGTCTGTTAAAAACATAGCTGCAAACTGTAAATCTGTTACAACATTAACAGATACAGAAGCCGAAGCTTCATTTCCTGTTACATCAGTTGCAGTAATATTAAAAGTATAACTGCCTGGATTTGTAACATCCAAACTATTGGTGTAATTAAAAGATGCACCTGATAGCGCTATTGTTTCATTTAAAATATCGCTTTCAATTTTTAATTCCGCCAATTCCCTATCTGCCAAATCAATGTTCATTTCTATTTCATTACCAGCCCCCATTAGTACGGTAGCTCCGTCTACAGGACTGTTAATAGTGATGGTTGGCGCACTAATATCTTTATCTAAAGTAATCACAACATCCCTAGTATTGGCAACATCGCCTGCATTAGTAATCGTAACAGGTATAACGTGCGTACTAAATTCTTCGGCGTCATCTGGCACTTTAAACTTATACGATATTGTGTAAGTTTCAGGCATAGAATCCTTAACTATGGTCTTATCCAAAAACCAAGAATCATACTTAAAGTTTACAGTTTTGATTCCTGCAGGATCAGTTACTATTCCTTCAAAAAGAAATTCTTCCCCTGGCAGAGAAGATACTTCTTGCAATAGTGTTTGGAATTCTGGTGTAGAATCTACGCTGACTGAGTCGTCGTTATCGCAACCAGCAATCAATACTAGTGCTAAAATTAGGCCCAAGCCTCCTAGCAATTTTAATTTAGTTGTTTTCATCATTTCCTATTTAGTTTATCGTTTTTTAATACTTGTATATAGACATTTTTAATAATTTCTAAGTTGGTTTTTTAGTTGTAGAGACTATCAAATATTTTTTTGTAAACGTTCAGAATTAACAAAATTTAAGGTTGATAATAGTACTTTTACTAAACTGAGTGTAAAAAATTTATGATTTCTTCAATAGACATTATACAAATATAAAATAGATTATAGTCAGAGTGATAGACAAAAAAATCATAAACATGGACAAAAACACTTAACTTAATGATATTTTCATTATACTTGTGGTATTGGATATATTATTTCATGGATTTCAACAACTTTGATAAAAAAAATCGTACTACCTATATAGGAATAGGCATTATATAGAATGTAACTTTATAAATATTATTCATTACCATAAGAATTATATTTTGATTGTCGGATTAAGCGAACCATGGATAAAGATTTTCAATATTTAGCTTTTAAACATAGAACATCAAACTATATATTTAGAAAAAAGAAAGCAGAAAAGATATTTATTTGAGTAATGTTCCTGACTTATTCAAATTGAGCATTCCACATACTTAATAACCGTCTAAATAAAATGGTTTTTCAAAAATTTAGCTTGGTGTCTTTAAAAACATATTACAATGGATAGTGAATTTCTTCGTGAAGGTTTTCTGGGTCAAAAACTAATTGCTTTTCCAGAGGCAATCATAGATATTGTGAAGAGCAATCCTATTACTGAAAAATTCTATATAAGCGATTTGGGATATTACCCCGAGGCGCATAACCATTATAGATTTAGGGAAAATGGCGCCAATGAATTTGTGTTTATTTATTGCATAAAAGGAAAAGGTGACATAACTATAAATAATTCAACCACAGAAATAGCACCTAACCAGCTTTTTATAATTCCAAAAAATGTTAAGCACGAATATAGAGCAGATAAAATAGACCCTTGGAGTATCTATTGGTTTCATTTTAATGGTACAATGGCTCCTGAACTTTATAAACGCTACCAAGCCACAAACTATATTAACTACATAGATCTACCATTTTCAACTGATAAAATTGACTTGTTTAATAAGATATTCGACTTATTTGAAAGAAATTATTTGGAGAACCATATAGAATATGCGAACCTACTTAGTTTGGGGTTCATTAGTTCTTTCGTTTATCATGATTCTGATTCCAGAACTGAAACAGACCAAAAGGATACACTGGTAGATCAAATAAAGAATTTTTTACTTTCTAATCTTGGAGATAATTTCACATTAGTTAACATAGCTGATAAATTCAACTATTCAAAATCATACTTACACACTAAGTTTAAAAGGGAAACAGGATATTCTATAATGGTTTTTTTTAATCTCAAAAAAATACAAAAAGCATGCGAATATTTGAATTATACAGATATGAGCATCAAAGAAATTAGTTATAAGGTTGGTTTTGATGACCCTCTATATTTCTCTAGAATTTTCAAGAATTTTATGGGGAAATCACCAAGGCATTATAAGCAAAGTAAACGGAAATAATGGGCTTACCATACCGTTTTAAGCTTCCATTGTTTTCGACTTTATCTTGGTTTATCTTAACCGCAACAACATTTCATATCCTAGAAGTTTTGCGTATTGAACCTTAAACTAAACTCCTTATGCATTCAAAATAAAAAAGCAAGCTCAAAATAAAGAGCTTGCTTTTTATCAACCTTATGCTGATTTATTCGTGATCGCGACAGGATTGGATGTCCTTAGCACTCCGTGCTGAAAATAGTTCAAACAAAAAAACGCTCAAGTACACTTGGCGTTTTTTATTTGAACAATTTATTCGTGATCGCGACAGGATTCGAACCTGTGACCGTCTGCTTAGAAGGCAGATGCTCTATCCAGCTGAGCTACGCGACCATTGACATTTTAAACAAGATCCCATTTTCATGGGAAAGATAAACATCAAATTTTGAATTAAATCAAAATGCTATCTTTTGCTTAAAAGCGGTGCAAATATAAAACATCTTCACTATAAAACAAGACAAATGTTTTTTAATTTGACTTAATTTTTAGGTTAATCAAAGTAGCTAAAACTTTCACCTTCCTTAATCTTTAAAACCGATTCGTAAATCAATCTAATTACATTTTCTACATCGTTTTTATGTACCATTTCTACCGTGGTATGCATGTAACGCAATGGTAATGAAATCAATGCTGAAGCTACACCGCCATTACTATAAGCAAAGGCATCGGTATCTGTTCCTGTGGCCCGTGATAATGCCGAACGCTGAAATGGTATGCCCTTTTCTTCTGCCGTATCAATAATTAAATCACGTAGTTTCTGTTGTACTGCTGGTGCGTATGCCACAACAGGGCCTTTTCCTATTTCTAAATGCCCTTCTTTTTTCTTTTCTATCATTGGCGTTGTGGTGTCATGCGTTACATCGGTAACTATAGCAACATTAGGTTGAATAGTTTCGGTAATCATTTGTGCTCCTCGCAAACCTATTTCTTCCTGTACCGCATTGGTAATGTATAATCCAAAAGGCAATTCCTTTTTGTTTTCTTTTAAAAGACGTGCCACTTCGGCAATCATAAAACCTCCCATGCGGTTATCAATAGCGCGACATACAAATTTATCGCCATTTAAAACATGAAATTCGTCTGGGTAGGTAATCACACAACCTACATGTACACCAAGTTTTTCAACTTCTTCTTTATTAGCACAACCGCAATCAATAAAAATATTATCTGGTTTTGGCGGCTCTTCTTTAGACTTATTTCTTGTGTGTATTGCTGGCCAACCAAAAACGCCTTTTACAATACCCTTTTTGGTATGGATGTTAACCACTTTACTAGGTGCAATTTGGTGGTCGCTTCCACCATTTCTAATAACATAAATTAGGCCATTATCCGAAATATAATTTACATACCACGAAATTTCATCAGCATGCCCTTCAATAACTACTTTATATTTTGCTTTTGGATTAATAACTCCCACTGCTGTACCGTAAGTATCGGTTATAAACTCATCAACATAAGGTTTCAGGTAGTCCATCCAAAGTTTTTGTCCGTCCCACTCATAACCTGTAGGAGCTGCATTATTTAAATATTTCTCTAGAAATTCTAATGATTTTTTGTTTAAAATCGATTGTTTCGCCATGTGTTTAAGATTTTGCACTAAAATAGCAATATATATGTTAAATGAATGTTTAAGAGCATGTAAATTCTTAATTTTGGAACCATAATTGCTCCATGGACAATATCATGAATTATTTAAAATACATAACCTTTCTATTTCCAGTGCTAATGGCTGCCCAAACAAGTGAGGTTGAAACTGATTCTACCGAGGTGACCTATATTGTGGTTGAAGGCGATTCCATACCAAAAACTGCCATAGATTTAGATGAAGTAATGCTTCTTCACAAATTAAAATTTGACAGCAAAAAAGACCGCATCCGCTATTTGATTTTACGCCGAAAAACCATTAAGGTATACCCATATGCCAAAATGGCCGCGGAACGATTGGACTCGCTAACAAAACATTTAGCGAAGCTTACAAAAAAGCGACAAAAGAAACGCTACACCAAAAAGGTGCAGAAATATATAGAAGGGGAGTTTTCAGATGAGCTGAAGAAACTAACGCGTACCGAAGGACAAATATTAGTAAAGCTAATACACAGGCAAACGGGACGCACTGCGTTTGATTTGGTGAAAGAACTCCGCAATGGCTGGCGTGCCTTTTGGTACAATACAACCGCCAACGTGTTTGATATAAAATTGAAAAAGGAATACGACCCATGGAATGATAAGGAAGATTATCTGATTGAAGATATTTTGCAACGCAATTTTCAGAGTGGGCGCTTGGAACGACAGAAATCCAAGTTGGACATTGATTTCTACGAACTTACCGATAAATGGGTTTATAACAAATCTGAGACCCCTGAATAATGCGTGTACAATCAGCTTTTGAGGAAAAACTAAATACAGCAAGTCATGCCATTGGTGCTATTTTTGGTGTTGTAGCACTGATACTATTGGCTGTTTTTGATACAAGAAAAACCGATTACAGTTTAACAAGCATCATTATTTATGGATTTTCAATAATTATATTGTTTAGCGCTTCTACATTCTATCATGCCGCAAAAGACGAGCGAAAGAAGCGGTTTCTTAGAGTGATAGACCATATTAGTATTTATCTTTTAATCGCTGGCACGTACTCACCCGTATTGCTTATCATGTTAGAACAAAGCTTAGGCTGGACTTTATTTTACATTGTTTGGGGAATTGCGGCATTCGGAGTCATTTTAAAAACGTTTTTCACTGGAAAATATGAAGTATTCTCTACCCTGCTCTATCTCGCTATGGGCTGGTTGATAGTTTTTGATTTTACAACCCTATCCGATGTAATGCATAGTAACGGGATTCTGCTACTATTTGCCGGAGGGCTTTCATATACCGTGGGTATCATTTTTTATGTGATTGAAAAAATACCATACAATCATGTCATTTGGCACATATTTGTACTCGCTGGTGCTATTTTTCATTTCTTTATGATATTTTTATATGTGATATGATATCGTTTACTGAAGCCATAGAAGAACATCACTTTAATACCATTGAAATACTAGCCAATAGCGTTTGGCACGAGCATTACATTCCCATTATTGGAAAAGCACAAGTAGACTACATGCTGAAAAAATTTCAATCCCGTGGTGCTATCAAACAACAAATTAAAGATGGCTATCACTATTTTTTGATGGAAACCCACGCATCCAATATCGGCTATCTATGCATCAAAAAGAAATCTAAAAGTTTGTTTTTAAGCAAATTATATCTCTTAAAAATCCATCGCGAAAAAGGTTTTGGTAAACAGGCGCTAGCATTTATTGAAACCAAAGCTAAAAACATGGATTGCAACACCATTAGCTTAACAGTAAACAAGAACAACCTTAATTCCATGAAAGCCTATGAAAAAGTTGGGTTTAAAAACATAGGAGATATCATTATTGATATTGGTAATGGTTTTGTAATGGATGATTATAAGATGGAAAAATCAATTGTATAACGGTTTTTATCATTCTGAAGATGCCGACTGAAGCATCAATAAAACATACGCTACCTATAGTTACTATGAATCTTCGCAGAAACTATACCGAGCAATATTGAAGGGCTATAAACAACAACTAACCCCTAGCCTCAAAAATCTTCAAATAAATAAACGTTCCCATTTTTCTAGCCCGCCGTTTGGCGTTTTCAGCATAATCGCCTTCAAACAGCTCGTTAATAGTTTCAAACCATAAATTAAGCCAAATACCAAAGTGCATCTCGGTAATAGAGTGATTAAATTGTTTGTCAACCTTAATGTGTGCTGCCAATGGATCTCCAGAATAGCGGGTTTTTAAAAATAAGCTCGATTCCCAAAACGTCGTAAGTAATTCCAAATGTTCATCCCAATCTTTAATAGTTTCATTAAAAAAAGGGCCTAAAGTTTCGTCTTCTCTAATCTTGTTATAGAATGAACTCACTAAAAGATAAACATCCGCTCTATTTTCTATATCCTTTTTTGCCATTACTCAAAAGTAAATTTTTTAAATCATATAATGCGATTAAAAAAATGTAAATCCTAAATCCTAAATCGTAATTCTTGCTTATTTTAGCATCATGATTTCTGTAACGCTTCTTGGTGCCGGCAATGTTGGAACGCATTTATTTAAAGCTTTCAATAAAAACAATCAAATAACTGTAAAACAATGGTTTAACAGAAGTTTAAATTCCATTTCAAAATATAAAAATAATGTTAGTATTACAGATGATTTAAGCAATCTGGAAATCGCTGATGTTTACATTATTTCAGTGAGCGACGAAGCTGTTGCCGATATTTCAGCAGCATTACCTTTTGAAAACAGATTGGTGGTGCATACAGCGGGCAGCATTAACATCCACGATTTAGATAAAAAAAACAGACGTGGTGTATTCTACCCTTTGCAATCTTTCACCAAAACGGCAGATTTGGATTTTTCTGAAATCCCAATTTGTATCGAAACCCTTGAAAAAACAGATTATCATGTCCTGAAGTCTTTAGCCTTAAAATTGGGTGGACCTGTGAAAAAAGTGAATAGCGACCAACGCAAAATCTTGCATTTGGCAGCCGTTTTTGTAAATAATTTTACAAATCAAATGTATCGTATTGCTCATGAAATTACAGAATCTGAAGCAACAGAGTTCGATTTACTAAAACCACTTATCTTAGAAACTGCTAACAAAATACAAGATCTATCACCTTACATGGCACAAACTGGTCCTGCGAGGCGTAATGACCTAAAAACCATTAAAAATCACTTAAAACTTTTAAAAAACGAAGAGCATCAGGAGATTTATAAACTAATGACCAGATCAATCCAAAACACCCATGTTGCCTCAACGCGTGCAACGCGCTCCAAAAAAAACTAAATAATGGAAGAGAAAAGTTATAAAGAATATTTAAACCATATTACCACGTTTATTTTTGATGTTGACGGCGTTCTAACCGATGGCACGGTACATATTACATCATCTGGCGAAATGTTGCGCACGATGAACATAAAAGATGGCTACGCCCTTAAAACCGCTGTTGACCAAGGATATAACGTTTGTATCATTTCTGGTGGCAGCAATGAAGGTGTTGAAAAACGTTTAACAGGTTTAGGCATTACCGATATTTATTTAGGTGCTCACAATAAAATTGAGCAGTTGGATGATTATTTTAATCGTAAAAAATTAACTTCTGAAAACGTACTGTACATGGGCGATGATATTCCCGATTATCCCGTAATGAAAGGTATTGGATTACCCTGCTGTCCACAAGATGCAGTGCCTGAAATTAAAGCCATATCAAAATACGTATCACACAAAAATGGCGGTAAAGGTGCGGTAAGGGACGTTATCGAACAGGTTTTAAAAGTCCAAGGGAAATGGAATGGGAATTTTAGCGCTAAGTATGATTAATACCAGTTTGCAGTTGCAGTCTCAGTTTTCAGTTCTCGTTTAATAAATTAGAATGAAGCGCAAAAGCAGACGTATCAGTATTGGTTTTTGTTACATAGGTTTTGGCAACAAACAAAGTAATTTCAATCAGAAAAACGATAATCCGTTTGCAACAGCAAAAGACAGGCTCCATAAGGCATCACATTATCATTTCAAGCTAGATTTTAAACATGAAAAACTATCAAAAGAAGACAAAGAGCTCATCAAAAGTAAAATTAGAAAAGCTGAAAAGTGCAAGATTGTCATTGCGTCTATTGTAACAGTTGTGGTTATTATTATCTTATTTTTTCTTTTGAGGATTTATTTGTTTAATACCATTGATAATAGAAACACACCGATTGTATATTGAATTTCTTAAACCTCATCCGCTGGAAGAATTTATTAATGATTGCCCTTGTGCAACTTTTAATTAAGTATGCACTTCTAGAGCCTTTTGGAGTAAACACAGCACTTGACGGACTTGGAATTACTCTATTAATTTTAGCTACCACAAGTATAGCTGCGGCAGGAAACATCATAAACGATATTTACGATCAAAACACGGATGCTATCAACAAACCCAATAAAGTTATTGTTGGCAAATTCATATCAGAACAGGCAGCCTATAACGCTTTTATCATTTGTAATATTATTGGTGTTGGCATTGGGTTTTACCTCTCACACCGCATAGGCAAAAGTCCGTTTTTTACCATTTTTGTTCTTATTTCTGCACTACTCTATATTTATGCGTCGTATCTTAAAGGCATATTACTTGTTGGGAATATTATAATTTCAATTTTAGTTGCTGCAAGTATTTTAATTGTTGGTCTGTTTGAGCTCTCGCCAACCATAACAGTATATAACAGAGAAATTCAAATCACTTTTTTTAGAATCGTTTTAGACTATGCCATATTTGCTTTTATGATTAATTTTCTACGAGAAATTACAAAAGATATTGAAGATGTAGATGGCGACCATAAAGTAGGCCACAACACCTTACCCATAGCCATTGGGCGCGAACGTACGCGTAATGTGCTAATTGCACTCAATTGTATCCCACTAGTAGTTATAATCATCTACACAATAACTAATTTGTACAAACAACAGCTAATGCTTATCTACTTTTTAGTAGGCATTATTGCACCGTTAATCTATATTTCCATAAAATTATTCGGTGCTAAATCCAAAGACCATTTTCAGCATCTATCAAACATGTACAAGCTAGTGATGCTATTTGGAATGCTTTCGCTACTTTTATATGCGTTTACAATTTAAGACTGGTGCTCAAAGAAAAACTAAAAGAATACAATATCATTTTAGCCTCTCAATCCCCGAGGCGACAAGCCTTTTTTAAGGAATTAGGTTTAGATTTTGAAATCCGACTAAAACCCGTTAAAGAAGAATATCCGCCAAGGCTAACTCATTTTGAAATAAGCAATTACCTGGCGCAATTAAAGGCACTTCCGTTTAAAGACGAATTGCAACCCAATGATATTTTAATTACCAGCGATACTATTGTTTGGAACGATAACACCGCATTGGGAAAACCAGAAGATGTCGATGAAGCAGTTTCAATATTAAAATCATTAAGCGACACCACGCACGAAGTAATCACCTCGGTATGTTTCACAATGACAGATTATGAAAAAACCTTGCACAACATCACCAAGGTTACCTTTAAAGCACTGTTAGATGATGAAATAGACTACTACATCAAAACGTATAAGCCTTTTGATAAAGCAGGCGCCTACGGTATTCAAGATTGGATTGGGCAAATTGGTGTCACCAAAATTGAAGGCTCCTATTTTAACGTTATGGGCTTGCCCGTTCATCTTGTGCATAAAACGTTAAATAGCATTGCCGACCTGAAGTAAGTTTGTAATTTTATAAAAAACATAATACTATGAAAGCCATTAGTTCATGTACTGTTATTATTTTAGGATTATTAATAACATGCTTTGGATGCAAGGAAGAATCCACAAAAAAAGATACGCTAGCAATTAATTCATCTAACCAAAACGCAAAACCAGCACAACCTTTAAGCCAACAGTTTAAAGACTATTGGTACGCCGGAAAAGCCGAAATTTCGTCCTATAAACTTGAACAAGCACGCTATGGCGAAATGCGAGACGGCACCGCAGTTTTAATTTATGTAACTGAAGATTTTCTACCCGAAATTCAGGTGAAGGCAGATCATAAAAGTGATAAAAATATTCCTGTTTTAAAGCTAAATGCCACTAAAAATTTCAATACGGGCATTTATCCATACAGCATCATGCAAAGTACGTTTTACCCTGTGGGAAACAACCAACATGCCATTAAAGTGTCAAGTTCCATGCAAGAATGGTGCGGACATGTATACGCGCAGTTAAACAATAAGGATAATTTTGAAATTATGTCCCACTCCTATTTTGAAGGAGAAGCTGACCAAAACTTCAAACTTGATAAAGCCATTTTGGAAAATGAATTATGGACACAGCTACGCATCAATCCAAAATCCTTACCAACGGGAAATATTGCCGTAATCCCATCATTGGAATTTACTAGAATGAAACATATTGATATTAAGCCATATCAAGCGGATGCGACCTTAACAGGGGATACATACACCCTAAAATACAATAATCTAAACAGATCATTAATCATCACATTCAATCCAATGTTTCCATATGATATTTTAGGTTGGGAAGAAACGTTTCAAAGTGGCTCGCAAACCATGACAACAAAGGCCACCAAACTCAACACCATAACATCGCCATATTGGCAAAAAAACCAGAACAAACACGAGGTTTTAAGAGATTCACTCAAATTAAATTAAAATCTAAAAGTTTTGAATGTATATTTACTGCATATTTAATGGCTTTTAAGAATGATTGCAGAGTTTTTTGAAACGTACAGCATAGAACTTATACAAACCGGGTTTGTCATAGGAATTCTTTTCATTATTGCGCTCATCACTAACATCCTTATAAAAAAGATTGGACGCAAAAGTGGTATTAATGAGGCAAGAATAAGGTTGATGCGCAGATACGTGCTAGTATCGTTATTAATTATCGGTATTTTAATCCAAGCCTTTGTATTTGGTGCCAAATTTGAAGACATCGCAGTCATATTCTCTTCAGTATTTGCCATTATTGGTATTGCACTATTTGCCATCTGGTCTATTTTAAGCAATGTAACTTCGGGCATCATCATGTTCTTTAATTTCCCATATAAAGTGGGCGATAAAATTTCAATACACGATAAAGATTTTCCTATCACGGCCATTATTGAGGATATTAGGGCGTTTCAGCTACATTTACGATTAGAAAATGGCGATTTGGTTACCTATCCAAACAACCTTATGCTACAAAAAGCAGTAACACTGGTAGAAAAAGATGCTATTGAAGCTGATAGTGATGATGGCGCAGATGCAGTTTAAATATTAAGCCTATGCCCAGAAAAAGAGTGTATCGATCCAAGAAAAAACTAGGACAAGCTCCTGGAAGCGTGGTGTATACGGGCGAACGCTCTAAACCTAAATTAGTACTCGAAGCCTTTGATTATACCAAACAGAGCTGCACGGAAAAAGAACTCCAAAACATAGAGGAAAGCTTTGAGTTTAAACAAACAGCATCGGTTACCTGGATAAACGTTAACGGACTCAATTACGTTTCAGAAATTGAAAAACTAGGGCAGCATTACGAGCTACATCCCTTAGTTTTAGAAGATATCGTAAACATAGCCCAACGCCCAAAAATTGACGAATACGAAAACTACCTGTTTATCGTACTCAAAATGCTATATTATGATAAAAGCCAAAATATCGTTTCAGAGCAGGTGAGTTTTGTATTGGGTAAAAACTATGTGCTGTCCTTTCAAGAAGCCGAGGGCGATGTGTTTGATACCGTAAGAGACCGCATTCGTTATGCCAAAGGTCGCGTGCGCAACATGCAGTCAGACTATCTACTTTACACGCTCATTGATGCCATTGTAGACCATTACTTTGGGGTTATAGAAATCCTGGGCGATAAAATAGAAGATTTCGAAACCGAAATATTTGCAGGCAACGTCAATGAGGACGCCAGCCGAAACATTCAAGAGTTAAAACGCGAGATACTTCGTGTACGTCGTGCCATCTTTCCACTGCGCGAAATGCTTAACCGTATCGATAAAAACGAAACCGCACTCATACAGCGCAAAACCCTCACCTATTATCGGGATATTTACGACCACCTAATACAAGTCTCAGAAAACATAGACATCTACCGCGAAATGATATGGAGTTTAATGGACATGTACATGACCTCCATTAGCAACAAAATGAACGAAGTCATGAAGGTACTCACTATAATGGCCTCTATCTTCATCCCGCTTACCTTTATAGCAGGCGTTTACGGCATGAATTTCCAAAACATGCCAGAGCTACACTACAAATACGGCTACCATACTGTTTGGGCCGTCATGGTACTTATATTTGTCGCCCTACTCTACTATTTTAAACGGAAAAAGTGGCTGTAACGGCTATTATTTTTAGGGCGTTACCCTCCTAAGGTCGGGTCGGGCTATCCACTATATCTTTTCGCAAAGCGTTCCGAACTTGTTTCGGGATCACATCAATTTTAGAACAAGCCGCTGCCCCTTTAAAAACCCGTCATTCAAGGCTTGCGAAAAGGATGCCGCTACTATCCCTAATGCGGACTCAGAAACATCTTGAATATTTCGAAATAAGTAAGAAAAGTATTGGTTAAATTGATAACTTTTAGTATTTTTACAAAAAGAACAATTTGGGATAAAAACAACCAAAAATTCCGCATATCCGCCCAAATGGAAGGTATATAAAGAATAAAGTTCCGCATATAAACAAGTTAGCAGCAACTTAAACCGAACATTGGGAATATTTAGTTTCATAAAGAGAAAACGAGTAGAATCATCGCCTAAAGAGATAATAAAGCGAATGATTGACTACATTCCTGAATTCTATAAAAACCACAGACAATTTCAAAACAGTATTGAATTTTACGAAAAAAATGAATTAGGACTTGCATTAGAAAGTCTTGTCGAATTAGCTAACGAAACTCAACATTATTTTTCAGAAGAATTTTGGACTGAATTAGCTAAATCTGCCAATATAATGGAAATGGACAAAATAGCTTCTTATTGTAAAAAGCAGTCGAAAAAAACTTTAAAAGGTTTAGATTATAAATTGCCTTTTGGTTGGACAACTTATAAAGTAAGTGAGAATAATTTTCAAGTACATATTTCAGAGAAACTAAATGGAGAATGGAAAACGGAACGAAGAAAAAAAGACGGAATTGAAAAACTGCTGACAAAAGACGGAATTCATTTCTCGAATAAAGGAAGAAATGGATATATCTATTTTGTAGAAAATGGGAAACTAATAGAGTTCGAATGGGAATTAGAAGTTGGAGGAATAAGACTATGGTTTGAAGCCGAAACCCATTGGTACTTGCCTACCAAATCGGAATTAAATATAGAAGACAAGTCAAGAATAAAGGAATTGATTATTGACTGGGCTGAACAGAATAAAGAACGAATTGAATTTGATTAAAAAGCAGCTGCTAACACCGTGTATAATTCATTGCTAGTACTCGCATACTTACGAAAATCCTCGCGGATTTTCTATTCGGTGTGTATTTGCTAATTTAGCTGCTCAAACACGCAACGAAATCATACACAAACACGTTGTAGTGCATTTGAGAAAAACGATATGCTTAAAATAATCCGAATAACATTTTACATAGTTTTGTTCCTGTTTTTATTGGATATTTTCGACTTGTTTCAAACGAAAATCGGATTTTTAAAAGCTATTATTTATTACGGATTTTTGATTTTACCAATTCCTTTACTCATATTAGAATTTAAGTCAAATCGTAATTTGAAAGAACCCATTTTACGGAAAGGAATTCCTATCCTGACTATAATCGGAATTCTATATTTGAACCCGATGAAAATACTGTTAAATACAGCAACTTGGAAAACTCAAACTATTGAATTAATAAATGAAAACTATAAAAACCATAGAGTTGAATTCCAAATGAAAGACATTGGAGCTTTGGGTTATGCCAAACGTAATGCTGAAATCTATTATTTGACAGACTATTTCTATTTTGTACTTGCTGAAACGCACGATGAAAGAAACTTTTTAGGAATAAAGTGGAAAAGGATTGACCAAAATATTAACGAAATTGGATTAAAATAAATGGATTTAAAACCTGGAAAATTGATTCTATATTTTGGGCTTTTTTGCTTTGCAATTTCCCTCTTATTAATATACGTTCTATTTTTTGTACTTAAAGAATATGAAAATGGCGGACTTTTGAGCGTTCTTGGAATGTTAATTGGATTTTCATTAATCGGACTTTATCTAACATTACATTATTTCAAGTATAGAATTATAATCGGAGATAAATCAATGACTATTAATAACGAGATTGGACAGAAAGAAGAAATTTATTGGAATGACATTGAAAAAGTTGATTACAATAAAACCTTTAATATCATTGTAATTTGGAGTAACCAAAAGAAAAAATGGATTAGTCCTATTTACGGTCATTTCATTGATTTTATAGAACCAGAAAAATACACTGAAAAACTAAAACGAATAATTAATTAAAAACGCACTACAACAATGGCTATAAGTAATTGCTACTACTCGCCTACTTTGAAAATTCCTGCGGAATTTCCAACTAGGTGTTTACCTGCAAAGTTAACTGCTAGACCACGCAACTACTCATAGCCCAACCGTTGGCAATAATTAAAAAGAAACAGAGAATCTAAAATAATACGCTTGTAAAAAAATGAAATACTTCTCTGCAAATCTATATGTGAAAATGCTTAATTGTGCCATAGCTGAAGGCATGGTTCAAGAAGATTTTGCAAATTGGACAACTTCTTTAGAGGAAGCCAAAAAATTAGAGGTTATTTCAGCTGAGGAGTTTTTAACCGCACATGAATTACTAGATGACATATTAGGTCCTGGATTTGGTGTTCGTGTTGGACAGCAAATGATTATTGAAGATTATGGCGTGTTAGGCTTATCTTGGCGAACCTGTTCTCGTGTTGGTGAAATTTTTGAGCGAAGTGAACGTTTTTTCAAACTTTTATCTAACACTTTTGTATGGCAAATTCAAATAGAAGATGATATCTCACATGTTATTCTTAATAGGGAGGCACATAGAAGAGGTATGGAACTATCAACTGAGGCAAGTTTGTCTGCAACCGTTGTTGTATTACAAGCTATGTCTGAGCAGAAAATATTACCAACTCAAGTCAGTTTTAAGCATAGTGCACCAAATGACTTATCTAGCTTTGAAAAAGCATTTAATTGTTCCATCTTATTTAACCAACCTCAATATGCGATAAGCTATAAAACAAAAGACCTTAATTTAAGAACAGCCAAAGCAGATGCCAGTATTAATAGTTATCTACTACAACAAGTGGATGAAAAAACTAAGGGCATTAAAATTCCAGGTTCAAAATTTGTGCGCGACGTTGAATCCCTAATAAAAGACGCGCTACCGACAGGTATTCCTAGTATTCATCATATTGCTGACCTTACGGCTATGAGCAACCGAACACTAACAAGAAGACTGTCTGAAACTGGCGTAACCTATCGTGACTTAATTAAAAAAACGCAAGAATCTATTGCAAAAGATATGCTTCGCAATACTATGCAAAGCGTAGGCGAAATTGCTTTCTTAACTGGTTTTTCCGAGCAAAGTGCATTCAATCGTGCTTTTAAGAAATGGACTAACCAAACACCTTCCGAATTTAGAAAATCTATCTAAAATTAGCCTTTTGGCGTAAAATGTTAAAACGTTGTCTTTAAGTGTCAAAAATTCCTTTTGAACACTTTGCACCTTTGTATCATCAAATTAATTAATACAATTTAATGATGGTAACACTAGTAAAATTTTTAATCGGAATTAGTACTGCACTTCTAGTTAATTCAACAAATGCAACGTTTGTCATCGTAAACGCAATAAAAGACGTGTATTCACAACAGAAAATATGAATACCTGGGCTGATGATATTTACACGCAAGTCTTTGTAAAAAAACGCATGCCTAAAGGTAAAAAAATAAAGCTCACTTCTAAAGAGTATCAAGATTTATTAACCTGGATATCATCCACTCAAACTTCAACCAATGGAATTTAAATTAAAATTTATCGTGTTAATACTAGGCTTAGTATTTACTGGCTTAACGGCTGGACTATGTTTTACTTGGTCTAATGCTGTAACACCAGGAATTGGACGACTTGATAACCTAAGCTTCTTAAAAGCTTTTCAAGCCATGAATAGAGCAATCATTAATGGCAAATTTATGATTGTATTTTTTGGACCGGTTCTACTACTCTTTCTTAATACTTATTTATTTAAGGGAAACAATACTAGCTTTTTGCTATTTCTGATTGCAGCAATACTGTTTTTTATAGGAATAGGCTTGGTAACCATTTTCGGCAATGTGCCTTTAAACGAAATATTAGACAAATCGAATCTGGAAGCACTCTCAAAGGTAGAATTGCAAGAACTTCGGGACAAATTTGAGCAACCATGGAACCGCTTGCATACTATAAGAACACTCTCTTCATTTATTTCTTTTGTGTTCTTAATTATAGGAATGCTCTATTCAAAATAAGACAACTCATCAATCAAAAAACGAACAATTAGTTTTAAATCTTAAACATCATGAAAAAAATAATCACAATCGCAGGAAGCAATAGTCAGAACTCTATCAACAAAAGTTTGTTGTTATATACTTCCAACTTATTAGAAAATGTAGAAATCATTTCAATCGACTTAAACGATTATGTCCTACCAATGTATGGAGTCGATTATGAAATTGAAAATGGCATACCAACAGCCGTAAAAAAACTCAATGAGTTATTAGATAACGCTGATGCATTTATAATAGCGCTGGCAGAACATAACGGAACATACACAGCAGTATTTAAAAACACCTTAGACTGGTTGTCTCGTGCTAATGTAAAAGTATGGCGAGACAAACCCACCTTCTTAATGGCAACCTCACCTGGTGGTCGCGGTGGAGCTACTGTTTTAAAAGCAGCGGTAAGCTATTTTCCATTTTTAGGGGCTAATATCGTTGCAGACTATTCCTTGCCTAGTTTCTTTGATAATTTCTTAGACAATGATATTTCAAACACAGAATTAAAAGAAGAGCTGAATCAAAAGGTTCAACTTTTCAAACAACACTTAAATATCAATTCAATCATATAATAATTATAAACTTTAAAAACAGAAAACATGAAAACAGAGAACATTTTAATTATCGGAGGGACTGGAAAAACGGGTCGCCGAGTTGCAAAAAATTTAACACAATTAGGTCACAACGTAAGAGTTGTTGGACGAAAAACAGAACCAGCTTTTGACTGGGAAAATCCAGACACCTATGGTGCAGCTTTAAAAGATATGGATAGAGCTTACATTGTATACTATCCAGATTTGGCGGTTCCAGGTTCTAGAAATGCCATTACAACACTTACTAAAAAAGCCTTAGAAGCTGGATTAGAAAAAGTAGTATTGCTATCTGGAAAAGGAGAAACTGAAGCCGAAGCTTGTGAGGATATCGTAGCTAATTCAGGCTTGAATTACACTTTGGTGAGAGCTTCTTGGTTTAATCAAAACTTTAGTGAAGGTGCATTTTTAGATTTCGTCTTGGATGGTGTAGTTGCATTACCAATGCCTGAAGCAGAAATTCCATTTGTAGACGCCGATGATATTGCCGATGTTGTATCTAAAGTGCTAATCGATGATTCATATAATGGACAAACAATTACAGTCACTGGACCCCAAAAAAGAACCTTTAAAGAAGTAGTCGAGATTATGGCTGAAGCTTCTAATAAACACATACAATTCGTTCCTATTACCATTGAAGAATTTAAAGATGGTATGCGCAAAGTAGGACTACCAGATTCTTATGTATGGCTGTTCGGTTATTTATTCCAAGAAGTATTAGGAAATCCAGATAACCAAGAAGTTTCAAATGATGTCGCCAAAGTGTTAGGCAGACCGGCTAAAGATTTTGAAACCTATGCTAGACAAACTGCTGCAACTGGTATTTGGAATCAAGTAAGCGTCGAATAACTATTGCCAACAATGTGTATAAGTAATAGCGGTTTAGGTAAAAACTTAAACCGTTTTTTATTTTAATTATATTATTTTTATAATTGAATATTAGCCGTATGTAATCCGCTACTACTCATACACGAACACGTTGTGTGTAATTTTGACCCGTCCTGAATAAAGGCTACATAATTTTAAACATTATGTATAAAAATGACAAAGTAATCAGACGGTATTCAGAACCTTTTAAACTGAAAATTTTAGACGAACTTACAACA
>NZ_SIRT01000010.1 GCF_004310325.1 Hyunsoonleella flava
GATTCTGGAGAAAATGAGACATCAGATTTTACAGGATATAATTTCTCGTTTAATTCTGACGGTTCTCTTGTTGCTACAAATGGAACTGATACTTTAACTGGTACATGGTCAATGTAATCCATATATTGAGAGACTAGGTTAATCCTCTTATTATAGCTTTAAAAAGATCACTTAAACAGTGGTCTTATTTTTTGTTAGAGGTGACTTGATTTTGTAAAAATTTTCGTCTACCTTCGCTTATCGAACGATATAGTTCATTAGAATGCGACCATATCTCAACAATAAGCGAACCTTCTAAATCTCATACCGCAACCTAAAAGTTACAAACCGTGGCTGTATAAAATATTCTGAAGCAAACACAGAGACATTATTATTGCCGTTTTGTATCAATGAGGTAGCGTTTAATAGGTTGGTAGCCTTAAGTGTATATTCCCATTTGGCATCTCTATCCTTTCTGTAGGACAACGACGCATTCCAAATTTCAAACTCTTGTGGCGAACCATTAGGGTTACTTTGGCGTGTATAGGAATAGTCCGTTAAAAACGTAAACTTCTTCCAGATATAGGCATCAAACTCAATGGATGGTGCATTGGTTGTAAATGTAGTGGTTCTACCTCCTTGTTGGTTTCTATTGACGGCATAACGGTAAGAGATTTCAAAATTTGGTGCTTCTCTAAAGTTCGTTCTTAATTCTGGCGTGTAAGACTGGGTAAAGTTCTCGTTGATAGAACGCTCTCCTTGTATAAACTGATTAAACTTGCTGTAATTAAACCTTGTATTAATACTTGCCCTCAACTTTCCAAAGGTGCGTTGAAAACGCCCAAAAGCCGTAACACTTTCATCGGTAAAACCAGAATTAAAAAACTCGCTTGTGCGTACTACACTTTCAAAATTGGCTCTAGACCTTATTTGATCTATAGCATTGCTATAATTTATCACCGCAAATACATTGGTATAGTTAAATAAATTAAAGCTGCGGTAAATTAAACTGATGTTATTCGATACTGCATTTTCTAGCTCTGGATTACCCACTTGTATGCTGTTAAAACCGTTAAGCACAATCCCACTCGCCAATCGTGTAACATCGGTAAACTGATTACGCATATTGTATCGCAGCGTTAAACTTTCGCTCTTTTTAAACTGCATTCGTGTTTCAAAACTAGGAAGGACTAAACCAAAATTATCTTGAAATTCTTCTCCAAATTGATCATTCCCATATCTATATGCATGCGCAGAAAGCCCTGGTGTAAATGTAAAAATACCCGCCTTCAATGTATATTTTACCCCTAAATAGTAGTCGCTAAAGCTATACCTAATATCATTTACATCTAAACCATTGTTGAATGTTGGTGTAGGATCAAACTCTGTATCATCATCTAATATTTGAAATAATTCAGAATTAAAATCTTGTCTGCTGGTTATGGCTCCCAGCGTAAAATTGATATTGCTTTTATCGTTTAAGATATTCCAATAATCCAACTTTGCATCCAACTGATTGGTTTTTACGCGTCTGGTTTGGTTTATATTATATCCTATCTGGTCGGGATCTAAACCTAAGCCATCCGCTGTATTTTCATAGCTATCTTTATCTTCTAAAATTGCGTTATAGAATGGGTCTTCATCCTGTAATAAATGCTGCACCTCAAAAGCAAAAATGTTGGTATCATTTAGCGTGTAGTAATAATTCAAATTTTGATTAATGCTATAAGGTGTATTGTCTTCAAATTGATCCGTATTTCCTAGTACAAAAGAGACCAAATTTTGTTCTTGGGATTCTTTACTAACACGACCTAACACATCATAATCCATTTGATTATTTACATTTGGTTTATAGGAACCGCTTAGCTTTAACAAACCTATATCAGATTGTTGCGTTACATTTTGATCTGTTTTATCGTCAGGAATACTAAAGTTGGGATTGGTATATTGTATGTTTCGTATTTGACGAATATCTACCGTACTACTATTAAATATCCCAAAACCGCTTATATCTAAAGCTTTATTTGGCGAATAGCTAAAATTACCTGAGGCCAATGTATTCTCAATATTTTGCGCGCGATTATTTTGGGTTGCTAAAAAACCTAAATCGTTATTCCCCAAATTCAAGCTGGTACCGCTATCTCTACTGGGTGGCCTAAAACCACCGCCAAAACCACGTAAATCGCGCCGCGTCAATGCGGGTTCGCCAGTATTGTTCAAATCACCTATTAAATTGATACTGTACTTTGGGCTGTAATAAAACAACTTTGGTTGTACCAAATATAATTCGTCATCTGGTGACGAACCGCCGCCAACTGTTACATTTCCAAACCAGAAATTCTTTTTACCTTCTTTTAGCTTGATGTTTATCGCATAATTATCCTGATTGTTGGTAACGCTACTTAATTGCCCAACCTCAGCATAATTTTTTAATACTTGTACTTTATCTACAGCATTTGACGGAATATTTTTAGTGGCCAATTTAGAATCGCCATCAAAAAAATCTTTACCATCTACCATTACTTTTGATACGCGCTGACCCTCAACTTCAATTTGCCCTTCATCATTTACCTCAACACCAGGGAGCTTTTCGAGAATATCCTCCAGTTTTCGCTCTGTACCGTTTTTAAAAGAATCAGCATTATAGATTAAGGTATCGCCACTTATGGTTACCGGCATTTCATACGTTAGCTCAACAGCATCCAAAGCATTATCAGAAACCATGTTTATGGTTTTATCAATATTTTCCGTTGTAGTTTTTAGAATTTCCTCATAGGTTTTCATCCCGATGTAGCTCACTTGTAGTTTATACGTTGAATTTTTACTTAAACTAAGAATGAATTTACCTTTATCGTTGGTGATGCCATAAGACTCCAAAGCACTAGTTTCTTGATTGATGGCCACAACATTTGCCAGTTCTAGTGGCGTGCCGATACTATCTTTTACAACACCTTGTAACTTAATTTGTGAATAGCCCATTGACATTACAAAGGCTAATAATATGGTTAGTTTTATTTTCATCGGTTAAATTTTTTTTCTGAACGCTCAAAAAAAATTGAATACGTTCAATAACTCATGCGAATCTTATATCATTCTTGTCTAAAATTTAGAATGAAAAAAATCACGTTCGTTTCATTTTCTTTTGGTTAATATTACGATGTTAGCCTCTTCCTCCCCGTTGCCCACCTCTTCTAAAGTTTTCACGCATTTCTTGAAACTTTTGGGTAGCGATTTCAACATATTCTTCTTTGCTAACAACTTTACCCTTAGTAGGTCTTTTTATGGTTGCTTTATCTTCTGGATTCAATATAATTTTTGAACATAAAATGGTAGTGTCATCTGTGTTAACTTCTAAAATTAAACCTGGTAAGCCCCAATAATCCCCTGGGCCTTGGTTCACCGGAATTTGCATGGTATACCACGCTGTAACTTCTATCTTTGGCTGTTCCTCTTCCTCCACTGTTTCATTATTCTCTTCGTTTTCCTCTCTAGCAGGTTGTCTTCTTAAAGCCGTTAGATCAAAATCTTTCCAAGTTTTAATTGCCGTTGCCTTGTTGCACGTATAACCACCTATTTGTTTTGTCTCACCTGTAATTTTCCACTCTAGTTTTGGCAAATCCTCTTTCACTAAAAATAGCTTTCCAAAGAGTTCTAGTTCATTCAGTAGCGCCTTATCTTTAACATTTTTGTATTTAACGCCATCAACTGCACCTCCCATTATAGCAGTAAACCTTCCGCCTCTTTGTCCGGGCGCTTCAAGTTTTTCTTCTAGTTTGTAAACCGATTCTGTTCTGTTGAAAGTTAAAACAAATGTTTTCTGGAACATGGTTTTTAAACGATCTTCCATACGCTTGCGCTGCTCCTCGGTCATGTTTGGTCGCCCAAAGTTACTCATGTCCACAGAGGTTTTAGACATGTAAAAGGCTTTACCTTGAAATTCTTGACTGTTTGAAAAAATAGTTGAAAATAGAAAAACGAATAGACATAGTCGTTGAAGGCTAATAGAAGTCATAATGAAATTTTAAATTGATAAATTTGATAGTCCGAACCAACTTTTTGGACACTCATTAGACTCTGTTAACATCACTTCGTTTAAACCCTAACTATTAAAGATATGTTAAATTTGACTAAGATCGACTATACCTTCTGCCTACTCTATTATCTCTAAACTCTTTCATTTTTTTAAAGATGATCTCCCTATACTCTTCTTTTGTTACCTCAGTACCTCGTTTTGGCGCTTCTACCTCCGTTTTTTCTTCGGGATTCATAACTATTTTAGAACATAACATGGTTGTAGAACCAGAGCTTACTTCTAATATTAATCCTGGCAGCCCCCAAAACTCCGAAGGTCCTTGACTTACAGGAATTTGTGTGGTATACCAAGCCACTACCTCAGTCATAGGTTCTTCTTTTGCTTCGCCGCTTTCTTCACTTTCGGCTTGTTCCTGACGCATTTGGCTCCATGAGAATTCCCAAAATGCCATTTGAGAATTTGGTATCATTGCCGTAGCTTTAAAGCATGTATAGTTTCCAATTTGTTTGGTTTCCGTGCCCATTTTCCAATCTATTTTCAACAAACTATCCTTTATTAAAAACTTTTTACCATAGAACTCTTGATCCTGAACAAAAGCATTTGTCTTTACATTTTTGTATTGCTCACCAGGTGTAAAATTTTTTCCCCAAGAATCTGTTGCTCCAGACATAGCATCTAACTTTTCATATTCGTTGTAAACCGAAGCTTCTTTATTAAAGGTTAGGATATATTTTTTTTCCAAACGGTTTTTTAAACGCGCAGCGATTTGTTTTTTTTGAGCTTCACTCATTTTTGCACCCCAGCGTCCTAAATTCATTTGGGCCTTGTATACATACTCTGCCTTACCTTGAAACTCTTGCGAGAATCCTGAAAAGGACAAAAAAAGACTGAGGCAAAAAACTATGGAGGAAGTAACGATAGATTTCATAATGAATTGGTTTTTGATAAATTGTTTAACAAATATACACAATTATTAAACAAAATAATCAGACTGTAACATATTCCTAACATTTACTATCAGAAAACCAACATCATTTTTCACTATCCGCCCACCCTAATCATTACACGATTACCATCACTACGCCCTCTATTTGTTGACCTGAACTGTTCCATCATCTCTTCCATTTTCTTGTCTCTAATCTCATCAAACTCTTTTTGAGAGACTTCTTTTCCCTTCTGGGGTTCAACAATTTCTACAGGCTGCTCCGGACTTATTACAATTCTTGTACAAACTAAGGTAAGTTTGCCATCATTCACCTCTAAAATTAAACCAGGAAGACCAAAATAATCAGAAGGCCCGTTGCTAACTGGAATTTGTGGCGTATACCACACCGTTGTTATTCTTGGTCTGGTTACCGTGGTAAACTCTCCTTGCTCGTTTATCGTTCTACTTGTAATTTCATCCTTAAATATCGCTTTGTAACACGTATACTCACCAATATTCTTAGTTTCATTGACGAGTTCCCACTTTCTATTGGTCAAGGAATCCTTTATAAGAAACCGCTTTCCATAGATTTCAGTTTTATTTGTGTACCTGTGCTCTTTAACATTTTTGTACATCACATCAGCACCCTGCACAACCTTTATATTGATACCCGAGCTTACCGGTTGAGGCGCATCCAATTTTTCCTCCTGCTTATAAACCGATTCATATTTGCTAAACTCCAGCGTATACTCTCTTTGAAACTGCTTCTTCAACTGCGCTTGGATACTTTTTTGCTGTTCGGAACTTATCTTGCTTTCATCCATTTTCAAATCTACCTTTCGGTGCGATTTATAGGTGGCTACGCCCTGAAAGTCTTGTGCTTGTAATTTGGAAATTAGAACACAAGTAGCTACTACTAAAATCTTTACTAAAGTCTTCATTACTATACTTTGTTTTTATAATACTTAATTGCTGATTTTTTAATCACCTTAACACTTTTAATAAAACTATCAATATCGTCAGTATCACCCTTTACTTTGTAAGTAACATAACCGTTTGAGCCTTCAGTTTCATCTTTGCACGTCATTGCAAAACTTAAAGATTCATTATCATCAACGTCTGCTAAAATAGCTTTAATATCATTGACATCAAGCGTGGATTTGATATCATCTAAGGAATTTACTGTAACAGAAATATCAAGATTTTCAAACTTAACAATTGTTTTTGAAACCTCTTCATCCATTTTGGTTTGCGCTGAAATTGAACACACACAAATTAGAAATAACATGGTAACTAAATTTTTCATTTTTTGATTTTTTAAGATTAATATTCGATTTTTAAAAACACAACTGCAGTCGTTTTTTGATTGATGTGGTACAAATATCCAACCCAAATCCCGATTAAAAAGTTAACCAGTGTTAACGTGTGTTAACCGATTAGTTTTTAAGGGTTTTTCCCTTTACTTTTGAAGTATGAACGATAAAAGATATCAATACACGCTTTACATAATTGTTGCTGTAATTATAGCTACTATTGGGATTCAAGGGTATTGGAACTACAAAAACTACCAATCAAATAAGCAGCAATTAATTGCTGATGTACAAACCAGTTTGGATAAAGTTGTAGATGATTATTACGCCCAATTAGCTCAAAAAACAACACTTGGATTAAGGTTTGAAGGTAATCGCCAAAAGGATGTTTTTAAAGAAGGGGGCATACTCGAAAACATATCAAAATCCATAGATAAAAACAACAGTACCTTCAAAGGGTTAGACTCCTTACAGCTAAATGCAATTGATGGTGTCACTATTATTCGGGGATTAAAAGGAGACTCCTTACCTTTGAAAACCAAAGAAAATAAGTTTCCGTTTTGGAAAAAAGATTCTACTAAAAAACACCAAAGATTACATATTATTGAAGACGATAGCATGCGCATTGGGAAGAATTTTGAGCTATTGACTTCAAAAGTTTTTATTTCCATCAACAACGATACGCTTGACGTTAAAAAAGTGGATAGTCTTTTACAACTTAACTTGGCTGACAAGAAAATTAATTTAGATTACAGCCTAAACTACAATAAGCCAAAACAGCAATTCCCCGATTTTTTCAGTTCAAAAGAAAACGTAAAGAAACAAAAAACAGATTCCATTTCTGTGAATCCTAAACTTTTAAATGTTGCTTCAAAATCCACATTTTTACCTAAAGGCAGTACTTTAAGTGTACATTTTGAAAATGCCAATTGGGTAGCTTTTAAAAAAGGTATTAGTGCTATTTTAATTTCTACCTTATTGGTGTTAGCGGTTATTAGTTGCCTGTTTTTCCTGTTGAAAATAATTAAGGAGCAAAAACAATTGGCCGAAGTGAAAAACGATTTAATCAGCAATATTACGCATGAATTTAAAACGCCTATTGCTACAATAGGTGTTGCTCTGGAAAGCATTAACAACTTTAATGTTATTGAGGACAAACAGAAAACCAAACAGTATATAGACATGTCTACCGGACAGCTGTCAAAGCTTAATGTAATGGTTGAAAAATTATTGGAAACGGCTACACTGGATAGTGAATCTTTAAAGTTCAACAAAGAACCTTTGGATGTAGCACTTCTATTGGACACACTCGTTAACCGTTACAAAACGCAACATCAGGATAAAAATTTCAAACTTAGTCTTGATAGTGAAAGCCTTATGATAACTGCCGATGCTTTTCATTTTGAAAATGCCATAAATAATATTTTAGACAACGCTGTAAAATACGGAGGAGAGGTAATTTCAGTAGATTTAAAGCACTCAAAAAATGGTATAGAAATTAATATTTCCGATAATGGGAATTCCTTAAAAAAAGAAAATAGACAACGTATTTTCGAAAAGTTTTATCGCATACCAAAAGGCAACACCCACGATGTAAAAGGTTATGGTATAGGTTTGTACTACACAAAAACTATTGTGAATAAGCACAATGGCACTATTGCTCTAGATCTAAGCAATAATTTGACAACATTTAAAATCAACTTACTACATGGATAATGCTATTAAATTACTATTAGCTGAGGACGAACCTGCTTTGGGACAAATAATTAAAGAAAGTTTAGAAACTAGACATTTCGATGTTACGCTTTGTGAAGATGGTGAAAAGGCTTTGAGAAAGTATCATGAAGTCTCACCTGAACTTTTGGTGCTTGATGTGATGATGCCAAAAAAAGATGGATTCACTTTAGCAAAAGATATTCGAAAAATTGATGACACCATTCCTATTATTTTTCTAACGGCAAAATCGCAAACGCAGGACGTTGTTGAAGGTTTTACTATAGGCGGTAATGATTATTTGAAAAAACCATTTAGTATGGAAGAACTTATAGTTCGTATCAATAACCTTCTAAATCGTACCAAGGAGCAACAACAATCGGAAATTATAGAATTAAGTGATTTTATATTCAACTTCCCAAAACAAACGCTTCAATATAAGTCTGAAAACAAAGTACAACTTACGCATCGAGAAGCACATTTATTATTCCACCTGATTAAAAACAAAAACAAGGTTTTAGACCGCTCTTTAATATTGAATAAATTATGGGGCACTGATGATTTTTTTAGCGCTAGAAGTATGGATGTTTTCATTACAAAGCTGAGAAAAAAACTTAAAAAGGATACGAATATTGAAATTATTAATGTTCGAGGCTATGGCTACAAGTTAATCTGCTAAAAGTGGTTTGATTTTTGTATTTTTCAAACTGCATGAAAATTATTCAAATAATAACGTTAGTCTTGTGTTTATCTTTAGGTGCTCAAGAATCTATTGAAATTCATTCTCTCAGCACTTCAGAGCTACGGGCAGATAGCGTTATCGGCGTTGACAATTTTGGCACTATTTTCTACCTAAAAGAAAGCACCATTTATAAGAAAAACAAAGACACAACCATTAGCTATAATAATTTGCAGTTGGGTAAATTAACATCTGCTAATAGCTTTAACCCTTTAAAAATAAATCTATTCTATCAAGAATTAAACACGGTAATTATTTTAGATAATCGTTTGGCTGAAATCTTCAAGGTTGATTTTAATTCGATTAATAATTACAAAAATGTTTCGCACATTTCTACAGGTTATGATAATACCATCTGGCTATTTAACCAAGACACCCAGCTTCTTGAGGTTTTTGATTACAAGACCATAACAACAAAAGCCCAAACACTTAAACCTATTGATAGCCCTATTTTAGATTTAAAAAGCAACTACAATTATGCGTATCTATTAACTGAAGATGAACTTCTAATCTATAACTATTTTGGGAGTTTGGTGCGGAAAATCAAGAATAACGGCTATACTAGTTTACAGGAAAACAATGAAGCTGTATTTCTTAAAAAAGATGATGATTTATTCTATCTAGGTTCAGATTCAAATAAAGTTGTATCCGTGAAAACTGATAACATTTTGATTCCTCAGTTTTTTGTAACCAATGAAACCTTGTATATTTACAACTTTGAAACTCTCCAAGAATTCCAAATAAAAATAAATTAACTATGCATATTGCTGTTGCTGGAAACATTGGCGCTGGAAAAACAACGCTTACCAAATTACTCGCAAAACACTATAAATGGGAAGCACAATTGGAAGATGTTGTAGACAATCCTTATTTAGATGATTTCTATAATCAAATGGAGCGTTGGAGTTTCAATTTACAGGTTTACTTTTTAAATAGCCGTTTTCGTCAAGTATTGCAAATTCGTGAAAGTGGCAAGGACATCATTCAGGATAGAACAATTTATGAGGATGCTCATATTTTTGCGCCCAACTTACACGCCATGGGCTTGATGACCAATAGAGATTTTAACAACTATAGCACTTTATTTGATTTAATGGAATCTTTGGTTAAAGGTCCAGATTTATTAATTTATTTACGCAGTTCTATCCCTAATTTAGTATCACAAATCCATAAACGTGGTCGTGATTACGAAAATTCTATCAGCATCGATTATTTAAGCAGATTAAACGAGCGTTACGAAGCTTGGATTCATGGGTATGACAAAGGCAAATTATTGATTATGGACGTTGATAATCTTAATTTTGTAGACAACCCAGAAGACTTAGGTCATGTTATCAATACCATTGATGCTGAAATTAACGGATTATTTTAGAAGTCATTCTTAAAATCCTTAGTTAAAAGTCTATTAAAAAGAATACCATTTAGTCTTCAATAATGTTATTTTGTAATGCGATGTTAATTAAATCGCCTAACCTACTTGTACTTAAAATATAAAGATGAAACAAATACTATTTCTACTTTTAATATTGTTTTCTAGTTTAGGGTTTTCCCAGATGTATAATCCCGTGAAATGGGAAACAAAAGTTGAGAAAATTTCAGACTCAGAATACAAATTAATTTCCATTGCTACAGTTGATAAAGGCTCTCATCTCTACGCCCAAAACATACCAGAAGGTGGCCCAATTCCAACTGAGTTTACATATAATAATGACAGTAAAGACTATAAACTTTTAGGAGAGACTTCTGAAGAAGAAGGCATCACTGTTAATGATGCAGTGTTTGAAATGGAAATTAAGTATTTCGAAGATACGGCTATATTTGAGCAGAAAGTGCAACTTATTAATACGGTTGATAAAATAACCGGATCCGTGCTATTCATGGCCTGTGATGATGAAAAATGTACACCACCTACAGATTTCGAATTGGTTTTCATCCTTTATGAATCTGCTAAAGGATCTGAAAAAAACACAAATGAACATATTGAAATAGACACCAAGAAAACAAACGAATTATTATATGGCATGTCTTCAGATGACATTGTAAAGCCAACTGCTTCATGTGGAAACGAGGCAGTAAATTTAAGTGTATCATCTAGCAACAGCTCGTTATGGCGTATTTTTGGTTTAGGCTTTTTGGGCGGTTTATTGGCTTTATTAACGCCTTGTGTTTTCCCTATGATTCCCTTAACAGTGAGTTTTTTTACCAAGAGCAGTAACCAAAATAATAAGTCTGGTGTGTCCAAAGCATTACTTTATGGCTTCTTTATTTTTGCTGTATATATACTACTTAGTGCACCCTTCCATTTGCTGGATTCAGTAAATCCCGATATTTTAAATGAGATTTCAACCAACGTTTGGCTAAATATCATTTTCTTCTTAATATTTGTGTTTTTTGCCTTTTCTTTTTTTGGGTACTACGAATTGACATTACCATCCAGTTGGACAACAAGAACAACAGAAGGTGAGAGTTCTGGAGGCTTAGTTGGTGTATTTTTTATGGCGTTAACACTCGCCATTGTTTCATTTTCATGTACAGGGCCAATTTTAGGTTCACTACTGGCTGGATCTCTTACTGCCGATGGTGGCGCATGGCAACTTACCTCAGGAATGGCTGGGTTTGGCGTGTCCTTAGGTTTACCTTTTGCCTTATTTGCAATGTTTCCAAACATGATGAACGCACTACCAAAATCTGGTGGATGGCTCAATACCACAAAAGTAATTTTAGGGTTTTTAGAACTGGCATTGGCATTTAAGTTTTTATCTAATGCTGATTTAGTGGCACACTGGAATATCTTAAAAATTGAACCGTTCCTAATTCTATGGATTATCATATTTGCAGGATTAGCTTTATATCTTTTCGGTAAAATAAAATTTCCGCACGATTCGCCCATAAAAAAGTTATCCTTTTCTAGAATTGCTGGAGGAATCTTGGTGGCCTCATTCGTTATTTATTTAGCCTCGGGCTTTAGAGTAAATAAACAAACCAATACATTTACATCACTTACACTTTTAAGTGGTTTAGCTCCTCCTGTTGGGTACAGTTTTTTATATCCTAATGATTGTCCTAATAACCTAGATTGTTTTAAAGATTTAAAAGAAGGCTTGGCTTATGCTAAAAAAGCGAACAAGCCTGTTATCATAGATTTCACTGGTTTAGCATGTGTAAACTGTAGAAAAATGGAAGAGCACGTTTGGCCAGAGAATACCATTGATAACTATCTAAGAAATGATTACGTTTTGATTTCATTGTATGTTGATGATAAAAAAGAACTGCCCGAAGAAGAAAAAATATATGTGAAGCGTGTTGATGGAGGTACAAGAAAACTTGAAAATTACGGACATAAATGGGCTCATTTTCAAACCGAATTTTTCCAGTCAAATTCCCAACCGTACTATGTACTTTTAGATGCCGATGGGAAGAAGATGCTCAACACCCCAGTGCCTTATACTCCAAATGAAAAGGAATATGCAGCGTTTTTAGAATGTGGTTTAGAGGTTTTTAATCAATAAATGCTATTTCATTCAAAAAAACCACAAGTATGATTAACCTTAAAAAAGAAAAGACCACACATCTTGAGTCATACTTCAAAAAGTACCGAAACAACATAATCGGTATAGACTCCTATTTTGAATCGCCCTATGGTAGAAAAAAAATAATATATGCCGACTGGACGGCAAGCGGAAGGCTCTATAAACCCATCGAAGAAAAAATCAGTAACAGTATTGGTGTTTTCGTGGCGAACACCCACACCGAAACCTCGATTACAGGTAGCGTGATGACACACGCCTATCACGATGCCAGACAAATAATAAAGCAACACGTAAATGCTTCGAAAGATGATGTTTTAATAACCGTTGGTACAGGAATGACAGGTGCCATCAACAAATTTCAGCGAATTCTCGGGCTTAAATTATGTGAAAACTTAAAGGAAAACACAAAAGTTCCTAAAGAAAAAAGACCATTGATTTTTGTGTCCCATATGGAACATCATTCCAATCAAACCTCATGGTTGGAGACTATTGCAAATGTGAAGGTAATCCCGTCAAACACAGACGGCTTGCCATGTTTGATAAAACTTGAAAAACTATTAGAAGCACATAAGGACGTTCCTATTAAAATTGCAGCAATTACTGGATGCTCTAATGTAACTGGTATACGAACTAACTACCATGACGTTGCAAAAGTGATGCATCAAAATAATGGCCTTTGTTTTGTAGATTTTGCTTGTTCTGCACCCTATGTAAACATAGACATGCATCCAGACGACGAGTACTCCTATCTAGATGCTATAACCTTTTCTCCCCACAAATTTCTTGGTGGTCCAGGATCATCCGGTATTTTAATTTTTAATAAAAAGCTTTATAAGAATTTAGTGCCCGACAATCCGGGTGGTGGCACAGTAAGTTACACAAATCCTTGGGGAGACCATGACTATATTGATGATATTGAAACCCGAGAAGATGGCGGCACACCAGGTTTTTTACAAGCCATAAGAATAGCACTTTCTATAAAGCTAAAAGAAGAAATGGGCGTACAAAACATTTTAAATAGAGAGCATGAGTTAAACACTATTGTTTTTGACAGACTTTCTAAAATTGAAAATTTAAAGATACTAGCACCCGAACATAAGGATAGACTTGGTGTATTTTCATTTTATATTGATGACGTGCATTATAATCTTATCGTTAAATTACTAAATGATAGGTTTGGCATACAAACACGTGGAGGCTGTTCTTGTGCTGGCACTTATGGACATTATTTATTGAATGTGGATCAGAATACTTCCAGATCGATTGAAGAAAAAATATTGGAAGGTTGTTTAATTGAACGCCCCGGCTGGATAAGAATGTCCATACATCCTACAATGACAAATGAAGATATTCATTTTATTTGTGATGCCATAGAGCAAGTTTCACAAAATTTTGAAACATGGGGAAAAGATTATAAGTATAACGCAGTTAAAAATGAGTTTATCCATATGAGCATCCCAAATACCGAAAAGGCAATTACCAAACACTGGTTTGAACTTTGATAAGTAGAAGTTTGGTGAATTAGTGTATCTACATATTAACCTCAACAGACTTAAACTAAGACATACGGATAAATCCATTTTCCTTAGCATGTGCAATAGCTTGCTCACTACTTTCTACCAATAAGACTGGTGTGGTTTTATAGGATTCAAACAAACCTCTAACACGTTCCATTTTCTTTTTATGTTTAACGCTCCTTAAGTAAATAGCCAAAACCTGAGAGGGGTATGCTTCTGCAATTTCTATATAAATATCTGGATCATGCTCGCCACTATCACCAATTAAAATAAATTTAAGCTTGGGGTAAGTTTTTAAAATATTCAATATCTCTTTTTGCTTTTGGGGTTTTTCGTCCTTAGATTTTCTATTAAATGGCGTTGGAAAATTTCTTAGAATAATTGGGCCTTTCGGAAAGTTATTCTTTTTAAGGAAAAACTCTAAATAACGATATAAGTTCCATGGGCTATGACTCACATAAAAAATTGGATTAGCATCATCTCCACTTTTCCCTTGATGTAACATATGATAAAACTCTGGCGCACCTTCTAGAGGTAATCGTTTACCAGCAGAAGTAAAAATTGTGTTTATAAGAGCTCTCCATTTTAAAGTAGACACCAAACCCGTGTGCAAAATAGTATCATCTATATCGCTAACTACCCCGAAGGAAGCAGAAGGTGATGGGATGAGCATTTCTCCCGGAAACCTGTTATCAGATTGTATATTTCTTTTCAACTTTTCCTCACAATAAGACGCTTCTATTTTAACCCAGCCTTCATCATTTGCATAATTAGAAAGTCCTTCTACCTTTTCATCTAAGAGAAAATAGCCATCATTATCAGTTTTGGTATAAAAATGCTTGTCTGCACCTATCTTTACTTTAAGTTCAGCATTTTTAAGTTCATCGGTCTCAAAACGTTTCCATGCATTTACCAATAATCTAAAAGTGCCTTTGGCTTCTAAATTAATGTTCTCATCTTCTAATGCCCTACCTCTTAAATATAAGTGGCTAGATGTTCCATAGGTTAGAAATGCTATAATTTGAAGTGGGTCTTTTTTAAACATAGTTTACTTTCTTTCATGTAAAATAAAAAAAGCCACGTAAAACGTGGCTCTGATTAACAATTAATGTTAGCTTATTTAGTTTAGTTATTCTAAATTTTATGAGGCATTCTCTGCTTCTTTCAAAGCTTTTAGTTTAGCTTCAACTTCAGATTTTGTACCAGTAATTGTTTCATAGGTGGTAGACTCCTTTCCATTTTCTGTTTTTACTGTAGTAACTACAGCTTCTAAAACACCATTTTCATCAGTTTCAGACAACTCTATTTTAACTTCCTTTTGAATTTCAACTTGTTCTACTTTATTATCATCAGAAATATAAGCTGTTACGGTATCTGCAGATAATGCGATACTTGGCGCTATTACCAATGCCACAACGCTCATTAATTTCAACAAGATATTTAATGAAGGCCCAGATGTATCTTTAAACGGATCTCCCACTGTATCACCAACCACCGCAGCTTTATGGGCATCAGTTCCTTTTTTGCCTTGCTCCTCTATCATTTTTTTAGCATTATCCCATGCGCCACCAGCGTTAGATTGGAAGATTGCCATAAGCACCCCACAAGTAGTAACACCTGCAAGAAGCCCTCCTAACATTTCGGCTCCTCCAATAAAACCTACCGCCACAGGCACAGCAATTGCTAATAATCCTGGTAATACCATCTCTTTAATTGACGCTTTAGTAGAAATTGCCACACACTTATCATATTCTGCAACTCCATCGGCTTCATCAAATATTTTTCTTTGAGCGTCAGTTGCTTTAGACATATCAGAATCCACAGCTCTCATTACCTCTAAGGCTGCTTTTAATTTAGGAATATCTCTAAATTGACGACGAACCTCTTCAATCATCGCCATTGCAGCACGTCCTACAGCATTCATCGATAATGCAGAAAACACAAAAGGCAACATACCACCTACTAATAATCCTGCCATAACTGTTGGTTTAGACACATCAATAGCGGTTACGTTTGCAGTTTGCATAAATGCAGCAAATAAGGCTAATGCTGTTAATGCAGCAGAAGCAATAGCAAAACCTTTACCAATTGCAGCCGTAGTATTACCAACTGCATCTAATTTGTCTGTACGCTCACGTACTTCCGGATCTAATTCTGCCATTTCAGCAATTCCACCAGCATTATCAGAAATTGGTCCATAAGCATCCACTGCCAATTGAATTCCTGTATTAGCTAACATTCCTACCGCAGCAATAGCAATACCATATAATCCTGCAAAATGATGAGACACCAAAATTGCCGCAGCAATTAAAAGAATAGGAATCATAGTAGACATCATTCCTACACCTAAACCAGCAATAATGTTTGTAGCTGCTCCCGTTTCTGATTGTCTTACAATAGAGTTTACAGGTTTTGTACCTGTACCCGTGTAATATTCTGTTACTTTTCCAACTGCTAAACCAGCAATTAAACCAGCAATTACAGCAAAAAACACGCCTAAAGAACCATATTCGAAACCTACGGTACCTTCAGGAATTAAAAGATCAATAATAAAATAAGATGCTATTAACATTAAGGCTGCTGAACCAAATTCACCAATATTTAATGCCGTTTGAGGGTTTCCGCCATCTTTTACTTTTACAAAGAATGTTCCTATAATAGACATAATAATCCCAACTGCAGCAAGTACTATTGGTAGATAAACTGCTCCTAAACCATTAAAATCAGGAGTAATGATAAAAGCTCCTAGAACCATTGTACCTATAATTGACCCTACGTAAGACTCAAATAAATCGGCTCCCATACCAGCAACATCACCTACGTTATCACCAACATTATCAGCAATAGTTGCAGGATTTAAAGGATGATCTTCTGGAATACCAGCTTCAACCTTACCAACTAAATCGGCGCCTACATCTGCAGCTTTAGTATAAATACCTCCACCCACACGGGCAAATAACGCAATAGATGAAGCCCCAAGAGAAAATCCAGAAAGCACATTTAATACTTCATTTATACCCCATCCCATTTCGCTATAAACAGCGAATAGACTGCTAAGACCTAAAACACCAAGACCAACAACACCAAGTCCCATTACTGCACCACCTGCAAACGCCACTTCTAAGGCTTTTCCTAAAGACGTTCTTGCCGCACTTGTTGTTCTTACATTGGCTTTAGTTGCAACCTTCATGCCTATGAATCCTGCTAATGCAGAACAAATAGCACCAATAATAAATGATACTGCTACCATTCCGTTAGAGCCTTCTTCATTACTTCCTTTGAAAAATAATAAGATGGCTACTGCTACAACAAAAATGGCTAATATTTTATATTCTGCTTTTAAGAAAGACATTGCGCCATCTGCAATGTTCTTTGCAATCCTTTTCATTTTGTCGTTTCCTTCGTCTTGTTTGCTTACCCATGCACTTTTGATAAATACAAATAGTAATGCTAAAACTCCAAAGGCCGGCAATCCTTTAATCAATAAATCCATATTTCTAATTAGTTAGTTATGTTACTCTTTTTTTTTAACGGGGCTAAAAATAGGAAAATTAAAGTGATAAAAAAAGCTACCTTTAATTAAAGATAGCTTAGTTTTTTTACTGAAAATTATTAATCTTTCAATTAGATTGTAAAGGTTCGTTTTTTCTTGTGTTCACTTTCTTCATAACGCTTTACACATTCGTGATAAATCTTACGTGCTTCGTCTGCATTTCCCCATCCTCCAACATCTACTTTTTTCTCCTCCAAATCTTTATAAACCTGAAAGAAGTGTTCTATTTCCTTTAGTCTATGCGGGTTCAAATGCTCTATATCACTTCTTTTGCTCCAGACCGGATCAGAAACCGGCACACAAATTATTTTTTCGTCTGGTCCTTTTTCATCAGTCATGTGGAAAACTCCAATAGGTCTTACTTCCATAACAACCATCGGGAATGATGGCTCAGTAGATAATACCAAAACATCCAGCGGATCTTGATCTAGCGCTAATGTTTCAGGTACAAATCCGTAGTCTCCTGGATACATCATTGAAGAGAACAATGTTCTATCAAAACGAATTTTATGTAATGCGAAATCATATTCGTATTTATTTCTACTGCCCTTTGGTATTTCAATTAAAACGTCAAAAGTTAATTTTTTCTTGTCACTCATAGTATGAAATTTGGGCAGCAAAGGTACTGAAGCTTTAAGGCGAAAACAACTTATAACGCACTAATTACTTTGAATTTACATAATCTTAAAGTACGATTAAAACAATCATCTAATTAACAAATATTTACCCGAAGAATTATTAAATTGTAAACTTTTTAGAAAAACCGCTAACTTTAATTCAGTATGAAATACATCATCGCTTTTTGCCTTACACTTTTTGTATTTAATGTACAATCGCAAAATCAACCTTGGAAAGGTAAGTTTGAGCCAATCGATAATTTGATGTCTCCCCCTAATTCTTATAGAACAGCGAGCGGCGCTCCAGGAAAGGAATACTGGCAGCAACGTGCAGATTACAACATTAAAGCTACAATTAATGAAAAAGAAAACATTCTTTCTGGCGAAGAAACCATTACATACTACAACAATTCGCCTGATGACCTAAGCTATTTGTGGATTCAATTGGAGCAAAATGTCAATAGAAAAGAAAATGAAGATTTCGGTACAATTAATAATAGTTTAAAAGACGGTATTAACACCAGACAAATGCAGTTTTTAACCAGAGCTATTGATTTTCCAGCGGGCTACACCATAAAATATATAAAAGATAATAACGGAAAACCTATCAAATCTCTGGTAAACAACACCATGATGAAAGTGCTTTTGGATGAACCATTAAAATCTGGCGCTTCACTCACATTTTCTATCGGATGGTCATATCCTATTACAGATAGAAGTATGTTTTTACTATCACGTGAAGGTTATGAATATTTTCCAGAGGATGATAATACGGTGTATTTAATAGCGCATTGGTTTCCTCGAATGGCAGTATATAACGATACTGAAGGCTGGCAAAACCAACAATTTCAAAAATTAGGAGAATTTGCTTTAGAATTTGGGGACTATAATGTTGAAATCACAGTACCAGCAGATCATGTTGTCGCATCAACTGGCGAACTTCAAAATCCAGAACATGTACTTTCAAAACAACAACGAAAACGTCTAAAAGAAGCTTCAAACTCTTTTGACAAGCCTATAATGGTCATCACTAAAGATGAAGCTATTGAAAACGAAAAAGAGAAATCTTCTAAAGAGAAAACATGGAAATTCAGTGCTAAAAATGTTCGGGATTTTGCGTTTGCTTCCTCTAGAAAGTTCATGTGGGATGCGCAGGCCGTTAAACTACCAACCAATACTGTTATGGCAATGTCTTTCTACCCAAAAGAGGGGCTACCTGTTTGGCAAGAGGAATCTACAAAAGCCATTATGCATGCTTTAGAAGTGTATTCGGAAGCAACGTTTGATTATCCTTATCCAGTATGTATTTCAGTAAACACCTCTAATATTGGAATGGAATTTCCAATGATTAGTTTTAATGGTGGTAGACCTAAAAATAGTAAAATAAGCAAAAACGCCAAAGCAGGTATGATTGGGACGATTATCCACGAGGTGGGGCATAACTGGTTCCCCATGATAGTAAGTTCAGATGAGCGCAAATGGATGTGGATGGATGAAGGTTTAAATACATTTTTACATCAACGCACAGTTGCTGAACGCTATCCAGATTTTAACAGCGTAACACCAAAAAGTATTGCTCCTTTTATGAATGGTGATAAAAATGTATTACGACCAATAATGACAACTTCGGATAATGAATTATTTAACCAATTTGGTGCTAATTTTTACATTAAACCCACAGTGGGTTTACAAATGCTAAGAAATTCCATTGTTGGAAAAGAGCTTTTTGACGCTGCTTTTAAGGATTATGCCAACCGCTGGAAATACAAACACCCCAACCCATCAGATTTATTTAGAACCTTAGAAGATGCCACTGCAACCGATTTGGACTGGTTTTTTAGAGGTTGGTTTTTTACAACAGATAATGTAGATATGGAATTATCTAATGTAAAATGGTTTAAGGTACATGAAGAAGACAGAAATCTTGAAGACCAAACTGAAAGCACACAAGTTGCGGCCGAGGGTAATAATATCTCAGAAGCTCCTAAAGATTTTTCCAGTGGACCCGAAGTAATTAATATGGTAGAAACACCAGATAAAAGTTATGGTGGTTTTTTATCAAGAATGGATGATGACACTATCCGAAAAAAACTTTCAGGCAAGAACCTTTATGAGGTAACGATTAAAAATATTGGCGGACTTGTAATGCCTGTAACTATTGAATGGGTTTTTACTGATGGCTCTTCTGAAACAGATACACTTCCTGCACAAATTTGGCGCAGAAATGAATATGAGGTTAAAGAAGTTTTTATTAAAGAAAAAGAAGTAAAAACAGTGAACCTTGATCCTAATTTTGAATTCGCTGACACGGATATGTCCAACAATATTTTCCCAAAATCGGAAACGGTTTCAGAATTCGATTCATTTAAGAACAAAAATGCAAATTAGCTTCTTATCTTAGGCATTTGAGATTATAAAGTCTATAAGTTTTGCTGCCAAACTTGCCGTTAGTGCATCCTTATCATATTTTGGATTGAGTTCGGCGATATCGCAGGAAACCATTTTCCCTGATTTAAGCAAGAATTCAAGCACCTTGTATACAAATACTGGGCTAAATCCAAAAGGCGATGGCGCACTTACGCCCGATGCATAAGCCGATGAAAAACCATCTAAATCAATGGTAATATATAGGTAATCATTATTCCTGATTATTGGCTTCAATGCGGTTTGAAGTTGAAATAAATTCTCTTCTGAATTGTCGCAAACGTCATTAAACACAAAATTTACATTAAACCTATTGGCTATTTCAAATATTTGTTTTGTATTGGATTGCTTTTGAATACCAATTGCAAAATAATCAACAGCCTCTCCTTTGTTTTCAAACTCTTTTAGAATTTCATTGAAAGGTGTTCCTGAATTTGGTTGAGACTCCACCGGTCTTAAATCAAAATGTGCATCAAAGTTTATAATCCCAATGCGCTTTTTTGGTAATGCTTGCCTTAAACCCATGTAGTGCGCATAGGCTATATCATGACCGCCACCCATACCTATTGGAAAAACATCTTTATCAATTACATTGGCGATAACCAATGAGAACGCTTTTTGGCAAGACTCTAAGTCTGCATCCAAACAGTTAACATTTCCAAAATCCACTACGTCCTTATCAAAATGCAACGGCAATTTTCCTAATTTTTTACGGACTTCGTCTGGACCTCCCTTCGCGCCTGTGCGTCCAAAATTGCGTTTTACACCAGCATCACAGGCATAACCAATCAATCCAAAACTGGGTGTTTTAGAATCTTTCAAGTTCATCAAATTTGCACATCTGATATGTTGATACCAATATTGCGGCTCAATACCCGCAGATGTTTGTCGTCCTGTCCACAGTTTTTGTTGACCAGGTTCGTAATGTGCATTTATATTTGAAAATAGGTTATTCAACAACTTTACCTTTTAAGTATACATTCTCAATACAATGATTACCAAAACTATATGGCAAAAAGTTATAGGATGAAATTGGTTTAGTTACGATAAAATTTGCCAATTTCCCTTTGGTGATAGAACCTACTTGTTTCTCTAGACCCATGGCATAGGCACCGTTTATAGTAGCTGCATTAATGGCCTCTTCTGGAGTCATCTTCATCTTTACACAGACGGATGATACTACAAAGTTCATATTCCCTGAAGGCGCAGATCCGGGATTGAAATCGGTGGCAATTGCCAATGGTAATCCTGAATCAATCACTTTTCTAGCGGGCGTATACGGAATTCCTAAAAAATACGAGCATCCAGGTAATGCGACGGGCATGGTAGAACTATTCATTAGGACTTCAATATCTTCATCTCTCATTTCTTCTAAATGATCAACGGACAACGCCCTATATTTCACACCTACTTGTACGCCGCCTATCGCGGTAAACTGGTTGACATGAATTTTAGGAACCAATCCATGTTTTATTCCTGCCTCTAAAATCAGTGCTGTGTCTTCCACAGAAAAATATCCTGTTTCACAAAATACATCTATAAAATCGGCAAGGTTTTCATCAGCTACCCTTGGTATCATCTCATCAATCAACCTATTGATGTATGCGCTTTTTTTGTTTTTGAACTCTTGTGGTATTGCATGCGCCCCTAAAAATGTTGCCTTAACAGGTAATGCATAATCATTATTCAACCGTTTAATTACCCGAAGCATTTTTAACTCTGCCTCTAAGTTTAAACCATAACCAGATTTAATCTCGACAGCTCCAGTACCTAATCTTATGATAGCTTCAAGTCTTTCTTTACTTTGACGATACAACTCATCTTCTGAAGTGTTTTGTAGCTGTTTTGCAGAATTTAAGATGCCACCACCCCGTTGCGCTATTTCCTCATAGGACAATCCATTAATTCTATCTACAAATTCGGTTTCCCTGGTTCCTGCATAAACCAGATGCGTATGCGAATCACACCACGTAGGTAATACTGTTTTTCCTGAAATATCTACAACTTCAATATCTTTTAGGTCTGGGCAATCGCTCATTTTACCATAATCAGCAATCAATCCATTTTCAACTAGCAAAAATGCATCTTTAATAGTTGGTAAAACATTCATATCCTTTCCGCTAACAAATGAAATTGGCGTTTCCCTAACCTGTACAAGTTCCATTATATTTTTAAAAAGTGTTTGCATTAAAACAAAGATTCTAAAAGGGCATTATCTACTAAATTGGGTACTGTAACTTTTAAATTTGGCGTGCGTTCCATTTCTCGCTTTATGGCAAAAATAGCACCTTCATTTCTAGCCCAACTTCGTCTTGCAATTCCATTATTCACATCGTAAAATAGCATATTTTGTAGTCTTTTTTCAGCTTCTTTTGTGCCATCCAATAACATTCCAAAACCACCATTTATTACTTCTCCCCAGCCAACACCACCACCGTTATGAATAGACACCCAAGTAGCACCTCTAAAACTATCGCCAATAACATTATGCATCGCCATATCTGCGGTAAACTTACTACCATCATAAATATTTGAGGTTTCCCTAAAAGGAGAATCTGTACCACTAACATCATGATGATCCCTTCCCAAAACAATCGGTCCGATAACACCTTTTGCAACAGCTTCATTAAACGCTAGTGCTATTTTAGCACGCCCTTCTACATCTGCATACAAGATACGAGCCTGAGAGCCAACAACCAATTTATTTCGCTTTGCATTTTTTATCCAAGTGATGTTGTCCTGCATCTGCAATTGGATGTCTTCTGGAGCCAACTTCATTATACCTTCTAATACGCCCGCAGCTATTTCATCGGTTTTATCTAAATCCTTTTCGTTGCCACTAGTGCAAACCCACCGGAATGGTCCAAATCCAAAATCAAAGCACATAGGACCTAAAATATCCTGCACATAAGACGGATATTTAAAATCGATCTTATTTTCTGCCATCACATCTGCCCCCGCGCGAGAAGCTTCCAATAAAAATGCATTTCCATAATCAAAAAAATAAGTGCCTTTTTTGGTGTGCTTATTTATGGCCTCGGCATGTCGCTTTAATGATGTTTGTACTTTTTGTTTGAATACTTCAGGATTGTCCTTTATCAATTTATTTGCATCCTCAAAAGTACATCCTACAGGGTAATAACCACCCGTCCATGGTATATGAAGTGACGTTTGGTCCGAACCAACATGCACAAAAATATTAGCCTTATCAAATTGTTCCCAAACCTCAACAACGTTGCCAATATATGCTATGGAGACCACTTCTTTTTTTGATTGCGCAATCTTTACACGGTCAATTAATTCATAAATGTCTTCTATCAAAACATCCACCCAGCCTTGTTCAAATCTTTTTCTAGCAGCCTTGGCATTTACTTCAGCACATACAGTTATACAGCCTACAATATTTCCAGCCTTTGGTTGTGCGCCACTCATCCCACCCAAACCAGAGGTTAAGAGTATTTTTCCTGCAGGTGTTTCTCCTTTGGGAAGTATTTTTCTAAAGGCATTCATCACAGTAATTGTTGTTCCGTGAACAATACCTTGTGGTCCAATGTACATGTATGAACCCGCTGTCATTTGTCCGTATTGCGTTACACCCAATGCATTGTATTTTTCCCAATCATCAGGCTTAGAATAATTAGGAATCATCATGCCATTAGTAACTACAACTCGAGGTGCTTCTTTTGAAGATGGAAATAATCCCATGGGATGACCAGAGTACATATGAAGTGTCTGCGCATCAGACATTGTGGCCAGATATTTCATGGTTAATAGATACTGTGCCCAATTTTGAAACACGGCTCCATTTCCGCCATAGGTAATTAATTCTTCGGGATGTTGTGCAACAGCAGGATCTAAATTATTTTGAATCATGAGCATAATGGCCGCCGCTTGCAGTGATTTAGCAGGATATGAATCAATTGGTCTTGCATAAATTTTATAATCAGGCTTAAAGCGATACATGTAGATACGTCCGTAAAGTTTAAGTTCCTCGGCAAATTCAGGTGCCAATTCCTCGTGCCATGCTTCTGGAAAATAGCGCAATGCATTACGGATTGCTAATTTCTTTTCGGCTTCAGACAGCACGTCCTTCCTTTTGGGCGCTCTATTAGAGTCTTTTGGAATAGGTTTTCTATTTGGTAATTTATCTGGTATACCCTGTAAAATCTGTTCTGCAAAGGTCATCCTCAATTTATTTTAAAATGAAAGCTTCTTGTGTTACTAATCTAATCATCATATCAATATCGTCTTTTAAAAGCCTATCGTCTTCTAATCTTTTAACGTTTGCTCTGATAATTTTGAAATTAGCCTCAATAATATCAGAAAAGGTATTTGGCCTTCTAAATTCCAAGGCCTGTGCGGCATACATTAATTCTATAGCCAATATTTTTTCTAAGTTTTCTAATATCTGATTGAACCTACGCCCAGAAATACTTCCCATGGATACATGGTCCTCCTGTCCTAATGCAGTAGGTACACTATCAGCTGAAGCTGGAAAACACAAAGATTTATTTTCCGTAACTAAAGCCGCTGTGGTATACTGCGGAATCATAAAACCAGAGTTTAACCCACCGCCTGTAGTTAATAATCGTGGCAAACCGAATTTCCCTTCCAATAATAAGTAGCAACGTCTATCCGAAATATTACCTAATTCCGATGCCGCAATTGACCCATAATCCAAGGCCATGGCCAAAGGTTGTCCGTGAAAATTACCTCCAGAAATAGCTTCTGTATCACTCAATACGATAGGGTTGTCAGTCACCGAATTTAATTCTATTTCAGCAAGTTCTTTTAAATGGTAATAGGCATTTCTTGATGCCCCATGAACTTGCGGAATGCATCTCATTGAATAGGGGTCTTGTACACGCTCGCAATTTTCATGTGCATCTACATTTTGAGACCTGTACAGTAAAGCGAACATACGTTCTGCTACTTCTATATTTCCAGAAAACGGACGAATTTTATGTAATTCGTCTTTAAATGGCGCTGAACTTCCTTGGTAACCTTCAATACTCATAGCACCAGCCACATCGGCTAGATCGAGAAGATACTGCATCTTTTTTAACCCAGTAACAGCATGTGCCAAAATAAACTGCGTTCCATTTATCAATGCCAAACCTTCTTTTGCTTTTAGATGAATTGGCTTTAGATGATGTGCTTTCAAAATAGATGTAGCATCTACAACCTCCTCACCTATCCAAAATTCTCCTTGTCCTATAAGTGGCAGAAATAAATGCGACAATGGTGCTAAATCTCCCGAGGCACCAACCGAACCTTGTTCTGGAACAACTGGCAGCATGTCGTTTTCAATGAAATATAGAATACGCTCAATGACCTTTAAACGAATACCCGAATACCCTTGAGATAAGGCATGCACCTTACAAATCATCATAAGCTTGGACAAGCGCTTATCAATAGGTTTTCCAACACCTACGGCATGTGTAATTAATAAGTTTTCTTGAAGCTTATTGGTTTCTTCAGTAGAAATTTTAATATCGCACAAAGGTCCAAAACCTGTATTTACTCCGTAAACTGGTGTATTGGAATTCGCCAACGCCTCTACTTTTTGTCTACATGCAGCAATACGCTTTCTTGCTTCATCAATTAGTACGCCTTGAATTTTTCCATCAGCAATACCAATTACTTTATCTACGGTCAATGTATCTATACCATATTTAAACACCATTCTTCTAAATCTTAGTGGAATATTACAAAGTTATTTCTATTTTTGATATTTAAAAAGACTATTTATATACTAAATTGATAACTATGAGTAATCAATTAGAATTGCGCCATTTTAGATATTTTTTGGCTGTCGCTGAAGAATTACATTTTAGAAAAGCTGCAGAACGCCTTTATATTTCGCAACCTGGTTTAAGCAGGCAGATTAAACAGATGGAAGGTGATTTGGGAATTCAATTATTTGAACGCCATAATCGCAAGGTTGCCTTAACCAAAGCTGGAGTATATTTAAAGAACGAACTTAGTCTGCATTTAAAGCAGCTGGATGATATCGTAAATCATGCAAAACTGCTTCACGATGGCAAGAGGGGACAATTAAAATTAGGCTATGTAGGCTCTGCAATGCAGCAGGTTATTCCTGATTTGCTTTTGAAATATGAGAAAGAACATCCTGATGTGGTTTTTAATTTGAAAGAAATCGATAACCAAAAACAAATTGAAGGGTTATTAAACTTTAAGATTGATATTGGTTTTGTAAGATTAGAGCATTTGCCCTCAACAATAAAATCCCAACCTGTTTTATGCGATGCGTTTTGTTTGGTGTTACCTGAAAACCATCCCATTAACAATGCAACCTTTAAAAATATAGCACAACTAAAAGACGAGTCCTTCATCCTTTTTGATCCTGAGTACAGTGCTTCATATTATGATAAGGTTTTACAGATTTTTAAAGACCATGGTTTTATGCCAACAGTTTCACATTTGACTATTCATGCCAGTTCCATTTATAAATTAGTTGAAAATAATTTTGGTATTTCTATAGTACCCAAATCATTAACGTCAAGTCATATAAAAGGCATTAAATTTATTGAATTACATAAAATCCCTCAACGTACTGAATTATCAATGGTGTGGCACAAGGATAACCGCAATCCTATTTTGATGAGTTTTTTAGATTTAACATAAAAAAATCCATGATTAAAATCATGGATTTTTTATTCCGATTTCTTGACCTAAAATCGTACTTCTAACTAACTCAAACTAAACTAATCTACTTATATGAAAAAAACTCTTTCAAGCAATTTATTTCCCTTTTGTTTTACAAAGATAACACTAGGTTTTGATATATTTTTATTTATCTTTTTTATGTAATACATAATATTTTTTTATGATAAAGCACAAAGAAAAACCCATGATTTCTCATGGGTTTTGGCGACAATTTCAAACTATTAACTAAACTAACCAAAAACTAAATTTGTTATTCGCCTTGTCCTAAAGAAAATGCTCTTTTACCATTAAATTCGTAAAGATTTTCTGTTTTTATGACGTCCATACCTTCATTGTGTAATTTTGAAAGCAATGCAATTACCTGCTCAAACTCCACTGGTTTATATACTGGTTCACTTTTATTGATATCCGCATCCATAGCCACAAACCTACAGCGCCAATGGTCTGTACAATAAGTTTCCTTTAAACCTTTGGGATATACTTTTACACCTCTATTGGTAATCATCTTTAATTTTAGCTTAAAAGCACTAATTCCAGAAAGTATTTCACCAATCTCCTCTGGGTTTGAACCCTTCCAATCTATAAATACGTCTACTCCCAGCAATTGCTTATCTGCTTCTTTTCTTTTGTATTCTGAAATAACGATGTTACCAGTGCCATTAGCCATATTACTACTCGCTAGTTTTTGTGGCTTCTCACCTAAACGCTCAATAACGGCATCTGTAAATTCTGAAGTAGATACTTTTTTAATACTGAATTTGTTGTTGTAAATGTCTGCAGTATGATAACCTTCTTCCAGAGTAGTTAACCACGCATTTTTTATATTATCTGCAATTTCAGTTTGACCAATGTAGGCCAACATATTCACTGCAGCATTTAATAAACCTGAGGGATTAGCTATATTTTGTCCAGCAATATCCGGGGCAGACCCATGAATCGCCTCAAACATGGCAATGTTCTTCCCGATGTTAGCAGAACCTGCCATACCAACCGAACCACCAATTTCGGCAGCAATATCTGAAATAATATCTCCATACAGATTAGAGGTAACTATCACATCATAACGCTCTGGATGTGCTGCTAAGTGTGCTGCACCGATGTCTATAATCTGAGATTCATTAATAATATCAGGATATTCGGCAGCTATCTCTACAAATACTTTGTGGAACAAACCATCGGTAAGCTTCATAATGTTATCCTTAATCATACAGGTTACTTTTTTTCTACCAAAAGCCTTGGCATACTCAAATGCATAACGTATAATTCTTTCGCAACCCGGTCTTGTAATTAACTTTAAGCATTGTACCACATCATCCGTTTGCTGGTGCTCGATACCTGCATACAAATCTTCTTCATTTTCTCGAACAATAACCACATCCATATTCGGGAAATTGGTTTTTACATATGGGTGCAACGCTGAAACAGGTCGAACATTAGCAAATAGTCCAAGTGATTTTCGTAAGGTAACATTCAAACTTTTATAACCTTTGCCTTGCGGCGTGGTAACGGGTGCCTTTAAAATAATTTTAGCATCACCAATAGTTTCCCAAGCTTCGGTTTTAATGCCAGAAGTATTTCCTGAGAGATACACCTGTTCTCCCAATTCTATAAAGTTGGGGGCTATGTTGGCGCCTGCTGCCTCAAGGATTTTTAAGGTTGCCCCCATAATTTCAGGACCAATACCATCTCCTTGGGCAACGGCTATTTTTATCTTTTTAGTTGTTTTGTTCTTCTTAAAACTTCCGCTTAATAATTCTGCCTCCATATCTTATTTTTTATTACATCACAAAACTAAGACAAACTTTTGATATATTTTTATATATACTTTTTATTAAAACTATAAATAATATTTATGTATAATAAGTAATAAGCACACGCGATTAATTGACTTTATCTAAAAAAAATAACTTTATTTAACTTTTGATATAAGCCATTAAAATGATGGATATCCGCAAAAGTTTTAGGACATTTGTGAAAGAAATGCTTCGGAATAAAAAAATATAGTAATGAGAGTTGAAAAAATAATAGCATTTTTTTGTGCTGGGTTATCTTTTGTTATGATAACGAATTGTCAAAAAAAACAAGTCACTCAAAAACCTAATATACTACTGATTTGCGTGGATGACCTTCGTCCAGAATTAAAGAGCTTTGGAGCAGACTATATTAGTTCACCAAATATTGATGCTTTAGCCTCAAAGGGAGTTAAGTTTCAGCAACATTTTGTAAACGCCCCAAGTTGTGGGCCATCACGATACACTCTATTGACAGGAAAGTACGGACCTGCAGGCAATAATGCTCTTTTTCTTAGGGCAAAGAAAATAAAAAACGGTACTGAAGAAATTAATCAAAGTATGCCAGAGTGGTTTAAAACGCATGGTTATACGACGGTTTCGGTTGGAAAAGTATCTCATCATCCCGGAGGGAGAGGTGGCAAGAATTGGAATGATAGTACAAAAATTGAGATGCCAAATGCATGGGACAGACACCTTATGCCAGTTGCAGAATGGCAACATCCGCGTGGTATGATGCACGGACTAGCTAACGGAGAGATTCGTGTAACAAGAGGTGATATGGACGTTTTTCAGACGGTAGAAGGGGATGATAACATTTATCCAGACGGAGCAATTGCAAAAGAAGCCGTGAAACAACTAGGAGCACTTGCTAGCAGTAGCGAAAAACCATTTTTTCTTGCAGTTGGAATTATCAAACCGCACCTTCCTTTTGGAGCACCAAAATCTTATTATGATAAGTATGATGGCATTACACTACCAGAGATTGAGCATCCTCAAAAACCTGAAGGAAAAACTACATGGCATGGCTCTGGTGAGTTTATGGGATACAACCGCTGGGGTAAAAATCCAAATAAAGATGCAGCTTTCGCTGATGACGTACGTCGCCATTATGCTGCCTGTGTTAGTTATGCTGATGCACAAGTAGGTAAAGTTCTTGCAGAATTGAAAAGAACAGGAGCCGATGAGAATACCATTGTTGTACTTTGGGGTGACCATGGTTGGCACTTGGGAGAACACGCTATTTGGGGAAAACATAGTTTGTTCGAGGAATCGTTACATGCGCCGTTAATAATTCATTATCCTGGAATGCCCCATAAAGGTGCTAATTCAGATGCCATCGTGGAAACACTCGATATCTTTCCGACCCTTTGTGATTTAACAGGAATTGAAACTCCTGAGTATACTAATGGCGCCTCACTGAAAGACATATTAGCAGACCCTAATACCTCCGGTCATACCGCCATAGCATACACTAATAAAGCTTCAACTATCAGAACGTCAACGCATAGGATGACACTACACAAGGATGGATTCGTAGAATTATATGATCATACAACTGTTGAAAAAGAAACTAAAAATATAGCTGAAGAATACCCAGAGTTAGTTGAGGAGCTGAAGAATGTTTTAAATACTAGATTAGATTAAAAATATATAACCCTAAACAACATTTTGTATTCGTAATTGCAGGCAATGTGGTAAAAATCTAAGATTTGTAGCTTTCTCAAGCATCTTAGCAATTTATCCTAAAACGAAACCTCTAAAAATAAAATCCAAAACTACCAGTAACCCCAAATTTTCTAGCATCAGGATAAAGTATATCGTCTTTATAATTCCCTCTGAAGTTAAAATCGATTCTAAAGACTTTAAAAATATTACCAATGCCTAAACTGTATTCATAATAAGGCTCCTTATTGGGCGCAATCAATTTTAAATTTGCTGGATTACTAGGAACATCATTCAAGGCTATGTTTTCATCTGAAATACTAGCCATAACACCTCTTACACTTATAATTTCTCTTAAATTGAGCTTTCGTAAAAAGGGAATTCTAGAAAACAAACGCCCATTAAAATTATGCTCAAAGTGAAATGATGCATACTGGTCGCTCACAAATTCATAAAAATCCAATTGCGAAAAGGTATTGTAAATTGAAAAATAAGTTTGGTTACCCGGAATAACATTTAAAAGTCCCAAAGGTACCTCGCCAAAGGTTTTTCCTATCTCAATAGAAGTGGCCAACCTACCAAAACCGCCCACTTGCCAAGGTTTTAGAAAGGAAAACTGCACTTTCGTATAATCAAAATCGCTATTCAAGATACTTCTATCGCCACGGCTAATTTGAGCAAACATACGAGCAAAATGGTCATTTGCCGTTTTACGTTCTACCCCAAAACCTGTCATTTTCCGCCCTGGAAAATACGCTAATGAGAGTGTGGTTTCATATTGTTTAATTTCTGATGCCACACCATTAGATGTATTATAGTCTAAACTAAAAGTTGGAGAAGCCGACTCTAAAGTGCGGTAGTTTGCGCCTAAGCGAAATACCAAATTTTTAAAGGGCTCCGCCTCAACAGCAAAACTTGTAAGGTTGATTGTCGTTAACTTGTCATTAGCTCCTGCAGTTACCACAGCAGAAGATGCCAAACTACGCCCCAACACATCGGTAGAATTTGTCAAGCTTGCACCCATTTGTTCAACATCCCGACGGTTACCTCCAGAAATAATAATTCGGTTTTTCTTATCTAACAACCATTTACCAGAAATACCATATTTAAACTTATCGTCCCTAAACCCATAAGCTAAAAATCCTTCTAAACGCCATAAATCATTTCGCCCAAAATAGGTTCGTCCTCCAGTACGCAAACGCAACCCTTCCACATCGTTAAACCCAAACGTTGAGAAAATTGGGCCATAATCCAAAGGCAAAGTATTAAATTCGATGTAACCCGAGGCTAAAATACTCCCTAGATTATACAAACGCTTAAACTTCTTTACAGTCTTCAAGGTGTCCAGCATTTTGTAAACCCCTTTTTCATCCTTATTTAAAGCTTCCAGTCGGTTTTTATCCCAAAACGCCTCGCCTCTATCGTAAACGTCTTTATCGTAGTTGTAAACTTCCTTATCATAAAACTTCTTGTCTTTAGGAATATCAAACTGGTAATTGTCATACAGGGTGGTACGTTTCCCGTAAATACCTCGTGATTTTTCTTTTTTATTAAAGGCAAAATCACTCATCATGTAATCTCGCTTCACAAGGAAAAGCGAATCATTTAATACTTCAAATTCCTGTTCAATATAGATATCCTTTACCCAATTTATATTGGCACTTTTAGATGCCTGCATATTGATTTCCTTAACGGCATATGTAGTATCAGCCACCCAAAAGTCCCCTTTAAAAGTAAGCTCGTTTTTCCGTCTAGGGTAGTAAATAATGTTGTAGCACCATTTGTTATCGATATAGGAGCTATCAGACAGCACATAATTGTAAGTGCTGATTCCGGTTCTTGACAATGGACTCACAAAACTCTTGTCGAAAAATTTCAAAAAGTTATCGTAAACATTAAAATCAGAATACAGATCGTCTACAAAATCTATGATAACCTGGTTATCGCTAAAGCCTGAGTTTTTGTTACCACGCAGGTCTTCTTTTTGTTTGTTCAAAATGTTATCTCCGTATACAGTTGATACGGCTTCATTGATAAACATGGGCAGGTAGGTTTTTCCAGTAACACGGGATGTATCTACCTGATTGAAAACGAATTCCATACCTCGAAATAATTTGCTTTTTATTAAAGCACTGTCGATGGTATTAATATCAAACTCTACCTTTTCGTACTTGTCATATTGGTATTGATTGAATCGCTTTAGGCCATTGCTGCGTTTATTCTCCCAAATTTTTCTGAGGATATCAATGGCAGGGTTGTTCTTTTTGGGCTGTTTTCCAGAAACTATAACTACTTCACTTAATTGTGAGGCTTCTTCTTTCAGAACAAATTTCAAGTTGTAATTGACCCTTTTCTCTAAAGGAACATTTAGTGTTTCATAACCAATAAAAGACACTATAAGCCCATTTCGGGTTTCATCAGATTCTAGATAAAACTTTCCGTTTTCATCGGTAATCGTACCTTCTGTTGTCCCTGAAAAAATGACATTGGCAAATGATATTGGTTGATTTTGTTCATCAAACACATAACCACTCACTTTGGTTTGTGCTAACAACGCAAAAGCGTTAAGTAGGAATAGGGCAAAAAGTAGTTTTATCTTCATTTAAATACAAGTCTCATTACTACAGACACACAAAACATGGCATTGGTTGCATGAGGTTTAAAAATTGTACGTTGCTTTTTTAATAAAAAAACTCCATCAACAATTATGTTAATGAAGTTTATATAACGTAAAAAGTCTTACTTTATTTGTACAATACTTTTTTTACAGCCTTTATTACATCTTCATGGTTTGGCAACCATTCTTTCAACAATACTGGCGAATAAGGTGCCGGAGTATCGGCTGTATTAATCTTAACAATTGGAGCATCTAGATAATCAAAAGCCTCACTTTGCACCAAATAGGTAATTTCAGTAGCCACATTTCCAAAAGGCCATGCTTCTTCAAGAACTACTAATCTGTTCGTTTTCTTAACAGATTCTACAATCGCTTTTCTATCCATAGGACGAACCGTACGCAAATCGATAATTTCACAAGAAATTCCTTCTTTCTCTAATTCGTCGGCAGCTTTATAGGCTTCTTTTATAATTTTACCGAAAGACACTATAGTTACATCGTCTCCTTTTCTTTTAATGTCTGCAACACCAATTGGCAAAATATACTCACCTTCAGGCACTTCGCCTTTATCGCCATACATTTGCTCACTTTCCATAAAAATCACTGGGTCGTCATCACGAATGGCCGCTTTTAACAACCCCTTGGCATCATAAGGATTTGAAGGCACCACCACCTTTAAGCCAGGTGTATTGGCAAACCAATTTTCAAAAGCTTGAGAATGCGTTGCTCCTAACTGACCCGCTGAGGCCGTAGGTCCACGAAACACGATTGGACATTTAAACTGTCCACCAGACATCTGTCTTATTTTCGCTGCATTATTTATAATTTGATCTATTCCAACTAAAGAGAAGTTAAATGTCATATACTCCACAATCGGTCTGTTTCCTGTCATGGTAGAACCTACAGCAATACCAGCAAAACCAAGTTCTGCAATTGGTGTATCGATAACACGCTTGGGTCCAAACTCATCTAACATACCTTTAGATGCTTTGTACGCACCATTATATTCGGCTACTTCCTCACCCATTAAATATACGCTCTCGTCCCTGCGCATTTCTTCACTCATCGCTTCGCAAATCGCTTCTCTAAATTGGATTGTCTTCATTTAATTGCTTTTAAATCGAATTGCAAAAATAGTAATAAACAGCCACCTTACTAAAAGAATTATTTAAAAATTTACTATGCATGCATAGTATTTTTGAAATAAATTGCATAACTTCGTATCCGCAAAAAAAATAAGACATTTTAATCGAGAATATTATGAAAATATTGGTTTGTATAAGTCATGTCCCAGACACAACATCAAAGATTAATTTTACTGATGGTGATACAAAATTTGATACCAATGGTGTACAATTTGTAATAAACCCAAATGATGAATTTGGATTAACCAGAGCCATGTGGTTTAAGGAAAAACAAGGTGCAAATGTTACCGTAGTCAATGTTGGAGGTGCTGAAACAGAGCCTACACTGCGTAAAGCCCTAGCTATTGGTGCCGATGCCGCCATTAGAATAAATACGCCCGCAACTGACGGATTTTCGGTTGCAAAACAATTGGCAAAAGTTATTGAAGATGGCGGATATGATTTGGTAATTGCTGGACGTGAGTCCATTGATTATAACGGTGGGATGGTTCCAGGTATGATAGCTGGTTTAACCGGTGCCAATTTTGTAAATAACTGTATTGGCCTAGAAATTGAAGGAACTTCTGCCACAGCCACTCGCGAAATTGATGGCGGTAAAGAAACCGTCGCAACATCACTACCTTTAATCGTAGGTGGTCAAAAGGGTTTAGTTGAAGAAAGCGACTTAAAAATCCCCAATATGCGCGGTATCATGATGGCACGTAAAAAACCCTTAACGGTTTTAGACCCGGTAGATGCTGAGGCTGGAACACGCTCAGTTTCTTTTGAAAAACCAGCTCCGAAAGGTGATGTAAAATTAGTGTCTCCAGATAATCTAGATGAATTGGTTGATTTGCTTCATAATGAAGCCAAGGTGATTTAGTTTTCTAAATCATTCCGAACTAGTTTCGGAATCTATTTTAACAGTAAGAATAATTTAAGATCCTGAATCAAGTTCAGGATGACAAAAGATAAAAATTATGTCAGTTTTAGTATATACAGAATCAGAACAAAATAAACTTAAAAAGGCAGCTTTTGAAGTAGCGTCTTATGCAAAGGCTGTTGCCGATCAATTGGGAACCACAGTAACCGCGGTAGCCATAAATAGCGGAGACACTTCAGAACTTGGAAATTATGGCGTAGATAAGGTGTTAAAAGTGTCGAATAGTGATTTGGAAAACTTTAATGCAAAGGGATATGCTGATATTATAAAACAGGCTGCTGAGGCTGAAAATGCCAAGGTTGTTATTTTAAGTTCTAGTGCTGATAGCAAATATTTAGCACCCCTTTTAGCAGTTGGATTAAATGCAGGCTACGCCTCTAATGTTGTGGAAGCACCTTCAAGCATAAGTCCATTTACGGTAAAGCGTTCTGCTTTTACAAACAAAGCATTTGAAATCGCTGAAATAAAATCAGATATTAAAGTTATTGGAGTCTCTAATAACTCCTTTGGATTGGTTGAAAACAGTGGTAGTGCTACTGCCGAAGATTTTTCGCCATCAATTTCAGAATTAGGTGTTACGGTAAAATCCATAGACAAAGCTACAGATAAGGTTACTATTGCAGATGCCGAAATCGTTGTTTCTGCTGGAAGAGGTTTAAAAGGCCCTGAGAACTGGGGCATGATTGAGGAATTAGCAGATGTATTAGGAGCTGCCACCGCTTGCTCTAAGCCGGTGTCCGACTTAGGATGGCGACCACACAGCGAGCATGTTGGACAAACCGGAAAACCTGTGGCTTCAAACCTATATATCGCTATTGGTATCTCTGGCGCCATTCAACATTTGGCGGGAATTAACGCATCAAAAGTAAAGGTTGTTATCAATACCGACCCTGAAGCACCTTTCTTTAAGGCTGCAGATTACGGTGTTGTTGGTGATGCTTTTGAGGTAGTGCCTCAGCTCATCGAAAAATTAAAAGCTTTTAAAGCACAGTAGTAATTATTTACTTTTATAAATTGTAAAGTACTTAAGAACTGCTTAAATTAGCATTTCATGCCAAAAACTGTTTCTACAGTTGGTAAAGTTCTAATTTAAGCAGTTCTTTGCGTTTTAAATGAAGATATGAGTTTAGTAAGATTGAATATAAAAGGTATATCGTATAGCCAAACCCAAAATGGTGCTTATGCCTTAATATTGAATGAAATTGAGGGCGATAGAAAACTGCCCATAGTAATTGGCGCTTTTGAAGCTCAATCTATTGCCATTGCTTTAGAAAAGGAAATTCGTCCACCAAGACCCTTAACTCACGATTTATTTAAAAACTTCGCGGACAGATTTGACATTGTGGTAAAACAGGTTATCATTCATAAGTTAGTTGATGGTGTTTTTTACTCCAGTTTAATTTGTGAACGTGATAAAATTGAAGAAATTATTGATGCAAGGACCAGTGATGCCATTGCATTAGCCCTACGCTTTGATGCTCCTATTTTTACTTACAAAAATATATTGGACAAAGCTGGTATTTATTTAAAAGTAGACCCTAAAAAGGACGATGAGGAAGAAACCGAAGACAGCGTTTTAGTAGATGATATTTTAGCCGGGGAATTAGAACCCGCAGTCTCTAAAGAAGACTATTCTTCAAAATCCTTGGAAGAGTTGCACCAACTTCTGGAAGAAGCTGTTTCTAATGAAGATTACGAAAAAGCTGCGAGTATTCGTGACGAGATATCTAAACGTTAACGTTATTTTTATGAAGCAATTTTTATGTAGTATTGTTTTCATATGTTGTTTAATAAGTACTTCTGGTTTCTCTCAGAATAATCAAAGTAATTTTGAAGCCCCAAAAACTGAAATTTCAGTAGAGGCAGACAACAATATCAACACTACACTTGTAGCTGACACCACTGCAACAGCTCAAAAGAAAGTAGAAACAGCCGTTTCTAGCACTAATGAGAATGTAATTATTCCAAGTCAAGGATTTTCATTTGGAAGTCTATGGCGTGGCGTTTTGGGGATGTTATCCCTAATATTTCTGGCGTTTTTATTCAGCAGTAACCGAAAAGAAATAAATTGGAGAGTTGTTGGCATTGGTCTTGCTTTTCAACTGGTTATTGCCATTGGTGTTTTAAAGGTTGGTTTTATTAAAAGCATCTTCGAATTCATTGGAGGGATTTTTGTTCAGGTTCTAGAATTCACGAAAGCGGGTAGTAAATTTTTATTTGAAGGTTTAGTAGTAGATATGGACACCTTCGGTTTTATTTTTGCCTTTCAAGTGCTGCCGACTATTATATTTTTCTCAGCGCTTACGTCGGTATTGTATTATTTAGGAATTATTCAAATTGTTGTGAAAGGTTTTGGATGGTTATTATCTAAGCTCCTTAAAATTTCAGGCGCAGAAAGCCTAAGCGTTGCTGGAAATATCTTTTTAGGTCAGACTGAAGCACCTTTATTGATTAAAGCGTACTTGGAGAAAATGAATAAATCTGAAATGCTTTTGGTAATGATTGGTGGTATGGCAACTGTTGCTGGAGCTGTTTTGGCAGCTTACATCGGTTTTTTAGGAGGCGACGACCCTGAATTACGTTTGTTTTATGCAAAGCACTTACTAGCGGCTTCAGTAATGGCTGCTCCAGGCGCTATTGTGATTTCAAAAATACTCTATCCACAAACAGAATCTATTGACACTGATGTAAAAGTTTCCCAAGACAAAATAGGTTCCAACTTTTTGGACGCTATCGCTAATGGCACAACCGAAGGTTTAAAACTAGCTGTTAATGTTGGTGCGATGCTATTGGTTTTTGTGGCTTTCATTGCCATGTTTAACTACGGATTTAGCAAAATTGGACATTATACAGGGCTTAATGGCTGGATTGTAGAGCACACAAGATATGACAGTCTATCTTTAGAGTTTATTTTAGGATATGCCTTTGCACCCCTAATGTGGCTTATTGGTATAGCCAAAGAAGACATGGCATTAATGGGGCAACTTCTAGGAATAAAGCTGGCAGCAAGTGAATTTATTGGCTATATACAACTAGCCGATTTAAAAGATGTTGCCAATGCAACCCATCTTAAATATGAAAAGTCTGTTATCATGGCAACCTATATGCTATGTGGATTCGCAAATTTCGCATCTATCGGTATTCAAATAGGCGGTATTGGCTCTTTAGCACCTGGGCAACGCAAAACCTTGTCCAAATTTGGGATGAAAGCCTTAATTGGCGGTACCATAGCTTCCTTGATTTCAGCGACTATTGCTGGAATGATTATTGGGTAAAACCTTTATCACCTTCTTGTTTTAAGACCATATAATCACCTAGGGAACACTATACACTTCCTGTATATTCTATTGAAAACTATCAATCTCATAATATATTCATGTAATTTTTAAAAAATACTCAAGAAATTAACATTTTTCATATAAAATAACTATGCATTTCATCGGATTTTATTGATTTGAACCTGTTTTTAGTGTATTTCAGCGGTTATTTTTACCGTTAATCAGATTTATTAGTAATTTATAAATGATTCAAAATTATTTTTTTGAATTCGTATAAATCCTTTGAACTAAAACTAAAACATCATGAATGGCTACATTATTTTAGGAATTATAGCATTGTTATTTTTAGCAATGTACGCTTACGCTTATGGGTCGGTATATTTAGATACGCGCAAACAAAAACGTACCAAAGATGAAATAGAGCAACGGCAAGAAGCGATGCGGAGATTAAAAATGCGTAAACAGAGACAGCGTGAGGAAAAACTACAAAGTATGTATTCACGCAGTCAAGAAATTAAAGAACGTATAAAAGAATTAGAACGCGAGAGGGCTTTAATGGCTCAAAAGTTTAAAAATAATGTTAAGGTGGAACTGATGAAAAACAACCTTCAAGATCCGCCCCAGCAGCAAGCTGGTTAGTTAATCCTTTTAAAATCTTAAAACCGTTTAAACCAAAAATTTAAACGGTTTTTTTTTATGGTTAGCATAAGTATTGTCCTTATTTCTATACCTTAAACGATAGTTGATAACTTTTTGATATTATCCGATGGGAACACCTCTTCGTAAATCCTGTTTTTCTTTAAATTCGTAATCGATGTTTTTATAATCAGCAGACGTATAATTTAAAAGATATTTCCGCCTTCGCGGATAGTAAATATGAAGCAATACCACGACTTAGTAAAACACGTTTTAGAACATGGCAATGAAAAATCGGACCGCACGGGCACGGGTACCAAAAGTGTATTTGGTTACCAAATGCGATTTGATTTAAGTGAAGGGTTTCCCATGGTTACCACAAAAAAACTACATTTAAAATCTATTATTTATGAGTTGTTGTGGTTTTTAAAAGGTGATACCAATATAAATTACCTTACCGAAAACGGTGTTCGTATTTGGAATGAATGGGCAGACGACAATGGTGATTTGGGTCCTGTTTACGGTCACCAATGGCGCAACTGGAATAGTGATGAGATTGACCAAATAAAAGAAGTTATCCACTCCCTAAAAAACAATCCAGACAGCAGAAGAATGTTAGTTTCTGCTTGGAACCCATCAGTATTGCCCGATACGTCTAAAAGTTTTGCTGAAAATGTAGCTAATGGAAAAGCGGCACTTCCCCCCTGTCATGCCTTTTTTCAGTTTTATGTGGCAAACGGTAAATTATCTTGTCAGTTATATCAACGTAGCGCTGATATCTTTTTAGGAGTGCCTTTTAACATTGCATCTTATGCATTATTTACCATGATGATGGCACAAGTTTGTGGCTATGAAGCTGGAGAATTTATACATACGTTTGGAGACGCACACATTTACAGTAATCACTACGAGCAGTTGGAACTGCAATTATCTCGTGATATTCGTCCGTTACCAAAAATGATTTTAAATCCTGAAATCAAAGATGTTTTTGACTTTGATTTTGAAGATTTTACATTGGTAGATTACCATCCGCATCCGCATATTAAGGGTGTTGTGGCGGTTTAGATGCGTACTAAACCCACCTTACTTTTCTTGACTTTGTAAAAATTTTCGACTACCTTCATTAAACGACGGATATAAGCCATAATAACGGCGCATATCCGTCAACTCGTTAAACGAAATTCCCAAAAAAACTTATAATAATTCTTAAGAAACTACCCTAGCAAATTAACCCGCGTTAGGGATTGAGGCATTTGTTGAAGCTCCCCGACGAAGAAGGGAGCGACTGCCGAAAGCCCGACTACGCCCGTGGCGTGGGAACGCCCAAAATATTAAAAACAAAAAAAGCACCTTCTAAAAAGAAAGTGCTTTCATAAAATTTTTAAGCTTAAACTTATACAGTTACAACACTGTTTTCAGCGCCTGCAAAATCGTTCCAAGCGTAAGCATCTGCAGCGGCATCGTTTACATACTCGCCATCTACAATGTACTTAAACTCGTAAGAGTTGTCTTTTTCTAAATCTACAGTACCCTTAAACGTACCGCTTTTTAATTTTTTAAGTGGTGATTTTTTAGCATTCCAATCGTTAAAACTACCTACAACTGCAACTTTTTTAGCATCTTCTGCATCAATTGAAAACGTTACTTTACATATAGGTTTACTCTTTAAATACTGTTTTTTAATAGCCATAATATAAGTGTTTAATTATGGCACAAATTTATAAAACATTGCATTTATACATGCATTTAAGGCACTTATATTGAAAGAATTATCAATTTGCCAATATGTACTCTGTTTCTTTTATAGTATGTGAAAAAATTAAGAGCAAAATTGAAGTATTGCTAATAGGAATTGTTTGGTTTTGTATTGATTTTCAGTGATTTCCATACTAAAACGTTTTCGCTTTTGCGGGTTATAGGTTTCATTAAAAAAGCTTTAACTTTACAGCTTTAAATTAGAATATGTTCGGAAAGAAGAAACAGCAACCACAGATTGATAAAGAGCAACTGGAGCTTATAGAAAATGCGCAAAAACGCATCAAACAAAAAAAGCGTTTATATGCACATTTTGTGTTGTTTTTAATAGGCTGTGTGCTCATTATTGCGGCCAATACGGTTTTGGGCATTGGGAAAGACTTCACCATTGCAGGTATTAATTGGTTTGTTTATGCCATTTTGATATGGTTGTTTTTGTTCTTATACCATCTATTTAATGTGTTTGTAACCAATAAATTTATGGGGAAAGCATGGGAACAGCAGCAGATGGAAAAATTGGTAGCTAAACAACAGCACCGTATTGATCAATTGAAGGAAAGCTTTAGAAAAGAAGAGGAAATTAAGGCGAAAAGCGAAGTGTTTAATGAGCTAAATTCTTCTGAAGCAGTTGAGACAAAAAAAGACTCTGAACTTACTATTATTGTAGCTGCCGCTGAAAATGATGCTATTGGAAGGGGTAATCAGTTAATTTGGCATTTAAGTGACGATTTAAAACGATTTAAGTCCTTAACCAGTGGTCATCATATTATCATGGGCAGAAAAACGCTTGAAAGCTTCCCTAAGCCTTTACCAAACCGAACGCATGTGGTTATCACGCGTCAAAGAGATTATAAAGCACCTGAGGGTGTGATTATCGTGCACTCCTTAGAAGATGCTATTGACGCCGCAAAAAGTGATTCTCAGCCTTTTATTATTGGTGGCGGACAGATTTACAAACAAGCCCTATCGGCAAATTTGGTTGATAAAATTGAGTTGACCCGTGTACACGAAGACTTTGAAGCCGACGCTTTTTTTCCAAAAATTGATACCACTATTTGGAAAGAAACCAATAACGTTTTTAACAAAAAAGACGCAGAACACGAGCACGAATTTTCCTTTATTACTTATGAGAGGATTTAAACCAAATAGAACAATTTAGTATATAATTGCTATTTTTGCGCCACTAAAAGCTAACTAAAAAACATATGAAAGCATATATATTTCCAGGTCAAGGTGCTCAATTTTCAGGAATGGGTCTAGACCTCTACGAAAATTCCCCTTTAGCCCAAGAGCTTTTTGAGCAAGCCAATGAAATTCTCGGATTTTCAATAACAGATACCATGTTTGAAGGTTCTGCCGAAGATTTAAAAGAAACTAAGGTAACACAACCTGCTATTTTTTTACATTCGGTGATTCTCGCAAAAACTTTAGGAGATAATTTTCAGCCAGATATGGTTGCAGGCCATTCTCTTGGAGAGTTTTCCGCTTTAACGGCTAACGGCACTTTAAATTTTGAAGATGGCTTAAAGTTGGTATCCCAACGTGCTTTAGCAATGCAAAAAGCATGTGAGTTACAACCAAGTACCATGGCAGCTGTTTTAGGTTTGGATGATGATATTGTTGAAAAAGTATGCGCTACAACCGAAGGTGTTGTGGTTGCAGCCAATTATAATTGTCCTGGTCAATTGGTGATCTCTGGAGAAATAGATGCCATTAATAAAGCTTGTGAGACCTTGAAAGAAGAAGGTGCGCGACGCGCTTTAGTGCTACCTGTAGGAGGTGCATTTCATTCGCCTTTAATGGAGCCTGCCCGCGAGGAACTAGCTGCTGCTATTGAAAGTACTACATTTAATACACCAAGCTGTCACATCTACCAAAACGTGACTGCAAGTGCTGTGAGTGACGAAAATGAGATTAAAACCAACTTAATATCACAATTGACTGCACCCGTACGTTGGACCCAATCCGTAAAGCAAATGCTTGCTGATGGCGCTACTTTGTTTACTGAAGTTGGCCCTGGCAAGGTATTGCAAGGTTTGGTAAAAAAAATAAACAGAGAAGCCCAAACCGAATCTGCAACTTTTGAAGCTAATTCTTAAATGAAATTTACACGTCGTACTGCCTTTATAGTTTTGACTATAGTTTTGACTATTGCTGTTGATCAAATTTCAAAAGTATTGGTCGTAAATAACATTGAGCCTAGAACGAAAACTTCTTATGGTGAAACTATTTCCTTAATCGGTGATTATTTCACAATGATGCACGTAAAAAACGAAGGCGCATTTTTAGGAATGGGTAGTGATTTGGAAGGTCCTCTAAAAATCGTTCTGCTATTAGTGCTCCCAGTTATTGTATTAGGTTTTGTACTTCGTCATATTATAAAAGACAAAAGCTTAGATAATTGGTCTCTTTTCGCTTTTGCGAGTATTATTGGTGGCGGTATAGCTAATGTTTATGACCGCTTTGCTTACGGCGAAGTTACCGACTTTCTCTACATTCAAATTACAGATACCATAAGAACAGGCATCTTTAATTTAGCCGATCTATCCGTAACTACGGGTATGATTATTTTGGTGGTTATGATGTTGAAGAAGAAAAATAACGTACCTGAACAAGAATTATAAAAATAAAAACCGAGATAATAGTTTATCTCGGTTTAAATTGGCTTAGTTCTGTTTAATTCTTAGTTCTAGGGTATTGTAACCGTTACATCGGTTCTTGCTCCATAACTACCATCAGATGAAAAAATCACTTCACCATCAAACGTTAAAGAGAAAGGACCTGCGCCGTCTTCAAAACCATCAAATATTGAAAACGTGTATGTTCCAGAGGCTAAACAGATGTTTCTTGTAATTCCACCTGTTAAACCATCATAAGCACCAAATCCTGCTGGTGTGGCACTTTCAAATACTGTATCACCCGCAGCGTTTACAATACGCCAATAAATTTCCTCTGGCCAGTTGTCAAAGGTAATATCAAGTATTAATTCAGGATTAGGACACACTTGCTTTAAATTCATTTGCATGGTAGCTCCAATGTTTAAACCCTCTTGTGTCACAAAATCTAAGGCCAAAATATCCTCTCCAGATGGGTTTATATTTGGTCCTACTATTTCAAGATTAAATGTGCCTAAATTAGAATTGGCAGGAACAGTTACAGAAGATGGCACAGAATAGGCCGAAGGATCTGCAGTTGTTACATCTGCGTTGACTGTAATATTAAAGGTACGATCTGAACTCGCAGTATTAGACGTCGCTATTTTTATTTCTTCAATAGCACTCAAATTAGGATCTACGCCTAGTAAAGGTCTCGATTCAAACCCAACATAATCAATCTCTAAAATTGCTGGTGCTCCATCGTCTTCCTCGCAATTGGTAAACAGGCAGATACTCAAGGCTATGGTGAATATAGTTATTAATTTTTTCATAATTTTTATGTTTTATTTTATAATAATCTTTTTAGTGAATTTTGAATTTCCACTGGTTATGTTCAAAAAGTAAATACCTTTAGAAAACTTTGAGGTATTTACTGCATAATTCCCATTAGAAGTAACAGGCAAGAGGTCTTGGTAGATTAATTTCCCATTAATGTTATATAACATTAGTTTAGATATATCAGGAAGTGTGTTGTACTTTATATTGATGCTAGTCGATGCAGGAATTGGCCATATCTGCAAACCAGAGAGCGCACTTTCTTTCGAGCTCAACGTAACGTTATTACCAGAAAGTATTATTGAAAAAGGCTGTGAACCGTTAGTTAAAGACCCCTTGTGCGTTACTGTTAATGTATAATTCCCATTTACAGGGTTATCTATATCAATGCGCTCAATGTTATCCACATTGTTATCGCCTTTTATTGCAGCGGCAGCAACGTTTGTATTGTCCAATTTCCATGGAGTAAAAACAGTACTGTTGCTATCTTCTAACCTTAAATCTAAATCATTTATTAGTCTTGGAGAAAGCACATTATTAGGGCTTGACGACACGTTTCCTGCGGGGTCGGTCCAACAAATAGTTGCTTTTAATTCACTTCCTGCTGCTGCAGAAAACTGATAGGTGTAGGTGTCTCCGCCGTTTAATATCACCTCTCGTATTAAAGCATTATTGTCTGTATCACCCTTAATCAACATGACTGCATCTCTAGCATTGAGTAATCCCCATCCAAAAATAGCATCAGGACCTGTTCTTGTATTGTCATCAATTGCAGTATGACATACAAGTCCTTTCAAAGTCGCTGCACGCATGTAGCTGGAATTTAACTGATTATAATACTCTTGTAATAACAGGAGAGAACCAGCTACATTAGGTGAAGCCATTGAAGTTCCTGAAATTGTACTATAAGCATCATCACTTCCAGAAAAAGGAGAATAAACATTAGTACCATCTCCAGCTATATCTGGTTTTATTCTAAAATCATCTGTTGGTCCTTGACTACTACCACTATTAATGGCCAAAATAGTTAGTTCCCCCGTAGCTGCATTAAGAATAGGATTTGCATTGGCAACCACTAGGTTGTTCTTGGCGGTTTTATTTCCTGTTAATTTATCATATCCTGGACCAAGTCCACCAGAGTATGTTCCATTAGGTCCTGAGCCTGCATTACCTGCAGAATTAACGGCTAAATAAAAAGGTACATTATACGCAACCTCATCCCAAGTTCTTGCAGCAGAGGAATAAGACCCGATATCTTCAGCATCCACTTGTTGTGTACTACCAGAAAATATAGGTATACCATATGAATGATTTGATATAAGCAAACCGTTTGAAGCTTCATCTAAAGCCTCTGTATCGTCAAACTCCCAATCATAAGACCTTAAAGTAGCCTTAGGAGCCATTCCTTTAGCATCTGCATTTACACCTTTAGCTAAAAGTGTACCAGCTACATGAGTTGCGTGATCACTGATAGGGCCAAAAAATAAGCCAGGGAACTCAGGGTAGATAACTCTTGATTCTGGCACTGGCTGATCGTCTTTAAATTCATCATGTGTTCCACGAACACTCTCTTCGTCCCAAACGCCAATACTCATGTTTTCACCTTCTAGGTTTAATCCCAGCCCACCTCCTGGATACAATTGATCTGTTTTAGTAGCTTTTGCACTATTGATGTTGTGCGTTGTACGATACATAGGCTTGCCATCTATGATATCATGTATGGCGTAAACTTTACCATTAATTTCTATTCTCAGTTTTTCACTTGGATGTGACTTAAGGTAGACAGAAATTCTACCTTCCTTAAGCTTGTTCTTTTCAGCTAAAGATGATTTTAGTTTATTAATCGCATTTGTATTGTATGTAGATGCAATTTTCATTCTTTCAGCTTCAGTCTGAGAATAGAAATTAAGGCACATTAAAAGTGTCAATAAAAAAGTAATTAACCCTTTACTATTCATCGTTAAATCTTTCGTCGTAATTTGGATTTAAGTCTATTTCATCTTGAGGTATTTTTAGATAGAAAAGGTTACTATCCGCTGGAACATCAAGAGATATACGATGTATATTATTCCTGTTCATAGGTAAATTATAGCGTTTTGCATCAAACCATTGCGGTCCAAATTCCCCATAAAACTCCTTTTTGCGTTCTAGCAAAATTTCGTCCAGCAAAGCTTGTCCGGTGTTTCCAGACATTACTGCATTTGGATCTCTTGCCGACTGCAATGCAAAAAGTAATCGCTGTGCTTCAGGAATATTCCCTAATTGGTATTGTGCTTCAGCATCAAACAATACCATTTCAGATTTTCTTATGATAGGAATATCTGATGCAAACGTAAAGGCATATTTTGTAGATATGAACTCTCGCCAAGGCTCCGAATCAGATACACCATAAATATCAAAAAATAAATTACGGCTGTCAGTTGCTGAAAATTCACTTACAAACTCTGGATCGAAATACGTGGCCGAATAACTCAATGTTAAATGATCCATCATAGGAGCAGCATGCCCCCAGAAAAAGTTAGTTTCGTCCGATCCATTTTGAAACATTGCCCAAAGCCATTCTTGATCTGTCATATCTCCAAAACCATTACCCCAGTTTGTGGACTGCACCGCTGCAGAAGCATCGCCTCCGTAAGCGGCTCTTGCCAAAGCAGACATTTTACTCCAATCGTCTTGAGTTACCGCTAGAACACGAGTTAATACAGCTTGAGCTACAGCCTTGTTAATAAAACTTTTTCCCAATCTTGTGTCAGGTAAATCTGCTACCGCATCTTCTAAGTCTTGAATAACTAGATTATAAACCTCACTCATTGGTAGTGGGGGATTTCCGGTTGCAGTCTCTAAACTAGTAGGTGCTGTATAAATAGGGATTCTAACTAAATCTCTATTATTATTGTAGTTTGGACAAAATTCTAACAACAGTTCAAAAAGGTGAAATCCTCGAATAAATTTACCTTTAGCAATAAACTCTTTTTTGTCTCCTTCACTTAATAAATCACTATTTTCTACACCAGAAATTAATGTATTGGCGAAATTTACATTTTCATAATTAAAATCCCATGTAAAATTAGTGCGTCTAAAAGCAGGCTCTCTATTTTCATGGCCATAGTCAAAACGATACCAAGACACAGCTTGAATGATATCGTTTCCCTTAACTGCTCTCGCAAAATACATGGCGTAAAGCCCTCCAACATCTACGGTTCTATATTGTCCTTTATAATTGGATAATATCCCATTAACAAATGTTTGAACATTATTTCTGTTTGCAAAAATTGCAGCATCGGTAACACCAGATGTATCTATAGGTTCTTCAACAAACTCTTCGCTACAAGAGCTTAAGCTTACTAGGAACATTACCACTACTAGAGTTTTAAATGGCAATTTCCAAGACTTTTTAATATTTATAATTTTCATAACTTTTGTTTTATAATTTTATAAGTGCACCAAATGTAAATGTCCTTTGTAAAGGCGATCTATTGTTGGTAAGGCCATTAAATGCCTGTTCAGGATCAATCCCCTTGTGAGATTGCCATGTAAGTAAATTATCTGCTTGCAGATATAATCTAAATTGGTTGAGCCCTACAACATCCAAGGCACTTTGAGGTAGATTGTAACCTACTGTTAAAGCTTTTAATCTTAAGTAATCGTTCTTAAATAACCATCTTGTAGATCTAAACGTAAAACTGTTTTGACCTTGAGTTAATCGCGGAAAATCTGTAATATCACCAGGTTGAGACCAAGAATTAAAATTATCAGGATGGGCAGAATTTCCAACAGCTGGGTTAATTAAACCTGTGTAATCTGTATCATATAGATAAGCTCCTAAACTAAAATTGAACAATGCACTCACATCAAATTGTTTATATCTAAAAGAAGTATTAAACCCACCTTGAACATCAGGAAGAGATTCCTTACCTGTTTGGTAGCGAGTGGCAGTATCATAATCGTTTGTAACTTCCCTCCCTGTCACTTCTCCATTAGCATCAAGTACGTCTCTATACCATAGTGCATCCCCTGTAGCAGGATCAACACCCGCCCATTCTCTTACATAAAATTCGAATATTGAAGCTCCTGGCACCCATAATTTAGTGCCTTGTATAAGCCTATCTGTGAACGGAGAAATTTGTGTTATTTCATTCTTTAAAAGTGAAACGTTACCTCCCACACTCCAAGAGATATCTTCTTTGTTGATGATATTACTATTTAAAGTAATCTCCCAACCGCTATTGTTGATAATACCGGCATTTGCCCTAAGGAATGGCACACCAGAGGAAGGTGTGTTTGTGATAGCCTGAATAAGGTCTACACTTTCTGTTTCAAAATACTCAACCGATCCCGAAATAACGCTATTAAACAAATTAAAATCTAAACCAAAGTTAGTTGATCTTGATGTTTCCCACTTTAAAGCAGGGTCGGGCAAAGTGGAATTTGGTAGATTAATTGGTTGTCCTTCAACTGGTGAAATTGTTACATTTCCAAAATTGGCTCCACCAAAAACAAAACTGGTAGGGAAAAATCCTCCAGGAATATTGATGTTACCAAGTTCTCCAAAAGAGGCACGTAGTTTTAAATTATTTACCCAATCTACATTATCCATGAAGCTTTCATTAGTAATCACCCATGAACCTCCAATAGAGAAAAAATCACCTGTTCTAAATTCTTCTTCTAGTTGAGACGTTTTATCCTGTCTGTAGCTTCCTTCAAGGAAATATTTTTTATCGAAATTATAAGATACCCTTCCTAACCAACTTGTAATACGTCGCTCTGATCTGAAACCACCGAAAGATTCGGCAACAGTACCATTACCAATTTCTTGTTGACCCGGTAAAAACCCAGTTGATGAAGCTCTAAAACTATCCAATGTATTAGTATTCGCTTCAAAAATTCCATCAACAGATACATTGTGTTTCCCAAAAGTATTGGAATAGTTTAAGGCTTGAATAGCATTACGCGCAGATGTAACGTTTCTTCGTTTTGTAACCCTTCCCTGAACATTTGAAGCTGCTCCAATCTCGTCATCATCAAACTCATGACTGTCAAATACATAATTCTCATAATTAAATGTAGACTTGAAGGTGAAATTGTTTAAAAAAGTAACTTCTGCATAGGCTGAACCTATGAGATTTGTACGGATTCTTTTTTCGGTTCCCAATAGAATTGATGATAGAATATTTTCTCCAACAATTCCAGGTCTTGTGTTATTTATCGGTTGCCCAATTGGTCTTCCATTTCCATTACCGAGATCATAAATTAACTCGCCATTAGCGTCTAAGATAAGGTTACCATTAGCATCTCTTACATAAATAGGATACACACTACTATTACTATATATCCATGAAATTGCTTGGGTGGTGCTTCCCGAAGTTTGGTCTGGATTATTAGAATCTGATCTTGAATAGCCAAGAGTAATTCCTGTATTTAACCAATCATTGACCTGAGTATCTATTGCAGCTCTAGTCGCAATTCTCTCAAAATTAGATCTGATAACAGGACCCTCCTCATCTAAATAATCAAAAGAGAAAAAATAATTAGATTTCTCACTACCACCAGAAACTGTTAGTGTATGATTTATTCTTGGTACATTTCTCCTTAACACCTCATCTTCCCATTTGGTATTCCAACGCAGGTTAGCCCCATCGACTAAATTGCCATTAGTATCTATTGGGTTACTAACACTATATGGATTGTATCCAATAGTAGGAATTAAAGCAGAACTTGCATTAGCAGCTGCATCTGCAGGAGATTGACCTAAACCATAAAGATTATCGTTTCTTATGGCAGACCACATTAATTTTAAGTAATCTTCAGAGCTTACCAAATCATGAATACCTACTGAAGGGTTAGAAATTCCGTATTGGCTCCTCAAGCTAATTTCAGCTCCGCCATTTCGTTTACCTCTCTTTGTAGTAACTATTATCACTCCATTTGCGGCTCTTGAGCCATAGAGCGATGCAGCACTGGCATCTTTTAATACTGAAATTGACTCAATTTGATCCTGACTTATTGTGTTTAAATTTCCACTGAAAGGAGCACCGTCTACAATAATTAGAGGAGCGTTAGAACTTGCGAAGCCTCCAGTATCAACACTTCGATTACCCAATTGGTCATTAAAACTTCCAAAGCCACGAATCCTAATATTAGGATTTTGACCTGGTTGCCCACCTGCAGTAACAATGTTAACACCAGCTACGGTTCCTTGTAAAGCTCTAAGCGGAGAGGTTACCTGCTGATTTTCAATAATTTCAGCATCAATTACATCTACAGCTCCAACTATAGCTTCCCTAGTCTGTGTTCCATAAGCTACAACTACCACTTCTTCAAGTGTGGTAGCGTCTTCCTCTAAAGTTACATTGATAACACTTGATGTGCCAATCGAAACTTCTTTAGTTACATATCCAACATAACTAAATACTAGAGCGCCTCCCGTATTTAGCCTTATTGCATATTTTCCATCAAAATCTGTTGAGGTCCCATTTGTGGTTCCTTTAACCAAGACAGTTGCTCCTGGAAGCGGCAAATTGTTTACGTCTACAACTTGTCCTGTAATGGTTTGTTCTTGTGCAAATAATGTGGATACCCCAAACATTATAAGCACTAATGCGTAGTAGTTTTTTAATCTCATAAAAAATGAATTTGAATTAGTCTATGCAGATTGAAAAAAGGTGGGCAGCAAAGTTTTTTTAAGTGACTAATTCAAAAAATTATACTTTACTTCCAAAGTTTAGTGGATCTCTCTTATGTTTTCAGTAAAGCCCTTGTCTGCCTCACCTTTTAGCAATTGCGAAGTAAAGAAAATTATAAAAGCCTGTAAATAAGGTAATTCCCATAATACTTTACCTATCCGATAAAAATTTACTCTCGTTTTACCTTTGGGTTTAGGTTGGCTTTTGTTTGTATGTATTCAGTAGGAGTTAGTGAAGTTTCCTTTTTAAAAGCTTTATTAAATGTCACCTTATTATTATAGCCCACTTCATAGGCAACATCAATTATGTTTAAGCTACCATGCGTGTCAGATTCAAGTATTTTTATCGCCTCTTTGATTCTAAACTTATTAATGAGTTCAAAAAAATTCATTTTGAAATGCTCATTGATAATTTGAGATGTATTGTGTCTGGTAGTATTTAACTTATTGGATAGAATCTCTAAATTAATATCGCTCTTTTTATATATTTTCTCTTGAACAAGTAGTTTAATTAACTGTTCTTTTAATTCCTTGGAAAGTCCAGGTGTAAGACCAGATTTTTCATACTTTGGGGTAAATACCATGTCAATACCATTATTTAGATCAGCATTAAATATATTTGGTTGTACAAACGCCATGTAGGCTATGTATAGTATCATTATTGACATAGCACCAATTTGAAAATGGTAAACATATGTAGAAACATCGCTCTTTATAATGTAGGCAAATATGCCATATATAAAATAAGCTGCTATATAAGCGACATGAATTCTATATAGGTTTTTGAACCACTTTTTTATAGACGACTTATGTGGTAACGCCTTATTAATTTCCATCTTTGAAAACTGTGCTTTCCAAATACAAAACGCATAAAATATTAGTGATGCTATTTTTACGAAAAAAGTAAACGTATCATAAAAATTACTGTTAAAATCACTTAGTCTTAGCATTATTCTTAATTTTTCCGAAGCAGATTCAGCATAAACGGGTATCAAGAAAATTAACAAAATTATTGTAGGCAAAACATGTAATAGGTCTTTGGCTCGGAACTTAAAATTTTGGGTAACACTTTTAAAATAAAAAAATAACAAAGGCCCGAATAACAAAGCCACTGAAGACGACATACGATAAGCATGAGGAAAACGTAGTAAAAGCCTAGACATAAATAAAACAAACTCAAGAATAAACAATGAATGAATTGCAATAAAACATCCAATGAACAACTTTGCATGTCTATTCCCTTTCTTGGTAGTATTTATAGCGAAAGCAAAAAAGAAACCTATTAAAGCTGCATAAAAATATATAAAACCTAAGGTGTGTATATTGGGTAAGTACTTCTGCTTTAAATTAGCGTACTCGTCAGAATCTTGAATTTCATCGTAGGCACTATTTGACAATATTTTAAAGTCTAAAGTGTTTGAAATATATTTTTCTGAAAAGATTTCAGCATCCCGAGGCTGATTCAACTCTGCATTTAACAACGCCAAGTTTTTAAAAACTTCTATAGAGTCACTAGGCTTTGCTGCTAATGCATCTTGATAAAGCACTAAAAGTTCTAGTCTAGTTAAGCTATTATTTATATTTTTCTCCTCAATTAAGCTGTCAATTTGAAAAGCTCTTACAGGCTCAAACCCTGAGATAGCATTGCATTTAAAACCAAAAATAAAAACACACAAAAAAACTAGTAATATTTTGGTTTGATGGTTCATTAAAAATTGGTTGAGAATAAATATCAAAAGCTAAGGTTTTAGCTTTAATGCTATTTTATTATGAATTTATAAATAAAGATATCGGTAACTCTTAAAAAATTCTTAAAAAGGTAATTCCCGATAATCTTTTACCGCTATTGGTAGGCTAATGGCATAAAAAAAGCCATTCCCGACAAGGAATGGCTATAAATTATAATTAGAAATGTTACCCTCTTACCTTCTGTTCCCAGTTCCAAGCGGATCGCATCGCATCGTCTAATGAAAGTTTAGATGTCCAACCCAATTCTTCATTTGCCAAAGTAGTATCTGCATACGCCGCAGTAATGTCGCCTTCTCTTCTATCTACTATCTTGTAATTCAATTTTTTGCCCGAAACACGCTCAAATGATCTTACAACTTCTAATACCGAACTTCCTTTTCCTGTCCCTAAATTAAAAGTCTCATAATTGGCTTTATTTTTTCCTTGCAATAACCTGTTTAAAGCCACTACATGTGCTTTAGCCAAATCCACTACGTGAATATAATCTCTTATACATGTACCATCTGGCGTAGGATAGTCATCTCCAAATATTGAAAGTTGCTCGCGCAGGCCTATTGCCGTTTGGGTAATAAATGGCACCAAGTTTTGAGGCACACCAATAGGTAACTCTCCAATCTCGACAGATTCGTGTGCTCCAATAGGATTAAAGTATCTCAAAGCAATAGCCTTTAGCGAATCTACAACCTTACAGGTATCTTGTATGATCTCTTCCCCAATTTGTTTTGTATTGCCATAAGGCGATTCTGCTTTTTTAACTGGAGCACTTTCAGTAATTGGTAGCTCATCCGCTTGTCCGTATACGGTACATGACGAACTGAAAATAAAACTTGCAGAAGGTAATTTTTTCAACTCTTTTAGAATATATACTAGTGTAGCAATATTGTTTTCGTAATACAACAATGGTTCTTGCACACTCTCTCCAACCGCTTTACTAGCTGCAAAATGAATGACCCCCTTTATGTCGTTATGTTTAGCAAAAAATGCTTCAACACCAGTTTTATCTTTTAAATCTAATTTTTCAAAACTTGGCTTTTTACCAGTGATATTAGTAATGCCTTCTAAAACGTCTATTGAAGAATTTGACAAATCGTCAATGATTATTACATCGTAGCCTTCATTTTGTAACTCTACAACAGTATGAGAGCCAATAAACCCTAATCCACCCGTTACTAGTATTTTATCCATTTATAAATTTAATTATAGTTGATGTTATAAATTCAATCTGTTCGTCGTTCAATTCGGTATGCATCGGCAATGAAATCACTTCTTTTACCAATTGATTTGTTACTGGAAAATCTGATTCCTTATATCTATCATCTGCATAAGCTTTCTGGAGATGCAAAGGGATTGGATAATATACACCACACGGAATACCCTTTTCATTTAAATGCTTCACAAGAGCATCTCTATCAATATTTTTTAATTTCAATGTATATTGATGAAATACATGGCAATCACAAGTATCGCATATATTTTCACCGCAACCGTTGGTTAATTCAGGTGTGATTATGTTTTCAATAGCCTCAAAAGCTTTATTGTATTTTTTTGCAGCACTTTGTCTTGCTTTATTATAGCTATCCAATTTAGGCAATTTTGCATCTAGTACTGCGGCCTGAATACTATCCAAACGCGAATTAACGCCCACAACATCATGATGATAACGCTTGTACATACCATGATTAACAATACCTCTTATGGTGTGCGCCAAATCATCATCATTAGTGAAAATAGCGCCACCATCGCCGTATGCTCCCAGGTTTTTGGATGGAAAAAACGACGTAGCCCCAACATCACCTATGGTTCCAGCTTTTGCCTTTGTACCGTCTTTAAATGTATAATTTGTACCAATGGCTTGAGCATTATCTTCAATCACATATAAATTATGTGCTTTTGCAATTTCAAGAATTGCTTCCATATTTGCACATTGACCAAATAAATGTACCGGAACAATCGCTTTTGTTTTTGGTGTAATGGCTTTTTTTAGAGCTTCGATATCAATATTAAAATCGTCTTCATTAACATCCACTAATACAGGTGTTAAGTTCAGCAGTGCAATCACCTCTACTGTAGCTGCAAATGTAAAATCTGCGGTAATCACCTCGTCTCCAGGCTTCAAACCAAGTCCCATCATTGCTATCTGCAACGCATCTGTACCATTAGCACATGGGATAACATGCTTTACGCCTAAATAATTTTCTAAATTCTTTTGAAATTCGTGAACCTTTGGCCCATTTATAAAAGCTGTATTTTCAATTACATTATCTATTGAAGTAGAAACAACATCTTTTATGTCGTTATACTGACCTTTTAGGTCAACCATTTGAATTTTCTTCATATTCGAAGTTTTAGAATCATAATCATAAAAGCAGATTATGACCCTAGTTTAATTATACTCTGCTTGAGTTGTCTACTAACAAAATTACAAAATTCATCAATGTCATCCATTGATTTATTTCAAAGAAATGTATTTTAGCAAGAAAGATAACACCCTTGCAATTTATATATAGTATAGGTACATACTTTACAGGTTATATTTTAAAAATCGTAGCACTGTTCAACGCTAAAATTAAACTAGGTGTTGAGGGAAGGATCCGCACCTTTAGTTTACTTGATCAACATCTCAAAGCTACAGATCGAACCATATGGTTTCATTGCGCATCCCTTGGTGAATACGAGCAAGGCTTGCCTGTTTTTGAAAAAATAAGAGCACATTATAAAAGCCATAAAATTGTATTGAGTTTTTTCTCTCCATCAGGTTTTGAAATACGGAAGAATAGCCTAGTCGCTGATGTTGTAGTGTATTTACCCTTAGATACAAAAAAAAATGCAAAACGTTTTATAACGCTTGTACATCCAGAACTTTCAGTATTTGTAAAATATGATATTTGGCCTAATTATTTAAGCGAGATTAAAAAAAAGGAGATGCGGGCTATTTTAGTTTCGGCTGTTTTCAGACCAGATCAAATCTATTTTAAATTCTATGGCAATTTGTTTAAGAAGTCTCTGTTTGTTTTTGAGCATATTTTTACTCAGAATGAAAGTTCAAAGCAATTATTGAAGTCTATTGGCTATGATAATGTATCAGTTTCTGGAGACACTAGGTTTGATAGGGTAAGTAATCAAATAAAGGCGGACAACAGATTAAATTTTGTTGAAGAATTTAAAGGAGACGATTTATGTGTAATAGTAGGCAGCTCATGGCCTGAAGACGAAACTCTATTTATTAATTTTATCAATAACAAAACTTCTTCTGGAGTAAAATACATAATAGCACCACATAATATAAAAGAATCCCAAATCAAACATTTTATTTCGAAAACTAAAGCAAAAACTATTTTGTACTCTGAAATTGAGGATAATTCTTTGGCTGATTATGACATTCTAATCATTAATACCATAGGACTTTTATCAAAAATTTACAGTTATGGTGACATCGCCTATGTTGGTGGTGCTATGGGCACTACAGGTCTGCACAATACATTAGAACCCGCTGTTTTTGGCATGCCTGTTTTAATTGGTCCAAATCATGAAAAGTTTCCTGAAGCGCAGGCCATGATAGATAATGGAGGGATGTTTACTATAAAAAACCAAGAAGAATTTAATGAAACTCTAAAAAGTTTATTGGAAAATAGTGACTACAGAGAAATATCAGGGTCTAAAAATTTGAAGTTTATAAAGAAAAACAGTGGTGCCGTCATCCAAATACTAGATTATCTGCGTATATAAGATGTTTTTCTTAAAGAAAACCCGAAAAAATGTTCGCATTTTAATTATTGATATTAAATTGCAAACTAAATAATTAACACTAAAAACAACGACAAAATGAAAAAATTAGTTTTAGGAACAGCTTTATTATTAGCATTAGGATTATCTTTCACATCATGTAGAGACACAAAAAAGGCCGAATCTGTAGAGGACGCTGTAGAAAACGCGGCAGAAGCAACTAAAGAAGCTGCTAACGATGCAGTTGATGCTGCTGGTGAAGCTGCTAAAAAAGCTGGAGATGCAGTTGAAGGTGCTGCTGAAAAGGCTGGAGAAGCTGTGGATAATGCAGTTGACGCTGCTGGTGAGGCTGTAGATAACGCAGCTAAGAAAGCTGGTGAAACAGTTGATAAAGCGGTTGATGCTACTGGTAAAGCTGCTGACGACGCTGCTAATGCTGTGAAAAAAGAAGCAAATAAGTTAAAGACAAGTAACTAAAAGGGAAATCTTTTAGTATGTAAAAACCACCTTGTAGGTGGTTTTTTTTATTTCTATAAGTTTTAAAAACAAAAAAGCCTTATCAAATTTGATAAGGCTTTGTACTGAAGGCGGGACTTGAACCCGCACGGCCATAATGGCCATTGGATTTTAAGTCCAACGTGTCTACCAATTCCACCACTTCAGCAACTTAATTGGTATATTTTAAGAAAGTTTCAGAGCGAAAGACGGGATTTGAACCCGCGACCCTCACCTTGGCAAGGTGATGCTCTACCCCTGAGCTACTTTCGCATTGTTTTAATGAACGTACAACCTCACGATTGCGGATGCAAATTTAAAATATTTCTAGGAATTGCAAAGCCTTTTACAAAAATAAATGAAATTAAATTTACGCCTGTTTTTTCTTTACCAACATACGCTTTATCTCATTTAATTTCATAAGTGCTTCCACTGGAGTTAGGGTATCAATATCAGTGTGGAGGATTTCGTCTTTAATATTTTCCAACAACGGATCATCTAAATTAAAGAAACTTAATTGCATATCATCATGTAAGGTTTTAACCTTATCTGTAAGCTCTTCGCTAGAATGCGATTTTTCCAGCTTTTCTAAAATTTTATTGGCTCTTCTGAGCACTTGCTGTGGCATACCCGCCATTTTAGCCACATGAATACCAAAACTATGTGCGCTGCCTCCCTTAACCAGTTTTCTTAAGAATAACACATTGTCCTTTAATTCTTTTACAGAAACATTAAAGTTTTTAATACGTTCAAAGGTTTCACTCATCTCGTTAAGTTCGTGATAATGTGTTGCAAACAACGTTTTTGGCTTTGAAGGATGCTCATGCAAATATTCGCTAATAGCCCAAGCAATTGAAATACCATCGTATGTACTTGTACCACGTCCAATTTCATCTAAGAGCACCAAACTTCTATCTGAGATATTATTTAAAATTGAAGCCGTTTCATTCATCTCAACCATAAAAGTTGATTCGCCCATAGAAATATTGTCACTGGCACCCACTCTTGTAAATATTTTATCTACCAAACCAATATTCGCTTCCCGGGCAGGAACAAAACTTCCTATTTGAGCCAACAGAACAATTAAAGCAGTTTGACGCAAAATTGCTGATTTACCAGACATATTTGGCCCAGTAATCATAATGATTTGTTGAGACGTTCTGTCTAAAAATATATCGTTGGCAATATATGCTTCACCAATTGGCAATTGTTTTTCAATAACAGGATGACGCCCATCCTTTATCTCTAAATCGAAAGAATCATCAATTTTTGGGTAAACGTAGTTATTATGCTTTGCCAATTGGGCAAAACCACATAAGCAATCTAATTGGCCAATTAAATAGGCATTTTGCTGAACCGCCTTAATGTATTGATTCATCCAACTCACTAATTCAGAAAACAATTGCTGTTCTATGGCTAAAATCCGTTCTTCCGCACCCAAAATTTTAGCTTCGTACTCTTTAAGTTCTTCGGTAATATAGCGTTCTGCACTAACCAAAGTTTGCTTTCTAATCCATTCTTCAGGGACTTTTTCTTTATGTGTATTTCGTACTTCAATATAATAGCCGAACACATTGTTTGATGCTATTTTGAGCGATGTAATACCGGTGCGCTCACTTTCGCGCTCCAGCATATTATCCAGATAGTCTTTTCCCAATTTAGATAAGCCTCTCAATTCATCTAATTCGGATGAAAACCCTTGGGCTATCGTATTGCCTTTTAACATATTTACAGGAGCCTCTTCATTTAAGGTCTCTTTTATCTTTTCTCGGAGTACTTCGCAACTTTGCAGGTTATCACCAATAATTCTCAACGACTCATTTTTAGAGTTTGAAGCCAAAGCTTTAATTGGCACAATAGCTTCCAATGAATTCTTAAGTTGAATAACTTCTCTTGGATTTACTTTTCCTGTTGCTGTTTTAGATATGAGGCGTTCTAAATCGCCAATATGCTTAATGTAATTCTGAATTTTTTGGAGTAAGGTTTCTTCTTTAACCAAAAAGTCTACAACTTCGTGACGGTGTTTTATTTTTTCAACATTTTTAAGGGGTAGTGCCAACCAGCGCTTTAACAAACGCCCACCCATAGGCGAAATGGTCTTATCAATAACATTTAAAAGCGTAACCGCATTGTTGTTGGTAGAATTATAGAGCTCTAAATTTCGAATGGTGAACTTATCCATCCATACATAGTCATCCTCTGCGATTCTCGAAATAGCTGTAATATGCTGTAATTTATGGTGCTGCGTTTCACCTAAATAATGCAATATGGAACCAGAAGCAATAATGCCTTCGTACAAATCTTCAACACCAAAACCCTTTAGTGTTTTCGTGTTAAAATGTTTTATTAAAGTTTCATAGGCATAATCCGTTTGATATACCCATTCCTCTAAATAAAAGGTATGAAAATCGTCCCCAAATGTTTCATTGAAAAGCGTGCGTTTTTGTTTTGAAACCAAAACTTCACTAGGGCTAAAGTTCTGAAGTAGTTTATCAATATACTCTGCATTACCCTGTGAAGTTAAAAACTCACCTGTTGAAATGTCCAAAAATGAAATCCCAATATATTTTTTATCAAAATACACAGAACACAAAAAGTTATTCGATTTTGAGACAAGAACCTCATCGTTTAAGGCTACACCGGGAGTTACCAATTCTGTAACCCCACGTTTTACAATTTTTTTTGTTTGTTTTGGATCTTCAAGTTGATCGCAAATGGCAACGCGCTCTCCTGCTTTTACCAATTTTGGTAAATAAGTGTTTAAGGAATGGTGCGGAAATCCAGCCAACTCTGTCTCACTTTCACTACCAGCACCACGCTTGGTTAGAATAATACCTAAAATTCCAGCAGCTTTTACCGCATCGCTACCAAAAGTTTCATAAAAATCGCCCACACGAAACAACAATAAAGCATCAGGGTACTTTGCCTTAATGGCATTATATTGTTTCATTAATGGGGTTTCTTTTTTTGCTTTTTTAGCCAATTGAAAAGTTATTTTTATGTGTTACTTTTGAAAAAATTGTAGCATGCAATGTACTATTAATTTCATGTTTTTTGAAGTTGATACTCCATAAGTTATCTACAATTACAGCGAGATTTCAACAAATGGGATTTCCAAATTCACCGAAATGAAAAATAACAGTTATTAATGCGTAAACTAAAAAACAACGAACTTAAAAGATTAAGCGTTGATGGATTTAAAGCTGCAAAAAAAGTACCTATAATTATCATCCTTGACAACATCCGAAGCTTAAATAATATTGGCTCGGTATTTAGAACAAGTGATGCATTTTTAGTTGAAAAAATTTACCTATGTGGCATTACGGCTACACCACCGCACAAAGACATTCATAAAACAGCATTGGGAAGTACAGAAACAGTGGAATGGGAATACGTTGAAAATACCTTAGATTTAGTTAAAAAACTAAAAGCTAAAAATGTAAAAATATGTGCGATAGAACAGGCTGATAACGCAACTATGCTTAACGACTTTACACCCAAAGAACATACAAAGTACGCCCTAGTTTTTGGTAATGAAGTAAAAGGTGTAGCACAGGATGTGGTGTCGGCAAGTGACGTGGTTATTGAAATCCCGCAATTTGGCACCAAGCATTCTTTAAATATTTCAGTAAGTTGCGGTGTTATAGTTTGGGATGTTTTTAACAAGCTTAAAACAAGTAATACATGATAGCTAAAAAAGTAGCAAAACATAAATTAATCCTAAAAAATCGATTACATCAAAAAACGACCGTAACCAAAATGGCTAAAGTTGAAAACGCAACGCTTCAGCTATTTTTGGATGCCTTTACTAGAGTTAAAAGTAAAGATTTTTCAGCTGATGATATTTCTGCTTTTAAAAGGTGCGAAACTTACAGGCAATCACTTCTTAAAGATAAAAGTGAGATTAACTATGAAGTATTCGGATTAAACGAAACTGCAATTGTTTCAGAAATTTGTAAAAAGGCGGCATCCAAAGCAAAATGGTGTCAATTACTGTACGGGATTGCTAAAACTATTGACAATCCAAGTATTCTTGAAATAGGAACCAATTTGGGGATTTCTGGAACTTATCTCTTGGAAGCAATTAAAGGTAAAAATGGATATTTTATTACTATGGAAGGCTTACCAGAACTCTGTAAAATAGCTGGGGACCAATTTAAAACTATTGTAAATTCCAATAGTTTTGAAGTAATACAAGGTTTATATGAAGATACTTTCAAGAAGGTTTTACAGAAAACCCAGTATTTCAATCTGCTATTCATAGATGGTAATCACAAGAAAGCACCAACCCTTCAATATTTCAATGATTTAAAATCGAAAATGACATCTCCAGCAATTTTGATTTTTGATGATATTTATTGGAGCGAAGACATGAAAGATGCATGGGACGACATCAAAAACGATACTGACGTGAATTTCACGATAGATCTTTACGAGCAAGGTGTTGTGATCTTAGACAAGAACGAAAGCACTAAAAATCAGCATTTCAGTCTACATCTTAGCTATTGATTTAAGTTAAAAATGAAACGAAAAAAGCAACCTTGGCCTACCAAAGACATCATGACCCAGATTTATGATAAGCACCTTTGGGGTGGGACTGAGTTTGACTTTTATTCAGGTTATGGTTCACACGACAACACTATTGTAAACACGTATTTAGAAGCAGTAACACATTTTCTGGCATCCTTTAGGGATCCTTTAATTATTTGCGATTTAGGATGTGGGGATTTTAATATCGGAAAGCAGCTTATACCGTTATCTAAAAAATATATTGCTATAGATATTGTTGCCCCTTTAATTGAGCGAAATAAAAAACGTTTCCATGCTGATAATTTAGAATTCCATAGCTTGGATATTGCAAAAGATGAATTACCTATCGGTGATTGTGCTATTTTACGACAAGTACTGCAACATGTATCTAATGCTGAAATACAAAAAATATTAGACAAATTAGTCAGTTATAAATATGTTATTCTTACAGAACATATACCGATGGGGAATTTTACACCGAATAAGGATATTATCTCTGGACAAGGTATTCGGTTAAAGCAGAATAGTGGAGTTGATCTATTAAGACCTCCGTTTAATTTAAAAATTAAGGATGCTAAAAACTTAACGACATATTATGTTGAGAGCCCCACCAAAAGTCAAATCACTACGACAATGTATCAATTATCCTAAAAAATCGATATTGGGATTCATTCGAAGGGACAGCACAAGTCTTATTTATTGTCGTTTAGCTGATGTAACTGCCTATTTACGTTGAACTCACGACAAATAAAAAGGCTACCTGAAAGGGCAGCCTTTTTATGTTATATATCAAAACGCTTCTAATTAAAGTTATTTTTGAACTCTATCATGCGTAGTATTCGCCCATCTAATCTGTGCTCTACCACCTCTAACTCTGTATGCACCATATCTAATTTTCGATTGCGTGCCTCTTTCAGGGTCAGGAATATTCCAATTAAATGCTTCCCCTCCAATTATGGCATTACAATAGTGTATTTTTTTTGAAGAATCGTTTGGGTCTACTTTAAAACCTACCTCTAACACGAAAGAAGTTATTTCATTTTTATTAACTCTTTTTAGTAAAACTACTTCTCTACCGCTTCCTGATCCACCGCGTTCTAGTATACGCTCAGCATAAATATCAAAAGCAACTTGCTTATCAGCATTACTACCTTCACCGTAAACAGGATGTGCCCTATATAAGCAAATAGCAGGGTCTGGAGAACCACCACCACCAGTGTGTTGTCCTTTTGCTTGAGCTATGTAAGTCCCATCTTGACTGAATGAACCTGCATCAGCTACTTCAAGGATTCTAAAGTCTCCTGTAAATTTTACAGATGATCCTACATTAGAGTTCGCTACAGGTAATGAGCGTTCTATTCTTGGTTGTAAAGTATTTGCTGCATCTTGATTATTGGAGCCAGCGGTTATATTATATACTCCCCAAGTAAGTCCATCAATTTCAACTTCTTTGTAATTTGCATAACAACTCCTATCGTCAATGGTTCCAACATTAACAGGGTTTGGTAAATCGTTTGATGTTCTGGTAGCATTTTCCCCTTCTGGTGTACATGTTGTAATAGGTCCTGCATCTTCGTCAGCTGCTACCAATGAACCTGGGTCTGGATTAGGGTCTGGATCTGGATTTAGATTTACATCGTCCTCAAAAACTGAATCTTCCGAGGGCCCATCTTCTGATGAACATGAAAAGAAAGCCACACAAAAACAAACGGCAGCAATTGTTCCGAGCTTGAGTATTAAATTTGATTTTTTCATAATATTTTGCAATTTTGACTATAAAAATACAGTATTAAATCATTTTTACTGTCCTGAACTATCCTGATTTAAGCGTTTTTTTAACACTTCAACAGATAATATTCGTTTTATCTGTAATTATATTTCTTTTAATTGAAATATATTGATGTTTCAGCCTCTAAAATGGATTCGAAAATCTTCGAAAATAAACATTATTCAGCATAAATTTCATCTAACATCCATAAATAATCTGCTCGATTTTCGATAAAATCCCTATCTGAAATATCTATAATTTTTACTTCAAAATCGTTCTGAGTTTTTAAAAACTCTAAATATCCAGCATTGATTTTTTCTAGATAGTCATCAGAAATGTTTTGTTCATATTCGCGCCCACGCTTTTTAATGTTCTGCTGCAAACGCTCAGTATTTTGATATAGATAAACATATAATTCAGGTTTTGCGACGTCCTTATACATCAAATTGAACAGTTTTCTGTACAAATTAAATTCATCTCCTTTTAGGTTAATCTTAGAGAAGATTAATGATTTTACCACATAATAATCGCTTACAATGAAATCTTTAAACAAATCTAGTTGCGATAAATCATCTGAAATTTGTTGATACCTATCTGCTAAAAACGACATTTCCAAAGGAAAGGCATATCGGTTGGCATCCTCATAAAATTTTGGTAAAAAGGGATTGTCTGCAAATCGTTCTAAAATCAATTTCGCATTAAAATCATGAGCCATTTTAGTAGCTAAACTCGTTTTTCCTGCACCAATATTTCCTTCAATAGCGATATAGTTAAATTTTGAGAAATCGTATTTCCTACTCGGGTTTTTCAACCAAATTTTAATGGGTTCGAGTTGAGATTCATCATCACACTCTTTAAGTAAAACAGAAACTTCTTTATCCAATTTCGGATGATTTACTTTTGAAGCAATATCATTTAAGGGCAGCAACACAAATTTACGCTTTTGCATTTCAGGATGTGGCACTTGCAAGGTTTTTGTATCAATTACAGCATCTCCCGCAAAAACAATATCCAAATCTATTGTTCTAGCCTCATAAGCTTTTGCGGTACTTCGCGTACGCCCTAATTCGACTTCAATTTCAAGTAAATGTTCTAAAACGCTTTGAGGTTTTAAATAACTCTCCAGGACTAAGCAACAGTTTAAAAAATCATCGCCTTCAAACCCAAAAGCCGGAGATTTATAGACTTTAGAAATTAATTTAATGTTTCCAACACGCTTATAAATAGCATCTACCGCAGCTTGTAAGTTTTTAAACTTATCACCTTTATTACTGCCCAATGCGATATGGAAGGTTGTGGGTTTTTCCATGGAAAAGCAAAATAATAAAAAGTAAATGGATTTAGGTTATATTTACAAAGCCTATTTATCCACAACGATTAATGATACAAAAAGACAAACTTGCCGCCCAACGCATTTATATACTTTTAGGTGGGTTATTTATCACGTCTCTGGTAGTTTCAAACCTTATTTTTCAGAAGTTTTTTTATTGGTATCCATTTGATATTGAAATATTTGGGAGTAAGCTTTTTGAGATTTCTGTTGGTATTTTACCTTATCCCATCACGTTTTTAATCACAGATCTTATTAGTGAAATTTATGGTAAAAAGCGCGCAAATGATGTTGTAGTGGTTGGGATTTTTGCTTCTTTATTTTCAGTTGGAATTATATTTTTTGCTGATATTGTTCCCGCTTTATCGAACTCTCCAATACAAGATGATGTTTTTTCAAATGTCTTTGGGCGTACAATTTTAGCTGTAGGCGCAAGTATGTTTGCCTATTTGTTCGCTCAGTTTGTAGATATTAGAATTTATCATTTTTGGAAGCAACTTACAAAAGGTAAACATCTCTGGTTGAGAAATAATTTCTCAACTTGGTTATCCCAATTCGTTGATACATTTTCAGTAGTTTTCTTGCTTTGCTTCTTTGAAGTATTGCCATGGAGTAGCTTTAAAGGGCTTTTAATTAGCGGGTTTCTTTTCAAGGTTTTAGTTGCGGCCTGCGACACACCTTTTTTATATCTTGGCGTATATTTATTTAGAAAGCGCTTTAATTTAAAAGTAAACGAAGAAATCGATTTGCTTTAATTCATATCCGTCAACAATCGCACGGCATAGGTTAAATTTTTATTAAACTTTTAGTTAAGTTATCCGAAAACTAATCTCCCTCGTATATTTATATAAATCCGTTTTTTATGAAGAAAGCTTTAAAAATTGTTGGAATTACTTTACTCATCATTATTGCACTTTTAATAGCTATTCCTTTCGCTTTTCAAGGACAAATAAAGGATATGGTAAAACGCTTTATCAACGAAAACGTTAATGCCAAGGTAGAGTTTAGCGATGTAAGCCTCAGTTTTATACGAAGTTTTCCAGAGGCGCACGTGAGCATTAGTGACTTAGTAATTACCAATTTTGAACCTTTTAAAGATGAAACCTTTGCCACGGCGAAGGACATTTCGTTTACTATGAATGTTAACGAACTTTTTAAGTCTGCAGACGAAGACCCTATTGTGGTGAACACCATAGATATTGAAGAAGCACTTTTAACTTTAAAAACCGATAAATTAGGTAATAACAACTACGATATAACAAAAGAAAATGATAACCAAAAGTCTTCTGAACGCACTAATAGCTTCGGTTTTGATATTGAAGATTATCAAATTAAAAATAGTGCGTTTAGTTACATTGATGAAGGTTCAGATATTTTAATTCATGTTACAGAATTAAACCATGAAGGCCATGGCACATTTTCCGCAGAAGCATCAGAATTGGACACTCAAAGTGAAGCTAATGTGAGTATTACTCTGGATAGCACCAATTATCTAAGTAGTAATCCAGTAAAACTAGATGCTTTAATTGATTTAGATTTAGAAAACCAGAAATACACCTTTAAAGATAATAAAGGATTTATTAATGATTTACCTCTGGAATTCCAAGGTTTTGTGCAGCAAGTTGATAACGGACAACAGATTGATATTTCGTTTGAAAACCCAGAATCCGACTTTAAAAATTTCTTGGCAGTTATTCCGAAGGCATATTCCAAAAACATTGAAAACGTCGAAACCACAGGAGATTTTAAAGTAAAAGGGATGCTTAAGGGTTTGAGTTCTGAAGAAACCATTCCAAATTTAGATATTAGTATTTCATCAAATAATGCGTCGTTTAAATATCCTGATTTGCCAAAACGTGTAAGTAATATTTATGTTGACACTCGCATTATAAACACGACTGGTAAAACAGATGACACCTACATAGATATTAAAACTTTAAATTTTAAAATTGACGAAGATGTCTTTAAGTCTTCGGCCACATTAAAGAATTTAACAAAAAACATGCTGGTAAATGCCAATGTTGATGGTGTACTGAATTTAGGAAACATCACCAAAGTGTATCCTGTAGAGTTGGAAAACACACTTACAGGGATTTTAAAGGGAAAAATCAATACTGCTTTTGATATGAATGCTATCGAAACTAATGCCTACGAACGTATAAAGAATAATGGTTCAGCAAGCATTACCGATTTTGTGTTTTCTTCGGAAGACATTGTGAACCCTATTCATATTTCAGAAGCAAACATGACCTTTAACCCAGGGAAAGTTTCACTTAATAATTTTAAGGCTAAAACAGGGGATAGTGATTTAAACGCCACAGGAACCATAAATAATCTGCTAGGTTTTCTGTTGAGTGATAATACATTAAAAGGTAATTTTAATGTGAATTCGAATCTGTTTAAAGTAAGCGATTTTATGACTGAAGATGAAACTTCAGCAGAAAATAAAACTACCACCGAAGAGGAGTCCCTTAAAATTACTAAGTTTTTAGATTGTACCATAAATGCGAATGCGGAAACTGTGATGTATGACAATTTAAATCTTAAAAATGTTACCGGAACCTTGTTCATTAAAGACCAAAAGGCATCGTTGCAAAACATGACCTCATCGCTCTTTAATGGGAAATTGACCATTAACGGGGCGGTATCAACAAAGGACGAAACACCTATTTTTGACTTAAAGTTAGGTGCTCAGGATTTTGATATCGCTCAATCCTTTAGGAGTATGGAATTACTTCAAAATTTAGCACCGATTGCTAAACTGCTTCAAGGGAAATTGAATACCACGCTAAACCTCTCGGGATCTTTAGATCAAGAGTTTTCTCCAGAATTAAGTTCGGTTTCTGGTGATGCACTTGCCGAATTGTTGACCACTCAAATCAACACCCAAGATGGGCTATTGAGGAAATTGGAAAGCTCACTAAACTTTATCGATTTCGACAAACTAGATTTAAAAGATCTTAAAACCAAACTGGAATTTGCTGATGGGAAAGTGGCCGTAAAACCATTTGATTTTAAGTATAAAGACATTGAAATTGAGGTTTCTGGAGCACATGGTTTTGACAAAACACTTAACTACAACGCCGTATTTAATGTGCCCGCAAAATATTTAGGTAGCGAGGTAAACCGGCTTATTGGGCAAATAAATGATGCCGAGGTTAATACTATTTCTATTCCTGTAACGGCCAATATTACAGGCGCGTTTACAAACCCAACGGTCAAAACCGATTTAACGAGTGGTGTAAAAAACCTCACCAACCAGTTGATTGAAATCCAAAAGCAAAAATTGCTCAATCAAGGCAAGGACAAGGTGAAAGATTTAATTGGCGACGTTATTGGAGGCAACAAAACCAAAACCGACTCCATAAAAAAAGAACAAGATAACGTAGTAAAAGACGTACTTAATGATATAGTTAAGAGCAAGCCACAACAAGATTCTACAAAAGTAGACAGTACAAACTCTACCGAAAAAGCCATTAAAAATGTACTCGGTGGCTTATTGGGCAATAAGAAAAAGAAGGAGAAAGATTCCATAAATTGATTTTTTTGGGCGTTACCCTGCGGGTCGCGCTTTCCACTATATCTTTCTGCGAAGCAGTCCCGAACTTGTTTCGGGATCTTGTTAGTTAATTAACATCGTTCTTAAAATAAAAAAATTAATATTTAAGCTCCGCACAAAGGATGTCGTTGCAATCACTAACGCGGGCGTACTTGCCAATTGTGTTTCATACATCATACTTTCTGCTTATCTATAAAATCTAACTCAGGTTTTAATGCTAAACAGCTCTGGCTAAATATTTGGAATACTAACTTGTCAATACATCCTACAATGAATTCGGCACACGCGCAGTGATACAGAATTTACGTTTTTCATAAAAAACGACCAAAAAACTCTTAAAATTGGTCAGTTTCGGTCAATTTTTAATGATTTTTGGATAAAAATGCCCATTTTTTTGGATTTGTCAATTTTTAGTGTAAGTTGTTATGATGTAAAATCCTAAAAACACATTTTTATTTTATGAGGCAATTAAAAATCACGAAACAAATTACCAACAGAGCTACCAAATCGCTAGACAACTACCTACAAGACATTAGCAAATTAGAAATGGTTACCGCCGAGGAAGAAGTGGAATTGGCGCAACGGATTAAGGAAGGAGACAAGCGAGCATTGGATAAACTGGTTACGGCTAATTTGAGATTTGTGGTTTCGGTTGCTAAACAATATCAAAACCAAGGGTTAACACTATCGGACCTGATTAACGAGGGCAACGCAGGATTGGTAAAAGCAGCAAAACGCTTTGATGAAACACGTGGTTTTAAATTTATAAGTTATGCGGTATGGTGGATTAGACAGTCCATATTGCAGGCTATCGCAGAACAATCGCGGGTGATACGCTTGCCGTTGAATAAAATTGGCTCGATTAATAAAATAAGAAAAGCATACTCACATTTGGAGCAAACGCATGAGCGTGAGCCCAATGCCCATGAAATTGCTAAGAATTTGGACCTATCAGTTGCTGATGTGAAACAGTCTATGCGTGTGTCGGGCAGGCATGTTTCGATGGACGCTCCTTTTAGGGAAGGAGAATCTTCAAATTTATACGATGTGGTACAATCGGATGAATCACCACGTCCTGATGATGAACTCATAAAAAAATCTTTGAATATTGAGGTAAATCGTGCTTTGGAAACGTTATCTGAAAACGAAGCGCACGTAATTAAACATTATTTTGGTATTAATGTAAAACAACCCAAAACTTTACAGGAAATTGGTGATAACATTGGCTTAACCCGTGAACGTGTAAGACAGATAAGGGAAAAAGGCATTCGCAGATTGCGCCACACCTCAAGAAATAAGGTGTTAAAAACGTATTTAGGCTAACATTGAGAAACAAAGACCAAAATTTATTAGGTTTTCCTAATAAAAAAACAGAAATTTGCATCCCTTTTGGGAAACCTTGATAACGAAATTATAAAATATACATATGTTAAAGATTATTGTTAAAGATGGTGAAAACATCGAGAGAGCTTTAAAACGCTACAAAAGAAAGCATAGAAATATTAAAGTAATGCAAAATTTAAGAGAAGGGCAGTATTTTACAAAACCTTCTGTTAAGAGACGTCGTGAAATCCAGAAAGCGGCTTATATCCAAACTTTAAGAGACCAAGAGGATATATAAGTATATCTTTCTAAAATAATATTATGAAATCCCATTCGCTAAAAGCAAATGGGATTTTTTATTGTAAGCTTTTTAACTATTAAGCTACAAACTATCTATTATGGTACTGTATCTATTTGTTGGTATTTTTTCTGCTACACTAAGCGCATTGCCGCTAGGAGCCTCAAATATTGCTGTCATCAACACAACTTTAAAAGAAAATGCTAATCAAGCTTTCAAAATAGCTATTACAGCTGGTATAGCAGAAGTATTATTGTCTTATTTTGCTTTAGATTGCAATATGGCAATACGAGACTTTTTTGAGCAAAATATCTGGGTTCAAATTAGTATAATAGTCATATTATTTAGCGTTGGATTATATCTATTTTTTAAGGAACAATCTAAGAATACACCTAAAAAACTAAAAATATCGCAATCTAAATATGCTACAGGATTTATTTTGGGCGTGTTGAATCCTCCTGTATTACTATTTTGGGTCATAGCATTTAGTGTGATGCAAAATAATGATATCATGCTTTCATTAGAGTCTTCACTTTTGGTGCTTTTTCTATTTTTCTTTGGGGTGTATCTGGGAAAACTCATCACACTTTATGGTTACAGCAAAGTGAGTATTCTTATTAAAAACAGAATCGACAATATATCCACAATGATCAACAAAGTAACGGGAGTGCTACTTGTTTTTATTGCTTTGGCACAGAGTTTAAACCTTTATCTAGTATAAGACTATTTGCGATAATTAATTGGTCTGTCTTCGTAAAAGTGTTCAAAAGTCTTATCTGTGGTGTATTTATCCTTCAATACTTTATATACCATCACAATCACTAAAGCCTGACCTATACACATGGTGTAAAACACCCAAGTAAACGCCATATTCATAGACACCATAAGCGTTAATAAGACTAAAAGAAATGTGGTAAGCCCCACATAAAACATCACTGGAATTTTCATAGCTTTTTTATTTACAAGATAGTAAATAGCTATTTTTATTGATGTTATGATCTTGTTAAAAAAACTAAATGATTAGAGTATGGATATATCCAAAACTAAACCTTCATTAGCCCGTACGTTAAAAACAGTGTCATCTTCAAAAATGAGATATTGTCCCTTTACACCAACTAGCATTCCTTCATAAGATTGCTCTTTTTTAATATTTAAACTTTTAGGCTTTTCTGGATATTTTTGTACTGGAAATTCTAGATTAGTTTCAGAATTGCTTTCAATGAAGTACTCCTTAGCTTCATCGGGAATGTAAGTTTTTAAGCGCTCTCGCCATTCCACTAAATTTTCATCCTTAATGTCGTTTTTAAGCATGGTGCGCCAATTTGTTTTATCAGCCACATGGTCTTTTAAAGCCACTTCGGTTATTCCTGCCAAATAACGATTGGGGACTTCAACAATTTCGATAGCTTCGTGCGCACCTTGATCTATCCAACGTGTTGGCACTTGACTTTTTCTAGTCACTCCCACCTTTACGTTACTTGAGTTAGCTAAATACACAATATGAGGCTGTAACTGTACTTTCTTTTCGTATTCCAAATCGCGGTCTTCTTTTCCTAAATGTGCAGTACTTAATTCTGGTCTCATAATCCAGTCAGCAGCTTGAGGGATATCGAAAAAACAACTCTTGCAAAAACCCTGTCTGTATATTTCTTTGTCCAATCCGCAGTTTAAGCACTGATACTTCACAAATTGCATTTTTATGTGCTTATTCAATAGCTGATTTATATGAATAAAATCATTTTCAAACACCAAATAATATTGAATTGGACTAGAAAATTCAGTCTCCATTTTCCTTAAAACACCTTGATAGGTCATATAAAAAAAAGTATTATTTTTAAAAACTTAAAGATAGCATAAATATGCCAATTCCATTAGTTAATTCCATTGCATCCTGGTTCCTCAAAAAGCGATTTCATCAAATTGAATTGTTTTTAAAATACCCTAATGAAGTACAAAACGAGTTGCTACTAAATCTTTTGGATTTTGCAAAAAATACTGAAATTGGAAGAAGGCATGATTTTGCATCGATAAAAGACTATGAAACTTTTGCTAGTCGCGTTCCTATTAAAAACTACGATGGCTGGCAAGATGTAATTGAGCGCTCCAGAAGAGGTGAGAACAATATTTTTTGGCCCACACCCATTAGATGGTTTGCTAAATCTAGTGGTACTACCCGAGCAAAAAGTAAATTTATTCCTGTTAGCGAAGAGTCCTTAGAAGATTGTCATTATGCAGCAAGCAAGGATTTGTTGTGTATGTATTTAAATAATAACGAAGATTCACAATTATTCACTGGTAAAAGTTTGCGTTTAGGAGGCAGCAAAGAATTGTATAAAGAGAACGGAACTATCTTTGGAGACCTATCGGCTATTTTAATTGACAACATGCCATTTTGGGCAGAGTTTAGTAGCACTCCAAGTAATAAGGTGTCTTTGATGAGCGACTGGGAACATAAAATGCAGGCTATTGTAGATGAAACCATCAATGAAAATGTAACGAGTCTTGCGGGCGTTCCATCCTGGATGTTAGTACTTTTAAACAATGTTTTAGAAACGACTGGAAAGGAAAGTCTTTTAGAAGTATGGCCAAATCTTGAAGTCTATTTCCATGGTGGTGTAAGCTTTGTGCCCTACAAAGATCAATACAAAAAAATATTACCAGGAAAGCAATTTAAGTATTACGAAATTTATAATGCTTCGGAAGGTTTTTTTGCGATTCAAGATCAAAATGATTCAGATGAATTGTTGCTCATGCTGGATTATGGGATTTTTTATGAATTTATCCCTATTGATATTTATGCCACTTCAGAAGAAAAAGCAATTCCTTTAAGTGAAGTCGAACTGAAAAAAAACTATGCAGTTATAATTACAACCAATGCTGGATTGTGGCGCTATAAAATTGGTGACACAGTACGATTTACTTCCTTAGATCCTTATCGTATAAAAATTACTGGCAGAACCAAACACCATATTAATGTTTTTGGGGAGGAATTAATTATCGAAAATGCTGAGGCTGCATTAAAAAAAGTATGCAAACGCACAAAGGCAGAAATTGTGGACTTTACTGCTGCGCCTATTTTTATGGAAGGCAAAGAAAAAGGGGCGCACGAATGGCTTATTGAATTTAAAACGCCACCCAAGGACATGGGATATTTCAATGAATTGTTTGATAACGCATTAAAATCATTAAACTCCGATTATGAAGCAAAGCGCTACAACAACATCACCTTAAATAAACCCACCATTAATGTTGCAAGACCACAACTATTTCATGATTGGTTAAAGCAGAATAATAAGTTGGGTGGACAACATAAAGTACCTAGACTTTCCAATACCAGAGATTACCTTGATGAGCTACTAAAATTAAATTCTTAAACAAATTTGTTTTCAGAATAAACCGTAGATCAATGGCTCAAAGTTTAATGTATGCAATTTGTCCGAATAAATTTTGATATGTTAGATACTGACGTGAATTCAAAATATTCAGAATCAGGTTATGGCTTTTTAATAAATATACCTGTCATGGTTTCATAAAAAAATCCGATGAATAGATAAACTGCAAATCGTTTTGTGGTTTTAACGAGTTATTCGTCGTATCGTCTAAAAGTGATATTACGAGTTTGCTGAATACTTGAAGTAGACATATTTTTGATTTCGAAATCAAGAAACAATCAAAGTATTACATATTAATTAAATATCCATTTGAAAATATACCACGCTTTTACAGCGTGGTTTTTTTATACTTAAAATCTATTATCTTTATTAAAAAAATTAAGCATGTCTTTTTTTAAAACTTCACCAGTAATACTAGTGCTTCTGTTTTTTGGGAATTTTCAAAGTGAAGCCCAAGACGTCCAAAACGACTTTTGGAAGAATGTTAGATATGGCGGAGGCCTGGGCTTAAACTTCGGAAATGGATTTTTTACCGCTACCATTGCGCCAAGTGCTATTTATGAATTCAACGGTCAGGTTGCATTGGGCTTGGGGTTGAACGCTACATTCAACAATCAAAAAGACGTTTATAAAACCACCGTTCTAGGAGGTAGCCTAATCGGGCTTTATAATGTAATTCCAGAGATTCAACTTTCAGGAGAATTTGAACAACTCAATGTGAGCCGTAGATATGATATTAAGGTCAATGCTGATGATGACAACTACTGGTCGCCTGCACTATTCTTGGGTGCTGGTTTCCGAAATGGGAACATGATTTTTGGAATTCGATACAATGTTCTGCACGATAGTGAAAAAAGCATTTACATTGATCCCTGGGTACCGTTTGTTCGGTTTTTCTTTTAGTCTACAACGGCAAAAAAGAATTGCCCTTTTCAATATCTAAAGCTAACTCGTTAATCGTTTTCTCTTGTAAACTTTTCAGTATGGTTTGTCTTGAGGAACTTAAAATATTATGCAACGGGCACGGTTTTTCTTCATTGCACTTTTCTAAGCTTAGCATACAAGACGTTAACCGTTTTTCTCCATCAATAATTTTCAGAATATTAATTACAGGTTGCTCTTTATTACTATCGCTTAAGTAAAACCCTCCTTTAGGACCGCGGGTAGACGAAATAATATTTTCCTTAGAAAGTTCTTGGAGCAATTTTGCGATATAAGCTAGCGGAACGTTAATTGGAGCCGCAATATCTTTAACTACAATTTTATTTTCTTCGCTCGAATGTAAAGCCAAAAACAAAACTGCCTTTACTGCATATTTGGATGAATTTGAAAGCATCATCAAAAATAAAAATTCCTTGCGACATTAAAAAAGATATTTTTATCTTAAATATGATTTTTATCATGAAATATTATGCTTTAACAACATAGATTTGCTCTATTAAAACCAAACCTAGATGAAAACAATACTAAAAATTTTAAGCTTACTACTAGTAACCATACTTATCTCATGCGGAGGTAAGGAAGAAAAAAAGAAAGAAAAAATTAAGCTACAAACAAAGACTGAAAAAAAAGTTGAAAAAAAGGTCGAAAAGCTACCTGCATCTAAAACGATCGATTTAACGAACAAAGGTGTTGGTCCTATAACATCTTTGAATTTACCAGCAGAAATAGATCAGTCAATGGCCACAAGAGGTGCCGAGGTATATAAAAAGATGTGTACCGCATGTCATCGCACAAATAAAAAATTTATTGGTCCTTCTCCACAAGGTATTTTAGAACGACGTTCCCCTGAATGGGTAATGAATATGATTTTAAATCCAGAGGAAATGGTTAAAAAAGACCCTTTAGCCAAAGCACTTTTAATAGAATTTAATGGCTCACCAATGGCAAATCAAAATTTAACCGAAGAAGAAGCTAGAGCGGTATTAGAGTATTTCAGAACACTAAAATAACTATATATGAAAATCATCAAACACCTATTTTTTGTTTTTGCAGTCGGAGCATTAATTTGCTCTTGTAAAAATGAAAACAAAGCAACCCCTTCGACCTCTACAGATGTTAATTCTGAAACACCTTCTGAAAAAACAGGACAAGCTTTTATTGAAGATAAAGGCGGTACACCAAATGCATTACAATTAGCAATACAGTCTAAAGACCATAGTACACTAGTGGCAGCGGTTCAAGCCGCAGGTGTTGAAAATGCACTAGTAAATGTAGGCCCCTTAAGTGTATTTGCACCTAATAATGATGCCTTTGCTAAAATAGATGAAGCAACGCTTAATGATTTGCTTAAGCCCGAAAACAAAGACAAACTGGCTTTTATTCTAACCCACCATGTAGCACCATCAAATTACCCAATTGATATGTTGAAAAAAAACGCTAAAAAAGGGCGTAAACTTTACATGGCATCAGGTAAATACCTGGAGGTAACTGAAAAAGATGGTGATATTTACATTGACGGTTCCAAAATACTCGGTACCGTAAACGTAAGTAATGGTTGGGTACATGTTATGGAAAATGTAATGCTTCCAAGAGATTAAAAACAACAACTAAAATAAATAAATATGAACAAAATATGTAAATACATACTAGCCATTACAGCTCTAACCATTTTTGTAAGTTGTGGTAATAACAATGGCGGAAACAACTCTGGCGCTTTGGCTTCCAGTAAAGCAGAAAAAGTTTATGTAGCACCAGGCGAACACGATGAGTACTATGCATTCTTTTCAGGAGGTTATAGTGGTAATATAACAGTAGCAGGACTTCCCAGTGGACGTATGCTAAAAGAAATCCCTGTATTCTCTCAATTCCCTACATCCGGTTATGGCTATTCTGAAGAAACTAAACCAATGCTAAACACATCTTTCGGATTTGTGCCTTGGGGAGATGCGCATCACCCAGATATTTCTCAAACTAATGGAGAACTTGACGGACGCTGGATTTTTATTAACGAGAACAACACACCTCGAATAGCTCGCGTTAGTCTAGCTACTTTTGAAACCGAAGAGATAATAGAACTACCTAATAGTGCCGGTAACCATGCATCTTCTTTTGTTACGGAAAACACAGAATATATTGTAGCTGGAACTCGTTTTGCTGTACCAAATCCACAACGTGATATGCCAATTAACGAGATGAAAGGGCAGTTTAAAGGCCCGCTTTCTTTCGTTAGTATAGCAGAGAATGGACGTATGAATCTCGAGTTTCAACTAAATATGCCAGGATTTAACTACGATTTGGCACATCCAGGACGCCATAAATCTCACGGGTGGTTCTTCTTTACGAGTTACAATACGGAGGAAGCCAATACATTAATGGAAGTAAACGCATCTCAAAACGATAAAGATTATATCGCCGCAGTTAACTGGCAGAAAATTGCCGAATATGTTAAAAATGGTGGTGGTAAAAGAGTACCGGGAAAATACGCGCACAACGTTTATGATGAAAAAACACACACTGCAACCTCAACAATGAAAGATGGTGTGATTACTATTGACCCCAAAGATGTAGAAGGTGCTGTATTCTATATTCCTATTCCAAAATCACCACATGGATGTGATGTTGATCCATCAGGCGAGTATATAATTGGTAGTGGTAAATTATCCACCGATTTAAGTGTATATTCATTTGAAAAAATTCAAACTGCAATTAAAAACAAAGACTTTGTTGCAGATGCTTACGGAGTACCTGTTTTGAGTTATGAAAACACTATTGCAGGCGTAGTAGCACAGCCAGGTTTAGGTCCTCTACATACTGAATTTGATGGTAAAGGAAACGCGTATACCACTTTCTTTATTTCTTCTGAAGTAGTAAAATGGAAACTAGGCACTTGGGAGGTTTTAGACAGACAACCTACGTTCTATTCTGTAGGCCACTTAATGATTCCTGGAGGTAACTCGCGTAAACCTTTTGGTAAATACATGGTTGCGATGAATAAAATTACAAAAGATCGTTACTTACCTACTGGTCCAGAGTTAGAACACTCTGCACAGCTTTATGATATTTCTGGCGACAAAATGGAATTGCTATCTGATTTTCCAACTCATGGAGAACCTCATTATGCTGCTGGGATAAGAGCAGATATTATAAAAGATAAGAGCAAGAAGTACTACGAACTCTCTGAAAATGAACACCCTTACGCCGCAAAAAGCGAAGGTGAAGCTAAAGTAACTCGCAACGGTAATGAAGTTCATGTTAACATGACGATGATTCGCAGTCACTTTGCACCCGACAATATTGAAGGCGTAAAAGTGGGAGACAAAGTATATTTGCACCTAACCAACTTAGAGCAAGATTTTGATGTACCACACGGATTCTCAATCATAGGTGCAAATACCTCAGAGATTTTAGTAATGCCAGGGCAAACCAAAACTATTATTTGGGAACCAAAACGCGAAGGTGTTTGGCCATTTTATTGTACTGACTTTTGTTCTGCGCTTCACCAAGAAATGCAAGGATATGTAAGAGTGTCTGGTAAAAATTCTAGTGTACCTATTTCGTATACATTGGATGGTGAATAATTAGAGTTGAATTGTTTTTTAGTGTTACAATACATTTAACTCACCAGGGCGAGTAGTAACTGCTCGCCCTTTTTCTAAAAAAATGTTTTAAAATTCGTTTTTAAATTTTAAGCAGATGAAATCAGCAAGCACCTTTATGATTATTGGTTCAGCATTACTACTTGGGCTATTTATCTTTCCTCTTTGGAGCATTTCACTTGAAGCACCTCAATATCCAAATGGTATTGGTATGAATATTCATTTAGATGGCTTAGAGGGAAAAGAGAAACACGATTTACAAAATATTGATGGCCTTAATCATTATATTGGCATGAGTAAACTACCAAAACCAGACGAGATGTGGGAGTTTAGCGTATTCCCAAAAGTAGTTGGTAGTATGGCAGCTCTAGGAATTATTATTGGATTATTAGGGTTTTTTAAAGGTATTTCTCCTAAATGGTTCTTAGGGTGGTTAGTAATAATGATTGTTTTAGGTGTTTTGGGCATGTACGATTTTAACAACTGGATGATAGAATACGGTACCAATCTAGATCCAAAAGCCATTATGAAAATGACTGATGCTAACGGAAATCCATTAAGCTACAAACCGCCTTTATTTGGAACAAAAAATATCCTAAATTTTGTGGCACACTCTTATCCTCATACTGGTGCCTATATGATGGGATTTGGTATGTTTTTAACATTTTTGGGGTTTTGGATAGGTAATAAAAAAACTAAAACTGTGGTAACATGAAACGTTTTGCCCTCCTATTATTAATGTACACTTGTATTGGTTGCAGCAAAACAGCGGAACCTATAAACTACGGAACAGACATGTGCCATTATTGTAAAATGACCATTGTTACAAAAACTCATGCAGCACAAATAGTAACTGGTAAGGGCAAGCAATATAAATTTGATGCTATTGAATGTATGATTCGCTTTCTTGAACCAAAAAAAGACTTAATTCCAGAAAGCCAGGTATTAATAGTGAACTACAATACTCCTGGTATTATGATAGATGCAAAAACTGCGAGCTATGTTATAAGCGAAGAAATTTTAAGTCCAATGGGCGCTAACCTTACAGGCTTTAAATCCACTGAAACTGCAAAACAAACCATCAATAGCACATCGGCCAAATATTACGACTGGAATGGTATTTTCAACAAACTCAATTAAAATGAAAATCCATTTTAGCATTTTATTTTTTTTAATCTCAACCTGCTTTATTCAAGCTAATACTATTACCGTTTGTAAAAAGGGTTGCATGTTTTCGAGTATAAAAGCGGCTGTTGATAATGCTATAAGTGGTGATACTATTTTTATCAAAACTGGAGTCTATAATGAATCTAATATTGTTATCTACAAAAAATCGTTGCACATCTTAGGTGAAGAAGGTACCATTGTAGACACACAAGAAAACGGTTATGGTTTCTCGGTTGAAGCTACCGATATCAGCATCAAAAATCTTACTTTTAAAAATATTAAAGTTAGCTATACCAAAGAGTATGCTGCTATTTTGTTATTCAAATCTTACGATTTTATTATTGAAAATATAACGGTTGAAAATGCTTTTTTTGGCTTTTTAATTCAAAAATCTAAAGACGGTTTCATTCGTAACAACATTATATCTGGCGAAGGAAAAGCAGAGGCAGATTCTGGAAATGCTATACACCTTTGGCATTGTGAGAATATAAAAATCATAAATAATGATGTACGCCGTATGCGAGATGGTATTTATCTTGAGTTTGGCAACAACTCATACATTGCAAATAATTACTCTACCAAAAACATGCGCTATGGCTTGCATTTTATGTTTTCTAACAACAATACTTACGAGAACAACATTTTTGAAGCCAATGGAGCTGGTGTAGCCGTTATGTTTTCAAAAAAAATTAAAATGTATAGTAACATTTTCAAGAAAAACTGGGGAACAGCTTCTTACGGGATACTTTTAAAAGAAATTAATGATGCAGAATTAAAGCACAATATATTTGAGGAGAACACCGTAGGTATAAATGCCGACGGCACCAATAGAATAAATTACAGTGAAAACACATTTAAAAATAATGGATATGCCATAAAAGTTCATGGCGCTTGCTATGACAATAGGTATACTAAAAACAATTTTTTATATAATTCTTTTGATCTGTCGTATTCTGGAAACCTCAATAATAATTCCTTCAAACATAATTTTTGGAGCAACTACACCGGATACGATTTAGATAAAAATGGTATAGGTGATATTCCATATAGGCCCGTAAAACTATTTTCATATTTGGTAAATAGAACACCTGAAAGTATTGTACTTCTTAGGAGCCTTTTTACAGATATTATTGATTTTTCTGAAAAAGTATCACCAGTATTTACGCCAGAAAACCTGATTGATAGTGAACCGCTAATGACACAAATAACATGGTAGAAATTACAGATTTACATAAAACCTTTGGGAAAAACAACGTGTTAAACGGTGTAAATCTTAACATCAATGAAGGTGGTGTTTTTGCTATACTTGGACCTAATGGCTCCGGAAAAACTACAATTATCAAATCTATTTTAGGCATGGTAATTCCAGATAACGGACTCATTAAAGTATGTGATGTTTCAATAAAAAATAACTCTATTTACAGACATAAAATTGATTATCTACCTCAAATTGCAAATTTCCCAAGCAATCTAAAAGTTAATGAATTAATCAAGATGATTAAAGATTTAAGAGGTGACACACATCATGACAAAACACTAATAAAAACATTTAAACTAGAACCTTTTTTAGATAAAAAACTTGGCACACTATCTGGGGGCACCAAACAAAAGGTAAATATTGTACTTACATTTATGTTTAACAGCCCCATACTTATTTTGGACGAGCCAACCACAGGGCTAGATCCTATTTCGCTAATACACTTAAAAGAGTTACTGAAGGCTGAAAAGTCGAAAGGTAAAACAATTTTGATAACCTCACACATCATGAGTTTTGTGGAAGAGGTTGCAGACGAAATCGTTTTTATTCTTGAAGGTAAAATATATTTTAAAGGCAGTATCGCCAAACTAAAGACTAAAACAAAACAAAAGGATTTTGAACATGCTATTGCAAACATTTTAACTAAAGAAGATGCTTAAAATTTTAAAATATAGTTTTTATGATTTAATGCGAAGTAGCTGGAGTTATGTATATTTTGCCTTTTACTTGGTATTAGGGATTGTACTGCTTTTTTTAAACAATAATTTATCAAAAGCCGTTATTACCTTAATGAATGTTATTATTGTGCTTGTGCCATTAATAGCAACTATTTTTGGCGTTATGTACTACTATAGTTCTAAAGAGTTTACAGAGTTGCTTTTAGCACAGCCCTTAAATAGGTCTTCCATCTTTTTAGGGCAATATTTTGGCGTTGCTATTTCGCTTTCAATGAGTTTAATTTTAGGCTTAGGTATTCCATTTATCGCTTACGGTTTGCTTAAATCAGGAGCCATTTGGGATTTTTCGCTACTGCTCATAACAGGTGTATTTTTAACATTTATATTTAGTGCGTTGGCTTTTAACATTGCACTCTCTAATGAAAATAAAATTAAAGGTTTTGGTTACGCCATATTGATGTGGCTATTCTTAGCTATAATATACGACGGCCTTTTTTTAATGTCGCTAATAATTTTTGAAGCATATCCGCTAGATAAAGTCTCCTTGTTAGGCACTATATTAAATCCTATAGATTTGTCCAGAACACTTATTCTTTTAAAACTGGATATTTCGGCTTTGCTAGGTTATACAGGTGCCGTATTTAAACAATTTTTTGGCACAAGCTTGGGCCTTATTATTTCATTTGTAATGTTGATGATTTGGGTAATTTTACCTGTATTAAGAATTAATTTTAAGTCAAGAAAAAAGGACTTTTAACTTGAAAATAATTACCTAGCGAGGGTGCTAAAATATATGACAGCAATCATTTTTTTCTACAAAACATTAGTTTAAATTTGCGTGATGATAAAAGTGTTTTTACATAAAACCACAGCCTATTTTTTAATACTATCACTATTAACCAATAGTATCAACACACTTGCCATTATTGGTGATTTTGTTATTAATCAAGATTTTATCGCTAAAACCCTTTGTATACAAAAAGAAGACCAACAGGGTTGTAATGGTAAATGCCATTTAAAAAAGCAACTTGCCGAAAACACAACCGACACTAATGGTGAGCTCCCACTTCCAGAAAATAAAAGAACTGGGCTAGATGTTTTTTGCTTATTCTCGTTCAAAATCTCGCAGCCTACTTTAAAATCATATTTTTCACCCCAAGTTAACACTATATACAAACTCTCAAGTTTCAAAACAACTTCTTTCGAAGTAGAGACGCCTCCTCCTATTTTTATTTAATTCATTTTATTCTAAAAAAACCCTTGTATTTCTATACAACTTACTCCAATTTACGTGTAAGGCTGGGTAATTACAATCTATTCTAAATAAAAAAAATGAAACTAAAACATATATTACCAATACTATTTATATCATTAATAGCCACAGGATGCTCTACTGATGATAACGATATACCTACATTAAATGAGGTTGAAGGCCTTCTTAAAATTCAAGAAATAGTTAATAATAACCATACCATAGAATTATACAGCAAAACAGGTGAGTTTTCTACAGGCTATAACAATGTAACTATTAGGATTAAGGATAATGAAAATAACTCATATTTTGAAAACGCTACAATATCATGGGTGCCAGTAATGCAAATGCCTACAATGCAACATTCATGTCCAAAAACTGCAATTACTAAAGTATCGGGCAAAAAAACGATGTTTAACGGATCGCTTATTTATCAAATGACAAATACTGATGGTTCTGGCTGGTCATTAACCTTTAATTACACGATAAATAATGTAGACTATTCTGTTACAGATACAATTTCTGTATATCAAGCAGAAAAGCAAAATGTAACTACCATTATGGGCGCCGACGATACACGTTATATTTTGGCCTTAATAGAACCCAATGACCCAATAATTGGCATTAACGATCTTATGATTGGACTTTATAAAATGGAAAACATGATGTCTTTTCCAGTAGTTAAGGATTATACTATCATGCTAGATCCTAGAATGCCAGGGATGGGAAATCATAGCTCTCCAAACAATACCGATTTAAGTTTTAAAAATACCGACAGCATGTATCATGGCAATTTATCATTAACAATGACGGGGTATTGGGTACTTAACTTAAAACTAGTGGATGACAATAACACCCTTTTAAAAGGTGAAGATGTAACTGAACAAAACGAAAAAAGCTCTTTATATCTAGAGATAGAGTTTTAGTTAGGACAAACAAGCTGATGAAATGAGATTAACCTTAACGTAAGTTAGTCTCATTTCAGAGCTTCAGTAAAATGCATTAGCCATGAAAAAAGGTATTATAATTAATATTGGATTGTTTTGTAGTTGCTTTTGTTTTGGTCAAGAAAGCGCTCCAAAGCCAGAAAAAGACACAACGCAGCTCAAAGAGGTTATTGTTGTAGCACAGCGAAAACTTAGCAACTATCGTCAAGAAAAAACGCTTTCAAGTATTGACACCTATCTAGAAAAAGCAAATAGGGTTACTATGATAAAACGTGGTAATTATGCTTGGGAACCATCAATCAACAACATGGTTAGCGACAGATTAAATGTAACCATAGACGGTATGCAGATATTTGGCGCCTGCACTGATAAAATGGATCCCATCACATCCTATGTTGATGTATCAAATTTAGAGAAAGTTATAATTGCTTCTGGACAGGAAGGAACAGAAAACGGACACTGCGTAGGTGGAGGTATCAATTTAAAAGTAAATCCATCAAAATTTAAGAACTCTGGATTAAATTCTAGTGTCGATTTAGGTTACGAAACCAATGGAAACTATAAAATTGCTGGATTAGATTTAGAATACTCTGGTGAGACATTTTATGCAAACACCGATTTTATCTTTAGAAAATCAGACAATTATGATGCTGGCGGCAATAATGAAGTTTTGTACTCTCAATTTCAAAAATTTAATATCTCATTTTTGGGAGGCTATAAACTGCAGGATAATCATACCCTAGAAACACATATTATTTATGATAAAGCTACCGATGTTGGCTATCCTGCGCTACCAATGGATGTATCTTTAGCGGAAGCTTTAATTACTTCGGTTAGCCACCATTATCAAAATACCGCCAATACCCTTACTTCCTTAGAGACTAAGCTATACTTTAATACTATAACCCATATAATGGATGACAGTAATAGGCCCGATGTTCCTATAAGAATGGATATGCCTGGGTGGAGCGATACTTATGGTTTTTATTCGAAAGGTAATTTTAGGTTTAAAAAACACAATCTTCTTGTTAATGTTAACGGTTTTTATAATCGTTCTTTGGCAGAAATGACCATGTACCCAAACGATACCAATCAACCTGCCATGTTTATGTACACATGGCCAGATATTAGAACATTATATACTGGTATTTATTTTAAAGACGATATTACACTAAATGACAAAGAGCGGATATCCGGGACTTTTAGAATGGGGTATCACAGTAACACTGTAGCAAAACAAGAAGGTATTGAAAGCCTACAAATATTTCATCCAGATACTCAAAAAACTAGAGACCGTTTTTTAACAAGTATGTCTGGACAGTATAGTAAAAATAACACCATTATTGGTATAGGTTATGGCGAAAGAGCACCTTCTGTGAGTGAGGGTTATGGCTTCTTTTTATTTAATAGTTTTGATAACTATGATTATATAGGTAACCCAAATCTTAAAAATGAAAAGGCTATCGAGTTTAACGCAAGTACCAAGTTCAAATTTAAAACCTTAAACTTCGAAGTTGCTTCTTCGTTTTTCTACCTTTCAAATTATATCATTGGGGAAATTGACCCCTTAGCAAATTCTATGACCATTGGTGCCAATGGAGTAAGACTTTACCAAGCACTGGATCATGCAGTTATATTTGATGTTTTTCTAAATTCAAATTATAAATTCTCTGAAAAATTATCCCTGAATAGTTGTATCGGTTATAATTATGGCAGGGGCAGTAATGACAAAAATTTACCACTAATAAGCCCATTTTCATACCTAGCCGAAATAAACTATAGCATACCAAAGTTTAATGCATCATTACAGTTGGAAGGCAATGGTAACCAAAGCAATTACAGTAGTTTTTATGGTGAAAACGAAACACCAGCATATGGGGTGCTACATCTTAATTTTGGAAATATATTCTATTTGCAATCAAATAAGTTAATCTTAAAATACGGTGTAGAAAACCTTTTGGATACAAATTATTCCACTTATGCCGATTGGAATAATATAGCAAGACAGGGGCGTAACTTATATTTGAATGCTTCTTTTCTTTTTTGAGAATACTTATGCTTAAACCACACCTTCTGCCATTCGCGTTTTAAAATTAAAAACGATACATCTTCAGAAAGTTTTAAAACATCATCGCCATCCATATCTTTTACTTGTTTTTCTGGAACATCAATAATATAAAGCAAGTTTAAATATTCTGAGAACTTTTCTTGAATTAATTGATACACCGTTTCATGTAAAATTAACTTCAAACTTGAAGGCAAAATATCAACATGAAAATCTAAATCAATATTAGCGAGTAAAAAATCCTTGTTGAGTTGCTGTATTAACTTTTTGTAGAGATTGGCATTATTAACCTCATCTATTAAACCTTCAAAATCAATTGGTAATTGCATTATACGGTTCTGTTCATCAGGTTAGTTCCAAAAGCTTTTAATACTGCTTTTTTATCTTCTGAAATATCTAAATATTGCAAGACAGTAAACGCTTTATTGGTATAACCTTCAATGGCCTTTTTTGTAGCTTCAGCAGCACCAGAATCTAAGAATAAGGTTTTAGCATCTTGCACTTTTACTGTAGCATCTTCTGGAGTTGATGAAAATAATTCTAATAGCTGAGCAGCAGTTTCGTTTGAAGAAAACTCTAAAGCCTTTAAGTATAAATAGGTTTTCTTATTTTCAATGATATCTCCGCCAACTTGTTTTCCAAATGTTTTTGGGTCGCCAAATGCATCTAAATAATCATCTTGCAATTGAAACGCAATACCCAAGTTTTTACCAAACTCATATATATTATGTTGATCGTCTTTTGAAGCCCCAGCCACAATAGCTCCCATTTTCATTGCAGCACCCACCAAAACCGCAGTTTTATATTCAATCATTTTTAAATATTCGGGAATAGTAACGTCGTTTCTTGTTTCAAAATCAACATCATATTGCTGTCCTTCACAAACCTCTAATGCCGTTTTACTGAACAATTTAGCTAAAGCTCTAAACGTTTCTGGCTCATAATTTTCAAATAGCTGATAAGCCATAATCAACATAGCATCGCCCGAAAGAATACCTGTATTTACATCCCATTTTTCATGTACGGTTTGTTGCCCTCTGCGTAAAGGCGCATCATCCATTATATCATCATGAACTAATGAAAAATTATGAAATACTTCAATACTTAAAGCAGCATTCATAGCATCTCTATAGTTGCCTTTAAAAATATCCGTAGCCATTAAAGTAAGTACTGGCCTTAGGCGTTTACCGCCCAAACTTAAAATATATTCAACAGGCTCGTATAAATTCTTAGGTTCTTTAAGCGTGTTGTACGCTTCTAAATAAACAGTAAACTCTTGTTGGTATTTTTCTATGGAAAGCATTGTGCAAAAATAATGTAATTGGAACTATTTGAAAGATGCAATTAAAAAATATTGAAAAAAATGTCCAACCTTTTAACAAGTAAAACGTCTTATGTGTAGTATTGTTATGTTAAAAAAACATTAAAACTTTGGAAACTATTATTGTTTCTTAAGTTTCCTTAGGTATATTTGCTGTCGATTATGAAGGACAAAATTTTACAAGGAGCAACTAATTTATTTCTAAGCTACGGATTTAAAAGCGTTACTATGGACGACATTGCCAATAAATTAGGCATGTCTAAAAAAACCATTTATCAGCATTTTGATAATAAAACAAAACTGGTTGAAGCTACAACCATGCATCTTTTTGAATTCATATCAGTAGGCATCAACCATATCTGTTCTTTAGAAAAAAACCCTGTTGAGGAAATTTATAGCATCAAACAATTTGTGATGGAGCATTTAAAAAATGAAAAATCTTCACCGCAATATCAATTACAAAAATATTATCCTACAATTTTTAAAAACTTGAAGGAGAGACAATTTTGCGTGATGCAAGATTGTGTGATAGAAAATTTAAATAAAGGAGTAGCAATCGGGTTATACAGAAAAGATATAGATGTAGATTTTATCTCCAGAATTTATTTTAACGCAATGATGGTGCTAAAGGATGACGATCTATTTCCAAAAGATAAATTTTCAATGCCTTCGTTAATGAATAACTATTTGGAATACCACCTACGAGGCATTTGTACTCCAAAAGGACTAGAAATATTAAATAATTATATCAATTCTAATCAATCAAAAGCATGAAACAAAAACTAATTTTATATTTCTGTTTGCTTTTTTCTGTTACATTATTTTCGCAAGAAGAGAACCTAAGCTTCTCTCTACAAGAAGCTATAGATTTTGCTTTAGAAAACAATAGAACCGCCAAAAATGCGCAGCGCGACATTGAAGCAGCCAAGAAACAAAAGTGGGAAACTATTGCTACGGGGCTCCCCCAAATAAACGGCAGCATAGATTACCAAAACTTTTTAAAACAACAGGTTACGGTAATACCAAGTGATTTTAGCGACCCTAATTCAGAATTGGTTCCAGTAATTTTTGGCACTACCCAAAATGTAAATGCTTCTGCCACCTTATCTCAACTTATTTTTGATGGCTCTTACATTGTGGGCTTGCAATCTGCAAAAGTGTTTTTAGAGATTTCTAAAAATGCCAAAGTAAAAACCGATCTGGAAGTAAGAAAAGCGGTTATTAATGCCTATGGCAATGTTTTGCTTGCAGAAGAGAGTGTCAAAATTTTAGAGAAAAACAAAGCTACGCTTCAAAAAAATCTGGACGACATCACGAAGATTTATGAAAACGGGCTTGAAGAAGAAGAAAGTGTAGAACAATTAAAAATCACCCTTTCCGGTATTAACAGCAACCTTAGCAATACTATCAGGTTAAAAAAAGTAGCTTACCAAATGCTCAATATGACCCTGGGTGTAGATGTTAATGCAAATACTAACCTTACGGATAATTTAGAAACACTTACGGTACAGCATATTGATTTAGGTTTGTTAAGCGAAGAATTCTCTGTTGATAATACGATTGATTATCAAATAGCCGAGAATGATAAAGTATCTAAAGAGCTTTTAGTGAAATTAGAACAGAGTAGAGCATTGCCAACCTTAAGTACATTTTTAACAGGTGGCTATATTTCATTCAGTAATGATTTTAATTTTTTAAATAGCGATCAAGAATATTTTGGTTTTGGCCTTTTTGGGGTAAGTATGAAAATTCCAATTTTTGGTTCAGGGCAAAAAAGTGCTAGAACCCAACGCGCCAAGATTAACTTAGAAAAATCTAAGGACGACTTAACCGAAACCGAGCAGCGTATAAAACTACAAATAGAATCGGCAAAAAGCGATTATCAATTTGCTTTGGAAGATTATAATAACAAGAAAGAAAACTTAAATCTTGCAGAGCGTATAGAAACTAAAAATCAAACCAAATTTTTTGAAGGCATTGCTACCAGTTTTGATTTAAGGCAAGCTCAAATTCAACTATACAGTGCACAACAAGAGTTTTTACAGGCTATGCTAGACGTTATTAATAGAAAGGCAGAACTGGAAACCGTTTCAAATAAAATAGACAACTAAAAATCAATCATTATCATGAAATATACATCAATAACCCTTTTAGCCCTTATCGTACTAACCTCATGCGGTGGTGATAAAAATACATCTGTGGAAGATATTATTGCTTCCCAAGATTTGGCTCAAATACGGCAGAAAAAAACAGAGCTAGATGCTCAGGTTCAAGAAATTTCAGCACAGTTAAAACTATTGGAAAAGGAAATAAAAACCTTAGATCCTCAGGAAAAAATTCCTTTAATCACAACATTCAAAGCTGAGGAAAAAGTCTTCAATCACTTTGTGGAACTGCAAGGGAATGTGAGTACCAAACAAAATGTAGTAATTACAGCTGAATATGGCGGGGTGCTAACTAGGGTTTATGTTCGTGAGGGGCAAAATGTGAAAAAGGGACAAACACTAGCAAAAATTGATGATGGCGGTTTAAGTCAGCAACTGGCACAGGTAAAAATTCAGGCAGATTTAGCCAAAACTACTTTTGAACGCCAAAAGCGTTTATGGGATCAAAAGATTGGTAGTGAAATTCAGTTTTTACAAGCGAAATCAAATTATGAGGCACAACAAGAAATGGTAAATCAACTACAACAACAAGTTGGTAAAACTGTAGTACGAGCGCCATTTTCAGGAACTATTGATGATGTAATTACAGAGCAAGGAAATGTAGTTGCGCCAGGACAATCACAGCTATTCAGAATTGTAAATTTAGATGACATGTATATCGAAACTGATGTGCCTGAGCGCTATGTTTCAGCAATCGTTCCTGGAAAAGATGTTGAAGTTGACTTTCCTGTTTTGGGCAAAGAAGTTGATGCAAAGGTGCGTCAAGCAGGAAACTTCATCAATCCAGCTAATAGAACTTTCAAAGTAGAAGTTGCACTTCCCAAAAAAGATGTGTCTATAAAACCCAATCTTACGGCAAAACTAAAGATTAACGATTACACCAATGATAAAGCCATTTTAATTCCTCAAAGCATTATTTCTGAAAATGCCCAAGGCGAACAATATGTTTACACGATTTCAGATAAAGATGGTAAAAAAGCTAAAGCGAAACGCGCCATCATATCCACTGGAAAAACCCAAGGTGATTATATTGAAGTACTTTCTGGTATTGCCAATGGCGATGAAATTATTGAAGAAGGCGCACGAAGTGTAAAAGATGGTCAGGAGGTAAAAATCCTTGAATATGAAAACGGAAACTAATCCAAACGTAACAACCAATGACAAAAAATAACAAAAACAAAAAGGTAGATAAAGAGTTTCCGTTATCGTCATGGGCTATTAACAACAAAACAACCATGTATGTGTTAATAGTGCTCATTCTATTTCTAGGGGCTGGTGCGTACTTTAGTATGCCAAGGGAAAACTTTCCTGAAATTAAAGAAACCAAAATCTATATCAGTTCTGTTTATCCTGGTAATACCGCTGAGGATATTGAAAAACTGATAACTGATCCTATTGAGGATAAACTAAAGACAGTGAGTAACGTTGTGGAAATCACCTCAACTTCACAAGAAGATTACTCTATTGTAATTGTTGAATTTGATGAAGATATTACTGTTGAGGCTGCAAAGCAAAAAGTAAAAGACGAGGTGGACTCAGAAACCTCGGGTGAAGATTGGCCCACCTTTAACGGTGCCAAGGTAGAGCCAAACATCTTCGATTTAAGCATGTCTGAAGAAATCCCAATTCTTAATATCAATATTTCTGGCGATTATCCAGTTGATAAGCTAAAAGAATATGGTGAATATCTTGAAGATGAAATTGAAAGTCTTCAAGAAATAAAACAGGTTGATATTCGCGGAGCTCAAGAAAAAGAGGTTGAAGTTGCCGTAGATATTTACAAAATGATGGCAGCTCAAGTAAGTTTTGATGACATCATCAATACTATTAATCGTGAAAATATGACAATGTCTGCAGGTAATTTAATCACCAGTGGACAACGTCGTACGATTAGAATAATTGGTGAAATTGAAAACCCAAGCGAGCTTGAAAGTTTTGTGGTAAAATCAGAAAAAGGCAACCCTATTTACCTTAGAGATGTAGCAAAAGTTACATTCAAGGATGAGGACAAAACCACATATGCAAGAGAGTTTGGGCATCCTGTTGTAATGCTTGACGTAAAAAAACGGGCTGGTAAAAATATGGTGGCTGCAGCAGAACAAATTCAAGTAATTGTTGACAATGCCATAGAAAATGTATTTCCTCCAGATTTGGAAGTTAGCATTGCAAATGATCAATCCTCCAAAACTATAGGACAAGTTGATGATTTGGTAAACAACATCATCTTCGGTATCATACTGGTAGTTACTGTTTTAATGTTCTTCCTAGGCTTTAAAAACGCTTTATTTGTTGGGTTTGCCATACCAATGTCCATGTTTATGTCTCTAATGATTTTGAACATGTTAGGCTATACGATGAACACCATGATCCTTTTTGGACTAATTATGGGGCTTGGAATGTTGGTGGATAACGGGATTGTTGTTGTAGAAAATGTTTATCGCTTAATGAGCGAAGAAGGCATGAGTCGAATTGAAGCGGCTAAAAAGGGGATTGGAGAAATTGCATTTCCAATTATAATTTCAACAGCAACTACAGTTGCAGCATTTATACCTCTCGGACTATGGCCTGGGGTAATGGGACAATTTATGATATATTTCCCAATTACACTTTCTGTGGTACTTGGCTCTTCTTTATTCGTAGCCATCTTTTTCAACTCTGTAATGGTATCACAATTTATGACTACAGAAGACAAAGAGATGCCGCTTCAAAACATCATTAAAATTTCAGCTATAGTAGGTGGTCTTGGGCTTTTAATCATGTTTTTTGGAGGCGATTATAGAGGGTTGGGCACTCTAATGATTGTAACTGTTGGTTTACTTTGGATCTATCGTTTATTCCTTCGAAATTGGGCAAACGCATTTCAAAATAAAACTCTACCTAAATCTGAACGTATTTACGAAAAAACATTGCGTGCAGCACTAAGCGGAAGAAAACCACAATTTATTGCTATAGGCACGTTTGTTTTGTTGATTATAGCATTTATGGGCTTTGGTGCATCAGTAGGAAGTCAAAGAACAAAAGTGGAGTTCTTCCCGGATAATACACCAAACCAAATCATTGTCTATATTGAATATCCTGAAGGTACAGACATTGAAAAAACCAATGCCATCACAAAAGATATTGAAGATCGGGTTTACAAAATTATAAACGATGAAGCTTACAAGAAAGGTGATTTCAATTTCCTAACGGAAAGTGCCGTATCGCAAGTAGGCGAAGGTGCTGGAAACCCACAAACCGATGGTGGTTCCGCTGCTGAAATGCCACATCGTGGCAAAATAACGGCTACCATGCGTGAGTATAAATATAGAGATGGTGCAGACAGTAATGTACTGCTTAAAAAAGTACAAGAAGCGCTGCAAGGTATTTATCCTGGAGTAGCTATTTCTGTGGAAAAAGATGCGGTTGGTCCACCAGCTGGATACCCCATCAACTTAGAATTGGAAGGCGATGATTACGCTGAATTAATTGCCACTGCCGAAAAAATGCGTGATTATATCAACTCTAAAAATATTCAAGGAATCGATGAATTGAAGATTGACGTCAACAAATCTAAACCTTCAATGCAAGTTTTAGTTGACAGAAAAAAGGCTGGTGAGCTAGGGGTTACAGCAGGACAAGTAGGGCAGCAATTACGTAATTCAATTTTTGGTGCAAAAGCGGGTATCTATAAAAAGGATGGCGAAGATTATGATATCTATGTGCGCTTTAATGAAGAAAACCGCTATAATACCAGTGCCATTTTTAATCAAAAAATTACGTTTAGAGACATGGCTTCTGGTCAAATTAAAGAAATCCCCGTCTCTACAGTAGCCAAGCAAAATAACAATTCTGGATTTAGTGCTATTAAACACAGAGATGTGAGACGTGTTGTAACGCTCTACTCTGCTTTAGCTCCAGGGTTTACAGATGCAGGTGCTATAGTCTCACAAATTCAAAATGAAATGAAAGGGTTTACTGAAAAACCAGATGGCGTAAAAGTAGACTATACAGGACAAATTGAAGAACAAAACAAGCAAATGGCATTCTTAATGGGCGCTTTTTTCACAGGCTTAGGATTGATTTTCTTCATTTTAATATTTCAATTTAACTCCGTTTCAAAACCAGCAATTATCATGTTAGCCATTTTCTTGAGTTTAATTGGTGTGTTTGGAGGATTAGTGATTACAGGGAGTGCTTTCGTTATTATGATGACCATGATGGGTATCATTTCCCTTGCAGGTATTGTTGTAAATAATGGCGTGGTATTACTGGATTATACCCAATTACTAATCGATAGAAAAAAGGTGCTACTCGATTTAGAGGATGAGCAATATTTACAAACCGATGATTTAGTTGAGGCCATAGTAAAAGGCGGAAAAGCCCGTTTACGCCCAGTACTATTAACGGCAATCACAACAATTTTAGGGTTAATCCCTTTAGCAACAGGTTTGAATATAAATTTCTTTACGTTGTTTAGTGAGTTCGACCCGAACATTTACATGGGAGGTGATAACGTAATCTTTTGGGGACCATTAGCATGGACCGTAATCTATGGTTTATTTATTGCAACATTCCTTACGCTTATTGTAGTTCCTATTTTATTCTTCCTATCTACTAAATTCAAAATGTGGTTATACAAAAACCGAAATGCAAAAGTAGGTTTGGTTGCTGCACAAAAAGAAGTATTTAACGTAAATAAACGCTTGGAAGAAGCATAGACGATATAAAGACTTTTAATTGTCTGACTAATTCAATTAATAGCAGGAAGGAGCCACATGTTTTATTGTGGCTCTTTTCATTTTGTTCGCTAATCCTGTCCCGATGTTTCCAGAGTTTAAGAATCTCATCATTTGAAAAGCAAATTCAGCCCACAAATTCATATATAATCACATATCTTATGTAAATTTGCACCTCAATTTTCATTCAATGTATAGAAGTCATAATTGCGGCGAATTAAGAGCCGCACATATTAATACAGAAGTTACTTTAGCTGGTTGGGTTCAAAAATCTAGAGACAAAGGGTTTATCGTTTGGGTAGATTTGCGAGACCGCTACGGTATCACACAACTAGTTTTTGATGAAGAGCGTACTTCAAAAGATTTAATTCAGCAAGCACAAAACTTAGGTAGAGAGTTTGTAATTCAAGCCAAGGGCACCGTTGTGGAACGTGCTTCGAAAAATCCAAACATCCCAACAGGTGATATTGAACTTTTGGTTTCGGAACTAACAATTTTAAACCAAGCGCTCTTGCCTCCGTTCACAATTGAAGATAAAACCGATGGTGGGGAGGATTTAAGAATGAAATATCGCTATCTCGACATCAGAAGAAACCCTGTAAAAGATAGTTTGATTTTTAGGCATAAAGTAACTCAAGAAGTTAGAAACTATTTATCTACAGAAGGATTTATTGAGGTAGAAACCCCATATTTAATAAAATCTACCCCTGAAGGCGCCCGTGATTTTGTGGTACCATCTAGAATGAATGAAGGACAATTTTACGCACTACCACAATCACCACAAACCTTCAAGCAACTATTGATGGTTGGTGGTATGGATAAATATTTTCAGATTGTAAAATGTTTTAGAGACGAAGATTTACGCGCTGATAGACAACCAGAATTCACACAAATAGATTGTGAAATGGCGTTTATAGAGCAAGAAGATATTTTGAATGCGTTTGAGGGATTAACGCGTCATCTCCTTAAAGAAATCAATGGGGTTGACATTGAAAAATTCCCAAGAATGCTTTATGACGATGCGATGCGCTTGTATGGAAATGATAAACCGGACATTCGTTTTGGGATGGAGTTTGGAGAATTAAACAAGGTTGCACAACACAAGGATTTCAATGTTTTTAACAAAGCAGAATTGGTAGTTGGCATTGCTGTACCTGGAGGAAACACTTACACCAGAAAAGAGATTGACAAATTGATTGATTGGGTAAAGCGTCCACAAGTGGGTGCTTTAGGTATGGTATATTGTCGCTGTAATGATGATGGCTCTTTTAAATCATCTGTAGATAAATTCTACGATCAGGACGATTTAGCTAAGTGGGCTGAGGTTACTGGCGCAAAACCTGGTGATTTAATTTGTGTACTGTCAGGAGACACCAATAAAGTGCGTGCACAGTTAAGCGCACTTCGTATGGAATTAGCTGAACGTTTAGGCTTGCGCAAACCTGATGAATTTGCTCCACTCTGGGTAATGGATTTCCCTTTATTAGAATGGGACGAGGAAACAGAACGTTATCATGCAATGCACCATCCGTTTACTGCACCGAAACCTGGACAAATAGAATTATTAAAAACTGAACCTGGTGCTGTAAAGGCCAATGCCTACGATTTAGTGTTAAACGGCAATGAAATTGGCGGTGGCTCCATTAGAATTCACGACAAGGAAACACAATCCTTAATGTTTGATTATTTAGGCTTTACACCAGAAGAGGCAAAAGCGCAATTTGGGTTTTTAATGGACGCATTTCAGTATGGTGCGCCTCCACATGGAGGTTTAGCCTTTGGATTGGATAGACTGGTGGCTATTTTGGGCGGACAAGAAACTATTCGCGATTTTATTGCATTCCCTAAGAACAATTCAGGTAGGGATGTTATGATTGACGCACCTGCACCAATAGATGATGAACAACTTGAAGAATTAAGCTTAAAACTTAATTTAAAATCATAACTACAAAATCCCGCAATTGCGGGATTTTTTGTTAATTTTATTACATTCAGATGAAACACTTTCTAATACTATTCATTTCGTGCGTAACACTTTCTGGGTTCTCTCAAGAACTCACTGGCTCGCAACTCTTAGAAAAAGCCATTGCTTATCACGATCCTAATAGCACATGGAATACCTTTAAAGGCAAACTTTTCATCACAATGGAAATTCCTAAAAAGCCAAATAGAGATAGTGAAATTGTTATCGATTTGCCAAATGAGTTTTTTTCAGTAAAATCAAAAGTTAACGACACCATTTCAGAATATACTATCAATAAAGATAGTATTACTATTGTTTTCAACGGGGACAGAAATCCTACCGAAGACGTTTTAAAAGAACAACGCTTAAGTAAAAAAAGAGCTAAGCTCTACCAAAACTATTACACCTATCTGTATGGTTTACCAATGAAATTGAAAGACCCTGGCACCATCATTCATAATGAAGTTATAACTAAAACCTTCAAAGGCAAAACATATTGGGTATTAAAGGCTACTTATAAAGATGACGTTGGAAATGATATTTGGTATTTCTACTTTGATAAAGACACATACGCCATGGAAGTGTATCAGTTTTTCCATGATGAATCTAAAAATGATGGTGAGTATATTTTACTTTCAGAAGAAGAGGTTATCAACGGTATCAAAATGCCAAAAATCAGAGCTTGGTATATGAATAAAGATAATAAGTATTTGGGTACTGATATTTTAAAATCGAAACGCTAAATATGGGTTTCAAGAGTATTTTACGTAAATTTTTGATTTGGAAATACAAGCATATTTCTGAACGACAATTTATATATATGCTTAGTATTCTCGTGGGATTTCTTGCGGGTATGGGTACAGTAATGCTTAAAAACCTTACGCACGGTATTCGTAATCTTTTTAATTCTTACGTATTTAAGGACTACCAAAGTTCACTCTATTTTATTCTGCCAATTATTGGTTTGTTATTGGTATATATCATTAAACAAACTTGGTTAAAAAAGCATATCGGTCATGGTATTTCAACTACCCTGCATGCCATTTCAAAACTTAATGGTATTATCCCAAGATATAACATTTATGCTGCCTTAATTACCGCACCGCTTACTGTAGGGTTTGGTGGTTCTGTGGGATTACAGGGGCCTGCTGTTAGCGTTGGTTCAGCTTTAGGATCAAATGCAGCACGTTTGTTCCATATGAATACGAAAACACGTTTGCTTTTAATTTCTTGTGCTGCTGCTGGTGCCATGGCATCTATGTTTAAAGCACCTATTGCCGCCATTATTTTTGCTATAGAAATTTTTAGTTTAGATATTGCTTTTGCCTCCCTAGTACCACTGTTGTTAGCTTCGGTTTCAGCGGTTGTAACTTCCTATTTTTTCTTAGGGACTGATGTCCTATTACGTTTTGAACTTACCGACAAATTCGTTATCAACGATATAGGTTTCTATGCCATTTTGGGCATTGTTACCGGTTTAATGTCGGTATACTATTCAAAAGTATTCTTTGGTATTACCAACTTTTTCAAGCAATTTAAAAGTCGCGCAAAACGACTACTTATAGGTGGTTTAGCCATTGGTACAATGCTCTATATTATTCCTCCACTTTACGGTGAAGGTTACGGGGTAATGAACAACTTATTGAAAGGCGATCATATTGCAGCCATTGGGAACACTCCTTTTAACTTAGACTTAGAAAATATTTGGATTGTAATAGGCTTGCTTTTAGGTATTGCTATTTTCAAAGCTATTGCAATGACCACAACCTTTGGTGCTGGGGGTGTTGGTGGTGTGTTTATTCCAACACTTGTAATGGGAAGCGCATTGGGAAATGCTTTTGCGAAAATTATCAACAATCTAGGACTGGATTTTCAAGTCTCTGAATCTAATTTCACATTAATTGGTATGACGGGCCTGATGGCAGGTGTTTTGCATGCGCCATTAACTGCTATTTTCTTAATTGCAGAAATCACAGGTGGGTATGAGCTTTTTGTACCGCTAATGCTTGTGGCAGCCATATCCTTCTCCATTACCAAATACTACATTTCACATTCAATTTACACTTTAAAACTTGCGCAACGCGGGGAATTAATTACACACGACAAGGACAAAAACGTACTGATGATGTTAGAAATTGATAAAGTTATCGAAACCAATTTCATCATCTTAAAGCCCGAGATGAAGTTACGTGAAGTACTCGAAAACGCAGTAGCCAAATCGTCACGAAATCACTTTCCTGTGGTCAATAAAAACGACGAGTTTTTAGGCGTCATTAGGTTAGATGACATCAGACATATGATGTTTAATACCGAACTTTATGACAAGGTAGATGTAGAAAGTTTAATGCATGCCGACGCTGGTATCATCAGTTACGAAGCAGACACCATGAATACCATCATGCAAAAATTTAAAACAAGCGGCGCATGGAATTTGCCCGTTATTAAAAATGGCAAATATTACGGTTATATTTCAAAATCTAAGTTATTAACGGCTTATCGACGCCAATTAATTAATGTTACGCAGTAGTTATCAGGATGAATAATAAAGGATTTGAAATAAAATTAAATGGTGAGTTGCTAACCAGAGCTGGCTTGCAAAACAACCATGGTATTGTAACATGTATTGTTAATGCAGTTTTGAGAAAGGAAGAGAAAAAACAAAGTTTAGAATTACATGTATCTGGACTAAATTCTGATGAGAATCAACACATTAAGTGGACTAAATTAACTGAATTAAAGGAAAACGACATTGTCTCAGTGAAGATAGTTGCAGGTAACTTTGATGAACCTAAAGAAAAAAGCAAAAAAAGAAGTGACAAATACTTACTAGAACAAAAAATCAAAACATACCATAAATTAAAAGAGGAACTAAAAGATCATATCAAATAATGAAAATTGTAAAAATTATTACATTACTATTATTTATTATATCGGCTATATTAATTGTTTCAGGATTTTTAATACAGTCCGCAAACTCTCAAAGATTAATTGGCTCTGGTGTAGCAGTATTATTCCTTCTTGTATTCCCGTTATTTTCTTATTATCGCTGGAAAGACAAAAACTTAAAAGATTACATGCTTACCAAGGAAAATTTGGATAAAATGCGCGAAAACCAAAAGAAAAACAAGTATTAATTATTTGGGCGTTACCCACTCCCGATAGCTATCGGGAGGGTCGGGCTTTCACTACTCAATCCCTCCTACGTCGGGGATTTCAAACATGCCGTTCAATCCCTAACGCACCTATCTGCTGTCATAATTATAAAAACCTAGCTATTTACTTTTTTGCAAAGGTTAATTCAAATTACGCTTCATAATAAAAAATCGCTTCATCAAATCACTAGCATCATCTGCCATAACACCACCCTCTAGTTTCGTTTTAGGGTGTAATTTCGTTTTCAAATTAATACAACCTCGCTCCACATCCCGCGCGCCATAAACTATTCTAGAAATCTGGCTCCAATACAATGCACCAGCACACATCTGGCAAGGTTCTAACGTAACGTAAAGCGTGCAGCCTTTCAAATATTTTCCACCTAAAAAATTAGCAGCTGCAGTAATGGCCTGCATTTCAGCATGAGCAGTAACATCGGTTAAAGTTTCGGTAAGGTTGTGGCCTCTAGCTATAATTTTATTATCTATTACAACGACAGCGCCCACGGGAATCTCTCCTTTTTCAAAAGCTATTTCTGCTTCTTGAAGGGCTTTCCTCATAAAATAAGCATCATCAAAAGGTTCTATCATAAACGCAAAAATACAAATTCAATTTACGTCGGCAAGAAGCTTAAAAAAGTTCTAAGACGACTAAGCAACCATTACGACAGAAGAAATAATCTTACTTTTATTCTTTTATAATTTTATGATTTGTACTGTTGTATTCTCCAATAATTTTTAGCACATAGAGTCCCGATTGTAAACCGCTAATATCAATTTCAACATTACGCACTAAGGTAGCCGATTGCGATAAAACGATTCTACCATTAATATCAACCAGCTCCAATGTAACCCCGCCTAAGTTTCTGCCAGATGAAATTGTTAATATATTTGAGGCTGGATTAGGGAATACGTTATAATCTGCTGCACTAAAGTTATCGTTACTTAGCGTTGTACAATTGGCCAAACTTATATCGGATGGATCTGGTGTGGTAAAATCCTCCACCTGATCATTAAATACATTCAATTCTCCTCTTGAAGCAGCAACACCTAAACCTCTAGCGGCAAACACCTCCCAAATTAAACATTGGTCTACACCTCCAGATAATGCTGTATCAGCAGCTAATATCCCATCTCTTCCATCGATAAAATCGGGATTACAGCCTTGTAACTTCAAGCTTTCTATAATTAGCGCCATAACTTTGTTATTTCCGCCCGTTCCATTATATAAATCTGGATCGAAACCATATTTATCAATATATGCCCAAGTTAAATCCCAAAGTATGGTAGCCCAAATAGTTCCATTATAATGTACTGACTCATTAAGTTTAATATCTTCTCCTGTGTCAGCATCTTGCCCTATAACCCTATCGTCATTGGTTTCATTAAAAGTATATTCGTTTATAGCAACATCTGTACTATATCTTCGTGTTCTAATACCTCTCCCATCAATTTCCTCGCCGTTTGCAAAAGTTCCTATACCTCTTCCGTCAGTTCCAACATCCGAAGGTTTCATTGTTAGCATTAAAGCAAACCAATCGGACCATCCTTCTCCCATTTGGAAATTATTGTTTAGACAGCTAGAATTATTCGCACCTCCTGTTAACCTAGTAGTGATACCGTGTCCGTATTCATGAATAATAATACCATTGTCAAAACTAGAGTCCTTAAAAAATGGGCCATTATCCACAATAGTGGCTGTTATTCTTTCCCTTCTTCTAATAGCATTGATAATGGTTTCGCCATCGTCAAAATTAATAAATATGGAAGGTATTGTAAACTCGGGATCGGTTACACCATACATATTAACATAAGGCACATAATTTGGGTCACTATCTGGATTGTTGTGATTTGCCACAATAACTGCGATGGCGCCTGCATCTTGCGCATTTTGAATTTTAGCAGTAAAATTGCAACTGCCTCTGCGAATTACAGCAATCTTACCTGCCATGTTTGCCGAATTTATTAAAGGACTACACCCTTCTTCAGGAACTACGCCACCATCATCCGCAATTACCAATGCACCAGTAACTGGTGTAGAAGAAGGTCCTGTAATATTTCCTGGGCCATCAGCGCCGTTTCCTCTAGATGGCTTAACTGAGTTATAGTTCCCCGCTATAGTCCCTCCCGAAATTGTTAAGTTATCTTCGGCTATTACAGCTCTAGACCATAAAAACATTTGCATTCTTGCAGCACTTCCATCTGGTGGTGTTGCAAAATTTGCATTATTAGTTCCAGAACCATCTTGTGCTTGAGCAACGACACTATCGCCTTCGTCTCCTCCTTTACCATAATTATTTTCCTGAAAATTTCCATTAAGTTCATCAAAACCATAATGATAAAAAATATCGTGTACTACATTATTGTGATAAAATAGATTTATAGTTGCAGCATCCAAATAATTGTCGGCCTCCTGATTTAAATTGGGTGTTGGGAAATTAAAATTTAAACTTGCTGTTCCATCTGGAGAAGTCCCATTCGTAAAATTACTCCCGTCCAAATCATCCTGTGCCCATACATTATTACCTCTAGTATCAGTATGTTCAGCACCCACAACGCCATCAGTGTCGTGCCATCCAAATGGGGATGCAACAGGGTCTGCAGGTTCTGTTACAACCTGAAAAGAACCATGGTTTGGACTCTCAATCGGTAAAGGCAGCACATTGTATTGAGAATTATCAACTAAAAACGAACTTTTTTTGAATACGTTAAATGTTTCTGCCTCTCTTGCAACTGAAGTTATATTTTCATTTGTGTGCGTATGTTCACCCTCAAAACTGCAATTAATAACCCAATCATCTTTATCTAAAATAACTCCAGATAATGCGTCTACTCGTACACTCCACCAATGTTTACTATCAAGGGTGTAAATATTTAAATCCCAAGCCAGTTTTAAATTGCCTTCTTTATCCTTTAAGTACATCAATTCTACTGGTACATGCTCTTGAGATAAATCACCAGCAGCAAACACCTTTTTAAACGCACTTGAAGACACCTCCTCCGGTGTGCCTTCCATCTTCATTTTAAAATGGGTTGCAGTTTTTTGCATTGCTTCAACAGCCTTCAACGAAGGAGACAACACATTTACTTTATCTTCAATATTAGAAATGAAGTTATTCTTAAAATAGAATATCTCATTATTTTTTATTGCCAAGTTTGAAATTGCATTGTATATTTTTACGCCCTTATAGGATTGATATAAATATACATGGGTTACACCTGATTGCTTTGAATATGACGTTCTATCTAAGTAAATGTCTGAGATATCGGCGCCAGATAAATGATTCAACTTATCATTGTTTTTAATGTAGTCTAATATTTGTTGACCTAAAGCAGATTCTGATAATTTTTCTTGTCCGAAACTGAAATTCACTAAACCGAAAACAAAAAAGGTAACAAATAACAAGGGTAGTCTAAGATCCATATTATAATTTTTTCGTGAATATACGAGTTAGTATTCTAATTTACAACCATGGTTTTCCATAATCGATCAAAGTGTAATTCCCCGACACAACTTACTTTAATCTTATGAAAACCATAAATTCTTGTACTTTTGCCTCGTGAAGAAACGTTTGCTAGATACTATTAATACTCCTGAAGAACTTCGTCTATTACAACAAGAAGACCTTACAGTTTTAGCTAAAGAACTACGTAATTTCATTATCAACATAGTTGCGACTAAAGAAGGTCATCTAGGAGCAAGTTTGGGAGTAGTAGAACTCACAATTGCATTACATTATGTATTCAATACACCAGAGGATTTATTGCTTTGGGATGTTGGGCATCAAGCCTACGGACATAAAATTTTAACAGGAAGAAAAGACATTTTTCATACCAACAGGCAATTAAGCGGCATTAGTGGCTTTCCAAAACGAAGTGAAAGTGAATATGACGCCTTTGGAACAGGACATTCGTCAACCTCAATTTCAGCAGCTTTGGGTATGGCCATTGCATCAAAATTAAAGGGCGAAAACAAACATCATATTGCTGTAATTGGTGATGCATCTATTGCGAGTGGAATGGCTTTTGAAGGCTTAAATCATGCTGGGGTTACCGATGCCAACTTATTGGTAATTTTAAATGATAATGCCATTGGTATCGATCCAAGTGTAGGTGCATTAAAACAATATTTAACCAACATTAAAAAAGGCACACAAAAACGCAACAATATTATTGAAGCGTTGAATTTTGATTATTCAGGCCCTATTGACGGGCATGATTTAGATACTGTTATCTCAGAATTGAAACGATTAAAAACCGTTAAGGGGCCGAAATTATTGCATGTAATTACAACCAAAGGTAAAGGTTTAAAGCAGGCAGAAACTGACCAAGTAAAATACCATGCTCCTGGAAAATTTGATGCTAAAACAGGCGATTTGGCAGTTAACCCAAACACAAAACAACCACCAAAATATCAAGATGTCTTTGGGTATACCATTGTAGAACTTGCGAAACAAAACAAAAATATCGTGGGGATAACACCCGCAATGCCTACGGGAAGTTCCCTTAAATACATGATGGATGAAATTCCAGATAGAGCTTTTGATGTAGGTATAGCTGAACAACACGCCGTAACCTTAGCAGCAGGTATGGCTACCCAAGGTTTAGTGCCGTTTTGTAACATCTATTCTACATTTTTACAACGGGCTTATGATCAGATTATTCATGACGTGGCTTTACAAGACTTGCCCGTTATTTTTTGCTTAGATCGTGCCGGTTTGGTTGGAGAAGATGGCGCAACACATCACGGTGTTTTTGATTTGAGTTATTTACGTAGCATTCCTAATCTTATCATTTTCGTACCAAGAAACGAAGTAGAGCTGCGCAACATCATGTATACTGCTCAATTAGGTTTAGAACATTCCATAGCCATTCGTTATCCAAGAGGAAGAGGTGTAACTTTAGATTGGAAACAACCATTTAAACTACTTGATATTGGTAAAGGCGAACAATTAAAACAAGGTAAGCAACTTGCTGTTTTAAGCATTGGTACTATTGCCAAAAATATATCCAAAGCGATTGAAAATTTAGAGGTGTCTCATTATGATATGCGTTTTGTAAAACCTTTGGATGAAACTTTACTTCATCACATTTTTAAAACTTATGATACTATAGTATCGGTTGAAGATAATGCCGTTACAGGCGGTTTTGGTTCAGCTATTTTAGAGTTTGCCGCAGCAAATAATTATAAAAATATAGTGAAGCTTATTGGTATTCCTGATAAATTTGTAGAACACGGCAGTATTGAGGAACTTCAAGTTTTGGTTGGGTTAGATTCAAAAAGTATAAGCGCAACAATTAAAACGCTAATTTGATAGTTTAAACCTCAAAATATGAGTTTAGTCAATATACTCAGTTTCCAAAAAGTAGTTTACAATCGCTTCTTTCATTAAAACCGATTGTTCTCCAGCTTTTAGAAAAGGAAGAGCTTCGAGCGCTTTGTAATGGGGCCAGCCATCATCATCTACAAAATCGAGCTCATAATACCCATAAGGACTTAACAGTTTACAAATAGCGATGTGCATTAAGTCTAGTTTTTGATCTTTTTTGAAACTTCGGCTTAGTTGTCCAAGTTCTTGTACTCCGATAAGGTAAATTATGGCATCTAGATCTAGAATATCTCCATCAGCAAATTGAGCGGATAGTTTTTTAACCACTATTTCCCAACGTTCTTTTAATTTTTCGTCTCTAGACATAATTTTTTTAAAGTTGTAAAGTTACTAAACCTAAATATTAGTATTATTCTATATTTGTTTAAATTTATCGTATGGCAATTATTGATATTATTCTAGGTGCGCTTCTTTTATTTGGTATTATTCGTGGCCTGATGAAAGGACTTTTTGTTGAAGTAGCGTCTCTAGCCGCTCTAGTTGCTGGGGTTTACGGAGCAATTCATTTCAGTAATTTTGCAGCAGAGTTTTTAATGGAAAAAGTGTCGTGGGACGAGAAATACATCAATATTGTTGCCTTTGCAATAACCTTTGTTATTATTGTTTTAGCTATTGCGCTTGCTGGAAAAGCCTTAACCAAGTTAGCAAATTTTGCAGCTTTGGGTGCTATAAACAAGGTGTTAGGTGCAATTTTTGGAGGTTTAAAAATAGGATTAATTTTAAGCGTAGTACTTATTGTTTTTGATGGTTTAAATAAAACCATTCCGTTTGCGGCTCCAGAGGATTTAGAAGATTCGGTTTTGTATGGCCCTGTAAAATCCCTGGCACCTACAATTTTCCCAAATATAATTAAGAAGAATGATGATAATGAGGATAAGCTCCAAATTGAATCAGTTTAGTACCGCTCCATCCATTTAAAATAATCTTTGTACACCTTCTCTTTCTCTTGTCTTACATAGTCTAAAAACGCAAGAGCAACAGGCGACAAACTTTTCTTTTTTAGCCAAATAAGTTTCCATTGCGATTCTAACGGAAGTCCCTTTACAGGTATAATTTTTAACTCATTTTGAGACAACTCATTTTTAATACTCAATAAGGAAACGATAGACATCCCAATGTCTGCTACAACTGCCTGAATGATGGCTTCATTTGTAGTAAGCTCTAACTTTACCTTAGGTTCTATATGTTCTTTAGCAAAAAACTGTTGCATGGTAAACCGAGTACCAGAACCTTCTTCTCGATAAATTAATGGTATTTTTTTAAAGATAGACTTGTTCTTTAAAATTTCACTATCCAAACTATTACTCCCTGCCGCAACCAAATGAAGTTTATTTATCATGATAGGTTCCTCGTATAAATCCAAATGTTCTGGACTAACAGTTACTAATGAAAAATCTACCTCGTTTTGCTCTAAGTCTTTAATAACATTGGTTTTATTGGATACGTCCATCATCAAATCAATCTCAGGATGCTGCTTTAAAAATCCATTTAAGAAATAAGGCATCACGTAGTTGCCTGTTGATACCACAGATATCCTCAACTTTCCAGATAATAGTCCCTTAAAAGCATGAGTTTTATAATCAATAGTCTCAACTTGATTTAAAATAGATTCGGCTATAGCGTGAATTTCTCTACCAAAGTCTGTAATGTACAGTTGCCTACCAATTACTTCCGTTAACGGAATATCAAACTGGTCTTGAAAATTCTTAAGTTGAATGGACGCCGCAGGCTGTGTCATATTCAATTCTTCTGCTGCTTTAGTGATGCTTTTGTTTTGTACAATAACACTAAATACCTTTAGTTGATGCAATGTAAAATTCATTAAAATAATTTATGGTTCTGATAACAAATTTAAATAAAAATATATGAATTAGATGAAATACTTTTGCCTCCGAACTTGAAACAACCTAAAACATGAATATAGATGTACTTATTAGCAATTTGACCAATCCCGTATTGCTATTCTTTATTTTAGGAATACTTGCTACTTGGTTAAAGAGCGACTTAAAAATTCCTGAGAATTCATCAAAATTCATTTCACTTTATCTTCTTTTTGCTATTGGTTTTAAAGGCGGGCAGGAGCTGTCACACAGTGAATTTAATTCTGAAATTTTATATTCTATAATTTTCGCAGTGTTACTTTCCAGCCTTGTACCTATTTACACCTTTTTCGCTTTAAGAAAAAAAGTTGGTGTCCCTAATGCGGGTGCTATTGCCGCAGCTTACGGCTCAGTAAGTGCGGTAACTTTTGTAACCGCAGTATCATTTTTAGAAAATCAAGGTATTTCTTTTGGAGGGCATATGGTGGCCATTATGGCGATTATGGAATCTCCGGCAATTATTGTTGGAGTAATTTTAATTATGCTATATGATGCCGGTAAGCAAACCGATAAATCCATTGGGGCTTTGATAAAACATTCTTTTACTGGAGGCAGTGTTTTAATGCTTGTGGGAAGTTTAGCTATCGGACTTATTGCAGATGCAAATCAAGCCAGAGGTATTGAGCCATTTACAACAGATATATTTAAAGGGTTTTTATCACTGTTCCTTTTAGAAATGGGTATGGTAACTGCACAACGCATTAAAGGTTTTAAAAAGTATGGTTTCTTTTTATTTGCTTTTGGAATTCTCGTTCCGCTTATCAACGGACTGATTGTGGCCTACCTAAGTGGTTTTATTACTGATAATCCTGGAAACCGTTTATTATTTGCTATACTTGGAGCTGGAGCATCCTACATTGCCGTACCAGCCACAATGAAACTAGCTGAACCTAGAGCAGATGCAGGTATTTATATACCTATGGCTTTGGGTATAACGTTCCCATTTAATATAACTTTGGGTATGCCTATTTACTATGCTTTTATCGAAATGATGTAATATTAGAGAGTGTCCTGTATAAAAACAAAAACCACCAAGAAATGGTGGTTTTTAAATTATATGAATGAAAATAACTTAATCCAAATCGAAGGTAAAGATAGCATCAAGATGTTCTGCACTGTCCATAGATACTTTTAAGTCCTTAATAACACCGTCTTTTAAACCGTATACCCATCCATGTATTTCCAATCCGGTATTATTCTTCCATGCATTTTGTACTATAGAGGTCTTAGCCAAATCGTAAACCTGTGCTTTCACATTGAGCTCTACAAGTCTGTCAAATCTTTTTTTGTCATCGGAAATTTTTCTTAATTCCGTGATATTATCCTTGTAAACCTCTTTAATGTTTCTTATCCATTTATTAATTAATCCCAAGGATTTGTTTTGCATTGCAGCAGCAACACCACCGCAGCCGTAATGCCCGCAAACTATAATGTGCGTTACTCCTAAATGATTCACTGCATAATCCAAAACACTTAGCATATTCATATCGGTATGTACTACCATATTTGCAATGTTTCTGTGTACAAATAATTCTCCAGGATGTGTCCCTGTAATCTCATTTGCTGGCACTCTACTATCCGCACAACCAATCCATAAAACTGGCGGTTTCTGTCCTTTGGATAATTCTTCAAAGTAGTTTTTATCCTTCGCTGTCATTTCCTCTACCCACTCTTTATTATTTTCAAGTAGCTGGTGATAATATGTGTTTTTCATGTTTATATTTTTTAATTCTTTCTATTACTGTTACGCTAAAGTTATCAAAAAAATTATTGTTTGAATATTAAAATGTAAATACATTTTTCATATTGTAGTTACTAACTAATTTTTGGTCTAAGTTTAAAGAAGTCTATAAAGCTTTCAGGGTTTTCTATAGCACCTGATTCATGTATTAAATGAATTGTAATATTTCTTTCCTTAGCTTTAAATGAAAAGTCTTCTAAAATCTCAATAATATCGTTATCTAAATACCTAGTTTTTCTAACGTCAAGTTCTAAAAGTGAATCGTGGGGAACTCTATCCAATTCCTTCAAAATGGCGCCTTTATTAAAAAATGTTACCTCCTCTGCAAGCGTCATTTTTATTTTACCATCGTCTATATCCTCACCTTCCTTATGTAAAAAGTGTGAATTTTGGTAGCTCTTGATTAAAATAATAATGATGCCTACTGCCAAACCAAGGCCTATGCCTTTTAACAAATCGCTAAAAACAATTCCTAGTATAGTAACCATAAAGGGCAACCATTGTTTCCAGCCCAAGCTAAACATCTGTTTAAATGTTGAAGGTTTCGCCAGTTTATACCCCACAATAAACAATACTGCGGCTAAAACTGATAATGGTATCATATTTAATAATCGCGGAATAAGAATAACTGAAGTCAACAAAAAGAAACCGTGAATGATAGCCGATAATTTAGTTTGACCTCCAGATTGAATATTAGCTGAACTTCTTACAATTACTTGAGTAATAGGCAAGCCTCCAATTAAACCAGAAATAACATTACCTGTACCTTGAGCCAACAACTCTCTATTAGTCGGTGTTACGTTTTTGTGAGGATCTAACTTATCAGTTGCTTCAACACAAAGCAATGTTTCAAGTGAAGCCACCAGTGCAATGGTAAAACCAGTAACCCATATTTCAACCTTGCCTAGAACTGCAAAATTAGGAAAGCTAAACTGCCCTAAAAAATCATTAAAACCATCTGGAACTGGAACTGCCACCAAATGATCTGCTGACAAATTAAGAGTGCTCCCTTTTGTGAAAACATAAAACAAAATACCTACAATAACCGCCACCAAAGGGCCTTGAACTAACTGAAAAAACCTTCCTTTCTTTGAAAGCACATTAGCCCATAAAATGAGTATTCCCAAAGAGACTAAAGCTATTACTGTAGCCCCAACATTTACATTACCACTTATTAATGCATTTAATGCATTTAGTAGTTCTGTAATGGTATTCTTGCCATCAACTTGAAGAAATGCAAAATCGCCTTGAGGATCTTTATCCATTCCAAAGAAATACGGAATCTCTTTTAATATTATAATAATACCAATACCCGTAAGCATACCTTTGATTACCGAAGAAGGGAAGAAATACCCAATAATACCCAAACGTAGCACGCCAAACAACAATTGAATGGCACCACCAATGACGACAGCAACTAAAAAGTTTTCATAACCTAAAGACGTAATAGCTGCAAGCACAATAGCGGCAAGTCCTGCTGCTGGACCACTTACACCAATTGAAGATCCGCTTAAACTCCCCACAACTATCCCACCAACAATACCTGCGATAAGTCCTGAAAATAGCGGAGCTCCACTTGCTAAAGCGATACCTAAACATAAGGGTAATGCAACAAAAAATACTACGATACTAGCAGGGAGATCGCTTTTTAAATTTTTAAACATAAAATAAATAATTGTAAACCAAAGCCTGAAAGGCTAACAGTTTAGTTAGTAAGAAATTTGATATGGGTTTATAGGGAAGTCGCTATACTTTTGGAGGAGGAAAAGAAAGCTTGATATGCGGTTTTTTATACGTTTTCAAGCGGTACTCTAAATCGTTTCCCTCAAAACCAATACTGTAGGCAGATAAGGGGTTCTTTATTTCTAAAACTATAAAATCTTTTTCGCTATTCTTTTCTTGACTTTTCTCCTTCTCTTCTTCTGAAGCTGTATAAAACATAGAAACATCTATGTTATCATCAATAAAAATCATTACCGTAGGCGTTACTACAATTAACATGAATATAGAAACTAATAAAACGGCGATAGTGCTTCTTAACATTGCGAGTTATACTATTAAAAAACTAAATATAATACATATTTATTAAGCTTTTTAAAACTCTTTAAATATTTTTATATCCTTTGGAAGAAATACAGTCCGTTTTTCATTGGAAGGTTTTACTATATTCCAGTAATATTATAATGTCGTGCACTTATGCTTTCGAACCTTTATTTAGCCTAAAAATCTATTTACTTTTTAAAATTTACTCTCCTTTAATTTTATTTTTCTATTTAAAAAACGACTCTAGATTTATTGGCACAAAAAAACCTCAATAACAAGATTTATCGTGTTATTAAGGCTTTAATACAACGTGAATTTTCTTTAAGCCGTCAGTTCTTTTTTAGATTTCAAATTATAATTAGCTATGTTATCTTTCAGTCCTAAACTATCTAAAGACACTTCACCTTTAGAATTAAAGATAGTTTTATCTGAGGCTACAAAAACAACACCTTCATAGTTTTTATGAACTAAACCTGTTACATTATTTCCAAGAAACTTCGGTTTTTTTCGCTCTCTTTCTCCAAGAATAATCATATCCGGTTGGGACGTTTTAATATAATTTTTAATTTCATTTTTAACATTCCCATACGCAAAGGTTGTCTTGATTTCGATATTATTCTCTTTGGATATAGGGTTAACCAAATCTTTTAGTTTTTGTTCTGTCGTTTTAGAAACTTCCGCAATTGTACTAATGGCTGACAAAGGATCTTCTGTTTGTGCAACCTCTGTGGCTGATTTCGCGTAAAAAACCTCAACGTTTGCCCCAATTTCATTCGATAATTTAGCAGCATATCTTAAAGCTTGAGCAGACTTTTCTCTTAAATTTGAAAGCACTAATATTTTATAATGGTTATTTTTCATAATGTTTGTTTTTAGGTTTTAATATTTAAAGCATTAATTTCTAGCCATTTCAAGGGTTTGTTGTATTTCTATTTTTTTAGTTAAAGACACGCTCTTTTCTTCAATCCAATTATAATTTTTTGAATATGTTTTAATTTGATTCGAATCACTGCTATCCATCACTTTTAAATACATCCATTCATTATCCAATAACATCTGTAAGTGTTTGTTATCTCTAATAATAGATTCAACTCGTTCTAAAGGTGCATGGATAATGGTAGTTAATCTTAATGGTTGATGGTACATTTCAGTATCTGAAGATTTTAAAGATTGTAACGGTAATCCCATTTTTAAATCACCTCCGTTACCTTGAACCACTCCAAAATGTCCTGTAATATTATGCGTTACTTTAGAACCCCCACCGAACTTATCATTGTCAACAGTACTGAAATAATAATGATTGTTAATCCATTGTGTTACAACCATTGGTCCGCCCATAATACCGGCTAATGCCTTTCCTTCTGGGTCTAGTTTCCAGTTATAGGAGTGCATAAAACATCTACCATCTAAATTACTGGACGCTGTTAATTTTCTTGAGCCAACAATAAAGGCAGCATTTTTGGCTAATCCCCATTCTGGGCGTGTTTCTCCCCAGTTTATAGCTTTAGTTTCAGCTAGTTTTACACTATTATAAGAAACACCTAAACGTTCGGCGGTTGCGGTTTCTTGAGCCTTACCAAGGTTTTCTTTTAACTGCTTTAATTTGGTATTATGTGTCTCAGGTACTTGACTATCAAACAACACAATTTCATCGGTAGTGGTGTTATGTTCAGCACCGATAAAAACAGTCTCCTCAGGAATTTGAATATTATACGACGTAGCCAGTACTTGTCTTACTTCCTTTTCATTGGCTAACGCTGCTAATAATCTTGCGTTGTGCCTTCCAGGATTAGCAGCACAAGCACCACAATCTAAACTGGATGCAAAAGGATTATTTGCCGTTTGACTCCCATGACCAACAAACAGCACTAAAGGTGCAAATTGCTCCCATCCCATTAAATCGAAACCAGATTTTACAATAGCAACTTTTTCATCAATAGCAATAGTTTTATGCTCATGGCCATTGTATGTAATTTGAGGTTCACAAAAGGATTCATAGTCTTGTTTATTACTATGCTTCACTTTTAAAAAAGATTTTGGAATAAAAGACTGCGCTACTAAAGACAGCCCATAGAATGCCCCAGAGCCCTCTACAAAGCCAAAGGACGATGGCAACATATTTTTAAGTCTTTTTAAGATACGTAACTTAGATTTTTCAATCTTTTTATTGCGCTTAAAAGCTTCATTTTCAGATGACGTATTTGCAACAGGTGCCTCAGAAATCTTATAAGGTGATCCTACAATGGGAGGACAGGATTTTACACTGATATCCTCTTTATAATGCTGATAATCGGCTGCAATACCGAAGAAACCAGCATAACCAAAAGTTTCATAATTCCCTGAGGCTTCTACATGCCGACGTATCAATTCTGAACGTGTATCGATACAAAATACCATTTGAGCATCAGGTACTTCTGTTTGCGTGTTTAAGTTTGTACTATTCTCAACTAAATTTGAAACCAGCTTGTTTTGAAAGCTTTTTTCCCATGCTTTTAACCATACATGTTTTAGAGCTTTAATTTCTGACTTTTGATTCGTTTTTGGTGCCATCTCAAACGAAAAGCCCAAATGATTTGCAATGGTTAATCTTACAGCTAAATAATCTTCAATAGTTATTGGGAAATGTTGCTGCCACACTGTATTAGTATCTGCTCTATGCTTAATATATCCGGTCCATCCCGGTAATGCTGAAATATGAGATGTAAATACCTCGTTGTAATTTGAAATATTATGGGCACTCAATACTTGCTCTAACGCATCAACACTTTCATCTGGCACATGTTTTAAGCTTGGTTTTCCAATGTCCTTATCATAACTAGCTAAATTTTTCCATGCCTTGAAGAAGCCTTTTTCCTTATTTGGCATTTGCCATTCTGCCATACCTTCATCCATAAATGCCGCTAACCATTTGGTCATTATTACATCCAGCTTTGACGTTGAAGGTAAAGGCGTATTGTTATCCTGTTCCATTTGAATCAAATACGCTTCAGGATTCTCAAGACAATTGGCTTCTTTTAGCATTTCCTCTAAAACTGCTCTGTCTATATCGTGATTTTCCAAGGCTGTTCTGTACAAAGAAGCACTCGGGTATGATTTTGATTTTAAGTAGTGTGCTGCCTCTGTAACCGCTTCATTAAAAGGTAATTTTTCATACCCTGACAATGGATTAGATGCTACAAAAGAGTATAATGGCCATGTGGTACCTATAAGTTGTGATGCGGCTTCTACACTTAAAAGTATTTGTTCTCTCTTGGTCATAACTTATTTTGTTTTAAAGGAAACTACAGATTTATTTAACGGTTGTGATACATTCATTAGCTTAACATAAAGCCAAGGTATTTTTCGATACATGCCAGACAGCATGATATGAAATGCCACTAAGAATACAATTCCAAAAATGATATGTACTGGCGTTAAAGCAGTAGGCACATTTGCCATTGGAACATCATACATCAACTGTGTTATACCATTAAAGACTAAAGCATACACTCCTACGCCTGCAATGATTAAAATTGGTGTTATTATTAGTTTCTTTATACCTGCAATATTCGCATGGTTTAGGATGTTATACACCACTTGCCCAACGGTTATGGCTACGATAAAGGTTAAAAACAAACCGCTATCCAAAGTGATACCTTTTCCTGTTAGAAACCCGAAAAACACACCTCCTAAAATTGCAGATAGTGTAATAACGACGATTTGTACAGGCTTTATAATTATAGTTTCTGGAGGTTTAGGCAATGAGTTTTTAACCTCCTCTCCTGCGGTTAGAAATAAATAGGCTTTATAAAATCCGTGAAGGATAAGGTGCGTAATTGCTGCAGTAAAAAACCCAAGTCCACATTGCATTACCATAAAACTCATTTGTGCAATGGTGGAACATGCAAGTTTTTGTTTTACATTAACCTGTAGTAGTTTACTAAACTGCGCTACAATTGCTGTAAGACCACCAATGATGAATATTAGTAACAAGATATTTGCCTTGAAAAGTACCGGAGCAAAAAGAGTGAGTAATATCCCTGCACCGTTTACGAATCCCGCATGCATTAATGCTGATGCAGGAGTTGGAGATGTCATTGCTGATAATAACCATCTGTGGAAAGGAAATATAGCAGACTGAATAATAGCCGCGACAAAAATGAACAATGAAGCGAGTGTAATTTGCCATTGTACACCGTTTTCTAAACTTGCTAAAATTTCTGTTCTAGTAAATGCACCTGTGGTATACGTCAACAAAACTATACCTAGTGCAAAACACAGCGCTCCACCAAAATAGTTAGTTCTTGCAAATTTTGATGCGTGTTGCGCCTCTTTCCATTCAGAATCAATTCCAATGAGTTTGGACATGATTAATCCCATTAAAAACCAAAATAATACCATAAGTACTACATGGTTGGAAATCACAAACTGCATTACCGATAATGAAAATGCCAAACAAAGCAATAAGAATTGATTTTGTAGTTTGAAACCTTTCATGTAATTAGCGGAATACATCTGAACTATGCCGCTAAAGAATGACACTACTGTCCAAATTACTACACTGAAACCATTAATTTGAATCCATCCGTCAAAGTTCCATGTTGGGAAATTTGAAAAATAGTACGCTACTAATGCAGCGTTTAGTAAAAAGATGGACCATGTAAGAGGAATTAAAACTTTTGATAGGGTAGATCTTTTGTTTAATTGATCTAATTGATTTGCTTTCATAAGAAATAAAAATCTTTTTTAGTTTTATTTGAATGATTCGACACAGATATATCAAAATCTGGTGCAAATGTTAAAAAACTATCTCATTGATTTTTATTTATATATTAAATATTAATCATAAACAAAATTTATGGTTTTATTTAAACCTATGTGATTAAAGGGATTCAGAGATGAAGCCTTCTAAATTTAGAATTTCTTTTATTTGAATTTTTTAGGAAGTGAACTATTGAAATCTCTTATTTTTCTTGAAATATGCTATTTCGCCTTTAAATACAGGAAGATAGCATGACTATTAGAGATTGCCTATTTATTAGTTGATTTGAGAGTATTAGGAATGTTTAGTAGAAGTCAGTCAGCCCCTTATGCGGCTAAAAGTCATCTAAACGTTTAATATCCTCGCTTACTATCCATCCTGTTTTACCATCAACAAGCTTAATCTTTTTCCAATTATTTACGGTATCAAGTATTTGCACCTTGGTACCTTCGTGCAACCTGAAAGACTCTTCGCTTCTCAAGTTAGGCTCAGTTTTTACTTGAGATTCTTGAGCAAATACGATAGCCGGATTATCCTTTTTATCCAAATCGTACTTGTTAAAAGCTAACGCCAAAGCTATGCATAATGACAATAAACAGACAACACTAGCGATAAAGGTAATACGCTTTTTCACTGAGGAATATGAAAAATAATAGAGTAAAACCAAAATAACGTATACAATGGCACAAGCCACCGCAATTTTAGCCCAAGTATCAAAATTAAAGGTATTGGTAACACGCTTTATCAACTTTGAAAAACCTACTTCTGGCACATCCTCAATGGCATCAATAGTCATATTATTTGCATACGCTAGGTTATTTCTTATATCCTTATCTTTTGGCTTTAGGCGTAATGCTTTTTCAAAATAGTAAATACTTGGCGCAACATTATTAAGCTTGTAATGGGCATTTCCAAGATTATAGTACAACTCTGGGGAATGTTTATCAGTTTCTAAGATCGCCATGTATTTATCAATGGCTTCAGCATATTTGCCTTCGTTATACAAAGTATTCCCTTCTTCAAAAAGTGCGTTGTTTTGAGCTTCAACTTTAGTAAAACATAGCAGAACAACTAATATGTACATAATATGTTTCATCCTAACGTGCCTGTTTATCAATTAAAGAAATAGTTTTTGCCGCCTTTTGGTAATCTTCCTGCATAGTAACGTTTGTAATTGGCGTATAACGTGCCAATTCGCAGTTTTCAAAAATGGCAATAAAATCAGTTACTACATCAGTTTCCACACCTCTTTCTATGAGTAAGCTCTGTATCCTATCTTTACTTAACTCACTAGTTTCAATATGTAATTTTGCCTTAAGATAATTATGTAATGCCTTTTCTAGAGCTTCATAAAAGGCTTCTTTTTTGCCTAATTCTCTTTTGGCTCCTTTTAAATATTTTCGTGCCAGTCTATCAGCTTTTCTTCTCTTGTTCCCAACTACATCAGCATCTCTTGTTGCCTTTTTTCGTCTTACAACAATGGCCAAAGGAATAACTAAAAAAGGCCCTAATAGTAGACTCCAAAATAATTTAGTCTTAAAAAAGTACTCTTTTTTCTTAGGAGTGAAATCTGTTTTGGTTTTTATAAATGCAAATTGGTTGCTAGCAGTTTTTATTTGTTGCTTTACAACATTGGTTGTGTTATTTGACGCATTGGATGCATTATTTATTGGACCGTCCAATACATCTATTATAATTTCTTCAGAAGACAAACGCTTATAACTTTCGGTTTTCAAATCGAAATATGAGAACGAAATACTTGGAATGGGATACTTCCCTTTATACTGTGGTACTATAGTATAATTATCGGAAATACTTCCTTGCATACCTCGGGATGTGGTGCTAACGTTTTCCTTATGCTCAGGCTCATACACTTCTAAAGAGCTTGGTAAATTCATTTTAGGTAAATTAAATAGCTTCAAATTTCCTTTCCCTCGCACTTCAACCTTGGCTTGCAACGATTCTGTTGCATCCAACTCTGTTTTTGAAGTAGTAACTTTAAAACTAAAATCGCCTACGGCACCACTAAAATCGGCTGGCTTCCCAGCTTCTGGTAATGGTTTTACATTAATCGTTCTGTTTCCAGCTGACACTGTTCTACTCACTCTGGTCATTAAACGACTTCCAAAAATATCGCGTCTATTGGTTGGTACTTGTACCGATACGTTTAGGGTTAGTGGCTCTATATTAAGCTTACCGGTTCGTTGAGGATATAATACGGTTTTTCGTAATACCAAATACCGATAATCTTCGCCTTGATAAGTGCCATTTTGTACACGTTGGCCTTGTGTGTCTATATTCTGACTCCAAAAATCATCATACCTTGGAATGTCTATTTCCCTCCAATTATCAACACCGGTTGTAGGTGCCACATAAAGTTTGTAAACTACAGTGATAGCCTCATTCAAATATGGCGTGGAGTTAGAAACCTCTGCAACTAGATGAATATTATTTGATGCAACATAGCTTGGGTCGTTAGGGTTTTTAGGCTTATCTATTGCGGCGGTAATCTCAACTTTAATAGGTGTAGTTTTATAGATTTCGCCTTCAATTTCTATGGTTGCCTGCCCAATATTAAACACACCTCTCTTTTTGGGTGCTAAAAAATAACTATATGTCTTTTTGTAAGTACGTACACCATTTATCCACGAATTGCTTACCGACTGATTTGGACCACCAATTACAGTAAAGCCGTTGAAACTTGGGGGGTTAAAATTGTCCCCATCCTTATTCATTTCAAAGTCTACCCGTAAACGTTCGTTTACACCAAGTTTTTTCTTGCTAACCTTGGCTTCAAATTTAACCTGTCCAGCAGCAACACTTGTGGCAAGTATTATTAGAAAAATTGTTATGTTCTTAAATGCTTTCATTCTGTTATCACACAACTACAAGGTTATATAATCATTTCGGGCTATTGTCAACTAAGATTGCAAATTTTTTAAACTACCAGTCTTTTTCGGTCTTAACCTTTACACCTTTTTGCTTTTCGGCGTTCATCTTTTCTTGCACCTTTTTCTCCTGATTATTCATAGCTTCTAGCAAACTTTTAATTTGCTGTGGCGATAATTGTCCTGGTTTTGGCTGTGGTTTTTTCTTCTCCTCCTTCTCTTTATCTCCTTTATTTTTATCGTCTTTTTTATCCTCAGGTTTTTTCTCGTCTTTCTTGTCCTCTTCGTCTTTTCCGTCCTCCTTTTTATCGTCTTTATCTTCGTTCTCTTTATTGTCCTGATTCTCCTTATTCTTGTCCTCGTTCTCCTTTTCTTCGTCTTTCTTATCGTCACTATTATCCTTATCGTCCTTATTCTCGTCGTCTTTATTTTCGTCTTCCTGTTGTTTCGCACATTCCTTTGCCAAGGCTAAATTATAACGGGTTTCATCGTCAGAAGGATTATTTCTCAAAGCACTTTTATACGCCTCAACCGCCTCTTTGCACTTTTTATTTTTCATCAAAACGTTGCCCATATTATGAAAAGCTTTGTGCTTCGCTTCTTTTGAAGTCGCTAATTTTGCAGTTTGCTGATGCCGATACAACGCTTCCTCAAAATTGCCTTTTTCATAATAAGAATTCCCTAAATTGTATAAACCCGCAATATTATCCTGCTGTTTCGACAATGCTTTTCTGTATTCCATTTCCGCAGCAACAAAATCTTCATTTACCAATTCATTGGCTTCATAAACATAATTATTTGCTTTTTTCTCAGCCAATAATCGTGCTTTATCCTCTTGTGAAAACCCAAGAAGGGAAATACATGATATGATTAATACAACTAGCTTTTTCATGATTCCTATATTACTTACTCTTTCTAAATTATAAAACCCTGTTTTTTATAGCGTTAAAAAAAATATAAATTTGGGCGTTACCCTCCTTAGGTCGGGTCGGGCTTTCACTACTCAATCCCTCCTTCGTCGGGGATTTTAAACATACCGTTCTATCCCTAACGCGGGCATACCAGCTAAAACCGAGGCTTTCCTTAAAACCCATCTCATCTATAAGTTTTCATTAAATAAATTCAACTTCTTTAACCATGCCGTTTTCCGCTCCAGTAAAAAGATGTCAAGTAACAAAAAGAAAATACCGAAACCCAAAAACCATTGAAACTGATCTTTAAAATCAGCAAATTGTTTGGCTTCAAATTCGGTTTTATCCATTTTGTTCAAAATCTCCCTTATATTTTCAACGACATCATTGGTGATTTTTCCGTTAATGTAGGCTCCATCTGCTTCTGCGGCGATACCTTTTAGAGTCTCTTCATTCAACTTTGTAATCACGGTTTCACCTTGATTATCCTTTTTATAACTTATAACTACACCATTTCTTTTTAGAGGAATTGGGCCTCCTTTTACATCACCAACCCCAATAGTAAAAATGCGGATACCCTCTTCATTGGCATCTTCAGCAACATCAATAGCAGCTTCACTGTGGTCTTCCCCATCTGAAATAATTATTAGTACACGGTTGGTTTGCTCTTCGTCATCAAAATAAGTGGTTGCCAGTTTTATAGCCTCGTTAATCGCTGTTCCTTGCGACGACAACATATCGGTATTCATATTGTTTAGGAACATTTTTGCAGAAGCATAGTCGGTTGTTATCGGCAACTGCGGAAATGCTTTACCTGCATAAGCAATAATCCCAACGCGGTCGCTGGCTAAATTATTGATGATCTGCGTTACCAATTGTTTTGCTTTTTCCAATCGGTTTGGTGCAATATCTTCAGCCAACATACTTTTAGAAACATCAACCGCAAATACAATATCAACACCTTCACGCTTCACAGTTTCTAGCTTAGTTCCAATTTTTGGGTTTACCATAGCTATGGTTAAGCACAGAAACGCTAAACATAACAAAGCAATTTTTAAAACCGATTTAAAAACCGATTTATCAGGGCTTAGTTTTTTCAGCAACTCCTTATCGGCAAATTTCTTTTGTGTTCTATATTTCCAAAATTGAAGCACCAAAAAGAATAGGACGATTACTGGAATAATTCCCAGCGTCCAAAACCATATTTTTTCATCTAATTGATACATATTTCAGTCTCAGTATTCAGTGGCAGTTTACAGTTAGGATTCAAACCTAATTAACCACCTTTTTATTTATTTTAAATTATTATTATAAAATTTCCGCCTTCGCGAAAATGACAAAAACTTATACAAAACTTCTAAAAACAGTAAATCTCAACAGTAACTCTAGCAGCAACAATAATCCTGCTAGCAGCACTAACGGTCTGTATTTTTCTTCGTAATTGTAAAATTTAAATTCCTCAATTTCTGTTTTTTCTAACTTGTTTATTTCCTCATAAATAGCTTCTAACTTTTCATTGTTCGTGGCCCTAAAATATTTACCTCCGGTGGCATCGGCTATTTCTTTAAGCAGTTCTTCATCTATTTCAACTTGAATTCTACCATACTGAAAACGCCCTGTCCTGGAATCAATCGCAACTGGCGATAACGCCATACCATTTGTTCCCAAACCAATAGTATAGGTTTTTATACCATATTCTACTGCCAGTTCACTTGCTGTTCTCGGGTCAATAAATCCTGTATTGTTCACACCATCGGTTAACAAAATGATAACTTTACTTTGGGCTTTGCTATCTTTCAATCTGTTTACCGAAGTAGCCAAACCCATACCGATGGCAGTCCCGCCTTCAATAATAGTATTGTACTTTATACTTTTTAAGGACCGTAATACAATAGCCTTATCACTGGTAATTGGTGTTTTGGTATAGCTTTCCCCTGCGTATTCCACAAGACCAATTCGGTCGTTAGGCCTTCCTTTTATAAACTCTGAAGCTACATCTTTTAGAGCCTCTAATCGATTTGGACTTAAATCTTTCGCCAACATACTTGCCGAAACGTCAATAGCCATCACTATATCAATCCCTCTGGTAGTTTTAGTTTTGCTGGACACATCTACAGTTTGTGGTCTTGCCAAAGCTGTAATTAATAATGCCAATGCCAAGAGTCGTAATACAAAAAGAAAATGTCTCAATTTTGGCAACCATGAATTGGTAACCTTGAACCCTTTTAAACTTGATATTTTCAGTTCTGCGGTTTGCTTTTTGTTTTTGAAAATATACCACGCAATAGCAACTGGCAATAACAGTAGCAACCAAAACAATTCTTTATTTAAAAACTGAATTCCCTCTAGCATTATTCCTCCTCATTTTTAAGTTCAACAGAATTTACTATTCTCTCAACCACATCTTTGGCGTAAGTATCATTAGGATATGTTATTATTATTTGCTGTAATACGTTTTGAGACAAAAATTGTAATAAGACATAATTGCCATCTTGCTCTTTTTTAGTCAGCAAATCACTTGCAGTTAGCGTACCATAGGTTTTTAACCCTTCTGCTCCATTAGGTGTTGTAAATTTGTCTCTAAATACAGTAATATTTTTTGCCCCCTGAGACTCCATACCCTTTATGCTACCTTCCGAAACCTGTTCTAGCTCGATTTTATTTTTGTTTGAACTAGGGAATGTTGTGGTACTTACGGAAACACTAAAAACATCTATCAATGTTCCATATACAAAAGTGGTAGTTTTCACCTTACCTTTTACCTCATCTGGCACTGGCAGTTCAACACGTTTTAAAACTCTTGGTGTAGAAATGGTTATTGGCGGTACACCGTATTGACTTGTAACCCAATCGCCTTCCAATAGTTCTTTACTTTCGTGACCTACAATGGTGTCCTTTACATAATCAAAACCGTATTTTAAGGAAAACCCTGTTAATGCGGCAAGTAGCAGAAACACGCTAATTCCAACTGTTAACCAAATCTTTTTACGCTGCTTTTTGCGCTCTTGCTCTTCACGATATTGCTCATCTAAAAGCTTTTCTTCTTCAGTAGGCTCTGGCAATACCTCTTTTACATGGTCAATTTCTGCATCTATGGTTTTTCTGTCCAATTCAGCTAAAGCCACATCTGGTGCCGACTTTGCAAATTTCACCAAATCGGCTCTTCTTAAAATGCTTTCTAAGTTCTTTATTGTTTCAGCACTTAAATCAATTTGGTTACCATCTTTTAATAAGCGCAGCTTACTTATCAATTCATCCGTAGTACTCTCTAAGGAATGGTCATACACCTTTTCATCTAAATATTTACGAATAATCAGTGTTAATTCTGAATAGTAATCTTTCAACTGTTGATGTTCTAAATAATGACTTTCATCCAGCTTTTGTAATGCCAATTTTGCTCTATCATAAGGTGGCAGTAAGGCAATTTTTTCTTCTTCAGTAAGTGGTTTTTGTCGCCATATAAACCACCATAAAGCTGCTGCAATCACACCAATCACCAAAAGTGTTATCAGCAAATATTTCCACCAATTACCACCACGCTTCTTTACTTCGATAATAGGTTTTATGTCATAAAGCCCCTGTTTGGTAGTATCTACTTCAATATTTCTTACTTCAACCTTTAAGGAATCAGTAAAAAATGTATTGTCGCCAACTATTATTTTTTGACGTGGAATAGTGTAAGCACCAGAATCAAACTGCGTTAAACCATATTTTTTTATTAAGTTGAATTTGTCTTGGTTCGTTACCGTATCTATAGGATAAGACTCAATCATCTCTAAGGGACTAAAGGTTTGCCCTTCTGGAAATACTACTAAACTTGTTGTATCAGTTTCAACTTGAATGTTATAGGTAATTTGTTCTCCAATTTTTATGGAGGTAGAATCGATGGACGATGTAACTTGGGCGAAAGAGAAAAAAGAAAACTGGATAAAAAGAAAAGAAAAAATAACCGACAACGGAAGACCGAAGACAGTGTATTTAGCTTTCATAAATCGTAATTCGTTACTCATAAATCGTTAATCCTTTATCCTCTTCGTTTAAAATAACCCAACAGCTTTTTCACGTAGCTTTCATCAACCCTACAATCAATAACACCAGCTCCAGAGCGTGAAAACGTTTCTTTAAAATAATTCACTTTATCCCTGTAAAACTTAGCGTAATTTTGACGCACCTTTTTTGATGTGGTGTTTACCAACATTAATTCCCCCGTTTCCTCATCCTGCATTTGTACCACACCAAGATTTGGGATGTCTTCCTCGCGCTTATCATAAACCCTTATTCCTGTAACATCATGCTTTCCAGACACTATTTTCATAGTGCGCTCATAATCATCTGCAATAAAATCAGACAATACAAACACAATTGCTTTTTTCTTCATTACATTGGTTAAAAACTTCAATGCTTCCGCAATATTGGTTTGTTTACTTTCTGGCTTAAACTCAATCAACTCACGAATAATACGTAATACATGCGAGCGTCCTTTTTTAGGCGGAATGTATAATTCTATTTGGTCTGAAAACAAAATCAGACCTATTTTATCATTATTCTGCGTTGCTGAAAATGCTAAAGTTGCCGCAATTTCAGTAACGACTTCATTTTTAAATTGCTGTTCTGTACCAAATAACTCCGAACCTGAAATATCCACCATTAACATCATGGTCAATTCCCGTTCCTCTTCAAAAACTTTCACAAAAGGTTCGCTGTAACGTGCAGTAACGTTCCAATCTATATTTCTAACGTCATCTCCAAATTGATACTGTCGTACTTCACTAAAGGTCATACCACGCCCTTTGAAGGTAGAATGGTATTCGCCTCCAAAAATATGATCAGACAACCGTCGTGTCTTAATCTCAATTTTGCGTACTTTCTTTAGTAATTCTTTAGTATCCATCTATTCAGTAAACAGTTTTCAGTCTCAGTTTTCAGTTAGCATTAAACCGTTGAGTCATTTAGTATGCAGCAGAGTAAGCAACTGCCTACTGCCACTGCGCACTGTGAACTATTTAAGGTACTTCTATCTCGTTTACAATTTTGTTTATGATGTCTTCTGAAGTTACATTTTCAGCTTCGGCTTCGTAAGTAATGCCTATTCTATGGCGTAACACATCATGAACCACGGCGCGAACATCCTCTGGAATAACATAACCACGGCGCTTAATAAATGCATAGCACTTTGCTACAGTAGCCAAATTGATGCTACCACGAGGCGACGCTCCAAAAGAAATAAGTGGTTTTAAATCGGTAAGTCTATATTTTTCAGGATATCTAGTAGCAAATATGATATCCAAAATGTATTTCTCAATTTTTTCATCCATGTACACATCTCTCACTGCTTCTTGAGCAGTTAGAATTTGCTTTAAGGACACTACTGGATTCACTTTTTCAAAAGCACCTTTTAAATTGGCGCGGATAATCATTTGCTCTTCATCCAATTTTGGATAATCGATTACCGTTTTCAACATAAAACGGTCTACCTGCGCCTCTGGCAATGGGTAAGTTCCTTCTTGTTCCACTGGGTTTTGCGTTGCCATTACTAAAAATGGCTTGTCTAAGACAAATGTTTCATCACCAATGGTAACTTGCTTTTCCTGCATAGCCTCGAGTAATGCCGACTGCACTTTGGCCGGTGCACGGTTTATCTCATCTGCCAGAACAAAATTGGCAAAAATTGGTCCTTTTTTGATGGAGAAATCGTTCTCCTTCATGTTGTAAATCAGTGTACCAGTAACATCGGCTGGTAATAAATCTGGGGTAAACTGTATTCTACTAAAACTCCCATCAACCGCCTGCGCCAAAGTATTTATCGCTAAAGTTTTCGCTAAACCAGGAACACCTTCAAGCAGAATATGCCCTTGCCCTAAAAGCCCTATCAATAGGCGCTCTACCATGTGTTTTTGCCCAACAATAACTTTGTTCATTTCTAAAGTTAGCAAATCTACAAAGGCACTTTCCTTCTCAATTTTCTCGTTTATAGACTTAATATCAATTGTACTGGTTTCTTCCATCATTTTTTAAGTTTAAGAGATCTATTTATCGCCATTTTTTTAAGCAATGCAAATTGTTAAAATTTTTATTTTAAAGCTGTTAAAAATAGGTTAAAAAAATGGGGCAAATATGATGAAACCTGACTTTAACCAATTATTATGATAAGATTTTCTTAATTAGAAGAAAGATGCGCGAAAAGTACTAAAAAGAAAAAGCAACACATTACTGCATTGCTTCTTCTAATTTTTTTAATATTCAGTATCTATTCCGCAACTAAGGTGATATCGATTACTTTTTCCTCCTCAGGTAATAATGTTACATCTACTTCTTGAGTAATATATCCTGGGGCACTAAACGTGACTTTATAATCCCCTGGAGCAATATTTTCGATGCTGTAAGCGCCATCTGTAGCAGTGGAAACACTTGTGCTGTTAGTGTCGTTTAATGAAACCGAAGCCGTAATATCGCCCACTAAACCTGAAACTGTTCCCTTTATTGAAGCTGGTTTAAGACTTAACACGATGGTTTCATCAATTACTGTAATATCTCCTTTTGTTACGCTAACATCCTGCACTATAGTGTTGTCATAACCAGATGTTTCATCTTTAGGGGCTATTACCACATCATAAGTCCCTTCAGGAACACCCCATAATGCAAATTTACCCATATCGTCAGTGTAAGCAGAAATCACAAAATCATCTTCTGTTTCTGGTGTTCCCATATCATCTACTAAAACAGAAGCCATTGATGGCAAATCACTTGGACTAACCATACCCTGTATAATTCCAGAATTAACTTCTGCACTTGCATAAAGCACAGGCTTCAAAATGATGTTTCCTGAGTTTCCCGCAATTACAACAGATTTCTCAACATCAAAATCAAGAATAAAGTCATAGGCAAAACCTTCTTCAATTTGAGTATTTACCTTCACTTTTAGTCCAGACTGCTGTCCACTTGGCGTCTTTAAATCAAAAGTTTCATCTTCATCATTCTCATCTTTTATTACAATGGTGTTCCCGTCACCTAAAACCAAACGCATTTGAGACAACTCACCTTCAGGGACAGGAAATCTATCCACTAAAACCTTGCTAAAACCTCCCGTAAAATCAAGTAAGTTTACTGTTCCGCTTTCAGCTTCTAAAGACATCCAACCATCATCGTCATTATTGTTATTATCCATTTTAATCATGACGTCAACAATTTCTACATTAACTTCCTCAAAATCTCCAGGTGCATCTACTAATATCACAGAAATCCTTGGAGCCTCTGCACTTATTTTAGTAGATTCTGAATCATCACATGACAGGAAAAATGACAAAAACGTCAATAAAAGAAATACTTTGAAATACTTTGAAAATCTCATACTTTTTATTTTTTAATTTTAATGGTAATTACGTCAAAATTAAATATCTAGATGTCTAATGTCAACAAAACCAAATCAAAATGATAGTTTTCTAGTTAATATTTCGATGAACGGTAAACACTGATGACTTTTCCTTATTTTTAAAGTGAATAAAAATATAATGATGACAAAAACAGCATTTATCACTGGAGCTACAAGCGGGATTGGAGAAGCTACCGCTTACGAATTTGCAAAACATGGCATAAAACTAGTGCTGTGTGGCAGACGATTACATCGCTTAAAAACTATTCAAGATGCATTGAGCAGACTGACTGATGTACATATTTTAAATTTTGATGTTAGAAACAGACAGGCAACCTTAGATGCTATTACTTCCTTACCAAAGGATTTTAGCAAGATTGATATTTTGATAAACAATGCTGGAAACGCCCATGGTTTAGACCCTATACAGGATGGCAGTTTAGATGATTGGGACGCTATGATGGACATCAATGTAAAAGGTTTATTGTACGTGAGTAAAGGGATTATTCCGCAAATGACCGAACGGAAATCTGGGCACATCATCAATATTGGGTCTTCCGCAGGAAAGGAAGTATACCCCAAAGGCAACGTGTACTGCGGTAGTAAGCATGCCGTTTTGGCAATAACCGAAGGAATGCGTGTAGATTTGAATCCGTTTGGAATAAAAGTAAGCGCCATAAACCCAGGCTTGGTAGAAACGGAATTTTCCAAAGTACGCTTTAAAGGCGGAAAAGAGGCTGACGGCGTTTATACAGGGTTTAAAGCATTACAGGCAAAGGATGTTGCTGAAGTGATTCATTTTGCAGTTACCCGACCAGCACATGTTAATATCGCAGATGTTTTAATGTTTTGTACGGCGCAGGCTAATAGTGTGACGGTGAAAAAGACAGTATGACCAAAAACTTAAAAGATGAATGGAAACAACATTGCTTAAAAGTTTCAAATGATCTAGAATTGATTGAAAAGCTTTGGCTTGAGATAAAAAAGCAATATAGTTTAAAAATTCGCCATTATCACAACCTTATGCATCTTGAAAATATGCTTACACATGCATATTCAATTCAAGATGAAATTAAGAATTGGCAGGCTTTTCTTTTTTCAATTTGGTATCACGATATCGTTTACAAACCAACTCGAAAAGATAATGAAGTGAAAAGTGCTGTTTTAGCTAAAATTAGACTAAAACAGTTAAATATTGATGAAAAAACCTCAAAAATCATTCAAAAACTAATCATTTCTACCAAAAATCATAAAATTAATTTGACTGAAAACAACGATAATGCTTTTCTTTTAGATATTGATTTATCTATCTTAGGAAGCGATTGGAATACTTATAAAAATTATATTCAGAATATAAGAAAGGAGTATTCTATTTACCCTAGCTTTATGTATCGTAAAGGAAGGAAAAAAGTATTGTATCATTTTCTAGAACGTGAATCGTTGTACTTTACTGAGATATTTCAGAATAAATATGAAGAACAAGCCCGAAAAAATTTAGTCAAAGAAATTGAATTACTTTAAATAGATTCCTGCCTTTGCAGGAATGACAGATATGATTAACAAACGTCTCCTTATCAAACATCTTTTAGCTCATAATGATGAGAACAGTTTTTATGATAAAAAACGAAAAATTGATATCAGCCATAAAGAAGGAAAGGCTAAGTTTTTAAAGCATATTTGTGCGCTTTCCAACAGCAACCCAAAAAACAACTCATACATTGTTATTGGTGTTGAAGATGAGGACAACAAAATTATAGGTGTAGATTTTTTTGATGACAGTAAAATTCAAAACCTCATCAATGCTTATTTAACCCATCCGCCTATTGTGCAGTATGAGAACATTCCGTTTCCGCATTTACCCGATGATAAGGTAGTGGGCTTGGTAACTATTAGGCCTACTGGTATGCTAACGTCGTTGCGAAAAAATATTTGGAAGTATTACGGCGGCTCTGTGTTTTTTAGGGATGGTAGTATGAGCATGCCCAAGGTTTTTGAAAGTGACATCAAGGATGTGAATTCCAAAATTGTGGAAGCCATCGAAAACAATGCTCAAAACAACATTGAGCATACTTTGAATGGTGTGATGGATTTTATGAACAAGCGCAAGGACTTTAATGCGCAGTACAAAGTGTTTAAGGAATATTTTGTGGTGTGTTGGGCGGGCCAAAAGAAAACCGTAAAAAACGAGGTGTTTTATTCCAGAGTGGATATAGAGTTGATAAATGAGCAGGTACGGTTATTTTTCTCGGCTCTGGATGAAGTTTCTATCAAAATTACCGAAGATACGTTTGAGATTATCGAGTATGTGAATTTAGGATTTCAAAAGAGCTACAAATATTATCCATTGGAAGAAACGGTAATCCATTTTCAGGACAATGCCAGTTATAACATCGAAACTAAACTGCTTTTTGAACCGCCACAGTTTAATAAAAAAACGCTATACCATATCTACAACACCAACAATGCCCTTTTAGAAAAACTAAAAAAAGGGTTGAGCTTAACAGAAAGAGAAGCTTTAGACTTAAACAATCTACCTTCTACTTACTTGATTTGCTACCTAAACGATTTTGAAAACGCCATAGATAAATTACAAGAAGCCAAACCGTATTTAAAAAATCAGGGTAATGGCATTTACCTATTATACAAAGAAGCCATGCGTATTTTAAGGAAAGTAAAATACAATTAACATTTGTTAATAAATTTTATGGTAAATTAACGATGAAATATTTTCATTTTATGAAAAAATAGTATGTTTGCACCGCTATTAATCATTTAATCAAACCTTGTGCTCCAAATCGAAACAGAGTGTCAAGGTTTTTTTTATTGCCTACACTTTCCTTAGTTAAAATGCTCAAATTGAGTAAAATTTAAATGAAGTTTTATCTTTATCGTCTAATAAACTAGATAATTGTATAAATGAACTTCAACTTAAACCAATCCATAGAGATACTTGAGCGCACTCCAAAAGTATACGAATCGCTTTTAAAGGATTCCATCTACGATTTAGAAAAAATAAATGAAGGCGATGGCACTTGGAACGGTTATAATATTATTGGACATTTAATACATGGCGAAAAAACCGATTGGATTCCCAGAGCAGAAATAATTCTAGGAAATAATGAGTCCAAAATATTTGAACCTTATGATAGGTTTGCACAAGAAGAATTGTATGCCACACAAAACACCAATGAATTATTAATTGAGTTTAAAACACTTAGAAAGCAAAATATTGAAAAACTTCTTTCTTGGAATTTACAAGAATTCGATCTACAGAGAGAAGGCATCCATCCTGACTTGGGAATCGTTACTTTAAAACAATTAATTGCAACTTGGACAATTCATGACCTTGCCCATTTAAACCAATTATCACGAGCTATTGTAAAATATTTTTCAGAAGATGTAGGGCCTTGGAAAAAATATACTAGATTGTTGAATGAGTGAGAGGAAATTGTTTTTTCCAGGTGCTAATTAACCTAAGCCAAAACAAACTCTTAGAATTCAATGTTAATGAGGTTGCATAAGCTTGCAAAATATAAGCAACTTAAAAACTCAGCTGGTAAATTAGCCCGCGTTAGCGATTGAACGGCATGTTGGAGCTCCCGACCTAAGGAGGAGCGACTAGTGAAAGCCCGACCCACTTGCCCTGAGGGACTCGAAGGGTGTGGGTAACGCCCAAATAATTTTAAATAAAATCGAGTTGACTAAAGGATTTATTCAATACTTTTTTATCGTCTACCTCCAGCCATTTATCCAAAACAGTGGCGTAAATGGTTCTAAAATCTATTTCGAATTTTAAATCGCCGTTATCATCCAAATTGTTCAGATTCGCCATACCGTTATAAAAACCTTTCTTTTTTAGGTTTTCACCGATAATGAAGACGTTGTTTGCAGTACCGTGGTCTGTTCCTACGCTAGCGTTTTGTTTTACGCGACGGCCAAACTCTGAAAAGGTTAAGATCAGGGTATCCTTAAAGGTGCCATTGTTCTTTAGGTCGATTACAAAAGCCTCTATCCCGTCAGCGTATTGTTTTAGCAGACGCTTTTGGGTGTTTAATTGATTCACATGGGTATCAAAACCATTTAAGGACGTGTAAAACACCTTAGTATCGAGTCTGGAATTTATAAACTGTGCGGTAGTTTTTAGCTGTTTCCCAAACTTGTTTTGAGGGTAGTTCTGCTGCGTGGATACCGTTTTACTCGTTTCGTAAATATATTTTGCGGAAGAATGTGCATCAATCATAGACTTGTACAAATACCCCAAATTATGCTCGCTTAAATGCACATCGTTTTGATGCTTTTGTATGTTTTTAAAATAAGGATCTCGTGATAAATTATGAAATGCTTTGGGGTCTTTAGTGGCAATGGCATTTACTTCTTCGCCTTTCATGGCCAGTGAGAGACTTTCATCCACCTCAATGGCAGTATAGGGATGCTTACCATAATGATCCAAATATCGCCCCAGCCAACCACTTTGGGAGAACTCATCGGCGTCTGTGGCAGTTTGCCAAATGTCCATAGACCTAAAGTGCGATCTTACAGGATTTGGGTAACCTACATTGTTTATAATGGATAAATAGCCTTTATCGTAAAGCCTTTTTAAAGGTGTTAAACTTGGGTTTAACCCTACCTCATCCGTTAATTTTATTACTTCTGGTTTTGCTATCCCTAGCGATGGACGTTCTCTGTAATAAATATCGTTTCTGTAAGGTATAATAGTATTTAAACCATCATTACCGCCTGAAAGCTGAATGATTACCAAACGTTTATAACCCAAAGAACCACTGGCAACTTCCTCAAATGCTCTAACAAAACTAGGCACAAAAAATAGGCTACTAGCTAAGGATGACTGTTTTAAAAATTTTCTTCTGTCCATAAATAAATAATTTTCCTAAGGCAAAATTCTTTTTTTAGATTCCCGCATTCGCGAGAATGACAATTTCAACTGATACACCAATGCTGCGCATTGTTGAGTTTTTTATCATTAACACATTTGATATTCGGGTAACGACATTAATTGTATGCAATACTCTTGCTTGGATACTTTCTCTAGAGCATTTAAATACGATTTGGCTTCTGGACTTACCCCGCAGGCCAAAATATGTGGTGCAAGCTCATCAATCTTTACACTTTTAAACTGCTGTGTGAAATACGCCCAATTGGTCTCTGTTGTAAAACGTTTGCCATATCTCTTTTTAAACAGTTCTTTTTTCATTTCCATTTGCGTATCTATCTGACCTTCCTTGGTTTTTGAAATGTAAGCTCCATTTAATAATAGCGATGGTAGCCTTAAACGCAACACAATGGTGTTGCTATCAATCCAGCTCCTGCCTCCTTTCCAGCCTGCTACGTTTGGAGGATCTAACAAGGTTTGCCCTAACAGACGCTGTATATACATTAATTGTCTTGGTTTTTTAAAATCGGTTGGCACCAACGTTTTCATACCTACCAAAAACTCAATTGGAGATTTTATTTTATTACCAACATTGTTTTCATCATAAAACCAATCGGCCATTAACATATGACGCATAACGTTTTCAATATCATAGTCTTTGTAGAATACATCTACTAATTCGTTGATATGTTTATCGTTGCCATTTTCATTCACAAAATACCTATACAATTTTCCACAGATAAATTTGGCACATTGTTTATTTTCTAAAATAATATCTATAATATCTTCACCATTAAAGTTCCCTGTTTTTCCAAAGAAGGTTTTATCTCCATAGTCATGTGCCCTTTTTCTAAACACAAATTCACCTCTTAAATTATGGGAATAACCGGTAAATGCTTTTGCGCTTTCTTTAATATCAGCTTCAGTATAGTGCCCTTCGCCTAATGTGAACAATTCCATCAATTCCCGTGCAAAATTCTCGTTAGGTTTTTGTTTTCTATTTTGTTTGGTATTTAAGTATTTCGTCATTGCCGCTTCTTTTGAAATGGCATTAACAAAATCTTTAAAATTGCCTAAAGCATGTTTTCGAAGTGTGTTATTAAACTTTTGAATATAAAGTATGTTGTTGTCTTCGCATACAAAGTGATTTGCCCAAAATAAGGTAAGCTTTTCCCTTAGTATTTCTTTTGAAGTAGATAACCTATCAATCCAAGCCACATTCAGTTCTATTTGTTTCTGGCGACTTATTTTTTGCACTTTCATCCGCGTCTGCGAGTCCAGTTTTTTACCCATCATCTCTGAAAATGCAGCTTTAATTTCAGAAGCATCAACCTCTAAAGGAGACATAACACTGGAGGCTTTAAACAACCCGCTTACAATTTCCTTTCTGCTATTTTCGGATAATTTATCCAACTCAGAAGGTAAAATCCCAAAACCAATACGCCTGTAGAGATGTTGTATGTGCTTCTTCATATTTTAAAAGTTTGCTGATTGATGAAGATATCAATTTTAACTCTTTAGACCGCAAGAAGTTAAAAAGGTTTAATTTGAATTGAAGATACGAAAAGTTTTTTTATTCAAATACTGTTGGAAATACTGCAGATTGCCCGAAATACAACTTAACACCAACACCTATATTATGGAAAGACGCGCGTTCAAAAAGAGATTGTATTTCTGGAGGCGATACAATATCCATTTTATCATTGCGATAAGAATAGTTTAAACAAATAGCAAATTCCTTATTCAGCATATAATCAATATACCCCTCATAACTTCTTACTTGGCCATCATCAATCTGAAACGCATCGTTAGTATTGGTTCTACTTTTATTTTCATGATCTACTTGACCAAAAACAGAAAAACTCAACCCTATACGTACATTCTTTACTGGAATAATTTCATAGCCAATGTTGACATATTGATGGTTTACTTGTGTTTTATTGTAATTCCCAACAAGTGATTTGTCGTTAACAGTAAAATAACTCGTGCCAATGGTTGCAGAAACAAAAATATGCTCGTAAACAAATAATTGTGCCCTAATGTTAAAACCGCTTTTACCCTTTATGCCAAGTCCAAAAAAATTATTATCTCCTGTTGTTATCGGTTGTACATATTCTATTGCCCCAAAACCTAGCTTTTGCCAATCATTTTTGGTAACATCTTCTGGGTTATTTTCATCCTCATTTTCGGGTAACTCCTGTGCAAAGACAATAGCTCCTATCAAGGAAAAAATACCAAAAAGAAAATACTTAATATGAAAAATTGAATTCATAATCTTCTGTATCGATGGTAAATGTTTCGGTTATTTCTGGCTTATTATCTATTGAATAAGTGAAGCTTACTACGGAACCTAACAATGTCGTAAAACCTCTTGAGATTTCAGGTTGATTTTCTGACAAAGTTCTGTTTAAATTAACTTCCTCTAAACACCTAGATTCAACTAAATTCAATCCTCTATTATCAAAAACCTGAAAACATTCTGTATTTAGATATTGAAAGGCATACTTTAATTGTGTATTGGGGGGACTGGTTCTGGTAATATTATAATTTAATTGAGCTAACCTGTTAAGTTTTACAATACCTAAATCATAAATCAGGTTTCTAATAGGATGATCTTTAGTGTCTCTTAAGTAAAAATAATTTGAAAATAATTGCTCCCCATAAATTTCTATTTGAAATTCTTCATCCCTATCAAAAAGAGAAATTATTGAAAAAGAACCGTCTTCATTAGTTGAACCATTCCCTAAAACAAAAGCACCTCTAGCTCTTTCAGTATATATGTTAATCTTAATGTTTGAAACGGGAACATCATTCTCATCAACAATATTTCCTTTCACTAAAATTCTTGTGTTTTTTTCAAATTCGGGAGGACCACAACTCACCATGAAAAACAAAGTGAGGAGCATTAAAAAGTTTTGCTGCATCTGGTTTGATTTAATCTATTATATAGATACAAAAACCAAGAAAAGGTTGCGCGAAATATCTTAATAAATTACAAATCGAATTTAATCCCCTGTGCCAATGGTAACTCAGTAGTATAATTAATTGTATTTGTTTGCCTACGCATATAAATTTTCCAAGCATCAGAGCCAGATTCACGTCCACCACCTGTTTCCTTTTCACCACCAAAGGCACCACCTATTTCGGCTCCTGAAGTTCCAATATTTACATTAGCAATGCCACAGTCTGAACCAGCATGCGATAAGAACCGTTCCGCTTCGCGAAGATTATTCGTCATGATTGCTGAAGATAAACCTTGTGCTACATTATTTTGAATGGCAATTGCATTTTCAACATCACCTGAGTATTTTAACAAATACAATACAGGTGCGAAAGTTTCGTGTTGTACAATTTTAAAATCTGGTTTCGCTTCTGCTATGGCTGGTTTTACGTAGCAACCACTTTCATAGTCTTCCCCTGAAAGTACGGCTCCTTCAACAACCATATGCCCACCTTCTTCAACAACTTTTTCTAAAGCTTGATTGTACATCTTTACTGCATCTGTATCAATTAGCGGACCTACATGGTTGTTTTCATCAAGGGGATTTCCAATACGCAATTGCTCATAAGCATCAACGACCGCGTTTTTCACTTTATCGTAAACGGATTCATGAATTATTAAGCGACGTGTGGACGTACAACGCTGTCCCGCTGTACCAACAGCACCAAAAACCGCACCTATCACGGTCATTTTTATATCAGCATCAGGAGTTACTATAATGGCATTGTTCCCACCTAATTCTAAAAGTGATTTCCCTAATCTACCCGCAACTTCTTTTGCAACTATTTTACCCATTCTGGTAGAGCCAGTTGCTGAAATTAATGGAATTCGGGTGTCTTTCGTCATGAATTCTCCTACCCTGTAGTCGCCATTTATTAAACATGAAATGCCTTCTGGCAGATTATTTTCGGCAAAAACTTCTGCTGCTATATTTTGACAAGCCACACCACAAATAGGTGTTTTTTCTGAAGGTTTCCAAACACAAACATCACCACAAATCCATGCGAGAGCGGTATTCCAAGACCAAACCGCTACTGGAAAATTAAAAGCTGAAATAATACCCACAACACCTAGTGGATGATACTGCTCGTACATACGATGTCCTGGGCGCTCTGAATGCATCGTTAAGCCATGTAGCTGACGTGATAAACCGACAGCAAAATCACAGATATCAATCATTTCTTGAACCTCTCCTAAACCTTCTTGGTAGCTTTTACCCATTTCGTAGGACACTAATTTACCCAGAGCCTCTTTCTTTTCACGTAATTTATCCCCAAATTGGCGTACAATTTCTCCACGCTGTGGTGCAGGCATAGTTCGCCATGTTTTAAATGCGGAAGTTGCGGCATCCATCACTTGCTCATAATCTTCTTTTGTAGTGGTTTTTACTTTTCCGATTAGTTGTCCATCAACTGGCGAATAACTCTCGATGATTTCACCATTCGAAAAATTATTTGATCCTGTAGATGTGCCTTCGTTAATAGCTTTTATACCTAAACTTTCAAGTGCCTCATCTATACCGAAATCAGTCGCTAATGTCTTCATTAATTATTGATTTATTAAATATGTTTAAATTATTTGCGAATATACTAATAAAATGTTGTTTTTGTTGAAATTTATTAATGATAAAATCACTAACTTTAGTAGCTGAAAAATTATATTTCACAATGAAAAAAATTATTGTATTGCTTGTATCCATCATTTTATTTTACTCTTGTAAAGAAGATGTAAAAGAAACCGCTACATATGCAGAAAAAACACCTGAAACATCACAGTTTTCAATTGTTATTCATGGTGGTGCTGGTTATATTAGAAAAGATAGTACATCTGACGAGAAAGAAGCAGAATATCGTCAAAAACTGGAGGAAGCCATTCGGGTTGGATACAACATATTGAAAGACGGCGGTAGCAGTCTAGATGCTGTACAAAAAACTATAAATATCTTGGAAGATTCGCCTCTTTTTAATTCTGGCAAAGGCGGTGTTTATACAAACGAAGGCATGTGCGAGCACGATGCTTCTATTATGGACGGCAGCACCTTAAATGCTGGTGCATCAGCAGGCACTAAAACCGTTAAAAACCCCATAGATTTGGCAAGGGCTATTATGGAAAAATCTCCTCATGTTATGCTTGCAAGAGAAGGTGCAGAAACCTTCGCTCAAGAACAAGGTTTAGACATTGTAGATCCTTCTTATTTTTACACAGAAAAAAGCATGAAAGCCTTAGAACGCGTCAAAGCTTCTGAAAATAAAAAAGTAGCTTCCTTCTATGATTCCGATATTCAAAACTCTAAATTTGGTACAGTGGGTTGTGCTGCATTAGATAAACATGGCAATTTAGCTGCAGGAACATCAACAGGTGGTATGACGAATAAACGTTGGGGACGCATTGGAGATTCTCCTATTATTGGTGCTGGTACTTATGCTAATAATAATACCTGTGCTATTTCCAGTACCGGTTGGGGCGAATACTTCATCCGTGGTATGGTGGCCTATGATATTTCCGCATTGATGGAATATAAAAATTTGTCTTTAAAGGAAGCTGCGAAACAAGTTGTCCAAAATAAATTACCAAGCATAGGTGACGGCAAAGGTAATGGCGGTATTATTGCTGTTGATAAACATGGTAATATGGTGATGGAATTTAATACCCCTGGCATGTTTCGCGCTACTATGAATGATGAAGGTGAATTGTATGTTGGGATGTTTAAGGATTAAGCATTAGAATTTCTTTTCTTAAGGAAAATCTGTGTATAATAGTACGTTCCAGAGCTATTTTTTACCGCTGCAATACCAATATGCGTAAAATCGCCTTCAATGTTTTCGCGATGACCCGAACTGTTTAACCAAGCGTCCATAACTGCTTTAGCATCGCGCTGACCGTAAGCTACATTTTCTCCTGTTTTATTTGCATTTTCTTCGGTAATCAATCTGTCTGACCGTTTGTCAAAATCATCATGACTGATATCACTTTGTTCAATCATATACAATGTATGCTCGTAGGCTAAATCATTTGCCAAAATATTAAATTCTAAAGCATTCTTGCCAATACTCGCTCTATGTGCATTTACAATCTGTAGAATTTCTTCGGCCATCGAAAGAGCCTCTAATTGCTCCATCTCTTCTACTGAAACAGCATCTTTAGAACAAGATATATTTGAAAAAATTACAGCAAAACAACATAAAAGGGTGTAGGTTTTTAAACGAAATGTATTCATAATATAAGTAGATTAGGTATTGAAATATACGCGTACCAAAGGTTTAGGGATGAAAAAATCCTTGAAAATCGATAATCTTACACAAAAACATGTCATTCATCGATAATTTCGTGCTTCGCTTAAAACATTAAGACTTATTTAACATCTGAAAAAGACTAAATCTCAAAATTCCTCCGTAATTAAATTAACGAGATTCTACCTACGCTTTCGTTTTTTCAGTAATTTGTTCACTTAAATATCTTCATCATGTCATTCAAAAAACGCCTTGCTTTTGTAATCATAATTGCACTAGCGATTTCCTGTAAAAAGAAAGCTGTAGAAACCGATAATATTTTCAAGTTCCGAGATTATGTCAGTTATACGACTTCAGGAATGAGTTCGGTAGCAAATCCTATTCAAATAAATTTAGCCAATGATGTAGAAGGTTGGGAAATGGGACAGGAAATAACCGATAACATTGTTTCCATCACACCACATATTGAAGGTAAATTAACCGTTGCCAATAAACACAGCTTACTATTTACACCAGATGAGCATTTAGAGCCTGATACCGAATATACCGTTAGTGTAAAACTGAAGGATATTTATAAAAATATGCCAGATGGTTTTGAAGATTATACCTTTCAGTTTAAAACCATAACACCTAGTTTTAATGTGGTTACCAATAGTTTACAATCCTACAGCAAAGCATGGCAATATTTAGAAGGTGTTATAAAATCTGCTGATATTATTACTATTGAAGATGCAAAAACCTTAGTTGAAGCATCGCAAAATGGCAAAAAATTAAATGTTATTTTTAACGAATTAAATACAAGTTCCAAGCATTTCGAATTTAAAATTGATAGTATTAACCGCTTCGTTGAAGACAGCAAAATTCTTGTAAAATGGAATGGAAAAGCCATTAAGGCAGACAACAAAGGCGAAAACACAGTTGTAATTCCGGGTAAAAACAACTTTACTATTGTGGATACTGAAGTAACACAGTCACCCGAGCAATTCTTATCCATTAACTTTTCTGATCCTTTAAAAAAACAGCAAAATTTTGATGGCTTAGTATCCATTCAAAAAGTAAAAAACCCAAGATATATTGTTGAAGGCAACGTATTAAAAGTCTATCCAGACAGCAAGTTAGTAGGCAATATTCAAGTTGATATTTTTCAAGGTATAAAAAACACCGATGGTTATAAATTGAAGCAACCCTTTTCTGAAACTATTGCCTTTGAAGATTTAAAACCGCAAGTGAGATTGATAAGCAATGGCACCATTTTACCAAATTCTCAAGAGTTAAAATTCAATTTTGAAGCCGTAAATTTAAGTGCCGTTGATGTACGTGTTATTAAAATATTTGAAGATAATGTGCTTCAATTTCTTCAAGACAATAATTTGAATAGCAACAACAGATATGATATAAAGAAAGTTGGACGTCGCATTGCAAAACAAACCATTCAACTCCAAACCGCCTCAGAAAACACTGGAAAATGGAAAGCCTATAGTATTGATTTATCCAAGTTTTTTCAAGCAGATGCAGGCGCCATTTATCGTATTGAGTTAAGTTACGACCGCCGTTACTCTTTATACGATTGTGAAGCCAATGCCAATGTATCCCGTTCTGAAAATGATGATTATGATACGTATTACGAGGAAGATTACTACGAGGAAAACTATGATGATTTAGCTTCAGATCCCGATAGCTATCGGGATGAAGATTTACGCGAGGAAATGTATTGGGATAATTTGTTATATCGCTATAAAAATTACAGCTATAATTGGCGCGAGGAACAAAACCCATGTCATGATGCATATTACAACGAACGTAAAATTGTATCTCAAAATTTACTCGCTTCAAACTTGGGCGTTATTGCAAAACGTGGAGGGAATAACTCCTATTATTTTGCGGTTACCAATATTTTAAATACTGAGCCAGAAGCGAATGCTAAAGTTGCACTTTATAATTTTCAACAGCAAGAAATTGCAAGCAGACCTACTGATGCCCAAGGATTAACCACTATTGATGCCGATAAGCACGCTAATTTCGCCATAGTTTCAAAAGGGAATAACACCACTTATGTGAAGTTACAAGATGGGAACTCTTTATCGCTTAGTAAGTTTGATGTATCTGGTCATCGTTTACAGCGTGGTTTAAAAGGCTATTTGTATGGCGAACGCGGTGTGTGGCGACCGGGAGACACTTTGCATTTAACTTTTATGTTGAATGATAACGCAAATCCGCTTCCAAAGCGTCATCCTATAAAGTTAGAATTAACAGATCCTAACGGAAAACTGGTGTATAAAAATGTAACTACGGATAATCTTAACAATTTCTACAAGTTTACCGTACCAACATCCACAGAAGACAAAACAGGGAATTACAATGCAAAAGTTTCAGTCGGTGGCGCAACGTTCAATAAAACCCTTAAAATTGAAACCGTAAAACCTAACCGTCTAAAAATTAAAATTGATTTTGATGATGAGATGCTTTCAAGCACTAAACCTCTTAATGGCGATTTGGATGTGAAATGGTTACATGGTGCTCCAGGAAAAAATTTAAAAGCTGAAGTGAAGGCGAAATTTAGTTCAGCTTACACCGCTTTTGAAAATTATAAAAACTACACCTTTAATGACCCCACACGAAAATTTCAAACCGAAGAAGTTACGGTGTTTGAAGGGAAAGTGAATGAAGAAGGATTAGCCTCTATCAATAAAAAGCTCAACATCGGGAAGAATGCTCCAGGAATGCTGAATGTTCAGTTTTTAGTAAGAGCCTTTGAAAATGGTGGCGATTTTTCCATGGATGCCTTTACCAAAAAATATGCACCTTACAGTTCGTTTGTGGGCTTGCGTTCGCCAAAAGGCAATGCTTATGGTTCATTTTTTACAGATGAAAATCAAACCTTTGATGTGGTTGTGGTTGACGAAAATTCTAAACCCGTAAAACGTAATAATCTTGAGGTTAAAATTTATAAAGTAGAATGGCGTTGGTGGTGGAATTCCTCATACGATGATTTAGCCAGCTACGTGTCTAGTAAATATCATAGACCTTATAAAACTTTAAAAGTGAATACTGATGGTAATGGTAAGGCCAATTTCAATATAAAAATTCCTGATGAAGATCGCGGACGGTATTTGATACGCGTGGTAGATCCCGTAAGTGGTCATGCTACGGGGCGCACCGCCTATTTCTATAAAAACTGGTGGCAAAAAGCGCCATCTAGTGATAAAGAGGCCGCTAAAATGTTAGTGTTTTCTGCGGATAAGGAAAACTATAATGTTGGAGAAACGGCTAAGGTTACATTTGCCTCTGGTAGTGAAGGTCGCGCTTTGGTAAGCATTGAAAATGGCACTGAAGTATTGGATTATAAATGGGTAAAAACAGCAAAAGGCGAAACAGTTGTTGATATACCTGTCACTAAAGAAATGGCTCCCAATGTATTTGTGAATATTTCACTCTTACAACCGCATGCGATTACAGCGAACGATTTACCTATTCGTTTATATGGCGTCATTCCAATTATGGTAGAAAACCCTAGCACCAAATTGCACCCCGAATTGCAAATGCCAGAAACGCTGAAACCCGAACAAACCTTTGTAGTAAAAGTGTCTGAGAAAGACAACAAGCCCATGACCTATACCATTGCTATAGTAGAAGAAGGTTTATTGGATTTAACCCGATTTAAAACCCCAAATGCTTGGGCAGAATTTTACAAGCGTGAAGCTTTAGGCGTAAAAACCTGGGATGTTTTTGATGATGTAATTGGCGCGTTTTCGGGGAGTATAGATCAAGTATTTGCCATTGGTGGCGATGGTAGTGCCGCTGGTGGTAAAAACAAAAAAGCAAACCGTTTTAAACCTGTGGTCACCTATTTAGGGCCTTTTAAATTAGATGCTGGAAAAACAAAAAGCCACCAAATAAAACTGCCTAATTATATTGGTTCGGTACGCACCATGGTAGTGGCTGGAAATAATGCAAACGAAGCTTACGGCAGTACAGACAAAACTGTTCCTGTTAAAAAACCGTTGATGGTGTTAGCAACATTGCCGCGGAAATTAAGCCCGGGCGAAAAAGTAACCCTACCTGTTACTGTTTTTGCCATGGAACCGAAAGTGAAAAACGTCAATATTAGTTTAAAATTAAGCGAGGGTATTTCGGTTGTTGGCAATGCTAAAAAAACGTTGAGTTTTGCTAAACCCGATGAGCAAATGGCATATTTTGAATTGGATGTAAGTAAAGCCAAAGGTATCAACACTGTTGAAGTTATTGCTTCAGGACACGGCGAAACATCAAGATATAAAGTAGAGTTGGATGTAGAGAATACAAATCCAATTACCTCCAAAGCTATTGATAAAACACTCACAGCAAATGGGGCTGAAACTTTGGAGTTTTCAACCTTTGGTGTAGCAGGTACAAATTCGGCAACCGTTGAGTTTTCAACCTTACCGCCAATGGATTTTACGAGACGTTTGGAATATTTGATTCGTTATCCTCATGGGTGCGTGGAGCAAACCACATCGAGTGTATTTCCGCAGTTATTTCTAGAAGATATTTTTGATTTAACGTTTGATAAGAAGAAAAAAATTAGAGACAATATTGAAAAAGGCATTACACGTCTCGGGCATTTTCAAAGAGCATATGGAGGCTTAAGCTACTGGATGGGAGAAAACAACGCCAATGATTGGGGCACCAGCTACGCTGGCCATTTTATGATTGAAGCCGAAAAGAAAGGCTACGTATTACCGCTGACCTTTAAGAGCAATTGGCTGAAATATCAAAAGCAAACCGCTAGAAATTGGCGACCGAGTTATAGACGCTACAATTCTGATTTAGCACAAGCTTATAGGTTGTACACCTTGGCATTAGCGGGCAGTCCAGATTTAGCAAGTATGAACCGTTTGCGGGAGTTTAGTGAAATTTCTAATGAAGCCAAATGGCGATTGGCTGCCGCCTATGCTTTGGCGGGACAACAAGAAGCGAGCGATAAAATTTCGCAATCGGCTAATATTAATTTTAAACCGCAACGCTATAATTATTACACCTATGGTTCGGTAGATAGAAATCGCGCCATGGCTTTAGAAACTATGGTGCTGACTAAAAACTCAAAAACCCGAGAATTAGCTGAAACGATTGCTAAAGATTTATCAAGCAATCGCTGGATGAGTACACAAACCACGGCTTACAGTTTGTTAGCCATGGCGAAACTGGTAAATGCCAATGGCGGAAAAGCGTTACACCTAAACTATACCATTAATGGAAAAACGGAAAGTATTACTACTAAAAATGCCATTGCCCAACGTGACCTCAACATTGCTGATGGTGTGAATCGTTTAGTATTGAAAAATACCAAAGACAATGTGGTTTATGTCCGTTTTTTAAACTCAGGGAAATTACCATTAGGTAAAGAGTTGGCAGAACAACGCGGATTAAGTGTGTCGGTGCAATACAAAGACTTACAAGGAAATACTATTGATATCTCTAAATTGATGCAAGGTCAGGATTTTGTAGCTACTGTGCGCGTAAGTAACTTAAAAAATAGTAAGGTGAATGATGTCGCCTTAACCCAAATTTTTCCATCGGGTTGGGAAATTGTAAATACACGTTTTACAGCTTTTGGAAGTAATACGGCCAGTAATGCAAGACATACCGATATTAGGGACGACCGTGTGTATTTCTATTTTGATTTACCTGAAAAAGGCAAACACAGCACCAAAACCTTTAACGTAATGCTAAATGCTTCGTATTTGGGCACCTATTATTTACCGGGAATTCAGGCTGAAGCGATGTATGATAATGAGTTTTTGGTTAGAACAAAAGGGAAATGGGTTGTGGTTGAGAAGTGATAAACTCTTGCGAATTCCGATAGCTATCGGAAGGAATCTAATGTAGAATATTGTACTGATGTTTAACTTGATTTTGTCAGAAAAAAATGATAATTTCGTTTAACATCCGATATAGTTCATTAAAACGGAACCATATCTCCACATTGTACTGCATTTGAAAACAAACTAAATGAATAGACCACAAACAATACAGATTTTTTTGCCAGATGGCTCTCCGAGAAGTGTAAAAATTGCAGAAATAACAAATCGAGTTGTTAAAGCTGTATTAGTTCCCAGAAATAAACTCGAATATATATCGACAAGAACGGAATTAAATAATGTTGGAATTTATTTCTTGTTTGGAGAATCTGCTGAAAAGGCAAAACCAATAGTCTATATTGGAGAAGCTGAAGATTGTCTTGAAAGACTAAAACAACATAACCGAACAAAAGAGTTTTGGAATTATGCTGTTGTGATGGTTTCAAAAATCAATGCATTTACTAAATCACACGCGAAATACTTGGAACATATTGCAGTTGACCAAGCTAAAGAATCAAACAGATACGAAACTGAAAATCAAACTGCTCCAAGTAAACCATTCGTGACTGAATCAATGGAAGCCGATTTATTGGATAGTTTTGATACAATCAAAATACTTCTTTCAACTCTTGGTTTCCCTGTTTATGACAAAGTTGGTAAAGAACAAGTTACATCTAAAGAATTACTCTTTTTAAATGGTCGTAATATTAAAGCCGAAGGAGATTTAATTGACGATGGATTTGTCGTTTTTAAAGGTTCACAAGTAAAGAAAGATACTGTTCCGTCTTGTCATGAATATTTAATCAATTTAAGACAAAAACTAATCCAAAATGAAATTCTGATTGAGAAAAACGGTAATTATGAATTCGTACAAGATTATGTTTTTAATTCGCCAAGTACAGCTGGAGGAGTTGTTTTAGGACGTTCAACAAATGGTTGGACTAAATGGAAAAATAAGGGCGGGAAAACTTTAGATGAAATTAAAAGAAAATAAAACGCAGTACAACAATGTATAACCGCAATTACGGCGGATTCGACTACGTCCGAATCCACTCGGAATTGCTAACGTATGTGCTAAACCGAAAATAATCGCTAATTTAACCCGTAACTGACGGTTATACGAGACCGTTAAACGAACCCCTCCAAAAGCAGAACTAAATTTCTTTAAACAACCAAGCCAGCAAACACACCCGCGTTAGGGATTGAACGGCATACTTCGACTGTGCTCAGCACAGGTGTTGGAGCTCCTCGCAGAGAGCGACTAGTGAAAGCCCGACCCCGCTTCGATAGCCTCAGCGACCGAGTGGGGTAACGCCCAAAAACTATCGCTTTAAAGTAAAATGGCCTGTAAACTTCTGATTTTCTATTGCGATGACATACCAATAATCGTCTGAAGGCAATTGTTGTCCTGCGAATGTACCATCCCATGAAAACGAGGTGTTTTTAGCATATTTTAAAAGCTTTCCGTAGCGATTGAAAATGGAAACCGATGATGTTGAGAAGAGTTCAATACCTTTTAAATCGAATCGATCATTTACGCCATCGTTGTTTGGTGTGAAAAATGAAGGGATAAAAAAATGTAGATATTCTGTTGTTACTGCATTATCGCATTCTTGAAGTTTAACATAAATAGTATACCTGCCTCCTTTAACATTTAAAAAGGTGTTGTTTGTTTGATAGGTACTCCCATCTAAAGAGTATAAAAAATTGCTAGGACTTGAAAGGTTGACGGTAATACTATTTCCGTTTGATTCAATGGTTTCAATAATAGGATTATCTATTTGATTTACTTGAATGGTTTTAGTAACCGTACAGCCAATATTGGTAACATCTACAGTATAAACGCCTGGTGTACTTACCATTATGCTTTCTGTAACTTCGCCAGTACTCCAACTATATGTAGCCGTAGAGATATTGGTATCTGCATTTAACGTAATATTTGTGTTTTCGCAAAATTCTAAAACTTCATCAGTTATTATTGGTGTCTCAAAAAAATCAAATTCCACAGCTGTTCTTGATACAGAAGTACATCTACCACGAACTGTTACAGCTTCAGCGTAATACATCCCCGGTACATCCGTACTGAAAGTTGTACTATTGGATTGAAGCAAGTTTCCACCAGTTGGGGCATCATACCAATTTACTGTAACCCCTTCGGTTACAGTTACTGCTAATGGTTCTATAGCATTATCGCAAAGTGATAAATTCTCTATAACTTCTGGAGCTGGTGGTATTCTACCAACGCCAAACTCAAATACATCAGACAAGGTATTGCAAGAAGAGTTTAAAATATTAAGAGGATTCTCTACTACTTTAGTTCTATAAAACACTTGACTGGTAATTACTGGCGTAACATAGGTATCACTTGTTTCGCCTGGTATATCTACCCAATTTATACCATCTCTACTCTCTTGCCACTGGTAAAAATGCTCTGAGAAAATTGAGGAATCTGGTACAGCTGTTAATGTGGTACTAGAAATCACCTCTCCATTGCAGCTAAAGCGAGATGTATTATTTTGCGAATCTAAAATAGGGACACTATCACCGCAAGACCTAAACCATATATCGTCTATAGCAAAATCGTTACCACAGCCGCCTGATTCGTTATTGAACATTTTTAAAATGACTGACGTTTGACCTGGAAGCGACTTGAAAACCAGTCCGTATTCCTGCCAATCGGGGGTAATTGTACTTAGGATATTGCCTGAGTTGCCACTAGCCAATAGACTTGTGTTTGTGCTGTCCCAAACCTCGAATCTTATATTGATAGGGACACTAAGGCCTTCAGCACCACACCCGTCATGGTAAAAGGGCATAAGATTTATGATCCAAGTAGAAAACCCATAGATTGTATTTTCACATAAATCTGGGACTGTCATTCTAAAAAATTCTCCAGGACTGATATCAGCATTTACTATTAACATTTTACCATTGGCATCACCTGGAGTATGGTCTTCAGTATCAAACCAACCTAAATAATCAGTATTACTTGCTACTTTATAAAAACCTTCATTAGGAGTTTCTGATGTGAAGGTATAGTACGTATTTCCAAATGACAATGGAGTATCGTTTGTGCCGTTTCCAAAATCTTCTGTAAAAATAGGGTCCCCGAATATGCCCGTACAAAAATCTGTTTGTGCACTAACCTTGCAAATAAATGCAATACCAATTGTTATGAAAATTATCTTTTTGATAGCTATTATTTTACCACGCTACAATAACTTAAAATAAAGCATAATAGTGTCCCTCTTAACAAAATAGCCACAACTTATGTGCCATTCAATAGGACTTATTTATACTAGATATTTAGTTAGTATAATTTTTGCGCTATAAAACATCTAAATTAGTAAAACAAAGAGTATATTTTTTAAGAATGGCTATTATAAAGTATATTAAAAGACATAAAGTAAGGAGTATAACTATACTCATCCTTTTAATTGCTTACTATTTTTGCTTACCCAAACAACTTTTTAAAGACCCAACATCTACAGTAATTACAAATACTACTTACGATTTGTTGGGTGCACAGATAGCTAAAGATGGGTAATGGCATAAAGCTAGCTGGTAGACAATAACGCATCATCCGCTTATAGTAACGCATTGAAAAATCTAGGGTTTTGCCTTAATACTATAGGTTCTTTTTACACAGTTGTAACCATATACAGATCTGTAATATAAAGTTTCATTTATGACGATATCGCCACGGTCATGTCCTTGTTTTGTGACCTTTTCTGTGGTTTGAACGTACTTGCCTACTACGCCATCTATCCATACTTTATCAGTGATAATTTTATGTCCGTTTTTCACAATCACAACGTCTTTATAGGTTTTGGGGAGCTTATCTGTATCTATTAGTTTTGGTTTAACAATTGATTTAGCAACAGCTATGGTGTCCTTTTTATTAGCAACTACGATAGATTTAGGCGCTGGAACTGTAGCTTTTATTATTACCTTCTTAGGTTTTTTAAGTGCAGGTTTTATATCCACCTTGAAATGCTTTGAAATTAAATGACATGAAGTGTTTAATACGTTAACAATATCTTCTGCTACTAGTACTCTAAAGTATGTAGTTTTACTTACGTTTTTTATTGCCATTGTTTTTTGTTTTCTCCTTCTATATTTTTCCAATTAGTACCATCTGTACTCTTTTGCCATTGGTAATAGTGTGATGTAAATACAGCAAAATCTGGATTTGCTGTAAGCTTTGATGTGTAAGGAAAATTAGTCTGAGAAACGTTAACGCTGTTTTTGTTTTTTGACGCATCTTCAATGATGACAGAATCGCCACAGGTTCTAAACATAATATCATCTATGGCCAAATCATTACCACATCCACTTGAACCATTGTTACGCATTTTTAAAATCACTGATGTCTGTTGTGGTGCAGTTTTAAACACCAAACCATATTGCTGCCAATTTGGAGTGTTAGAACCATATATATCTCCTGTATTCCCTTGTTTGATGATAAAACTATTGGTGCTATCCCAAATCTCGAAAGTAACATTTATGGGGTTTGCAACTTGATTACCGCTAAAGCCACATACCTTGTGATAGTAAGGAAACAAATTAATTAGCCAAGAGGTAAACTCGTAGGTTGTGTTTTCACATAGACCAGAAATAGGTATAGTAAAAAACTCTTCTGGGAGGTTATTTGCATTTACAATTAAACATCTGCCATCCTTGTCATTTGGAGTGTGGTCTTTAGTTACAAACCATCCATAGTAATTTGTATTACTAGACACTTTGTAAAAACCGTCTCTTGGTGATCCTTGTGTGAAACTATAGGTTGTACGTCCTGGGTTTAATTTACTATCAACTCTTCCAGTACCAAAATCTTCGATGTAAATTGGTTCCCCAGAGTTCCCTCCACAAAACCCCAGTTGAGCATGAACTTGTAAAGCAAGCACAAAACACAATATCCAGATGTGTTTTTTGATTAATTTTAGCATATCGATTTTGAATGATTGATGATGAATACAAATTACAATAATAATTCAGCTATATATCTGTAAGTATCATAAACTTATCTTAAACAACGTCTGATTACTAAGGTATTGCAGTATATAATTTTAGATGAATAGACTAAACTATTATATTAAGAATAATAAAGTTAAATCAATTCTTTTCGTATTGATTATAACCACTTATTATTTCTGCTTACCTAATCAATTGTTTAAAGACCCAACGGCTACAATAATTACAAGTGAAACGAACGATTTATTAGGTGCACAAATTGCTAGCGATGGGCAATGGCGGTTTCCGCATAATGATTCCGTTCCAGAGAAATTTAAGAAATGTATTATTCAATTTGAGGACGAATATTTCTATAAGCACCCTGGATTTAATCCTGTTTCGATGTTTAAGGCGCTGCGAGAAAATTTAAAGTCTAATGGTATAAAACGTGGCGGTAGCACGATAACGCAGCAAGTAATTAGATTATCCAGAAAAGGACAACAACGTACGTATTTTGAAAAGCTTAAAGAACTTATTCTTGCTACGCGATTGGAGTTCAGAACTTCAAAAGAAAACATTTTAGCATATTATGCCAGCAATGCGCCTTTTGGCGGCAACGTTGTAGGTTTGGATGCCGCATCGTGGCGGTATTTTAATAGAAGTCCGTATGAGTTGTCCTGGGCGGAAAGTGCCACTTTAGCGGTATTGCCCAACGCGCCTAGTTTAATTTATCCAGGCAAACGCCAAAAACGTTTATTGGAAAAACGTAACAGACTGCTAAAAAAACTGTTGCAAAACGGTATAATTGATACCTTAACTTACGATTTATCTGTTGCTGAATCCCTACCTCAAAAACCATTTTCATTGCCGCAAATTGCACCACATTTATTACAAAGGGTAGCTCAAAATTATCATGGCGAATTTGTAAAAACAAGTATTGACAAACATCTGCAGGAACAGACCAACTACATTGTAAAAACACATTATAATCAGTTGAGTCAGAATGAAATTTATAATGCTGCTGTACTTATTTTGGATGTAAAAACCCGAAAGGTTATGGCTTATGTAGGCAATGCCCCAACGGATAAAGCACATCAAAATCAAGTAGATATTATTAATAAACCTCGTAGTACAGGTAGCATCTTAAAACCTTTTTTATACGCTGCAATGTTGGATAGTGGCGATTTGTTGCCCAATACTTTGGTAGCCGATGTACCAACGCAATTTGGTAACTACACCCCAGAAAATTTTAACACCAGCTATGATGGTGCAGTACCTGCCAGTAGAGCCTTATCGCGTTCTTTAAACGTGCCAGCGGTAAGGCTACTGCAGCAATTTGGTTTGGATAGATTTCATCATTATTTAAAACAATTGGAACTTAAAGATTTAAAATATTCCGCTAATCATTATGGCTTGTCACTGGTTTTGGGTGGCGCCGAGAGCAATTTATGGGATTTGTGTAAAAGTTATGCAGCCATGTCCTCCACTTTAAATCATTTTTCTGAAAGTTCTAGTGAATATTTTGAAAATGAATTTTGTGAGCCTACACTTTTGGCTTCTGAAACGGTAGATTTCGGAAAGAAAACTAATGATAAAACACTTTTTGATGCCGCTTCAATTTACTTGACGTATGAAAGTATGAAAAATGTAAATCGCCCTGAAAGTGATGAAAGTTGGGAGTTTTTTGATGGCTCTAAACAAATTGCTTGGAAAACAGGTACAAGCTTTGGTTTTCGTGATGCTTGGGCTATTGGCACTACAAAAGATTATGTTATTGGCGTTTGGGTTGGAAATGCCGATGGTGAAGGGCGCCCAGGGTTAGTTGGCGTGCAAGCAGCAGCACCAATACTTTTTGATGTGTTTGATATTTTGCCCAATAGTGATTGGTTTGCAAAACCCTTTGATGAAATGCAAGAAGTCTCTATCTGCAAGTTAAGTGGGTACAGGGCTTCGCCAAATTGTGATGTTGTAGAAGAAAATTACATTCAAGTAAGTGGTCTAAAAACAAAACCTTGTCCGTTTCATAAATTGGTTCATTTGGATAAAAGCGAAACGTATCAAGCAAATTCCTCTTGCGAAGATGTATCAAATATGATTCACAAATCGTGGTTTGTACTACCTCCGCTTATGGCGTATTATTACAAAACAAAAAATCCGTTCTACAAACCTTTGCCGAAATTTAGAGAAGATTGTTTGGGAGATACATCTATCTCAATTGAATTTATTTATCCTAAGGTAAATAACACCATATTTTTACCTAAAGATTTTGATGGAAAGACGAACGATCTCATTCTAAAATTGGCTCATTCAAAACCTGAAAGTACTGTGTTTTGGTATGTTGATGACACCTTCGTTAGCAGCACAAAAGATATTCATGAATTAGGTATTAAACCACAACCAGGTAAACACCTTATTACAGTTGTTGATGAATTTGGAAATGAGGCCAAAAGGCAATTTGAAATATCAAATTAATATTACCTTAACGCATACCCTTTCGCCGCCCACCAAGGATGAACTTCAATTTCCAAGCGTCCCGCTTTTACCATAGGATCGGCATTAGCTAAACTATCTGCCATTTCTAATGTAGGCACATTATAGATGGTTATCCCGCGAATATTCCCATTATCTCCAAAAGGCCCAGAGATATCAGCATACCCCAATTCATACATTTTTGTAAGGTGTGCTAAATGCTGTTCTTGCAATTCGGCAGATTCCTCTTCATTTTGTCCTCTAATTGGTCCACTTTTTAAAAACGCCATAAAGTATTGCTGCATTAAAATGGTATCCTTTGTCTTTTCATCTACATAATCAAAAGTTTTAAAGCCTTTAGCCGTTAATGCTTCTTTAAGTTCTTTGGCTGTTGGCACTTCTATTTGTTTGGTTTGGGTAACATCAACTTCCTCTGACACAACGTCTTTGATTTCCTCTTCTATTTCAACATTTTTATTTGTTTCTGAAATTGAGGTTTCTGCTTCCTTTTTACAACTAAAATAAGCTAGAGCTAGCATTAAAATTAAGATTGTTTTTTTCATCACATCCAGGTTTTATAAGGTTGTTTACTTAATTGCGAATTGTAATATTTTATTTGTCTCGTTACTTCTTCTCCTAGCCAATCAGGTTTTTGTATGGTTTCATTTTCAGTAGTTAATTCTACTTCGGCTATTACCAAACCTTCATTTTCACCGAAAAATTCATCTACTTCAAAAATATGTGAATCAACATGTATTTCATAACGTATCTTATCAATAATTGTTGGCTCACAAAGTTTTAATAAAGCCTCGGCATCAATTTTAGATATCTCTTTTTCCCATTCAAATCTAGATAATCCATCTTCAGAGGATTTTCCTTTTACGGTTAAAAATCCACTTTCTCCTTTTAATCTTATCCGCACCGTTCTTTCTTTATCTGTATTTAAAAACCCTTGAATTATTCTTGTTTTAGTTGTTGCATCAGCTTTGTATTGTGCTGAAGTTACCAAGAATTTTCGTTCTATTTCTATCATTTATTATCTAAGCGTTGGTTTAAATAAAAGGCATTTAATGTCTAAATTTACAGTATGTCTAGCGATTTACCAATACGAAAAATCATTCATGTAGATATGGACGCGTTTTATGCCTCTGTAGAGCAAATGGATAACCCTGATTTGAAAGGGAAACCCATTGCGGTAGGTGGTGGAGGAAAGCGAGGCGTTGTTAGCGCCGCTAGTTATGAAGCTCGTAAATTTGGGGTTAAAAGCGCCATGGCTGGAACCTTAGCTGCAAAACTTTGTCCCGATTTAATCTTTGTAAGAGCAAATTTTGAACGCTATTCTGAAATTTCTAAGCAAATTCGTAAGATTTTTTATGATTATACTGATTTGGTAGAACCTCTTTCTTTAGATGAAGCTTATTTGGATGTTACTGAAAATAAAAAGGGCAACCCAAGTGCTTCATTAATTGCCAAAGAAATACGAGAGCGTATTTTTAATGAAGTTGGTTTAACGGCCTCGGCCGGTATTTCCATTAATAAGTTTATTGCGAAAGTTGCAAGCGATTACAACAAACCAAACGGACAAAAAACAGTAAATCCAGAGGAAGTTTTAAAATTTTTAGAGCAGCTTGATATCAGAAAATTTTATGGTGTTGGGAAAGTTACCGCAGAAAAAATGTACCAAAAGGGGATTTTTACTGGGTTAGATTTAAAGCAAAAGTCCCTTGACTACTTAGATGAAAACTTTGGGAAATCTGGGAGGTATTATTACTATGTTGTAAGAGGTATTCACAATAGTGAAGTTAAACCACACAGAACCAGAAAAAGTTTAGCTGCAGAGCGTACGTTTAGTAAAAATTTATCTTCTGAAGTTTTTATGTTAGAAAAACTAGACCATATCGCTGAAGAAGTGTCCCGAAGATTAGCAAAAAGTAAAGTAGCTGGAAAAACAGTAACCTTAAAAATAAAGTATAGCGATTTCACATTGCAGACTCGAAGCAAAACTTTACCCTACTATATCAGTGATAAAAGTGTGATTTTAGAAACAACAAAAGATTTGTTATACCAAGAAGCACTGAAAAACTCAGTTAGGCTATTGGGTATTTCTTTATCTAATCTGAATACGGAGAAAAAGGAAAAACCTAAAGTTAAGAAAAGTGTGAGTGTACAATTGCAGTTTGAGTTTTAGTTTACAGAAAAATCCAATATATTTGTTAGGAATGCAACTACTCAACCTATTGTTATTTGATGAAAAAAATTATAATAATCCTCCTGCTCTTTTGTAGTAAACAACTTTTTTCTCAGCTAGAATTTCAAAAAGGATATTTGATTTTTAATAATGAAAAAAAAGAATGTTTAATCCTAAACAAGAATTGGTCAAATACTCCAAAAACCGTTTCGTATAAATTGTCTACTGATAGCCCTGTTATTGTTAGGGATGTAAATACCTTACAAGAATTGGTCATCTATAATACCAATCAAAAGTATTTGTTAGCTCAAGTTGAAATTCCTCAGATAGGAAAAGCACCTACATATGAAAAACGTTTTTTAAAATGCTTGTTACTTGGAGAAGCTTCCTTATACTCTTATACAAATAAAGGAAAAGAAGAGTTCTTTTTTAAAATTGAAAATTCTGGTATTATCAAATTAGTGCATAGTAAATCCCGTAATCTAGAAAGCAAATCTGAAAACAACAGTTATAAGCAACAACTGTTTACAAAGTTGAAATGTAATTCTATTACAGTATCCAATCTTCGTTCCATAAAATATGTTGAAAAACATCTAATTGATGTTTTTCAACATTTTAATTCATGTAGAAACAAAGAATATAAAAACTATAATCTACTTAGAGCTCAAGGGAAATTTCATCTTTCAATGGTTGGCGGCGCATCGCTATTTGACACAGAGCAAAACCAAAATTTTAACTCAACAAATATATTAGATGGAATAACAGTCAATACAACAAATTCGTATACAGCTGGACTTGAAATTGAATATAGTATACCTTTTAATGGGTACAAATGGGCCTTGTACTCTGGGGTGAACTACTCAAAATATGAATATGATGGGAGTTTTAACTATAATTTCCCTTTAAATGTCCCTTCAAACCCTGATGCTATGGCAATAGGCAAGGCTTTATTTTCATCCAACTACACAAATTTAGAATTACTACCCATCGGATTTCGTTACAACAGTAATATTGGTATTAAAAGTCATATTTTTTACAATGGAGCTATTACGTATAATATTTTGCTTTCACAGGAAGAAGTAACTACCAACGAACCTGAATTTGTTGAATTTTTTTCTATAGAACCTGAAATTGAAAATGGAATTGGATTCCATTTAGGACTGGGTTATCAATATAATTCGCAATATGGTATAGAGCTTCGTTATGTTAAAACAAGTACTATAAAAGCAGGAGCTAATGCAAAAGGTGGTAATGCATTTGTGTTTTTATTAAAATATAGACTATTATGAAATTAAAAATCTTAACTTTATTTTTATTTACAGGGATAAATATAATCGCGCAAAGTACTTTTAAAAAACCTTTCCTGTTTTCTAAGGAATAAAAATTTGAGTTTTGAGATTTAACTTAGTACTAAAATCTTGAAAAAGCTAGCACCACAATGGATAGTTGACGACTTAGAGGAAACCATTGAATTTTACACAAAAAAACTAGAATTTAGTGTTGACTGGAAGGGTAATTTGTCTGCCATAATCAGTAGAGATAATATCACCTTTATGTTTCGTCAATTAAAAAAAGAAAAACTAAAAAGGCCGAATAGAATTCCTTTTATAGATTCCGGCTGGCATTTCGAAGGTGCTGAAGCTTGGGATGCTTATATATGGGTGGATAAATTTAGAGGAACTTTATACCTCTGTTAAAGAAACCCAAGTGAAAATTATTAAAGACGTTCAAAATTCAGATTATGGTAATCGTGAATTTGAAATCGAAGACAATAATGGGTATATCTTATGTTTTGGTCAAATTTTGTGATATTGCTTTCCTAAAACAAAAACAACAATCGGGTTAAAACATGCGTTTGCAAATACACCCGCGTTAGCGATTGAAGCGGCATCCTTTTACAAACAAAAATGCTGCTTTTAGGCAGCATTTTTGTTTGTAAAAGATATAGTGGAAAGCGCGACCCGCAGGGTAACGCCCAAATAATTAGTAATTAAAAGCTACAAGTTTCAATTTCGGTAACACGTAGGGTGTTTACCATACCCTTGTCTTGTATTGGCATTGCGGCTAAACTGATAAGCATGTCGCCAACATCTAAATAGCCCATTTTACAGGCTATGGCGTTTACATCCTCTATGGTTTCGTCGGTGCTTACAAACTTATCATAGTAGAATGCGCGAACGCCCCACAGGAGGCTTAAACGTGTTAAAATACGCTTGTTCGATGTAAATACCAAAATATGGCAAGATGGTCTCCATGCTGAAATTTGGAACGCTGTATATCCACTATTAGTTAGTGTGGAGATGGCTTTTGCATCAATTTCGTTTGCCATTACGGCGGCGTGGTAACAAATAGATTTCGTGATGTAGCGATTTGTGCGAATATGCGGTGGCATTTCTGGCACCTTAATTAATGGCGAATCTTCTACGCTTTTGAGAATATCACTCATTTGTTTGATGACCTCAACAGGGTAGCTTCCCACAGAGGTTTCTCCAGATAGCATTACGGCATCTGCTCCATCCATAACAGAATTTGCAACATCGTTTACCTCTGCTCGCGTTGGTGTTAAACTGGAAATCATGGTTTCCATCATTTGTGTAGCAATAATTACCGGAATTCTTGCTTTTTTAGCACGTAACACCAATTGTTTTTGAATAAGCGGTACTTCCTCTGCAGGCACCTCGACACCTAGATCGCCACGAGCTACCATGATACCATCACATTGTGTTACTATCTTATCAATGTTCTCAACAGCCTCTGGCTTTTCAATTTTTGCTACTATCGGAATTTTATAATCGCTATGCTCTTTTATTAAATCGCGCAGTTGCATTAAATCTTCAGCATGACGCACGAAAGACAATGCTATCCAGTCTACATCTTGTTTTATGGCAAAAATAGCATCCTCGATGTCTTTTTCAGTTAATGCTGGTTGTGAAATATCGGTATTTGGAAGGTTTACCCCTTTTTTAGATTTTAACGGGCCACCTTGAATAACCTTAGCTTTTACTTGAGTTTTCTTATCCGTTGATACTACTTCAAAAATTAGTTTTCCATCATCTAGAAGGATACGCTCTCCAGCTTTGGCATCTTGTGGAAACCTATCGTAGGTCATGTAAACACGCTCTTTAGTGCCTTCAAAACGTTCGCCTGTCTCAAAAATAATTTCGTCTCCCGGTTTTACCTCAACCTCCTCTTTCATTACACCTACACGAAGCTTTGGCCCTTGTAAATCGGCTAATATTGCAGCATTATAACCAAATTCTTCATTTAGTTCGCGTATCATTGTAATACGCTTTTTTACATCTTCATAATCTGCATGCGAAAAATTGATTCTAAATACATTGGCACCTTCATCCATCATACCTTTAAGTATTTCCTTGGTGCTTGTTGCAGGCCCTAATGTGGCTACTATTTTGGTTTTTTTTCTTAATCCCATCAATCGAAAATTAAATGCTCCTTAGATTTTAACGCGCTCATATCAACATTATAGGCCATAGCTATTTGCGGAATCTTAAGAAGGTTATTTATTATTTGCTTTTCTTTACTATTACTAAATTCATTATCAATTTTTAAAAAGTAATTTACTTTACCATATTCTGGCACTAAATTATAGGTTCTAATTACTTTATGATGTGCATTGAATAATGATTGTTGCTCTATCTTAGATTCGGTTTCTATTTTACAAATGTTGGATACTAAATGCCATGTATCCAATTTGTTCTCATCTTCATATTCAAAAACTGAATATTCAGTTACCCCATTATTAAAATCTAAATCCTTTGGTTTTCTTGTTAAGGTAATATCCAAATACTTATTCAAAAGATAGGCTAGCCTGTAATCTTCAATTGCACAATGAATGGCAATTAAAGTGCAAGACACATCCTCAAAAATATCGTCCAGAATAAGTTTGTGTACTGCCATAACCTGACTTATTAGCGGTGTAAATATAGTGTTAAAAATACTTAGAAGTAAAAGGATTTACCATTTCTTAACGCCAAAAACCTACTAAAACGTTGTAGTTGTTGCGTCTTTTTGCTAAATCATTTTAGACATCTTACTTTGAAACGCAAAAAAAGCACGTTTTGATGCCTTTTCCTCGGCTTTTTTCTTTGAAGTTGCCCTTGCCTTGGCTATAATTTTATCATCAATAGATAATTTTACAGAAAAATGCCTTACATCGTCATTCCCCGTGTCCTCGTATACATTGTAATTGAAAATTTTCTTTTCTTTCTGACACCATTCTATCAAAAGGCTTTTATAGCTTATAACTTTGCCTTCTAAATTTTCAATATCAACATGCGGTGTAATTACTCTTTTGTAGATAAATTTTTCACAGTATTTATAGCCTCTATCCAAAAAAATTGCCCCCACCAATGCCTCAAACAGGTTACCATGAATGTTATCTCCAAATTGGCCAGCTGGTATCTTGCTTTCTACAAGATCAATTAAATTAAGTTCTCTACCTAATTCGTTTAAATGCTCCCTACTTACTACCTTGGAGCGCATCTTTGTAAGATAGCCTTCATCTCCACTAGGGACTTCTTGAAATAAATGTGAGGCGATTACGGCACTTAACATGGCATCGCCTAAAAACTCCAATCTTTCGTAATTGATAGCGTTTCCTTTACTATCCTTTATATTCATGGAACGGTGTGTAAATGCCTTTTTGAAAACATCAATATTCTTGGGTTTATAGCCTAAAATTTGATGTAACTGCATAAAAAAATTCCCGTCTTGTTTAGAACGGGAATTTAGTATGTTACGAATGAAAGCCATTCGGGACTTAATCTATTTTCTTGAATAATACACAAGCGTTGTGTCCGCCAAATCCGAAGGTATTACTCATTGCAACTTTAACATCTCTTTTTTGAGCCTTGTTAAGGGTTAAATTTAATTCTGGATCAATGTTTTCATCAACTGTGGTGTGATTAATCGTTGGAGGTACGATACCATTTTCTATAGCAAGTATGCTTGAAATGGCCTCAATAGCCCCAGCGGCACCCAATAAGTGACCCGTCATTGATTTTGTAGAATTAATATTTATGTTCTTAGCGTGATCTCCAAATACTTTGGAAATTGCTTTTAACTCAGCTACATCGCCTAATGGTGTTGAAGTACCATGTGTGTTTATATGATCTACATCCTCAGGATTTAATCCTGCGTTTTCTAAACAGTTTTTCATAACTTCAACTACACCAACGCCTTCTGGATGCGGTGCCGTCATATGATGCGCATCTGAAGATAATCCACCTCCAGCTACTTCAGCATATATTTTTGCACCTCTTGCCTTGGCATGCTCATATTCTTCTAGAATAAGTGCTCCCGCACCTTCGCCTAAAACAAAACCATCCCTTGTTCCGTCAAACGGACGAGAGGCTGTTTCTGGACTTTCGTTTCTAGTAGATAGTGCATGCATTGCATTAAAACCACCCATACCGGCAATGGTTACAGCCGCTTCACTTCCTCCAGTAACCACTACATCACAATGTCCTAAACGAATCATGTTTAGAGCATCAAACATAGCATTAGCAGAAGACGCACAAGCCGAAACTGTGGTATAATTAGGCCCCATAAAACCATATTTTATGGAGATGTTTGCAGGTGCTATATCTGCAATCATTTTTGGAATAAAGAACGGGTTAAACCTAGGAGTACCATCGCCATCAGCAAAGTTTAATACTTCTTGCTGAAATGTCTCAAGTCCGCCAATACCTGCACCCCATATCACACCAACACGCAATTTGTTAAGCTCGTCTGTATTAAGATTTGCATCTGCAATAGCTTCATCTGAAGCTACCATAGCATATTGCGCAAACTTATCCATTTTACGAGCCTCTTTTCTGTCAAGAAAATCGGTTGCATTAAAGTTTTTAAGTTCGCAAGCAAACTTAGTTTTAAACTTTTCAGTGTCAAAATATGTAATAGGCGCAGCACCACTTTTACCATCCACTAAGCCATCCCAATATTCATCTTTGGTATTGCCAATAGGGGTTAAAGCTCCTAGTCCTGTAACTACAACGCGCTTTATTTCCATAAAATGTTTTGCTTATTTTGCTTCTTCTATATAAGAGATAGCTTGACCAACAGTAGCAATGTTCTCAGCTTGGTCGTCTGGTATTTGAATATCGAATTCTTTTTCGAATTCCATAATTAATTCTACAGTGTCTAAAGAGTCCGCTCCTAGATCGTTAGTGAAGCTTGCTTCTGCAACTACTTCATTTTCGTCTACACCTAACTTATCTACGATAATTGCTTTTACTCTTGATGCAATGTCTGACATAATCTTTTAATTTTAAAGGTTTAATTAGTTGGCAAAAATAAAAAACTTTATTGTAATACAATATTTTGCTAAAAAAATGTGATTGTAATTTACAAAAAATTACATTCAAGTATTTACTTTTACCTTCTAATTGTTAATATTTATTCTTTTTGTTCGAATAATCTTAACACTACAGTCTGTAAAATGAAACGTATCGTAATTTTTGCGTCCGGAAGTGGTACTAATGCTGAAAATTTAATCAGGTTTTTTCACAACAGCGATAATGCATCTGTTATTCAAGTGTTGAGTAACAATCCCCATGCCAAAGTTTTAGAACGGTCTAAAAAACTGAAAGTTAGTGCATTATCCTTCAATAGAATTGCATTTACTAAAACCGATGATGTACTTAATATTTTAAAAGCGTCTCAACCAGATTTGATTGTTTTGGCTGGTTTTTTATGGAAATTTCCCGAATTTATTTTAAATGAATTTCCTAATAAGATTATCAATGTACATCCTGCATTGTTACCTAATTATGGAGGAAAAGGCATGTATGGCATGCACGTTCATGAAGCCATTGTAGCAAATAATGAAACAAAAACAGGTATTACTATACATTATGTAAATGAAAATTATGATGAAGGCGCTACTATTTTTCAAGCGGAATGTGATGTTTTAAAAACAGATACTGCTGAGGATGTTGCTGCTAAAATTCATGAATTGGAGATGGAACATTTTCCTAAGGTTGTAAATGAATTATTAAAATAAAAATGTCATTCAGAGCGAAGCGAAGAATCTCAACACTCAAATTTGAAGATTCTTCGGTCGTTCCTCCCTCTGAATGACAAATCATAATGAGATCCTGAAACAAGTTCAGGATGACAAAATGAGTAAAAAAAAGAAAAAATATTACACCGTTTGGAAAGGACATCACACTGGTGTTTTTGAATCTTGGGAGGATTGCAAGGCGCAAATCACCAATTTTGAAGGTGCGATATACAAATCCTTTTCAACTTTTGATGCCGCAAAAAAAGCTTTAAAAGGGAATTATAAAGATTACATTGGAAAAACCTCAAAATTTAAAAGTGAACTTTCTGAGGAACAACTTAAAAAAATAGGAAAGCCCAATTATAACTCTATTTCAGTAGATGCAGCCTCTTCTGGTAACCCAGGAAAAATGGAATATCGTGGCGTGGATACCAAAACCAAAAAGCAGTTATTTTTTCAAGGACCTTTTGAGGAAGGCACCAATAATATCGGTGAGTTTTTGGCTATTGTTCATGGATTGGCATTTCTAAAGAAAAAGAAAAGCAATCGCATCATTTATACCGATTCTAGAACTGCCATTAGCTGGATAAAAAAGAAAAAGTGCAACACAAAGTTAGAGCGCAATACTAAAAACAAAGCCCTTTTTGAATTGGTAGATCGTGCTGTGGATTGGTTAAAAAACAATACTTACAACACTGTAATTGTAAAATGGGAAACCAAAGCTTGGGGAGAAATTCCTGCTGATTTTGGGAGAAAATAGATTTGAAAATAGCACTTCTTCACGCTAAAAAATAATCATCAATTTAGTATTAAAAGCGTTATATTTGCAGAAAATTCAGGACTCTTTTTTATGAGCAAATTAGTAATTGTTGGTACTGTGGCTTTTGATGCTATTGAAACGCCGTTTGGTAAAACCGACAAAATTTTAGGTGGCGCCGCTACTTTTATTGGTCTTTCAGCTTCTCATTTTAATGTTGATGCCACTTTAGTCTCTGTTGTAGGAGGCGATTTCCCGCAAAAGTATTTGGATTTATTAGCTAGTAAAAATCTTGACACCTCTGGTATTGAAATTGTAAAAGATGGCAAGACATTTTTCTGGAGCGGTAGGTATCATAATGATATGAACTCAAGAGATACTTTGATTACAGAGCTGAATACCCTAGCAGATTTCAATCCCGTAGTGCCAAAAGATTATACTGATGCTGATGTAGTAATGTTAGGAAATTTACATCCGCTTGTCCAAAGCAGTGTTTTAGATCAGATGACGGAAACACCTAAACTGGTCATTTTGGATACCATGAATTTTTGGATGGATTGTGCTTTAGAAGATTTGCTAAGCGTTATAAAACGTATTGACGTTATCACAATAAATGATGAAGAAGCGCGACAGTTAACAGGCGAGTACTCGTTAGTAGTAGCAGCACGAAAGATTCATGAGATGGGTCCAAAATATGTGGTAATAAAAAAAGGAGAACATGGTGCGTTACTGTTTCATGATGATAATGTGTTTTATGCACCAGCCTTACCGTTAGAAGAAGTTTTTGATCCTACAGGAGCTGGAGACACCTTCGCTGGAGGATTTGCAGGATACTTAGCAAAGACGGAAGATGTTTCATTTGAAAACATGAAAAATGCGGTAATTTATGGCTCTACTTTGGCTTCGTTTTGTGTTGAAAAATTTGGTACTGAGCGTATGCAAAACCTATCAAGAGCAGAAGTAGAAAAGCGTTTATTGCAGTTTAAACAACTAACGCAGTTTGAAATAGAATTAACCTAAACCATCGCACTCTAAACGAGTGCGTTTTTATTTTACATAAGTATCATTCCGCGAAAGCGAGAAAACAACAATTATAATGAGTGACGCTATTAAACATGAATGTGGAATCGCAGTTATCAGGCTTTTAAAACCTCTAGAATACTATAAGGAAAAGTACGGCACCGCTTTTTATGGTGTAAATAAAATGTATCTGATGATGGAAAAGCAGCACAATCGTGGTCAAGATGGTGCTGGTTTTGCAAGTATTAAGCTAGATGTTGATCCTGGACAGCGCTATATAAGCAGAGTACGTTCAGTAGCGCAACAACCCATTCAAGATGTTTTTGATCAGATAAATGACCGCATTAACACAGCGTTTAAAGAAAATCCTGAGTATAACGATAGCGTAGCATTACAAAAAAGAAACATCCCGTACATAGGCGAGTTGCTTTTGGGGCATGTGCGTTACGGTACTTTTGGAAAGAATAGTGTAGAAAGTGTACATCCTTTTTTAAGACAGAATAACTGGATGCATCGTAATCTTATCATGGCAGGTAACTTTAACATGACCAATGTTAAGGAGCTTTTTCAAAATTTAATTGAGTTAGGCCAGCATCCAAAAGAATATACCGATACCATTACTGTAATGGAAAAAATTGGTCATTTTCTGGATGACGCAGTGAGTAAGATATATAAAGACTTAAAAAAAGAAGGGTATAATAAACAACAAGCTTCTCCTTTAATTGCAGAACGTTTAAAAGTATCTAAAATCCTAAAACGTGCTGCCAAAAACTGGGATGGCGGTTATGCCATGGCAGGATTAATTGGTCATGGAGATTCTTTTGTACTTCGCGACCCAGCAGGTATCAGACCGTGTTATTATTATAGTGATGATGAAGTAATTGTTGTTGCTTCTGAACGTCCTGTAATTCAAACTGTATTTGATGTGAAGTTTGAGGATGTGAACGAATTGCCTCCCGGGCATGCCATCATCACAAAAAAATCTGGTGATTTTGCAATCAAACAAATTTTAGAACCTTTAGAACGAAAAGCATGTTCTTTTGAACGTATCTACTTCTCTAGAGGTAGTGATGCCGAAATTTACCAGGAACGTAAAATGTTGGGCAAATTACTAATGCCAAAAGTTTTAGAAGCGATTGATAATGATTTGAAGAATTCAGTATTCTCATATATACCAAATACTGCGGAAACGTCCTTCTACGGGATGGTTGAAACTGCAGAATCTGAACTTAACAAAACAAAAACGTCATACATATTAAAGGGGCAACGTAATATTTCAGCAGAAAAGGTTACGGAGATTCTTTCTGAAAGAATTCGTGTCGAAAAAATTGCCATTAAGGATGTTAAGCTAAGAACCTTTATTACTGAGGATAGCAGTCGTGACGATTTGGTGGCGCACGTTTATGATATTACTTACGGTGTAATTAAACCGAATGACAATTTGGTAATTATTGACGACAGTATTGTACGAGGCACTACGCTTAAAAAGAGTATCCTTAAAATGCTGGACCGTTTAGATCCAAAGCGTATAGTGGTGGTATCTTCGGCTCCACAGATACGCTATCCAGATTGTTATGGTATAGACATGGCAAGACTAGAAGATTTAGTAGCCTTTAGGGCTGCATTGGCGTTGTTAAAGGACCATGGCAAATACCATATAGTAGAAGAGGTATATGCTAAGTGTAAATCTCAAGAGAATTTTGAAGATAAAAATGTGCAGAATTATGTAAAAGAAATCTATGATCCTTTTACAGATGACGATATCTCTTTAAAAATCTCGGAGCTGCTAAGTGATACGTCAATTAAAGCAGAAGTAAAGATTCTTTTCCAGCCTGTTGAGAACCTCCACAAGGCGTGTCCGCATAACTTGGGCGACTGGTATTTTACGGGGAATTATCCAACCGATGGAGGGAATAGAGTGGTAAATAGGGCCTTCATTAATTTTTACGAAGGCAATAAAGAAAGGGCTTATTAATTATCATATTAATAGTTTTTTTACGGTTAAACCGTAAAAGATGTATTTTGTCTGATAAATGCGCAATTCATCTAATAAATATTCTGATTATCCGAAATAGATATAAATTGGTCTCACCATAACATAAGTAGGTTAAGTTCATGGTAGATTTGGGGCAAAAAAAGGTGAACAACTGTTCGCCTTTTTTTATGCGTTCTTGTTAACAAATGATAAGAATTAAAACGTAGTGATAAATCCCTAGTTCTTTTTAAACAGTACCGTTCATCCCTTTTTATATACCGTATTTCCTTTAAGCCAATATATAAGCAGTTCAGCCAAAATATTTTCGCATGCTTTGGCATCAATATATATTTGACTCACCATAACATAAGTAGGTTAAGTTTATGGTAGATTTGGGGCAAAAAGGTGAACTTTCTAGTTCACCTTTTTCATTTTATATATTCTCATAAATTATGAGATCTTCATATTATTTCTTTATCATAAAAAATTATCTTTACGAGGTAACAGAGACAAAAAACTTTCTATATCCTGATATATTTACGGGATATCAGTTACAAAAGTTACTAGATAACGTGTTGTGCATAATTTAACCAAACCGCAAAATGCCATTTCCACTAGACGAAAAATATATAGAAGAAACTGAATCAGAATTGAATGTGAAATTCCCATCTGAATTTAAAAACCGAATGATAAAATCAAATGGTGGAGAACTATTGGTTTCGGATGAGTTTGAGTTTGAACTGTACCCATTTTTCGATAAATCTGACCGAAAAAGAATAAGTCGAACTTGTAATCACATCGGACTTGAAACAAAAAATGCTCGTGAATGGGATGGATTTCCTGAAAATGGAATCGCAATTGGAGCAGACGGATTTGGGAATCAACTAATCCTGACCCACATCGGAAATGGAAACTTAACTGACGAATTATATTTCTGGAATCACGAAACGAGAGAAATGGAAAAAATAGCTGAGTCTATTAATAAACTTTACATTGAAAAAAGCTCTTTTTGGAACAGAATAAAATCGAAATTTAATGGATTACAAACTTAAGATGTATAACCGCAATTACGGCAGATTCGACTACGTCCGAATCCACTAGGAATTGCTAACGTCTGTGCTAAACCGAAAATTAATGCTAATTTAACCTTAACTGACGGTTATACCAGACCGTTGGTAACAAGCTTGACCCGTCCTGAATAAAGGCTACATAATTTTAAACATTATGTATAAAAATGACAAAGTAATCAGACGGTATTCAGAACCTTTTAAACTGAAAATTTTAGACGAACTTAC
>NZ_SIRT01000011.1 GCF_004310325.1 Hyunsoonleella flava
TGATTGCTCGCATCTTTGCGGTTATACAAAGACAAACACCTTATGTGGATACATTAAGGTTCGTAGCTTAAATTTTAACAAATTTTTTTTGGTCGAATCATAGAATACGCACTTATCAGCTGGCTTCATTTTTGTGCTATAGCTTGTTACTTCCTGTAAAATAATGTAATTAAATCCTAAACGTCATCACAGGTCGCCTCGCATGGTTTACCAAATCCTCGCTGATACTGCCGTTAAAAAAGTGCGATAATCCTTGGCGTCCATGAGTACTCATGCCTATTAAATCGGCATCAATGGATTGAGAAAAATTCATGATACCCTTTTCAATGGTTTCATCATTGTAAATATGTATCGAGCAAAAACTATGGGTTACAGTATCTAAAAACCCTTGAATCCTATATTTTGCTTCGGCAGTAGTCACAAATTTATTAGCGGTAACTACCATTAATAAGTGCATTTCAGCATTAAAAAATTCAGCAAATTTTAAAGCTTTCAAAAAAGGCACTTTGGCTTCTTCCTTAAAATCAGACGCAAATACAAAGTGTTCAACCTTAAATTCCTGATGTCGCTTTTTCACTACTAAAACGGGTGTTTCGCAGGTGCGCACTACCTTTTCGGTATTAGAACCAATAAGTAGTTCTTTAAACCCACTAGCGCCATAAGAACCCATAACAACTAAATCGATTTTGTGCTTTTCGCAAACACTGTTTATGGCCTTGTAAATATCATGGAATTCTACAGTTTCATGAACGGTAATGCCATCCAGATAGTCTTTTTTCACTAATTCTTCAAATTTTTTGTGAGCCAACTTCATAAAGAAAACAGCTTCAGGTAAATCGTTATAGCCTTTTAAAGGGTCTATTTCATGCAAGGGCAAATCCAAAACGTTCAACAAGTAAATCTCACTTTCATGTTGTTTTGCTAGTTGCGCTGCAACTTCTAAAGCCTTTTCGGCTTGCTCTGAAAAATCGGTAGGTACAAGTATTTTTTTCATGATGGGGAAGTGTTAGTTGTTAACTCATTTTTAGTGCATTTTTAGTGGAAACAAAAAGCAATATGAGTTCATATAAAAATAGGGATAAATTCTTTAAAAATCAATTAAATATATTATATTTGCGGCGTTGAAAAGGCGAAATTAATTATGAGGGGACGGAAAGTCCCCTCTTTTTATACTAAAATGTTTAAAGATACAGTACAAGGTTTATTGAATGATGCGTTAACCGAAAGGCCAGATTTATTTTTAATAGATTTTGATGTTAATACAGCAAATCACATTAAAGTAATTGTAGATGGCGACAACGGTGTTTTGGTGGAAGATTGTATGTTTTTAAGCAGGGCCATAGAGCATAATTTAGATCGGGAAGAGCAGGATTTTTCCCTAGAAGTGATGTCGGCAGGTGCAGCATCGCCTTTAGTAAATAAAAGACAGTATAAGAGACATATAAACAGAACCTTAAAAGTTAAAACCGCTTCAGAAAAAATTGAAGGTGTTTTAGCAGAAGCTACTGATAATGCTATCACGTTAGAGTGGAAAACCAGAGAGCCCAAACCAGTTGGTAAAGGTAAGGTTACTGTAAAAAAGCAAGCCAATGTGGCTTACGAAGATATTGTAGAAGCAAAAGTTATGATTAAATTTTAATTCAAGTAGAGTTATGGAGAATGTTGCGTTAATTGAATCTTTTTCAGAATTCAAAGACGATAAATTAATTGATCGTGTTACGCTAATGGCGATTTTAGAAGATGTTTTTAGAAGCGCCCTTAAAAAGAAATATGGAGATGACGATAATTTTGATATTATTGTAAATCCTGACAAAGGCGATCTAGAAATATGGAGAAACCGTATTGTGGTGGCAGATGGTGAGGTTGAAGATGAAAACCAAGAGATTTCCTTAACCGAGGCCAGAAAGATTGAGCCAGATTTTGAAGTAGGCGAAGATGTATCCGAGGAGGTGAAATTAATAGATTTAGGTAGACGTGCTATTTTAGCATTGCGCCAAAACCTAATTTCTAAAATACATGAGCACGACAATGCCATAATCTACGAGCAATTTAAAGATTTAGTTGGCGAAATTTATACTGCAGAAGTACATCATATACGACACAGAGCAGTTATTTTATTAGATGATGAGGGGAACGAGATTGTGCTGCCAAAGGACAGACAAATACCGTCGGATTTCTTTAGGAAAGGTGATAATGTACGCGGAGTAATTGACACTGTAGAGCTTAAAGGCGCAAAACCTACCATAATTATGTCAAGAAGCTCTCCGGTTTTCCTTGAGAAGTTGTTTGAGCAGGAAATACCTGAAGTTTTTGATGGTTTAATTACGATTAAAAAAGTAGTAAGAATCCCTGGAGAAAAGGCGAAAGTAGCGGTGGATTCTTATGATGATAGAATAGATCCCGTGGGCGCTTGTGTAGGTATGAAAGGCTCCAGAATTCATGGCATTGTACGTGAGTTAGGTAACGAAAATATTGATGTTATCAATTACACCAATAACTTACAACTTTTTATTACAAGAGCATTAAGTCCAGCGCGAGTAACTTCCATTAAAATTGATGAAGAAACAAAACGAGCTGAGGTTATTTTAAAACCTGAAGAAGTAAGTAAGGCAATTGGTAGAGGTGGTCACAATATCCGTTTGGCAGGTCAATTAACGGGTTACGAAATAGATGTGTTTAGAGAAGGTGCTGAGGAAGATGTAGAGTTAAGCGAATTCTCAGACGAGATTGAAGAGTGGATTATAGCAGAATTCAGTAAAGCTGGATTAGATACTGCGAAAAGTGTGCTAGAGCAGGACGTTGATGATTTGGTAAAAAGAACAGATTTAGAAGAAGAAACAATAAATGATGTCATCAGAATTCTTAAGGAAGAATTTGAAGACTAGTACCTCGTTAATTTCGCAAGAAGTTTTAACAGTATAGGTATTAATGATATATTTGAGATTTTAAAGGCAATTTATGGCTGAAACAATTAGATTAAATAAAGTTTTACGCGAACTGAATATTTCTTTAGATCGTGCTGTGGAGTTTTTGGATTCCAAAGGCATTGAGATAGAGAAACGTCCGACTACGAAAATATCTGAAGAAACATATAACGTTCTAGCAGATGAATTCGAAACGGATGCGAATAAGAAAATGAGGTCGCAAAAAGTGAGTGAAGCTAAGCTTAAGGAGAAGGAAGATTTACGCATTAAGCGTGAAAAGGAGCTTGAAGAAAAGCAAAAAGCTCAAGAAGCCATTGAAAAAGCACAGCAAGAAGAAGTTGTAAAAGCTTCAAAAGCACTTTCAGGTCCTAAAACTGTTGGGAAAATAGATTTAGATGTAAAGAAACCAGCAGAAAAGCCAGCGGCAAAAGAGGAAAAAAGTGCACCGGTAAAAAAGGAAGCACCAAAAGCAGAGGAAGCACCTGTAGCAAAGAAAGAAGTACCTAAAAAAGTTGAGGTTGATGGTGAATTGGTAACACCAGATGAAAAGGTTAAAACCCAATATAAAAAGCTTTCAGGCCCTAAAATTGCTGGCGATAAAATTGATTTAACAAAATTCAACAAGCCTAAAAAGAAGAAAGAAGAAAAGAAAACTGATGCCAAGGCGGGAGATGCCAAGAAAAAGCGTCGTCGTATAAGTAAAGCTGGCCCTGGTGGACCAGGTAGTAATAACGGGCAAAGAGGCGGTGGTAACCGTAATGATAGGTTTAAAGGAAAAGGACGCCGAAATGTTGTTAAGGAAGAGCCAAGTGAAGAGGATGTAAAAAAACAAGTGCGTGAAACACTTGAAAAATTACAAGGAAAATCTTCCAAAGGAAAAGGTGCAAAATATCGTAGAGAAAAAAGAGATCAACATAGAGATCAAACAGAAAAGGAATTACAGGCAGAAGCTGCAGAAAGTAAGATACTTAAAGTGACCGAGTTCGTTACGGCAAGTGAGGTTGCTACCATGATGGATGTTGGAGTAACTGAGATTATTTCTGCATGTATGTCCTTGGGAATGATGGTTACAATGAATCAGCGCTTGGATGCTGAAACGCTGTCTATCGTTGCAGAGGAATTTGGTTATGAAGTAGAGTTTGTTACTGCTGATATCGAGGAATCTATTGAAGAAGTTGAAGATAAACCAGAAGATTTAAAACCTCGTGCACCAATTGTAACAGTAATGGGTCACGTAGACCATGGTAAAACATCACTTCTAGATTATATCCGAGAGGAAAACGTAATTGCTGGAGAATCTGGAGGTATCACACAGCATATTGGTGCTTATGGTGTTACTCTAGATAATGGACAAAAAATAGCATTCTTAGATACACCAGGTCACGAAGCGTTTACCGCGATGCGTGCACGTGGTGCGCAAGTTACCGATATTGCTATTATTGTTGCTGCTGCTGATGATGACATCATGCCGCAAACTAAAGAGGCTATTTCCCATGCACAGGCTGCTGGGGTGCCAATTGTTTTTGCAATCAATAAAATTGATTTACCAGCCGCTAATCCTGATAAGATTAAAGAAGGTCTTGCTAATATGAATTTATTAGTTGAAGACTGGGGCGGTAAAATTCAATCCCATGATATATCTGCTAAAGTAGGTACTGGCGTAAAAGAATTACTGGAAAAAGTATTGCTTGAAGCTGAGCTATTAGAATTAAAAGCTAATCCTGAAAAACCTGCAGTAGGAACCGTTGTAGAAGCATTCCTAGATAAAGGCCGTGGTTACGTGTCTACTATTTTAGTTCAGGCTGGTACACTGCGCGTTGGCGATTATGTATTGGCAGGTCAGCATAGTGGTAAAGTAAAAGCGATGCATGATGAGCGTGGAAATGATATAGAGGAAGCTGGTCCATCAACACCGGTTTCTATATTAGGATTGGACGGTGCACCGCAAGCGGGAGACAAGTTTAATGTATTTGAAGATGAACGCGAAGCGAAACAAATTGCAGCCAAACGTTCTCAACTACAACGTGAACAATCCGTTAGAACACAACGTCATATTACCCTTGATGAAATTGGTAGACGTATTGCGCTTGGAGATTTCCAAGAGTTGAATATTATCCTTAAAGGTGATGTGGATGGTTCAGTTGAGGCATTAACAGATTCGTTCCAAAAATTATCCACTGAAGAAATTCAGGTGAATATCCTTCACAAAGGTGTTGGAGCCATTACAGAGAGTGATGTATTATTAGCTTCGGCTTCTGATGCCATTATTGTTGGATTTAATGTACGCCCCGTAGGTAATGCAAGAGATATTGCTGATAAAGAAGAAATAGACATCAGAACATACTCAATTATTTACGATGCCATCAACGACTTAAAAGATGCTATGGAAGGCATGTTGTCTCCAGAATTGAAAGAAGAAGTTACTGGTACTGCAGAAATTAGACAGGTGTTTAAAGTGTCTAAAATCGGAAGTATTGCAGGCTGTATGGTTACCAATGGTAAAATATTTAGAAACTCAGGGGTGCGCCTAATACGTGATGGTGTTGTTGTGCATACTGGAGAGTTGGCTTCATTAAAACGCTTTAAAGATGATGTTAAGGAAGTTTCAAAAGGATACGATTGTGGTATGCAAGTGAAAAATTACAACGATATCAAAGAAGGCGATATTATTGAGGCCTTCCATGAAGTAGAGGTTAAGAAAAAATTGAAATAAATAAAGTGATTTCAAGAAAAAAGCGAACCATTTGGTTCGCTTTTTTTGTTTATGGTCTATTGTGTTTACTTTTTCTTTTTTGGCTTGAAAATAAATGCTGCAGGAAACTTTCTTTTTATGCGTTTTAGTGCTCTGTCGGCTTCCAAACGTGTGCTAAAATTTCCAGCCCAAACTTTAAAATTAGGGGTTTCGTAATGCATTACTGGTCGCCAATCCCCAAAAGTTTCAGCAAAATCCTTCTGGGCATTTTGTGCGCCACTTCTGTTTCCAGAATACACTTGAATTTTATAACGTCTAGAATCTGTTTCATTTCGATTCATCTTCTTTTTCAGCTCTAAAAGGTCTGTTATTCTATCGTCTTGATTGATAGTTACTTTACCTTCTTGGGCATGTCCAATTACAGCTAAAAAGGCTGTAAATAGCATCATAAAAAAACTGTTTTTTAAACGCATAATATTTTCTTTAATTATCTATATGCAAATATATACGAGATAAATCATAACATTGGTCATTTTCTTATTTAGAATTTCTCTAAATTAGTAATTAACACTTCGCTAACATTTTGCGAATCGACTTTAAGTATTACTTTTGCGAGAGATTTTTACAACTGTGTTTTTTCATTATATTTATGAAAAAATCATACCAAAGTTTAGAAGTTAATATAACTAACAATATGAAACAGGTGATTCACCGTAGATTAAGCAATTCTATTCTTCAGTTAAGCTTAATTGTATTATTAGCGTTTACTACATCGATTTCGGCTCAGGAAGGAGATCCAGCAAAAGGAAAAGCTTTATTTAATGCCAATTGTGCTGCTTGTCACCAATTGGATAAAAAAATGACGGGACCTGCACTACGCAATGTGGAGACGCGCTTGTCTGAAGAGGAAGGTTTAGATAGGGAATGGTTGTATGCTTGGATAAGAAATAGCCCCGGAATGATTAAGTCTGGCGATGCTTATGCCAATAAAATATACAATGAGTATGGCGGTGCTGCGATGACGGCGTTTCCGCAATTAAGCGATGATGATTTAAACAATATTTTAGCCTATACTGCAGAAGAAAAGAAAGCACCTGCGGCTACGGCTGTTGCTACGACACCTGCAGGCGGAGACTCTGGCAACTCTGGAGGTATTTCAAATGAACTTATTCTTGGTGCTTTAGCAATTTTATTCATTTTATTGGCATTAGGCTTGTACCTAGTGAATAAAACACTGCGTCGTTTTGCGCAAGTGCAGGATGTTGAGTTGCCAGAATCTACAAGAACACCGCTTTGGAAAGCGTTTGTTCAAAATCAGTTCTTAATGATTGTGGTTGCTATATTCTTTTTATTGTCAAGTGCATATTTTGTTTATGGTTATCTATCTCAAATAGGAGTTGATCAAGGTTACGAACCTGTGCAACCAATACATTACTCACATCGAATTCATGCAGGTGATAATGGTATCGATTGTAAATATTGCCACTCATCGGCAAGAGTAAGTAAGCATTCAGGTATTCCATCGCTAAATGTGTGTATGAATTGTCATAAGTCAATTTATCAAGTAGCGGAAGAAACTCAGCAAGAAGGCTTACGCGAGTATGGTGTGGATTACAATGCTGAGATAAAGAAGCTGTATGAAGCTGTAGGATGGGATGATGAAAACCAAAAATATACTGGAGAAACTAAGCCTGTAAAATGGATTAGAATTCACAATTTGCCAGACTTCGCATATTTCAATCACTCACAACACGTTACTGTAGCTGGGGTTGAATGTCAAACATGTCATGGGCCTGTTGAAGAGATGGAAGTGATGTACCAGCATTCACCATTAACTATGGGATGGTGTATCAACTGTCATAGAGAAACAAACGTGGCTGTAAAAGACAATGCTTACTATGAAAAAATTCATGAGGAATTGTCCAAAAAGTATGGTGTAGAGAATTTAACCGCTGCTCAAATGGGTGGTTTAGAATGTGGAAAGTGCCACTATTAATCAATTTTAATAAGAAGTAATTCATATATAATATGTCATCAAACAAGAAATACTGGAAAAGTGTTGAAGAGCTAAACGAAAACAGCTCTATTGTTGAGACGCTAAAACAAAACGAGTTTGTAGAAGAAATTCCTACGGACGAATTTTTGGGAGATAAGGAAACTCTAGAGTCTACTTCTACTTCACGTCGTGATTTCTTAAAATATGTAGGTTTTACAACAGCTGCGGCATCGTTGGCGGCTTGTGAAGGACCAGTGAAAAAATCAATACCTTACGTGGTGCAACCGACGGAAATTATTCCTGGAGTTGCCAATTATTACGCCACTACAATCGCAAATGGTTTTGATTTTGCAAGTGTTTTAGTAAAAACTCGAGAAGGTCGTCCTATTAAAATAGAAAATAACAATATGGCAGCTACCAATGGTAGTGCAAATGCCAGAGTGCAGGCTTCTGTTTTAGGGTTATATGACAGTTTACGCGTTCAAGGACCGAAGAAGGATGGAGAGGATATTTCTTGGAGTGATTTTGATTCGGAAACAACTAAGGCGCTTATTGATGTGGCTGCTGCAAACAAAAGTATTGTGTTATTAACACAAACATTTGCTAGTCCATCTACAAATAAACTAGTAGCTGAGTTTTCTGAAAAATATGGCAACGTAAGTCACGTACAATACGATGCTGTTTCAGAATCTGCAGCTTTAGATGCTTTTCAAGCAAAATATGGAGAAAGAGGATTGGCAAATTACGATTTCTCAAAAGCAATGACTATTGTTTCTGTTGGAGCTGATTTCCTAAGTGATTGGCAAGGTGGAGGATTTGATTCTGGATATTCTAAAAATAGAATCCCAGATCATGGTAAAATGTCACGTCATATTCAGTTTGAATCTAATATGAGTTTATCTGGTGCAAATGCTGATAAGCGCGTGCCATTAACTCCAAGTCAGCAAAAGCAAGTTTTAGCTAAATTATATAGTTTAGTTGTAGGTGGTTCTGTGTCTACAGATTTACCAGACAACATTAATGATGCAGTTGCAAAGGCAGCTTCGCAATTAAAAAAAGCTGGAAGTAAAGGTGTGGTAGTTACAGGAATTCAAGATGTAAATGCTCAAACTGTTGCTTTAGAAATAAATGAGGCTTTAGGAAGTAAGGCTTTTGATCCTAAAACGCCTATCAAAACAAGACAAGGTAACGATAAAGCAGTAATGCAGTTAGTAGCCGATATGAAGGCTGGTAAAGTAGGCGCTGTTATCATGAGTGGTGTAAATCCTGTGTATACATTGCCGAATTCAGCAGACTTTGTAGAAGGTTTAAAGAAGACGGATTTGTCAATTGCATTTTCTTTAAAAGAAGACGAAACTGCTTCAGAATGTCAATATGTTGCCGCTGCACCACACTATTTAGAGTCTTGGGGTGATGTAGAATTGAAGAAAGGACACTATGGTTTAACACAACCTACTATTCGTCCTTTGTTTAATACAAGACAATTCCAAGAAGGATTATTGAAGTGGACTGAAAACGAAAGTTCTTACCACGATTATATAAAAGAAACTTGGGGTACTGACATTTTAGGTGGAAGTTCTTTTAACAAGGCATTACATGATGGTGTTTATGTTGGAACGTTAATTGAAGAGGTTGAGGCTGAAGAAGTAAGCGAAGAAAATCTTGAAGCGCCTTCTGGAAATGCAGCAAGAGCATTAGCGGCTTCTGCTAAATCTGAAGGACTTGAACTAACGTTATATACCAAAGTGGGTATGGGTGATGGGCAACAAGCCAACAATCCATGGCTACAAGAGTTTCCAGATCCTATTACAAGAACGGCTTGGGATAACTATTTAACAGTATCTAAAGCTGATGCTGAAGAATTAGGACTTACCAATACCAATGTAGCCAATGGTGCATTGAATAGTAATTATGCAAAAGTTACTGTAAATGGTTCTTCTGTAACAGTGCCGGTGATTATTCAACCAGGTCAAGCAAAAGGAACTGTTGGGTTGGCATTAGGTTACGGAAAGAAACTTGGTTTAAAAGAAGAAATGCAAACAGGTGTAAATGCTTATCCTTTATACCAAAACTTTAACTCTGTACAGAATGTATCAGTTGAAGCGGTTAGCGGAGAGCATGAGTTTGCGTGTGTACAGTTACACAATACATTAATGGGACGTGGTGATATCGTGAAAGAAACCACTTTAGAGATATTTAACACAAAGGACAAGGAGCATTGGAATCCTGTTCCAGTTGTGTCTTTAAACCATGAAGAAACTCCGGTTACTTCTCCAGAAGTTGATCTTTGGGATGAATTTGATCGTTCCATAGGGCATCATTTTAACTTGTCGATAGACTTGAATGCATGTACCGGATGTGGTGCTTGTGTAATTGCTTGTCATTCTGAAAATAACGTACCTGTTGTTGGAAAAACAGAGGTGCGTCGTAGCCGTGATATGCATTGGTTGCGTATTGATAGATATTATTCTTCAGATGATACATTTGAGGGCGACAATGATAAAAAGGATGAAATGTCCGGTTTATGGGGCGATAATGGTTCTCTTGGAGGATTTGGAGAAATGGAAGATCCAGCTGCTAATCCGCAAGTATCATTCCAGCCAGTAATGTGTCAGCATTGTAATCATGCACCGTGTGAAACGGTTTGTCCTGTTGCGGCAACATCACATGGGCGTCAAGGTCAAAACCACATGGCTTACAACCGTTGCGTAGGTACTAGATATTGTGCAAACAACTGTCCTTACAAAGTACGTCGTTTCAACTGGTTCCTGTATAATGGTAACGATGAGTTTGATTACTATATGAATGACGATTTAGGACGTATGGTATTGAATCCAGATGTTGTAGTACGCTCAAGAGGGGTAATGGAGAAATGTTCTATGTGTATTCAAAAAACACAAAAAACTATTCTTGATGCGAAGCGTGATGGACGTCAAATTAAAGATGGAGAATTCCAAACTGCTTGTTCTGCGGCATGTAGCTCTGGAGCAATGATATTTGGAGATATCAACGATAAGGAAAGTAAAGTTGCAAAACTTAAAGAAGATAATCGTATGTATCACTTATTAGAAAGTGTGGGTACCAAACCAAACGTGATGTACCAAACTAAAGTGAGAAATACAACTGAAGCATAAATCTAATTAAAGAATCAATTATATAATTATGGCGTCTCATTACGAAGCACCTATTAGAAGACCTTTAGTTACAGGAGAAAAATCATACCACGATGTTACTGTGGATGTAGCAAAACCTGTTGAAGGAAAAGCCAATAAGCACTGGTGGATAGTTTTTGGTATCTCACTTGCGGCTTTTCTTTGGGGAATTGGATGTATCATTTATACCATATCAACAGGTATCGGTACTTGGGGTTTAAATAAAACCGTAGGTTGGGCTTGGGATATTACAAACTTCGTTTGGTGGGTAGGTATTGGTCACGCAGGGACATTGATTTCAGCGGTACTTTTATTATTCCGTCAAAAGTGGAGAATGGCGATTAACCGTTCTGCGGAAGCGATGACCATTTTTTCGGTAGTTCAGGCAGGTTTGTTCCCAATTATTCACATGGGTCGTCCGTGGCTAGGATATTGGGTATTACCAATTCCAAATCAATTTGGGTCATTATGGGTAAACTTCAACTCGCCATTACTTTGGGATGTATTTGCAATTTCAACATATTTATCGGTATCGTTAGTGTTCTGGTGGACGGGTTTATTACCTGATTTTGCCATGATTCGCGATAGAGCAGTAAAACCTTTTCAAAAGAAAATATACGCTTTATTAAGTTTTGGATGGTCTGGTCGTGCTAAAGATTGGCAACGTTTTGAAGAAGTATCTTTGGTACTTGCTGGTTTAGCAACGCCGTTAGTACTTTCTGTACATACTATTGTATCCTTTGACTTTGCCACGTCGGTTATTCCTGGTTGGCACACCACAATATTCCCACCATATTTCGTTGCGGGCGCGGTATTCTCAGGATTCGCTATGGTAAACACGCTTTTGATTATCATGAGAAAAGTGTGCAGTCTTGAAGATTATATCACAGTACAGCATATCGAACTGATGAATATTGTAATTATGATTACAGGTTCAATTGTTGGTGTGGCTTATATTACAGAGCTATTTATAGCATGGTATTCTGGAGTTGAATACGAGCAATATGCATTCTTAAACAGAGCAACTGGTCCTTACTGGTGGGCGTATTGGTCAATGATGACTTGTAATGTGTTCTCACCACAATTTATGTGGTTTAAGAAGTTAAGAACAAGTATTATGTTCTCGTTCGTTATTTCAATTGTTGTAAATATAGGAATGTGGTTTGAGCGTTTTGTTATTATTGTAACCTCATTACATAGAGATTACTTGCCTTCTTCATGGACAATGTTCTCTCCTACATTTGTTGATATTGGAATATTCATCGGAACTATTGGATTCTTCTTCGTATTATTCCTATTGTACTCTAGAACATTCCCTGTAATTGCACAGGCAGAGGTGAAAACGATTTTGAAATCGTCAGGAGAACGTTATAAGAATATTAGAGAAAGAGGTGATAGCTTAGTAGGAACAGGTGCTGATGAAAGAACTTCAGGAAAAGTATCACATGTAATTGCTACAGAGCCGGAGCCAACGGTAATAGAAGGCGATAAGTCAGAAATGACAAGCACGCTATTAGAAAGTATTGGAACTTTTGACCCATCTACTGGTACAGCTGATGATTTAAAGAAGATAAGTGGAGTTGGGCCAAAAATGGAAGAAGTATTAAATAGTATTGGTATTTATACATTCCTTCAGGTAAGTAAAATGACCAAAAAAGAATACGACTTGTTAGACAGTATTACAGGTTCTTTCCCAGGAAGGGCAGAACGTGATGATTGGTCTGGACAAGCTAAAAAATTAATAAACTAAACGTAGTCAATGGAAGCTTCAAAAGTTATTCACGCTATATATACTGATGATGATGTATTAATGTCAGCTGTTAAAAAGGTAAAGGCAGAAAAGCATCATATTGAAGAAATATACACACCTTTTCCTGTACATGGATTAGATAAGGCGATGGGATTAGCACCAACACGTATTGCAATTACAGCATTCATGTATGGTTTGGTAGGTTTAACGGTTGCAATTGTAATGATGAATTTTATTATGATTAAAGATTGGCCGCAAAACATTGGTGGTAAACCAAGCTTTAGTTATTTAGAAAACATGCCTGCCTTTGTACCAATTATGTTTGAGCTTACGGTGTTTTTCGCAGCGCATTTAATGGTAATTACATTTTACTTACGCAGTAGAATGTGGCCATTTAAAAAAGCTGAAAATCCAGATCCTAGAACAACTGATGATCATTTTTTAATGGAAGTTGCTGTTCATGGAAACGAAAGTGAATTGCAAAATTTACTGGCCGAAACTGGAGCGGTAGAGATTAATTTAGTTGATAAAGAAGCGCATTAATATAGTTTTATGAAGAGCTTAATTAAAATAACAGTTATGGCAGTGGTTTTAGTGTCTTTTTCATGTAGAAAAGATACTGCACCAAATTACCAATTCATGCCAAATATGTATGAATCTGCTGGATATGAAACTTATGGGGAGAACCAGCTTTATGAAAACGGTATGGAAGCAAGAACGCCTGCCGAAGGAAGTATACCTAGAGGCTTTGTTCCTTTTGATATTGAAAACTCGACCGATGGTTACAATTTGGCAAAAGAAACGTTAAAGAGTCCTTTAGATTCCACTCAGGTTGATTTAGAAAGAGGTAAGGAGTTGTACGATATTTATTGTGGTATTTGTCATGGCAACAAAGGTAACGGACAAGGTAAGTTGGTAAAACGTGAAAAAATATTAGGTATTCCTAGCTATGATGATGCAGGAAGAGCTATAAATGAAGGGAGTATTTATCACACTATTTATTACGGTAAGAACTCTATGGGAAGTTACGCAAACCAATTAAACGAAGAAGAGCGCTGGCAAGTAGTGTCTTACGTTTTAAAGTTAAAAGCAGATTTAGAAAAGTAAGAAGATAAGATTATATAGATATGTATACATTTTCAAATAAATTAAAGACATTTTCTATCATCCTAGTAATACTTGGAGCATTAGGTGTAGGATATGGTTTTATGACATCTCATAAATCTTTTGAAGAAGTAGAGCACTTACTTGCAGAAGAAGCACATCATGGTGGTGGACATGGCGAAGAAGTACACGCAGCAGCAGGTCATGATGCCCATGCTAATAATTCACATGCAGCTGACACACATGATGATAATAGTCATGGAGAAGAAGCACACGCAGGAGTAGATGAGCATACTAAGCATATTGAACATGTACAACATCAAATAGCTAACAGACCTTGGGCTGCATTATATGTAGCGGCATTTTTCTTTATGATGATTGCATTAGGCTGTTTAGCGTTTTACGCTATTCAAATTGCATCCCAGGCGGGATGGTCCCCTGTGTTATTTAGGGTTATGGAAGGAATTACAGCTTACCTTTTACCTGGAGCAGTAATTGTACTTTTAATCGCTATAGCTTCTGGTACTATTGGTCACTACAATATTTTTATTTGGATGGATCCTGATGTTGTAGCCCATGATAAATTAATACAAGGAAAATCAGGGTGGCTAAACCTTCCAGGTTTTGCTATTCGCGGAGCTATATTTATTGCAGGATGGAGTTTTTACAGATACATTTCTAGAAAGTATTCACGCAAGTTAGAAGATGGAGAGGATAAGGGTACCTTTAAGAAGTTATTCAAGTGGTCTGCAGGATTCTTAGTGTTCTTTATTTATACAGAATCTATGATGTCTTGGGATTGGATTATGAGTGTAGATCCTCACTGGTTCTCTACATTATTTGGTTGGTACGTATTTGCGAGCATGTTTGTAAGCGGAATTACAGTTATAGCATTAATTTCTATCTACTTAAAATCTCGAGGGCATTTAGAGTTTGTAAACGAAAACCACTTGCACGATGTTGCTAAATTTATGTTTGCATTCAGTATTTTCTGGACATACCTTTGGTTCTCTCAATTCATGCTAATTTGGTATTCAAATATCCCAGAAGAGGTAACCTATTTTGTAACGCGTTTCCAAGATTATAAATTGCCTTTCTTAGGCATGGTTGTACTTAACTTTGTATTCCCAATCTTAATGTTGATGAATGCAGATTACAAACGTATACCGTGGTTTGTGGTAATGACTGGTCTAGTAATTCTATTTGGACACTACATCGACGTGTTCAATATGATTATGCCTGCTACAGTTGGTGATAGATGGTTTATTGGAATTCCAGAAATTGGTTCAATATTATTATTTGCTGGCTTATTCATTTTTATAGTATTTACAGCTTTAGCAAAAGCACCTCTATTGGTAAAAGGCTATCCTTTTAGAAAGGAAAGTGAAGAATTTCATTATTAATTAAGATATAAATAAAGACGACTGATAACAATGACTGCTTTATTAACAATTATAGTTTTAGTATTTATTTTGATAGCCATCTGGCAGATGGTTAAGATTTTTGATTTGGCTCAGGCCAAAAATGAGAATACTACTGCTGGAGTAGCTACCGATAAGGATAACACCATTAACGGTTACTTAATGATGGGCTTTTTGGCTTTCATTTATGTAATTACTATTGTGTCTTGCGTTAAGTGGGGCGATTTGCCATTAATGTCAAACTCTGCCTCTGCCCATGGGCCTACCATTGATAATTTAATGGTGATTTCTATGGTTATCATCTTCTTTGTGCAAACGGTTACTCAGTTTTTATTACACTATTTCGCATTTAAGTATAAAGGTGAAAAGGGTAAAAAAGCATTATTCTTTGCTGATAACAATAAGCTAGAGTTTATTTGGACAATAATACCAGTTATTGTTTTGGCAGGCTTAATTATCTATGGTTTGAATACTTGGATTAACATTATGGGTGTTGATGAAAGTGATGATCCATTAGTAGTTGAACTATATGCACAACAGTTTAACTGGAAAGCTAGATATGGTGGTGCTGATAATACGCTTGGTAAAGCCAATGTCCGTCTAATAGATATTGATCGTGCTAATATTTTAGGTTTAGACGAATCAGATCCTAACGCACAAGATGATATCATTACTACAGAATTGCATTTGCCAGTAGGTAGACCTGTATTGTTTAAAATGCGCTCTCAAGATGTATTGCATTCGGCTTATATGCCACATTTTAGAGCGCAAATGAACTGTGTTCCAGGTATGATTACGCAGTTTGGATTTACACCAACAGTTACTACTGCAGAAATGAGACAAACACCTCAAATGCAGGAAAAAGTGAAGAACATTAACGAAATTAGAGTAGAAAAAAGTAAAAAATTAATAGAAAAAGGAGGAGACCCTTTAGATCCTTATGAGTTTGATTACCTTTTGCTTTGTAATAAAATTTGTGGTAAATCACATTACAACATGCAAATGAAAATTGTAGTAGAAACGGAAGAAGAATACAATGCTTGGATAAAGGAGCAAAAGGAATTCAAGAACTCTCTAATTAACTAATTCAAAAAGAAAAACGATAATAGATTATGTCAGCACACGCAGATACTCACGCTCACGACGACCACGGACATCATCATAAAGAAACGTTTGTAACTAAATATATATTTAGTCAAGATCACAAAATGATTGCAAAGCAGTACCTTATTACTGGTACTATTATGGGAGTTATTGGTGTATTAATGTCCTTAATGTTCCGTATGCAAATCGCGTGGCCAGAAGAGCCAAATGTGATCTTTGAAGCATTATTAGGAAAGTGGGCTCCAGATGGAGTAATGGATGCAGATATTTATTTAGCACTTGTTACAATACATGGTACTATAATGGTATTCTTTGTTTTAACAGCAGGGTTAAGTGGTACGTTTAGTAACTTATTAATTCCGTTGCAAATTGGTGCAAGAGATATGGCATCAGGGTTCTTAAACATGGTATCGTACTGGCTGTTCTTTTTGTCAAGTGTGATTATGGTGATTTCACTATTTGTTGAGGCAGGACCAGCAGCGGCAGGTTGGACCATTTACCCGCCATTAAGTGCCTTACCTTTGGCTCAAGGAGGTTCAGGTGCAGGTATGACATTATGGTTGGTATCTATGGCAATATTTATTGCATCCTCTTTATTAGGTTCGTTAAATTATATTGTAACTGTAATAAATTTAAGAACTAAGGGGATGTCCATGACAAGATTGCCATTAACAATTTGGGCATTTTTTATCACTGCTGTTATTGGTGTTATCTCATTCCCAGTATTATTGTCTGCGGCATTATTATTAATTATGGATAGAAGTTTTGGAACATCATTCTTCTTATCAGACATATTTATTCAAGGTGAAGTATTGCATTACCAAGGTGGTTCACCAGTATTGTTTGAACACTTATTTTGGTTCTTAGGACATCCAGAGGTATATATTGTAATACTACCTGCCATGGGGCTTGTGTCTGAGATTATGGCATCAAATTCGCGTAAGCCTATATTTGGTTATCGTGCAATGATTGCATCAATCCTAGCTATTGCATTTTTATCTACTATAGTTTGGGGTCACCATATGTTTATTTCTGGTATGAACCCATTTTTGGGATCAGTATTTACATTTACAACCTTATTAATAGCCATTCCGTCTGCGGTAAAAGCTTTTAACTGGATTACTACATTGTGGAAAGGTAATCTCCAGATGAATCCCGCAATGCTATTCTCTATCGGATTTGTGTCGACCTTCATTACAGGAGGGTTAACAGGGATTATTCTAGGGGATAGTGCTTTGGACATTAACGTACATGATACTTACTTTGTAGTAGCCCACTTCCATTTAGTAATGGGTATTTCTGCACTGTATGGTATGTTTGCTGGTATTTACCATTGGTTCCCAAGAATGTTTGGTAGAATGCTTAATAAAAACTTGGGTTATATTCATTTTTGGGTTACTGCAGTTTGTGCCTATGGTGTATTTTTCCCAATGCACTTTATAGGAATGGCCGGATTACCTCGTCGTTACTATACTAACAGTAATTTCCCATTGTTTGATGATGTAGCTAATGTAAATGTTATCATAACCATTTTCGCATTAGTTGGTGGTGTGGTGCAAATAGTTTACCTATACAATTTCTTTGCAAGTATATTCTTTGGCAAGAAATCACCTCAAAATCCATGGAGATCTACAACTCTAGAATGGACAGCGCCTGTTGAACATATGCACGGAAACTGGCCAGGAGAAATTCCCCATGTACATCGTTGGGCTTACGATTATAGTAAACCAGGACATGACGAAGATTTCGTTCCTCAAAATATTCCGCTTAAAGACGGCGAGGAAGAACTACAGCATTAGATTTAATATTATATACCTTACATTCAAAACCCGTCCGTTTGGACGGGTTTTTCAGTTTAAATGAGTGTTTTTTTCGATGAAAAGTAATTTTTTTCAAAAAATTTCGATGAAATACAAAAAAATCAGTTAAATTGCAGTCGGAAAAATAGTAAGATGTTTCTGTTTAAGATTCACATCAATATATTTTCCAATTGCTATTAAGTATGATTTTTAACCATTCAAAATGAAAACTAAACCTACCCCAATGAATGTATGCTCACATATATTCTGTTGTTTATTGTTTTTGTTAATGTCATTTTACGCAACTGCGCAATGTCCAACAATAACAGACCCAAACCCTCCACCTATTTGTGATGCCTCAGGCTACACGTTCAACGACTTAAATGCCCTTGCTACTGATAATGGCAATGGTATTGTCTGGTATGATGTAGCTTCTGGCGGTACTCCATTTAATGTCAATGAACTGGTTTCTGAGGGAACGTACTACGCTGATGACAACTCTGGAACATGTGGAGTTAGAGCGTCTATTACAATTGATTTTCAAGTAGACCCTTCAGGGGAAAACCTTGACCGTATCTATTGTAGTAATGAAAGTGCAACAATTCAAACCTATATTGATGATGTGCTTCTGGGAAGTATTCCTTCAGGAGGTGCAGTAGAGGTATATAATGATTTTGATTTAACAGATCAGGCAAACCCAACAGATGCAATTCCAATCGGAGCTTCCAATTACTACATTGTTTTTGTAGATAATGGCGGCTGTAAAAGTCAAATTGAGATTGGTCAAGTAGGTGTATTCTCAGCACCAACGGATCCAACACCGGCGTCTCCACAGGAGTTTTGTTCCGATAGTAACCCATTAGTGGGAAATTTAGATCCAGGAACGACTTCTACGAATTTTCTTTGGTATAGCAGTTTAGATGGATCAGGAGACCCAATACCTCCAGCATTGGCACTTACCGAACCTTTGGTGGATGGAAACACCTACTATGTTCAAATAGATGATATCTTTTGTGTGAGTAATCCCGTTGCGGTTACAGTTAATATTGATACACCTGTGGAAGCAGGAAGTTCAGCAAATTTAGAATATTGTAATGATAATTTACCAGGTGCCGACTTTGATTTATTTGATGAATTAGGAGGAACACCTGATAATACAGGGACTTGGACAGGGCCTTTAGCAACATCAAATGGTTTTAGAGGTACTGTAAATATTTCAAGCTTAACAACAGCAGGTACCTACACATTTACATATACAGTTGCTAGTACTGGAGCTTGTCCTGATGCTGTTGCAACAGTATCTATCGAGGTTTATGAAACATTAAGTTCTGGAACGCCATCGGCCGCTAATCCTGCTTCATATTGTGAATCTGGATTACCAACAGATTTAGATTTATTTTCATTGTTGGATAGCGAAGATCCAGGTGGGCAATGGACACAAGGGACATTAAGTACGGACCCAGTTGTAACATCGCCTTTCGATTTAACAGGATTTACATCTGGCACTTATAATTTTACTTATACGCAAAATTTATTGCCAAATCCTTGTCCTGAGGAATCAACCACAGTACAAGTTGTTGTTTTAGCTGATCCAGATGCTGGTAATGCAGTCAACCAGACATTCTGTGAAAATGATTTGGCTACAAACTCACCATTTAATTTATTTGATGCTTTAGATGGTTCGCAGGACAATAACTCAGGAACATGGACTGATGCCGCAAATGCGACGGTCTCAAACCCAATCGATATTACTGGTTTTACAGTAGCAGGAAGCCCATATTTATTCACTTATACTATTGATAATGGCACCTGTTCAGACTCGGAACAAATTTCAATAACTATTGAAGATGCCCCAGAATCAGGCACACCAGTAGCTACTTTCCCAGAATTTTGTGAAGGAACAGCACCAGCAAGTTTTGATTTATTCGATTTATTAAATGGTGAAGATCAAACAGGAACATGGTATGTCGGTACAGACAACACAGGAGCAACAACACCAAATCCAATCGATTTGTCTAGCTTAACTCCAGGAACTTATGATTATACGTTCGACGTTGATGCCATTGGAAGTTGTGATGACCCATTGGTAACGGTACAAATCACTATAAATCCATTACCTAATACAGGAACACCATCACCAGCAACGTTTTGTGAAAATGATTTAGCCGCAAATTCACCGTTAGATTTATTTGGGCAATTGGCAGGAGAAGATTCAGGAGGTACTTGGACAGATGATGACACATCAGGAGCGTTATCTGGAAGTAATTTAGATTTAACGGCACTAACCATTGGCTCGTTTAATTTCACATATACTATTACTGATGTAAATGGTTGTACAAATAGTTCTACCGTAACGATAACGGTCGAAGATGCCCCAGAATCAGGCACACCAGTAGCTACTTTCCCAGAATTTTGTGAAGGAACAGCACCAGCAAGTTTTGATTTATTCGATTTATTAAATGGTGAAGATCAAACAGGAACATGGTATGTCGGAACAGACAACACAGGAGCAACAACACCAAATCCAATCGATTTGTCTAGCTTAACTCCTGGAACTTATGATTATACATTTGATGTTGATGCCATTGGAAGTTGTGATGACCCATTAGTAACAGTACAGATCACTATAAATCCATTGCCTAATACAGGAACACCATCGCCAGCAACGTTCTGTGAAAATGATTTAGCAGCAAATTCACCGTTAGATTTATTCGGGCAATTAGCAGGAGAAGATTCAGGAGGTACTTGGGCAGATGATGATACTTCAGGAGCGTTATCAGGAAGTAATGTAGATTTAACGGCACTTGCTATCGGTAGTTATAATTTCACCTATTCTATTACAGATTCAAACGGTTGTACAAATAGTTCAACAGTAACGATAACGGTCGAAGATGCACCAGAATCAGGAACCGCTAATACGCCAGTTGAATTCTGTATTTCTGAAATTACAACTGCTCAAACCTATAATTTATTCGATTTATTAACTGATGAAGACCAAACAGGTACTTGGAACGATGATGACGCAACAGGAGCCTTATCAGGAAACTTAGTTACCATTGATGGACTTGCATCAGGAACTTACGATTTCACTTATGATGTGGATGCCATTGGAAGTTGTGATGATGTAAATGTTACCGTAAGTATTATAATAAATGATACACCTGCGCCAACAGCCTCAGCTACTCAAGAGTTTTGTGACAGTGCTACGATTGGAGATTTATCGGCCACAGGGACAACAATTCAATGGTATGATGATGCTACAGGCGGAACTGCATTAGACGGCACTACGGCTTTAGTAGACGGAGAAGATTATTACGCAACACAAACCGATGGCACAACCAATTGTGAGTCTTCAACAAGAACTCAAGTTGATGTAACTATTTATCAATCACCAGATGCTGGAAATCCTAATACAACTGCAATAGTAGCTTGTAACGACAATAACAATATTGATTTATTCACAGGATTAGACGGTACTGAAGATACTGGAGGCACATGGCAAGATGATGACGCTACGGGAGCTTTGACAGGAAATATTTTTGATGCTAGTGGATTAGCACCAGGAACATACGATTTTACATATTTAGTTTCTGCAAATGCACCATGTGTGGATGATAGCACAACCATTACCGTTACTATCGAAGAACCACAGAACGCTGGGACAGATGCAACTTTAGATATTTGTAGTACAGATACCGTTACTGATTTATTTTCGCTTTTAGGAGGCGCAGATGCAGGAGGCTCTTGGTCACCAGCTTTGGCTAGTGGAACTGGAGACTTCGATCCAACAACTGATACGTCAGGAACGTACACATATACTATAACAAATGCATGCGGAACCGTAAGTAGCGATGTAGTGGTTACCGTTATTGAAGCCCCAAATGCTGGCGCAAATGCTTCGTTGGCTGCTTGTGCAGGTGACGGAACAACTGACCTGTTTACACTTTTAGGAGTTGATGCACAAACAGGAGGAACTTGGTCACCCGCTTTAACAAGTGGCACTGGCGTTTTTGATCCTTCTATGGATACTGCCGGAACTTATACTTACACAGTAACTGCAATAGCACCATGTTCGCCAGATGCAACGGCAGATGTTACAGTGACTATCGATGACAGTTTACCAGTAGTTGTCTTAGATCCTAATCCTACTTTTTGTTTGGCGGATGCACCTACTGTAGCAGATTTAAGTGATAGTATTCGTGCTACTGGAACAGTAAACTGGTACGAAGATGCTGCGTTAACAATGCCTTTGTCAGATACCGATAATATCGTTGACGGAGAAGATTATTACGCAACACAAACCAATAGTACTGGTTGTGAGTCTTCAGTAGCAGTTCAAATTGATGTTACTGTAAATGATGCAGCAACCCCTACTTTGGATGACTTTAATGAGGATTATTGTATCAATGATGGACCAACATTAAACACATTATCTCAAAATATTGTAGAGTATGACGCTGCTTTAGATAATATTGTTTGGTATGATGTCCCCATTGGAGGCGTGCCAATTCCAGATACTTCGGCATTAGGAAATACAACATATTACGCAGCTTTAGTAGACCAAACTACAGGTTGTGAAAGTTCAGTACGATTAGAGGTTACACCTGATATCACAGCCTGTGGTAAAATAAGTTTACCAGATGGATTCTCGCCAAATGGGGATGGAATGAACGATACTTACGATATTGATAATCTTGATATTCTATATCCAAACTTCGAATTAGAGATATATAACAGAAATGGAAACATTGTGTATAAAGGTAATGCGAGTACACCACGATTTGATGGTACATCAAACCAAGGAAGAGTTGTTGTAAAAGGCGATTTACCAGTGGGCGTGTACTTCTATATCTTCAGATTTAATAACGGAGTTGATGCTCCAGAACAAGGACGCTTATACTTAAGCAGATAATTTATAGATACAAAAGATTTAAAACGATGAAAAATTTAAATACATATCATAAAATAGCTGCTTTGTTAAGTTTGATGTTCATGTCATTACAAAGCTTCGCTCAACAAGACCCACAATTCACGCAATATATGTATAACATGAGTGTGATTAATCCAGCTTACGCCACTGCGGAAGAAGGCATTTTAAACCTTGGAGGGTTGTATAGAACCCAATGGGTAGGACTAGAAGGTGCACCTTCAACAGGAACTTTTTTCGCCCATACACCAATAAACGATAAAATAGAAATGGGAATTTCCTTTACCAACGATAATATTGGAGATATCGTTAATGAGAATAATATTTTTGCAGATTTTGCTTATGTGTTACCTGTTGGTATTGAAACCAAAATATCTTTCGGATTAAAAGCTGGTGTACGCATGTTTGATACTAACTTTAATGGTTTGCAACTACAAAACGGACCAGCAAGTGGGGATATCGCATTTAATGAAAACTTAAATAGGGCTTTCCCAAATTTAGGTATTGGTGCTTTCTTTTTTACCGATAACTATTATTTAGGGCTATCCGCTCCAAATATGTTGTCTACCAAACATCTTGAGAATGAAAATGGTATCAAGGCAACGGGTATTGAAAATGTGCATTATTTCTTTACAGGAGGTTATGTGTTCGATATCGATTCAAACGTAAAATTAAAGCCGGCATTTATGGGTAGAGCTGTAAAAGGTGCGCCTTTGGCCTTAGATATTACTGCTAATGTTTTGATAAACGAAAAGTTAGAAGCTGGATTGGGCTACCGTTTGGGTGATGCTATGAGTGCTTTGGTAAACTTTAGGGTGACGCCAGATTTGCGAATTGGTTATGCTTATGATTATACAACCAATAACCTTGGAGATTTCAATTCTGGATCGCATGAAATATTTATTCTATTTGACGTGGATTTATTCGGATTTAAAAACGGGTACGATCGCTCACCAAGATTCTTCTAACATTTAATACTAAGGAAACATGAAACATTTTATATACATACTTGCAAGCCTTTTATTAGTTAGCGGAATAGGGTTTGCCCAAAAGAAAAACTTAAAACGTGTAAATAAGCTTTTTGAAATGAGGGCTTATAAAGATGCTGCACAAATTTACGAAACCAAAGAGCGCAATCAGGAAGTGCTCCAGAATTTGGCAGACAGTTATTATTACAATGCCAGTCTTCAAAAGGCTATTAAAACCTACAGGGAATTATTCGTAGAATATGGCGATTCTATTGATATTGAATATCACTTTAGATTTGCACAGGCTTTAAAAGGCGTAAAGGAATACAAAGAAGCCGATAAGCATTTAAGACGCTACTATAATAAGCCAATTAATACCTTGGCATTTATTGCCGAAACGGATAAAACTACACCGCATACCTTCAAATTAAAACAAATTGAAAACAGAAACTCCAGTAGTGATTTTGGTTTGTCGTTTTATGGAGAAGATAAGGTAGCTTTTGCTTCCGCTAGAAACTCTGAGAATCCAACATATTCATGGAATAATTCGCCATATTTAGATTTATACAGCGGTACATTGAACAGTCAAAATGTGTTAGAAAACGTGCAACCATTTTCAGAATCAATTAACACAGAATCGCATGAAAGTAATGCAGTGTTTACCAAGGATGGAAAAACGATGTACTTTAACAGAACAAACACGACGCGCAAAAAAACAGATGAACAGCGTATTGCACACATTAAAATTTATAAAGCGGAATTGGTTGATGGCGAGTGGACAAATGTAACCGCCTTACCGTTTACCTCAAATGCCTACAGTACAGAACATCCAGCATTGAGCTACGATGAAAAAACCTTGTATTTCGCGAGCGACATGCCAGGAACTTTAGGGAGCTTTGATATTTTTAAAGTAGCTATAAATGAAGATGGTACGTATGGCGAACCTGAAAATTTAGGTGAAACTATTAATACGAAACACAGAGAACAATTCCCATATTTAAGTAAATACAATGTCCTGTATTTTTCATCGATTGGTCATTTAGGATATGGTGGATTAGATGTGTTTAGAAGCAATTTGGTTAATGGAGAGTTTAATAAACCAGTTAACTTAGGAAGCACAATTAACAGCCCATTAGATGATTTTGCCTATGTAGTAAGAGAAAAAGACAATAAAGGGTTTGTATCTTCAAATAGAACAGGTTATGATAGGTTGTTTGGTTTCAAAAGAGAACAAAACCCTCTAACGATGTATCAGGTGGAAGGTGTTGTTGAAGATTTAAATAGCAAGGAATTACTTGCAGGTTCATTAGTGACGTTATTTGATGAATCTGATACTGTAATTCAAGACACTATTGTTGGTGATGATGCATATTACATCTTCAAAATAGAGCCAAACAAAAAGTATAAAGTAAGAGGTACGCGAAAAGCATACATTCCTCAAGATGTTGAGTTTTCTACAGATAGCAAAGGGAAGGTGCAGCACAATATTTATTTGAGTTTAGAATCTTTTGCGGATGCTGAAGAGCGCGTAAAAGAAAAAGAAGATGGCGATGTACAAGTTGAATTAGATAAAATTTACTTCGATTTTGACAAGTCAGAGATACGTGAAGATGCTGCTACAACACTGAATGTGTTGGTAGATTTAATGAAGAAGTATCCATCTATGGAGGTGGAAGTTTCTGCGCATACCGATGCCCGTGGCCCAGATCAATATAATTTAGATTTATCAAAACGTCGTGCCGCTTCAACTTTAGAATATTTAGTTAGTCAAGGTATCGAACGTAACCGATTAAAAAGTATAGGTTACGGCGAGATGCAACCACTTAACAAATGCGTTAAAGAAGGTATCTGTGATGACGATGAATATGATATAAACAGGCGTTGTGAATTTACAATTCTAAAATAACCAACCATAAACCAACCAAAAGCCGGAAAGCCTTTCTACTGACTACGGTCAGATTTGAAAGGCTTTCGCTATTTCTAATTAAGTCATTTGTTTTATGTATTTTTATCATAATATAATGGCAATGATATGGGGTATTACATAGGAGCAATAGTTTTGTTTGTGATATTGGGTTACATTATCCACAAGTTATTCTACAAGAGGTTTATAAAATTAAATGGTAGAACACCTACAAGAAGAGAGTTGTTCAGCATATATCATTGGGAGGTTGTACTTGGAATAAGTGCTGTAACTGTTCTAGCACTTGTATATGTCCTAAAAGTCTCAAACATTTTAACCTTTTAAACACTTTAGAAACCCGAATAATCATCGGGTTAAGTCACACGATAATAATGAATGAACACCTAGACCCAACAAGCGAAAATTTTTCTCCAGAGGAAATAGATGTTGAAAAAAAACTGAGACCTCTAGAGTTTGATGATTTTACTGGGCAAGATCAAGTGTTGGAAAACCTTCAAGTTTTTGTTAAGGCTGCAAATTTAAGAGGAGAAGCCTTAGACCATACCTTGTTTCATGGGCCACCAGGATTAGGTAAAACTACTTTGGCACATATTTTAGCAAATGAATTAGATGTAGGTATCAAAGTAACTTCAGGTCCAGTATTGGATAAACCGGGAGACTTAGCAGGTTTATTAACCAATTTGGATGAACGTGATGTGTTATTTATTGATGAAATTCATCGCTTAAGTCCTATTGTGGAAGAGTATCTCTATTCTGCAATGGAAGATTACAAAATTGATATTATGATTGAAACAGGGCCGAATGCCCGAACAGTTCAAATCAATTTAAGTCCGTTTACATTAGTTGGTGCTACAACACGTTCAGGATTGTTAACCTCACCGATGCGCGCACGTTTCGGTATTCAAAGTAGATTACAATATTACCAAACCGATTTATTAACTACGATAGTACAACGAAGTGCCATGATTTTAGATGTCCCCATTTCTATGGAAGCTGCGGTAGAAATTGCAGGACGAAGTAGAGGTACACCAAGAATTGCCAATGCATTGTTGCGACGTGTTAGAGATTTTGCTCAAATAAAAGGCAACGGAAGCATCGATATAAAAATCGCAAAATTTGCTTTAGAGGCTTTAAATGTAGATGCGCATGGTTTAGATGAAATGGATAATAAAATTCTATCTACAATTATTGATAAATTTAAAGGTGGTCCGGTAGGAATTACTACCATTGCTACTGCCGTTAGTGAAAGCCCTGAAACGATCGAAGAAGTTTACGAGCCTTTTTTAATCCAACAAGGATTTATAATGCGAACACCTCGTGGTAGAGAAGTTACAGAGCAAGCATACAAGCATTTAGGAAAAATAAAAGGTAATATTCAAGGAGGATTATTCTAAAATTTCTTGTCACGCTGAACTTGATTCAGCATCTAAATGATGATTGAAGCTAAATCAAAATACACAAAACTCATCAAAACCGAAGCAAAACGCCTCGGTTTTTTGTCTTGTGGGATAAGTAAAGCTGAATTTCTTGAAGAAGAAGCCCCAAGATTAGAAAAGTGGTTGAACCAAAATAAGCATGGAGACATGCGCTATATGGAAAACCATTTTGATAAACGGCTTGATCCAACAAAACTGGTAGAAGATTCAAAAAGCGTAGTATCGCTATTGCTCAATTATTTTCCTTCAGAAGTTCAAAATTCTGAGAGTTATAAAATTTCTAAATATGCCTATGGAACAGATTATCATTTTGTGATAAAAGACAAATTAAAATCACTTTTACATTTCATCAAAGAGGAAATAGGAGAGGTAAGTGGTCGCGCTTTCGTAGATTCTGCGCCAGTTTTAGATAAAGCTTGGGCTGCAAAATCAGGCTTAGGTTGGATTGGTAAACACAGTAATTTACTCACCCAACAGGTAGGCTCGTTTTATTTTATTGCAGAACTAATTATCGATTTAGAATTGGAATACGATACGCCAGTAACCGACCATTGTGGTACTTGTACAGCATGTATTGACGCCTGCCCAACGGAAGCCATAACCGAGCCTTATGTGGTTGATGGTAGTAAGTGTATTTCATATTTCACAATCGAATTGAAAGAAAATATTCCATCAGAATTCAAGGGTAAATTTGACGATTGGATCTTTGGTTGTGATGTGTGTCAAGATGTTTGCCCATGGAATCGTTTTTCAAAAGCACACTCAGAACCATTATTTAATCCACATCCAGAATTGCTTTCCATGAGTAAAAAGGATTGGGAAGAGATTACAGAAGAGACTTTTAGAAAAGTATTTAAAAAATCTGCGGTGAAACGTACTAAATATTCTGGCTTAAAGCGAAATATTGAATTTCTTCAATAAAAAAGATTCTAAGAAAACTGTTTTCTTAGAATCTTTTTAAGGTACTTTAATCTTACTTGTTAAACTTATAACTTATACCTGCCATAATCATAGAGGTATTCATTTCATAAGATACAGAGGAACCAGGTATTGCTCCTAAAGTATTCCCAGGCGAAGCCATCATAGGAGATAGTATATTCCCTTGGGTGCTACCATCACTACTACCATAATGATAAACGGCATCTAGCGTCCAATTGCTATTTATTTCATAGCTAAAACCAAATTGGTAAGCATTTTTAATTATAGCTGTAGCGGGTACATTAAAAAAGGCTACTTCCTCTGGAATAGGATTGGAGCTATAAGTGTACCCAATTCGCAATGGCAATTTATTTATGACTTTACATTGAAGACCTGCCGATAGAATGGAAATATTTTTCCAACCAAATCCAGATACTGAAGCTGTCTGAGACCATCCAGTTTTGGAAAACCCATCTGTATTTTCATAATCTACTCTTCTAAAATCAAGAGCTAAATCAAAATCTCCTTTTGAATAACCAACACCAACAGAAAAAATAGAAGGGTAGTCCATTTGGAAATTATTGGTTGCTGTTGAATTGTCTAAGTACGTATTTTCAAATTCAAATTCGCTGAATTTTTGTGTGGTTTTGTATGATGTCCCTAATTTTAATCCAATTCCTGTATCATAAAATAAACCGAATTGAGCGCCTATTCCAGTAGACGATGCTTTGTCTGATGTAGGGTAACCAGAAGCATTAGGGTTGGCGGTAGGGTTTGGTTCTAATTCTAAGGTAGCATAATTAAAATTGGGTTGAATACCAATGGATAATTTATCGGTTATTTCAAAAGCATATGTTAAACCAATTTGCAATAGAATATAATCAGACTCAATACGTCCAAAACCATTAAAAGATTGTGGCCAGTTAATAGGGTTAGAAGCATTTGGATTCCAATCAGGATTCGGGTTCCCAGAAATATCAAGTGGAAGATTGGTTTCTTGTGGAAATGTTACCCCAAAACCACTTATACCAAAGGCAGAAGCCCCAAAAGTGTGTTTGCTACCCTTTTTCTTCCAAACCATAGCCAATGCTGGCATGGGAGAAAGACCTCTGTCATCTGCTGTTGTTCCGGTAACTGCTGGCGATCCAGGGGCTCCAGGACCAAGATCTCCAGGTTGCCATAACATGTTTGGAGGTAAAGTAGAACTTAATTCTGGAGATGAGAAGAACAAACCAACATCAAGCTTTATAATATTACCGTCAAATGTTGAAATAGCTGCAGGATTCCATTGTAAAGCTCCTGAAATATCTAAAGGTTGTGCAGTAGAAGCGCCGCCCATCGACATGTTAACGGCTCCCACACCTTGCATAATATGACCTGCTTGTGAAAAGGCGAAAATCGAAAAGAAAAGAAATAAACAGTTTAGAAGTTTAGTTTTCATAATAAAAAGTATTTAAGAGTATTCCATTAACATTTAATAAAATACTATGTTGGCTAAATTTTAATCAAAACTAGATTTTAAGTTGTATTTCAGCTATGATATTTATCACGTTTTGGTTTTTTTTTAGAAAAAAGCAATTTAAAGACACCTTGTGTAACCTTTGTTACACAAGGGTTTATGATGATTTTTGTCATATTTTTTTCAAGATATTCAAGTTAATTTTACTCAAAATTAGAATTAGAATATTTCTTATTCATAATTGACTTGAAACTTAAAAAAATGAAAAATCTAATAATTTTAGGAGCAGGCACAGCAGGAACGATGATGGCGAACCATTTGGTAGGCAAATTACCAAAGAAGGAATGGAAAATCACTATAGTAGACCAGTATAAAACTCATTATTATCAACCAGGGTTTTTGTTTTTACCTTTTGATACCTATACTGAAAATAAGGTTAAAAAAGAAGGAAAAAAATTTATACCAAAAACGGTCAATTATATTCAGAAAAAGATTGATAAGATTTTACCAGAATCTAATAAAGTTAAATTAGAAGACGAAACTCTAGATTACGATATTTTAATTGTAGCAACAGGGTCAAAAATTGCTCCAGCTGAAACAGAGGGCTTATTAGGTCCTTTATGGAGAAAAGATATTTTTGATTTCTATACGTATGAAGGTGCTTTGGCACTACGTAATAAGTTAAGAAATTGGCAAGGTGGAAAACTAGTAGTGCATATCACAGAGATGCCGATAAAATGTCCTGTGGCGCCATTAGAGTTTGCATTTCTGGCTGATTCTTATTTTAAGAAAAAAGGGATGCGAGATAAGGTTGAGATAACCTATGTAACACCTTTAGATGGTGCTTTTACAAAACCAACCTGTACCAAAGCATTAAATTACTTATTGGAGGAAAAACAAATTAAGATACAGACAGATTTTGCAATAATGGAAGTTGATAATGAAAAGAGAGCAATTGTAGATTATGTTGATAGGGAGATTCCGTTTGATTTGCTAGTAACCGTACCAACAAATATGGGCGATGAAGTTATAGAACGATCTGGCTTGGGTGATGACTTAAATTTTATACCAACACATAAACATACATTACAATCTAAGGCTCATGATAACATTTTTGTTATAGGAGATGCAACCAACGTACCTGCATCTAAAGCAGGATCTGTTGCGCACTTTCAAGCAGAAACACTAACGGACAATATTTTATTATACACACAAGGATATAAATTGAAACAAGAGTTTGATGGTCATGCCAATTGTTTTATTGAAACAGGTGATAATAAAGCGTTATTAATAGATTTTAATTATGATCAAGAACCAGTGCATGGAACATTTCCGTTTGCAAAAATAGGACCGCTTAAATTGTTAAAAGAAAGTGTATTTAATCATTGGGGGAAATTAGCCTTCAGGTGGATTTATTGGAATATGCTATTAAAGGGTATTTCTATTCCGTTTGTTGGCAGAAATATGAGTTTTAAAGGAAAGATATTCGATATAAAACAAAATTAAAAACAGTTAATATTTAAATTTTATAATCATGAAAAAAATAATCGCAAATAAAGAAATAGAAGTTAACGAGGAAGGATACTTGGTTGATTTTAAACAATGGGATCGTGAAATATGCGAATGTATTGCTGGTGAGTGCAATGTAGTAATGACAGAAAAACACTGGGAAGTCATTGAGTATTTGCAAGACAAACATCTTAAGGAAGAACCATTATCAATTAGAGGAATTAAGAAAAGTGGTGTTATAAACATAAAGGAGTTTTATGCTTTATTTCCTGGCGGACCGTTAAAAAAGTCAACATTGATTGCTGGTATTCCAAAGCCAAAAAGCTGTATCTAAAATAAACTATCAACGCAATTAAAACATAATATTATGGGAACTAAAGTTAAAAAAATGCTTTTCATTTTATCAAAAGCAACCATTGAAAATGCTTACGCAGCTTTTGTAATGGCAAACGGCGCAAGAATGGAAGGTATTGAGTCTGAAATATTTTTCACATTCTTCGGTCTAGAAGCCATTCAGAAGAAAAAATTAGAGCATTTACATGTTGCCACAGTTGGTAACCCTGGTATGCACATACCTACTATGTTAGGCGGCTTACCTGGTGTAGAGGCTTTAGCGACAAAAATGATGAAGAAAGAAATGGAAAAACTAGATATGCCACCTATTGGCGAATTTTTAGAAATCCTTTCCGATTCAGGGTGTAGGCTTTGGGCATGTAAGCTAGCAGTTGATATGTTTCATTTAAAAGAAGAAGATCTTATTGATGAATTAGATGGTATTTTAACTATTGGAGATTTTTACTCCAGAGCTGATCAAGAAGGCTGCCAACTTCTTTTTATATAGTTTAGAAACCATAGTTAGAAATTTTCATAATTACGAGTCATACAGTCAAAGAATAAAACTTATGATTCGTAATTAGCCTAAAGTCAATTTTACTATATAAATAAAAGTTGATATATTCTGCTTGCCATAAAACCAACAAATTTTTATGGTTTTAAAAAGTATGTTAACTTTTTGTAGATGCTCTAACAATCAAATCTGTTTCTAAAACAACAGTTTTAGGCTCAAAAGGTTTCTCTTTTTTTCGTGCTTTAATTTCTTTAAAAAGTTGTTTAAATGCGGCTTTTCCCATTTCAAATCCGGGTTGGTTGATGGTTGTAAGACTTGGAGATATCACAGAAGACATAAACCAATTACTAAATCCAACAATACTAATATCTGTTGGGATTTTTACACCCATTTCTTGAAATGCCGTCATAGCGCCTATAGCTACCAAATCCGTATTTATAAAAATGCCATCTACGTCATCATGGTCTGCTAATAATTGTTCTGCATTTTTTTTGCCTTCTTCAAAACTCATATCGCCACATTCACAAATATATACCAAGGATGGATCGTAAGGAATGTTATTGTCTATTAATGCTTTTTTGTAGCCTAAAAATCTATCAATGGAGTTTTGCGGTAATAATGCACCTCTAAAATGGGCGATACGTTTACAGCCAATATCTATTAAATGCTGGGTAGCGGTGTAAGCTGCTTTTCTATCATCAATTATAACTTTAGAGCATTTTACAACTTTAGCAATTTTATCAAACATCACTAAAGGCTTTTCTTGATTAATCACTTCATTTAAATGGTCGTACTTGGCGGTTCCATTGGCTAAAGAGATAATAATACCATCAACACGTTGGCTTAACAATAATTCAACTTGTTTTTTTTCCAATTCATAAGACTCATCAGATTGAAGAATAATAACAAGGTATCCTTTCTTTTCAGCCTGTGAAATAATACCTTTAATAACATTTGAAAAGAAATGGTGAACAATTACAGGAATAATTAAACCAATAGTCTTAGATTCTCTAGTTCTAAGGTTAACCGCAAAGGCATTGGGTTTGTAGTTTAATGTTTTAGCAAGTTCTCGTACTTGTAGTTTTGTTTTTTTACTAACATCAGGGTAATCCTTTAATGCTTTTGAAACAGTTGTTACAGAAATATTTAATTGTTCTGCAATATCTTTTAGTGTAACAATTTTCATTATAACAGGTGTTTAATAAACTAAAATATAGAAAAAAATTAAAATCGAAAACGTTTTCGTTACTTTCGAAAACGTTTTCGATTAAGAATTAGATAAATTATATCATTCATGACTATAGATTTGACAAAAATTAACTGAATAATTTATCGAATAACTAAAAAAGACAAAAATGAATGCAATTAAAAAAAGTGCGTTTTTATTAGTATTGATGTTGTTATCAACAAGTGCATTAATTGCGCAATCAATCTCAGGAAACGTTAAAGATGAAACGGGTATACCCTTGCCAGGTGTTAATGTTATTTTAGAAGGCACAACTAAAGGAGCTGTTACAGATTTTGATGGAAACTATAGTATTGATAATGTAGAAAATGGTGATTATACATTATCTGCTACATTTTTAGGTTATGCAAAGTTTTTGCAAAATGTTACGGTACAAGGTAATGATGTTACAGTTGACATAACCATGAAAGAAGACGCCCAATCTTTAGATCAGATTGTTGTAACGGGTGTTGTGAATCCAAAATCTAAAATTGAATCCAGTGTCTCTGTTTCTACAATGGATGTAGAGCTTATAGAACAAGCAGCTCCAAGAAGTGCAGGTGAACTTTTTAGAAATATACCAGGTATACGCGCTGAGTCTTCTGGTGGTGAAGGTAATGCTAACTTTAATGTACGTGGTGTACCAATTTCTTCGGGAGGTTCAAGATACTTTCAAATTCAAGAAGATGGTTTGCCATTAAATTTATTTGGAGATACGTCTTTTGGAAATGCCGATAACTTTTTAAGAATAGATTCTAATATTGGAAGAGTTGAAGCAATTAGAGGTGGTTCTGCATCAACCCAAACATCTAATGGTCCAGCGGGTATCATTAACATGATTAGTAAAACTGGTGCTACAGAAGGTGGTTCGTTGGGGACGACTTTTGGTTTAGACTACCAAACAAGTAGATTAGATTTTGAATATGGTGCACCACTAGAAAACGGAATGTCTTATCACTTTGGTGGTTTTATTAGAACAGGAGAAGGACCTAGAGAAATAGGATACCAAGGTAATAAAGGAGGGCAATTTAAAGCTAACCTTACCAAAAGATTTGACACTGGCTATGTACGCGTATATGCAAAACTATTGAATGATAGATCTGTAATGTATCTACCTATGCCAATGTTATTGGAAGGAAGTAATGATGACCCAACTTTCTCTAACTTGCCAGGTTTTGATATCACTAGTGATTCTCCTCACTCAGCATATTTACAACAAAGTGCAGGAACAAATCCTTTTGATGGAGGAGGTAGACATGTTAATGATGTTAGAAATGGTAACAATCCTGTATCACAATCTTTAGGAGCTGAGTTTTCTTTTGACTTAGGTGGTGATTGGAAAATAGCAGGTAAGGCCCGTTATTCTAATAATAGTGGAGAATGGGTGTCGCCATTTACGGCTGCTGTAGGTAGTGTTTCTGAGATTGAAACAACGGCAAGAGATGCTTCAAATGCAACAGGAGCATTGGTGTACGCTGATGGAGACAGAGAAGCTTTCAATCCTTCTAATGGATTAGCCCAAATTATACATATGTTTGATGTTACTGTAGACGATTTAAGCAACTTTTTTAGTGATGTGAAAATTTCTAAAAAGTTAAGTGATAACGTGGGTGTAACTGCTGGTTTATTTACAGCAACACAAAACACAAAAATCGGATGGCAGTGGAGTTCTTTCCTTTCTGAAGTTAAGGGTGGCGGTCAAGCAAGATTAGCAGATTTTGATGGTTTTTCTAGAAATGGTCAATATTCTTATGGTACGCCATTGTGGGATAATGAAGATGGAGATAATTGTTGTCAACGTAGATATAACACTGTACATAATGTAAACTCTCCCTATATAGGTGTAGATGCTGCTATTACTGAAAAGTTAAACTTTGATGGTAGTATCCGTTTTGAGAATGTTAACGTTAATGGTGCAATACAAGCAGGAGTTAAGTCTGCTGAGGGATATGGTCCATATGATTACGATGGAGACGGTGTTATACAAGGAATAGAATCTTCCGTACCTGTAATTGCAGGTACTGCAGGTCAAATAGTGAATGATGATTACAACTTTGTATCTTACTCTGCAGGGTTAAATTATAAGTTAAACGAAGGATCTGCTGTATTTGCAAGATATAGTTCTGGTGCTTCAGGAAGAGCTGCCGACAGAAATACGTATGGTGCAGATGGTTTAGCTGATGTTCAGTTTGATGAGCTTTCTCAACTTGAATTTGGTTATAAGAAAAGATTGAACAACGGTGTGCTTAACCTTACTGGGTTTATGAGTAATACAGAGGAAGGTATAAGTAATGAGTTAAACAGAACTGTAGGTAACCCTTTTAAAGCAATAGGTTTAGAAGCTGAAACAGCACTTGCATTTGGAGAAAACTTTAATTTTAATGGTTCGTTTACTTGGACAAAAGCTGAAATTGATGGTGGTGCTAACAAAGGGAATACTCCAAGAAGACAAGCAGATTTAGTATATAACTTGTCTCCTTCTTATAATTTTGGTGAAAATAGTCAGCATGGGTTTGCATTAAGTATCCTAGGTACAACTAAATCTTATGCTCAAGATGACAACGATTTAGTAATGCCAGCGTACGCTTACTTTAATTTAATTGGTAGAGCAGGCTTAACAGACGGTCTTTCTCTTGTATTGAGTGTAAACAACCTTTTTGATACTGTTGGTATTACAGAAGTTGAAGGAAATGGAGATGGAGCTTTTGGTTCTAATAGGTTAGCAAGGGCAAGATCGATAAGTGGTCGCTCAACAACATTATCTTTACAATATAAGTTTTAAGAAATCATATTAAGTTTAGTTTGAATTTGGTTGTTAAGAAAGAGTTGGGGTTTAATTTTAAGTTCCAACTCTTTTCATCTTTAACAAAAAAGTATATAAACATGAGAATTTTTGTATTATCATTTGTATTTGCCTTAATTGGTCAAGGCGCATACAGTCAAACTAAACCAGTAGATTCGGTTGCAATTGAGAGTGTGAAAACTAATAAATTAATTGTGTATGGTAGTGATACATGTCATTATTGTATTGATACCAAATCATTTTTAAAAGAAAAAAATATGGTGTTTACATATTACGATGTTGATGTAAATCTTGAAAAGCAAAACGAAATGATTGTAAAGTTGCAAAAGGCAGGAATATCGCTTGATGCCATATCACTTCCAATTGTAGATTTAAACGGAAAGTTGATAATGAATAATGTTGCGGATTTTGATGGCTTTCTAAAAAAACTAATAGAAAAAACTAAATAAGATGAAAATAGCAAAACCAAAATTGTCCTTTTGGCAAATATTCAATATGAATGTTGGTTTCCTTGGCATTCAGTATAGTTTTGGGCTGCAACAAACAGCTGTAAATCCTATTTTTTCATTTTTAGGTGCAGAGCACGACCAGCTACCATTATTAAATTTAGCTGGCCCAGTAACGGGTTTAATTATACAGCCCATAATAGGTGCTATTTCAGATAAAACATGGTCGCCTCGATGGGGAAGACGTAAACCTTTCTTTTTGATTGGGGCATTATTAGGTAGTTTGTGCTTGTTTGCTTTTCCATTTAGTCCAGCTTTGTGGTTTGCCGTTGGCTTACTTTGGATTTTGGATGTAGGAAACAATATGGCAATGGAGCCTTACAGAGCTTTTGTAGGGGATAAACTGCCCAACAGTCAGCTAAGTTTTGGGTATCAAATGCAAAGTTTGTTTGTTGGTGCTGGCATAGTTTTGGCAAATGCTTCCATCTTTCTTTTTCAAGATTGGTTTGGTGGTGTAGAGGAGGTTACCGAAAGTGTAACATCCATACCAAAATGGTTGTATTATTCCTTTTTTATTGGGGCTGTTTTGTCCATTTCAACCATTCTTTGGTCTGTTTTAAAAACACCAGAAATACCACCAACAGAAGAAGAGTTAGAGGATATAAAAAAGCATAATGCTTTATCACTTTCAGCAAGAATTAAAGCACCCATTTTAGAAATATTAGATGCCATAAAGGATATGCCAAAATTTATGTGGAAACTATCTGCGGTGTATTTGTTTCAGTGGTATGCCTTGTTTGTGTATTGGCAATTTATTGCACCAATGTTTAAGGAAAGTATGGGGTTAAACAGTTCTGAAGCTTTAAGTCAAGCTGCAAAAATGAACACAACCTACAATATATCAACTATAGTTTTTGCCTTAGCGCTTGTGCCATTAGCTTTAAAGTATGGTGGTAAAAAAGTATATGTGCTAAGTCTATTTTTAACAGGAATTGCAATGCTTAGTATTCCATATATACAAGACCCACTTTTAGTTGTATTACCTATGGTTTTATTTGGAATAGGTTGGGCAGCTATGATGGGAATACCCTATTCTATGGTGTCCAAAATTGTCCCGCAAGAAAGACGTGGTGTTTATATGGGGATTTTAAATATGATGATTGTTATACCCATGGGAATTCAAACATTAACATTTGGGCCTATTGTAAAACATCTATTAAGCAATAGTGCAGTTAATGCTATATTATTTGGAGGTGTATTTTTTATCATTGCAGGTGTCCTAGCATTAAGACTCAAGCAGCCAAAATCTACTGATGAAGATGAAGACATTGTTGTTTCGGTTGGTAGTGGCCATTAATTAAAAAAAATAGTTTTGAAACAAAATATAAGAGAAATAGATATTCTTTGTGTTGGAGAAGTTCTTGTAGACTTTATAGGTCATCAAACTGGAGAACTTATCAATAACACAAGAGATTATCACAGGTACTTAGGCGGATCACCAGCAAATGTGGCTATGAATTCTGCAAGATTAGGCTTAAAATCAGCAATGGTAGCAACTGTTGGTAATGATGGTTTTGGGGAGTATATTTTTGAGAGGCTTTCTGGCGTTGGTGTAAACACAAATTATATTAAAATAATTGGTAATAAACCAACTAGCGTTGTTTTTGTATCAAAGACAGATAGCACACCAGATTTTATTCCTTTTAGAAAAGCAGATTCCCATATCTTGGAAGATCAGATTTCAACAGACTTACTTTTAAAAACGAATATATATCACACAACGTGCTTTGCTTTAAGCAAAAATCCCGCACAAACCACTATTTTAAACAAGGCAGAAGAGGCTTTTAATTTAGGTTGTAAATTAAGTATCGATGTGAATTATGCTAAAAAGTTGTGGCAAAGTCAAGAAGAAGCGCTAGAGGTTATAAAATTGTACTGCAAATTTAACCCTTTGGTTAAGGTTAGTGAAGATGATATGCTTAGGCTTTTCGAGGAAAAATTACCTCACGATGAGATTTTCAGCTTCTTTCATTCAGAAGGTGTAGATACTGTGTGTTTAACTTTAGGAAGCAATGGTGTAAAATTATCTCAAAAAGATAAAGAGATTATCCAGCTACCTGCGATACAAATAGATGTTGTACAAGACGCAACAGGTGCTGGCGATGCATTTTGGTCTGGCTTTTTGTTTGCTTACATAAAGGAAAAGCCCATTGAAAAGTGCTTGGAAGTGGCATTACAACTTGCGGCATTAAAGCTTCAAAATGTGGGGAGGTTACCAGACAACATTAATATATTATCAGAGCTTTTATAAAACTAAACGATGTCCGAAGAATCTAATATTACAAACGGCGTTATGCTTAATGCTTATCCAGATAGTATTGGCAATACATTAAGCGATACCATTAGTATGCTTAAAAGGCCTGAGTTTAAAGATGTTTTTTCACTGTTCTATGTTTTGCCAACATTTTTTAACAGTGATTTGGATAGAGGCTTTTCAATTATAGATTACAATCTTAACGAAGATTTGGTGTCCAAGTCTGATTTAGAAGATTTAGAGCAATTGAATATTCAATTAAAGTTTGATATTGTATTGAATCATTTATCAGTAGCATCACCTCAATTTAAAGATTTATTAAAAAAAGGAGAGCAGTCTAAATACAAAGACTTTTTTATCAATTGGAATAGTTTCTGGGAAGGTAACGGTACCATGGGAGCTGATGGAATTATTATCCCAAAAAAGGAATATCTCGATAAGTTATTTATGAGAAAATCTGGATTACCAATTTTAAAAGTGCCTTTTCCTGATGGAACAGAAAAACCATACTGGAATACCTTTTATCAAAAAATTATTGAAGATAAAACGTTTTTAGGGCAGATGGATGTCAATGCAAAATCTGAACTGGTTTGGGACTTTTATGAAGAAACTTTACAAAAGGTCAGCAACTATGGCTGTCAGATACTAAGGCTGGATGCTTTTGCGTATTTGCATAAAGAAATTGGGCAATCAAATTTTTTTAATAAACCGGGAACATGGCAGTACCTAGAGCGTATCAAACAAATTGCAGATAAAAATGGGTTGACACTTTTACCAGAAATTCATGCCGAGTATGGATTGCATTTACATGATGAGGTAGCCAATGAAGGGTATCAAATTTACGATTTTTTCTTACCAGGATTAACTATTCATACCATTGAAAATAGTAGCAGTAAAGCACTTATAAAGTGGGCTAAAGAAATCATTTCTAAAGGTTACAAAACCGTAAACATGTTGGGGTGTCATGATGGTATTCCAGTGCTAGATTTAAAAGGTAAGTTTGCAAACGGTTTTTATAATAAAGGCCTGCTAGAAGATGAGGAGATCGAGACTATTATGAGTACTATTATAGAGCGCGGTGGGCGTGTAAAAAATCTTTATGACCCTGAAGGCAATAAGATTTCATATTACCAAGTAAATGCTACTTTCTTTAGTGCCTTAGGTGAAGATGAACAGAAATTGTTGCTTGCCAGAGCCATTCAATTGTTTATGCCAGGGATACCTCAGGTATGGTATTTAGATATTTTTGCAGGTAAAAATGATTATGAAGCTGCAGATGCTGGAGGAAGTGCTGGACATAAAGAAATAAATAGAACTAATTTGACCATGCAAAATATTGAAGAGGGACTTAAAAGAAAGGTTGTTTTAAATCAGCTTGAGCTATTAAGGTTGCGGAATACTTCCAAAGCCTTTTCAGGAACCGTTAGGATTAATGAAACTTCGAATAAAATCATTGATATTAAGTGGATTAATCAAAATGAATTTGCTCATCTAACAGCAAACCTTGACTCCTATAATTTCACAATAAATTACTCAGAAGCAGGGGAGCTCAAATCTTATGCTTTTTAAATTATTTTTAAGGTTTTTATAATAAATATTAATTTATTATAGGATTAGGCGTTTACTTATTAGGATTCTTATATTTGTTGGTTTAGTTGAGAATCCATTATTATGAGCGAAGAAAGTAAGAGAAGAGAGGCACTGATATACCACGCAAAACCTACTCCAGGTAAAATTAAAGTTGTTCCAACCAAAAAATATGCGAGTCAAAGAGACTTATCCTTGGCTTACTCTCCAGGAGTTGCAGAGCCTTGTTTGGAAATTGAAAAAGACAAAAATCAAGTTTATAGATATACCGCTAAGGGAAACTTAGTCGCTGTTATTTCCAACGGAACAGCAGTTTTAGGATTAGGGAATATTGGTCCTGAAGCCTCTAAACCTGTAATGGAAGGGAAAGGCCTACTCTTTAAAATTTTTGCTGATATTGATGTGTTTGACATTGAGGTTGATACCGAAAATGTGGATGCATTTATAGAAACTGTTAAAAATATAGCACCAACCTTTGGAGGTATTAATCTTGAGGATATCAAAGCTCCTGAAGCGTTTGAAATTGAGCGTCGACTGAAAGAAGAGCTGGATATTCCAGTAATGCATGATGACCAACATGGTACTGCAATAATATCTGCGGCAGCACTAATAAATGCCTTGGAACTGGCTAATAAAAACATTGAGGATGTAAAAATTGTGATAAGTGGTGCGGGTGCGGCAGCCATTTCTTGTTCACGTCTATACCAATCTTGTGGCGCGAAAAGAGAAAATATGGTAATGCTGGATAGCAAAGGTGTGATTAGGCAAGACCGTGATAACCTTACATCCCAAAAGGCTGAATTCGCCACTCATAGAAAAATAGACACACTTGATGAAGCTATGGTTGATGCTGATGTGTTTATCGGACTTTCCATGGCAGATATTGTTACGCCTGAGATGCTTAAAACCATGGCGAAAGACCCTATTGTGTTTGCTATGGCAAATCCAGATCCTGAGATTAAATACCAATTGGCCGTTGATACTAGGGATGATATCATTATGGCAACAGGTCGAAGCGACCATCCTAATCAGGTAAATAATGTCTTAGGGTTTCCTTTCATATTTAGAGGAGCTTTGGATGTTCGTGCAACAGGAATTAATGAGGCAATGAAAATGGCTGCGGTAAAAGCCTTGGCTGCTTTAGCCAAAGAACCTGTGCCAGAGCAGGTAAATGTGGCTTACGAACAAACGCGTTTGGCTTTTGGTAGAAAATATATCATTCCTAAACCTTTTGATCCTCGCTTAATTGCTGAAATTCCACCAGCCGTTGCAAAAGCAGCAATGGAAAGTGGTGTTGCCCAAACTGAAATTACTGATTGGAATAAATACAAGGATGCATTAAGAGAGCGTCTTGGTTCTGATAATAAGTTGGTAAGGTTGCTTTTAGGTCGTGCAAAATTGAACCCAAAACGCGTAGTATTTGCTGAAGCAGACCAATTAGCAGTGTTAAAAGCAGCTCAAATAGCACATGAGGAAGGTATAGCTATCCCTATTCTATTGGGTAGAAAAGAAACGATTGAAGATTTAATGAAGGAGATTGATTTTGAAGCTGATGTAACCATAATAGACCCAAAAACTGAAGAAGAAAACGAGCGCAAAAACCGTTATGCCAAAGTATATTGGGAACAGCGTAAACGTCGTGGGGTTACATATTACGCGGCACAACGATTGATGCGAGAGCGTAATTATTTTGCAGCTATGATGGTGAATGAAGGCGATGCAGACGCTTTAATCTCTGGGTACTCTAGAAACTATCCTTCAGTAGTAAAGCCTATGTTAGAGCTTATTGGTATGGCTAAGGGAGCTACAAGAATTGCAACCACTAACGTTATGATGACCAAAAGAGGGCCAATGTTTGTGAGTGATACATCAATCAACATAGATCCAACGGCGAAGGATTTAGCTAAAATTGCTGTAATGACTTCAAAAGTGATAAAGACTTTTGGTTTTGAGCCAGTAATAGCCATGACATCATATTCAAACTTCGGTTCCTCAGGAAACCCGAGGGCTTCAAAAGTAAGAGAAGCTGTAGCGTTACTGCATCGTAATTATCCAGATTTGGTTGTGGATGGCGAATTGCAAACAGACTTTGCTCTAAATGATGAAATGTTGCGCGATCAATTTCCGTTTTCAAAACTGGTAGGTAGAAAAGTAAATGGGTTGATTTTTCCAAACTTAGATGCTGCAAATATTACTTACAAACTTTTAAAGGAACTTAATGAAGCAGATTCCATTGGGCCAATTATGATGGGAATGAAAAAACCAGTACACATTTTACAGCTGGATGCTAGTGTAGATGAAATCGTAAATATGACCGCAGTTGCTGTTGTTGATGCACAGAATAAGGAAATGTGGGAGCTAGAAAAAGATATTTCCTAATGTTTGAAACGCAAATAATTTCATTACATTTGGCAGGTTAAGAGGGAAATTAATGATTACACATATTCAAGGAAAACTTGTTGAAAAGAACCCAACAGATGTTGTTATAGATTGCAATGGTGTGGGGTATTTGCTGAATATTTCTTTACATACCTATTCTCAAATTCCTGATAAAGAATTCTTAAAGTTATATACACATTTGCAGGTAAAAGAAGACTCGCATACCCTTTTTGGGTTTTCTTCAATTGCAGAGCGCGAAATTTTTAGGTTATTGATTTCTGTAAGTGGTATTGGCGCAAGTACGGCAAGAACTATGTTGTCCTCGCTTTCACCTAAACAGGTAAGAGAAGGCATTGCATCAGAAGATGTCGCGCTAATTCAATCCATTAAAGGTATCGGGGCTAAAACCGCCCAACGTGTAATTATAGATTTAAAAGATAAAATTTTAAAGATTTACGATATAGACGAAGTTTCGGTTTCTCAAGACAATACCAATAAGAATGAAGCGTTATCTGCTTTAGAAGTTCTTGGTTTTGCAAAAAAGCAAGCAGAGCGTGTTGTGGATAAAATTATGGTATCACAACCTGATGCAACTGTAGAAACCATTATAAAACAAGCCTTAAAAAATTTATAAGAGATTTTGAACATAACTAACCATAGCTGTCATAAATCGATTAAAACCTACGTTGCCCTCATTGCCCTCCTGCTTTTATCGGTATCGGTATGGGCGCAGCAACCTGCTCAAGATTCTACAAAAACAGGCTTTAGTTTAGGAAACATCAAATTCCCTAAACTTAATGGGATTGAATCTAAATATACGTACGACCCTGTTACAGACAGGTACATATACACCGAAAAAATAGGTGAGTTCAATATCAATTATCCTATCATTTTAACACCAAAAGAGTTTAAGGATTTGGTGGCTAAGGAGAATCTAAGAAACTACTATAAAGAAAAAATTGACGCTTTTGATGGTAAGAAGAAAGGTGCTGAAGACGAGCAGAAAAATTTGTTGCCAGAGTTTTATGTAAACTCGGGCTTTTTTGAAACTATTTTTGGAGGGAATACTATTGAAGTAGTGCCACAAGGTTCGGTTGAAATGGATTTGGGTGTACTTTTTTCAAGACAAGATAATCCATCTTTCTCGCCAAGAAACCGTAGTAATTTCACTTTTGATTTTGACCAACGTATCAGTCTAAGCCTTTTAGGTAAAGTAGGTACACGTCTTCAAGTAAACGCTAATTACGATACACAGTCCACCTTCGATTTTCAAAATATTATAAAATTAGATTATACGCCAACGGAGGATGATATCATTCAAAAAATAGAGGTTGGTAACGTAAACATGCCATTAAACAGTTCCTTAATTACAGGAGCTCAGAGTTTATTTGGTGTAAAAGCGCAACTGCAATTTGGTAGAACAACGGTAACAGGCGTGTTTTCTGAGCAACAATCACAAGGAAATACAGTTGTAGCCCAAGGCGGAGGAACTTTGGAGGAGTTTGATTTTTTCATAAGAGATTATGATGAAAACCGACACTTCTTTTTAGCACAATATTTTAGGGACACCTACGACGAAGCGTTAAGAAATTACCCTTTTATTAATAATAGAGGATTGCAAATTACCCGTTTAGAAGTATACATCACCAACCGAAGTAATAGAACCGACAATGTTAGAAATGTGGTGGCGTTACAAGATTTAGGAGAAAGTGATAAACTGTTTTCTCCATTTGTAAATGTTACTGCTGGCCCTGGTGCGTTTCCTGATAATGGGAATAACAATTTAGACCCAACTGCCATTGGTAGTGGTTCTGTTTTAACGGAGGCTATTCGAGATATTGCAACCGCACAACAAGGTTTTGGCGCCATACAGAACAATGTTAATGAAGGTTCTGATTATGGGAAAATTGAAAATGCAAGAAAACTACAAAACGGACAAGAGTATAGGTTTAATGCAGACTTAGGGTATATTTCCTTAAATCAACGTTTAACAGCTGATGAGGTTTTAGCGGTAGCCTATCAATTTACAGTTGGCGGTCAGGTATATCAAGTTGGTGAATTTGCAAACGACGGTGTTAATCCTAATGAAGTTGAAACCAATAATCAAGGGCAAGTTACACAGGTTACCAATAAAGCTTTGGTACTAAAAATGCTTAAAAGTAGTGTTACCAATGTACAGCAACCTATCTGGGATTTAATGATGAAAAACATCTATGATACGGGCGCTTTTAACTTAAGTCAGGATGATTTCACATTAAACATTTTTTATAATGAAGCCTCGCCTTTAAACTTTATCACACCTGTTGAAGGCACAACATTTCCACTATTTGATAATCATACACCAACAACACCAGGAGATGACAAAGAAATAGAGGAAACCACGTTGATACGGTTGTTCAATTGGGATAATTTGAACTTTAATAATGACCCACAAGGCAATGGTGATGGGTTTTTCGACTTTGTTCCGGGTATAACGGTACAGCCTCAAAATGGAAAAATTGTATTTACAAAAGTAGAGCCTTTTGGACGTTACCTCTTTGATGTTTTAGATGATGATAATAATCCAAACAATAATGATGCGGATTATGAAGCAGATGTTTACACCAACCCAAATCAGGAAAAATACGTTTACGATATTCTTTATAAGAGTACAAAAATTGCGGCATTAGAAGAGGCAGATAAAAATAAGTTCAAGCTAAAAGGGCGTTATAGCTCAAGTGGTGGCGGTGATGGTATTCCAATAGGTGCTTTTAACGTGCCCCGTGGTTCGGTAAGGGTTACCGCTGGCGGACGTGTATTAATTGAAGGTGTAGATTATACCGTAAATTATCAGTTGGGGCGTGTTCAAATTTTAGATGAAGCCTTAAAAGCATCCAATACACCAATACAAGTTTCTACTGAAAATAACGCCGTATTTGGGCAACAAACCAGACGTTTTACAGGGATAAATATAGAACATAAATTCAATGATAATTTTGTATTAGCGGGTACACTTTTAAACTTGAACGAACGCCCAATTACACAAAAGGCAAATTTTGGTTCAGAGCCTATCAATAATACTATTTTCGGTTTTAACGGTAACTTTTCTTCTGAAGTGCCTTTCCTTACTAGAATGGTAAATAAGTTACCTAATATTGATACAGACGTGCCATCCAATATTTCCCTAAGGGGAGAATTTGCGTATCTAGCACCGGGAGCACCAAATGGTACAGACCTTAATGGGGAAGCCACCTCATATATTGATGATTTTGAAGGTACACAAAATGCCATAGATTTAAAAGCACAACAATCTTGGTTTTTATCAAGTAGACCTTTAGACTTAAATAATTCTCCAGGGGATGACAATGCTGGTATCCAAAACGGTTATGGTAGAGGTATGCTAAACTGGTATACTATCGATCCCATTTTTTATAGCGTGAGACGACCAGATGGCGTTTCTGATGAAGATTTATCAAGCTTGTATACAAGTCGCGTGTTTATCAATGAATTATTCCCTGAGCAAGATTTGGTACAAGGGCAAAATTCAATATTATTCACTTTAGATTTAGCCTATTACCCAGAAGAACGTGGGCCTTATAATTTTAATCCGACAGCTAATAGCACTCCAGCTACTGATCGTTGGGCAGGAATTACACGTCAATTAACCTCTACAGATTTAGAACAAGCCAATGTGGAATACATTGAGTTTTGGCTGCAAGACCCTTTTCAGGAAAATCCAGCTAACCCTGGCGGGAAGTTGGTGTTCAACTTAGGGAATATTTCAGAAGACGTGGTAAAGGACGGAAGAAAGCTTTACGAAAATGGTTTGCCAGAAGATGGCGATATAAGCCTATTACCCCAAACAGATTGGGGAACTGTAGTGCCATTAAATCAGTCTTTAGTTTACGCATTTGACACAACAGGTCAGGAGCGTACTAACCAAGATGTAGGTTACGACGGTTATAGTGATGCTGATGAAATTCAAGAATTTGGAACAGCATTTGGAGACGACCCCTCAAATGATAACTACACCTTCTTCCTAGATGCCGAAGGTGGTATTTTTGAGCGTTACAAACAATTCAACGGTGTAGAAGGTAACACTCCAGATGTGTTTACAGATACGCAGAGAGCAAATAATCCACAACCTGATGTAGAGGATATTAACCGAGATAACACAATGAATACCATTGATAGTTATTACGAATACGAACTCGATATCACCCCCGCAACCTTAAATATTAATAACGAATTTATCGTTGATACAAAAAATGTTGAGGCGCAAAGTGAGGATAACAGACGTATTCTGGAAAATGGCGAAGTGGTGTACCCAAAATGGTATTTGTTCAGAATCCCAGTTACCAAAAGCACAAGAGCAGTTGGTGGTATTACCGATTTTCGATCAGTGCGTTTCGTAAGAACCTATTTAAAAGACTTTAATCAAAATACGGTATTCCGTTTTGGAACCTTAGATTTGGTAAGAAGCGATTGGAGACGTTATAACCAAACACTACAGGCCAACAATGATGATCCATCAGATGATGACACAGATTTTTCGGTGGGTATCGTCGGGACTATCGACAACGAAGGATCTTATGTAAGGCCACCAGGCATTGAGCCAGAGCAGCTGTTCAACAATAACACAGTAGTGCGCCAAAATGAGCAAGCCTTGGTAGTTAATGTGTGCGATTTAGAGTCTGAAGATTCTCGAGCAGTATTTAAAAATATTAGTATTGATATGCGTCAGTATAAACGCTTAAGAATGTTTTTACATGCGCAAGATGATGAATACGGTTTCACCGATACAAGCGCTGAACGTCTAGTTGGATTCATGAGAATTGGAAATGATTTGAATGATAACTACTATCAAATTGAAATTCCCTTAGTAAAATCTCCAAATGGTTCTTTAAGACGTGAAGATGTATGGCCATTTGAAAACGAAATTAATTTACCACTTGATATTCTAGGTAAAATTAAAGCTGAAGGAATAGCCAGCGGTACCCTGCTTGATGGCGAACCTACGTATTACGATGTTGTTGGTGATGATATAGTTGAAGTTACAAATTCGCTTACGGGATATGTTACTGGCCAACACCGTGTCGCCATAAAAGGAAATCCAAACTTTGGGGATGTAAGAACATTGATGGTGGGTGTTAAAAATGCTACAAATAGCGATGTTTGTGCCAAAGTATGGTTTAATGAATTACGATTATCTGATTTGGACAATGAAGGTGGTTGGGCAGCAGTTTTGGCATTGGATAGTAATGTAGCAGATTTTGCAAATGTAAGTGCTACAGGTAGAATGAGTACTTCTGGCTTTGGAGGATTGGAACAAGGCCCTAGCGAACGTGCTCTTGAAGATGTACAGCAATATGATGTGGTAACCAACATAAATGCGGGACAATTGTTGCCGAAGAAATGGGGCGTGCAGATTCCGTTTAACTATGCTCAAAGTGAAGAATTAATCACACCAAAATTCGATCAGTTTTATAAAGATTTAAAATTACAAGACCGTATTGATGCTGAAGATACTCAGGAAGGTAAAAATCGTGTAAAAGAACAATCAGAAGATTATACAAGACGTCAAAGTATCAATTTAATCGGCGTTAGAAAAAACAGGACCACCGATAAGACACCAAGATTTTATGATGTTGAAAATTTCACTTTTAACTATTCATACAATAAGGTTGAGCATCGAGATTTTGAAATTGAAAATTCAGTAAATAAAACGTTGAGAGCTGGTGCAAACTACGCCTTCAATTTTAATCCTGTTACCATAGAACCTTTTAAGAAAAACGATTCGCTGTTCACAGGAAAATACTGGAAGTTTTTAAAGGAGTTCAATTTGAATTTACTACCCACAAGTTTTGCAGTGAATACAGATATTAATAGACAATTTAACCGTCAAAAATTTAGAGAAATAGATTTAACGGGTGGCAACATTGGCGTTGAGGAATTATTTCGTAGAAATTATACGTTTGATTTTCAATATACTATAAACTATAACTTAACGAAAGCACTACAATTAAACTTCACGGCAGCAAATAATAACATTGTTAGAAATTACTTCTTAGGTGATGATTTAATTGCTGGAGAACAAGACCCAAGACTTGATGTATGGGACGGACTTCTAGATATTGGAGACCCTAACAGGCAAACCCAAAGTTTAGGTATCAATTACCAATTGCCTATTAACAAAATACCAACCTTTAGTTTTATCGATGCCACATATCAATACAATGGGGACTTTCAATGGCAAAAAGGGTCAGATTTTTTTGAAAGACCATTAGCTGATGGTGGTATAGGTGGACCAGCGCATACTGTTCAAAATTCCAATACTCATAATTTAAATACGAGTTTGGATATGCGACGCCTGTATAAATACATAGGTTTGGAAAAGAAACCAACACGTACGGTGAGAACGCGCACCAGAAGTACTGGCGGACCTCCGGGAACCAAGGAAGGTGATGTAAAAAAACCTAGAAGTAAAAATAAACCTGGAACAAAATTATTAAACGCGGGGATTGATATTTTAACCAGTATTAAGCGTGTACAAATTAACTATTCTGAAAATAACGGAACATTTATTCCAGGTTACACCAGAACTCCTGGTTTTGTTGGGACATTAAAACCATCATTTGGTTTTACCTTTGGTTCACAAAGTGATATCAGGCAGGAAATTGCCAGACGTGGTTGGTTAACATCGTTTCAAGAATTTAACCAACAATTCACACAAACCCATAGCGAGCAGTTGGATATTTCAGCAAGTTTGGAACCCGTAAGGGATTTAAAAATTGATATTTCTGGAAACAAAACCTATTTTGAGAATTTTGCCGAAAATTTTAGAGTTGATCCAGTATCACGCGATTATATTGCGTTAACACCAAATACTTTCGGAAACTTCAACATTTCAACAGTTATAATAAAAACAGCTTTTGGTAAAAGTGATGAAACAGGCTCTGATGCATTTAACGATTTTAGAGCAAACAGGCTTACTATTGCACGACGTGTTGCTGCTGCAAGGGGTGCCGATGTAAATGATGTGGATGCAGAAGGTTTTCCTCGTGGTTTTGGTAAAAATAGTCAGGCAGTATTATTACCAGCGTTTTTAGCGGCATATAGTGGTCAGGATGCAAACAGCGTTAATCTTGATGCTTTTAGGAGTGTGCCTATCCCAAATTGGGATTTAAAATATACAGGTTTTATGAAATTCGCTTGGTTTAAAAAGAATTTCAGACGTTTTTCAATTACGCACGGGTATCGCTCTAGTTATAATATCAATCAATTTCAGACAAACTTGGATTTTAACGGCATAGACTATTCGCTAGGATATGATGCTCCTGAAAATAATGATACCAAAGACCAATCAGGTAATTATAAAAATGAGCGTCTGTTCAGTAATATTAACCTAACGGAAATGTTCAGTCCATTGGTTAGAATAGATATGGAAATGAAAAATTCCATGAAGATTTTGGCTGAGGTTAGGAAAGACAGATTACTTTCTTTAAGCTTTGATAATAATTTATTAACCGAAGTTATTGGCAACGAATATGCCTTAGGTTTAGGATATCGTATTAAGGATGTGCGTATCAAATCAAAATTGGCAGGTGCTAAAAAGCGTATTGTAAGCGATTTAAATATGAAGGCTGATATCTCGGTAAGAGATAATAAAACCATAGTACGCTATTTAGATTTAGAAAATAATCAGGTCACCTCAGGACAAACCATTTGGGGTCTTAAATATTCAGCAGATTATGCTTTTAGCCGAAATTTAACTGCTATTTTCTACTTCGATTATGCCTTTGCAGATTATGCCATTTCAACAGCCTTTCCGCAAACCACTATTCGTTCAGGCTTTACTTTGAGGTATAACTTTGGGAATTAATCCTCGTGATCCTGAGGGGAAAGTGCAAATGTGTCTTCCGGTATCTTAGGCTAAACAATTAAATATATATTTGAAATCTAATTTCGAATAGATACATTTGTAAACAATACTTTTTTAAACTTTTATAATGAATATACCATCAGAATTAAAATACACCAAAGACCACGAGTGGGTAAGAATAGAAGGTGATTTGGCCATCGTAGGCATTACCGATTTTGCACAAAGCGAACTAGGTGACATCGTTTATGTTGAAGTAGAAACATTGGATGAGACCTTGGATGCCGATGAAATTTTTGGAACCGTAGAAGCCGTTAAAACCGTTTCTGATTTATTTTTACCATTATCTGGAGAAATAGTGGAGTTCAATGAAGCTTTAGAAGACGAGCCAGAAAGTGTAAATTCTGATCCTTATGGCGATGGATGGATGATAAAAGTGAAATATTCTGATGCTTCTCAAATTGAAGGATTGCTATCTGATGAGGCATACAAAGAATTGATTGGTGCTTAAAAAGGCAGCTTTATTCCTTGCCATTCCTTATACCATTGCATTAGCAACGGTAAGTTTAATCAATTTAAGTGGAAAATTACCAGATGTTGAAGTTGATTACGCTGATAAGATATTCCACTTTTTAGCTTATGCCATTCTTTGTTTACTGTGGTACGCAGTATTTCGTTTCAGTAAAAATCAACCAAAGAAAAAAGCGGTTTTAAACGCAGTACTTTTTGCTGTTATATTTGGTATAATTCTTGAGGTATTACAAGGTACATTGACCACTCACAGATCGCTTGATGTTTATGATGCCATAGCAAACAGTTTAGGAGCATTGCTAACAGGAGCGCTTTTGTTGATGAAAGGGGGAATACAAGTTAAAAATGGATAAAGGCTTGTTTTTTTCCTAAATAAGTAGTTATTTTAGCAATCTGGAAAAACAATAAAATTATGGAACCTAAAAAAAATCCGAAAGCTAACGTAGGCAGAAACAGTGGTTTGTTTTTTGCTATAGGTTTAGCACTTATGCTGTTTTTAGCATATTACTCTATCAATTATAAGACCTATGACAAGTCTGATATTGATATAGGACAATTGAACTTAGAAGAAGAGTTAGAAGAGGAAATTCCATTAACGCAACAAATTGTAACACCTCCACCGCCACCTCCGCCACCAGCAGCTCCAGAAGTCATTGAAGTTGTTGAGGATGAAGAAGAAGTTGAGGAAACTGTAATTGAGTCTACCGAGGTTGACCAAGAAACAGAAATTGTTGAGGTTGAAGAAATTGAAGTAGAAGAAGTAGAAGAAGATATCGAGGTACCATTTGCAGTAATTGAAAATGTTCCAGTATTTCCAGGATGTGAAAAAGGGAATAATGCAGCTAAGAAAAAATGTATGTCTGATAAGATTGCGAAGTTTGTAAACAGAAAGTTTAATACAGAATTGGCTGGAGATTTAGGATTATCAGGTAGACAGCGTATCAACGTTATATTTAAAATTGACAAAACAGGTAATATTACAGGTGTAAGAGCCAGAGCACCACACCCTGGATTGGAAAAAGAAGCAAAACGTGTGATTAGCTTACTGCCAAAAATGAAACCAGGTAAACAAAGAGGTAAGCCTGTTACAGTACCTTACTCATTACCTATTATTTTCCAGGTACAAGATTAAAATTAGTTCTGCTTAAGCAGCGATTAGAATAAATAAAATCCCGTTACATAATTTGTAACGGGATTTCTTTTTTGGTATGCTTCTTGTGATTTTATCATAATATTAACATTATAACTATGATAATAAAACGAGTAAGAACCATTTACTGTTTTTCGCATGCTAACAGTTCTTAATCTTATGAATTTTATTAGTGAAACTCTATTTTGGAAAATTGCGTAGCAATAGATTCAAAATAGTTAGTTGAACTAATCCCGCTTTTTCAGCGGGATCTTAGATTCAGCAGTTTCTCTTCATTGTAGTTTTAGAAAAATCACAACAAATGAAAAATTCAAAACAATCTCACGACATCGTTCGGCAAAACGATGATAGCGTGAAACAATCACATCGGCATGATGCAAATTTACAAAAAAACTCTACCCTCTATTTTCAAGTAGGCCTCATAGTTTGTCTTTTAGCCGCTATTGGTCTGTTGGAAATGCAATTTGAAACAAAAACAACGGACATTGCTTTAGAGCACAAAAAACCAACCGATGTTTTTGATATGGAGGCAATTAATTTTAAACCTTACGAGGAACCAAAGCAAAAACAGCGTGTCGAAAAACAGGAGAAAGCAGCAAAGAAGTTTATTGATAAGATTGAAGAAGTCAAAAATGATACAGATTTACCTGAAGATATTGTTGAGACCCTTGAAGAAGCAACTTCAGATGTTCCTATAGATCCTTCAACATTCAACAAGATAGAGAAACCTATAGAAGAGGTTTTTGATATTAGAGCTGTAGAGCAAGTTCCAATATATCCCGGTTGTGAAAATAAGAAAGGTAATAAAGCGAGGAAAAAATGTATGTCTGATAAAATAGGCAGATTAGTGCAAAAGCGATTCAACGGTGGCATTATAGCTTCTCGAGAAGGTTTATCTGGTACGCAGAGGATTTTTGTACAATTTCAAATTGATAAATTAGGTTACGTTACCGATATTAAAACGAATACTAAAAGTGTAAGATTAGGAGACGAAGCACAAAGAGTAGTGAATAAAATTCCACAAATGCTGCCAGGTAAGCAAAACAATAAACCTGTAAGTGTTCGGTACACTTTACCCATTACATTTATTGCAGAGTAACATTATAATTTAGCATGCATAAAGCCGTTATCTTTTTTTAGATAATGGCTTTTTTAGTGAAATTCAATTTTGAGAAGTTTAAAGAACGTATTCAACATTGTAAATTGAACTAATCCCGCTGGATAGCGGGATATTCTTAAGAAAATACACTATCTTTCAATCCAAAATGTAATCATATCCATTATATGAAATGAGCTATTGCAATAATGTTGATTTTTTTACCAAAATATCCAATAGCGAATTACATCTGACCTTTTAAAAACAATAAAATTTATCAGATGAAACAATTTGTTGCCCTTCTACTTTTTATTTCCCATTACACTGCATTTTCCCAAAATGATGTTGCTTATGAAAAGCCTCCTGTTTTCCCAGAATGTTCTACAGCAACCATTGATAGTTTGCAATCATGTTTTGATAAAAACGTATTTCAGCACATAAAGGATAATTTTAAGGTGCCTCAAAAAGTATCCAAGGAAAATTACAAGGGCAAAGTGGTTGTGCTTTTTGAAGTTGATGCCACGGGTACCTTTAGAGTGATGTTTGTCGATGCGATGTACGATGAATTGAAACAGGAAACCCAGAGAGTTTTTGGGTTATTGCCCAAAATAAAACCGGCGACATACAGCGGACGAAAAACGTTTAAGCAATACTCCATATCAATTCAAATTCCTATTGAAGATTTCAAATTACAAAGCTCAAAAAAAGTAAACGAAGTTAATGCAATTGAGCAACGAGTACTTGCTGCAAAACAAGAATTTGATAGCATAAACAATACACTTATACCTTATACAAACAAAGCATTAACCAGTCAGTTAAACATTCAGTTTACCCATAGCGATTATGCACGTTTTGATCGCGCAATGAATCTTATAGGCACTAACAGCCATACTGCACAAAAACCGTTTTTGTACACCGATGTGTCTAAATATCATGATTTTGAGGCCGAACGAGAACGCTTAAAAAGAGATACAAATACTTGGGTAGGTAAAAAGTTGTGGAACGAACATTTGGTGCAATTGCAGGGAAAGGATTACTGGTTCACGATTGACCCTATTTTTGATTTACAATTAGGTTCCGATTCTGAAATTGGTGGTACTTACAATAATACCAGAGGATTTATGGTTCAAGGTGGTTTAGGTAAAAAACTAAACTTCTATTCCACGGTTTTTGAAAGTCAGGGGCGTTTTGCAGGTTATGTAAACCGTTATATTGAGAGTATTCGAGCATCAGGATCTGAGCCTATAGTTCCCGGTAGAGGTGTTTCAAAACGTTTTAAAACGGATAGTTATGATTACCCGGTGGCAGAAGCGTATTTATCCTATTCGCCGGCTAAATTTCTAAATGTACAGTTTGGTCATGGCAAAAATTTCATAGGTGATGGCTATCGTTCTCTGCTTTTGAGTGATGTTACAAGTCCGCACCCATTTTTAAAACTCAACACCAATTTTTGGAAAATAAAGTATACCAACACATTTATGTGGATGCGTGATGTACGTCCAGAAGTTCTTGAAGATGGTGCATTTTTAACAAAATATGTTGCTAATCATTACTTAAGTTGGAATGTGTCCAAACGGCTAAACTTAGGATTGTTTGAATCCGTTGTATGGAGAAATAGTAACAACCGTGGTTTTGATGTTAACTACCTTAATCCCATTATTTTTTACCGCGCCATTGAGTTTGAAACAGGTCAGGATGCAGGAAATGCGTTATTGGGGGCATCTGTTAAATATAAGTTTACAGATAACATAAACGCCTATGGACAATTTATTCTAGATGAATTTTCATTAGGCGATATAAAAGCTGGAGAAAAAAGTTGGAAAAACAAATATGGATATCAATTAGGTATTAAATATTTTAATGCATTTAAGGTTGATAATTTGTTGTTGCAATTAGAGTATAACCGTATTCGCCCTTATACCTATTCCCATAACAGCATTGTGTTAAACTATGCACATAATAATCAACCGTTGGCGCATTTATGGGGTGCTAATTTTAGCGAATTGATTGTAATTGGCCGTTACCGCTACAACCGTTGGTATGGCGATGCACGATTTATTTTTGGCACCAGAGGTTTTGACTTTAATGATGGTACCGACAATTTTAGTTATGGAGGCGATATTTATAGAAATGAACAGGACAGACCTTTTGAAACTGGGGTGAACGTAGGGCAAGGTATAAATACGAAAACGTTTTTTGCTAATTTACAGGCTGGCTATGTGGTAAATCCGGCATCAAATCTTAAGGTTTTTACCGACATAACCATTAGAAATTTTAATCCAGAAGCTATAACAACCAGTACATTTAAAAACAACACCTTTTGGTTAAACTTTGGAATTCGTACGGATTTGTTTAATTGGTATTTTGATAATTAATTCTTCTTCAAACTCCTATAAAACGTCCTCTTAATTTTCTCGGAATTAATAAAACAACAGCCATAATCTAAAGCATCATAGGTTTTAGTGATGGTATTGTTAGCAGCAACTTCATCCTCAGTTTTACCTTTTTTAATTTCTGCTAGAACATTGGCCTTTAAAGTCTCCAACATCTTTAAAAAAGTTTCGTATTCTGCTTTGTTTGATAATGCGCCATGACCCGGAATGATTTTCGTGTTTTCATCAACCAGCATTAACCCCGTTTTTACAGCATTGATGTAACCGTCAACGCTTCCACCAGATTTTAAATCCATGTAGGGGTAGCGTCCATTAAAATAAGTATCGCCAGTATGCAGCACATTACTTTCTGTAAAGTATAATAGTGCATCGCCATCAGTATGTGCGCTATCTACATGAATAACCACGACGGTTTCACCATTCATCTGCACGCTTAGTTTATCATTAAAGGTGATAACAGGTAATGCTATTGCAGGACTTTTTTCTTTCAATCGTTTTTTTACATTATCGTGAGCCATTATTGTAGCACCCAGATTTCCAAAGTTTTCGTTACCTCCGGTATGATCACCATGGTGGTGGGTGTTCATAACATATTTTATAGGTTTATCACTCAGTTGCTTTAAGGCTGCTACAATTTTATCTGTTAAGGGAGCGAATTGGTCATCAATAATTAAAATACCGTCCTCTCCCACAGAAACACCAATATTGCCACCGGCACCAACAAGCATATACGTGTTATCGGTAAGTTTTGTAGTTGTAATGGTTACTTTATCCCATCGTGATTGTGCCGTAATATTGAAGAGGTTAAAAACGATAAAAATAAGTGCAGAAACTGATTTTAAAATGCTCATAGTAATTTGAATTAAGTCACTAAAAGTTAAAGATATTAAAAATGAACCTAACATTGTGGAAATAGGTTTTATAGAGTATCTTTGCACTCGCATTTAAGTATCATGGCTTTGAGCAACACAAAAACTTCGGTAACAACGCCTTCTGTAATTTCAGATTTTAAGGAAATTACCAAAATGCGTTTGTCTGTTAGCGTTGTGTTTTCATCGCTTGCGGGCTATTTACTAGGTGTGGATGTTGTTGATTTTAAAGTGCTGTTGCTATTGGCCTTAGGCGGTTATTTTATGGTAGGTGCTTCAAATGGTTTTAACCAAATTATAGAAAAAGATTTGGACGCCTTAATGAACCGCACTAAAAACCGCCCAATTCCGGCGGGACGCATGAGCGTTACTACAGCATTTATTATCTCATCTATTTTTACGCTTTTAGGCATTATCATTTTATACAGCATCAATAAGCAAACTGCGATGTTTGGTGCTATTTCCATTTTTTTATACACCTGTGCTTATACACCTTTAAAAACAAAAACGCCATTAGCCGTTTTTGTTGGGGCCATTCCTGGAGCTATTCCATTTATGCTGGGGTGGGTTGCGGCGACCGATGATTTTGGTATTGAACCGGGCACCTTGTTTGCGCTACAGTTTTTTTGGCAATTCCCCCATTTCTGGGCTATAGGTTGGTTTTTGTATGACGACTATAAAAAAGGCGGATTTTTTATGTTACCAACAGGAAAGCAAGACAAAGGTACAGCAGTACAAACCATAATGTATTGCATTTGGACGGTGATAATTTCAATACTACCAGTATTTGGTTTTACGGGAAGGCTACAACTATCAATAGTAGCAGCCATACTTGTGTTTGGTTTAGGGCTTTGGATGATATATTATGCGGTACGCCTATTTAGATTGATGACCGAAAAGGCGGCAAAACAGTTGATGTTGGTAAGTGTATCGTACATTACGTTGGTACAGATTGTTTATGTGATTGATAAATTTATAGCTTAAGATGGATTTAACCCAAGGAACACCACAGGAAAAGAATAGTAGAGCAAAAAAGATGATGCTATGGTTTGGTATAGTGTCATTAATTATGAGTTTTGCAGGATGGACGAGTGCTTTTTTGGTAAGTCGTTCTAGACCTGATTGGGTTAAAGATTTTGAATTGCCTAATGCATTTATCATAAGTACGGTAGTTATTATTTTAAGTAGCATTACTTTTATACTTGCAAAGCGGGCATTAAAAGGTGGCAATAGAAATGGCACTACCATTTTGTTGTTGACGACGCTTGCTCTAGGTGTTGTGTTTATATTAAATCAGTTTTCTGGATTTCAGCAGATTATTGATTTGGGCTATAATTTTACAGGTCCAACAAGCAACGTAACGATGAGTTACATTTATTTAATTGCATTTGTGCATATTTTACATGTGGTAGTTGGATTAATTTGTTTATTGGTTGTAATTTATAATCATTTTAAACAAAAGTATAATGCCGAAAATATGCTTGGTTTTGAATTGGCTGCTACCTTCTGGCATTTTATTGATATCCTTTGGGTGTACTTATTTTTATTCTTGTATTTTGTGAGCTAATAATACGCTGATAACCTTGGTTTTACTTGAAAAACAAGACTTTGGCAAGTGCGCCTGCGTTAGGGATTGCAGCGATAGCTTTTGGCGAGGCGCGCATCGAGCCAAAACTACCAGCGGAAAGCCCGACCCGACCCTAGGAGGGGAACGCCCAAATTGAAATTAATGAGTTTTTAATTTTTAGAGAGTGATATTTCGTTAGATGAATAAAATGATTATTTTTGTGCAACTTTTAAATAATAACCATTATATATGAGTACAGTAGCAGTAGAAGGCAAAACTTGGGGGGGAGGTAACCAACCTTTGAAGGCAAGTTATGGAAAAATGATGATGTGGTTTTTCATTGTTTCCGATGCATTAACGTTCTCTGGGTTTTTAGCGGCCTACGGATTTTCTAGATTTAAGTTTATCGATTCGTGGCCAATTGCCGATGAGGTGTTTACGCACTTTCCGTTTTTACATGGTGTAGATGCACCGATGTATTATGTGGCGTTTATGACGTTTGTACTTATTATGTCGTCTGTAACCATGGTATTGGCGGTAGATGCAGGTCATCATTTAAACAAAGCTAAGGTGACGTTTTACATGTTTTTGACTATTATTGGCGGTATTATATTTGTTGGCTCTCAGGCTTGGGAGTGGAATACATTCATCAATGGTGATTATGGCGCTGTACAAACCAAGGGCGGTAATATTTTACAGTTTGGTAAGTACATTGAAAAAGATGGAGAACAAGTATTTAAGCGTGTTGCGGTAAGAGATTTTGCAGTTAATGCCCATGGAGAGCGCGTAAGACATGAACGCAAAAACGGATTATGGTTTGTAAGCGAAGGTACTTTACCTACTTACAGCATGGATGAGGTGATACATGGATTACAAGCTAATAAGGATATACAAGTTAGAACTCAAATTATAAACGAAGAAGGTGAGAAAACTGTGTTATCTAGAGAGGAATCCATAAACCAAATCATGAAAAACGGGAAGGTTTATGTTGAAGGTGCAAATCTTAAAGTAAATGAATATGGGTCTCCATTGTTTGCCGATTTCTTTTTCTTTATAACAGGCTTCCACGGATTTCACGTATTTTCAGGAATTGTTATCAATATCATCATTTTCTTTAATGTAGTTTTAGGTACTTACGAAAAGCGTAAGAGCTATGAAATGGTTGAAAAAGTTGGTTTATATTGGCACTTTGTAGATTTAGTTTGGGTATTTGTATTTACATTCTTCTACTTAGTTTAATTTAAAAATTACGCCTCTAAGTTAGTTGAGGCAACACATAAAAATTGTCATTCCCTTGAAAACGGGAATCTAAATAATAAAAATTTAAAATGGCACACGAGCATAAATTAGAAATATTTAGAGGCTTATTGAAGTTTAAAAGCAATACTCAAAAAATTTGGGGTGTTTTAATTTTACTTTCTATTGTAACTGCAATTGAAGTTGCATTGGGTATACTTAAGCCAGATTGGTCTATGAGCCAAATTTTGGGCATGAAGCTTTTAAACTGGATATTCATTTTATTAACCATTGTAAAAGCGTACTATATTACTTGGGATTTTATGCATATGCGCGATGAAACCAAAGGGTTAAGACGCATGGTGGTATGGACAGCTATCTTCCTAATTATTTACTTGATCTTTATTCTTTTGCAAGAAGGTGGATACGTATTTGATGTTTATAAGGATGGTTATATAAAAAGAGATTTTTAAGCACAATTTCGTGTTAAAATATATAATGAAGGTGGTTTTTAAGAACCACCTTTTTTATTTTTGCAAAACATTTACTTAAAGCTAGTATCTAGGTTTTATGAATTATAAAAAAGCAGGTATATACGCAATTTTAGTCATTCTTTTTTTTCTTCCAGTTACCTTTCTATTGTTTCTGTATCCAGCTACCCATAATTATACACCTCTTGATATTGTAAATGAAAATGTAAAGGACTTAAATGGGTTTTCTTCAGATGCTGAAGAGGATATTCTTTTAAAAGATCACATCACAGTTTTAAGTTTTTTGGGAACGAAACCTATGGAACGGTTAACCGCCATGTCTAATTTAAAGGAGCTGGTTTATGATAAGTTCAAAGGGTTTAAAAAATTTCAAATAGTATTAGTTGCTCCTATAGAAAGTAAAGAAGATGCAGAACAACTACGAAAAGAAATCAGTCTTTATGAGGATTTACGCTTTTTACATCTTGTCTACGGTACGCCAGAGCAAGTAACAAAAGTATTTAATAGCTTGAAGTATGGCACGCCTTTAAATACCAATTATGCTACGGATGACGTTTTTATCATAGATAAGGATTTGATTCAACGTGGACGCATTGACGATAGGGAAGACCGCGAAATTGAGAAGAACAAACCCGTCTACGGGCTTAATTCATACAACTGTATAGAAGTGGCTACCATTAAAAATAAAATGAGCGAGGACTTACGTATTTTGTTTACCGAATACAGACAAAAGCGTAAAGGAGAATTTAACTCTGATACAAGAAGAGCTGATGATTTAAAAGGAGACGATGAAGAAAACTAATTATTCTTACATAGGGATTGCATTCGTTATTTTAGTTTTTGGTATTTGGTTTGTACCAAGAATTGTAGATAGAATAAATAATGATGATGTATCTCGTAAAGAAAGCAGAAGCGACCAGAAGCGTGAAACAGTAACCTCTAAAGCATCAGGTTTGGCTTTTATTGAAAATAATGGTGTAAAGAGAAAGGTTCCTGAGTTTAGTTTTACAAACCAAAGAGGGAAAACTATAACCAACAAAGATTATGAGGGAAAGGTTTATGTGATAGAGTTCTTTTTCACTACATGCCCAACGATTTGTCCTAGAATGAATAATAACCTAGTAAAAATTCAAAACACGTTTAAGGATTTTGAGAATTTTGGTGTGGCATCATTTACGATAAATCCAGAGCATGATACGCCAGAAGTATTACAAGCTTATGCTGACACTTATGGTATTACAAACCCTAATTGGCATTTATTGACTGGAAAGAAAGATGAAATTTACAAGCTAGCTAATGAAGGATTCTACATTTATGCAGCAGAAAATGCCTCAGTTGAAGGTGGATTTGAACATTCTGGTAACTTTGCATTAATTGATAAGAATGGATTTATTCGCTCAAGAAAAGATGGATTTGGAAACCCAATAATTTATTATCGTGGGATAACTTCAGAAGAAGAAGGTGCTGATGATAATGGCGAAGCAGAACAAATAAGTATATTAAAAGAAGATATAAAGAAGTTGCTAAATGAATAATTCTAAAGCCTTACTGGATGAAAAAAAATACAACAAGTTAATTGTTGTATTATCCATAGCCATTCCCGTAGTTGTTGCGGCATTGTTTGGTATTAAGATTGATGCAGAATTACCTATATTTTTACCACCTATTTATGCAACGATTAATGCTATAACAGCTTTAGTTTTGGTATGTGCATTTATTGCAATAAAGAAAAAAAAAATAAAGTTGCACGAACGTTTGATAAAGTTTGCCATTATGTTGTCTGTTTTGTTTTTGGTGATGTATGTGGCATATCATATGACGAGTGATTCTACAAAATTTGGTGGCGAAGGTACTATTGCGTATGTGTACTATTTTATATTAATCACACATATTCTATTATCAATAGTGGTTATCCCTTTTATTTTAATTACTTACGCAAGAGCAATTACCAACAATATTGAAAAGCATAAAAAAATAGCTAAAATTACATTTCCATTATGGCTTTATGTGGCTATTACGGGTGTAGTAGTTTATATTATGATTTCGCCTTACTATTAATAAAACGCTGCTTCGAGGAGCAAGTTTTGTGAACTCGAAGTAGTTAGTTGAATTAATACTGCTGGATAACAGGATCTTTTTAAATTAAAATGAAAAAAATAATTCTCATTCTATTTTTTCTTCTCTTTTTCCTAAAGAGCAGCGCCCAATGTGCCATGTGTAGAGCGGTTTTAGAAAGTGAGGAAGGACAAACCGCTGCCGAGGGTATCAATAATGGTATTATGTATTTAATGGCTATTCCCTACATCTTGGTTGCGGGAATTGGATACCTGATTTACAGGAAGTTCTATAAGTTAAAAAAGTAATAAAAGTTTTTTTTAGCATTTTATGTAACATTTTTTTGTAATTGTAGTCTTATTGCAAAGTACATCTGTTAAAATTGACTAATTTAACATTCTAATCAATCAAAAAATGCTTAAAATCAATCAGTTACACAAATCCTATAAAATAGGAGATTCCAGCTTACATGTATTAAAGGGAATAGATTTGTCAGTAGAAGAAGGCGAAATGGTTGCTATCATGGGGTCTTCGGGTTCAGGGAAATCTACCTTGCTTAATATTATTGGCATGCTAGATGTGGCAGATTCAGGAGAGTACATTCTAGACGGCTTACCGATTGATAATCTTACAGAAAAGAAAGCCGCCGTTTATAGAAACAAATTCTTAGGTTTTATATTCCAATCCTTCAACCTTATCAATTATAAAAACGCGCTGGAAAACGTGGCACTTCCTTTATACTATCAAGGTTTAAAGCGCAAAAAGCGTCAAGAATTAGGCATGTTCCATCTAGATAAAGTTGGGTTAGCTGATTGGGCACATCATTTGCCTAAAGAATTATCTGGTGGTCAAAAACAACGGGTAGCCATTGCTAGGGCTCTAGCTGCAAACCCAAAATTGTTGTTGGCAGATGAACCTACAGGAGCTTTGGACACCACGACGTCATACGAAATTATGGAGTTTATTCAACAATTAAATGACGAAGGTAAAACCATTTTGATGGTAACCCATGAGGAAGATATTGCCAATATGTGTAAGAGAATTGTGCGTTTGAGGGATGGCGTTATCATGGAAGATAAAGCAATCACCCAAGTAAGAGCAAGTCAGTATGTTTGATTTAGACCTTTGGCGGGAAATATTTCAAAGTATTAACAAAAACAGAACGCGTAGTCTGCTTTCAGGCTTTACCATTGCGTTTGCTATTTTGCTATTTACCATTCTTTTTGGAATTGCCAATGGGCTTGAAAACACATTCATTGAGTTGTTTGGAACAGACGCTCAAAACTCTATAGTTATTTTTCCTGGAAGAACAACCAAGGCGCATAAAGGGATGCAGTCTGGTAGACGAATTAGATTTAAGAACGAAGATTACGATTACATATTAGAGGAGTTTGGAAATAATGTAGAATATATTACTTCTAAAGTAAACAGGAATGTTGAAGCATCCTTCAAAGGAGCAAAAGATTCTTATCAGGTAAGAGCTGTTCACCCTGAACACATGTACATAGAAAATAATATAGTTGAAAAGGGAAGATATATTAATAACTCAGATTTAGAAAACAGAACAAAGGTTGCTGTTATTGGACAAGTAATTGATGAAGATTTATTTGCTAATGTGGAATCTATAGGGAAATATATCAATCTTAATGGGATACCGTATAAAGTAGTTGGGGTTTTTTCAGATGACGAAGGAGATAACGAAGAAAAAGTTATATATACTCCCATCACCACTGCTCAAAGGGTTTATGGCAATAATGAGTATATAGATTTTATTCATTTGACTTACAATCCAAAGTTAAGTTATGATCAAGCTATTGCTTTTGGAAACTCGTTAACAAGAAAACTAAAAGATAAGTTTGATGTTGCCAGAGATGATCAAAGGGCTATTCGAGTGAGGAATTTTGCTGAGGGAACTAAAGGAGTAAGCCAAATGATGTTTGTGCTAAATATTATTGTACTCTTTATTGGTTCAGGAACACTAATCGCTGGTATCATGGGTATCAGTAATATCATGGTTTTTATAGTAAAAGAGCGTACTAAAGAAATTGGGGTTAGAAAAGCTTTGGGAGCTTCTCCCCGATCTATTGTATCTATAATTTTATTAGAATCTATTTTAATTACATCCATTGCCGGATATGTAGGTTTATTAATTGGAGCAGGAGTATTGAAGTTAGTAGGACCAGGCTTGAAAGAGTATTTTATAACAAATCCTGGAGTAGACACTGGTGTAGTTATAGGGGCGACTATCATATTGATAATATCAGGTGCTTTAGCTGGTTATTTACCAGCAAATAAAGCGTCTAAAATAAAACCAATCGTAGCACTAAGAAACGAATAAAATGATAAAGTTTTTATTTGATGGCGATACATGGCAAGAGTTGTACGATAGTATTCGTAAGAATAAGTTACGTACTCTTGTTACCATTTTTGGTGTTGGTTTTGGAATATTTCTATTGATAGTTTTGCTAGGTTCTGCTCGAGGTATGGAAAATTCCTTTAATAGACTTTTTGGTGATTTTGCTACTAATACCGTTTTTGTTTGGGGGCAAAGAACTGCTAAACCTTTCAAAGGGTTCCAAGAAGGTAGGAGAGTTAGGCTTACTTTGGATGATGCTTACAGAGTAGAAGATAATATTCCTGGGGTAGAGTTTGTTGTTCCTAGAAATCAGAGAGGTTCACAAGTTAATAGGGGGTTTCTATCAGGGACTTTTCAAATAGCAGGAGATTACCCGCTTTTGGACAAGGTGGAAAAAAAGAAGCTTATTCATGGACGTTTTATTAATGAGAACGACATGAAAAATAAAAGAAAAATAGCTGTGATTTCTGAGGATGTGTATAAGCAGTTATTCGAAAAAGATGAAAAAGCAATTGGAGAATATATAGAGATTAATGGTATTAACTTTAAAGTAGTAGGTGTCTTTAAAGTTTCTAATATCAATATGGGACCACCGATAAACATGCATATCCCCTTCACCACATTTCAACAAATTTTTAATCAGGCGGGTAGAATAGGTTGGATGGTTATTACCGCCAAACCTGAATTTAATATAGTTCAAGTAGAGAAGGATAGTAAATTATTGTTAAAAAACACGCATAAAATACATCCGGATGACAGAAGAGCATTTGGCAGTGCAAATGCTGGACAACAGTTTGCGAAAGTAACAGGGTTTTTAAAAGGTATGCAATTTTTAACATGGTTTGTAGGTATTGCAACTTTAATCGCGGGTGTTTTCGCTATTGGCAATATATTACTTATTACAGTTAAAGAACGAACAAAAGAAATAGGTTTAAGACGTGCCATAGGTGCCACTCCATTGGAGATTAAAAGTCAAGTTATACTTGAGGCTATAGTATTGTGCCTAATTGCTAGTATTATCGGAATTATATTTGGCGGTATTACCTTGATGATTATAAATGCAACAGCAGGACAAGGTCCAGATGCAACTCTAGTTAACCCTTCTGTATCTATTGCTGTGGTACTTGCGGCTCTGCTTATATTAATAATATTAGGAGTTTTAATAGGCTTAATTCCAGCCTTTAAAGCAACAAGTGTTAAGCCTATTGAAGCATTAAGAGAAGAATAAACAATCAAAAAAATGAACCTTCTACAAATAAATAATTGTTTTCAACTATGCAATGTCATTGTAGAAGCACCATTTGACAAATTATTAATAATAAGAATAATCAAATGAATAAAACAGTAAAAATTATTTTAGTTCTATTGGCGGTAATCGCTTTGGTTTTTGTGTTGAAATATTTTATGGATGCCAACTCAAAAGATATTGAAGAGTTTGATGTGGCAGAACCATTCTACACTACTATAAGCTCGCAAGCAGTGGCTACAGGTAAACTAAATCCTGAAGAGGAAATCGAATTAAAACCCCAAATAACAGGTATCGTCGATAAAATTGTCGTAGAAGAAGGAGATAAAGTAAAAAAAGGCGATTTAATTGCAAAAATTAGAGTTGTGCCTAATGAACAAAGTTTGGCCAATGCTAAAAGTAGAATTGCGACCGCTAAGTTATCATCCGATAATGCAGGTGTACAATTTGCTAGAGATAAAAAATTGTTTGAGAAAGGCGTGATTTCTATTCAAAACTTCGAAAATAGTGAATTGTCTTATAAACAAGCACTGGAAAATTTAAGACAGGCTCAAAACGACTATCAAATTATTAAACGTGGTTCTATTTCAGGAGGAAGTGCTGCAAATACAAATATTATAGCTCAGATTTCTGGAACTATTTTAGAGATTCCTGTTAGAGAAGGGGATCAAGTAATTCAAAGTAATAACTTTAATGCAGGTACCACAATTGCTACCATTGCAGATATGAGTAATATGCTTTTTGAAGGAAAAGTTGATGAAGCAGAAGTTGGAAAACTTGAAGAAGGAAAAGATATAAAAGTAGTACTTGGTGCGATAAACGATAAAGAGTTTCCAGCTAAATTAACATTTGTAGCACCCAAGGGCATAGAAGAAAACGGAGCAGTTCAGTTCACTATTAAAGCCAATGTTAAACTAGACAGTATTGCAAATATTAGAGCAGGCTACAGTGCAAATGCCGAAATTGATTTAGAAGGTAAAGACAGTGTTTTAGCTATAAAAGAAGCTTTGCTGCAATACAAAAGATCAAGCGATAAACCTTTTGTAGAGATTCAAAATGAAGATGGAAAATTTAAAAGGAAAGATGTAAAAATTGGAATTTCTGACGGGATTAACGTAGAGATTTTAGATGGTGTAGAAGAAGGCGATAAAATAAAAGTTTGGAACAAGGCTTCTGATGACAAGGAAGATGAAGAAAACGACTAAGCATGAAGAAGTTAATTAAAAATACAATTTTACTAGGACTTTGTTTTGTTGGAATCTCTGCTTTTTCCCAACAAAAAAAATGGACATTGTTAGAGTGTGTTAATTATGCCTTAGAAAACAACATCTCTATTCAACAAAGTGAGTTAAATGTTCAGCAAAGTGAGATAAATAAAAAGGATGCCATCGGTAATTTTTACCCTACGTTTAATGCAAATGGTAATCATTCTTGGAATATAGGTTTAAACCAGAACATCACAACAGGTTTGCTGGAAAATCTTACTACGCAGTTTACCTCGCTAGGGCTATCCTCAAATGTTACCATCTATAATGGTCTGCAAAATGTAAACCAGTTACACCGCTCTAATTTGGCAATTTTGGCAAGTCAGTATCAACTTGCCGATATGAAGGATGACATTTCTCTGTTTGTAGCCAACTCTTTTTTACAAATACTTTTTAATAAAGAGCAGCTTAAGATTCAAAAGGCACAATATGAAATCACTAGCCAAGATTTAAAACGCACACAAGAATTGGTGGATGAAGGTGTGCTTCCGCGGGGAGATGCACTTGAATTAAAAGCGACATTGGCTTCTCAGGAACAGCAAATGGTGAATACTGAAAACGCACTGTTATTATCCAAAGTAAATTTAGCACAAACGTTACGTATTGACGATTACCAGAATTTCGATACTACTGATGTTGAGTACAACGTGCCACTAACTAATATATTAGATGAATCTCCTGAAGCTATTGTTGAAAAGGCGAAAGAGAACAGATATGATCTTAAAATAGCTGATGCTAATGTGCAACTAGCAGAATATGATTTAAAGTTAGCCAAGGGTAACCTGCAACCATCCCTAACAGGGTTCTACAGATACAATACACGTGCCTCTTACAGTGATAGAGTTTTAGGTATAGAGAGAAATCCAGATGGTACAACTAGCGAAATTGGTTTTGTAGAGGGTACGGGACAAGCAGTACTAGCGCCCAATTTTACAACAAATAGAATTATTGGAGGGCCAGATGCCTTATTTAATCAGTTTAGTTTAAATGACGGACATAATTTTGGTGTTAGCTTAAACATTCCAATTTTAAATGGTTTTTCAGCGAAGAATAATATACAACGCAATACGGTAAATTTAGAACGCTCTAAGAATCAATACGAACAAGCGAAGTTAGATCTTGAAACAGAGGTTTACCAAGCAATGAATGATGCCAGAGGTTCTCTAAAAGCTTATGAAGCTGCTTTAAAAACAGAAGATGCTAGAAAAGAGGCGTTTAATTATGCTAAAGAACGCTATAATCTAGGGGTGTCCAATTCTTTTGATTTTAGTCAGTCACAAGCACGTTACGAGCAATCACAAAGCGAAGTGGTTAGAACAAAATACGATTATATTTTTAAGCTTAAGGTGCTTGAATTCTATTTTGGAATTCCAATCACTCAGCTAAGTCAGAACTAAAGTTTTCGCATTTGCACTTCAAGGTTTTGCGAAGCAGTTTTGTTTTTAACTTAAAAGTTTAAGACATTTACGGTAATATAATCTCTTTTTGGGGTTAGTTTAACTATTGTATGAAGAAAATCTTGCTGATTTTTGTGTGCTTGTCTTGTTTTGTTATAAACGCACAAAAAAAGAAAATTTGGGCAAAATCGTATCTAAATAAGAAAGCCCCAGAACTCATTGTAGAAAAATGGCTTACTGAAGCACCAAATACAAATGACAAGTTTGTACTTATAGATTTTTGGGCTACTTGGTGTGGCCCATGTAGAAAGGCAATTCCAAAATTAAACAAATATCAAAAGGAATTTGCAGATGAATTAGTGGTAATAGGGATTAGTGATGAAACCGAAACTAAAGTAAAATCAATGCAAAATCCAGTTATGGATTATTTCAGTGCCATTGACTCCAAAGAACGCTTAGAGCGCAAGTATGAAGTAAAAGGCATTCCTCATTGTGTTCTTATAGATCCAAATGGTATTGTACGATGGGAAGGCTGGCCAGATTTGGAAGGGTTTGAACTAACTTCAGAGGTTATTAAAGCTATTATTGATAAGTATAAAAACTAATGGCTATTATTCTCAATCTTGAAACAGCAACTACAAACTGCTCGGTTTCACTTTCAAAAGAAGGAAAAACAATTGCATTAAAGGAAGATGCTAGAAATGGCTTTTCCCATGCCGAAAAGCTGCATGTTTTTATTGATGAAGTTTTAAATGAAGCCAATATACCGCGTTCTGATATTGACGCTATTGCAGTAAGTAAAGGACCAGGGTCTTACACTGGCCTTCGAATCGGGGTTTCTGCGGCCAAAGGATTGGCATTTGCTTTAGATAAACCACTGATTTCTGTTCCAACATTGGATATTTTGGCACATCAAGTTATATGCGATAAAGGAGAGGTTATTGTTGCAATGCTTGATGCCAGACGAATGGAAGTGTATTCGGCTATTTATAACTCAGAATATCATCAAGTACGTGAAACACAGGCTCAAATTTTAGAAGAGGACTCATTTAGCCAATACTTAAACAAAGGGAAAGTTCATTTTATAGGCAACGGTGTTGAAAAAACTAAAGCCTTAATACAGCATCCCAACGCTATTTTTATTGAAGATAAATTACCATCAGCCAATGAAATGGGAGTGCTGACTTATGATAAACACAAAATAAGCGACACCGAGGATGTCGCTTATTTCGAACCATATTATTTAAAAGATTTTATTGCGATTAAGCCAAAATCTTAAGCATCTTTGTGTATCTCCACGCTGTGTGGGTAAGGAATTTCGATACCAGCTGCGTCAAGAGCTAACTTACATTTTTCAATAGTACCGAAGTATACATCCCAATAATCTGCAACGGTTGCATAAGGTCTTACAGCAAAATTTACTGAGCTATCAGCAAGCTCTGATACATTCACAGAAGGTGCAGGATCTTTTAAAACTTGTGGGTTATCCGTCAATACCTTCATCAAAACATCTTTAGTTTGTTTTATGTCTGCATCATAACTTACACCAATTGTTAAATCTACCCTTAATTTCCCTTCGGTAGAATAATTCGTTATATTTCCATTAGACAAAGCACCATTAGGAATAATAATTTCTTTGTTGGTTGGGGAAACTATTTTAGTTGTAAAAATTTCAATTTCCTTTACCACCCCAAGTTCACCTTGCGCTTCAATTAAATCACCAATTTTTATTGGTTTAAAAATCATTATTAAAACACCACCAGCAAAATTTCCAAGAGATCCTTGTAAGGCCATACCAATAGCTAAACCTGCGGCAGCTAGTATTGCAGCAAAAGATGTTGTTTCCACACCTAATTGCGATAGAATTGCTAGGAATAAAAGGATTTTCAATATCCATCCAATTAGATTAAGTAAAAACTTTTGTAAACTCTCGTCGTAGTTCTTTTTGGTCATTACTTTACTGACGCCATTGTTTATTTTTTTGATTATCCATGAACCTATAATCCATATTACGATGGCTCCAATAATTTTTAGGCCATATTCAACGATAAAGCCTTGTGCCATGTCTAGATATTTGTCTACGTTTTCCATAAATTTTAGTTTTTTAAGTAAGTACTAAATTAAAAACTATTAGTTAGTTTTTAAGTGATTAAATGATAAAAAATGATTAATTAATTTTAGATAAAGCAAAAAAGTAGCGCCAATATTGCTGGAATTGATTGTACATAAAACAACTTTATTTGCTTTGTTGAGTAAGACCCATAAATTCCTGCTATTGTCACACAAATTAGAAAGAATATTATAAATTCTTTATTATCAGTAATAAGCGAATACCCTAAACCAGCAGCCAAAAACCCATTGTATAAGCCTTGGTTTGCAGCCAAAACCTTTGTGTCTTCAGCAAATTGTTTGGATTTTAAACCGAAAGCTTTGATGCCTTTGGGTGTTGTCCATAAAAACATTTCTAAAATTAAAAAGTAAAGATGTTCTAACGCAACGATTGTTGCTAATATGATGGCTATAGTACTCATTTTTCTAATAAGTTTATGGCTTTGTCAACTTCTGAAACAGGCAGTTTACAAGCTCTGTTTACGCAAACGTAAATAAAGGTTTCGCCTGGGTTATATCTGTTCTGAAGTAAAGGCATATCATTTTCAGTCGTACTTCCTGCAATTAGTTTATTTGGAATATAATACTGATTTAGCTCTGAAACTTTTTCTTTAGCCTTTGTTCCAGCAATGGCAACTTCATAAAAAGGATTGGTGTAATTCAACATTAAATCAAACCAATTTGAAAATGCAGTAGGATATTGTGACATTTCTGGTTTTACATTATTTAACATGGTCATGGCTGTTTTCTCAAAGATTTTATTGTCGAAATAATGGTTCAGTTTAAATAAATCCTTTGCCATAATCGAATTACTTGCAGGTATTACATTGTCATGATATACTATGTTTCTCGTAACCAATGCCACATCTTCATCAGAGGTGTAAAAAAACATATTGCTTTTTTCATCATAAAAATGCTTGAAAGTATAGTTGGCTAAATTGTTTGCTTTGGTTAACCATTCATCATTTAATGTAACCTCATAAAGGGCTATAAATGCTTCAATAACTGTGGCATAATCTTCTAAATAGCCGTTTATTTTGCTCTCGCCCTCTTTGTAGGTGTGGTTTAGTCCTCCATCCTGTCTTAGCACTTTTGAAACAATAAAATTAGCGTTTTCAATAGCTACTTCGAGATAGTTTTCATTTTGAAATACGCGATAAGCATCAACATAGCCTTTTAACATTAACCCATTCCAAGATGTTAAACCTTTATCGTCCATTCTTGGTTTAGGCCTTTTGTTTCTAGCTTGATTAAGTATGGCTTTCCATTGCTGTTTTTTCTCTTTTAGTTGCGTAGCTGAAATATTATGTTTTTTGATTATGGTTCCATCATTATCTTTTCTAATCAACACATAATTACCTTTTTCCCAAAGCCCATAATTATTGATGTTATAATACTCAGAAAATAAATCGAAATCGTCTTTCAGAAGTGTTTTGAGTTCCTCTTTTTGCCAAACGTAAAAAGCGCCTTCTTCTAACTCGTCTTCATTATTATTGCTATCGGCATCAAATGAAGCATAAAACGCACCTTCTGGTGTTGTCATTTCATCCTCAACAAAGCTCAGGGTTTCTTCTACTACTTCTCTGTAAAGTTCGTTTTTAGTGAGTAAGTAAGCGTCTGAATATAAACTTACCAATTGGGCATTATCATATAGCATTTTTTCAAAGTGAGGTACATGCCATCTTCCATCTGTGGAATATCTAGAAAACCCACCACCAACATGATCGTATACACCACCAAAAGCCATTTTTGTAAGTGTAAGATTTACGAATTTCAGAAGCTCATCATCATTGTTTTGATGGGCATAGCGTAACAAAAATTGATAGTTACTTGGCATCATAAACTTGGGTTCACGGTCTGTACCTCCAAACTTATAATCAAATGTTTTAGACCACTTAGAAATGGCATCAGCAATAAATTCCTTTTCAAAAGTGGGAGCGTCATTATTTACTTCAACTATTGAAATAGAGTTTATCCCGTTTTGAACGTTTTCGGCCTGTTGAATTAATTTTTCAGGTTCTTCTTTATAAAGGTTTGAGATGTTTTTCAACACGTCGATCCACTGATCTTTAGGAAGGTAAGTTTCTCCCCAAATAGGTCTGCCATCAGGTAATGCTATCATATTGAGAGGCCAACCACCGCTGCCTTTCATTAATTGTAGCGCATTCATGTATACTTGATCTACATCAGGGCGTTCTTCTCTGTCCACCTTAATGTTTATAAAATTGTTATTCATTACTTGAGCTACCAAACTGTCTTCAAAGCTTTCGTGTTCCATAACATGACACCAATGACAAGAAGAGTAACCGACACTAATTAGCATTAATTTATTTTCGGTTTTAGCCTTTTTAAGAGTTGCCTCATTCCACGCGTGCCAATCTACAGGGTTGTGTGCATGTTGTAATAAGTATGGGCTACTTTCATTAATCAACGCATTTGTATATTGATGTTGATTGGAAGTTTTGGTATTCTGACCTTTGCAGCTCATAAGGATAATCAGAAATAGTAATACGTTGTACTTCATTAATCAAAGTTAGTTAAAAGCGCCGCATAAAAAAAGCGTTCATCCCGATAGCAATCAGGAGAACGCTTAAGTTTAAAACTTAGTGATGCTTATTTTACTTCAAAAGTAATTTTCACATTCACTCTAAATTCTGTAATCTCACCATCATTAACACTAGCACTTTGGTCTTGAACATATACTGAGCGTATGTTCTTTACACTTTTTGATGCTTCTTTAACTGCTTTTTTAGTAGCATCTTCCCAACTTTTTTCTGAGTTTGCTAAAACTTCAATTACTTTTAATACTGCCATGATATTTTGTTTTTAATGTTAGTAATTAATATAAATTATGATATTAATTTGACACTTGTTTATTTTAATGGTCACCCATTAACAGCCTCAACAGTCTCAACTTTTCCAGGTAACATTTGTTTCAACATGTTTTCAATGCCATTTTTCAATGTAAATGTTGAGGAAGGGCAACCACTGCATGCACCTTGAAGCAGTACGCTCACATTTTTAACATCGGCATCATAACCTATGAACTGAATATTGCCACCATCGCTTGCTACAGCTGGTTTTACATATTCTTCTAAAATATTTACAATTTCCTTCGAGGTATCGTCCAATCCTTCAAACTTTTTGTCTAGTTGAGGTGCCGATTTTTCCATTTGTTCAACAGCTTCAGGCAATACAATTTCTTTTCCATCAGCTATGAAATTTCTAATGAATTCTCTTAATTCAACTGTGATATCCTGCCATTCCGCTCTATCATATTTAGTAACCGAAACATAGTTTTCTTCAATAAATACACTTTTTACGAATGGAAAATGAAACAACTCTGTTGCTAAAGGTGATAGTTTGGCATCATCAATAGAAGTGAATTCAAACATTGCGGTTGCAATCTTTTTATTGGCAACAAATTTCATCACTGCCGGGTTTGGTGTCGCTTCAGCATAAACAGTTACTGGTGTTTGTTTTTTTGGTGTAGCTTCTTCTGTTATTACAACGCCACCATCATTCAGATAGGCTTCAATCTGTTGTGCAACTTCATCTTGCACATCATTCCATTCCACAATATCATAGCGTTCTACCGCGACAAAATTTCCTGATATATACACCTTTTTTACAAAAGGAAGATAAAATAATTGTTGTGCCAAAGGTGAAGTTTTAGCCTCGTCTATATTGCTGAATTCAAAACTTTGGTGCTTTGTAATAAACTGGTTAACCTCGAATTTAACTATGGTATTATTAGATGTTTCTTGCACAGAAACCTTGAAATTGCTCATTTTAGCTATTTTTTTACAAAAATACTAAAAGAAAACCTAGTTATCCATATATTTGAGTTTAGTTATTATGTTTTCTGGATGTAATTTTTTGAAAAAGAAAACGTTTACTAAACACCAGTTTACCTAGATTGTAACCTATGAAATTGAAATATACTATTTTATTACTGGTTGGAATGTTGTGCATTCCGAGTAGCAACGCCCAAGAGGGACTTCCAATATATACAGATTATTTAACGGATAATTATTATTTGATACACCCGTCCATGGCTGGTGCCGCTAATTGTGCCAAGGTGCGTTTAACAGGTAGACAACAATGGTTTGGACATGAAGATGCTCCAAGATTGATGACATTGAGCGTTAATGGTAGAATTGGAGATTCTCCATCAGGCATTGGAGGTATGTTGTATGCTGATAAAAACGGATTTCACTCGCAGACAGGAGCGTATTTAACTTATGCTCACCATTTGATGTTTTCTAGAAGTGAGGTAGATTTAAATATGTTGTCGTTTGGTTTAAGTGCTGGTTTTATTCAATATCAATTGGACGAAACTACGTTTCCATTTGATGGGCAAGATCCAATTGTACAAGGTGTGGTACAAAGCGCGACTAATTTTAATATCGATTTTGGGTTTTCTTATCATTACCTAGACTTTTATGCTCATGGTACTATAAAAAATGTGCTTAAAAACGAAGGTATTAATAATGACGTTTTAATCACCAGTAATTTAAGACGCTACTTATTATCTGTTGGAGGCGTTTTTGGTAAACTAGGTAGTGAATGGAGTTTTGAGCCGTCTGTGATGTTTCAATATAGAGAGGGCACACAGGAATCTATGGTAGATTTTAATGCCAAAGCATATAAACAAATGGAATTTGGAACACTTTGGGGTGGATTATCATATAGACAAAGTTTAGACGGTGCCGAGTTTTTAAATAACTCCGGGGGTGTAAGTAGCCAAAAGTTGCAGCAAATAACACCTTTAATTGGTGTAAACTACAATCAGTTTATGTTTGCGTATACGTATACGTATCAAACAAATTCAGTGGTGTTTACTAACGGCGGGTTTCATCAACTTACTCTCGGTTACAACTTTAGCTGTAGAAGAGAACGTTACGATTGTAATTGTCCAGCGGTTAATTAAATATGGATTTTGTCATTGCGAGGAGGTACGACGTGGCAATCTCATAAATTTTAAGAAGAAGATTACTTCAGTCATACTTCCCTCGTAATGACGAGTTATGTTTTTACCAAGTGTACTTTTTCTTTTTAGCTTGGATTTTGATGGCTTTTGTCATTGCATTTTCTAAACCATTCTCTGTATTGTTCTCTTTTTCAGAAATGTAAGTTTTACGTTTTTTGTTTAATTCTTGAATTTGTTTTTGAATAGATTCACGCTCTTCTTTCATTTTTGAAACGTAAACTTTGATTTCTTCAGAAGATTTGTTTTTTAATACCTCTGGCAAAGCTTCTTTATCAATATCTTCAACGCTTACTTTTTCTTCTTCAACAGCGTCTACTAAATCCCATCGAGAGTTTTTATACAAATGCGAGCTTTTGCTAACTGTTCTGCTCACAGCGTTGGCTTTACTGTAACCACTGGCATTCATATCCTGTTCTGCCTGCATTCTCATTTTACGTTTACCATAAGTTCCGTAAGCCACATATGTTTTATTTAATTTAATATTTAATTGAAGGATTTCATCATCGTATGGCGAAGCAATATGTACTGTAGCTTTGTTATGGTTAATCGCCATATAGTCGCCTTGTGTCAAATCTGCACCTGCTTTCCAATAGGTAGAAATACCTTGATTATAATCCCCACAGAAAATGGTATTTACCGTAACGTCTTTTTCTTTAGCATTTGTTGATGCGTCTTTGTAGTTCACCCTGCCTTGAGTAAAAGGTTCATTACCTGCAATAAATATCAATTTTAAATCATCTGGGTTTTTACCCCAGTTTAGTTGATTTAAGGATGTTTGAATTACTTGTCCGCAATATTCATTTCCGCCATTTGTGGTTAAGGAAAATAGTTCTTTAGAAATTTCATCCAGGTCGTCACTAAAGGCCAATACCTGTCTGATGTACCCTTCCTCTCCAGGTAATCGGTCGTTGCCATATTCATACAAGGCGATTTGTAAGTTTGGCTTACCATTGCCGCATTTGGCGTAAGAGAGTTCGTTTACAATTTCCCAAAGTTGCGCTTTAGCTTGGTCTATCAAACCGTCCATACTGTTGCTTGTGTCTAATAATAGCGCCACTTTTATAAATTGTTTGTTGGGTTCTGGGTGCTCGGTTTCTACTACATTTATTGCATAGCTTTGTTTTTTGTTGTTTGCGTTGCATGCCGTAAAGCTTAAAACAGCTATTGCCAGCATAAAAGTTTTAAATAATGTTTTCATGATTTTACGTTTTTTAATTTAAGATGAATTTTGCCATAACCGTTTCTTTAAGTATTATAGGCTTCAGGTTTAAGTTCTCTATTTTTCTTGCAAATGACTGGTATTCTTGGGTGTAATTTGAATTAATACTATTAAGTTGATTGGCTAAAACGTTAAAATTATTGGAGCTTATTTCTTGGATGAATATTGCTTTCCCAATAGTTTGCCCAATGGCTGCTGTATAATCATTGGCTTTTTCTTTGGCAGTTTTCAAAGCCTTTAATTTTGTTTCTCTTCTAAAAGTCTCAAGTTCAGTATGACTTGTTTTTGTAATTGAAATATTGGAAATATCACAAGCGTCTAAGGCTTCATAAACTTCCCCAAGCGTTTTTCCATCGTTTACTATTAATTGATAGTGTTTGTTTTTAACAACCTCGTTATCACCTAAAAATTTCCTATGGTAACTTCCATTAAAATCTAGAACAGAAAGGTTTTTATCAACATTAATATTTAAAGTCTTTAAAGTTAAAATCATCTGATTTTCCTGTTTTTCAATGCTTAACTTCCCTCTTTTGTCATTTTCATTTAAAACAATTTTCAGGAAAATTTCATTTGGAATTATTTCAGTTTCAACGGTACCCGTCACTTCAATAAAAGGTTGGTCGATAAAATTCTTTTGTCCGCTTTGTGAAAAACTAAATGCATAACATAGAAAAAGTAATGCGAAGAGCTTGAATGTGTGTTTCATTTTGATTTATGTTTTTTGATTGAATATGATTTGGCAGTAAAACTATTACCAAAGTATTTTTAAAAAAAAGACGAATGAGTGAACAGGACGTTTCAATGAGTTTGGCAATATTACAAATGGGTAAACCACGCTATTTTGAAGTTAAAACGAGCGTTTTTCAAGAACGCCTATTTTAATATGCCAATGAAAGTGCGTAAGTTTAGCTATTCTAAATAGAGATATGCAATATCATCTTAAATATATATGGTGCCTGATATTGATTTTCGCAGGCTTTAGCATACAGGCGCAGGATGATCTTTTGGGTAACACTCAAAGGTTTACCGTCCGTGGCTCTGTGATAGAACAAGATACACGTGATCCTATTCCCGATGTAAATATTCAAGTGAATGGCGATTCTTATACCACCACGGATATATTTGGTGAATTTAGAATTGAAGCTCAAAAAGGCGATCAACTTATTATACGACATAAGGATTTTGAAACTATATATTATATCATTGAGAGCAACGAGCGTATAACAGTTGAAGTTGAGCCTAACGAAGCAGAAAAACTGGTAAGTAAAAAATTTAAAAGGATTAGAGGCTCAGGATTTAATTCATTTATAGATTCCGCAGAAACCTACCTAAAAAAGGATGCCCAAAAAAGTATTCAGTTTGTTGCTGATGCTTTAGAATTTAGTAATTCTAAAAAGGAAAATGGCGATGCTTACGAAGTACTTGGAGACATCTATATGTTCTGGAAACAATACGATTTGGCAGTTTCAAACTATCGGATTAGCCTCCAAAGTAAAGACACCAATGAAACCCGACTAAAATTGGCAAAGGCCTACAGGTTAAACAAAAATTTTCAGGAAAGTATACAAGAGTATAATGGTATAAACAAAAGGGCACTCTCCAACTATCAGACGGTATCGCTCTATGAAGGTTTGGGTGATGTTTATAAAGGCACTGGCGAATTTGATAAGTCTATTAGTGCCTATAACCGAGGGCTAGAAGTTGCACAGAAACACTTGATTACGCCAAAGGTGACAGATTTGAATTCTAAAATTGCTGAGGTTTTAAGTGAAAAAGGAGAAGTTGCAGAAGCAGAGGTGTATTTTGATAAGTCGCTTAAATTAGCAAATACACAACCCAAAAAACGAGCTGTTGAGGAAAAGGTAAAAGTGGCCGATTTTCAAAATACGGTATCTAATTTTGCGGATGAGATTGTACTACGGAAACAGGCTTTAGAAGATATAGAAGACATCGAAACAGATTCTATTTTAGATAACGAAAGTCCGCTTACTCCGCAAAAACAAAAATACAAAATAGGACGCGCCTATGCTGAACAAAATGATTTTGGCAACGCTATAGAGTATTTGGAAGAAAGTATTGCAGAGGCTGAAACCAAAGAAGATTTGGTTGTACAAAAAGATGCCACCAGAAGGCTTTCAGAAGTGTTTAAAACCACTGGAGATTTCTCAAAAGCCTTAGAAGCTTACCAAGAATATGTGGATGTAGTGGATAAGCTATACCGAAAAAAAGAGCAAGAGATATCTCAAGCCGCACTTTTTCGAAAAGATTTGTCTACAAAGCAGAATAGAATTAATAGTTTGGAGAGCGATCGGGAGTTATCTGAGAGTCAGTACCAATTAACTGTTGAGCAGTCCAAGCGTCAAAAAGTAATTATCTATTCCTTGATTGGAGGTTTGTTTCTATTGTTGCTTGTGGCGTTTTTAATGTTTAAATATATACGCCAACAACGGTTGGCGAATAATTTACTTGCTCTTAAGTCGTTGCGCAGTCAGATGAATCCGCACTTTATCTTTAATGCATTAAATTCAGTAAATAGCTTTATTGCATCAAATGATGAACGGACCGCCAACAAGTATTTAACAGATTTTTCAAAATTAATGCGAGCTGTTTTAGAAAACAGTGAGGAAGATTTTATTCCGCTAGAAAAAGAAATTGAACTACTAGGACTGTACACGCAATTAGAGCATTTTAGATTTCAAGATAAATTTGATTACAGCATTCATGTAGATGAAAAGATAAAGGTTGAAAACTTTGTGATTCCGCCAATGCTTTTACAGCCTTATATAGAAAATGCAGTATGGCACGGATTGCGTTATAAAAAGTCAAAGGGGCATCTAAACATTGCAATCACCCAAGAAAAAGAAGATGAAATAAAAATCACAATTACTGATGATGGTATCGGGCGTGAAAAATCGAAAGCACTAAAAACTAAAAATCAAAAGAAACAAAACTCCAAAGGCATGGGCAATATCAAAAAGCGTGTGGCCATTTTAAATGATATGTATAAGGATAAGGTGGATGTGTTTGTGGATGATTTTCAAGATGAAGAGGATACAGGAACAAAAGTTGTGGTAACGCTAAAGAAGGATTAAGAGCATTACTAACCCTCCAAAAAGATGGAACTCTTGCTTTTATTTAGGGTTAGTGAAAAAAATATGTGGGATTTTAAAAATTAAAACACTTAGTCACCTCGAGCGCAGTCGAAAGGTCTCATAAATTAAACAGAAATGAAACTAACATCAATAATAGTAGAAGACGAAGAAACCAGTAGGCAAATACTAAAAAACTATCTACAAAAGTATTGTCCGAATGTCGAAATATTAGGTGAGGCTGCAAATATCGAAGATGCTTTAGTTTTGATTAGAAACAACAACTTAGACTTAGTTTTTTTAGATGTAGAAATGCCCTATGGTAATGCTTTTGACCTTTTGGAAAAAGTAGGCGATGTGAATTTTGAAACCATTTTTGTCACCGCATACGACCATTACGCCATTGATGCCCTAAATGCCCATGCATCTTACTACCTAATGAAGCCTATTTCTATTGATGAACTGATAAAAGCAGTAGATTATGTTACGGATATAAAAACTAAGGAAAATGCTTTACAGGATGAGGTTTTGGTGCCAAAAACGCAAAGTATCAATGGTAAAATAACCATCCCTCAACAATCAGGTTTTGAAGTGTTAAATACTGCGGATATTTTGTATTGTAAAGCTGACGATAATTACACCGAAATATACCTCAACACTAACAAACGAAAAATAGTTAGCAAGACACTAAAATATTTTGAAGAAGCCTTAAACGATTCTAGTTTTACCCGTGTACATAAATCTTATTTGGTAAATGTAAACGAAGTAGTGAAATACCAAAAAGGCAAAGGAGGTAGTGTAGTGCTAAGCAACGGAAAGGAAATTATGGTGTCAGCGTCTAGAAAGTCAGAGCTGCTGTCGTATTTTAAATAATAAATAGTCAATAATAAATAATCAGTATTTTACAATGCCAGTAATTCAAGAAGTAAGAGGAAAATCGCCCAAAATACCAAAAGATTGTTTTCTAGCCGAAAACGCAACTGTAGTTGGCGATGTTACCATGGGAAACCAATGCAGTGTTTGGTTTAGTGCAGTAGTTCGTGGTGATGTAAACTTTATAAAAATGGGCAATAAAGTTAATGTGCAAGATGGCGCAGTAATTCACGGCACCTACAAAACAGCCCCAACCACCATAGGCAATAATGTATCCATCGGCCATAATGCATTGGTGCATGGGTGTACCATTCACGATAATGTTTTGGTAGGCATGGGCAGCATTATTATGGATGGCTGCGTGGTAGAATCCAACTGTATTATTGCCGCTGGCGCCGTTGTTCCCAAAAATACCATCGTAACATCAGGTTCAATATATGCAGGTATTCCCGCCAAAAAAATAAAGAATGCTAGTGAAGAATTAATATCAGGCGAAATCAATCGTATTGCAGATGCTTATATAAAATATTCTAGCTGGTTTAAAGAGTAATTTGGGCGTTCCCCTGTCGGGTCGGGCTTTCCGCTATATCTTTTTGCTATTACAGCTTCGAGAATCTCAGCCTCCATATCAAAAAGGATGCCGCTACAATCCCTAACGCAGATGCATATATTCTAGAAAAAACGGGAATACTTCATACCAAAACATCTAAACAAAGTCATAAAACTTTGTAATTTTACCTTATGAAAGCAATAAATATCAAAGAAAAGTTATCTAAGTTCAGCAAGAATTGGCATCCGCATCAAATTGCAACTGTAGATAATATGCAGGTAATTTTAGCAAAACTAAAAGGCGAATTTGTGTGGCATAGTCATGATGATGAAGACGAACTTTTTCAAGTTATAAAAGGTACATTACACATGCAATTTAGAGACCGAACCGAAGTGGTCAACGAAGGCGAATTTATTGTCGTACCAAAAGGTGTAGAGCATAATCCTTGTACAAAAAATGATGAAGAAGTACATGTGCTTTTGTTCGAGAAACAAAACACTGCGCATACAGGAAATGTAGCCCATGAAAAAACACAAACACATTATCCTAAAATTTGACTAAAGCAATAGTTTACAGAGTGTTAGTTTAGGGTGTCGTTAGAATTTAATTAGTTATGAATAAAAGAGTATTTTGGTTTTATGGAGCTTTACTTGTATCCATTATTGTCTTGGTTTTATTGTTTACAAGGTCTTCTGTATTAACGATAGCACTGGATAAAAATAGTACTATTCCACTTGGAACATTTATCACTTGGGCAGGAATAATAAGTTTGCCACTTGCCTTATATTGGGGGATTTATAACTTACGAAAACCCTCTCTACGCTTTCATAAGTTTTTAGCTTTACTACTAAAAGTTGTTTTAGTGATAAGTTTACTATGGGTACCTATTTCATATGGTCTTGCTGGTAATCTATCATTTACATTTAGCGAGACAACGACATTTCAAGGCGGACAATTAGCAATGCGGATATTCTGGATTTTAAGTTATGGCATTGCCATTGGTACAATTTCAATTGTGTTATTGTATTGGATATCTCTTGTATTTAAAAAAAATCAATAATGACAGTCCTACATTTAGATACTAACCACGATTTATTAATTAATCAACTTAAGGGTTTAGGTTTCATAAATCATGAAGATTACACCTCTTCAAAAGGTGAGATTGAAGCAAAAATTGGTAACTACGATGGTATTATTATCCGAAGCAGATTCACAATAGATCAGCAATTTTTGGATGCCGCAAAAAACCTAAAATTTATAGGTCGAGTAGGTGCAGGATTGGAAAACATAGATTGCGATTATGCCGAAAGTAAAGGCGTGTATTTAATATCGGCGCCCGAAGGTAATCGAAACGCTGTGGGTGAGCATACTTTGGGCATGCTCCTGTCCTTATTTAATAAACTAAACAAAGCCGATAGAGAAGTGCGCAATGGCAAATGGCTAAGAGAAGACAATCGTGGGATAGAGTTGGATGGTTTAACTGTAGGTTTAATCGGTTATGGTAATATGGGGAAGGCTTTTGCGAAAAAACTAAAAGGGTTTGACGTGACGGTTTTATGCTACGATATTAAAGCTAATGTTGGAGATGAAAATGCTACACAAGTTTCGCTACAGGAGCTTCAGGAAAGGGTGGACGTGGTGAGCTTGCACACACCGGAGACACCGCTTACGTTGAATATGGTAAATTCAGAATTCATCAATCAATTTAAAAAGCCGTTTTGGTTAGTAAATACAGCTAGAGGTAAAAGTGTGGTAACTGCAGACTTAGTTTCCGCCTTAAAATCTGGAAAAGTTTTAGGTGCTGGTTTGGACGTTTTAGAATACGAAAAAAAGTCTTTCGAAAGTCTGTTTGCCAATAAAATGCCAGAACCTTTCCAATATTTGATACAGGCAGAGAACGTATTGCTGTCACCTCATGTTGCAGGGTGGACGGTAGAGAGTAAAGAAAAATTAGCCCAAACTATCGTGGATAAGATTAAGACGAAATTTTGTTAAATTTAATCCGTGAAGAAAACCATTCTTGTTTTTTCGGGGTTGATTTTGGCCTTAGTACTTTTATTTCAAATAAGTACTTATTCTATACATTCAGGAAATCTTAAAATTGAATTTGCTGTTGCTGTTATTGCGGTGGTATTTTTAATAGTGGGTATTTACATCAACAAAAAAAGTTTGCATAAAAATCAATCCGATTCAAAAGACATCAATTATCAAAAAATAAAGGAACTAGAAATTACTGAACGTGAATATGAAGTCCTTCAAGGTATATCAGATGGGCTATCAAATAAAGAAATCGCAGATAAATTATTTCTTTCAGAAAGTACTATCAAAACTCATGTATCTAATCTTCTAATAAAGCTTAATGCCAAAAGAAGGACACAAGCACTTCAAATAGCAAAAGCGCACCAAATTATTTAAAAATTCATACATTTAGACTAAAGTGCTAGTCATTTGGTACTTTAGTATGACCCTTATTTCTGCCTGCATTCCTAGTTTTGTTTCATAATATTAATCAAAAACCAGACAGTATGAAATTAGGTGCATTTTCCATTAGTTTATCCGTAAAAGACATTCACAAATCTAAAGCATTCTATGAGAATTTAGGTTTCAGCGTTTTCGCTGGAGACATAGAACGCAATTATCTCATCATGAAAAATGGTAATGCTTTGGTGGGGTTGTTCCAAGGTATGTTTGAAAACAATATTTTAACCTTTAATCCAGGTTGGGATGAGAGTGCGAATACACTGGATGACTTTGACGATGTAAGAGACATTCAAAAGCACTTAAAAAGCAAAAATATTGCTTTAGAACGTGAAACAGATAATGCTACTTCCGGACCTGCAAGTATCGTGTTTTATGATCCAGATGGCAACACAATCTTAATAGACCAACATGTATAGCAACATTAATTTTTTCTCAATTATGAAACAGACAGTTTTAAAATATGGCAGTTACGGTGCTCTTGTTGGCTTCTTAATTTTTGTCATTCATTTAGCTTTAGGAAAAGATTTAGATTTCGGTACATTAGAAATCTTAGGGTACTTATCCATTTTTGTATCACTTTCGTTTATTTACTTTGGTATTAAACATTATAGAGATAAGGTTAACAATGGTACTGTATATCTTGGGAAAGCAATATTAATAGGAGTTTTAATTTCTGTATTGGTTGGTATTGGTATAGGTGTTGCAGATTACATTTATACGCAATATATAAACCCAGATTTTTTTGAAGACTACACACAAATGTTAATTAAAGAAGGTAGAGGCGATGAGATTATTGAAATGACGAGTACAATGGGCGCATTATTTATGGTTGCATTAGTAACTGTAATCGGATTTGTTATATCTTTAATTTCAGGTTTAATTCTTCAACGTAAATAAAAAAACATGCAATACGACGCCACATCACCAGAGGATTATATTAGTCAGGTTCCTGAGGAACGACAGGCTACCTTAGAAAAACTAAGAAACATTATTAATACTAATTTGCCTAAAGGTTTTGAGGAAGGTATCATTTATAAAATGATTGGATATTATGTACCACATTCGGTGTACCCTGATGGATACCATTGTGATCCTAAAATACCTTTACCTTTTATGAGTTTTGCCTCTCAAAAAAACTCTGTAAATCTTTATCACAGTGGGATTTACGCAAAAAAAGAACTGCACGATTGGTTTGTTAATGAATATCCTAAACATAGCAAACGTAAGCTGGATATGGGCAAAAGTTGTATTCGCTTTAAAAAACTGGACGACATCCCTTTTGATCTGATTGGGGAATTGACTAGAAAAATGACTTGCGAGGAATGGATTGAAATTTACGAAAGTGCCATAAAGAAGAACTAAGGTTTTTTTGACTACGAGGACTGTGTTAGGGATTGTAGTGATAGCTTTTGGTGAGGCGCGCATCGAGCCAAAACTACAAACGAAAAGCCCGACCCGACGACGTTGGTGTAATAAACTTTTTGGGACAATCATAGAGGGTAACACCCAAATAGAAATTAACAATAATATCATTTTAAAATGAAAAATAGAGTAACAGGAATAGGTGGATTGTTTTTTAAAACGAAAGACCCTAAAGCCAGTAAGGCTTGGTATAAAAAGCACTTAGGCTTTAATACGAATGATTATGGTTGCACGTTTTGGTGGAAGGATAAGGATGGTAACGATTGCTCTACGCAATGGAGCGTTTTCCCAGAAAGCACCAAGTATTATGAGCCCTCTAAAAAGGATTTTATGTTTAATTATCGGGTTGAAAATTTAGTAGAATTACTAAAAGTCTTAAAATCTGAAGGTGTTACTGTTATAGGTGGGATAGAAGAATATGAGTACGGGAAATTTGGATGGATTTTGGATAACGATGGTAATAAAATAGAACTTTGGGAGCCTGTAGATAGTGCTTTTTTGTAATTTCGCAGGCATAAGCCATAACACTTGTCGTATTTAGAAATTCTTCAATCCTATAGTTTATCTACCATACAATGGGCTGCGATACTATTTGCAGTGTTTATTTTAGGGTTTTCAAAATCTGGTATAAAGGGTATAGGTATTATTATTGTGATAATACTAGCCTTTGTATTTGGAGAAAAGGCTTCCACAGGAATCTTGCTTCCTATGCTTATATCCGCTGATATTATTGCAGTTAGTTATTATAACAGGCACACGCAATGGAAGTTTATTAAAAAGCTCTTACCGTCCATGATCGTTGGTGTATTGGTTGGTGTTTGGGTAGGTGATACTATATCAGAAGTTGTATTTAAGCGGGTTATGGCACTTATTATTATCGGTTCCATTGGCATAATGTTATTTTTTGAAAAAAGAAAAACTGATACTGTTCCGCATAATAAGTTGTTTTCAAATTCGGTAGGCTTTTTGGCGGGTTTCACTACTATGATTGGAAATTTGGCAGGCCCCATTTCTAACATCTATTTCTTGGCCATGCGCTTACCAAAAAATGAGTTTATTGGTACCGCAGCGTGGTTATTTTTCATCATCAATGTCTTTAAGTTGCCATTTCATTTTTTTGTTTGGAACACTGTTACTAAAGAAAGCTTGTTGCTAAATTTGGTATTAGTACCAGCGGTGGTAATTGGTTTCTTTTTTGGGGCTGCTTTGGTAAAGAAAATATCTAATGTAAATTACCGAAAGTTTATAATTTTAGTTACCGCCATTGGCGGGTTGCTCATGTTAATCCGTTAAGTTATATAATTGTAACGTTTTTAAATATTGAAATACATATAGTTAGTAATGAATATGTTTTTTTATTACTTTTAGATTCTAATCAAAAAAAACTATTATCATGTCAGACGAAAAAAATTTAGGAGACGATTTAAACGATATGTTAGGAGACGCAAAAGAAGGTGCTAAAAAGGCAGCAGATAAAGCAGGTGAAATGGCTGATGAGGCTAAGGAAAAAGCAAAAGAATTTGCTGATGAAGCTAAAGAAACAGCTTCTGAGTTTGCCGAAAGTGCCAAGGAGACATTCGCATCTAAGGATAACAAAAAAATCCTAGCAGGCATATTAGGTATTTTATTTGGTGCCTTTGGTATTCATAAGTTCGTACTCGGTTATCAAAAAGAAGGAATTATTTTATTGGTAGTCACAATTATTGGTATTGTATTATCTTGTGTAGGTATTGGTGTCTTAGTGGTATGGGTAACAGGCTTAATAGGTCTTATAGAAGGTATTATATACTTAACAAAATCTGATGAAGATTTTTATAATACATATCAAGCAGGGAAAAAGCCTTGGTTTTAAAATAAAGTTGAAGTCTGAAGTTGTATCTTCAGACTTTTTTTGATAAAATTATATCGTAATATTGCAATGTTACAATTATATTTGTATTAGAAAATAAAATTATGGGTGCATCGAAACTTGATATTTATCCAGAAAGTATTAATCAAATGGCAGCTATTGCCAAGGTATTTGCGCATCCTGCTCGTATCGCCATACTGCAATATATAAGTAAGCAAGAGTCTTGTATTTGCAATGATATTGTAGATGAAATAGGTTTATCTCAACCTACAATTTCCCAACATTTAAAAGTAATTAATGATGCAGGATTGCTGAAGGGTAATTTTAAGGGGAAAAGCATATGCTACTGTTTAAATGTGGAACGCTTTAAAGAGTTTCAAATAGTATTAAATAGCTTTTTTAACGGTACAACATCAAACTGTTGTTAATGAACTAAAGATATAATTATGAAAACACAAGAATTACTGTCGCTATTAGAACAGCACAAACATAAAAGCTTATTATTTGAATATAGCCCAGAAGCATTTGTAGGGACAAATTATCATATTACAGAAGTAAAACACATCACCGTAGACTCTATAGATTGTGGTGCTCAAACGGACTCATGGAAAGAAACCATTATTCAATTATGGGAAAGTCCAATAGAAAAAGGTAAAGCACAATATATGTCTGGTTTAAAGGCTTTGGGTATTTTAAATAAAGTTGGAAAAATGAAACCTTATACAATGGATGCTGAGGTTAAGTTTGAATATAGTAATGCAACATTTCATACCGCACAACTATTTGTTAACGATTTTGAAATACAAGGCAATAATTTAATATTTAAATTGGCAGTTGAAAAAACAGACTGTAAAGCAAAAACACTATGTGGTGTGCCAGATAGCGTAGTTGCCGTCGCTGAAAAAGCAGTTGAAAACCTAGAATCTTGCTGTTCGCCCAGTAGTGGTTGCTGTTAAGCTCTTTCTGTTATTGATTGTATAGCGACGTTATCACCTTTTTTTAAATAAACCTATAAATGAAACTATTTCAAGATATTTCTAATCTTATTAAAGCATTAGATACCCATACAATTACTGGAGATAGAAAAGAAACACTATCAGTATTAGTGGATTATTTAAAAAACAAAATCGATTCAGGAAACGCTATTCGTTTAAATTTTATTTGCACTCACAATTCAAGACGTAGCCACCTATCCCAAATTTGGGCGCAAACAATGGCGGCCTACTTTGATATTAAAAATGTATCCTGTTATTCAGGTGGAACTGAAGCCACAGCTATGTTTCCTAAGGTTGAGGAAACCTTAATAAATCAGGGTTTTAAAGTTGTCAAATTATCTGAAGACGATAACCCTGTGTATAGCATTAAGTTTTCAATAAATGAACCATCTATAATCGCTTTTTCTAAAGTGTTTAGCAATGAATTTAATCCGTCTTCTGAGTTTGCAGCAATACTGACCTGTTCTTCGGCAGATGAAGGGTGTCCAATCGTTTCAGGTTGTGATAAGCGTATCGCTATTACTTATAAAGACCCAAAACAATCGGATGGAACACCTCAGCAAACAGCAGTCTATTTGGAGCGCAGTTTACAGATTGCAACGGAGATGAAGTTTGTGTTTTCTAGGTTGAATTAAAGTATTTTTTGAAGAACTACAACCCATAATCAAAAGGTAATAACTCCCCAACGCGTTGCTCTCCCATCACACCAGTGAAGCGCACTTTGTCCACATTGGTATAGTTTCCAAAGAAATCTATAAAAATTGAGGGGGCTAAAAATTCAATACTTGATTTTTCCCAATTATTGAATAGTATATTTAATGGTTGACGTAAAGACACCCGTTTTATCTCAGTACCATTTTTAGTTTCTATATAAATATACTCCCAAGGGTCTTCAATCCTTGTGCTTTTAAAGAATAATTGAAATTTATTTTCTGCAAATTTCTGCGCGTAAAGGGCACGCATAAATTGTAACCTAGAGCCAGCATAAGCCTTGTTTCTGTTTTTAATGGCTTTTTCCTTATTAAAAATCTCAAAATCCTTGTAATAAGTGCTGCCAAAAAAGCCAACTGACCTTACATCAAAGGTATTATTACTAGAACCTCGAGGCATAAATCTTAATATAAAGGAAGTAAGATCATAAGTTATGTAATATTGCAGTGCTTTGTTTTCAACTCGTATGGGTGATTTAGAATACCCTCTTAAAACTCTTTGTTTTCTGTCATAACGTAGAATAATATCTTCTTCATTTAAAATTGTACAAGATTTTCCAAATCTGGAAGTTCCAAGAAATTCTTTTCTAAAAAACCGTAATTTCTGTTTTCGGGTTAGCCCGTCATTAGCATTTACAATAACTTCATTTAAAGATTCGTGGTTCTCTTCTAGAAAAACTGTAATAGTATTTTTCTCCCTGTAATCGGTTATCACTTGTTTTTTATAGCCCAAAAATGATATGATTAGGGGAGATTGTATGGCATCTGAATATTTAATAGTAAACTCTCCTTTGCTATTTGTAATAGCGCCAATGGTGGTATTGTCAAAATAAACGGTAGCAGTTTCAATTGGAGCCTTTGTTTTTGCATCTAAAACAGTGCCTTTTATAATTTGGGAATAGCTTACAAATCCATGTAATAAAAATAATAGAGAAAATAATTTACCCCTCATTGTTTTCCATAAACTTTTGCTCTAATTCCGCCTGAAACTCCTCCATTACAGGGCGCACGGTACTTTCGGGTAAATCGGCAATTTTAATGTACATCAATCCGTCTACCGAGTTGTTAAAAAGTGGGTCTACATTAAAAGCTACCAGTTTTGCATTCTGTTTGATATATTTTTTAAGAAGAACAGGTAAGCGTAAAGCACCTGGTTCTATTTCATCAATAAACTTGTCGAATTTATTTAAATCGGCTTCGGCCTCATCGAAGACAAAATCCTTGTCGGCATCTTTTAGTTTTACTTTGAACTCCTTTTTCGGACGAACATATTGCGCTATGTAGGGATCGTAGTAATGAGATTTCATAAACTCTACCATCAAAGATTTTGAGAAGTTTGAAAATTGATTGCTAATGCTAACACCTCCAATTAGGTAGTTATGTTCCGGATGGCGCAATGTAGTATGTACAATGCCTTTCCAAAGTAAAAATAGAGGCATTGGCTTTTGCTGGTACTCTTTTATTATAAAAGCACGACCCATTTCAATAGATTCGCTCATCATTTTGTAGAGCTCTGGTTCAAACCGAAATAAATCCTGTAAATAAAACCCGTTAATGCCGTAAAGCTTAAAGATTTTAGAGCCTAAACCCATTCTGTAAGCACCTGCAATTAATTGTCTTTCATTGTCCCATAAAAACATATGGTGGTAATAATCGTCAAAGGCATCTAAGTCTATGGCTTCATTGGTGCCTTCGCCTACTTCTCTAAATGTAATTTCACGTAATCTGCCTATTTCTCTGAGAATATTAGGGATTTTTTTAGCATCAGCAAGATAAACCTCATAGTTTTTGCTTTCTAATAATCTGGAGTTGTCTTTTTTAAGGGCTTCAACCTCGTTTACCATGAGACTGCTATCTACAGGTGTTACGATATTTTTAGGCGATTTAGGTACTTTTAAAGACGAAGAAATATTATCCAGTATTTTGGGTTTAGCCTCAAAAGCATTGGAGAGCATATACGTCTTTTTTCTTATAAATTCTGAAAACTCATCTAAGGATTCATGCTCTTTTTGATCTTTAATTGAAATAGGTTTACCTATTCGAACTTTAATCGTACGTCGTTTTTGGGTAAGAAGTTCTGAGGGTAATTTCGCGGTTCTAAATGTGTCACTAATTTTAGATAACTTATAAAATAGCTTGCTGTTTTTTGCATGAAAATATATGGGGACAATAGGTACTTCCGCCTTTTTAATCAATTTCATTGCGGCTTCTTCCCATGGCTTGTCTACAACCAATTTGCCATCGCGATAGGTGGATACTTCTCCAGCTGGAAAAATTCCTAGTGGATGTCCTTCGCGTAAATGTAAAATGGCATTTTTAAACCCGGCGATGCTTGATTTTACATCCTTTCTGTCCTCAAAAGGATTTACAGGCATAATGTAAGGTTTCAAAGGTTCAATTCTGTGAAGTAAAAAATTAGCAATAATCTTAAAGTCTTGGCGTTGCTCCAGCATCAATTTTAAAAGCAGTATTCCGTCTATCCCACCTAAGGGATGATTTGAAACTGTAATATAGGCGCCATCTTTGGGTAAACGATTTAAGTCCTCATCTGGGATTTCAAATTTAATTTGGAAATCGCCCAAAATGGCGTTTAAAAAACTAACCTCTTCTAGATGTTTATTTCGCTTATAAATTTTGTTGAGGGTAGATATTTTAAGCACCTTCATGAGTAACCAGCCTATAAAAGTGCCTAAAAACCCATATTTATCCAATTGTATGGCTTTTGCTACTTCTTTTGCGGTTACTAAACCCGTATCTTGCTGTTTCCCCATTAGCGTAAAAGTAATAAATAAAACTATTTAGTAACTATCTGCACAGTTTCTTGAGTTAACTGTTTTAATAACACTGTTTTATCTTCTTCTAACTTTTCTAAAACCTCGGCATTATAATGTCTAATCGTGTATAATGAAACGTTTTCATAGCAAGTCACTCTGAATTTTGCTTTAAGATGTTGAAGTAGCGGTTCTAGGTTGTTAAAAATATTGTCAATACAAACTGAAAAGCTGATGGCTGAATTTTGAATGACATCAACTTTCATTTTGTAAGTATGTAATAACTTAAAAATACCACTGATGTTGTCTTCAACGATATATGAAAAATCTAGAGAGGATAAGGAAATTAAAACCTGATTCTTTTTTAAAATAAAGCATGGAACATTAGGTTGTAGTGTAATGCCTTTGCCAACGCGAGTACCTTCGTTTTTTGGATTTAAAAATGACTTTACAAATAGTGGAATTTCTTTTCTTTGTAGGGGCTGTAATGTTTTAGGATGAATTACGGAAGCACCATAAAAAGCTAGTTCTATAGCCTCTTCATAAGATATTTGATGCAGCAATTGGGCATTGTCAAAATATCTGGGGTCTGCATTTAAAACCCCAGGAACATCTTTCCAAATAGTTACGCTTTTAGCATTAAGACAGTACGCATATATGGCTGCAGTATAATCACTGCCTTCTCTTCCCAGTGTGGTTGTAAAATTATTAACATCACTACCTAGAAACCCTTGTGTAATATTTAAAGTATTCCTGTTAAAGTTTGACGAAATATTTTGTTGAGTTTGTTCCCAATTTACATTGGCACGTCTGTAATAATTATCGGTTTTAATATGTTCTCTGGCATCCAGCCAGTGATTTTTTAAATTGATACTATTCAAGTAAGCACTGATAATGCTCGTGGCCACTAGTTCTCCAAAACATATAGTTTGGTCGTAAACAAAATTATAATCAGGAGATTTATTGGTTCTTAAAATGTCGCTAAGCTCTCTAAAAAGGCCATTCACTTCTTTAAAAATGGGGTGGGATTCATTTTCGAACAAATCCAATAAAATACTGTTGTGGTATTTAATAACATCTTGTAAAGCGCTTTTAAGTAAGGTTTTCTTATTGAAATAATTATTTAACACAATTTCCAGAGCGTTGGTAGTTTTACCCATAGCTGAAACCACCACTAGTGTGTCTTTATATCCGATGGTTTTTAAAACCTTGGCTAGATTTTTTACACCTTCGGCATCTTTTACTGAAGCACCACCAAATTTAAATACTTGCATGTTATAAATTAGAAATATAATTTTTTATACCCTCTTCATTCATTTGCACAACATCCCAATCACGCATCACATTTGCGCCATTTTTTTCATAAAATTTAATTGCAGGCTCATTCCAATCCAATACCTCCCAGTTTATGCGTTTAACTCCTAAACTATGGCTATATTTCACTACTTCATCTAATAATTTTGAACCAATACCATATCCGCGCATTTTTTCGCTTACAATCAAATCCTCTAAATGAATAGCTCTTCCTTTCCAAGTGGAATAGCGATTATACACCAAAGCAATTCCCTCAATTTGAGAATTAATTTCAGCAACAAAACAATGAAATTGTGGATGTTCTCCAAAACCGTCATTCTGTAAGTCTTCTACGGTTACTTCAACAGCATCTGGTTCTTTTTCATAAATAGCTAACTCTTTTATAAGTTTTAGCACGTGTGGCATATCCTCTCTTTTTGAGTCTCTGATTATCAATTCCATAATTTATTTATAAAGTATTCAAATATAGTTTAAAGTTCAGCATTTTAAAGCATTTATGTATTGCGAAAACGATGTAGTTTGGTAAAATTTATGGATATTTGCAGCACTAAACTTAAACATTTATGTCGCACAAAAAACAAACTTTAGGAGAATTTATCATTGAAAACCAAGCATCGTTTAAATATTCATCAGGAGAGTTGTCCAGTCTCTTAAATTCTATTCGTTTAGCAGCAAAAGTGGTAAACCATGAAGTGAATAAAGCTGGTTTAGTTGATATTATCGGAGCTGTGGGTGATACCAATATTCAAGGTGAAGATCAGCAAAAGCTTGATGTTTATGCCAATGACAAGTTCATTCAAACTTTAACAAAACGAAACATTGTTTGTGGGATAGCGAGTGAGGAGGAAGATGATTTTATTACTATCAATAGTCAAGATGAAAACCATCAAAACAAATATGTTGTTTTGATCGATCCTTTAGATGGGTCTTCAAATATTGATGTAAATGTTTCTGTTGGAACTATATTTTCAATATACCGAAGGGTTACTCCTGTGGGGACACCTGTTCATCTTAAAGATTTTTTACAAAAAGGAAGTGAACAAGTAGCTGCGGGCTATGTGGTGTACGGTACATCTACTATGTTAGTGTATACCACTGGTGATGGTGTTAACGGATTTACGTTAAACCCGGCAATAGGTTCTTTTTACCTATCACATCCAGATATGCAATTTCCTGAAGATGGAAATATTTATTCAGTGAATGAAGGTAATTATATTCATTTCCCTCAAGGTATAAAAGACTATATAAAGTATTGTCAGTTAGAAGAGGATGATAGACCCTATACATCTAGATATATTGGATCTTTAGTTTCTGATTTTCATAGAAATATGATTAAAGGTGGTATTTATTTATATCCGCAGAGTTCAAAAAACCCTAATGGTAAACTACGTTTACTTTATGAGTGCAATCCCATGGCCTTTTTGGCAGAACAGGCTAATGGGAAAGCTAGTGATGGTTTTACAAGAACAATGGATGTGGAGCCTACCGAACTACATCAACGTGTGCCTTTTATTTGTGGAAGTAAAAACATGGTGGAAAAGGCTGAAGAGTTTATGCGAAATGCAAAAAGGTAACTCTCTCATTATCAAATATAAAAAATGCGAACTGAAAAGTTCGCATTTTTTATTCAATTAAGTTTTATTTGTTAGTGTAACCCAACCAAATCCCCACTTGCATCCTTTGTAGGCAAATCTGATTTACCCATCAAATAAATGTCAACTTGTCTTGCAGCTTCTCTACCTTCTGATATTGCCCATACGATTAAGGATTGCCCACGACGCATATCACCAGCAGTAAAAATATTAGGAATATTGGTCTGGTATTTACCGTACTCAGCTTTATAATTAGAACGTGCATCAGTTTTAATACCCAACTTGTCGGCTAGGGTACTTTCAGGTCCAGTAAAACCAAGTGCCAATAATGCTAAATCACAAGGCCATGTTTTTTCAGTACCTTCAATTTCAATTAATTGAGGACGTTGTCCAGGTACCATTTTCCACTCTACGTTAACAGTTTTTAAACCGGTAAGTTTATTGTTTTTATCTGTAATAAACTCTTTAGTATTAATGAGCCAGTTACGCTCAACACCTTCTTCATGAGATGAGGATGTTTTTAACTGTAATGGCCAAAAAGGCCAAGGTGTAGTTGGGGAACGGTGTCCAGGTGGCTTTGGCATAATTTCAAAATTAACTACCGATTTTGCGCCATGTCGGTTGGATGTTCCGATACAATCAGAACCTGTGTCACCACCGCCAATAACAATTACGTTTTTATCGGTAGCCATAACTTGATTCTCGACCTTTTTACCAAATAATACTTTAGTTTGCTGTGTTAGGAAATCCATGGCTTGTACCACACCATCAGCATCAATACCTGGTGTTGGTAAGCTACGTCTTTCAGTCGCTCCACCGCATAATACTACAGCATCAAACGCTTTTAGCGCTTCAACATCGTAATTCACACCAACATTTACATTGGTTTTAAACGTTATACCTTCTTCTTCTAAAATGGCCAGACGACGATCGATAATTTCCTTCTCCATTTTGAAGTTTGGAATACCGTAACGCAATAGTCCACCAATTTCGTCATCACGTTCAAAAACGGTAACTGTGTGTCCAGCTCTGTTTAACTGTTGTGCAGCAGCTAAACCAGCAGGACCAGAACCTACAACAGCAATGGTTTTACCAGTTCTTGTTTTAGGTGGTTGTGGCTTAATCCAACCTTCTTGAAAAGCACGTTCCACAATTTGTTTCTCAATATTTTCAATTGAAACAGGATCTTCAATAATACCCAGTACACACGATTTTTCGCATGGTGCTGGACATAGTCTTCCAGTAAATTCAGGGAAATTATTTGTTGAATGCAATATCCAAGAGGCTTTTTGCCATTCACCTTGGTGTACCATATGGTTGAAATCTGGAATAAGATTTCCTAAGGGACAACCACTATGACAAAACGGAATACCACAATCCATGCAGCGCGACCCTTGTTTTGTGATCTCCTCTTCAGAGAGAGGCACAGTAAATTCCTTATAATGTTTTACACGGTCTTTTACGGGCGTGTACTTTTCGTCTTGTCTTTCAAATTCTTTAAAACCTGTTACTTTCCCCATGATTCTAAGCTGTTAATTCTTCTACCATTTGTTCTTCAGTCTCTAAACGCTTTAATGCACGTTTGTATTCAATTGGCATTACTTTTACAAATTTGCCTAAGGCAGTATCCCAATCTGACAACAACGTTTTTGCAATATTACTATCTGTATAAAGTTGATGTTTCTCGATAGACGCTTTTAATTCGTTAGCATCTTCACTTGTAATGTCCTCAAATTCTATAGTTTCTGTGTTACACAAGCCATTTACAAACTTGTTTTCAGGATCGTACACATAGGCGATACCACCACTCATACCAGCTGCAAAGTTTCTTCCAGTTTTACCGAGAACGATAACGCGACCACCAGTCATATATTCACAACAATGATCTCCTACACCTTCAACAACCGCTGTTGCTCCTGAGTTACGTACCGCAAAACGTTCACCAGCTATACCATTTATATAGGCTTGACCGTTTACCGCACCAAATAAACATACGTTTCCAACAATAATATTTTCATTGGCTTTGAAATCAGCATTTTCAGGTTTCTTGACAATTAACTTAGCACCTGATAAACCTTTGCCTAAATAATCATTGGTGTTTCCTTCTAAAGTGAAGGTTAAACCAAACGCTCCAAAAGCACCGAAGCTTTGTCCAGCAGAACCTGTAAAGTTGATATTCAAAGTGTCTTCAGGTAGACCTAAATGACCGTAGATTTTAGAAATCTCGTTACTTACAATAGCACCAACGGTTCTATTTATATTGCTAATTGGGTAATGCAATGTCATTTTCTCTTTTCGGTACAATGCACGATGAGAATCTTTCAAAATAGTAAAATCCAATACGTTATCAAGATTATGATCTTGTTCTTCGGTATTTCTAACTATTAATTTGTTGTACGCCGCTGGTCTATGCAATATACTTGATAAATCAAGACCTTTAGCTTTATAGTGCTTAATAGCTTTATTAGCATTTATTTTATGGGTTTGACCCACCATTTCTGCCATGGTTCTAAAGCCTAATTGCGCCATGATACCCCTTAATTCTTCCGCTACATAGTAGAAGAAATTGATCACATGTTCTGGTGTACCTTTAAAGTTCTTACGCAGCTCTTTGTCTTGAGTTGCGATACCTACCGGACAGGTGTTTAAATGACATTTACGCATCATTATACATCCTGAGGCAACTAGAGGCGCTGTTGCAAAACCAAATTCTTCTGCTCCTAAAAGTGCTGCTACAGCTACATCACGTCCTGTTTTTAATTGTCCGTCACACTCCACAACAATTCTACTCCTTAGGTTATTAAGCACCAATGTTTGTTGTGCTTCAGATAAACCAAGCTCCCATGGTAAACCAGCGTGCTTTAATGAGGTTAAAGGCGATGCTCCTGTACCGCCATCGTATCCAGAAATTAATACCACATCTGCTTTTGCTTTTGCAACACCAGCAGCAATAGTACCAACACCTACTTCAGATACTAGTTTAACGTTGATTCTCGCATCGCGATTAGCATTTTTTAAATCAAAAATTAATTGTGCTAAATCTTCAATAGAATAAATATCGTGATGAGGTGGTGGAGAAATCAATCCTACAAAAGGTGTAGAATTTCTAGCATTTGCTATCCAAGGCAGTACTTTTTCTCCTGGTAGCTGTCCACCTTCACCGGGCTTAGCACCTTGCGCCATTTTTATTTGAATCTCTCTAGCGTTTGTTAAGTAGTGCGATGTTACACCAAAACGACCTGAAGCAACTTGCTTGATAGCTGAGTTTCTGCTATCTCCATTTACATCGGGATGGAAACGGTTTCTATCTTCTCCACCTTCACCAGAATTGGATTTCCCCCCAATTCTATTCATGGCAATAGCCAAATTTTCATGGGCTTCACGGGAAATAGAGCCATAAGACATTGCTCCTGTTTTAAAACGCTTTACAATCTCGGTCCATGGTTCTACTTCATCCAGCGGAATAGGGTCTAGATTATCAAACTCAAATAACCCACGAATGGTCATCAAATTTTCAGATTGCTCGTTAATCGCTTTTGAGTAAACGTCATAGCTAGCTTGGTCGCTCAATCTAACCGCTTGCTGCAATTTAGAAACAGTAGTTGGGTTAAACATATGGCGTTCGCCATTACGTCTCCAACGGTAATCACCTCCAATGTTTAAGCCTAATTTTTTGTCAATAGGCTTTTCTGGATAGGCTTGTAAATAACGCTGGTTAATTTCTTTTTCTATTTCGTACAATCCGATACCTTCAATTCTTGAAGCGGTGTAAGGGAAATATTTTTCAACAAATTCTGAATTGAAACCAACGATTTCAAAAATCTGGGAACCTCTATATGAATGTAAGGTAGAAATACCAATCTTATTCATGATTTTAAGAAGTCCTTTACCAATGGCTTTGTTGAAATTCTCTACAGCTTCGTCTTCATCCATATTCTCAATAAATCCCTCTTTTACCTGCATTCTGATAATTTCGTTCACCATGTAAGGGTTGATGGCACTGGCGCCGTAACCAAATAGCGTTGCAAAATGATGTGGTTCACGAGGTTCGGCAGATTCAATGATGATATCAAAATAAGAGCGCTTGCGTAAGCGATTCATTTGATGATTTACATACGAACATGCCAACAAAGCCGGTATTGGTGCAAATTCTTCATTAACACCTCTGTCGGATAATATGATAATGTTTGTTTTGCGTTCTAAAGCTTTTTCAATTTGAACGATAATGTCATCCAGAGCATCTTCTAAACCATTCATTCCTTTTGCTTTTGGATAAAGCATTTGGATAGTTTCGGCTTTAAAACTTTCAATTTGAATGGTTCGTATTTTTTCTAAATCGGCATTCGAGATAACCGGATTTTGAATTCTTAGTTTTCTACACTGTCTTTCAGTAATACTGAAAATGTTTCGGTCTTTACCAAGATTTAAACTGATATCAGTTACAATTTCCTCGCGAATACCATCCAATGGTGGATTAGTTACCTGAGCGAATAACTGCTTGAAGTAGTTTGAAATCAACTGAGGTCTGTCTGATAAAACGGCTAAAGGCGTATCAATACCCATCGAGCCAAGTGCCTCTTTACCCTTTTGAGCCATTGGTGTGATAACCTCTTGGATATCTTCAAACGTATAGTTAAATAAACGTTGTCTTGTTTTTATATCAATGGTCTCAATTGGGCAAGTTTCATTGGTGTATGGCACGTCTCTTAAATGCAAACGTGTTTTATTCAACCATTCTTTATATGGACGCTCTGATACAATTTTTGATTTGATTTCTTCATCATCAATTATGCGTCCTTTGTTCATATCTACCAAGAACATTTTTCCTGGCTCTAATCTACCGTGGGATTCAATGTCTTCGGGCTCAATATCAACAACTCCAACTTCAGAAGCCATGATTAATTTACCGCTTTTGGTAACGGTATATCTTGATGGTCTCAATCCATTTCTATCTAATAATGCACCAATATAATCACCATCAGTAAACGGTACTGAGGCAGGACCGTCCCAAGGTTCCATGATACAACCGTTATATTCGTAGAACGCTTTTTTATCCTCGCTCATGGTGGCATGCTTTTCCCAAGCTTCAGGGATCATCATCATCATAATTTCAGGAAGCGAACGATCTGTATGGGTCAATAATTCCACTACCATGTCCATGGAAGCAGAATCTGATTTACCAGGAAGGATAATAGGGAATAATTTATCAATTTGAGGTCCGAAAACGTCACTTCTCATAATCTCCTCACGTACACGCATTCTACTTACGTTTCCACGTAGAGTGTTGATTTCTCCATTCTGACACATAAAACGGAATGGTTGTGCCAACTCCCAAGTGGGCATAGTATTAGTAGAAAAACGCTGGTGTACCAAAGCTAATCTGGTTACAAGGTCTTCTTGCTGCAAATCGGTGTAATAAGGCCCAATATCCTCAGGCATGATAATACCTTTATAAATTAAGGTAGTGGTTGATAAACTAGGTACATAAAAATAAGTACTCTCAGAAATCTTAGAATCTCTAATTTCATGCTCAGTAATTTTACGCGCAGCGTATAACTTCGCCTTAAAAGTTGTTTCATCAATTTCTTCAGATTTACCTATGAATAGTTGTTCTATTTTAGGTTCTGAAGCCAAGGCAATTTGTCCCAATTGCGTGGAGTCTACAGGAACCTTCCGCCATCCTAAAACCACAAGCCCTTGTGCTTTTATTTCTTGTTCAAAAATACTCTTGCAATAATTGTATTGGTTTTCAACTTTTGGTAAAAAAACCATCCCCACGGCATACTCTCTTTGATTTGGGATTTCAAAATCGCAAACACGTTTAAAATAGTCATGAGGGATATCTATCAATAAACCAGCACCATCGCCTGTTCTTCCATCAGCACTTACACCACCACGGTGCTCTAACTTTACAAGAATTTCTAGAGCATCATGTATAATTTGATTTGTTCGCTCTCCTTTAAGATTACAAATAAAACCCGCACCACAATTTTCATGTTCAAATTCTGGGGAATAAAGACCTTGTTTCTTCAACATAATCAACCTAATATTTAATTAAAAAAGCGTCGAACTACAAAGGTAGGCATAGAATTTATATTTCTATTAAGGCCTATTTCATTATTTCGATTTTTTAATAGAACTCAACTTTAAAATAAGTTTCTATCAATAATAATGAGATATTTTAATAAATATTCAATACATAAAATTTAATGATAAATGAGAATATGTGAATTATAGTGATGAATACTTGATTTCGTTAAAAAAAAACACATTAAAACGAAACAAAACTTGATGATTTTTCAATGAATGTGGTTGTTGATATTTCATAAAATTTAGTTAAAATAGAAATACCCCTAAAAAAATAGGGGTAAAATTTTTAAAATGACAAAAATTAATCAATTACCCCCTTTTTTTTATGGGGGTAATTCTTTTTTAGATAGTTTAGCCCCGTCTTAAGGAAATAAATTTTAAAAATTAATAACCAAAATTTAAACATTATGAAAAGATTATTTACCCTTACAATGCTTCTTTTTGCAACTGTAGTTTTTGCACAGGAAGATGAAAAGCCAACACTTTCTATATCAGGTAGTGTTGATGCTTATTACCAAACTTACTTAACAGCTTCAGATAACGATGCTCCAACTTTTGGTACTGCCTTTGCAGGACAATCTGGTTTTGCTCTTGGTATGGCGAACGTTATACTTAGTTATGAAGGAGAAAAAGCAGGTGTGGTAGTAGATTTAGTTACTGGACCAAGAGGTGCTGGTGCTACTTTTGCAACTGACATTGTTGATGGTATTGTTAACCAAGCTTATGTATACTGGAATGTTTCTGAAGGTACAACACTTACATTTGGTAGATGGAACACTTTTTTAGGATATGAAGTTATTGCTCCAGCAGCAAACTTTAACTATAGTTGTTCTTATTTGTTCTCTAGTGGACCTTTTTCACACATGGGTTTAAAAGCTGACTTTACTTTAGGAGATGATGTTAGCTTAATGTTAGCTGTTACTAATCCATGGGATACAAACGATATTTCAATGACTGGGGAATATGGTTTAGGTGCGCAATTAGGGGTTTCTGGACAGTATTTAAACTTATACTATGACAGCGGTAATAACGGAGGATTAGGTTTTGAAATCGACTATACTGGTGGTTTTGATCTGTCTGATTCTTTCTACTTAGGAATTAACGCTGCCTACAATGATAACGATGGTGCTGGCTTCTACGGTGCTGCATTATATCCACAAATTGCTACTTCTGATGATTTTTCTATAGGCCTAAGAGGTGAGTACTTTGCTTTACACGGTGACGGAGATGATTTACCATCTGTATTCGCTACTACTTTAACAGGAAGTTATACTGTAGACAATTTAATCATTAAGCCAGAAGTTAGATTAGATGCTTTAACTAATGCTGACGGAGGTCTCTATGGTAATTTTGTTGATAGTGATGGAGTTGCTACTGATAGCTTAGCAGCATTTACATTAGCCGCAATCTACACATTCTAAATATAAAAATGAGAAAAACTCATAAATAAAGAATGGAGCGAGTTCTTTATGAAAAGGAACTCGCTTTGTTCAATTTATAATTACTAACCATTAAAAATAAATATTATGTCATTATTAAACATGCCCCTTATAATGCAAGATACCGCCGCAGTTGAAGGCGATATGGGAATGTTATGGATGCTTATTTCTGGTATTCTGGTATTCTTAATGCAAGCAGGATTCACATTAGTGGAGTCTGGTATGACACGTTCTAAAAACGTAGTGAACATTGCAATGAAGAATGTATTGGATATCGCTGTAGGTTCTTTAGTGTTTTGGTTTATAGGTTACTCTTTAATGTATGGTGCATCTGATAGCGGATGGATAGGATGGAGTGGTTTTATGTTTAACCAAGGTCCAGCAGACTTATTCTTCCAAACTGTTTTCTGTGCAACAGCTGCGACTATTGTATCTGGAGCAATTGCTGGAAGAACTAAATATTCAACATACATTATATTTTCAGTGGTATTAACTGCCTTTATTTATCCGATTGCTGGTGGTTGGGAATGGAATGGTGGATGGTTAAATGATACAGATGGTATTATGCCAGCTGAGTTTATTGATTTTGCAGGTTCTTCTGTTGTACATGCCGTAGGTGGTTGGGCTGCATTAATTGCTGCTGCCTTAGTAGGGCCAAGACTTGGTAAGTACATTGATGGTAAAGCTGTTAACATACCTGGTCATAACAAACTATTGGCTGCACTCGGTGTATTTATCCTTTGGTTTGGATGGTTTGGGTTTAACGGTGGGTCTCAACTTGCTTGGGGTGGTGACGATGCAGTTGGCGCTTCAATGGTTGTTCTAGTTACCAACCTTGCTGCTTCTGCTGGTGCTTTAGGTGCTTTATTCTTGTCGTGGATTAAGTACAAAAAACCAAATATTGATATGACCCTTAATGGTGCTTTAGCTGGTTTAGTAAGTATTACAGCTGGTTGTGGCAACATGACTGAATTTGGTGCTATTACCGCTGGTTTTATCGGTGGAATTATTGTTGTTTTCTCGATGGAATTAGTTGAGCAAAAACTTAAAATTGATGATGCAGTAGGTGCGTTTTCAGTTCATGGTGTTGCTGGTGCATGGGGAACATTAGTTATTGGTCTTTGGGGAATTGACGGTGATGCTGGTATTGGTTTATTCAATGGTGGTGGTGCTGATCAATTTCTTGCACAGTTAATAGGTACATTAGCTTATGCTATATGGGCAGTAGCTACATCTTTTGTATTCTTAACGATACTTAAGAAAACTCTGGGATTAAGAGTTTCTGAAAAGGTTGAGATTGAAGGATTAGACCTTTCTGAGCACGGTGCTTTAGCTTATCCGGGTAAGAGACAGAGAGAAATAGAAAGCTAAAAATTTTCACTAATGCCCATAAGCATATGGCATTTGAGAAAATCATATAAACTTAAAGATTTATATATTAGTTAGTTTGATAAAAAAGGATGCTTTTCACTATAAAAAAAGCATCCTTTTTATACGTTTTTTAAAAAAGTAATAATAGTTTTTTATTAATAGAGCAATATTCTTAGTCACCTAAATATTTTTCTATTTTTGAAATCTTACTAATCAAAATAAGGCATATTATGAAGAAAATCGAAGCAATTATTAGAAAGTCAAAATACAGCGCTGTTAGAGATGCTTTGCATGCTGTGGGCGTTAATTTTTTCTCATACTGGGACGTAACAGGTTTGGGTAATGAGAAAGAGGGGCATGTATACAGAGGGGTGTCTTACAGCACAAGTGATATACAACGTAGATATTTATCAATTGTGGTAAATGATGACTTTGAAGACATAACAATTAAAACAATTTTAGAATCTGCTGCTACCGGAGAAGTTGGTGATGGGAAGATATTCGTTTCAGATGTGGATGAGTGTTACAGAATCAGAACAGGAGAAAAAGGAGGAGATACTTTAAAATAAAACCAAAATATTCAAAATAGACAAATAATTAATTATGGAAGGATTATTTACAGCAAATAACGTATGGATGATGATCTGTACAGCACTCGTTTTCTTTATGCATACAGGATTTGCGTTCTTAGAGATAGGTCTAACAAGACAAAAAAACACAATCAATATTTTATTTAAAAACATATTTATTATTACCGTAGGGTTGCTATTGTACTATCTAGTAGGTTTTAATTTGATGTATCCAGGATTTGAAGAAGGTTCAGCAGGATTTTTTGATTTTGCTGGATTCGGGATAGCTCCTCCAGAGAATGGAATGACACCAGAATATGCTGATGGGGGTTATACATGGTGGACAGACTTCTTATTCCAAGGCATGTTTGCAGCTACAGCAGCTACCATTGTTTCAGGAGCCGTCGCTGAACGTATGAAGATCGGACCTTTTATGATGTTTACAGTGTTATACGTGGGTATAGTATATCCACTTGCAGGTTCATGGAAATGGGGTGGTGGATTTTTAGATATGAGAGAAACACCTTTTTACGACTTTGCAGGTTCAACTTTAGTACACTCTGTTGGTGGTTGGGCAGCTTTAATAGCTGTTTGGTTATTAGGATCTAGAATTGGAAAGTTTAAAGACGGTAAACCACAAGCTATTCCAGGTCATAGTATTCCTATGGCAACAGCAGGTGTATTAATCCTTTGGTTAGGATGGTTTGGATTTAATGGTGGTTCTGTACTTTCTGCAGATCCTGAATTAACGTCTTTAACATTGGTAACAACATGTTTGGCTGCAGCTGCAGGTGGTGTGGTTGCTGCTTTTGTTTCGTTTTTGAAATATAAGAATTTAGATTTAACCATGTTCCTAAACGGAATACTAGGAGGTTTAGTTGGTATTACAGCAGGTGCAGACCAAATGAGTCCTGAAAATGCTATTGCCATTGGTGCTATTGCTGGTGCTTTAATTGTATTTGCAGTTGCATTTATTGATGCTATTAAATTAGATGATCCAGTAGGAGCCATTGCAGTACACTTAATCTGTGGTATTTGGGGGACACTTGCAGTTGGAATCTTTGGATCATTGGCTGGTGTAGATCAGTTTGTTAGTCAATTAGTAGGTGTTTTATCTTATGCTGCAATATGCGTGCCTTCTGCATTTATTATATTCTTTATAATGAAGAAAACAGTAGGAATAAGAGTTTCTGAAAGAGAAGAATTGGAAGGGCTTGATGCTCATGAGCATGGAATGGATGCTTATCCAGATTTCCGATTAAACGAGCATTAATATTTTATCAGTTTAGTTGATGCAAAAATGCCTCGCGAATAGCGAGGCATTTTTATTTTATGAGATTTAGAATATGTTTTGGATTTGAAAAAGTCTCTAATTATCGTTTTGCACACTGCTTTTTTAAGCTTGCCGTTATTTTTAAAATCGACAGCAATAAAATCTATCCCTAGTTGGGAAGTTATTCTATAATCCTATAAATCATTCCCAAGATATCTTACTTTAACGTGTCTTCTTATCATGGTACATAGTATCAATTCTATTTTAGTTCTAAAAGAAAACCCTAATTTACAAATAGTATAATAGGGTTTTTTAAATGGATATGTTATTTACTTTTATGCCGAATTTCTACTCGCATTAATATTGCCAAACAGAGATCGTGTTACTATTTTTTCAAAAATCACCTTTTCTGGATCATCTTTTGGAACACCTGCTTTTTCAAATTCTTGAATTTTCTTCAAAGCATATTGCTGAATGGTTAATAATGGTAAAACGATATGTTCTCTTACCTCAATTGAGGCTTTACTTGTTGGCTCGTTTTCCATAAGCTCATCATACCCCGATAATTTAAGTAATAAGCGCTCTGTGGTAAGGTATTCTTCGTAGATAATTTTCCAAAACTCACCAAACTCTTCATCTTTTGACATGTATTTTGTTAAATCGAAGAACGATTTGGTCAAAGACATCATACTATTATCAATTAATGTTTTAAAGAATTTAGAGTTGGTGTATAACTGCACAACCTTATCCCATTCGCCTCTATCTTCATATAACTTTAAAGCGGTACCAACACCATAAAAACCAGGGACGTTTTGTTTTAACTGACTCCAAGAACCTACAAACGGAATAGCTCTTAAATCAGAGAAGACTAGTTTGTCAGATTTACCACGTTTAGATGGTCTACTGCCTATATTGGTTTTTGCATAGTATTTTAGGGTACTCATACGCTCCAAGTATGGTATGAACATAGGATGACTTTTAAAGTCTTTGTAGGTTTGGTAGCTGGTTTCGGCAAGATCATCCATTACAGCTCTATCTTTATCAGATAAGAGATTCTTCTCCCCATCAATTCTGTTTTTTATTCCAGAACTAATTAATTGCTCAAGATTATATTGAGACGAATCATTTGTTCCAAAATTAGAGCTTACCGTTTGTCCTTGTATGGTTACCTGTACTTCTTTATCTTCAATAGTAGGACCTAAAGACGAGTAGAAGTTGTGTGTTTTTCCACCACCTCTTGCTGGTGGGCCACCTCTACCATCAAAAAATATGGCTGTAATATCATATTTTCTAGACATTGCTGTCAATAACTCTTTGGCCTTGTAAATACCCCAGTTTGCCATTAAATATCCGCCATCTTTCGTGCCGTCGGAGAAACCTAGCATAATGTGCTGTTTACTACCTCTTGCCCTTAGATGTTTCATATATTCTGGATTTTGATATAATTGCTCCATCACACCTGGTGCGTTTTCTAAATCTGGAATGGTTTCAAACAAAGGTGCAATATCTACAGTAAGGGCATCTTTAAAACCAACTATTTTAAGCATTGCAAAAAGCTGCATTACATTTAGAGCCGTTTGGTTATTGCTAATGATGTATCTGTTTGCACCGCGTTCGCCATTACTATCCTGAATGCCTTTGATTATGGCGATGGTTTTGAGTGTGTTTTTTACCATTTCATCTTCAAAAATATCTAAATCTTCAATGTCGTCATTTGCTTTTGATAAAATTTCAATTTGTTCAGCTTCAGATAAATCGTGATAGTTTTTTGGGAAAGATTTACTGCCTTTTTCAATTAAATAATCAATTACAGTAGTGAATACAGCATGATGAATTCTACTATCTTGTCTTATATCAAGTGTTGCAAATCTATAGCCAAACAAATGCACTCTGTTTATTAAGCTATTGATTTCATTGACGTAAAGCGATTGATGTTGCTCTACCACAAGGTTTCTAATAACAAACAATTCTTTGATAAACTCTTCTAATGTGATTGCCTTTTTTGTTTTTAAATCTATACTGTATTCATACATTATAGTTTCTAAGCGTATTACTTTATCCTCTACGCCTCTAAAGGTTAGCTTTTTTCTTAAATCTCTTAAATCTTCGTAATACTTTTTAAGAATGGAGCGTTTTAATTTATTTGCAACTTTTAGAGTGGTTTTTGGTTTAACAAATGGATTTCCATCTCTATCACCACCAGGCCAAAAACCAATATTTATAATATCATTGTGCTTTTTGCCATCGGCATAAATATTGGTTTGAATATAGTTATATATATCACCAAAAGTTTTGTAAAATACATTTTCTAAGTACCACATAAGGCTTTTTGCTTCAGCGTATGGTGTGGGTTTTTTATGTTTAAAAAACGGTGTTTTTCCAAGTTGGCCAAAAAGATTGTTTATACCAGATAAATCATTTTCTTTAATTGCTTTGGTTAAGGAAGTAATAATACCTAAAACCGAACCTGGATAAAACTGAGTAGGGTGGGCTGTTAAAACAATACGCACCTTAAATTCTTCTAAAAAGGCTTTAAGTTCGTCCATTTTTCCTTCAGACATGGCAGACCCTTTCAGGTTTCTAAGTGTACCAACACCATCCATATTGTTTACAACAGGGAAAGCGGCGTCCTCTATGGCATCAAATAAAACTACCTGTCTTTCAATATATTGAATAAACCTGAACAACAAGTTTATTTGGCTTTGCTTATTACGTCTTGCTTGATATTTAGTAAAAAAAGTTTCTACAATGGTAGTAGGGTCATCCCCATTTTCAAAACCTTTCTTGCAGGTTTCATGAAATAACGGCAATAAAACACCAGTTTTTGTAACGGCATCAAAAGGTAATGTCATAAATATACTGTTGTATATATTATACTTGGACAATACGGTTTGATTAAATCTAATTAACTTTGGTTCTACAGACATATATTCAGCTTTAGTAAAATGAGTCGTAAAAATACTAAAGGATTGTGTAACCTACCAGTCCATTAAAAGTTTTGTCAATATTTGTGATTTAAGGAATTATGGTTGTGAATAATTAAATAAAAAACGTACAATCTCAATATCTTTTTAATTAACATCGTTGGAAAACTGGTTTTCAGACTATTGTAAGATTGCTGTAATTGTTGAAGGAAGAATAAGGAGTCTTAATTGTGGATTTTTCGTTTTTGATTTTTTTAAATATTACTGCCTTTGATTAACAATAACTTAACGATTTAATTAAAAGATTAAAGGTCTTTTATTCGGGTTTATTTTTATTCAAAATAGGGTACCACCAATCTTTTTTATTAAGATATTTGTACCATAAAGCTTAATTAGCGACAACCAACCATGTTTTTGTAATTAAACATTTAAGAACTAAATGGACTTAGTAAAGGAAATAAACCGACTTAAAAAAGAAAAAAATGCGGTGATTTTAGCCCATTATTACCAAGTAGGCGAAATTCAGGATATTGCGGACTATGTAGGTGATAGTTTAGGTTTGTCGCAAAAAGCTGCTGAAACGGATGCAGATATGATTGTGTTTGCAGGTGTGCATTTTATGGCCGAAACCGCTAAAATATTAAGTCCGTCAAAAACCGTAGTGTTGCCAGATTTAAACGCCGGTTGTTCTTTGGCAGATTCTTGTCCACCAGAAGCTTTTGAAAAATTTACCAAAGCCCATCCAGATCACGTAGTGATTACCTACGTAAATTGTTCTGCAGAAATTAAAGCGCTAAGTGATATTGTTTGCACCTCGTCAAACGCTCTTAAAATTGTAGAATCTATTCCAAAGGAAACACCAATTATTTTTGCTCCAGATAAAAATTTAGGTCGATATATCATTAATGAAACGGGAAGAGATATGTTACTATGGGACGGCAGTTGCATTGTGCATGAAGCTTTTTCTATGGAAAAATTAATTCAGTTGCACAAAAAATATCCCGACTATAAAATTATAGCACATCCAGAATCTGAAACACATATTTTAGATACTGCTACCTATATTGGTTCTACTTCTGGAATGATAAATTATGTGAAAGCGCATCAAGATCAAAAATTTATCGTGGCTACCGAAGCAGGAATACTTCATAAAATGCAACAGGAAATGCCCAATACCGAGTTAGTTCCGGCACCTGCAAAGGAAGATAATACCTGTGCATGTAGCGAGTGTCACTTCATGAAAATGAATACCATGCAAAAACTTTATGATTGTATGCTCAATGAGTCTCCACAAATAGAAGTAGACCCGGCAATCATTGAACGGGCGCTGTTACCTATTGAGCGTATGCTTGAGCTTTCAAAATAAATTATGATTATTACTGATTATCTGGTTATTGGTTCAGGAATAGCAGGCTTAACGTTTGCTGTTAAAATTGCTGAAGAATTTCCAGAACGGAAAGTAGTGATTGTAACCAAGGATAGCGAAGATGAATCCAATACCAAATACGCCCAAGGAGGTGTGGCTATAGTCTTAGATAAAGACCAAGATTCTTTTAAAAAACATATTAAAGACACCTTGATTGCGGGAGATGGATTATGCGATGAAGCTGTAGTAAAAATGGTAGTTGAAGAAGGGCCTAAACGACTGGAAGAGCTATTATTATGGGGTGCAAATTTTGATACTGACCCTGACGGGGCTTTTAGTTTAGGGAAGGAAGGCGGGCATTCTGAATACAGGATTATTCACCATAAGGACATCACAGGTTACGAAATTGAACGTGCTTTGTTAACACGTGTGCGTCAATTACCAAATATAGAATTATTGCCTTATCACTTCGCCATTGATTTAATTACAGATCATCATATAAAAGATTCTGGAGTAAAACCGAAAACGTGTTATGGAGCTTACGTGCTCAACCAAAAAACTGGATATATTTTTACTGTAAAGGCAAATAGTACCTTATTGGCTACAGGTGGTATAGGTAAAGTTTATGGACATACTACCAACCCAACAATTGCTACTGGAGATGGTATTGCCATGGCGTATCGCGCAAAAGCACGTGTTAAGGATATGGAATTTGTACAATTTCATCCTACAGCTTTATATGATGTGGAAGGTGGTTCCTCATTTTTAATTTCGGAAGCCGTTAGGGGTTTTGGTGCCTATTTAAGAAATAAAAAAGGCTACAGGTTTATACCTGATTATGATGATAGGGCGGAATTAGCTTCAAGGGATATTGTGTCTCAAAGTATTGACAATGAGCTTAAGAAGTCTGGAGACGCTCACGTATTTTTGGATTGTACCCATTTAGATATAGAGAAGTTTAAAAAGCATTTTCCAAATATTTATGATAAATGTTTAGAAAACCATATTGATATTGAAACGGATTGGATTCCTGTTGTGCCTGCCTCCCATTATTTATGCGGTGGGATTCAGGTGGATAAAAAAGGAAAAACAACACTAGAAAATTTATTTGCCTGTGGTGAATGCACCCGTACAGGACTTCATGGTGCTAACAGGCTGGCATCAAACTCCCTATTAGAAGCATTGGTATACGCTCATAATATTTACAAGTACCATTCAAAACATAAATTAGAAGCTGTAAATGTAGAAATTCCGCTTTGGAATGAAGAAGGCACGGTAATTACCAAAGAACATGTTTTAATTCAGCATAATTTAAAAGAACTGCAAGCATTAATGCGCGACTACGTAGGTATTGTTAGGAATAATGCGCGTTTAAAAAGAGCAGTAAAACGTTTGGATGTAATTTATACCGAAGTTGAGGATTTGTATCGCGAATCAAAAGTGACGACTTCATTATGTGAATTAAGAAACATGATAAACGTTGCCCATTTAATTATTAATCAATCTTTAGAGCGAAAAGAAAATAAGGGTGGTTATTTTAATAGTGATAACATCAATGTGATTGTAGGTTAGTTGTTATGTATAAAAAAAGAAAAGGCGCTTCCCTCAAAGCGCCTTCTTTCCTTTTTGGAACAAAAAAAGGTCTATTTACTAAGCATTAGCAGTTCGTTGCAAATTACCTCAGTAATATAACGTTGGTTACCATTTTTATCTTCATAACTTCTGTTGGTCAATTTGCCCTCAACGGCAATTTCCTTTCCTTTAGAAATATAGTTTTCAACTACATTTACTAATCCACCTCTCACAACCACATTGTGCCAATAAGCGCGTTCTACTTTGTTGCCACTTTTATCTTTGTAGCTGTCGTCTGTGGCAATCGAAAATTTTGCAATTTTATTGCCATTGCTGAAGTTAATAATTTCAGGATCTTGTCCTAATCTACCAATCAACTGTACTTTGTTTCTAAGTGCGTTCATAATTTTAAATTTTAATGTTTAACAGTTAATACCATCGAGTTCTTATGTTTCGACACTGCAAATATGTAACAGCATTGAAAAGTTATTCGGTGATTACGCATTTAAATTCGTTTGTAAATATTTGTAGTCGTTTGTAAACGGATAATAATTATTGTATATTTGGCAAGAACATTAGTAAATATGGGGTTTCATGACATCATTAATCAATTAGAAAGCAATCAAGAGGTTTTTGACAATCTTTTAAAAAATAAAACCGATTACCATTATAATTGGCGTCCAAAACCTGAAAAGTGGAATCTTTTAGAGATAGTTTGCCATCTTTTAGACGAAGAAATTTTGGATTTTAGGGCACGTGTAAAACATGCTTTGGAATACCATGAAAATGAGTTGGTACCGATTGACCCCGAAGGTTGGGTAAAAACCCATAATTATAAAAGTAAGGATTACCACCAAACACTTAAATTGTTTTTAAAAGAACGTACTAACTCCATTGTATGGTTAAACCAACTTAAGGATGTTGATTGGGATAGTTCATTGAGTCATCCGCACCTTGGGAATTTATCAGCAGAACTGTTTTTAAGAAACTGGTTGGCTCATGATTATTTACATATCAGACAAATACTAAGATATAACCATAGCCTTTTAAAGTTGTCTTCAAAAATTGAATTAAATTATGCTGGTGATTGGTAAAATAATTAAAAAATGAAATTTCATATTGAGACAGAGCGTTTGATTTTAAGAGAACTCCGATTGACAGATTTAGACGGTATGTTTGAATTAGACTCCAATCCAGAAGTTCACAAATATTTGGGTAACAAACCCGTTAAAACTAGATCTGAATCTCAGAAAATTATAGAAAGTGTTTTAAATCAATATAAAGATCGTGGCATTGGGCGCTGGGCGGCTATTGAAAAATCGTCAGGAGATTTTATTGGTTGGTCTGGAATTCGACTTAACCAAGAATATAATATGAATGGTTTTACCAAATACTACGATGTAGGTTACAGACTGATTCCAAAATTTTGGGGCAAAGGGTATGCTACCGAATCTGGAAAGGCAGCAATTGATTATGCATTTAATGAAATGGGGCTTTCTAGAATTTATGCCACCACGGAAATAGGAAATCAAGCGTCGCATAATGCACTTTTAAAAATTGGGTTGACGTATTTGAATGACTTCTATTTTGAACCAGAACAACTGCAATTACGTTGGTATAAAATGGAAAAACCTGAATAAGGTAGTTTTAAATTAAAAAAGAATTGATAGAAATGGAAAAGCAGTGTTTGGAATGTGGCGATAAAATTGTTGGTAGAATCGATAAGAAATTCTGTAGCGATGGTTGTAGAAATGCCTATAACAATCGCATAAATAAAGACAGTAAAAACCTTATCAGGAATACTAATAATCGTTTACGAAAAAACCACAGGATTTTAGAAAGACTCAATCCTGATGGTAAAGTTACGCGCTCTAAAGCAACACTTGTTGAAATGGGATTTGACTTTAACTATTTCACGAGTATTTATACAACAAAAGCGGGTAAAGTATACTATTTTGTTTACGATCAAGGCTACTTGCCCATTGAAGGCGATTATTATGCGCTGGTGAAACGAAAGAAGTAAAACGTGTAACGGATTAAAAAATTAAGATACTTATATAACAAACAGCTAACCCATTTAAATGCCAGAACAAATTATAGTTCCCATAGTTATAGTAGTTATCATTATCACTATTGGAATTCTCGTTTACTACTTTAGTAAAAAACAAAAAATACTCAGAAAGCTTTCAAAGTTAAAGCGCAAGGATATTCTTCAGTTTAGAACCAACGAACCCACCAAAGTTACAGGTAAAGTATTGCATGTACATGAGCCATTTGTCGCGCCATTTAGTAAACGAAAATGTGTGGCTTACGAGTTTAAGATTCAGCAGCGAAAAAAGCGAGGAAAAAACTCCTATTGGAAAACATTGGTGGATGAAAAAAACATTCAAGACTTTTTTATTGAGCAAAAAGGAGAGGTAGCCATGATAAAACCGCAAACAGATCCATTAAATTTTGAAATATATTTGGTGGAGGATGAACATGTGTCCTCAGGTTTTTTTAATGCACCAACAGCTGAATTTAAAAATTTATTACAAGCCTATAATATTAACAGTAGAAATCTTTTAGGATTTAATAAACGGCTACGATACACCGAGCGCATACTAGAAGTTGGCGAAACGGTAACTGTTGGTGGTATTGCCAAATGGAAGGCAGTAGATATAACTATCGATGGCTACAACTATTCTAAAATTGCAACCTTAGAAAGTATAAAGGAACAAGAGATAATAATTACCGATTTGCCCAAAGCAAGACTTCAAAAAAGAGAACGTCTATAAAACTATTTCCAAGTTTGTCCCTTAAGTTTCATAGCGGCTTTTAGAACATCTTTTTGACTTATTTGCCCTACCAGTTTACCATTTTCAACTATTGGGAAACGACGACGCTTTGCCTCTAAAAATTTCTTAGCAGCGTCAAATATATTCATATTACCGTCTATAGTTTCAACATTACCTACCATGTGTTTTTCTATGGTTTGGTCTTGCATTGGCATATTATAGTAGCGGCTTTCGCTTATTTGCTTGATGCAGTCTCCTTCTGAAATGATACCGATTAACTCCTGTTTCTCGTTAACCACTGGGCCTCCGGAAATTCTATTTTTAATTAAAGCCTGCATTACGCTTTCAATAGACTGATCAGGAGTAAAGGTTATCAAATTTCTCGTCATGTAGTCACTCACCTTTAGTGGTGTGTTGTCAGCTGCTGTTGATTGTTGTCTTCTCGACCCTTGAAAACTTTTAATGCCCATAATATTCAAATTTTGTTAAACTTAAATATAGATAAAAATAATTAGTTTTCCTAAAACAGTGATTTATGGGCAGCTAGCAGGCATTATTTTGTATTTTTATAAATACAAATAAACTAAACTAAGATTATGATGAAGAAAGCTGTTGCAGTTATACTCATAATACTTGCTATCTATTGGAGTTTTTCGGCCATTATCCCAAGTAAAATTTCTAGTATGGATGCGCCAAACGCTCAGTTTTCAACCCAGCGTGCGCTTGTGCATCTTAAAGAAATCTCTAAAACCCCACATTTTTTAGGGAGCGAAGCACATCAAGAGGTGCAAAATTACATTGTTACAGCACTGGAGCATCTTGGTATTGAAACCCAATTACAAACCGATTACGCAATTGGTGAATGGGGGAATTTTTCAAAACCAACAAACATCCTAGGTAGGATTAAAGGTAGCGAAAAAGGAAAGGCTTTGTTGTTATTGACGCATTATGATAGTCATCCACATTCTTCCTTTGGTGCTAGTGATGCAGGTTCTGGTGTCGTTACGATTCTAGAAGGGTTACGTGCTTTTTTAAGCACAAACAAAACACCAAAAAATGATATTATTATTTTAATTACCGATGGTGAAGAGCTAGGGCTTAATGGTGCCGATATTTTTGTAAATAAACATCCGTGGGCCAAAGATGTAGGGCTAGCGGTAAATTTTGAAGCAAGAGGAAGCGGCGGACCAAGTATTATGCTGGTTGAAACCAATAAAGGAAATGCTAATTTAATTAAGGGCTTTGTAAATGCAAATCCAGAATTTCCTCTAGGAAACTCGTTGTTTTACAGTATTTATAAACTACTACCGAATGATACAGATTTAACCAGGTTTAGGGAAGATGCCGATATTGATGGTTTCAATTTTGCATTTGTAGACGATCACTTTGATTACCATACAGCATTGGATACTTATGATAGGCTGGACAGAAACACTCTAGAGCATCAAGGGTCATATCTTATGGCGATGCTCAACTATTTTAGCGCGGCAAATTTGGATGAGCTAAAAAGCATTGATGATCTTGTATATTTTAACGTGCCATTTTTAAAAATGGTCACTTATCCGTATTCATGGATTTTGCCACTTTTTATTTTAGCCGTTTTAGTTTTTGCGCTTTTGCTTTTTTATGGGCTTAACAAACGTAAAATTGAGATGAAACCCGTTGGTAAGGGGTTTGCTGCTTTTTTTGGAGCATTAATGGCTTGTGTAGTTTTGGGAGTTTTCGGATGGAAATTACTGCTACTACTTTACCCACAATATAGCGAGATGTTACATGGGTTTACCTATAATGGTCACACCTACATCTCGGCTTTTGTTTGCATAACCTTAGCATTATGCTTATTGGTTTACAGCAAAGTGTATAAACCAGAAAATGCTGCAAGTTTAATGGTGGCACCATTGTTTTTTTGGCTTGTAATTTCCGGTATTATTGCTTTTAAATTAAAGGGTGCTAGTTTTTTTATTATTCCGGTGTATTTTGGCTTGTTAAGTTTCTTTATACTATTAAAAAGAAAAAAGCCAAGATTGGTGTTACTTACTTTATTAGGCTTTCCTATGTTGTTTGTCTTTTCGCCAATGGTACAAATGTTTCCGGTAGGCTTAGGGCTAAAGATGCTGGTGACCTCCACTGCGTTTGTGGTTTTAATGTTTGGGCTCTTAATTTCGGTATTTGCGTTTTTCAGACATAAAAAACGTTGGGGTTATCTCTTTTTGCTGTTTGGCTTGTATTATTTGGTAAGTGCACATTTTAAGTCTGATTTTAATAGAGAAAGACCAAAACCCAATAGTTTAATGTATGTTTTGGATGCGGATACTAATTCCGCAAAATGGATGACTTACGATACGGTGCTGGACGATTGGACGGCTCATTTTTTCAACAAAACCTCTAAGGATACCATTGGTATTGTGTTTAGCAGTAAGTATAATACCAAAATACAGTTTGCTAAGACCACCGAGGTTAAACCAATACCACAGCCTGTTATTGAAATTGCAAATGACACCGTGGTAGGTGCGTTTAAAACTGTAGATATTTGTGTTACGCCTCTTCGCGATGTGCAACGCATGGAGTTTTTTGCAGATACAAGCTATATGTTTTACAGAATAAAAATAAATGGAATGGATGTAAAACCCGATAAAGATGGTACTGTTTTTAACAAACGAAAAAGTAATAGGCTGCTTAGATACTACGTTTCTAAAAACGAACCTTTAGAACTGCAAATTACCGTTCCTAAGGAGCAAAGCACGGAGTTTTTGCTTTACGAGGCTTCCTATAATTTAATGGATCATGAACTGTTTGATATTCCAGACCGTTACCCAAGAATGATACCCAAACCTTTTGTGCTAAATGATGCGGTGGTGATTAAAGAAAGGATTGTTGTGCCTTAGTAGTGCATAAGTTTGAAAAATGAAAAAAACCATCGCTAATAATAATAAATCATTTAATATTCTGAATAAAAATCAATCTAAAAAATGAAAAAATCAATTCTAATTTTAACTTTCATCTTATCATTTGTAACGTTATGCAACGCTCAAAAAATCGAAATGGAAAAAGTGTTTGGAGGTTACAAATACTCTCAAGACGGAAACCTTATGACAATGAAGGATTTGGTGAAAACCATGGCGTCTAACCAAGAAGCGTTTGAGCTTATTAAAAAAGCACAGTCTAATAATACACTGGCTTCAATTATTGGCTTTGCAGGAGGCGGACTCATTGGTTGGCCCATTGGAACTGCTGCAGGTGGTGGTGATGCAAATTGGGCTTTAGCGGGTATTGGAGCAGGACTTGTAGCTATTGCCATCCCCATTTCTTCCAGAGTGAATAAAAACGCAAAATCAGCTGTTGAATTATATAATGCATCCTTAAATACTACCTCTTATAACAGTTTTAAGCCTAAGTTTAAAATTATTGGGAACAGAACTGGAATTGGGCTGTGTATGAACTTTTAAAAACACACTTGTAACAATTAATAAACTTTTAAGAGATTAAGTCCCAATTTTTTATAGTTTTGGGCTTCAAATTAAATTAAACGATAATGAAACGAATTATGTTGGTAGTGTTGTTTGCTATAACCCTTCAAATGGGTGGGCAAAGTAACGCTGAATTGATTAAGCATTTTGAGGCTTACGGAAAGCAAATGCGTGCGCAAGGAGATGTGCAAGGTATCATAAATGCAATGACCCATTTAAATATTTTGGCGCCTTCTGAAGCTAGGAAAGATACGCTGGCTTACATTTATATGAGTGAAGGCCAGTATATGCAAGCCTTAAACACTATTGGAATAGACCCAAAAGTAGATGATTCAAATATTGCTGTTGAGGTAAAAGCCATGTCTTTAAAAGCTGTAAAGCAGCCAGAACGTGCTTTGGTACATTTTAATGAAATGTTTAAGAGAAACCCAAGTCCTGCCTTAGCTTATGAATTGGCAGAACTTAATTTGCAGGTTCAGAAACTGGATGAAGCATTGAAGCATATTAACTATGGTTTAGCCAATGCAAAACCAGATATGAAACATGCATATTATGAAAAGCAAACACCATATCAAGTAGAGCTTAAAAGTGCATTTATGTACCTAAAAGCCTTACAGTTGTTTCAGCAAGACAGAGAAAACAACATTGATGCAGCCGTTGATATTTTAGACGATACCTTAAAGGCATCGCCTAATTTTAATTTGGTAAACCTTACCAAAAACGAATTGCTTAGGCAAAAACAAGTGATGCAGGCTCAAGCAGCTCAACCAAAACAGTAGGCTGGTTTAAAAACATACAATTAAAAAAAGGATATCGGTAGATATCCTTTTTTGTTTTTATGAATCATATTGGACATGCTCTAGTTAGGACGTACAATACGCTGTCCGTCTTTCTCAATCTTTTTATTAAGCTGAAAATTTAAGTTGGAGTAGGATACCAATAAATTCTTGATGGCTTCCGCTAATTCAGGTTTTGTTGTAGTGTGCATTTCGTGGGTGTCGTCCAGTTTGTAGAGCATGTTCTCTACGATGGTTATTCTCGATAATACAGATTGTGTTTTAAGTGTATCTGGAATAGCTTTGCGAAGCTCTTTTACCAATTCAAAAACAGCTTGTTCGTTGTCTTCAAAAAACGAGAAGTTGGCTTTTTTTATATTTTCAATGGCAGTTTGAAGTTGCTCATAAGGCTGCCATGGTTCGGCCAAAATCTCAACTTTTGGATCTAGGGAAAACTCTATGTATTTCAGTTTTTCAATATCGGCTTCAGTAATTAAGCTAACTTTGTTTTCGGACGTAACTTCTGCATTTTGTTGAGGCTTATTATTGCACGCCATTACCATAAAACAAAAACTTAATATGTTTAATACCCTTAACGTCATATGCTGCTTAAATTTATTGCTATCGTTGCAAATATAGATTTATGTTTTGATTAATTGTATATTTGACGAACCCTAAAATCTAGTTAAAATGTTCGATAATTTTCTTTTCAATGTAAATTACGGTATAAAGCATGTACTTGACATTAACGGCTACGATCATGTTTTATTTTTAATGGTACTTGCCATTCCTTATCTGTTTAAAGATTGGAAACGAGTGTTGTTGTTGGTCTCTATGTTTACACTTGGGCATACGCTCTCATTAGTATTGGCAGCTTACAACGTAGTAACGGTTGACGGTGCACTGGTAGAGTTTTTAATTCCTGTTACCATACTTGTCGCTGCGCTTTATAATGTTTTTACTGCTGGAAAAGGTGCCCAAAAAGAACGTGTGGGTGTACTCTTTATTACTACTTTGTTTTTTGGATTGATACATGGCTTGGGGTTTGCAAGGGAATTTCACATGCTTTTAGGAGAATCAGACAATAAGTTGGCATTGCTTTTAGAGTTTGCTTTAGGCATTGAGATAGCTCAGGTTATCATTGTGTTTGTAGTGTTGTTTGTGGGGTATCTGGTGCAGACCATTTTTAGGTTTTCTAAGCGAGATTGGATTATGGTTATTTCATCTATTGTTATTGGTTTGGTGATTCCGATGTTGATGGACAGTGAATTTTTAAGTAAAGCCTGAGCAAAATAACCAGTTTTGTAAAAACTTTAACGCCTGTAGATTAGTAATTAAAATATGAACATGCTATTTTCGTTATAGACTTTTGCGTTAGGGATTACAGTGATAGCTTTTGGCGAGGCGCGCATCGAGCCAAAACTACAAACGGAAAGCCCGACCCCGAGTACGAAATTAGTTTTAATCATTCATAGGTTTCATAGAGGGGAACGCCCAAATAAAAATTAATGCAGGACGAAAAACAACTAAAATACGACAAGGCTTATTTGCGGATTGCGCAGGAATGGGGAAAGTTATCGTATTGTAAGCGGAAACAGGTTGGTGCGATTATTGTGAAGGATAGAATGATAATTTCTGATGGTTACAATGGCACGCCAACAGGGTTTGAGAATTTTTGTGAAGATGATGAGGGCTACACCAAATGGTATGTGTTGCACGCCGAGGCAAACGCTATTTTAAAAGTGGCGGCCTCTACGCAATCGTGCAAAGGAGCTACCTTGTATATCACGCTTTCGCCATGTAAAGAGTGTAGTAAGTTGATTCACCAAGCGGGAATTGTTAGGGTGGTTTATAACAAGGCCTATAAGGATAAATCTGGGTTGAGTTTTTTAAAACGCGCCGGTATAGATTTACAATTAATAGAAGATTTAGAAGCATAATGCATTTTCATAAAAAATATTTGCCTTTAATACTGGGAGTGGCCATAGCTATTGGCATTTTTGTTGGTGGAAAGTTGAACTTTAGTGATGCACCAGACCGCTTGTTTACGGCTAATAGCAAAAAGGACAAATTGAATAGGCTTATAGATTATATAGAGTATGATTATGTAGATGATATTAATACCGATAGCATTGTAGATGTAACGGTAAACGGTATTTTGGAAAACTTAGACCCGCATTCGGTGTATATTCCCAGGGATGATATGGAGCGTGTTGCTGAAGAAATGCGCGGTAATTTTGTGGGTATAGGCGTTAGTTTCTACACCTATAAGGATACAATTGCAGTGATACGCCCTATTGAAAACGGGCCAAGTGCAAAAGCAGGTATAAAAAGTGGCGACCGTATTGTAATGGCGGATGCTGACACCTTAATAGGTGATGCTTTAAAGGATGGGGAATTAATAAAAAAATTAAAAGGTCCTTTGAATTCTAAAGTAGAGTTGAAGGTTTATAGAAGAGGTGAGCCAGAACTATTGACGTTTAAGGTAAAACGAAGCAAAATACCAATTAAAAGTGTAGATGCGTCTTATATGCTAACCGATAGTTTGGGATACATCAAGATAAATAAGTTTGCAGAATCTACCTATAAAGAGTTTAAGGACGGATTGGATAAGCTCATAGCGCAAGGTGCCACCAAAGTAGCACTAGATTTAAGAGACAATCCTGGAGGTAGATTGGATATTACCGAACGGATTTTAGACGAATTTTTAGAGGATGATAAACTTATTTTGTTTACTAAAAACAAGCGCGGTGATATTGAAAAAAGCTACGCTACTAGCAAGGGCGAATTTGAAACAGGTGAAGTGTTTGTGTTAATTGATGAAAACTCTGCATCGGCAAGTGAGATTGTTGCAGGTGCTTTGCAGGATAACGATAAAGGTACTATTGTAGGGCGTCGCTCTTATGGAAAAGGTTTGGTGCAGCGCGAAATGGATTTAGGTGATGGCAGTGCAGTGCGCTTAACGGTGTCAAGGTATTATACACCTACAGGTCGCTCTATTCAACGTCCGTATGATAAAGGCAACCGTGAATACTACGAGGATTACTATAAGCGTATTGAAAACGGTGAGCTTTCTGATGATACAAAGATTGAAGTTGCCGATTCTTTAAAATTCACTACTCCAAAAGGCAAAGTGGTTTATGGTGGCGGCGGTATTATTCCTGATGTGTTTGTACCTGTAGATAAATCCATGAATAACGAAACATTAACCTATCTAAAACGTAGAGGTGTCTTTGGATATTACACCTTTGAAACTTTAGAAAAAGATCGAAAAGCCTTTGATGGTTATACGCGTGAAGATTTTATAAATAATTTTAAGGTTACCGATGATATGCTTGTTGAGTTTCAGGATTATCTTAATGTAAGAACAGGCTCTAACATTACATTTGTGGCGTATCATGAAGAGGTAAAGCTATACCTAAAGGCTACCATTGCCGACCAACTTTTTGGTGATGGCGCTTTTGAGGAAGTTATCAATCAACGCGATATTATGATTGAAGAAGTGATACGGTTGAGTAAGGGGGAATAATTTTTAGTTTACAGTCTCAGTCTCAATAAAACATCATTCTGAAATCTTATCATGCACCTTAGTGTGCTTTCCGTCATTCCAAAGTGTTAAAATATCAGTAGCCACATGTGCTCCGCTTCCAGATGCTATAGAAAACTGACTGCGCCATCCTGCTAAAGTGCCAGCGACATAAAGATTTTCTTCAATTAAATGGTCTATATTTTTTAGCCAAATTCGGTCCTTTTCAATTTGAGCTCTAGGATGTGGTTCAATATACTTTTCTACACCTTTAATGCGCATCAAGTTTGTATAGCCTACAGCGATCACCACAATTTTAGATTCATAAGTGTTTTTGTTGGTGCGCACTTCAAAAGTATTATCTACTTTAGAAACTTCAAGAACCTTTTCTTTTTCAATCTGATTGACATGCGGATATAATTCAGCAAGTTGTTGCTTGCCACTTTCTAAAATGGATGCACCAGTAGTTCCGGGCACTAATCCCAATACATTATTAAACAACGCGGTTTGCAAATGTGAAGATTTTTGGTGTGTGATGATACTAACGGTTTTATCTTTCGCAAACGCTTTGTTTTTTGCAGAACCCAATACCAAGGCACAAGACATGCCTGCTGCACCACCGCCTATAATTAAAACATCATACATATTAAAAAAATTATTCATTAAGGCATAGCCTCGGTGTGTCCATTAAAGTTGTCATTCCTGCGAAGGCGGAAATCTAAAATAAAGAATTTTGGTTTTAACTTTTGAATCAAATAGAAATTCTTTATTTACGGCTTTTTACTTTTTCTTCAATACGTTTCGACGTTAATAAAATCAACATTAAGACAATGGCACACAATGATGCCAATATCGTAATCAACCCGACGATACTTTCACCTTCAAAAAGTGCATCGAAGTTAAGTTTTGTAGAATTATAAACGCCTAAAGCAAAGGCTAAAACTATAATGGTGTATGCAAAATATTTCATTGGTAATGGTTTTAATTACACAAATAACGCTTTAATGTTTTGGGCAAATAGTTTCACTGCAATAGCAAGTAATATAACACCAAATACCTTTCTAACGATATTAATGCCATTTGCGCCTAAAAAGCGTTCAATTTTAGATGATGTTTTTAGTACGATAAAGATAAAAATGACATTTAGAATTATGGCCACAATAATATTCTTTACTTCAAATTCAGCCCTTAAGGACAACAACGTGGTTAAACTTCCAGGGCCAGCCATTAAAGGGAATGCTAATGGGAAAATAGATGCTGTCATAGGGTTGGTCTCTTCTTGCTTATATAGTGTAATGCCCAAAATCATCTCTAAAGCAATAAAAAACAAAATAAAGGCACCTGCCACGGCAAATGAATTCACATCAATACCAATTAAATTCAAAATACTTTTTCCAAGAAACAAGAAAAGTATCATGATGCAACCCGCAATTAAGGAGGCTTTTCCACTTTGGATATGGCCTACCTTTTTACGCAAATCAATTACTATCGGTATGTTGCCAATAATATCAATTACAGCAAATAGTACCATAAAAGCTGTAAAAATTTCTTTAAAATTAAGTTGCATTACTTCAAATAGTTAGATTTTTTGCAAAGGTCTGTATTTATTATCAAATCGCAATGTCAATTACATTGTAAGTTTAGTTATTTTTGCATTTCAATTTTAGAGTCTCATGTTCCAGCTAGGTAAAACTATCGTTTCAGAAGACATTATCACAAAGGACTTTTTGTGCAACTTAAATGCATGTAAGGGTGCGTGCTGTGTTGATGGAGATGCTGGTGCGCCTTTAGAAGAAGATGAGGTGGCTATTCTGGATGATATCTATCCTAAAGTAAAACCTTTTTTACGGCCAGAAGGTATAAAAGCCATTGAACAGCAAGGTACATCTATAACTACTGAAGATGGTGAACTGGAAACCCCATTGATAAATGGCGCTGATTGTGCCTATGTAATTTTTGATGAAAATGAAGTAGCGCTTTGCGGGATAGAAGAAGCATACAATCAAGGTGAGATTTCGTGGAAGAAACCAATTTCTTGCCATTTATACCCTGTTCGCGTTAGGGATTACACAGAATTTTCGGGAGTGAACTATCATAAATGGCAAATTTGTGATGATGCCTGTGCGCTTGGAAAAGAACTTCAGGTGCCTATTTATAAGTTCGTAAAAGAGGCACTTATAAGAAAATTTGGTGAGGATTGGTACGCCGAATTGGAAAAAGTTGCTGAGACTTTTTAACACCCCAAAATTCACTTGTTAAAACACCTTAAAAAGCCTTAAAAACAGGGCGTTCATCTGTTTTAAACTTTTATTTTTTTTGTAAACTTTTTGATTTTACAAAATTTATAAAATTCTGATTATCAGTATAATAAACATTTTTTTTTGTAAACTTATTGATTCTTAGGCAGTTGTTTGTTTGTTAAAAACTTGTTGAAAAGGTTTTTTAATCGGCGTAAAAACATATTAATCATTTTGCAATCTTTGTTGCACTCAATTCTGAGCAAAAACACAACTTTAGCTTGTTAATAAACTTGTTAAAAATGTATTTAGAGTTACTCAAAAATGCATTTAACAATTTATAATCTTTGTTGAAGCCATTTTTACCAAAAAGTGTTTTTCAATAAAGTTTTAGAAAAATAAGTCTGGTTTTCAGGTCTATTTTTACAGGGATATCCTGCAGGATTTTGTACGTCAATATTTAACCTATTACCAACGCATGGAAATAACACATATCATTAAACGCGATTACGAAACAACGCCTTTCGAATTAGAAAAAATTACAAGTGCAATAGAGAAAGCAATGCTTTCTGTAAATCATGGTACAAGACAAGATGCCAAAGACATTTCCGATAGAGTTTTTGAAGCCCTATTGGCTAGAAAAGCTGTCGATTCAAGGTACGTGCCTAATGTTGAACAGGTACAGGATATTGTAGAGGACAAATTAATGGATAGTGCGTTTCACGATGCTGCTAAAGCTTACATTCTTTATAGAGATGAACAAGCCAGAAAAAGGCAAACTAATATTTTCGAAAAACGTATTAACCTTAAACCTTATGAGTATCCAGATTTATACGAATATGTAAATGCGATTAGACATTCGTATTGGATACATACAGAGTTTAACTTCACTAGTGATATTCAGGATTTTAAGGCGCAACTTAGTCCGGTAGAAAAATCAGCTATCAAAAACACCATGCTAGCTATTTCTCAGATTGAAGTAGCGGTTAAATCGTTCTGGGGTGATATTTATCAAAAAATGCCAAAACCAGAAATAGGTTCTGTAGGTTCAACATTTGCAGAAAGTGAAGTGCGCCATCACGATGCGTACTCACACTTATTGGAGATTTTAGGTTTAAATGCGGAGTTTAAGGCTCTTAAAAAGAAGCCTGTGATTATGAGACGTGTACATTACTTAGAAACAGCTCTCAAGAATTCTAAGAGTGATAATATTCAAGAATATGCAGAGTCTATATTATTATTTTCACTTTTCATAGAACACGTATCGCTATTTTCTCAGTTCTTAATCATTATGGCTTTTAATAAGCATAAAAACATGCTAAAAGGGATCTCTAATGTTGTAGAGGCAACTTCTAAGGAGGAACAAATACATGGGGACTTTGGTATAGATGTGATCAAAATCATTAAGAAAGAAAACCCAGAGTGGTTTGGAGGCGATTACAATGTAAAAATTCAAACGATATGTAAAGAGGCTTATAATGCTGAAAGCGATATTATAGATTGGATTTTTGAAGCTGGGGAATTAGATTTCTTACCAAAAGATGTTGTAAACGAGTTTATTAAAAAGCGCTTCAATGACTCATTAGAAAGCATCGGCATAGATAGGGTATTTGAAGTAAAAGACGAATTAATAGCGCAAACCGAGTGGTTTGACGATGAGATAATAGGAACCAAACACGGGGACTTCTTTGTAAAACGATCCATTAACTACAGTAAAAGAACAAAAAGTATAACTAGTGACGACCTTTTTTAAACTATGAAAATTAAAGACCACCTACAAGACACCAAAACAGAGCAACAATCAAAGTACGATGAACTTCTTAATGCTAGAAAAGAGCAAATTAAGAATGCAAATCAAAGTCAAACTGAACCAAAGTTTGAATGGTTAACTGAAAATAGCCGAAAATTTTTAGCATCGGGATATTTAACGGATGATGCTACGCCAGAAGAAAGAATACGAGAAATAGCTGAAAGAGCGGAGCAAATCCTTAAAATTGACGGTTATGCAGATAAGTTTTACAACTACATGTCTGAAGGCTTTTTCTCTTTGGCATCACCAGTATGGTCTAACTTCGGGAAAAAGAGAGGTTTACCAATTAGTTGTTTTGGGTCTAATATTGCAGATGATATGGGTAACATATTATATACCCAATCTGAAGTAGGGATGATGTCTAAATTAGGTGGCGGAACTTCTGGATATTTTGGAAACTTAAGACATAGAGGTGCACCAGTAAAAAATAACGGTTCATCTTCTGGAGCGGTACACATCATGCAATTATTTGAAAAAATGGTGGATGTGGTAAGCCAGGGTTCTGTAAGAAGAGGTCGTTTTTCTCCATATTTACCAGTAGAGCATCCAGATATCAATGAGTTTTTAGAAATTGGTACAGAAGGTAATTCAATTCAAGAATTGACACACGGTGTATCTGTTACTGATAAATGGATGGAAGAAATGATTGAAGGTGATGTTGAAAAGCGTTCTATTTGGGCAAAGGTAATTCAACGTCGTGGCGAAATAGGCTACCCATACATTTTCTTTAAGGATCATGCCAATAATCAAGCTGCAGATGTATATAAAGAAAACAATCACAAAATTGTGGCAAGTAATTTATGTACTGAAATTATGTTGCCTTCAAATGAAAATTGGTCATTTGTATGTGTATTGTCTTCCGTAAATTTATTGCACTATGACAAATGGAAAGATACCGATGCGGTAGAAACCATGGTATATTTCTTAGACGCTGTAATTACTGAGTTTACCGAAAAACTTGAAGAGTACCGTGACTCTGATGACTTAGATGACAGACAGACATTTATGTTCATGGAGCGTGCTTATAATTTCGCAAAGTCTAACAGAGCATTAGGTTTAGGGGCATTAGGATGGCATTCGCTATTACAGTCTAAAATGTTACCGTTTGATAGTCAAGAGGCCTTCAACTTAAATAGTGAAATATTTAAAACGATTGAAGAGAAATCCTATAAGGCATCAAAAGAATTGGCAGCTTTGTTTGGGGAGCCAGAAGTATTAAAAGGGTATGGCAGACGTAATGCAACATTAAATGCTATTGCACCTACAACATCTTCGGCATTTATTTTAGGGCAAGTATCACAAGGTATAGAGCCTATTTGGTCTAATATTTATGTAAAGGATATTGCAAAAATAAAAACAACTATAAAGAACCCTTATTTATTAAATCTATTGGAAGAAAAAGGGTTAAATACTCCTGAAATATGGCGCAGTATCCGCGATCATGATGGGTCTGTACAACACTTGGAAGAGGAATTAACAGAGCACGAACGCGATGTGTTTAAGACCTATTCTGAAATAGATCAGTTAACCATTGTATATCAGGCAGCTAACAGACAAAACCATATAGATCAAGGGCAATCTGTTAACATTATTGTGCATCCAGATATGCCTGTAAAGGATATAAATAAGATTTATGTTACAGCATGGAAACTAGGGCTAAAGTCGTTATACTATCAACATAGTATGAACGCTGCACAAAAGTTCAAACAGAAAAAAGAATGTGCGAGCTGTGAAGGGTAGATAAAATTTTTATCTTAAGTTCCTTTTGTAAAAAAGCACTCAAAATTTTATAAAAAGCATCCTAACTAGGATGCTTTTTATTTATACCTTTGTAAGATAAATTTTATATTCATTATGTCTAATAGTTTTAAGGTAACACCAGATTTATACACTTCAAAAGGAAACCGTTTTGCTCATTATATTGTCGATATCATTATAGTATTATTAATATTTTATGCGATTCTTTTAGGTCCTATTTTTCTATACTATTCATTTGCAGAAGATACGACAGCGATGGATTCTTTTCTTGATGGTATAGAGAGCAACCCATTACTAGATAGATTGATTACGGCGATTGTTTTAGCCTTAATATATTTTGCCATTGAATCTTTAACCAAAGGGAAGAGCGTAGGAAAGTTTATTACAAAAACGAAAGTTGTTTTGGAAGACGGTTCAAGACCTTCATCTTCAGATTTTTTAAAAAGGAGTTTTTCTAGAATGATCCCTTTTGAACCATTTTCTTTTCTTGGAAGTGAAGGAAGGGGCTGGCATGACACTATTTCAAAGACTTATGTTGTGGATATTGATAAATTCGAAGCAAAAAGAAAATCGCATGACGAACTAGACCAAATTGGTGCGCATCTGATTGAAGAAAAATAGGTTGAAAACTTAGATAAAATTAGAAAGTATCACTCCATTAAGTGATGCTTTTTTTATTCACACGTTTTATCAAGTAATCCGTTTATTTCAAATACCATATATTGTAGGGCAATTAGTTGATTTTTATTAGGGCAAAATGATAAAAAAGATACTCTTCTTAATACTTTTATTAGTTCTTGGTATATTACTTTTTTTAAACCCAAATTTTAAGACAATTTCTGCTGGCATTGCTATTCTACTTTTTGGTATGATAATGCTTGAAGAAGGTTTTAAAGTTTTTGCTAAAGGGCCTTTACAGCATATTTTAAAAAAGGCTACGGATAAACTATACAAAAGTATTTCTGTGGGTGCATTTTTTACAGCACTGATGCAATCGAGCTCTTTAGTCTCTGTAATTACCATATCGTTTATCAGTGCAGGATTAATTTCACTTTCAGGAGGTTTGGGATTAATTTTTGGCTCCAATATAGGTACAACGGCTACTGCTTGGTTAGTGGCAGGTTTAGGGCTTAAGATTAAAATATCAGCTCTGGCAATGCCTATGCTTGTTTTTGGAATTATTTTTTCTTTTCAAAAGAAAGTCGCCCTAAAAGCTCTAGGTAACGTATTGGCAGGATTGGGTTTTTTCTTTCTAGGGATTCACTACATGAAAGAAGGATTTGATGTTTTTAAGGGATATATAGACTTATCACAATATGCGGTTTCAGGATATTTAGGTGTTCTCTTATACACAGGGCTTGGAATTATCATCACAACCGTATTGCAATCCAGCAGCGCCACATTGGCACTTATACTAACAGCATTGTCTGCAGGACAGATTGAGTATGAGAATGCATTGGCTCTTGCTATTGGTGCTAATATTGGAACCACCATTACAGCAGTTTTAGGTGCTTTAGGTGCTAATAGTGCAGGCAAAAGATTGGCTATTGCACATTTTATTTTTAATATTCTAACAGGTTTAGTAGCCATATCCTTAATATTTCCTTTGGCAAAATTGGTAAATACCTTGTCTGGCGTTCTCAATATCGCATCCTCAAATTATACTTTAAAATTAGCACTATTCCATACCATATTTAATGTTTTAGGTGTTATTTTAATACTGCCATTTATTAGAGTTTTAGAACGCTTCTTGATGCGACTGTTTACAAAAGAAGCCGATAAGGATATTCACGAACCCAAATTCCTAAATCCAGCGGTATTGAAGTTTCCTAGTACTGTGATTGTTGCCCTTTTGAAAGAATCTCGTTTTTTGTTTAAGAAAAGTATATTCAAAATAGTTTCCCATGCATTGAACGTACATAGAGGCGACGTGAAATCCGATGCAAAACTTAAACATGTCATAAAGAAGTCAACAGAAGACTTGAACACAGATATTACGGATTTGTATTATTCTAAAGTAAAGATGATCTATGGGGAAATTATAAGATATGCCTCAAATGCTCAAAGCACTTTAAGCCTAAATAATAAACAAATAAAAACGATTGCTTCCATCCAAATTGCCAACCGAAAAATGGTTGAAATAATTAGGGATGCCAGAGAGTTGAATAAAAATGTAAGCTTTGTTTTAAATTCTGATAACGAATATCTGAAAAAGGAATATGATGCCTTTAGGTTAAAATTAGCCAAAGTGCTAAGGGTGATTCATTTATTTAGAACCGAAGAAGATTCAGAAAAATATGCACTAAAATTAAAAGAGCTAAAGAAAGATGCCAAAGCGAATATAAGGCACAGTAACAAAGCCATAGATAAATTGATTAGAAAAGACCTGATAACCTCAGAAATGGCATCATCACTTTTTAACGATTACACCAATGTAAACGACATGATAAAAAAGCTAATTGACGTGGCTGAACTGTTGTACGGCAAATATGATTCTCTGTTAGAAGAGAATGGAGAAAATTAAAAAAGCATCACGTAAGGGCGTGATGCTTTTCTAATTTTTGATTAAAAAGGATTAATTAATCTAATATGTTGTTTTCAGCAACAGTATTATCGTTTTCAGACATCAAAGCAAAGAATTTATCTATGTTTGGAAGAATGATAATTCTTGTACGTCTGTTTTTTGCTCTGTTTTCTCTAGAATCATTAGCCGCAACAGGTTGGTAACTACTTCTACCAGCTGCAATCAATTTTTTAGGAGCAACACTATATTTTTCTTGAAGTTTTCTTACTACAGAAGTGGCTCTCATCACACTTAAATCCCAATTATCGGCAAGAAACTCTGTGTTGATGGTTCTGGCATCGGTATGCCCTTCAACCATAACGTCTAAACTAGGTTCAGAATTGATCACGTCAGCTAATTTCTTCAATACATTGTCGGCTTTAGAACTCAATCTATAGCTTCCAGTATTAAATAGCATATTGTCGGCTATAGAAATCATCACAACAGTTTCATTGATGTTTACAGCAAAATCGTCATCTTCATCCATGTTGCTTTCACTAATCGTTTTTTCAAGATTGTAGGCAACAGCTAAATTCATAGAATCCTTAAGTGTTTTCGCATTAGCCAGCTTTTCTGCATCTACATTTTTAAGTGTTTCACGCATTTTTGCTTTGGTGTCATTAGAAATTACAGCAACATTTCCAACAACATCAAGTTTTACATCGTTTTCTTGCTTTAGTGTTGCTATTTTAGAGTTGTAAGCATCAACTCTAGCTTGAATTTTATCAAACTTAGCTTCTAAATCTTCTTTGGCTACTTTAGTTTTTTGTAGTTCACTTTTAATTTCACCGTTTTCATGTTGAAGTGCTAAATACTTTTTCTTTGAAACACATGAGAATGTAACGACCGCTATTAAAAGCGTGATTGAAATTTTTTTCATAATAATAACTTTAGGTTTGCTATAATTACGATGAAAGTGTGAATTTGGACGTTGAAATACTTTTTTTTATTAAAAAAAACCTATCAGTTCATCTGCTCAAGTTTTTAAGCAGCAATAAACTAAATGATAAAGTAATTTTAAACATATTGTAATGAACAACACCTTAGTTTGTTTAGATTTGCAGTGAAATAAAAGAAATTAATTCATGTCTATAAAATTCAAATATATTTCGTTGTTTATATGGTGTTTAATCCTTTCTTATAATGGGTTTTCTCAAATACAAGGTGTTATAGTTGATGAACAAAATGAGCCACTGGAATATGCAACTGCTGCTTTGTATGATGTAAACGATGGAAGCTTGGTAACTGGTGTTGTTTCTGATGAAAAAGGGGTGTTTAAAATTGACGCTATTAAAAAAGGGACCTATTATCTCGAAGCTTCATTCTTAGGTTATGAAATACAAAAAATAGATAGTATAAAGGTCTTGAAGAAGGGGCAGAGTATTGATTTAGGTGCTATTCGGTTGGTTTTAGGTACGCAGTTAAATGAAGTTGTGGTACAAGCGGAACGTAATACCGTAGTAAATAAAATTGACCGACAGGTATTTGAAGCTTCAAAATTTAAAAGTGCTCAAGGCGGATCTGGGATTGATGTGATTAGGAATTTGCCGTCTGTGAGTATGGATAGCCAAGGTGAAATTAGTGTTCGTGGAAGTACTGGTTTTGTGGTGTTGCTAAACGGTAAGCCTATTCAAGGTAATGCAAGTAACCTAATGGCGCAATTACCAGCAAATGCTATTCAAAAAGTGGAGGTGATTACAGCGCCATCTGCTAAATACGACCCCGAAGGAAAAGCGGGAATTATCAATATTTTAACGAATAAAGGTGCCGCAAATGGTGCTTTTGGTCAGATAAACATCAAAGCAGGTTTGCCTTCCATTGAAACCTATGGAAATGATGTATCCCATAAACGTCATGGTATAGATGCTACCTATAATGTAAGAACTGATAAATGGAACATTTCTTTAGGGGCAAATTACCAGAGAAATGACTTGGGAGGGCGCAGAGAAGGCGATGTGTTTACTATTATCAACAATACTAAAACACAGTTTCCATCAACTGGAGAGCGCAGTTTTGACGAAACTAATTACAGCGGACGTTTTACAGTCGATTTCACACCGAGCGCATCCGACACTTATTCGTTTGGGTTTTTTGCAGGAAAACGCAGTAAAGCACGTTTGGCGGATATTGTGTATTTTGACAATCATTCCGTAACGCCAGCCGATAGCAATAATAGGGATTATACCTTTCAATATTTTAATCATAATTTAAGAGAGCGTAGAGGTGATTTCGTTCTAGGAAGTTTGGATTGGACACATCTTTTTGAAAATACCTCGGAATTATCGGCATCTTTCTTATATGAATATACCCTTTTGGGAGGACCAACCGTAAATCAAAATTTAGGAGAACCAGATAGAAGTATCTTATTTCAGGATGAATTTAATACGAATGACAACCCATTACATGGCGTGCGTTTTCAATTGGATTATAAATTCAGACCTTTTGATTTTGGTGTATTGGAAACAGGTTATCAATATAGAGACTTAACGCATACGGGAGATTTTATCTATGAAAGACGTACAGATTTTGATGATGATTTTGAGCTCGTTCCTGAGTTTTCTAGTGAAGTGGACTTGGAAAGAACAATCCATTCTGGATATGTGCAATTATCAGGCAAAAAAGGGAAATGGGATTATGCTGCTGGTTCGCGTCTTGAAGTCATGGATAGAAAATTTAGATTAAAAGATAAAACCAACACAGTTGACGAAACATTGTTGTATGATTTTGTAAGATTGTATCCTTCGGCATCTCTTCAATATGAAGTCAATGAGAAAACCAATATTAAAGCGGCATATAGTAAACGCGTAGAACGCAACTCCACTTTTAAAATGAATCCGTTTGCAGAACGTGAGCACTCTGAAACTTTAGAACAAGGTGATAAAAATTTGAGACCAGAGTTTATCGATTTGGTAGAGTTAGGTGTTACAAAGGAGCTTAAAGGGGGTAACTCCATTTTTGCAACAGGATATTTCAGAAATGTAAAAAACGTAGTAAACCGGGTGAATACGGTGTATAACGATACTATTTTAAATAGAATCTATTCTAATGTTGGTACTGCAAAAGCTATAGGTCTTGAGGTTGGAGCAGAACTTAAACCAACTAAAAACTGGAGTAATTTTATTGGTGCTAATATTTATAATTACAGTATTGAAGGAAGTTTTGATAACAGAGTAATTGACAACGATGCAACCATATATTCAGTAAACGTTAATTCCACATGGCGTTTTTGGGATAACGCTTCATTGCAATTCACGTTTAATTATTTATCTGATAGAAATACTGCTCAAGGGGAAGATTCCCGTTTCTACTCACCAAATCTAACGTTTCAAAAATCGTTTATGAACGATAGACTTACCGCGACCCTGCAATGGCAGAATATCGATATGGGATTATTGGACACTAACGAACAGCGCATTACAACGAGGAGAGCTAATGAATTTTTTACGACCACCAATTATATTTACGAAGTGGATATGATTATTTTAAATCTCTCCTACACCTTTAAACAAGGCAAAAATAAGTCTAAGTTTATTGATAGTGAATTTGGTAAAAAGGAGTTCTAGACTATAGTGTTTATAAAAAAAGGCTGGTTTAAACCAGCCTTTTTTTATAATTTATTTATTCTCCTTCTTCAGTGTTTGTTGTGGATTCAGAGATTGTTGCAGGTTCTACCGAACTGTCGTGTGCGTTATCGTATTCTTCCATCAGATTCATAGTAGCGGTTAATAAATCTTTTGTTTCTAATAGCACGCCAAAATACAACGTTGTATTTTTTGGACTAGACTCCTCGCTCCTTGTGCGCTCTACTTGTTTTTGGATTTTTTCAGATAAAAGATTTAATACTGATTCTTTTCTGTGCAGAATGTTTCCTATGGCATCAAAATCTCTAGATACAAACGCTTCTCGAATATCACCAAATAAATTTTCTAAACAATCATCAACCTCTTTTAATTCTTTAATTTGATTGAATTTTAGTTTTTTATGATTGTTGTTAATGTGTTTGTAGCTTACCTTTGAAATGTATTCTAAAGATTGGGCCATGTCCTGTAAATACCCAAGGATATTTATATAAAAACTACTTGCGCCAACACTTGATTCATCTAAATTCTTAATAAAATAAAAAATGTTGTTACGTAGCTCGTCTACTTCAAAAGATAATTTGTCAACTTGTTTTTGATTCTTTTTAAGCGATGATAAATCTTGTTTTGCGAGACCAACAATAGCATTAGTATAAATTTTGTTGCCACGTTTTACAACATTTGCTATGTTTCCAGCACTTTCATGGATAACCCCTTGAACAGAACTACTTTCAGCTTTTATTAAGCTATCCTCAGCTCTAACCTCTTTCGATTTTTTATTGTGAACAATGGTACTTCTTATAAGTAATGCAAAAGCTACTACCAATAAAATAGGGAACATTACCTTTAAGTTTAGGCTTAATAAATAGGCTACCAAAGCAGCTGCGGAAAATGCGCTAAGGGCTGTAAAAAACCATCCGCCAATAACATTTATAACGCCTGCTACTCTGTATACAGCACTTTCTGCTCCCCATGCTCTGTCTGCCAAGGATGTACCCATAGCAACCATAAACGTTACATAGGTGGTAGAAAGCGGTAATTTATAAGAGGTAGCAATCGAAATTAAAACAGCAGCAACCATTAAATTTACTGCGGCTCTTACTAAATCAAATGCAGGTAATTCTAGTCTTTTGCTTTTAGAAACGGTAATAACTGGGGTTTCAAATTGTTTATCAATTTTAGCCTGCCATGACTCGGGAAGTATATATTCAGTCATTTGGGACATCAACATAGCGAATCTCACAAATCCTCTAGATAATGCGTTGGGTTGAAAACGTTCTTTGGTTTCACCTTGGCTAGATAAATCTAAAGATGTTTTTACTACACCTTTCGCTTTAGTAGAAAACCATAGGGTTAAAACCATTACCATACCGGCACCAAACAGCAACCAGTTATTGGTTGGAACTTTTGAGGCTAAAACATCCATAGGAAAAGCAGCTGCAGCAGTACCTGAAGCAGTCCACTCTAGAAATGCGTTATAAGCAGCAACAGGAACACCAATAAAGTTTACCAAATCGTTTCCTGCAAAAGCTAAGGCAAGCGCAAAAGTACCTACTACAATAATAAGTTTATAGATGTTTGTTTTAGCAAAAGCAATCAATACATAAGAAAGGATAGACCAAAATACAGAACTAACCAATACAATAGGTAGTACTTGTGCTTCTAAAAAGTCCTTCATAGTACCTCCACCTAATATTTCAAAAGACTCCTTGGCATAAGACGTACCCTTCAGTCCTTTCATAAATATAAAGTATGTGATGGCGGTAAGTGCAACACCTCCAAAAATAGCACCAACCCAAGCTCCCTTTTTCTCGAAATTATATGATAACAAGAGTCTGGAAAACCACTGCACAATCGCTCCTATCGAAAAAGCGACGACGACAGAAAGCAGAATCCCAAAAATAATTTGTGAAGCTTTAGAAGTATTAATGTAATTTATAGCATCAGAGAAATCCCCTCCATCATGTCCAATTTTAATCAATGCCATGGCTACGGCTGCACCAAGTAATTCAAAAACAATAGAAACAGTAGTTGATGTTGGCATACCTACTGAATTGAAAAAGTCCAGTAAAAGTATATCCGTAATCATTACGGCCATGAAAATAATCATGATTTCATTGAACATAAATTCACCAGGATTGAAAATGCCTTTTCTGGCTACTTCCATCATACCACTAGAAAATACAGCGCCAACTGCTACACCTAAACTGGCAACAATCATTATAGTTCTAAAAGAAATTGCTTTAGATCCAATGGCGGAATTTAAAAAGTTTACGGCATCGTTGCTAACACCAACCACCAAATCAGCTATTGCTAAAATGGCTAAGGCTATAATCATGTACAAATAAATGTTGTCCATAGGGTTTGATTGTAAAATGTTTGCAAATATCATGACTATTGTTGATTAATATGTTATGCGAATGTTATATTTTAAAAGTGGAAATCAAATCCTAACCTAAACGTAATGTTATCATCATTTCCATCAACCGACGTATAGCTGATATCACTTTGTACTTTTAATTTGTGCCCATGTACAAATTTATTGAAGCCAAGTGTATATTGTTTCACAGGAAGCGCATTGGTAACAGCTTCATACTCTAAAGTTGTATATCTAGCTGCAATCTCATAATTACTGTTAAATAAATACCCCGCTTGCAGGTTTAAAGCGTTACCTGTTAACACGATATCTCCTGTTGGTGTAATACCATCTTCTTCAAGAGCGACGGGAGCATCTGCAGTACGTTTAGCATATTCCCCCATAAATGAAAACCCATTATATTTAAACATAGCATCGACAAAAATTGTAGTTTGATCTGTTTCGTGTAAAGGTCCATCCTTAGACTCATCATCAGTTGTAAACATATAATCACCAGCAAAACCTCTTTCCCTAACGGCATCTTCATTAAAATTATAGGTAAATGTTAGCGATAACTTTGGTTTTTCCTCTCTTTTTAGATCAGACCCTGTATAGTCACCCTTAGACTTAAACGCTCCAAAAGGCAGTAATTCTAAACGTCCAGTATATTGTAAACCGCCCTCATTGCCTTCGGTAATATTTCGTCCTTCACCTTGAGAAAGTGATACTTTTTCACGTATTAAAAAATTATTGCCTAAATAAAATTTGTGGCGTAATTGAAGGCCTATATCGCGGTCTAGCGTAAAACGGCTATTAAGCAAAGAACGGTCAACAAGCTGAAGATCTCCAGAAGATACCACACGTTCCACATTACCTGGTAATTTAGTTTGTCCTGCCCAAAGTTCCCAGTTTTTAGCAAAATGCCACATTAAAACAGCATCAAGAATATAACGCGGCGTATTGCGGTTAAATTGATTTCCGCCAGATAAATCCCTGTTGGAAAGTCCAAGCTCTATCTTATACCTTAATTTAGGACTATAGGCAAAACCATCAAACTTTAATCGCGCACGACGAATAATAAAGTTGTGTTCTGGAGCGCCGTATTTGTCGCCATCATGATCCCATGAGGATGAATAGCGCATTTGAAAGCGAGGTGCGAATTTGATACTAAAGGTACTGTCTTTAGTTGTAAAATTTAGTAGGCCTTTTCCAAATGATGCATCACTTATTTCTTGAGATGTAATAGAGAGAACAGTGCTAAAACAAAGCACTATGAAAAGTTTAAGTTTCATTATTAATATTAGTTTTTGTCGAATGCAAATAACCTAATATTAAATGAGTTCAATGTTTCCTAATTGTTAAATTATTTAACAAAAAAAGACTGCTTTGGCCAAAAGCAGTCTCATTAGAAATCATGATAATGTAGTCGACAAAAACTAATAGTTATATGAAATACTAATTTATTTGTCTCAAGACACTTCAAAAGTAGGCGATATAGGTAATCTTAACGTCATCTCTATATTAAGTAATTATTAATGTTTCAATGTAAAATATTTATTTGTAAAGTAATGTTTTTTAGATGCTTGTAATTTTAATGTTAATTTAATGTTATGTAAAAGTTGCGTAAATGTTAGCTATTATTTAACTTTGTAATACAATGTTAAAATCCCCATAATTATGAAGAAGTTATTATTCATTTTTGCCTTTTTAATTACTGCGGTATCTTTTGCTCAAGAACAAAAGAGAGAATTAAAACTTAATGAAGACACAAATTTAATTGATGTTGTTTATTATCATGACAATGGTGTTGTAAGCCAAACGGGGTCTTACACAGCAGATGGTAAGCTTCATGGTGCTTGGTTAAGGTTTGATGAAGAAGGCAAGAAAACGGTTTCTGCAAATTATGACAATGGAAAAAAAGTCGGCAAATGGATTTATTGGATTGACGGAGTTAAAAAAGAAGTCAATTACGAAAATAATGTAGCGTCCCTGTAGTTTTAGGGAAATACTTAAGTACAAAAAAGCATTCTGTATTTTCAGAATGCTTTTTTATTTAAAGGTTTTTTTGAGTTTAGTTTCTTGTCCAACCAGAGTTCCAAGAGTTGTAATCAGCTCCTGTGCCATTACCAACACCCGTAAAGAAAGAGTCCGCGTCAAAGGCACCGTTTGTGTCATTCTTTAAAGTAAGTACTACATCATCAAAAGTGATATTGGTTACACTGGTTTCATTAGCCAGTACACCGATTCCTGTTTCTTCGTCATCTAAATCGTAACCTTCTTCAAAGCCTTCAATCATTACGTTGTTAAACATTGCACGAGTTCCTGCTCTTAAACGGATGGCTTCATTGCCATTACTTGAACCCAATCCATTAATGGTTAAGTTATTTATAGTAGGAGTACTCCAAAATACAGGATTTGAGTTGTTTCCTATATCTGTATTGAAACCATCGCCTTCAATACCTTTATCATGAGATTGTCTGTGTTCTATATACACGTCTGTAAGTGTGCCAGTAAATCCTTCTGTCCAATCTACAGAGTCATCTTGCGCTCCAACCACAGATATATGGGACGCATTAACTGTTCCTCCAAAAAATTCCACACCATCATCAGCACCTTCAAACGCTTGTATAAAATCAATAGTTGTACCGTTACCTACGGCATAAAATGAGAATCCGTTATTCTCTGATGCAGCATCTGCAGCACCACCAGAATACTCAATCCTTACATATCTTATAATTCCAGAGTTGTCATCAACAGCACTTCCGCCGTAAGGTAATCCTCCAATTTCAGATGTAGAAGTGGCATCTCCACCTACCACAGAATTTATTGGTGCACGCCCTAATATGATAAGTCCTCCCCAATCCCCAGGGTTAGGTGTCGCAGAGTTTGATGTAAACACAATTGGGTTTGAAGATGTACCTTCTGCCATTATAGTACCACCTTGCTGTACGGCTACGTAAACATCAGATCCGGTAGTAGCTTTCACTACTACTCCTGGCTCAATGGTTAGTGTTCTTCCTGAAGGCACTATAAGTGCGCTTGTAAGGCTATATTCTGTTCCGGTAGTTAACGTGAGATCTTCGCTTAATGTGCCTCCTATTACGGTGCCAGATGGGTCCGATCCTCCAGAGTCCCCAAGGTTAATAATTACATCGGCAGTGTCATCTGCTGCACAACCAACAATGGTAAGTGCGGCAATTGTAAATAGGCCTAAAAGAAATTTGTTTGCTTTCATTTTCTGTAAATTGATTTTATGTTCGTTTGTTTTGATTGTAATTAAAATTTGTATTTTATTTGAAGACTAGCATTTACGCCCCTTTTATAACTAGATAGTGCAAACTCAGAAAGGTCGGCATTTACACCTAAGTCGTTTGCTAGTGTTGGGTCAAAAGACACATTCTCACGAACGCGCTCTATTGTAGGGTTTAGTAAATTTTTAATACTTGCGTTAATCTCAAAGTTCTTGTTGATTGTATTTTTCCATACGAAATCTAATGTTGGTACACCTTTTTCAATGATGTTTCCTAATTGACCAGACCCTAAAGCATCAATACGATCTGAGAAATATGAAAATACCAGGTTGGCAACAGGCTTATATTCACCAAATGTTGGGCTGTAACTTACATCAGCATTAATAAGCACTGGTGAAGCGCCTTGAAGCTCATCAGAATCTCTATTAAAGTTTGTATTGAACGTTCCAGAAACAGTTTTTAAGTCTTGCGTTGTTGAGGTGTAGGTAATATTCATCCCTGCAGACAAAATATTCTCTTCATCTTCATTTTTGATAAGACCTTTTCTCGCTTCAAATTCAATTCCGAAAACATCTGCTCGATCTCCAGTTCTAAAGAAACGTTGTGTACCTGTAGCATCGTTTGCTGAAACAAGGTTTACAGGGTCGTTAATGGTTTTGTTAAAAACACCGATGGATAATATTTCACCCTTATTAATAAACCATTCATACTTTAAATCTAAGTTTATAATCGTAGAAAACGCAGGGTCATTTAAAAGATCTGGATTACCACCAATACGATCTGTTACGTTCTCATATACAAAAGGCGCAACCTCTTTAAACTCTGGGTTAGACACTGTTCTACTTGCAGAAAAGCGTATGTTTTGATCTTCGTTTAAAGCGTATTTTATGTTTAAACTGGGCAAGAAAAACGTTTCGCTGGCTTTGTTGCTACCTGGATTATTAAATGAAAGGTTAATTACATCATAAGTAATTTCTTGGTTAAATCGTTCAATGCGTAACCCAGGTACAAAGGTCCATTTTTCTCCCGCTTTGTAAACAGCATCAGCATATAATGCATGTACATCTAAATTGCCCGAATAGGTGTTTTCTAATTGTCCTGGTAAGTTTTCTTTCCCTAAACCATTTGCTGGATCTAATGGGCGGAATACGCTTGTATTGTATAAAACTCCTTGATTTTCCCTTGTGAAGAAGGCGTCAAAATTATTTACATCTTCAATTTCAGTAAATGGATTGATGATATCATAACCATAACGTTGATTATCAAAAGTACGTTCTTTAATACGTCCGTTATAACCAAAATTCAGCTTTAAATTTTCGGATTTCTCATAGCTTAAATTCACACGTGTGTTAAATTCGCTATCCTCAATATTCTGAAAATAACGTTGGTTGTCAAACTCAACATTTCTGAAGAAAATAGCATTGGTAGTTGGATCATTATCAATGGCGTTTTCAAAACGTTCTAAAGCGATACGCTTACGATCTGGTTGACGTGCAAGCACATTATTATAACCTAAGCCATAATCTAGATTTAATTTGTCACTTAAAGTGCTGGTTCCTATGATTTGATTTACAAAAATCATGTCCTGTTCAAACTGAACATTCTGTGTAAAGAACCCAAAATCGTCATTATCGGCAATAGTATTACGGTTATAACCGCGTCCGTCAATTCCAAAACGTCCCACCTCATCAGTAGCGTCGTTAATAAATAAGGAGTTGAATTTTATTTTATGATCACTGTTAATACGGTAAACAATATTTGCCATTGCAGTAGTATTACGCGAAAACTCATACTCTTCGGCATCTTGAAAAATTTGGTTTGCAGCAGCAGTAACGTTAGCAAACTGCCCTCTTCTGTATTCAAAATTGCTACCAAAAGAAGCAGTTGCAAAAACACTTAATCGAGATTCCTCTCCAATATCCCAAGAATTTCCACCAGAAATACTACCTTCTATACCTACAGGACTATCAATATTTTGAGGGTCTACACCATGAGATAAAATAACAGCATAAGGGTTGTTGCGGTATCTATTATAAAACCCAAAATAACCTGTGCCTTCACTCTTTATAAAGCTTTTTCCAATAGCATTGGTGTTAAAATTTGAGCCTAAACTGGCATCGATGAAAAAATTCCCAGTATGTTCTTTAGAAACGATATCTACATTTCCAGCGGCAAAATCTCCATAAAAATTGGCTGCATAGGTTTTGCTCACACCTACGTTTTGAATAACGTCAGAAGAAAACAAATTAAGGTCCATATTCTTCTTTTCAATATCATTAGCAGGAAGCGTAAGGCCATTATAAGTTGTATTCAAATAACGGTCCCCAAGACCACGAACGTAAACATTGCCACCACCTTCTTGCTTTGATATACCAGATATTTTAGTAACAGCACCTGCCGCATCACTAACACCTTTTCTTGAAAGCTCTTGTGCACCAATACTTTGTTTCATTACAACTGCTTTCTTTTGTTCCAATAACAAAGCCTCTTCGCTTTCTCGTTTGGTGGTAGTTGTAATAACCACCTCATCTAGCGAAGCAGCACTAGCTCCCATTTCTACATTAAGCGTAACGGTTTCTCCCGCTATTACAGTCACTGCAATTTCTTGGGTTTCATAACCCACGAAGCTAAATACTAGAGTGTATGTGCCTGCATCTAAACCAGTGAATTCATATAAGCCATCAAAATCAGAAGTTGTACCTTTTGTAGTGCCTTTTATTAAAACGTTTGCAAACGCCAAAGGCTCATTATTATATTCTTTATCCGTTAATTTTCCTTTAACAGCACCGGTTTGCGCATTAAAGGCAACAGATGTAAAGAGTAGTAATAATAGTAAAATTTGTCTCATTATTTCATTATAATTTCTTGCCGCAAAGAAACTACCGTATTGTAAAGATTGTGTTATCTCACGATTAAAGAACTGTAATAAAAGCGTTAGGGTAATGTTACCTAAAACAGGTTTTTTTTAAGGAAAGTTTACGGTAAGTTAACATTAGAATTTTTGGAAGTAACACACCGATGTTTTGTGTGTTTTGGGCGTTACCACGCTTTAGGGCGTGGTCGGGCTTTCACGAGTCGCTCTCTGCGAGGAGCTCCAACAATCGCTCAATCCCTAACCTTTAGATTAGCAAATACTATTAATTGTTATTACATTTAAAAAGGACAGAGTGAACTTATATCCCTAACTAGCTAAAAAGAGCTATCGTGCGTATTAG
>NZ_SIRT01000012.1 GCF_004310325.1 Hyunsoonleella flava
AGTGGCACGCGAGCTGGGTTCAGAACGTCGTGAGACAGTTCGGTCTCTATCTACAGTGGGCGTTAGAAATTTGAGTGGATCTGACTCTAGTACGAGAGGACCGAGTTGGACCAACCTCTGGTGTACCAGTTGTTCCGCCAGGAGCACTGCTGGGTAGCTACGTTGGGAAGGGATAAGCGCTGAAAGCATATAAGCGCGAAACCCACCACAAGATGAGATTTCTTTAAAGGGTCGTGGGAGATGACCACGTTGATAGGCTACAGGTGCAAGGGCGGTAACGTCATAGCCGAGTAGTACTAATAACCCATAGGCTTATTGCGCCTCCCCTTCTTAAGGAAGGGGACGGCAGTCTTTTTTTCTATCAAAACAGTTCATGTAGACTTTTTCAATATGTTAAGATATTGGTCACGCCGCAAGCGTGACAGTATTTAGATATTAGTCATTAGTAGTTAGAACGAATAAGTCTAATTACTATCATCTAAAGTCTAATTACTCAAAATTTAAGGTGGTTATAGCGACGGGGCTCACCTCTTACCATTCCGAACAGAGAAGTTAAGCCCGTTAGCGCCGATGGTACTGCACTTCGTGGAAGAGTAGGTCGCCGCCTTTTTTGAATCCCTTCATTAGAAATAGTGAAGGGATTTTTTGTTGTCTCTTAATTTATTAACTTTACGTGTAGTTTAGTGGATTTTTGCTATGAAAAATCCATTGACACATATCTACATTTGTAAGTTTTTATTTTTGAAAAGAAAGGTATTTCTCCAATACTTTTCTATAATTCTTTTTTTATTTTTTTTGATATTTTGGATTCCTTGTATAAAAGGACAAAATGAAAGTAATAATTGGTATTTTGGAGAGAAATCAGGACTACTTTTTCATCTTCAAAATGATCCTCAAGTGCTGATAGATGGCGAAACGATAGCTTCAAATGCCTGCGCAACAATTTCAGATAAGAATGGTAATCTATTATTTTATACAAATGGTACAAATGTATGGAATCGTAACCATGCTATAATGATTAATGGAGTGCTTTCAGGAACTCTTGGTGTCGGTGGGTCAATAATTACAGGACCGCCTATTTTACTTAACACAATAATTATTCCTATAACTAATAAAGCTGGATTGTATTATATATTTACAATTACATCTACTAATGGATTAAGATATTCCTTAGTTGATATGAATAGGGATGGAGGTTTAGGAGAAGTAACTCTAAAAAACGAAACCGTACTAAATAGACTTGGGCTAGGAAAAATTTCGGCCGTACATCATGCTGATGGAAAATCTATTTGGTTGATGACTACAAAAAAAAATGAGAATGATGATTTTACTTCTTTTTACGCTTATAAAATAGATGAAAACGGAAATATTGACAGCCCAGTCATAACTAATGGTCTTTCTTATAATGGCTTGCAAATTGGCCAAATGAAGTTTTCACCTGATGGACAAAAGATTGCTTGTGCTAACTATAGGCCACAATCTTTATCAGATCATCTAATGGTTTTTGATTTCGATTCGAAATTTGGATTGGTTAGTAATAAGAGAAATCTATTAACATCATTTACTTTTTTTGAAGTGGTTTCTGCCTATGGTGTCGAGTTTTCAAATGATTCAAAATATTTATATGCCACATTAACGAGACAAGGAATGGTTAATGGAAGCAATGGAAGTTTTGAAGAACTTGAAGAGAAAAAGAATTTACTATATCAATACGATTTTTCTATTCTCAATCCTCAAGAGTATTCAGTTTCTTTGCATGAGGAAGTTAGTGAACTAACGGCAGGTGGTCTTCAACTTGCTAAGAATGGAAAAATTTACAGGGCTTTACCTGTAAGCGAGAATGCAGGAACGTCATCTCTTGGACAATTAAACAATCCTAATGTTTTAGGTGTTCGTGCCAATTATGTGCATAATTCTATAGATTTAATTAGTGGAGAATCTAGGCTTGGACTTCCAACATTTATACAGTCTTATTTTAGAACTAGGATAATAGTAGAAAGTGGGTGTTTGGGACAACCTATTTCTATGGAAGTTGATACCTATGGAGAAATTACGGAAGCAGTATGGGATTTTGGAGATGGAAATATTTCAAACCTTACCAATCCTCAACATATTTACTCAGCGCCAGGAAACTATAAAGTACAAGCCACAGTTACTGTTAACAATTGTCCAATAACAGTTGCTAAAGATATTAAGATATATGGATTACCTAACTTGATTGAAAATCAAGAATTAGTGCAATGTGATGTTGATACAGATGGTATTTCATTATTTAACTTATACACTATTAGAGAGAAAATTACAGACCCTTTGTTTGATGAAGAATTAGTATTTTTTGAGAATAGGGTAGATGCAGAGTTGAACGTTCAACCAATTTTAAACCCTGAAAATTACACTAATACTGTAATGAATCAAGAGGTATTTGTTAGGGTTACAAATAAAAATGGCTGTTTTGAAGTTACTTCATTTTTTATATCAGCAGTTTTTGTCGATTTGGGAAATATTACAGAAGTGTATGCCTGTGACAGTTCAGATTTAGATCCAGATGACGGCTTTGGCGTTTTTGCTTTAGGTTTTAAAAAGGATGATATTATAACTGAAGTTAATTTGGCTCAATCTACAAGCTTAAAATATTATCCAACTTTGGATGATGCTTTTACAGAATTGAATGAAATAAGAAAACGGTTTTTTACTTCAGAATCTACTACTATTTGGGTTAGAGCACAAGAAACAAATTTGTCTTGTAGTGGAATATCTTCAATTAGGCTAATTGTAAATTCTTCACCAAAGATTGATATTGAAGATGAGTATCTTATTTGTAAAAACCAACCTATTGTATTATCAGGAGATGTTTCGAATAATAGGTATGAATGGATAAATACAACAACAGGAAATCTAATGTCAACAGAAAGGACATTAAGTTTGAGCGAACCAGGGTTGTATCAACACATAGCTTATAAATTTGAGAATGGTTTAGAATGTTCGAATACTGAAGATTTTACAATTAGTAAAGCAGAGCAACCTTCCTTTACCAGCATAGAGGTTAAGAAATTATTCAAAAATAATCATCTTATAGAGATAGAAATCGAAGGAAGCAGTAGCTACGAGTTTTCTATAGATGACACTACATATTTTAAAGGGGAAAGTACTTATAGTTTCGATAATGTTCCTGCCGGAAAACATACAGTTTATGTTAGAGATATAAATCAATGTGAACCAACAGTGCAGGAAGATGTCTATATTTTAGGATACCCAAGTTTTTTTACACCCAATAATGATGGAATTAATGACTTGTGGAGAGTGCTTGGGTTGCCTGAGAGTGAATTAGAGACAATTAAAATTAAGATTTTTGATAGATTCGGTAAACTAATAACTCGTTTAAATAAACAAAATAATTATAGTTGGGATGGTACATATAATGGTAATTTTGCTCCACAAAACGATTATTGGTATGAAGCCATTTTTGAGGATGGTACTGTAGATCGTGGACATTTCACTCTGAAACGATAAGTGCAAATAATTAATCCCTTAATACACTTCTAGAAATCACGATCTTCTGAATCTCTGAAGTGCCCTCATAAATCTGGGTGATTTTCGCATCACGCATTAGACGCTCTACATGGTATTCCTTCACAAAACCATTACCACCGTGAATTTGTACAGCTTCAACAGTTTGCTCCATAGCTACTTTCGATGCATAGAGTTTTGCCATAGCACTCGATTTATCATAATTATTTCCAGCGTCTTTATCAGCCGCAGCTTTCATAACTAATAATCGAGCTGCTTCAATTTCAGTGTACATATCTGCCAACTTGAAGGCTATAGCTTGATGGTTGCAAATCTCGGTACCAAAGGCTTTGCGTTGTTTTGAGTATTTAAGTGCTAATTCGTATGCTCCTTGAGCTATACCGAGTGCCTGAGATGCAATACCAATTCGCCCGCCAGAAAGGGTTTTCATGGCAAACCTGAATCCAGAACCATTAGCTCCTATCCTGTTTTCTTTCGGCACTTTTACATCATTAAATTGTAGGGTGTGCGTATCGCTTCCACGGATTCCTAGTTTATCTTCTTTTGGGCCAATATGAAATCCTTCTGTATCCTTTTCAACTATAAAAGCATTTATGCCATGAGAGCCTTTATCTCTATCTGTCTGTGCAATTACCAAATACACATCGGACCTACCACCGTTTGTAATCCAGTTTTTTGTACCGTTAAGTATATAGTGATCGCCTTTATCGATTGCTGTTGTTCGCTGTGAAGTCGCATCACTTCCTGCTTCTGGTTCACTTAAACAAAAAGCTCCAACGAATTCGCCAGTTGCCAATTTAGTAAGATATTTTTCTTTTTGTTCTTCTGTACCGTACTTTTCAATACCATAACACACCAATGAGTTATTTACAGAAACAATAACTGACGCCGATGCGTCAATTTTGGATAACTCTTCCATGATGAGAACATAAGAAATAGTGTCCATACCGCTACCTCCATATTTGGGGTCAACCATAATGCCCATAAAACCAAGCTCCCCCATTTTTTTTACAAGTTCGTCAGGAAACTGTTGTTTTTCATCACGTTCAATAACTCCTGGAAGTAATTCGGTTTGAGCAAAATCGCGAGCGGCGTCACGAATCATTTTATGTTCTTCAGAAAGGTTAAAATTCATAATTCGTAATTAAAATGTGTTTTAGGTAAAAAAAGTTTACAAATATAGCGTTTTAGTGTGAATTTTTCAATGAAGAATATTAAATTTACACTCTATGGCAAAAAACGAATATCATGTTATTGGTATCATGTCTGGTACTTCTCTAGATGGGATTGATTTAGTTTATACCCAATTTCATTTTCAGCACAAATGGACATTTAAAATATTGCTATCAAAAACAATTTCATACGATAATTTTTGGATTGAAAAGTTGAAAAGTCTAGTAGAATTAAGTCCTGATGATTTGAAAAAGGTGGATCAGGAATATACCAGGTTTTTAGCCAAAACAATTAATACATTTATTGAAAACAATGATATTATTCATTTGGATGCTATATGCTCACACGGTCATACTGCGCTTCATAAGCCAGAAAAAAATCTTACCTATCAAATAGGTAATAAACCAATTATTTCAAAATTACTTGAGCTTAAAGTGGTGTGCGATTTTAGGATACAAGATGTTAAACTTGGGGGACAAGGAGCTCCATTGGTGCCAATTGGAGATAAGTTATTGTTTTCCGATTATGATTTTTGCTTGAATTTTGGAGGATTTGCCAATATTTCATTGGATTTCAATGGTGAGCGTATTGCTTATGATATTTGTCCAGTTAACATTGTTTTAAATTATTACACAATGCAGTTAGGTCTTGATTATGATGATAATGGTTCGATTGCTTCATCAGGTAATATTGATCAAGATTTGCTACTTAAGCTTAATGAATTAGATTTTTATCATAAGCCCTATCCAAAATCACTTGGTTTGGAATGGGTTAAAGCCTATATATTTCCATTAATTAATAGCTTTCAATTAGAAATTAAGGATATTCTGTGCACTTTTTGCGAACATATTGCCATCCAAGTTTCTAAAGAAACTGAGAAAAAGAAAGGTGGCTCAGTTCTATTAACTGGTGGTGGGGCTTACAATGCCTATCTCTTAAGTCGTTTAAAGCATCATTGTAACAGTCGCATTATAGTCCCTGAAAAAGAGGTCGTAGAATTCAAAGAAGCCTTGATTTTTGCATTTTTGGGAATTCTAAAACTTCGTAACGAGGTAAACTGTTTAAAAAGTGTAACAGGAGCTTCAAAAAATCACTCTACAGGAGAAATCTATCAGCCCTAAATTAATATAAAATTAATCTTTTAAGGTATTTTAGTTTTTTATATTTGTTTCTATAATAATTTTAAATCACTTCATCATGACTCAACTTTAGCTGCGCATCTTGTTTTTAAGATTTTGATATGTGTAAGTTTAAAAATGGATCAATTAAATAAAGATGAAAGAATTATTAGATAAATTTGAACAAAAAGCCCCAGAAATAGTTTTTAATTGGAAAGATTCTGAAACTGAAGCCGAAGGTTGGGTAGTTATAAATTCCTTAAGAGGCGGTGCAGCAGGAGGAGGAACCAGAATGCGAAAAGGATTAGACTTAAATGAAGTTTTATCTCTAGCTAAAACTATGGAGATAAAATTTACGGTCTCTGGTCCACCAATAGGAGGAGCAAAATCAGGAATAAATTTTGATCCGAAAGACCCTAGAAAAAAGGGTGTTTTAGAGCGTTGGTACAAAGCGGTTTCACCATTGTTGAAAAGCTATTACGGTACTGGTGGAGATTTAAACGTAGATGAAACCCACGAAGTTATACCTATAACAGAGGAAAGCGGTGTTTGGCATCCGCAAGAGGGTGTTTTTAATGGATTTTTTAAGCCAACGGAAGCCGATAAGATAAATAGAATAGGACAATTGCGCCAAGGGGTAATAAAGGTGATTGAAAACCCCATATATTCTCCAGATGTGTCGAAAAAGTACAAGGTGGCGGATATGATAACCGGTTTTGGGGTTGCAGAGGCTGCGAGACATTATTACGATATTTATGGCGGTTCTATAAAAGACAAACGCGCCATAGTGCAAGGTTTTGGAAATGTTGGTGCAGCTGCAGCGTTTTATTTGTCGCAAATGGGAGCTAAGGTTGTTGGCATCATTGATAGTGTTGGTGGCTTAATAAATGAAGACGGTTTTACGTTTGATGACATAAGTCATTTTTTTCTTGCTAAAAAGGGTAATACTTTAGCAGAGGAAAATTTGATACCATTTGAAGAGATGAATAAAAGAATTTGGGGATTACAAACAGAAGTGTTTGCTCCATGTGCGGCATCTCGATTGATTACCATTCATCAAATAGATGAAATGATTGATAGTGGGTTGGAAGTTGTTTCATGTGGTGCGAATGTGCCTTTTGCTGACAAAGAAATTTTTTTCGGGCCAATTATGGAACACACCGATTATAAAGTGAGTTTAATACCTGATTTTATTTCAAATTGTGGAATGGCTCGTGTTTTTGCCTATTTTATGGAACGAAAAGTACAAATGACAGATGAAGCCATATTTGATGACACATCGAAAACAATAAAAAAGGCGTTAGAAAATATCTATAATAAGAATAAGTCTAAAACTGAAATTAGCGCAACAGCATTTGAAATTGCGCTTAACCAATTGATATAAACTATAATTTATGGAAGCAGCAATTATTCTAGTATTTGTTATGGGCTATTTAGCCATTACCCTAGAGCACAGTATAAAAATTGATAAATTAATTCCTGCACTGGTCATGATGGCCATTTGTTGGGCTTTAATCGCTTTAGGACTGGAGAGCTTCCCACAATGGTTTGATTCTGGCAAACACGCATTGCTTGAAAATTTTGGCGCGTTAGGTCATGAGGATAAGATGCATTTAATGGAAGAAACATTATTACATCATTTGGGTAAGACCGCCGAAATATTAGTGTTTCTTTTAGGTGCAATGACTATAGTTGAGATCATTGATTACTTCGATGGATTCGCTACTATAAAAGGCTTTATTAAAACGAAAAAAAAGACCAAAATACTCTGGATATTTTCTGTTTTAGCATTTATTCTTTCTGCTATAATTGATAACCTTACTGCAACCATCGTACTAATATCAATACTTCAAAAAATTGTAAAAGACAGAAATATTCGTATTTGGTATGCTGGTTTAATTATTATTGCAGCCAATGCAGGTGGCGCTTGGTCTCCAATTGGGGATGTAACCACAACAATGTTATGGATAGGAAAAAAAGTTACCACGGGTCATTTAATAGGATATTTATTTATTCCTTCTTTATTATGTATGATAGTACCTTCTTTAATAGCCTCTTTTTTACCAGTATTTAAGGGGGAATTAAATATTGTTGAAGATACTGAAAAGACAAAATCTAAATTTAGTGCTACAATGTTATATCTAGGTTTAGGCGCTATCATATTTGTACCAATATTTAAGGTGATTACCCATTTGCCTCCTTATGTAGGCATGATGTTGTCCTTAGGTGTAGTAGCTACTTTTGCAGAAATATATAGTAGTTCTAAATTTAGTATGACAGAATTTGATAACGAAGAAAGTGAGCTTCACGCCCACCATAGCCCAGTGCATCAATCGCTTTCAAAAATTGAATTGCCAAGTATTTTATTCTTCCTAGGAATTTTAATGGCTGTGGCAGCTTTAGAATCGTTAGGGATTTTATTTGGATTTGCTGATACTTTAAGAGAGACTATGCCACAATTAGGCACTGAATTACATGAAGGAGGTGTTTCTGATTTAGTAGTACTACTATTAGGAGTTGGTTCAGCGGTCATAGACAATGTACCGCTAGTTGCAGCAAGTTTAGGGATGTTTTCAGAACCCATAGATCATGAGCTATGGCACTTTATTGCCTATTCTGCTGGTACTGGAGGTAGTATGTTAATCATTGGTTCTGCAGCTGGAGTAGTTGCCATGGGAATGGAAAAAATTGATTTTTTCTGGTATTTAAGAAAAATTTCATGGTTGGCACTTGCTGGTTTCTTAGTTGGTGCAGCGGCATTTATGGTTACTAGAACCCTATTTTAACTTTGAGCACATAAATTGGTATAAAATTTGAAAGATTAGTGTTTTGCTAATCTTTCTGTCTTTCAGATACGTAAATAGAATTGAAAACTTAAAATATTATACTTTAGCAACAAAACCTACGTTATACAGTTGCAATTAATCTAAGATTATATGTTGAATACATTATTACAAAACACCCAAGAGGGAACAGAATTAACAGAAGGGGAATCTGTTGAAAAAACACTTTCAATCATAGAATTAATTAGTAGTGGTGGTGTTGCTGGACAAGTAATCATCGCTATTTTGTTTTTATTGCTCATTGTTGCAACCTATATTTACTTTGAACGTTTATTTGCGATTAAGGCTGCTTCAAAGGTGGATTCAAATTTTATGAATCAAATAAAAGACCATGTAAGTAATGGTAAGATTGATTCTGCTCAAATGTTATGCGCGCAGGTGAATTCGCCTGTTTCAAGATTGATTGGTAAAGGTATTACAAGGATAGGAAAGCCCTTGGCGGATATTAATACTGCTATTGAAAATGCAGGACGCTTAGAGATTTATAAGTTAGAAAAAAATGTAAGTGTACTAGCAACTATTTCTGGAGCGGCACCTATGATTGGTTTTTTAGGAACCGTAATCGGAATGATTTTAGCAATTTTTGAACTCGCAAATGCAGGTGGAACCATACAGATGGATACTCTGGCCAGCGGTTTGTATACGGCAATGACAACAACAGTTGCAGGTTTAATTGTAGGTATTGTTGGCTACATAGCGTATAACCATCTGGTGGTAAGAACCAATAAAGTGGTGTATCAAATGGAAGCCAACTCCTTAGAGTTTTTAGATCACTTAAACGAACCTACGTAATATGGATATTAGAGGAAGAAATAAGGTAACGCCGGAATTCAATATGTCGTCTATGACGGATATTGTCTTTTTGTTATTAATCTTTTTTATGATTGCGTCCACGTTGGTAACTACAAACGCCATAGATATTTTATTACCAAAGGCCAGTGGAAAAACAGAAAATAAAAAGTCGGTTGCAGTAAGTATAAAAAAAGATTTAACGTATTATATCGATCAAAAACGAGTTGGTGTAAGTGTTCTGGAAAATGAGCTGTTGGCGGCGCTTTCTCAAGAAGCAAAACCAACTATCGTGCTGCGTGCTGAAAAGTCGGTACCTGTAGAGAATGTTGTAAAGGTGATGGATATTGCTAATAGGAATAAATTTAAAGTGATATTAGCAGTTAAACCAAATAATTAGAATTCCGATTTACTTTTAGGAACGACTATTGTAGAGTAATCCATATGAAATATTTTGAAACCAAACACGAACGTAATTCTGCAAAAATAACAGCATTAATTGCTGTTATATTACTATTACTATTGTTTGTGGTTGGTCCTCCTTACATGGATCCTCCTGAAGAATATGGTGTCGCCGTAAACTTTGGAAACTCTGATTTTGGTAGAGGCAATGTTCAACCTAAAAAGCCTGTAAAATCTGAGCCCAAAGTTATTGAAGAGCTACCACAACCCGAGTCTGCGAAAGCAGAACCAACAAAATCTACTGAAGCAAAAGAAGAAGTGTTAACTCAAGATAATGCAGAAGAAATAGCCATTAAAAAGCAAAAAGAAGCTGAAGCAAAGGCAAAGGCTATTGCCGAGGCGAAAGCTAAAGCAGAAGCAGATAGAATAGCAAAAGAAAAGCGAGAACAGGAAGAAAAGCGTAAAAAACTAGATGCTTTAATTGGTGGTGTAAGTAAATCTGATGGTTCAGAAACTGGTAGTGAAGGAAATGATAATAAAGCTGGCGATAAAGGACAATTAGATGGGAATCCATATGCGCCTAGTTATTTTGGAGGACAAGGCACTGGCAGTGGTGGTGTAGGATATGGTTTAAATGGTAGAGGAAGAGCTTCTTTCAAAAGGTTAAAACAAGATTGTAATGAATCTGGGCTTGTTATTGTTCGTATCGTAGTAAATAAGAGTGGCAACGTTATTGAAGCTACACCGGGTGTTAAAGGTACTACTAACACTGCACAATGTTTGTTAGAGCCTGCAAAAAAAATAGCTTTATCCCATAAATGGCCTGCCGATTCTAAAGCACCTTCACGTCAAATAGGCTTTGTTAGTGTTAACTTCAAATTGAGTCAATAATCAATGACTTATCAAGATACGTTAGATTGGATGTTTGCGCAACTACCAATGTATCAGCGCGAAGGGAAAACAGCATATAAAGCTGATTTATCCAACACCTTAAAACTAGCAGAACACTTAAATTATCCAGAACGAACATTTAAATCCGTTCATGTAGCCGGAACTAATGGAAAGGGCTCTACCAGCCATATGATAACTTCAATACTTCAAGAGGCTGGTTACAGGGTAGGTCTTTACACATCACCTCATTTAAAAGATTTTAGAGAGCGTATACGAATTAACGGAAAGCCTGTTAGTAAACAATTTGTAATGGGTTTTATAAAGCGACACAAAGCTTTTTTTGAGGCCAACCAGTTATCTTTTTTTGAGATGACAGTCGGTATGGCATTTGAGTATTTTTCAAAACAAAATATTGATATCGCTGTAGTTGAAGTAGGTATGGGAGGGCGACTGGATTCTACAAATATATTAACTCCAGAAGTTTCAGTTATTACTAATATTGGGTTAGATCATACTCGGTTTCTTGGTGATACTTTAGAACTGATTGCAGGAGAAAAAGGAGGTGTTATTAAGGCCAATATTCCCGTTGTTATAGGCGAAACACAAATAGAAACCAAACCAGTATTTGATGCTATTGCTAAAGCTAAGAACTCTAAAATAGTATATGCAGATGAAGTTGTTAATAGCATATATGCTTCTGATATGATGGGGTATTATCAAGAGAAGAATATTAAAACAACGATTCAAACGATAGAAGAATTAAGGCTAAAGGAGTATAAGATATCTGAGGAAGCAGTTAAACGAGGCTTTTTAAACGTTGTAAAAAATACGGGATTGTTAGGTAGGTGGCAAGTTTTAAATGAAGAGCCTAAAGTAGTTTGTGATACAGGGCACAACAGGGAAGGATTAAGCTATGTAATGCATCAAATCTCGAATCATGCTTATAACCACTTGCATATGGTTTTTGGGGTAGTAAATGATAAAGATTTGAAATCCATTGTAGATTTATTGCCCAAAAACGCCACCTATTATTTTTGTAAACCAAATATTCCGCGAGGTAAGAATGCTAATGTATTGCGCACAGAATTAAAACCATATAACCTAATTGGAGAAGCTTATAAATCTGCTATAAAAGCTTATGAAACGGCGCTTGGAAATGCTTCGAAAGATGATTTTATTTTTGTAGGTGGAAGTACATTTGTAGTAGCTGAAATAATTTAAATTTTTCTCTAAAAAGTTTTTGCAGTATTAAAAACTAGATTATATTTGCACACCTATTATTTAGGGCGCGTAGCTCAGTTGGTTCAGAGCACTTGGTTTACACCCAAGGGGTCAGGGGTTCGAATCCCTTCGCGCCCACAAAAGCTTCCAGAAACGGAAGCTTTTTTTGTTTCTACCTGTTATTTAGTCTGTCAATTTTTATAAGCTTTAATTTTTCTGTATTTTTAGAAAAACGCTCTCATGTTCGAAAAAATTAAGGACACTTACCAAGAAATATTTAAGTCATACGATGACCCTTCAATAGAAAAACATATAAAAAAGATTATAGAGATTGATACCTATCTGCCTTATAGTTCAACGTTTTTCTGCATTACCAATACCCAAGATCTCACTTTTGAGTACATAAGTAAAAACATGAAGGCTTGTTTAGGCTATGATGTAAATACTTTAAAAAATGGTGGTATGCGATACTTTTGGAGTAGAATGCATCCTGATGATATTGAACATTGGCTAAAGGCTTTAAATGGTCTCATGGACTTTACACTTGGTGAAATAAAGATTGAGGACAGGGCTAAAGTGACCTATACCTGGAACTACAGATTAAAAAATGAAAAAGATGAATATGTAAATGTTGTTCAGAATACTACACCTTTAGAGTTTGATACAGAGGATAAACCCATAATTGGTTTAGCTCATTATACAGTTTTACATCCTGATTTGAATATGCAAGTTTGTGCCTCTGCTAAATTATTGAATGAGCAAAATGAATACGAAACCATCTATTTTAGCAATTTTTCCCAAAAGTTGTTGTCAAATTCTATCAGCAATAGGGAGAGAGATATCATACGTCTGTTAGTCTTGAATCATTCAAGTAAATCTATTGCAGATAAACTTAATATTAGCCCCAATACTGTAGATACACACCGCAGAAATATTTTAAAAAAGTTAAATATATCCTCCACAGGCGAGCTCATAGGGATGCTGAAGATGAATCAGAATCTAATCTAACTGATTAAAGGTGCAATCCATTATATCGTCTATTTATTGTTTTTTATCGAATAGAGGTCTTATTTTAAGGTAATTACTCAATTTGAGTATTGCTTTTTACTGATTATTAAAGGATATTTACATTGCTATTAATTAGTTCTTAGGGAGAATTACAAAAAGTGTCTATTTTATCAATATATAGGCACTTTTTATTAAAACTACGACAGGCATAATAGTACTCTTTCTATCGTTACAATTTTAGGTTTTCACTTGAAATTACAACTTCATTGTTTTTAATAATCATTAAATATAAATAGTAATTGTAAAGTTTTGAGGAATAATTGTTATTATTTCCAAAGTAAAGTACAACAGTAAATTGGATATTATAATATTTTAATTTCAATAAAGCTCACTCATAAAACAGCCTGTTTCAGAATAATTATAATGAAATTAAAAGAGAATCTGATTTTAATCTAAAATATCATTTGCTTCATCGAATTTTGCACATAAATACTCAAATTGAGTATATTGTATATGTTTTTATTTTCCTAGCTTTAGAATTACCTTAAAGAAAATCGATTAGGAGTCTGTTTTTTGTTCGCCTCTCAATTCACTTACTCTCAATTTTAAACTAATATTTTAAGTATGAAACGTATAATTGATTTATCGATACGTATTTTACTGTCTTTTACCTTTTTATTTTGTATAAATTCATGTAACATCGAAAAAGTACAAGATGAAAAATTAGTGGAAGAGGAAGTAATAAACCCTAATCTTGATCCAATAAATGTTTTAGTAGAGTTACCTGAAGATGTACCATTTAATGTGGATCAATTGACGGTTTCTTCCGCATTTTCCGAAGACAAACCCTTGACAAATGGAGAGGGTTTTATTCAAACGTTTAAAAATAGTACTTCAGAGCTAATCTTTGCCTCTAATCCAGAAGGAAACATAGTTCTACTAGCAAACACGAGTACAAAGAATACAAGTTTTGAAGTAAAGTTGAGTATTGAGTCGACTGCTATGACATTGATAATGATGCATCCGTGGACGTTTGATTTGTCTGACATTGCAAAGGCAGAAGCTCAATCTTTCATAAAGAACTTACCAGAATTTATTGAATTTACGGAAGCTATAAAAGGCTCAATTTTAACAGGAGAGTTTAGCCCCTTGCAGTCAGAAGAGGTTTTGAACGCGTTGATTAAAGTTCAAAACCTTGTAGCTAAAACAATAGAGAAGTATAAACAACCTTTATTTTTTAAAATAGAACCCCAGAAAGCTACAATCACAAACAAAGAAAGTAGTGCGGCCTACTCTGTTGGTTTATATGATGGTAATAACGAATATTTTGGACATAAACTTGCTGTTGGTATTGAGAAGCTTTATTATTTTTTTCCAGATTTTCAAAATTTTGCAATAGGGTCTACCTCCAATGAGAATTCAACGGTGAACTTTAACATACCAAGTGAAGGTAGATGGGTACTTAAGGCTAAAAGTGGGTTGTCCTTTGATGGGAGTTTAGAAAATCAGCAGGCTGCATATCATAATTCTTTGTTGGTGCTTCAAAATATACTTAGTATGTTTTCAGGTAAGTTAAAAGAGTTATTGTCGCAGGCTGCTAATTGTACTGTATCTTCAGGAGAATGGTTATATAAGTATGTATTTGGGACGTTAACTTTTGAAAATAGTATTAAAAAATATTCTAAAGGAGAGATTACAGAATACGAGTTACTTAAGGTTACTGTTAAACTAATGCAGCAAGGATATGAGAAATTGCTAAAAACTATAAAATCATGTTTCCCTAGTTCTGATGAAACTGTAAAAGAAATGCTGGATGGGTACTTCGTAAAACTTTTAAAATTATTTGATGCAACCTATAAATTAATCACAGCCTTTAATACGGGGGCAATGTTAGCGGATTGGAAACAGTTCAAATCTGAAATTGAATTATGTTTCATAAAGCAAGATGGTGAGATTATAGCATGTGAGGGTCTCCAATTTGAGGGACCTATAGATTTTGGAGAAGTGTTAGTTGGGCAAGTGGCTACAAAAGAAATTACAATAACTAATATTGATGAGTTTGAGGTGGAAGTTTTGGAGTTTAATTTACCTGAACGCTGTTATATTGAATTAGAAGATAAGGTTTTTCAAGTGGGTGAAAGCAAAAATGCAACAGTAACTTTTGAACCATTAAATGCCCAAGATTATTCTGGAAATATAAGGGCCATAGGTTTTCAAGGTCAAACCTTGGCAATTACAACAGTTTCGGCAATTGGAGTTGAAGGGTTTGAGTTACAAGGCGATTTAAATTTTGGTGAAGTTCCAATAAATGAATCAAAAACTAAATCGTTCACAATTAAAAATACCTTAAGTTCTGCTATGTCTGCTACAATTTCATTCCCTTTAGGTTTTGGAGACTCAGTACAAACAGGACTTGTTATTCAACCTAATGAAACAATTTCAGTAGACGTTGTATTTACACCCGAGTTGGCACAAGAATATTCAGGAAATATAATTGTAGACACTAATTTTGGACTTCAGACCCTAGGAGCTGCGGGAACAGGTGTATTGGCAGGGACTATGCAAATAACGGGCAATACAGATTTTGGTGAAGTAGTTATAGGCGATGATAATGCTGGTAATATATCGATAATTAATAATGGCCAAATTCCAATTAATGTATCGTCGATTGAATTTATTAACGTATTAGGAACGTTTGCCGCCGATGGCTTCTTAAGTGGGGTTATTAATGCTGGTGAATCAAAAACTGTACTTATTAAGTTTACACCTGCTGAAGTGCGCACTTATTCTGGCTTTTTGGTTGTAAACAACGACGTTGATCAAGGTAATAATACACATCCTGTTACTGGTGTGGGAATTGATAATGGCACTATTAATCTTTCAGGGAATATGAATTTTGGAGATGTAGTTATAAATGGTTCCAAAAGTCAAGATTTATTGATTACTAACAACAGTCAAACAGCAATGACAGTATCCTCATTAGAATTGCCAAATGGTTTTACTTCAGACTGGAATTCCGGAACAATTCAGCCCAATGGTTCGCAAAATATTTTGGTGACTTTTAGCCCTAACAATGTTCAGCAATATTCTGGTAGTTTGGTTGTAAATAATAATATTGACTCTGTTAATAATACCATAGCTATTAGCGGAAACGGTATTTCTCAATTGGCCTTATCAGGTGATCTCGAGTTTGGAGACATAGAAATCAATACCTCAGAGGGGAGAACATTAAAACTTATTAATAATGGTAATACTTTTATTAATGTGGCTTCTATTGATTTACCAGAGGGCTTTACGGCAGATTGGACATCTGGTGTTATTTTAGCCAATGCTTCTCAAGATGTTATTATAACTTTTAGTCCTACTGAAGTTAAAAGTTACTCAGGTGATGTTATAGTAAATAATGATGTTGATAATATTGATAACCACATGTCTATAAGCGGTAATGGTGTTATATTAGATTATGTATATCCCCTAAATGGGCTTTATGGGCCCAATGTATTAAACTTAGACAATACAAATACTAGTGCTGGCAACTTCTCAATGCATGCAATTATTCCTTCAGGTAAAGCATTAAAAGTGAAAGTTTCAGGAAGCTTTAGCTACGTTACAGGGCATTCTACTGATGGAGACTGGACTAGGGTGCAATCTGGTGGCGGATCTAACCTAATCGTTGAGTTTACCTCAACTAAGGACGGAAATGTAGATTTTCACCTTTTAATAAACCCCGCTGGTGTTACTATTGAAGTTTACGAAAATGGCGATACAACACCCACTTGGACGAGATAATATAAAATTAACCAACTCACCTTTTATGAGACATATTTATTAAAGACCTTGTATATGGGTGACGTTTCGAATTGATTTATTGAGAATAAAGAAACATCTTATAGAATTCTCTCCAAGGCCATTCCTCTGGAGCCTTTTATCAAAAGGGTTGATTTATACACTTTTGATAAATCAAATGTTTCATTAAATCTATGGAAATTTTTAAACTTTAAAGTTTTTTGAGTTTTTACTTTAGAACTAAAAAAGTTTTCGCCAACAAGAAATACTTCTTCAATATTTAACGAAGATGCTAAATCAGCTATGACTTGATGTTCAAATTCGGCATCTTCACCTAATTCAAACATATCACCTAAAATTGCAACTTTGTAGCCTTCTTGTTTTTCAAAATTGAGAAGTGCAGCCCTCATGCTTGTAGGATTTGCGTTATAAGCATCTAAAATAATTTTATTCGATCCTTTTTCTATGATCTGAGAGCGATTGTTTGAAGGCACATAGCCTTCTATTGCAGATGCAATGTTGCTATCGTTTATTTTAAAGTAATTGCCAATAGCTATAGCTACAGCTATGTTATTAAAATTATAATCTCCTATAAGTTGGCTATTAATCGTTTGGTTTCTATATTTTGAGGATACAAAAGGCTGAGCATTTATAAAATCTATAGATACATCAGCATTTGACTTACGATCACCAAAACTAAAAGTACGCGCATTTTGGGCTTTTTTAACCTGAATTGGATCATTCAGATTCAAAAAAATTGTTTTATCATGAGTAATCATATGCGAGAACATTTCGCTCTTTCCTTTTATAACACCTTCAACGCCACCAAAACCTTCTAGGTGAGCTTTACCATAGTTGGTTATTAACCCATAATCTGGGAAAGTAATATTGCATAAAAACTCAATTTCTTTTTGATGATTTGCTCCCATTTCCACAATGCCTATTTCGGTGTCTTTGGTCATTTTAAGCAAAGTTAGCGGTACGCCGATGTGGTTATTTAAATTGCCTTCGGTTGCACAGGTTTTATAATGTTTTGATAAAACAGCGTTTATAAGCTCTTTGGTTGTAGTTTTACCATTACTACCAGTTAATGCGATAATAGGCGTTTTGAGATATTTTCTATGGTATGTTGCAAGATTTTGAAGGGTTTCTAGAACATTTTTAACAAGTATAGTGTTGTCAGATTCAAATTCTTTTTCATCTATTACCGCGTATTTAGCACCTTTGTCTATTGCCTGTTGGGCATAGGTGTTGCCGTTGAAGTTATCGCCTTTTAATGCAAAAAAAAGGTCTCCCTTTTTTATTTTTCTGGTGTCTGTGCTGACTGAGTTACAGTGTAAAAAAAGGTTGTGCAGTGCTTCTATATTCATGAAATAAATGTAAAAAAAAAAGTCCTAATTTAGTATCAGGACTTTTTAATTTTTATCAGATAAGCATTAAACTTAAGCTTTCTTTTTGTTTTTCATTTTTGACTTAGAACCTACACGAGACATTGCACATCTAAAACCAATATAGTCAGTGGCCATATCCTGCGGGAAATAACGTCTTTGGGCTGGATCTAACCAGTACTCTCTATCTTTCCAAGAACCACCTTTATAAACTCTTACTTCATCGTTAATCATTGAAGTTCTACTGTTAGACTTGTCATATTCTCTAATCATGTTTCCTAAAGAATCTCTAGTGATGGTGTGTTTTGGAGAATTATACATTTTTCTGGTTTCAGAATCTGCATTAGCTTCCTCCTCATCTTCTTCACCAAAACTTTCAAAGTAGCGAGAAGAACGACGATCTCCATCTCTAAAGTTAATGTTGTTAGCTCTATCAAAGTTTGGTCTCAAGTAAGTTTCATTCTCATCAACTGGAATTTTTGCAATTTCTCCAGGTAAATTTCTGGCAACAATTCTTCCGTTTGATAGTGTATCGTAAATTATTTCATCAGATTCTATCACTTTTACAGTACCTTCCTCTGTTATTGCGTTTTTTGTGTAAACGTTACCTCTGTAGTAGTTAAAATCGTTAAACTCATCATCTACAATAGGTCTGTAAACATCAGCAACCCATTCTGCTACATTACCAGCCATATCATATAATCCGTAATCGTTTGGTTCATAAGACTTTACAGCGTTTGTTATGTCGGCACCATCATCACTCCATCCAGCTATTCCACCGTAGTCACCTTTACCTTGCTTAAAGTTTGCTAACTGATCTCCACGATATTTACGCTTTCCAGAACGTGTATATTGTCCGTCCCAAGGATATTTTTTACGACCACGATAAAGATTGTAACTTCTTAGTTCGCTTAAACCTAAAGCCGCATATTCCCATTCAGTTTCTGTTGGTAATCTGTACTTCGGACCAATAACACCGGTTTCCATTGATGCGTAAACGCCAGTTTCATTGCCATCTGCATCAACTCTTACGTTTCTGTTTCTCCTTCCGTCAGGATCACCATTATCGTAAGCACTTGGGTCTACTTTATATCTGTCAGTACTAAAATAATTGTCAGGATCTTGTTCAGCTACGTTTATATCACGATAACCAGATTTTTGTAAATTTAGCTCGTTAACGCGGTCTGTGCGCCAGTTAGAGTATTCCACGGCTTGAATCCAGCTAACACCAACAACTGGGTATTCAGCATAGGCAGGGTGTCTCAAGTAATTTTCAGTCATTACCTCGTTATACCCTAGTCTATTTCTCCAAACAAGAGTGTCCGGTAAAATACCGTTATATATGTTCTTATAAAGTTCATCATCAGGTGGATAAAGCTTCTTCATGTAGTCAAGATATTCAACATACATTAAGTTTGTAACTTCAGTTTCATCCATATAGAATGATTGTACGTGCTGCTGCGTAGGCGTGTTGTTCCAGTCGTGCATTACATCGTCTTGCACTCGACCTTTGGTAAACGTACCGCCTTCAATAAAAACTAAGCCTGGGGCAGTTTCTTGTTCTTTGAAGTTTGTATTGTATTGGAAACCACCGTCTCTTCCATTTATTTGCCATCCTGTCGCTCTTGAGCTGTTTTTTGAACTGGATGATTTTTTACAACTAAAAGCCGTAACCGAAAGAATTGCGATTAAGAATACTTTTAATATCGCTACATTTTTCATATTCATACGTTTAAGTAAGCTAAATTTTTGTTTTGGTGCTGCAATATAAGAATTAAACCTTACAGAACAAGCTATTTTTTGCATTTTGACGAAAAAATTATGTATTTCATCCTATTTTTGATGTATTACATCGATGATTTTGACACTTTTCGTCAAAACATCGCATAGAAATAACGTTACTTTTCACAAATTATTATTGTATTTTTGGGCTTAAGAAAAAAATTGTTGTTTTATTTGATAATAACTGTTACTTGCACACGTTATTTTAGCTCATGAAAGAGAAGATTTTAATTTTTTTACTGCTATTTTCTAGCCTTATTTTTGGACAAAAAAAAAGCTTTTCGATTGATTGGAATGGCACAACCAAACTCACTTTTGGGTCTAATAGTATAGAGCTGCCTTCCTTCAAGACAAAAAATTACAGTTACGATTTTGATGATGGCTTGCAGTTTATTGCCCAATGGGAAACTTCTAACGCTATCGATGAAATGTCAGCGACTTTAAGTAATGTAAATTATCAAAACATTTCTGAAGGAGAACTTCTAGATATTGATAAGTCGAAAATCCCGAGCAAACTCATTTACGCTTTAAGAAATTCAAAATCAAGGGATAAACAATTTGTTTATTTAGAGGTGTCTCCAATAATTAAAGATGAAACAGGAGCTTATAAAAAGCTTATGTCGTTTCAGGTCGAATACAGCCCTCAAAATAGAATTATGTCAAGTAGGTCAAAGACTTTCAGAAACTCCAAAGTAATCACTAATTCAGTATTGAACTCTGGAGATTGGTATAAGTTTTACATTGATACCACGGGGGTTTTTAAATTGTCAAAAGGGTTTTTACAAAGTTTAGGAGTTAATGTTAATGGTGTAGACCCCAGAACCATTAAGATTTATGGAAACGGAGGGCGAATGATACCCTATAGCAATGCTGAACCACAACCATTTGATGTTACTGAAAATGCCATAAAAGTTGTAGGGGAGCAGGATGGTGTTTTTGACAATGAAGATTATGTGCTTTTTTATGGAGAAGGGCCTAAGGAATACGACCAGGAAAGCAACACCAATATTAATTGTTATACTGATAAAACCTATTACTATGTAACGGTTGGTGGGGCCGCTGGGAAAAGAATTTCACCTTTTAATCAACCCCTTGGAGCGGTTGATTTAGTGGTAAATACTTATCAAGATTATCAATTTCATGAACGAGATATTCATAATATAGGAACTGTAGGAAGGCGCTGGTTTGGAGAACGCTTTAATATTGAAAATGAACAGGAGTTTTCCTTTAATTTTCCTGATATCATAACATCAGAGCCAATTAGGCTAAAAGTTCATGCTGCAGCTGTTTCTTCAAGTAATTCTTCTATGGAGATAAGTGTAAACGGTATTGGACTACAAAATTTAACTTTTGGCTCAACAAGTAATACTATAATTGGTTCAGAAAGCTTTTTCAATGGAAATGTAAATGTTTCTTCGGGAGATATTAAGGTAAAATTTAACTACAACAATCAGGGCAACCCCAGTGCACAAGCTTATTTAGATTATATATCCATTGAAGCTACAAGATCGTTAAAATTTGAAAACCGGCAGTTTAGGTTCAAAAGTAATGAGGTAGTTAATAATTCGGGAATTGCTGAGTATACGGTATCTAATGCATCAAGGCTCTCAGAAGTTTGGGATATTACAGATATTTATAATGTATCTAGCTTAGAAAACACAGATGAAGAAAACAGTTTTAGTTTCACATCAACTATGGGAGAAGCTCGGGTTTATATGGCATTATCTTCGTCAGATTATTTTGAGCCTAAATTTGATGCCACTAAAACTGTAAGAAATCAAAATATTAAAGGCACGATTTTCAATGATGCGAATGGAAGTTTTCAGGATATAGATTATCTTATAGTTGCTCCAAATAATATGTTGAACCAAGCTGAGCGCTTAGCACAAATTAACCGTAATCAGTATAATCTACATGCAAAAGTTATAGGCTTGGACGAGATTTATACAGAATTTAGCACAGGAAATCAAGACATCTCCGCCATACGTAATTTGGTAAAGTATATTTATGATAATGCAAGCAGCCCAGAAAAGCGAATTAAGTACCTATGCCTATTTGGAGATGGTTCATACGATTATAAAGATAGAATCCCGAATAATACCAACATAATGCCGTCATGGCACTCTTACAGTAGTTTGAATTTAACAAACTCTTTTGTTTCAGATGATTTTTTTGGAATGATGGATGATACCGAAGGGAGAATGACTAATAGTGATCGTTTAGATATAGCTGTGGGGCGCATTCTAGCAGATACACCTCAACGGGCAAGAGATTTGGTAGATAAAATAGAATCTTATTATACAAAAGAATCCCTGGGTAGATGGCGTAACAATTATGTAGTGGTTTCTGATGATGTAGATGAAGACTGGGAGGGTATTATCCAACAAACCACAGATAATATTGGCGATGAGGTTACTGATGAAAAACCATTTGTAAATGTTGTAAAGATACATACTGATGCTTTTCAACAGCAATCTTCTGCAGGTGGAGAAAGATATCCTGATGTTGTAGAAGAGTTTTCTAACGCGATTGATAATGGTGCTTTAGTTGTGAATTATTTTGGACATGGTGGAGAAGAAGGGCTGTCTCAAGAACGCATTTTGGACGTTCCAACCATTGATAACTTAAAGAACTTCTGTAAGCTAAATTGCTTTGTAACTGTAACTTGTGAGTTTACAAAGTTTGACAATCCGTTTAGAAAAACAGCTGGAGAATTTACGTATTGGAATAAGCAAGCAGGAGCAATAAGTTTGATAACGACCACAAGACAAGTATTTGTGAATTTTGGCATTTTATTCAATAATACTTTAGGGCAATATTTATTTTCATTTAATGATGATGATACTTTTGCAGATGATGAATATCCAACCATGGCTGAAGCGTTGCGATTAACTAAGAATGCCCCAAACATTGGTTTTGCTGCTCAAAGGCGATTGGTGTTTTATATTGGAGATCCTGCCATGAAATTAGCATTTCCAAAACCGAATATTCGTCTAACAGAAATTAACGATGTACCAATAGCGCAATCAACAGATACTTTAAAAGCATTAAGTAGAGTTAAGTTAGCAGGAGAAGTAACTGATGTAAATGGAAATCTTTTAAGTGATTATAATGGTGTTGTGTCCACCACGGTTTATGATAAGTTTATTGATAGGCAAACCCTAGCAAATGATAATACAAGAAATGGAGGAACTTTAGTAAAGTTGGATTTCAAAACACTTGGGGCTATCGTATTTAGAGGACAAGCTTCAGTGAAAAACGGTCAATTTGACTTAGACTTCATAGTGCCTAAAGATATTGGTGTTCCTGTTGGTTTAGGCAGAGTTAGTTTCTATGCCAAAAATGAACATTTATCCGAAAATCAGACGGGAGCCGATGTTGCAAACGTTAGAATTGGAGGTGTAAACGAAAATGCAGAAGAGGATAATGTAGGCCCCGTAATTACGCTTTATATGAACGATGAAAACTTTGTTTCAGGAGGAATTACAAATGAGTCTCCAACGTTGTTGGCAAAACTGGAAGATGCAAACGGCATTAATACAGCCAGTGGTATTGGTCATGATATTGTAGCAATAATTGATGGAGACGAAACAAATCCCTTTGTGTTGAATGATTACTATGAAACTGAAGTTGACGATTACCAAAAAGGAACAGTAAGTTTTCCATTTAGAAATCTAGAACCTGGATTGCACACATTAACACTTAAAGCTTGGGATGTTTACAATAATTCATCAACCTCTGAAATTCAATTTATTGTGTTTGATGAAGATCAAGAATTGGTAATAAACAATGTGCTAAACTACCCAAATCCGTTTGTAAATTACACAGAATTTTGGTTTAACCACAATAGTTCAGAACCTTTGGACGTTTCTATACAGATATTTACCGTTTCCGGGAAACTGGTAAGAACGCTAAATGGACAAACATCTGGAGGCATAAAAGCAACAAGTTCTTTGTCCAAAGATATTGTATGGGATGGAAGAGATGATTTTGGAGAAAAAATTGGAAAAGGTGTTTATATTTACAAGTTAACCGTAAAATCTAATCTGCTAAACAAGAAAGTAGAGAAAATTGAGAAACTTGTGATACTATAACTCATCTTGACTTTTATCCGTTTTTTAGGAAATAATAAAAGTCAAGATGAGTTATTCAATAAAAAATTATATTTGCAACTATAAAACTCAACTATGAAGAATAAACTAATAGCGTTATTTGCATTAGTATTTACGCTTAACTTAACCGCTCAAACTGTAATTATCCCAAATGAAAACGATTCTCGTGTAATTACAACTGGTGTTCCTTTTGTGCTCATCGCCCCAGATGCAAGGGCTGCCGCAATGGGTGATATGGGGGTTGCAACCTCAGTTGATGCCTTTTCGCAACAATGGAATTCATCTAAATATGTGTTTTCAGAAGCTAAATCTGGAATAGGAATTAGTTATACACCATACTTAAGTAAACTGGTAAACGATATCTTTTTAGGTAACGTAACTTATTTTAACAGAATAGACGAACGTAGCTCATTTGCAGCTAGTTTTAAATATTTCTCTTTAGGTGATATTGAATTTCGTGCAGATGAGTTTTCTGAGGCATTGATACAAAGACCTAATGAACTAACCATCGATGCATCTTATGCTTTAAGATTATCAGACCAATATGCAATGTCGGTTGCTATGCGATATTTGCGTTCTGATTTAAGATTAAATGTGGGGAATAACGATGCTTCTTCGGCCAATACTTTTGGGGTTGATATTTCTGGATATTACCAAAGTGAAGAACAGGCCTATAATGATTTCAATGGACGTTGGAGAGCGGGATTTGCTATTCAAAATATAGGACCAAAATTCAAGTACGATGATGGCGGTGTGGAAAACTTTCAGCCTACAACATTAAGATTAGGAGCAGGTTTCGATTTCATTTTTGATGATTACAATAAGGTAGCAGTTACTGCGGAAGTTGCAAAATTATTAGTGCCAACGCCTCCAATTTTAGGAGATGAATTTGGGTTTACAGATAACAATGGTAACGGAACTTATGAGGAAGATGTTGATGACCTGGATGCTAATCCAACAAGAGAAAATGTAATTTTCCAAGGACAATCACAGGATGTAAGTTTCTTATCGGGAATATTCCAGTCTTTTGGTGATGCCCCTGGAGGTTTTAGTGAAGAACTAAGAGAGTTTACATGGTCCTTAGGAGCAGAGTATATGTACCAAGATTCATTTGCATTTAGAGCAGGGTATTTTAATGAGGCAGAAGACAAAGGCGCGCGTAAATTTTTAGCCATCGGTGCCGGATTTAAATATAATGTAATTAATATAGATTTATCATATTTATTCTCAGCTTCAAGAGTGCAAAGTCCACTAGAAAATACACTACGTTTCTCTCTAACATTCAACATTGGAGATGGAGAATATTTAGAATATTAAAAGTACATCACCCTTAATACAGAAAAACTATTGTTCATTGGACAATAGTTTTTTTGTTTAGAATAGAATCGTATTTTTAGATAATTACAATTTATTAGATGGAGGAAATAAAAATTGAAACCAAATTTTTAGTTTTCGAAGATGAGCTTGAATTATCTGAGGACGTTAGAAAACTATTGAATTCGGCGAGAGATGCAAGACTGAAAGCTCATGCCCCATATTCAAATTTTACTGTAGGAGCTGCCATATTGTTAGATAACGACGAAATAGTAATTGGTAACAATCAAGAAAATGCATCGTATCCTTCGGGCTTATGTGCCGAACGTACAGCTATTTATTATGCTGGAGCAAAATACCCCAACTCAAAAATATTAAAAATAGCTATTGTAGCAGGGTCTTTGAAAGGAGAAACCTCTCAACCAATACCTCCCTGTGGTGCCTGCCGTCAAGCAATAGCTGAATACGAAGTCAATCAAAAACATCCTATCGAAATTTATTTTACCGGGACATCGGGGAAAATTTTAAAATCCAATTCTCTAGAAAATTTATTGCCTTTGATTTTTGACAAAAACCAACTTTAGGTAGTTTTAATTCTGAATACTTATTGGGATAGTTGTTTTTTGCATTTGAATCATTTAAAAATTACTGGCAAATCTGATTTTTTCATATTTTTTATACTTTCATTCCTAAAGGGTTTTTTCAATACCAATCAAAGTATTACTTTTGTATTTCGCTTAATTAACATATAAAATTCGTCGATGCAAAAAATCACAAAAGAGGTTTACCTCAAATGGTACGAAGACATGCTGTTTTGGAGAAAGTTTGAAGATAAACTTGCTGCAGTATACATTCAACAAAAGGTAAGAGGGTTTCTTCATTTGTATAACGGTCAAGAAGCTGTTTTGGCAGGAGCTTTACATGCAATGGATTTAACCAAGGACAAAATGATTACGGCATATCGTAATCATGTTCAGCCTATTGGCATGGGGGAAGACCCTAAACGTGTAATGGCTGAGTTATATGGAAAAGTAACAGGAACCTCAAAAGGTATGGGAGGCTCTATGCATATTTTTTCTAAAGAACATCGTTTTTATGGAGGTCATGGTATTGTTGGAGGGCAAATTCCATTAGGAGCAGGTATTGCCTTTGGTGATAAATATCATGGTAAGGATGCTGTTACTCTATGTTGTTTTGGTGATGGTGCTGCAAGACAAGGATCGCTTCATGAAACGTTTAACTTAGCAATGCTTTGGAATTTACCAGTAGTATTTGTTTGTGAAAATAATGGTTATGCTATGGGTACGTCTGTTGAGCGTACAGCGAATCATGATGATATATGGAAATTAGGCTTAGGCTATGAAATGCCTTCTGCTCCAGTTGATGGGATGAACCCCGTGAAAGTAGCTGAAGCTTTTGACGAAGCCATTCAACGTGCTAGAAAAGGTGGCGGACCAACATTTTTAGAATTGAAGACCTACCGTTACAGGGGGCATTCAATGAGCGATGCACAGCACTATAGAACTAAAGATGAAGTAGAAGAATATAAAAAGATTGATCCGATTACTCAGGTTAAGGATGTAATTCTTGAAAAGAAATATGCTTCAGAAGAAGATATAAAAGAAATTGATAAGCGCGTAAAAGCAAAAGTTGCTGAGTGCGAAAAATTTGCTGAAGAATCGCCATTCCCAGAAGTACAACAACTTTATGATATGGTTTACGAACAAGAAGATTATCCATTTATTCCACACAAATTATAAGATATGGCAATAGTTGTAAACATGCCGCGATTGAGCGACACAATGGAAGAAGGAACTGTCGCTACTTGGTTAAAAAAAGTAGGAGACAAAATAGAGGAAGGTGATATTTTAGCTGAAATTGAAACAGATAAAGCCACTATGGAATTTGAATCCTTCAATGAAGGTACTTTGCTTCATATTGGTGTGCAGGAAGGTGAAACTACTAAAGTAGATGAACTTTTAGCTATCATAGGAGATGAAGGTGAAGACATTTCGGACTTATTAAATGGTGGAGGAAATGCTTCTGCTGAGGAAGCTAAAGAAGAAAAAGAAGAGGAGACGTCAAGCAACGATTCGAGTTCGGATGCTCCTACTGCTGATGAATCAGCAACCGGATCTACTGAATTACCTGAAGGTGTCATAGTGGTAACTATGCCGAGGTTAAGTGATACTATGGAAGAAGGTACAGTTGCTACTTGGTTGAAAAAGGTAGGAGACACGGTTGAAGAAGGTGATATCCTAGCGGAAATAGAAACTGATAAAGCTACCATGGAATTTGAATCATTCCAATCAGGAACGTTATTGGAGATAGGTTTAAAAGAAGGAGAATCTGCAAAAGTAGATGAGCTTTTAGCTATTATAGGGCCTGCTGGAACTGACGTTTCAGGAGTAGCATCTAACTTTAGCGCAAGTGCTGCACCTGCCAAAAAAGAGGAAGCTCCTAAAGCAGAAACTAAGACGGAAACTCCGAAGTCATCTGCACCGGCTAAAACTGAAACAAAATCAAAAGCTCCTGCGCCAACACCAGTAACAGAAAACGGGCGTTTATATGTATCGCCTTTGGCTAAAAAGTTAGCTGAGGAAAAAGGTATTAACCTAACAAAGATTCAAGGTTCTGGTGAGAACGGACGCATTATAAAAAGAGATATTGAGAATTATGAACCTGCAGCTGGAGCAGCGGCAGTTGGTAAATTTGTGCCTTCAGGTCAAGAAGATTTTGATGAGGTGCCAAACTCTCAAATGCGTAAAGCCATTGCAAAATCATTAACGAAGTCTAAATTCTCTGCACCACATTATTATTTGGCAGTAGAGTTCGATATGGATAATGCCATTGCATTTAGAACGCAATTTAACTCTATCCCTGACACAAAAATATCATTTAATGATATTGTGGTGAAAGCCTGTGCGTTGGCATTAAAACAGCACCCGCAAGTAAACTCACAGTGGTTTGATGATAAAATGCGTTTGAATAATCATGTACATATTGGTGTAGCTGTAGCTGTTCCTGACGGATTGGTTGTACCTGTAGTACGTTTTGCAAACGAGCAAAGTTTACCACAAATTGGTGCTGAGGTCAAAGAATTAGCTGGAAAAGCTAGAAATAAAAAATTGACGCCAGATGAAATGTCTGGAAGCACCTTTACAGTATCTAATTTAGGAATGTTTGGTATTGACTATTTTACATCCATTATCAATCAGCCTAACTCTGCTATCTTATCTGTTGGAGCAATTGTTCAAAAACCAGTAGTGAAAAATGGGGAAATCGTCGTTGGAAACACGATGAAATTAACTTTAGCTTGTGACCACAGAACGGTTGACGGCGCAACTGGTGCACAATTCTTGCAAACTTTAAAAGGATATATTGAAAATCCTGTAACGATGTTGGTGTAACCAATTACCACGAAAGAAGTAATTTTGTGATAAAAATTAAAAAAGCTGTTTCGATTGAAACAGCTTTTTTTTGGGACTAATTGCCTCAAACCTACCCTATTGGGTAGGTTTTTGCTTGTGTATGTTTTTGTACATTTAAACATCTTTAAATGTTTCAATGTTTTTTAGGCTTTTCGCTATAATTTGTTTCGGGGTAATTTCCAACTTTTCTTTTGGTCAAGAGGAATGCACCTGCGAGCTAGCGATTTCAAAACAAAAAAAAGAAATTTTTAGTAAAAGAGACTCATCCCAAGTTTTTCCGTTAATTAATAGTTATAAGACCTCAGGTACTGAAAGTTGTATCTACCAAGCTTTGGTGCTTGAGTTAGAGTATTACCATACCCGCAAAAACATAAAAGAGATTTCAGAAATGCTAAAGGCGCAAGAACGTATGCTCAGTTTTATGAATTGTAATGATGAATTTCTCTTTGGTTTTTACTTAAATAAGACACTCTTTTTTAAGGTTCAGCATGATTTCGAAAAGCTTTCAGAATTTGCTTTTAAGGCTTTGAGGGAAGCAGAAAGACTTGATGATGAAGCTAAAGAAATTGAAGCGATTAAAGAAATTGTTTTTTTATTTACAAGACTTAATGAGGACCATAAGGTTTGGAGTTACGTGAAAAGAGCGGAAAAATTAATTGTTAAGAAAAATAATCCGATTCAATCTATAAGCGACTATCGGTGGTTGGGTTATCAATATGAAACCAAATACACAAAAACTAACCGTGAAACACTTCTCGATTCAACACTATTATTCATCAATAAAGCAAAACCTGACGCATTAAAACATAAAGTGTATGATGAACTGGCATTAGTTTACAGAGCCTTAGAGGCTCATGCATATCACAAAGGAAACCCAAAGGAAGCACTTAAATACATAGACTCATCAATTTATTATGGGAAAAGAATTAAGGGTGAAAAAAATTTATCTGGATTGTACCTTTCGAAAGCATGGGATCATTTGGATTTAGGTCAGCTAGAAAAAGCTAATAAATGGATGGATACCTCTTTGTTTTATGATAACAAAACTGATATAGCTGGTTATATGATGTTACAACACGAGGCTTCAGAAATTTATGCAGGGGCAGGTAAACATAAGAAGGCACTGGATAGTTATAAGGTTTATAGTAAAATGAAAGACAGTATTTTAAATACTGAGCGCTTAAAGGTGGTTAGCGAATTAGAAACAAAATATAAAACAGAGCTTAAAGATGCTCAGATTAAACGCTTAATTATATTGCTTATCGTAGCGGCTTTTCTAATTGTGGGGATACTTTTTATAGGAAAAATGATTCAGCTAAAACGAACAAAACAGAAAAGCGAAGCATTACAATTGGCTTTTGAAAAACAATTGCAATTAGAAAAAGAGTTAGCTGATGTTCGCGATGGAATAGCCCAAGATTTTCATGACGATTTGGGCAACAAATTGGCAAGAATTTCTCTGCTCTCCAATTTGGTAAGTGGTGAAGCTACCCTAAAAACACCGAGTGTAAAATCTAAGATAAAGCAAATAACCGAGGATGCCAATGGGCTATATAATGGCACAAGGGATTTTATTTTTTCATTGAAATCGCGCAGTGAATATTTGGAGGAAGTCATAACCTATCTATCTGATTTCGGACAAGATTATTTTAGCAACACCTCAATAAAATTTAAGGTTGAAAAAAAGATCGATACTAATGTGAAGCTTCCGTATTACTGGAACAGGCATTTAGTGTATATATTTAAGGAAGCGATGACCAATGCGCTAAAATATGCACAATGTTCTTTAGTTATATTAAGGATTAATCATAAAGATAATGAGCTTCAAATGGATTGTGAAGACGATGGAAAAGGATTAAATGAAGAGGACTTAAAATCTTCCAATGGGATGTACAACATGAAATATCGAGCCGAAAAGATTGGAGGAGAGTTAAAAGTGAAATCACTTAGGAATAAAGGTACAACACTCAGTTTTACGGGAAAAACAAAGCTTTAAATAAGATGAAAAAGTATAAGGTGGTAATCATAGAAGACAATATACCATTAGGTTTGGGCTTTAAAGAGGTTATAAACAATACCCAAGAGTTTGCGGTTGTGAGTGTATATGATAATTGTGAGGACGCAATAGAAAATATGCTATATGATGATGCGCAGATTTATTTGGTTGATATAGAATTACCAGGGATGAATGGTGTTGAAGGTACTCGAGAAATAAAAAAAGCGCGCCCTAAGTCAAATATCATCATGGTTACTGTTTATGAGAATTCAGATGTCGTTTTTGATGCGCTATGTGCGGGTGCCACGGGATATTTAACAAAAAACCTGCCGCCTTCAGATCTGGTTGATGCGCTCAACGAAACCGTAGCTGGAGGTGCACCCATGAGTATAAAAATTGCAAAAATGGTCGTAGGGTCTTTTCAAAAAAAGCCAAGTAAAATAGAGTTGTCTCCCCGAGAAAAAGAGGTATTGACTTTGCTCTCAGTTGGCAATAGTTACGATGTTATCGCCGAAAAATTATTTATAAGTAGAAATACCATTAAGTTTCATTTAAAGAATATCTACATTAAGCTTCAGGTAAACTCTAATATTGAAGCAGTACAAAAAGCAAGTAAAGAGAACCTCCTTTAAGTAGTTCCAATTTTTTTCATTTTAAAATCTACCCAATTGGGTAGTACAGCCCTTTGTTATCCGATTTACTTTTACCCAGAACTTTTAAAACCTATTTATGATGAAGAAACAATTACTTATTTTATTAGTATTTACATTTACCATAGTCCACTCTCAAAGCATTGTTAAGGATATTAATATTGGTTTTCCCGATGCAATGCCTACTTATGCAAAAAATAGGATAGCCTACGGGGGGAAACTTATATTTGCTGCTGATAATGGTGTAAATGGTATTGAGCTTTGGGAGTCTGACGGCACTACGTTGGGAACAATCCTTATAAGTGATATGAGATCAGGAGCTTCAGATTCTAACCCAAATGGATTTCATGAATTTAATTCGCAAATCTATTTTTCGGCAGCTGGCGTTCAAAACAAATATAATCTTTTCTCAACAGATGGAATTGCTATTTCATCTTATCCACAAATCAGGAGTGGCACTGGTTCGGCATCGCCAAGGTTATTTACAACTTTTGGTAGCCTTTTAGTGTTTAGTGCCAGACCATCTGCCTTCAATCAATCTACGCCTTTTTATGGAGAGGAGATTATGGGATTTAATGGAAGTCCTTGGACGGGTGGAGGCGATCAAATAATGATAAAGGATATTAACCCTCAAGGGAATAGTTCTTCACCTGATTTTTATACCGAGTACAATAACTTGCTTTACTTTGCAGCAACTGATGATGGTACAAATGGAAGAGAACTTTGGGTGACAAATGGCACAAACCTAGGTACAAACTTGTTATTTGACATTAATTCAGGTGCTGCTAGTTCTAATCCAGCAGATTTAATAACTATAAGTAACAATCTATATTTTACTGCTGATGACGGAGTAAATGGCAGAGAATTATGGATTTCGGACGGAACTTTGGCTGGAACACAACGATTTAGCAATATAAATCCAATTGCTGCAGATTTGGATAATCCTGAAAACCTTACCATATTTAATAATGCTTTATATTTTACAGCAACGCATCCTACTTTAGGCACAGAGATTTTTAAACTGGGCGGAACAACCATATCAAACCTAAAAAATATCGCTTCAGGTAGCGGAGATAGTAATCCGTCCAATCTTTATGCCTCTTCAAATAGATTATACTTTTCAGCAGATAATACAGTAAATGGTATTGAATTATGGTCAACTACCGGGTTTTCTGCAACCACTAATATGGTAAAGGATATTAATACTTCTCCTTCTTCTGCAGATAGTAACCCTATCGGGTTTACAGAATATAATGGGAAGGTTTATTTTTCGGCTACAAACGGAGCGAATGGCACAGAACTTTGGGTTACAGATGGAACAAATGCGGGAACCTTCATGATTAGTGATATTAATCCATCGGGAAACAGTAATCCAATAGATTTGATTGTAGCCAATAATCTATTATTCTTCTCAGCAGATAATGGTTCGGCTGGAAATGAATTATGGAAATATCAAGATCCAACGTTATCTACAAGCAACTTTGTACTAGAAAATACCAGATTATACCCAAACCCTATAAAAGATAGCTTTTCATTAGAAGCAGCTTCTGAGATTATGGACATATCAATTTTTGATATCTCCGGAAAACAGATAAAAAACTTTGAACGAGACAGAAAGGAATATAGCGTGGGCGACTTGGCTCCTGGAGTTTACTTTGTTAATATTCAAACTGAAAAAGGAAAAATAACAAAAAAAGTTGTCAAGGAGTAAAAGCTATGGGTTAAGAAAAAAACAACTACATGCATCACATTTTGATATTATCAAAATACCACCCGTAAGGGGTGGCTGTAGAATGCTTTGTAATAATTAGTTTTACCAATTCAACGGTAAAATATTTTAAAAAGTCAAAGAAGTAAATTCTTATTTAATAACCCCCAAATCTTAAAATTATGAATTCAATTAAATTTTTTTCATTAGCCTGCGCAGTAATGCTTTTTTGTGCGTGCCAGAAGGATGATACCCCCACAAATAGTGCTCCGGTATTGGAAGACAGGACTATGAATATGAATGAAAATCCAACGTCGGATTTAGTGACTACAGTAACCGCCACAGATGCAGATGATGACCAATTAACCTATACCATAGTCTCGCAAACACCTGAAAATAGTGTTGGTATTAATACTGCAAATGGTGAAATTTATATCGTTAATGCAAGCGCATTTGATTATGAGCAAAACACCACAATCATAATTAATATCGAAGTTACTGATGGTGTTAATACAACGGCATCCGCGCTAACAATCAATATTTTAGATGTAAACGAAAATGGTTAATGTATGTTTTCAAAACTCAGAAAATATAAACTAGAAATAGTTTACACTTTTTTTTATGTTTTCATGGTAAGCTTAATAATTTTGGCTCTAAGTTAGGTTGATAGTTAAGTCCCCAATATTAAACCTGTTTCATACACTTGTTGAAACAGGTTTTTTTTATCTTTAATTTTTTAAAAAACTAAAAGATGAAAAAACTATTTTATTTGATACTGCCTGTACTGCTTTGTTGCTGTAAAAGTACTGTAAAAATCGAGCCAATTACTATTACATCAAATGACGTAAAAGACATAGTAAGTTATTTGGCTTCAGATGATTTAAAAGGAAGAAATACAGGTACAGATGGTATCGATACATCAGCCACTTATATTGAAACGCAGTTTAAAGCTTATGGTGTGAAGCCCTATTTTGAGACCTATCGCGACAATTTTAAAGTGGATACTCTGGATGCGTTTAACGTGGTAGGTTATCTTGAAGGAAATGATGATAAATTAAAGCACGAGTTTATCATCTTAGGTGCCCATTACGACCATATTGGTTATGGAAAATTGATTGAAGGTGATTCCATTGCAAACGGAGCTAATGATAACGCAGCTGGTACAAGTGCGGTAATGACTATCGCAAAATATCTAGCTCATATGAAGAACAACAAGCGCAGTATTATGTTTGCATTATTTTCAGCAGAAGAAAAAGGGCTTAAGGGTTCAAAACATTTGGCACAACGTTTAAAAGCAGAAAAAATTGATTTATACACCATGGTTAATTTTGAAATGGTAGGTGTCCCTTTTAAAGATCGCGATTACGAGGCTTTTGTAACGGGTTATGATATGTCTAACATGGCTGAAAAGATAAATGCTTATACCGAATCAAATCTCATTGGGAAATCTGATGTAGCTGTAAAATATAATTTGTTTAAAAGATCGGATAACTATCCATTTTATTTAGAGTTTAAGGTGCCTTCTCAAACCATATCTTCTTGTGATATGTCTAATTTTGATTATTACCATCATGTAGATGATGAGGTTGATAAATTAGATTTCAATTTTATGGCTAGTTTAATCAATAAAACGATTCCTGCCATTGAAAATATGAGTAATACGCCAACAAAGGAAATAAGAATTACAAATGAGTAAAAACATCATTATTACTGGAACTAGTCGTGGCATAGGATTCGAGTTAGTGCAGCTTTTTGCAAAAGCAGGACATAAGGTTTTAGCATTGTCTAGAAACGAAAAGCCGATTCAAAATTTAAGTTTAGAGAATGTTGCCTGTTTTTCTTTTGATTTGAATGACGGCAGAGCGTATAGCGAAGTAGAGAATTTTATAAAGAGTGAATGGCAGCATGTGGATATTCTCATAAATAATGCTGGGGCACTTTTGAACAAACCATTTGCTGAAACTACCATTTCAGATTTTGAGTATGTGTACAAAACCAATGTTTTTGGAGTTTCAGAGCTTACAAGGGTTACAATTCCATTTATGAACAAAGGAAGTCATGTTGTAACTATAAGCTCTATGGGAGGTGTACAAGGAAGTATGAAGTTTCCTGGGCTGGCAGCCTATAGTTCGAGCAAAGGCGCTGTAATAACTTTATCAGAGTTACTTGCTGAGGAATACAAAGATGAAGGTATTTCATTTAACGTTTTGGCGTTAGGTGCAGTACAAACTGAAATGTTGGAGGAAGCGTTTCCAGGGTATCAGGCACCAATAACTGCCTTAGAAATGGCACAGTATATTTTTGATTTTTCTTTAAATGGAAATAAATACTACAATGGTAAGCTGTTGCAGGTTTCAAACTCTACGCCGTAATACGTTGTAATACATCTTGTTAGTTCAACTAGTATAAAAGATGTTTAACGATAATAATGTTCAACAGGCAATCAGTTATTTAGTTTTACGTTCCTTAAATAGTTAATAGAACCCCAAAGAAAGACACCTATCCATAATTCAAAAGCATACAGGAATTTAAATTATTACTTCAATAGATCGTGTATTGGTTTTATGTTCTTATGGCTAACGGCAATTAATTCGCAAGCACCGTTATTCTCAGATGTTCCGGTTAGTGATGGGTCACTCGTCAATAATTCCATAGGAGAGGCAAATACCAGCAGAAACATAGCCATTAACAGTGCTGGTGAAATATATGTGGTTTATAGCGGTTCATCCGGAATAAGAGTTGTAAAAAGTGTAGATAGAGGTCAGAGTTTTTTACCAAGTGTTTTAGTGGTTAATGCAATTGGAGAAACAGAAATAGCAGTAAATGAAAGAGGGGATGTTTTTGTAGCGTGGATGCAAGGTGAATCCATCCGTTTTACTAAAAGTAACGATGGAGGAAATACATTTAGCTTACCGATAGCTATAGGAAGAGGAGCAGGAGATGCTGTACATATGACTACCTATGAAAATATGGTATATATCATTGATAGATTCGGATCTGTGGTATATGCCAACGATAATTATGGTGAAGGTGCCTTTAGATCTCGCAGTTTTACAGGGTATGTTTATGCAGATGTAAGGACGGATAAAAACGGAGTGGTTTATGTACCTGCCGACGACCCAACGTTGTACCTTTTTAAAAGTTTAGATTCAGGAGAAACATATCAACCAGTACGCTTCCAAAATGTGCCACAGATATATTTTTCAAGTTATGCATTAAGTCAAGGGCCTTGTGGTGATTTTATTTTTGTTGGAGGAGGTGGAGATACCAATAGTATAGGTTATAAAATTGATGTGAATACCGGCGCAAATCTACTAGTATCCCTAGGTACCAATAGTGGCAGGGAAACAGGGCGAACCCTTGTTGCTGATGATAGAGGTACATTAATAGATGGTTATAAGAATGCAAATGGAGAGTTGTTGTTCAATGTTAGTTATGATCAAGGAGAAAACTTTGGGCCTCCAGTATTGGTTGCACAAGGTACAAGTCATAATCTTGAAATCAATCATACTTATAATGACGTAGTCGCTGTATATTCAAAAGATGGACAAATTTTTGTATCAGTGTATGATAATATTTTAAAAGGCATCACAATTGATGGTCAAATCCCACAACCTATATGTGCTGGTGCTTCTTTTGATGTGTCTTATACACTTTTAGGTCAGTTTGTCTCAAATACTACATTCTCTGTCTATTTAAGTGATAGTGAAGGCAATTTTGATAATGGTACTTTGCTTTCAACGGTATCTTCTAATACCAGCGGAACCATTTCGGTTACAATTCCTGAAAACCTTGTGAGTAGTAACTTGTATAAGGTTAAATTTCAATCTACTGAAAACTGTACTGAAAGTAATTTAATTCAGCTTTCTGTTCAAAACCCTGAAATTGAATTACAGGATGTATATTTAATTTGTGATTCCGATCCTACAATAGAGTTATCCATTGATCCTAGCTTTTTATCTTGGGAATGGACTTTTGAAGATGGTAGTGTCATATCAAATACCAATGAAGCATCAGTTTCAAATGTTGGGAGTTATGCCGTTCATGTAACAGACAATATTGGAGGACAACTTTGTGAAAGTACCTTCAGTTTTAGACTGGAACGTTCGCAACCACCTGAAATATCAGAAATAAAAATAAACGAACTCTCCGATGCCAATTTTATTGAGATTATACCATCTGGTGATGCGTTAGAATATTCACTGGACGGTATAAACTATCAGGATTCAAATGTGTTTGAAAATTTAGTTGGTGGAGAGTATACAGTACGCTTTAGAGATAAAAAAGGCTGTGGAGAAGGCAGTGAAACGGTTATTTTATTAGACTACCCAAAATTCTTTACACCAAACGGGGACGGCATAAATGATAGATGGCAGATAAAAGGACTTCAAAGATTTCCTGAGGCCATAATTTTTATTTACGATAGGTATGGTAAGCTCATAAAACAAATTTCTGCAAATAGCTCTGGGTGGGATGGCACATTTAATGGTGCTGAATTAGTAACATCTGATTATTGGTTTGTGGCGAATCTGACCAATGAAAGACAAATTATCGGGCACTTTACCTTAAAACGATAGTTTAGATGAGCAAATACAAATGTGTCATTTTTGATTGTGATGGTGTTTTAATCGATAGTGAATCCATTGCAATTGGCGTTTTGGTTGAAATGGGTAACGCATTGGGGGCAAATATGGACTTTAAAAAGTCGCTCATCAACTTAAAGGGTAAGTCTTTGAATTCCTGTATGGCACTTATATCTAGTTTGATTGGAGAGTCGCTGCCGGAAACTTTTGAAATAGATTATAGAGCCAGAACTTTTGAAACATTCAAAAAAGAAATTCAACCTATTAAAGGGATAAAAGAAGTATTGGAAAACTTGAAAATCCCGTTTTGTACGGCATCTAGCGGACCAGAAAATAAAATCAGATTAAATCTTGAGTTAACTGGTTTACTTCCATTTTTTGGAGATAATATTTTTAGTTGTTATACCATTCAAAAATGGAAACCAGAACCAGATGTATTTCTGTGGGCTGCAAAAACCATGGGATTTCAACCCAATGAATGTTTGGTTGTTGAAGATAGTGTTTCAGGTGTTGAAGCAGCCTTAGCTGGTGGTTTTGACGTTTTTGGTTATACCGAACACGATTATAAAAATGAACTTGAAGCTTTAGCTACTAAAACTTTTAATACTATGGGTGAACTTTTGGGGATGGTTTAAGCTCGTAAATTTTTCTTATAAAATCAAGTGTGACCCTTAACAAAAAATCCATTATTTTCGTAGTAATGCTAGCCCAACTTCAATCGTATATTCCAGAAAATGCCATTCAAAAAGTAAAATTACTTTTAGAACATGATAATCTTGTTATCAAAATTAAAAATGAGAGAAGAACGAAACATGGCGATTATAAACCGTTACCAAATGGGAAACATCAAATTACCATTAATTCAAACTTAAATCAATTTCGTTTTTTAATCACATTAATTCATGAAATTGCTCATTTTGAGGCTTTTGCATCTTATGGTAGGCATATCAAACCCCACGGAATTGAATGGAAGCGAACGTTTCAGCATTTAATGCTGCCATTTTTAAATCCTGATATTTTTCCGAATGAAATATTGCCATTATTGGCAAATCATTTTAAGAATCCAAGGGCATCTAGCGATACAGATGCGCCATTAAGCTTAGCCTTAAAGCAGTTCGACGAACCAAATAATAAAACGTTCGTTTTTCAAATACCTTTGGGGCAAACATTTAAGTTGCACAATAATAAAGTTTTTAAAATGGGAAAAAAAAGAGTGAAGCGTTATGAATGTGTTGAAGTGAAAACTGGCAGGTTATATTTGTTTAACCCAAATGCAGAAGTAGAACTGATAAATTAAAAAAATGAATAAGAATTATTACGCCATATTGATGGCAGGAGGAGTAGGATCAAGATTTTGGCCTGTAAGTACACAGGATTACCCGAAACAGTTCCATGATATGCTGGGAACTGGGGACACTTTAATTCAAAAAACATTTCAGCGTTTGGCTCACCTTATCCCAAAGGAAAATATATTGATTTTAACCAATGAGCGATATAACGATTTGGTTTTAGAACAATTGCCTGAAGTAGAGCAACGACAAGTAGTTTTGGAACCTGCAATGCGTAATACTGCGCCTTGTATTTTATATGCTTCTTTAAAAATTCAAAAAGAAAACCCTGACGCCGTTATGATTGTGGCGCCAAGTGACCATTGGATTGAAGACGAAGCTACCTTTTCTAAAAACGTTAAGGACGCCTTTGATTTTTGTGAAGAAAACGATGCATTAATGACTCTAGGTATTCAGCCTACATTTCCTAATACTGGATATGGTTATATAGAATTTGATAAATCCTCAGGAAATATCGTTAAACCTGTAAACCAATTTAGGGAAAAACCGGATTATGAAACTGCCAAGGAGTTTATAGCTCAAGGTAATTTCTTGTGGAATGCTGGTATTTTTATGTGGAGCGTGAAAAGTGCTGTTAATGCGTTTAAAAATAATCAGCCCGATTTGTATTCTTTATTTGAAAATGGAGTTTCTGCATATAATACAGCTGCTGAGAGCGACTTTATTAAAGAAAATTACTCAAAGGCAGAAAATATTTCGGTGGATTATGCCATAATGGAAAAGTCTCAAAATGTCTTCGTTATTGCTGCCGAATTTGATTGGAATGATTTAGGTACGTGGGGTAGTTTATATGATAAGCTAGATAAAAATGAATCTGGCAATGCGGTGGTTAATGCACGCACGCTTGAGGAAAATTCCTCAGGAAATATGATTCGCACCAAAAATGATAAAATTGTTGTTGTCGATAGTTTAAGTGATTTTATCATCGTTGATAAGGACGAGGTTTTATTAATTTACCCAAAGGCTAAAGAGCAAGATATCAAGAAAACACTTCAAAAAGTAAAAGATAAATTCGGGGAGCAATATGGCTAGAGCTTAAGTACATTGTATTCTAAATTATATTATATTCGTAAGCAATGAGGCAATTTAGTTACAATGGAAGAAAGTAAATTCAATTTCTCTGAAGAGGAAGAAGCAAATCAAAAAGAACAAAACGTAGAGCAATCCAAAGAAAATGTAAAAAAAGATGCTCAGGGATTGTATGCCAGTATTTCAAAGTTTTTAAGTGAACTTTTAGATTTTAGGGATGATACGGATAGGGCTGCAACTATAGAAGCTATAAAAAATGATATCCCCTTTAAAGGTGCTACGGCTTGGATTTTGGTTTGTTCTATATTTGTTGCATCAATAGGTTTAAATGCCGATTCTACTGCTGTGGTAATCGGTGCCATGTTAATTTCTCCTTTAATGGGACCTATCTTAGGAGTGGGGCTTTCCATAGCTATAAACGATATAGATACCTTAAAAAAATCGATGATAAACTTAGCTACCATGATAGTTTTAAGTTTACTTGCCGCATTTCTATTCTTTAAATTTTTTCCTACTGCAGATATTATGACCAACGAGCTGTTTGGTAGAACAAAACCAGATGTGAGAGACGTGCTCATTGCGTTTTTTGGTGGTGCAGCTCTAATAATTGCTCGTACTAAGAAAGGAACTATTGCATCGGTAATTTTTGGTGTGGCTATTGCTACGGCGTTAATGCCGCCGCTTTGTACGGCTGGTTATGGTTTGGCGCATAACTGGGATTATTTTATCGGTGCTATGTATCTTTTTACTATTAATACCATTTTTATTGCCCTCGCCACATTTTTGGTATTGAAGATTTTACGTTTCCCAATGTTAAGGTATGCCAATTCCAAAAAACGTAAGCGTATAGCAAGATTAGCTTCGATTACAGCTATTTTGGTAATGGCACCCGCAATTTGGACCTTTGTGAAATTTATTCAACAAAGTGGTTTTGAGAGCGATTATAATAACTTTTTAAAAACTGAAGTAGAATCTAATAATGAGTTATGGCTTCAAAAAGGGACTCCTGCATGGGAGGAGAAGTCAATTACTCTTTATTTTAACGGTGAAGTAACAGAGGCAACCATTGCTGATTTAACTAATGAAATAAAGAACTATGAAAAAATTAAAGATTTCACTTTAAACATCAAAGGGAATAAGAATAGAAGCTTTGATAAAATATCTGAAGCCTATGACAGAGCAATAAAAGATTTAGATAATAAGGATAATATTATAGCAGGTTTGCAAAAACAAATAACCGAATTGCAGGAAAATATTACCAATTTAAATCAGCAGGTAGAGGCCAATAGTAATGGAAATGAAATGTCGTTTACCAATCTTTCGCGCGATGCTAAGGTGAGATTTAAAGATTTAGAATATTTTGGATATTCAAAAATGCTATCTTCAAAAGATTTTATAAATATTGATACCATCTCTGTTGTAAACTTAAAATGGAATAAAAATCTTCCAGATAGTACTAAACTTAAAAAAGAAAAAGACCTAAAAAGTTGGTTAATTAAGGAGTTAAAAACAGATAGTATTTTAATCTTGAAGTAATTTTCAATTGTAGCGCATAGAAAGGAATTATTCGTTTTCCTCAATATACATTTTGCGCACTTTTTTAAATAGGTTTGAAGAATACACAAAGTCGGTTACAGATGCGTTATCCGTTTTAAAAATAGTTTTATTGGAGCCTTCCCAAGCTTTTAATCCGTTTTTTAGGAAAACAATTTTTTCACCTATTTCCATTACAGAATTCATATCATGTGAATTGATTACAGTTGTAATTTGATATTCGTCTGTGATTTCTTGAATCAAGTTATCAATTACAATCGCTGTTTTCGGGTCTAAGCCAGAATTGGGTTCATCGCAAAATAAATACTTCGGATTGTTAACTATAGCTCTGGCGATAGCCACACGTTTTTGCATCCCACCAGATGCTTCACTTGGCATTTTATTGTGAGCTTCAGGAAGATTTACCCGTTTTAGCACAAAATCTGCTCTGTCTTCCATTTCGCTTTTACTCATTTTCGTAAACATTTGAAGTGGAAACATCACATTTTCGGCAATGGTCATAGAATCAAACAATGCACTTCCTTGAAATACCATTCCTATTTCAGCACGTAAATCGCGCTTTTCACTTTCAGAAAGGTTTGAAAAAATTTTACCATCATAGGAGATGGTTCCAGCTTCATATTCAAAGAGTCCGAGTAAACATTTTAAAAAAACAGTTTTTCCTGAGCCACTTTGCCCAATGATAAGATTGGTTTTTCCCTTATCAAAAGAGGTTGTAATACCTTTTAAAATATGGGCATCTCCAAACGATTTATGTAAATCTTTAACTTCAATCATTAGCCTAATAGCATTCCGGTTATAACATAATTTAGCAATATGATAACTACACTCGTCCACACAAATGCAGTGGTACTAGCTTTACCCACCTCTAGAGCACCGCCTCTCATATAGTAACCATAAAACGAAGGTATGGTAGCCAAAACAAAGGCAAATACAAAGGTTTTTATAAACGCATAAATAACATGAAAGGAGTCAAAATCAGTCTGGATACCCAGAATATAATCTGCAAGAGTAGAGTAGCCTCCAAACACACATGCTGCCATTCCTCCCAAAATTCCTAAAAACATACCAACAGCAATCGCAAAAGGGTACAGCATTAAGGCTATAGTTTTTGGAAAGACCAAATAATTAAGGGAGTTAATACCCATGACTTCCAAAGCGTCTATTTGTTCAGTAACGCGCATAGTACCAATACTAGAGGTAATGAAAGACCCTACTTTACCCGCCATAATTATAGAAGTAAACGTAGGTGCAAATTCTAAAATTACGGACTGCCTTGTGGCGAAACCCACTAAGTATTTGGGGATTAGAGGGTTGTCGATGTTTAGAGCCGTTTGTATGGTAATTACACCTCCTACGAAAAAAGAGATGAACGCTATAATACCCAAGGAACCAATGATGAGATCGTCTATGTCTTTTAAAATTAATTGACGCATCACAGACCATTTTGTTGGTTTGCGAAACATCTCAGCAATCATTAAAAAATATGCTCCTATATTATGCAGGTATGTCATATGTAATATTGTAAGTGCTAAATTAAAAAAAACTTAGGGGTATTTAACCTTAATTTTAAATAATGATGCTTTAATATGCGTATTTTTGAAAACAATAAATTTTGAATATAATGAGATATTTTGTTGCCTTTTTATTAGTCTTTACTTTTAGTCTGTCAATAACTGCACAAGAGGAACGTCCTAAACTGGTTGTGGGCATAGTTGTAGATCAAATGCGTTATGATTATTTAACCCGTTTTGAAAGTAAATATGGTGAAGGGGGATTTAAGCGTTTGATGAATGAAGGCTACAATTGCAAAAACAATCATTTTAATTATGTGCCAACCTATACAGGACCTGGGCATGCCTCAATTTTTACTGGAACTACACCAAAATACCATGGCATTATTGGCAACCATTGGTATGATAAGGATATAAAGAAAATAGTGTATTGTGCTGGGGATACAACCTATAATTCAGTAGGCACAAAAGCAGCCTCCGGACAAATGTCTCCTCACCGCATGTTAACTACAACTTTTGCTGATGAAAACAGATTATTTACCCAAATGCGAGGTAAAACTATTGGTATCTCTATAAAAGATCGGGGTGCAATATTACCTGCTGGTCATTCGGCAAATGCAGCGTACTGGTTTCAAGGAGGTAAAGAAGGGTATTGGATATCCAGTACATTTTATATGAATGAGTTACCTAAATGGGTGAATGACTTTAATAATTCTAATAAGGCAAAATCTTATTTTAAAGTATGGAATACGCTTTATGATATTGAGACTTATACCGAAAGTGGTAGCGACTTAAATAACTTTGAAGGCACTTTTAAAGGGAAAGAAACCGCTACTTTTCCCTACGATTTAGACGCTTTAAAAAAGAAAAATAATGGGTTTAATATTTTAAAAGCAACACCATTTGGGAATAGTTTAACTACCGATTTTGCTTTGGCGGCAATTGATGGAGAGCATTTAGGAAGCGATAATATAACAGATGTTTTGACTGTAAGTTTCTCAAGTACTGATTATGTAGGGCATAAGTTTGGGGTAAATTCAAAAGAAATTGAAGACACTTATATCCGTTTGGATAAAGATTTAGAGCGTTTTCTTTTGGCATTGGATGAAAAAGTTGGCAAAGGCGAGTATGTGGTTTTCTTAACTGCCGATCATGGTGCAGTTGATGTACCTGCGTATTTACAGTCTGCTAAAATTCCAGCTGGATATTTAGATAACAATGAACGAAAAGCATTGTTTCAAAAGTTTTTAATGGATAAATACGGTACTACCGATATTGTTGAGGACATTAGTAACAATCAAATTTTCTTAAATAGAGCAATGATAAAGGCTCTTGATTTAGATTTGAATGCTATACAAAACGCTGTGGTAAATGAGCAAATTACTTACCCGCATATTTCAAAAGCTTATACTGCTAACACAATGGGTTCTGTTGACTTTACAGAAGGTATTGAGGCATTATTGCAAAAAGGGTTTAATCAAAAGCGTTCGGGTGATGTCATTTTAGTAAACGATCCAGCCTACATCAGCTATGGGAAGACAGGTTCTACACACGGTAGTGGACTAAATTATGATACACACGTGCCTTTATTGTTTTTTGGAAAAGGCATCAAGAAAGGACATACCTATAAAAAAACTGAGATTAGCGATATTGCTCCAACCATTTCTGCTTTATTGGGAATTGGCTTCCCAAATTTTGCGATCGGACAACCCTTGGAATTTGTTTTGGAATAAGAATACAAGGTTTAAATATTTAAAATTTTAGTTTACCTAACATGCCTTTCCAGCGCAATTTCCGGATAAATTTGCCTTCATCTTCGGTAACTAAAAATTCTAGTTTATTTTTTTTGGCTTCAAAATAACCACCCATGTAGTTTTTGAATAATCCAATTTTTTGTTTTTTAAGACTCAGTTTTACGGCTGAAATCAGAGAAATTAAGAAACCATAGCGCATCTTATACATAGCTTCACCTTGAAGATTTTTTGATGCGTTGTTATAACTAATACCGGTAGGTTTTAAATGTTTTACTTGTAATGTTTCGTCGGTTTTAATTTTCCAACCATAATACTGTGCTAATAATTCATCAACAGTATCCCAACCCATGGATGGTTTTAATTTTCCAATTTGCAGAAAACAGTCTTTTCTATAGGCCTTTAGAGCACCTCTAATATGGTCTTTCCTTGTTAAGTTCTCTAGCACCCATTTCCCATCCTTTTCTATGTAGCAGAACCCAGAAGCCATACCTAAAGTTTTATCTCCTTTGAAATGAAGATCTAATTGTTCTAGGTAATTATCAGGGAAAATTAGATCCGCATCAAATTTACAGATAACATCATATTCCTTATCTAAAACCTCATAACCTTTATAAAACGCATTGATGATTTTTGAACCAGGTAGGTGTTCATCTGAGGATTTTATATTGACAAGCGAAATAAAACTGTGTTTTTGTGCATAACCATCAACAACAGACTCTGTTTTGTCTGTAGAATTATCATTAACTACGATAATTTGTTTAGGTTTTAAGGTTTGTTGCGACAATGAATATAGCGTAAGACCTATAGAATCTGCTTCATTGTGTGCGGGTATGACGATGTAGAAATTCAAAGTTTAAACTTTTTCAGCGTAAACAATATAATACCTTGGCGTGAACCACCTTAGAATAGGACGAATACCAATCTTTTTTGTTGGATTGGTCCATTTTTCGCTGTCAATAATTTTCCATCCAGTTTTTTCTAACAGCCAATCAAATTGCCAATCTTCAAATTCATGGTAATGTCTGTCTAACATGTCTGTTTTGCTTCTGTAAGCAGAAGAAAACCAAAGTTTAAGAGGAACACTTGCAACCAATTTATCGGCCTTTATGGTTTTTAAAACAGTAAATGGTGATAGTAAGTGCTCAAAAATTTCGAAAGCAGTAACAACTTCAGCTTTAGATTTTTCAATGTTAGAAGTATCTATATCTAAATCCTCACCTTTTGTGTTTTCAACAGAATATCCATGTTGTTCCATTATTTCAGAAAAGGGGTTTACAACGCCTAAATCTAAAATAGTTTCAGATGTTGAAACATGCTTCTGCAAAAATTCTATGGTATGCTTGAAACGCTTGCTGGGATAGGTGTGTTCGTACATTATTAGTATTGATAAACAATAGCATTAATATGCATTCCAGCACCAACACTGGCAAAAATAACTACATCACCTTTGTTCAACTCATGGGGTGCCAATTGTTTGTTTTTTACCAAATCAAAGAGTGTTGGAACTGTTGCGACAGAACTATTTCCTAACTTTTGAATGCTCATTGGCATTACATGCTCTGGAATTTCTGTTCTATAAAGTCTGTAAAAACGTTTCAAGATGGCTTCGTCCATTTTTTCATTGGCCTGATGGATGAAAATTTTCTTAACATCTTTAATGTCAACGCCACTGTTATCCAAACAGGTTTTCATAGCTTTTGGTACGTTCATTAAAGCGAATTCGTAGATTTTTCTACCATCCATTTTAATATAGCGCGTGTCCTTATCCAGTTCGGGATTATTGGAGTTTCCAAAGAATAAAAAATAGGCCTCATCATAGGTGAAACTTGCGGTTTCATGTGCAAGTATACCACCTTCTTCATCGGTTTCCTCAACAATTGTAGCACCAGCACCATCAGAAAAAATCATGGCATCCCTATCGTGTTTGTCAACTACACGTGATAAGGTTTCTGTGCCTATAACTAAACACCGTTTTGCCATTCCAGCTTTTATAAATGCTTTGGCTTGTATAACACCTTCCACCCAGCCTGGGCAGCCAAATAACAAATCGTAAGCCACACATTTTGGGTTTTTAATACGCAAGCTATGCTTAATGCGAGAAGCTAAGGAAGGGAGCATATCACTTTGAATAGTGTTATGTTTTACGTCTCCAAAATTATGGGCAACTATAATATAGTCAATAGTTTCTGGGTCGATATTGGCATCTTCAATAGCTTTTTCAGCTGCAAACGAACCTAAATCAGAAGAGTCTAAATGGTCTTTAGCATAACGACGTTCAGAGATACCGGTTATAGATTTGAATTTTTCAACAATTACTTCATTAGGAGCATTAATTTGAGAGCCATCGGTGTTTAAAAACTCGTGATTATGGAAACTTTCGTTTTTCTCAACATTAGAAGGAATATAGCTTCCTGTACCAGTGATTTTAATATTCATAGAAAGAAAAATTACTTTTAATTATTCAACCAAAAGCAATATAGTTTGTTTTACAATAGTTGCGATTTATTTCTGAAATAATTTACGATGTTCAAATAACATTTTAAGCTTCAATAAAGTCTTCAATTGGTGCACAGGTACAAATCAAATTCCTATCGCCATAGGCATCGTCAACACGTCTTACAGATGGCCAAAATTTGTTTGAGCGTATATATCCTAGAGGAAAAGCGGCCTTTTCTCTAGTATACGGAAAGTACCATTCGTCAGAAGTTACCATGTCTTGAGTATGTGGTGCATTTTTTAGTACATTATTAGGTTCATCAACAGAAACAGCATCTATTTCATTCTTAATAGATATCATGGCATCGCAGAAACGGTCCATTTCTTCTTTGCTTTCACTTTCTGTTGGCTCAATCATCATAGTTCCTGCAACAGGAAAAGACACAGTTGGGGCATGGAAACCATAATCCATTAAACGTTTCGCAATATCGGTAACCTCAATTCCCTTTTCTTTAAAAGGGCGACAATCTATTATCATTTCATGAGCTGCTCTACCGCGTTCGCCAGAATACAAGGTATTGTAATACCCATCTAACCTGTGCTTGATATAATTAGCATTTAAAATAGCAATTTTGGTAGATTCGGTTAAGCCAGATGCTCCAAGCATTTTAATATATCCGTACGAAATTAAGCAAGCCAAAGCGGATCCATATGGTGCAGCCGAAATAGCGGTTATGGCATCTTTTCCTCCTGTTTTAATTACAGGGTTTCCTGGTAAAAAAGGTGCCAGTTGTTTTGCAACACAAATAGGGCCAACACCAGGGCCGCCACCGCCATGTGGAATAGCAAATGTTTTATGAAGGTTTAAATGACACACATCTGCACCGATATTCCCTGGGTTTGTTAAACCTACTTGGGCATTCATATTTGCACCGTCCATATATACTTGTCCGCCATTATCATGAACAATTTGTGTGATTTTTTTAATAGCCGATTCATAAACACCGTGAGTAGAAGGATAGGTTACCATCAAAGCTGCTAAATTCGCTTTGTGAAGTTCTGCCTTTTCACGTAAATCTTCAACATCTATATTACCTTCTTCTGTGGACTTAGTAACTACCACTTTCATGCCTGCCATTACTGCACTAGCTGGATTTGTGCCATGAGCGGAAGATGGGATTAAACATATATTTCTATGATGGTCTCCGCGAGATTCATGATATGCCTTTATGACCATAAGTCCAGCAAATTCACCTTGAGCCCCAGAATTTGGTTGTAATGATGTAGCGGCAAAACCAGTAATTTCTGTGAGCTGATCTTCTAATGCTTTTAAAACCTCTAAATAGCCTTTGGCCTGTTTTAATGGTACAAAAGGATGAATGTTTGCCCATTTAAAGATGCTCAGAGGTAACATTTCAGAAGCTGCATTTAGTTTCATGGTGCAAGAGCCTAAGGATATCATAGAATGATTCAACGCTAAATCTTTACGTTCTAAAGACTTAATATAACGCATCAATTCTGTTTCTGAGTGATATGTATTAAATACATCCAGAGTTAAAAATTCTGATGTTCTAGCTAACGATGCATCGATATTGTTGGCTGGTGAAACCTCCAAAATCTCTATAGTTTCCTTTTGGGCTGCTTCAGCAAAAATTGAAATTAGGTAGTTAATATCCCTAATGGAAGTTGTTTCGTTGATAGAAATTGTAACGGTTTCTTTATCAGGGTACCAAAGATTCACCTTTTTATCTGAAGCTACTTTCTTAATTTTCTTTGAATTTGTTTTGATTTGAAGCGTATCAAAAAAGGAAGTATTGGTTTGGTTGTAGCCCAATGATTGAAGAACTTGAGCAACTTTTGATGCTTTATTATGTATCTGGTTCGCAATAAAACTTAAACCTCTAGGGCCATGGTATACAACATACATGCTTGCCATTACAGCAAGCAATACCTGTGCTGTACAGATATTTGAGGTTGCTCTATCCCTTTTAATGTGCTGCTCGCGAGTTTGCAATGCCATTCGTAAAGCACGATTGCCATCAGTATCTTTGGTAACGCCTATAATACGACCAGGAATATCACGCTTATATGCTTTTTTAGTAGCAAAATAAGCAGAATGAGGGCCTCCGTACCCCATCGGGATACCAAAACGTTGCGTTGTCCCTACAACAACATCAGTTCCAAATTTTCCAGGAGCTTCTAGCTTTACCAAACTTAAAATATCGGCTGCAACGGCAACTTTTATTTCAGCTTCATTTGCTTTTTCTATAAAGGATTTTATATCGGTAATTTGCCCATGCTTTCCAGGATATTGGAGTATAGCCCCGAAAAAATCTGAAGAAAAACTAAAGTCCTCTTCTTTGCCAATAACCAACTCTATACCAATAGGCGTAGATCTAGTTTGTAACAAGGATAAGGTTTGAGGCAAAATGTTTTCAGACACAAAAAACTTGTTTATGCCCGCTTTCTTCTGGGGTCTGCTTCTAACCGAAAATAAAAGACTCATGGCTTCTGCTGCTGCAGTACTTTCATCAAGAAGAGAGGCGTTTGCAATCTCCATGCCCGTTAGGTCCGTTACCATAGTTTGAAAGTTTAACAGCGCTTCCAATCTGCCCTGGGCAATTTCGGCTTGATAGGGTGTGTAAGCTGTATACCATCCTGGGTTTTCTAAAATGTTTCTTTGGATTACCGCTGGCATTACCGTTGGATGGTAGCCTAAACCAATATATGTTTTTCGTGCTTTGTTCTTTTTAGATAACTCATGGATATGTAATAAATAGTCATATTCAGACATTGGCTCATCCAGATTTAGGTCTGTTTTAAGACGAATATCATCGGGAATAGTTTCAGAGATTAATTCATCTAAAGCGTTTAAACCTAAGGCTTCTAACATTAGTTTTTGATCTTCTTCTCGAGGACCTATATGGCGCAAAGCGAAAGCATTTGTGTTCATTTCAAGCAAAATTTATTACATAATTTGCAAAATTAGTGAATATTAGAAAGCTTTTATTGAAGAAAAGGGAAAGTTTTTAACCATCTGGTGCAATTATTAACACATTGTCTATTTTTACAGAATGAGCGTCTTAAAACAACTCTTCAATTTTTACATCAATAGCAGTATACATGTGGCACTGGCTGTATATGCGCTTACGTATTTAACTCTTGTTGAGTTTGGTATTTCATATGATAAGCCGGTGTTGTATTTTGTGTTTTACGCTACAATTACCGGTTATAATTTTGTGAAGTATTTTGGACTCGCAAAATTTCATCATCGAAGTTTAGCAACTTGGTTAAAAGCTATTCAAATATTTTCTTTGGTATGTTTTGTTTTAATGTGCTGTTACGGTTTGCAACTGCCAACCAAGATTTTAATGTACATATTAGTTTTTGGACTGATTACCTTCTTTTATGCGGTTCCATTTTTACCAAAACGAATTTTTGTAGATAAGCAGCATAACTTGAGGAGTATAGGCGGTTTAAAGGTGTATGTTATAGCCTTAGTATGGTGTGGCGTTACGGTTTTTTTACCCATTTTAAGCAATGGCCTGTCAATAAACGATGACGTGCTAATAACTGCCTTTCAGAGGTTCATTTTTGTAATAGTTTTAATGTTGCCGTTTGAAATTAGGGATTTAAAATTTGATAGCTTGAAGCTTTCCACGATCCCTCAGAAAATTGGAGTAAAGAACACCAAGTATATTGGAATAGCTTTGGCTTTGATGATGTTTTTATTGGAGTTTTTAAAGGATGAAATAACTGATAAAAGTATCTTTTCCCTTTTTATAACCTTAGTAATTACAGCAGTTTTAGTACTGTTTTCTAAAATAGAACAAGATAAATATTACAGTGCGTTTTGGGTTGAAGGCGTACCAATATTATGGCTCCTGTTTAGGTTGTTTCTTAGTTAGAAACTTCGTTCAATACTCTATCAAACTCTTTTTTCATTTCAGCTTTAGTAGAGGTATCCAAGCACTCAACATCAGCTTTTTTTATGGTTTTTGTAAGCTTGCTATTGTTTGCAGTGTACTTTCTGCAAGCTCTACAATATATTAAATGGATGTTTAGTTTAATTTTTTCCCATAGCGTTGCATCATTATACTGTGTTTTGTCACAGGTATGATTTGCTTCGTCACAAGGCATTAAAATTTTAAACTTACTCATAACTAAAACCAATTTGTTTTAAGGCAATCCGCCATGGCAGTTCTCGCTCTATGGATAATTACCCAAAGGTTAGACGCAGTTATACCTAGTTCATTACAAATAACTTCAGTTTCATAATTTAAAATGGTTTTCATTTTAAAAACATCGGCTTGCTTCTGGGGCAACTTGCCTAAGCAATTGTGTATGGCGTCTCCCAACTCATTATTTTGCAAGGTGTCTTCCGCAGTTTTGTCAAACGGATCTGCAACACGTTCCTCTAGCCAATCGCCTTCACTTTCAGCATCATTATAATTAATTCTAACTTCGGCCTTACCTTTATTAGAGTTAATTTTACGATAATGGTCAATTATTTTTCGCTTTAAAATAGAGATAAGCCACGTACGCTCGCTCGCTTCTCCCTTAAAGTTTTTCATAGACTTTAACCCAGCCAAAAAAGTTTCCTGTACCAAATCTTGCGCAATCTCACGATCACTTACACGTGTTATAGTGTAGTTAAAAAGGTAGTCAGAATAAAGGTCAATCCACTTATTAGGATCAATTTTATGATCGGGCATTCGTATAGCTCTTTTTTTGGAAACTCAAAAATAAGCTAAAATTTTGATTTATATAAATGTAAACGAAATGGTTGCCTTATTTTTTAGTTATAAACGTTGTGGCTAACACTTTTTACTGTAGACCACATGATTCCATTTAACATTATGTGCGATTAGTAGTTTTTCGTATTCATATAATTTTGTCATTCCAATTTTTTCTGCAATCCTTTGAGAAGCAATATTCTTTATATAAGTATGAATGAAGATTTCATCTAATCTTAAATTTTTGAATCCAAATTCAAGGCATGCTTTTGCAGATTCGGTGGCATATCCATTATTCCAGAAATTTTTGTTTATATGATAACCAATTTCTGGGACTATCTTCCCATTAATATTTTGTAGACTAATCCCACATTGACCGATAAACTGATTGTTTTTCTTAAGTAAAACAGCCCAAAGGCCAAAGCCATTTTCTCTATAACTATTCATGTTTTTTTCAATCCATTTTGTTACACCAGAAATGTCATAGGTAGAAGGATAATAACTCATTGTATCCTTATCATTCAATATTTGAAATAATGAAGATATATCTTCAATTTTTAACTCTCTAAGTATTAACCGCTGTGTTTCAAATATTTTCATTGAATTATGAAGAAATGTTTACCAATGTAGATATATTGCCTGGTTTTAATAAACTATACCGGCTGCTAAACGAATTTCGCTAATTTTTCTGATAAATTCAAGAGTTAAAGTATGAAAGAAAACTAAAATCTCGGCCTTCGTTAAGCGCTGGTCAAATCTTTTTTTTGCTCTTAACACAAATCTTGGAACCAGTAGCAAGAATTACAGATTCAGGTTTTGATTGGTTAAGGAATTTAAAATCACTTTCATAAGTGTTTTCGAAGTCCATATGAATTTCAAAACGTTTTACTTTTAACTGTTGCCATCGCAGGTGTTCTACTTCATACTCAAAGGTTGTATTACCATGTTTTGTGTATCCAAAATAGTGTTCAGTAATAAATTCTTCAATGGAGTTTTTGGGAATAGGTGATAGGTTTTTTTCTGTTTGTACAGCAATCGATTGCCAAGTGTCGTTTATCAGCCATTGGTATTCAAAGTTTTTTGTTTTTTCTCCATACGTCCAACGATGTTGCATTTCAAGCGTTTGGTAATGCTCCTTGTAAATGGAGTTGGCAATAAAGGTTATAAGCGGTTTAGGCACAATCTCTTTAATAAAAACTACACCCCTTTTGTTATTTCTTTTTACATAGAATCGAAGGTTAACTTCTTCAAAATTAACATGATTAAAAAGTTTTAAACCTAGAACTTTAGTGTCCTGAAACATAAAACCTACCAAGCTTACATAGCATTTACCATTATAGAAATCTAATACAGTGCCTTTTGGAAGATAAGGTAGCAATAGCTCTTGAGGTATTTCATAATTTATAAGAATCAGGTTTTTCCAATATGCTCTTAGAAATGTCATTCTGCTTAGTTTTTAATGAGGTTAAGTAATGCATTTTCAATATTTGTATATTTAAAATTGAATCCATTTTCTAATAGTTTTTTTGGAATTACATTTCTGCTTTTGAGAATAAGTTCTGTTTCTGTACCTATTATTTTTGCGCCTATTTCTAATAGCAGCTTAGAATGATTTATTCCAAACGGAATACCGAGAGCTCTTCTTAATGCTTGCATTAAGTTTGTGTTACTTGTTGGTTTTGGTACACATAGATTGAATATACCCGATAGTTGTTTATTCTCTATTAGAAAGTCTACTGAGCGTGCAAAATCTAATTCATGAATCCAACTTACTTTTTGGTTTCCACTTCCTTGATAACCACCAAGTCCAAACCTTGTTAGATTTTTTAAAGGAATTAGTGCACCACCTTTTTTTCCAAGTACAATTGAGGTTCTTAAAATAATTTTCCTTGTTTTGGGGTTTGGTATTGAGTTAAACGTGTTTTCCCATGCTTTTGCAATGTTCATTGAAAAATCATCACCAACTTCACTATTTTTTTCACACATTTCTTTATCAAGGGAATGCCTGTAAATAGTTGCAGTTGATGAGTTAATCCAAACTTTGGGTGGGTTATCACATAAATTAATAGCCAAACCAAGTAAATGCGTAGCGTCTATTCGAGAATCATAAATTAGTTTTTTGTTTTCTTTGGTATATCTGCAATCTACAGACTTCCCAGTAAGATTTATAAGCACGTCAATTTTTTCAAGTGCTCTTGTCCAAGTTCCAATATCTTTAGCATTCCAAAAAATATGATTTTCTTTTTTAGGATTTCTGGTCAATATTTTAACTGTAAATTCTTTCTTTGAGAAATAGTCTTCAAGGATTTTTCCCAAAAACCCTGTTCCTCCTGCAATTAGTATCGTCTTCATATGTATTCAATTATACTTCATTATTAGTTCTTAAGGATTTTCTGGAAATTCGCCTTCCTCTAAAAAAGAAGAATAAATTGATGAATAGCATTATTCCCAAATAGATTGAAAATCCGCCAATTTTTTTGCTTAGTATTTCTATAAGTGTTTGATAGCTCATTTCATTTATACTGTAATACGATATTTTAAGAATTAGCATCGCCCACCCAATATTTATAAGATAAAATCCTATTTCGAATAACTTGTTAGTTGCAATAGCTATATCTTCTTTTCCTTTAAAAATATCTACCATAAATAGTTTGCCATTTTTGAATAGCATTTTTGAAACATAAATAGTTAATGCAATTACTATTGGTAAATAGATGAGATAAGCGAAAATGATTTTTGAGTTTTCCATGATTTATTGTTTTAATGATTTTGATTTTACGAGATAGGTAAGGCATAAGACATTGTTGTAATGCAAAACGGCAAGGCCAACAATTATAATTCCCAAACGATGGTTTAAAGTATTAAGCATGTCAGGAATGGACTCGACAACTTCCCAAGAGGCTATGGTAATTATGGCGTAACCGAGATTGACGAGATAGTAACCTAGTAGCAATAAATTGTTAATACTTTTAACCAACGATTTGTTATTATGAAATAAGTTAAGAAGGAATTTTTCTCCATGATGATAAAATAACCACCCAACATAAATCATTATATAGAATATAGTTGGGATGTAAATGATATAAGAAATGACATTATAGTTCATTTTTCAATTATTTTAAACTTTCAGAAAATATTGAAAGTATATCTTAAATTTTTTTATTTAAATAATTTCAACAAAGATTTAGTAATCCAGTTTTGCTCTTGTGTTGCTATTTTATTTAATAATGAATCAGCAGCGTCTGCCAGATCATGCAATGCTTTTGTTTGCTTTATAAGCTCCTTTGTTTTTGCTGTTCCGTCGTCCTGAATGCTAGAAACTTCTTTTAGCACCTTTATTACGGGTTTTATTTCTCTTCTGCTGCGTTCCTTAGCTATATGTCTCGCCAATTCTTGTACATCTTTTTCAGTGGTAAAAAACTCTTTGCGTTCACCAGGAACTAGTTCTTTGGTTACAATTCCCCAATCCATAAGTTGGCGTAAATTCATACTTGTATTACCGCGCGAAATCTTCAATTCATCCATAATCTCTTCCATGGACAGAGGTTTTGTAGAAATAAAAAGTAAAGATTGGATTTGGGCCATAGCCTTATTTATGCCCCACATTGAGCCTAAACTACCCCATGTGCTAATAAATTTTTCTTTGGCTTCTTGATATTCCACAATCTTATAATTTTGATTTCTTATACAAAGATATAAATAATTTCTAAACTTTCAATAATTTATGAAAGTTTATTTGATTTCTAAATGGATATGATCATCGTGCCTTATTGCATGACAGCCATGAAAGCGAATTTTACCTTGGTCAGATAAACCAAGCGATTCTTTAAGATGGGGTTCGATAAATATTTTCTTAACGGAAGGTTTGGATAGTAGGTTTAGAATTAAAGTTCTGGTCCCTGTTGTATCAAATTCTAATTTATTAATAGTTCCAAAAGTTAAATATTTTGAAAAGTCATATTGCCAATATCCTTGTGATAAGCATCTGTTGCTTGTTGGGTTCTTGTCTGAATCTACAAAAACTCCATAGCCAGAAATTGATGGTTTTTTGTTTGAAGTTTTTTTATCACTATCTAAATACATAAATGAAATATCTATCTTTTTCCCATCATTATGACTAAGATGGGGCAGTAGCGGAAAGCTATCAAAAAAGGGGAAATTGGCATCTAGATAGGTGATACTGATATGATGAGATGTAAATAAAGCGTGAGCAGAATCTTCTAGTTTAATTTTGAGTACAGGGTTCACATAATTTCTAAATAGTAAAGGATAGACTAGATTTCTTGGTCTTAGTTCAGAATTAAAAACAGGTAAAGCCTCTCTGCCAAAAACTTTTGCAATGGGTTCAACTAATAAAAGATTACATACTAAATATATCAGAGGAAAGACAAAACGCTTTTTCTTTTGTAGAAGTTTTGAAAACCATATACTCAACAACCAAATTATTCCGCCAACTTGAGTTAGTAATGTTAGAAAAAATAAAAAAGAAAAGGTGTCCAATCAGTTTTAAAAACTTCATAAACACCTAAACGAAAAATCCTGTCAATTTATTTCAACAATCCCGCTCGCTTCAGCAACGCTTCAGGTTTTGGTTCTTGACCTCTAAAACGTTTGTAAAGCGTCATTGGATTTTCTGTGCCACCTTTAGAAAGCACATTGTCCTTAAATTTATCGGCAACAATTTTGTTGAAAATGCCTTTTTCCTTAAAATACTCAAAAGCATCGGCGTCTAAAACCTCTGCCCACTTATAACTGTAGTATCCCGAAGAATAACCGCCTTGAAAAATATGTGCAAAAGCTGTACTCATACAATTTTCAGGAACATCAGGGTATAGTTTTGTGTTTTTAAATGCTTCAGATTCGTGAGCTTTTACGCTCTCAATGGTCTCTGGCGACTCGCCAGCATGCCAACTCATATCCAACAACCCAAAACTTAATTGGCGTAAGGTTTGCATACCCTCGTGAAACGTAGCTGATTCCTTTATTTTCTCAACCAAATCCATAGGAATTAGGTCTCCACTTTCGTAATGCGTTGCAAACAATTCTAGAGCTTCTTTTTCATAACACCAGTTTTCCATCACCTGACTTGGTAATTCCACAAAATCCCAATACACGCTAGTTCCCGATAAACTGGGATAGGTGGTATTGGCCAACATACCATGTAAAGCGTGTCCGAATTCATGGAAAAGCGTTGTGACTTCATTAAATGTCAACAACGAAGGTTTGGTTTTTGTTGGCTTGGTGAAATTGCAAACTATAGAAATATGCGGTCTGCTATTTTCTCCATTTTTAACGTATTGAGGTTTGTAAACGGTCATCCACGCTCCATTTCGTTTTCCTGCTCTTGGAAAATAATCAGCATAAAAAATAGATACTAAATTACCTTTGGAATCGGTTACTTTATAGGTCAATACATCCTCGTGATATTTATCGATAGTGTCTATTTCTTCAAAATGAAGATCAAATAATTTGTTAGCAATCTTAAATGAACCATCTATCACATTTTCAAGTTTGAAATATGGTTTTAACAGTTCGTCATCCAAACTGAACAGTTTTTGTTTAAGTTTTTCAGCATAGTAAGCCCCATCCCATTTTTGAAGTTGCTCTATGCCATCTAAATTTTTTGCGAAATTTCCCAAGTTCTTAAACTCGCGCTGTGCCGCAGGTTTTGCCTTCTCCAACAATTCATTCAAAAACTTTTGAACGTTTTCAGGCGTTTCAGCCATACGTTCTTCTAAAACAAAATGTGCATGGGTTTTATATCCCAATAAGTTTGCACGCTCATGTCTCAGTTTTACTATGTTGAGTACAATAGCTTGATTATCTAAATCGTCTCCTTTAAACCCTTTTGCACCAGCTGCCAAAGACATTTTTTTTCGTAATTCTCTATTATCGGCATAGGTTAAAAACGGTATATAGCTTGGATAATCCAGCGTAAACAACCAACCTTCTTTACCTTTTGATTCCGCTAATTGTTTTGCAGCTTCTCTAGAACCATCGGGCAATCCAGATAAATCAGCTTCATTGGTAATTAGCATTTCAAATTTGTTAGTTTCAGCTAATACATTTTCGCCAAATTTCAGCTTTAGTTTACTTAATTTTTTATCAATCTCCCTAAGTTGCTCTTTTTTATCTTCTGACAGATTAGCACCATTTCTTGAAAAACTTTTATATTTTTTATCTAATAAGGTTTCTTGTTCTGTGGTTAAGTCCAGTTTGTTCTTACTATCATAAACCGTTTTAACCTTTTTGAACAAATCTTCATTTAAAGTGATGTCATTGTTGAACTCCGATAGCATAGGGGACACCTCCTGAGCAATTTTTTGAATGGTTTCATTAGTTTCAGCAGAATTTATATTAAAGAAAATACTAGAGATTCTATCTAACTTTTCCCCTGAAAACTCTAAGGCTTCAATTGTATTTTCAAATGTTGGTGATGCTACATTATTTACAATAGTATCAATTTCAGCTTTAGCTTCAATAATTGCTTCTTTAAAGGCTGACAGATAATCTTCGTTATTTATTTTAGAAAACGGAGGGGTATTGTATGGTGTGTTGAAACCGTTTATCGATGAGTATTCAATCATTGTTTGGTAAAAAAATGTTAAAATTCAATTTTATTATGCACGCACAGTAAATTATTTATATTTTCGCGCAGATTTTTCAAAGGAGTTAACGATTTAACTCGTAAGAATTATTGTTAATAGCTAATGAAACCTCGGCTTAATTGTCGGGGTTTCTCTATTTTAAATCCTTAGCAGATTCGTGTACTTTAAGCTTTAAGCCCTCTTTGTAAGCCACTACTTTATCCAGTACACATGAATCGTGCGACCCTATAATTTGAGCAGCCAAAATCCCTGCATTCTTTGCTCCGTTTAAGGCAACAGTAGCTACAGGAACACCACCAGGCATTTGTAGAATGGACAAGACAGAATCCCAGCCATCAATAGAATTGCTGCTCTTTACTGGGACACCTATAACAGGAAGCGGAGACAGCGAAGCAATCATTCCGGGTAAGTGCGCCGCACCACCAGCTCCGGCTATAATTACCTTAAAACCATTGGTATGTGCATGCTTTCCGTAATCGAATAATTTTTCTGGAGTACGGTGTGCTGATACAATATCAACTTCTACTTCAATATCAAAACCTTTTAAGATGTCTATCGCATCTTGCATCACGGGAAGATCACTTTTACTTCCCATAATTACGCCTACTTTACCCATAGATTTTTTATTATGTTAGGTCGAGCGCAGTCGAGACCTAATATTATCAATTTAAAATACAAAAAGACCCCTCGAAAACTGCGTCTCTATCTTCAAACAAAAATATATTTTTGTTTTCGATAATGCTCGAGGATACAAATTTATTCACTAACTACTTTAATAGATTTTTTCACGTCTTCTGCCACACGACGTGCTTCATCTAAATCGGCATTCACAATGGTAACATGCCCCATTTTTCTGAAAGGGCGCGTTTGCTTTTTTCCATAAATATGAGGGGTTACGCCATCCATAGTCATGATGTTTTCAATATTTTCGTAAACTACATTGCCCGTGTAACCTTCAGCACCTACTAGGTTTACCATCACACCACCAACTTTATTATCTGTTCTTCCCAAAGGCAAGTCTAAAATAGCCCTTAGATGTTGTTCAAATTGCGATGTATAACTTGCTTCTATGGTTTGATGACCAGAATTATGCGGTCTGGGAGCTACTTCATTTATTAAAATTTGATCATCTTCGGTTTGAAACATTTCAACTGCCAACAATCCAACATGGTTAAAGGCTTTAGAAACGTTTAAGGCAACCTGTCTAGCTTTTTTTGCAACGTGATCAGAAATTCTCGCAGGACAAATCACATATTCCACTTGGTTTGCTTCTGGATGAAATTCCATTTCTACCACAGGGAATGTTTTGGTTTCGCCCGATGGGTTTCTAGCTACAATTACAGCAAGCTCATTTTTAAATGGCACCAATTCCTCAGCAATACATTCGCCTTTTGGTAAATTTTCTAAATCCGAAAGCTGTCTTACAACTTTTACACCATTGCCATCATAACCAAATTGTGCTGCTTTCCAGACAAATGGCAATTCTAATCCACCATTATTTACGGCATCTTCAATTTCAGATACATAAGCAAACCTTGAAAAAGGTGCCGTTGGTAATTCGTTATCAATATAAAACAGTTTTTGCTTTGCTTTGTTTTGAATGGTGCGCAAGGTTTTAGAAGCGGGATATACTTTAACACCTTCTTTCTCCAAGGCTTCTAGCGCGTCAACGTTTACATTTTCAATTTCAATCGTTAGCACGTCAACGTTTTTTCCAAAGTTAAAAACCGCATCATAATCCATTAAATCACCTAAATGAAATTCATCACAGGCCGTCTTACAAGGAGCTTCCTTACTAGATTCCAACACGCAAGTGTAAATATCAAACTTACGCGTGTTGTAAAGTAGCATTTTACCCAATTGCCCACCACCAAGGATGCCTAATTTAAAATCTGAGGAAAAATAATTCATTCTTAAAATTTAAAGAATACGAGTTAAAGATGCACAAAAATACACTTAAATAACAAATTCTGTAACCAAATCATAAATCAAAACATCGTAAATCGTAAATCATTTAATTATCTTTGCGTTTTTCAAACTTAAATAAGAGTGATAAAGCTTCACGACAAATACTTTAAGCCATTTATATCTGCTGCTGAAATTGAAGAAGCAATAGATAGAATGGTTGCTGAAATTGCCAATGATTTGGGTGATGAGGTTCCTGTGTTTGTTGGGATTTTGAATGGGTCGTTTATGTTGACGAGTGATTTTGTTAAGAAATACCCTAAGCCCTGTGAAGTTACTTTTATTAAGCTAGCCTCTTATGAAGGTGTAAAATCTAGTGAGGATATCCAGCGTTTAATAGGGTTAACCCAAGATTTAACAGGAAGAACCGTAATTATTCTGGAGGATATTATTGATACCGGAAAAACACTTGCTGAAGTACATCGCATTTTTAAAAATGAAAAGGTAAAAGCTTTAAAAATTGCGACACTATTTTACAAACCCGAGGCATACAAGAAAGATTTTAAATTACATTACATAGGAATAAAAATTCCCAACAAATTTATCGTAGGCTATGGTTTGGACTATGATAATTTAGGTAGGGATTTACCAGAAGTTTACCAAATTAAAGAAACACAACACATGACCAACTTAGTATTATTTGGCCCTCCGGGAGCAGGTAAAGGCACACAAGCAAATTTTTTAAAAGAAAAATATAATCTAGTACACATTTCAACAGGAGATGTTTTTAGATATAATATTAAAAATGAAACGGCTTTGGGGATGCTTGCCAAATCTTACATTGATAAAGGTGCATTGGTGCCAGACCAAGTTACTATTGATATGCTAAATGCTGAAGTTGAAAAAAATGCTGATGCCAACGGATTTATTTTTGATGGATTTCCTAGAACAAATGCACAAGCTGATGCTTTGGATGCGTTGATGGATGAAAAGGATTCTCAAATTAATGCGATGATTGCTCTTGAAGTAGATGATGAAGTTTTGGTAAAACGCTTGCTAGAACGCGGAAAAACCAGTGGAAGAGCTGATGATGCTGATGAATCTGTAATTAGAAACAGAATTAAAGTATACTATAACGAAACGGCTATACTTAAAGATTACTACACCGCTCAAAATAAATATTTTGGTGTTGATGGTGTTGGTAGTATTGAGGAAATTACTGAGCGATTGAGTGCAGTAATAGATAAGCTCTAACTTACTTCCTAAGAGTTTAAACTTTATATGTTAAACTTTGAACTTTAAACTCGATTATGACTGAAGGAAATTTTGTCGATTATGTGAAAATGTATGTTGCCTCTGGTAAAGGTGGCCAAGGTTCTGCACACCTACATCGCGAAAAATATATTACCAAAGGCGGACCAGATGGTGGTGATGGTGGTCGCGGTGGACATGTGATTATACGAGGAAATTCTAATCTTTGGACGCTTCATCATTTAAAGTTCAAAAAGCACGTTCGTGCGGGCCATGGCGCTCATGGAAGTAGTAGCCGTAGCACAGGAGCCGATGGCGAAGATGCCTACATCGATGTACCCTTGGGTACGGTTGTAAGGGATACTGAAACCAACACTATTATTTTTGAAATTACGGAACACGGTGAAGAGAAAATTATTGTTGAAGGCGGTAAAGGCGGTTTAGGTAACTGGCATTTTAAATCCTCTACAAATCAAACACCAAGATACGCGCAACCAGGGTTACCCATGCAAGAGTTATACATTACTATGGAGCTTAAGGTGTTGGCAGATGTTGGATTAGTTGGCTTTCCTAACGCTGGTAAATCTACCTTGCTTTCTGTAATTACTTCAGCTAAGCCTAAGATAGCAGATTATGAGTTTACCACTCTAAAGCCAAATCTTGGTATTGTGGAATATCGCGACTTTAAAACATTTGTAATGGCTGATATTCCCGGTATCATCGAGGGTGCGGCTGAAGGTAAAGGCTTAGGGCATTACTTCCTGCGCCATATAGAGCGCAATTCTGTACTATTGTTTTTAATTCCTGCAGATGCAGATGATATTAAAAAACAGTACGATATTCTACTAGACGAATTACGTCGCTACAATCCAGAAATGTTGGACAAGGAGCGCCTAATCGCCATTTCAAAAAGTGATATGCTGGATGAGGAGCTAAAGTCAGAATTAAATGCAGAACTGGAAGGCGAACTACCTATTCCGTACGTATTTATTTCTTCAGTTGCGCAACAAGGTATTACCCAGCTTAAGGACAAGCTTTGGGGAATGTTGAATGATTAGGTACTTATCATTTCAATACCAATATTTTTTTGTTTTTTTACGATAGAAAAGCGGTTTCTTATGAAAGAAAAAATTAAAAGTATTGTAGAAATTAATGATAATAAAAAGAGCAGGTATTTTGCTTTTTTTATCCAAGGATTGATTTTAGTCTCAGTAATTTCATTTTCTGTAGAAACTATTCCAAATTTAAAACCTCAAACAAAGTTCATACTTCAAGTTATTGAATGGTTTTGTGTTATTATGTTTTCGTTGGAATATTTGTTGAGAATTTACGTGTCGGACAGCAAACCTAAATTTATCTTCAGTTTTTTTGGTATCATCGATTTTCTAGCTATTCTACCGTTTTATCTATCTTTTGGTATCGATTTGAGATCTTTAAGAGCGCTGCGTTTTTTGCGTTTATTCAGAATATTAAAATTGGTACGGTACAATCGGGCAATGAACCATTTTACTACGGCAATTAAATCGGCCAAAGAAGAAATCCTTCTATTTATATTCATCACATTAATGCTCATTTACTTTTCGGCAGTAGGTATTTACTATTTTGAAAATGAAGCACAACCCGAACATTTTTCATCGGTTTTTGATAGCTTATGGTGGGCTATAATTACGTTAACTACCGTTGGTTATGGAGACGTGTATCCAATTACGGTTGGGGGAAAGGTATTTACGTTTATTATTTTAATGATTGGTTTGGGTATTGTGGCTATACCAACGGGGATTATTTCTTCTGCCTTGACAAAATCTGTAGATAAAAAACACCACGATTCTGAGGAGAACTAAAACCGTTCATTAATCCAATCTACAATCAATTCTAAAGCGTCAGTAGAAAAGGTTTCCTCAATTGTTTTGTATTCGTCAATATTACCTGTGTCAGCAGTTTGAAACAGATGATTTAAACCCTTTAATTCTTTAATGGTAACATCTTTATTTCCAGAAGTTGCTAAAGCTTTTTCAATTGCTGGTAAATTTACTTCTGGTAAAACCTGAACATCTTTACTGCCATTCAATACCAAAATAGGGCAGGAAACTTTTTCTAGGTAATCTTTTGGTTCAATTCTAATAAATTCTAAAAGCCATTTTGAATCTAATATTTTAAACTGTTGCTCAATTAAAGTTGGTGTTATGGATGGCGCAACAACCGACATAGGGTTCTTCGCTTTAAAATCATTTAAACCATTTCTAATTACAGTTTTAAGCGTATCTATATTTTTATGGTTTTTAATCGCTCCATAAATAATGGTAGTCAGTTTTTCATTTTCGTCCAGCATCATTGGTGGTGTACCTCTTAATTCCAACATTTTTCGTGATTGTGTTTGGAGGATTTTACCACCGTCAACGCCTGTTCCAGCCAATAAAATAGCAAACGCTACGTCTTTGTTTTTTGATGCTACTATCGGTGCAATAAGTCCGCCTTCGCTATGGCCAATAAGTCCAATTTTCGAGATGTCAATGTCTTGTCGTTTCTTCAGAAAGGCTATTGCTGCGGCGACATCCGATGCAAAGTCGAAAGATGTTGCACTTTTAAAATCACCTTCAGATGCTGCAATACCTCTATCGTCATATCGTAACACCGCAATGCCTTGTTTTGTTAAATAATCCGATAGAACTAAAAAAGGCTTATGGTTAAAAGGTTTTAAAAACGCATCTCTATTTTGAGGTCCAGAGCCGCTAATTAAAACTGCAACTGGAGGTTTTTTGACGTCTTTTGGAAGTGTAAGTGTTCCAGATAATTTGATGTTGTCAGCCTTTGGATTTGTAAATGTTACATTTTCAGAAGGATAATCAAGAGGAAGTTGTGGTTCTTGAGGTCTTTCATTCTGACTGAAAGCAAAATGTGTGTTAAGAAATAATACTATTAAAAGCTGAAACAATTGCTTTTTTGAAAGAATACTATTATTCATGTATAAATGGAATAATTTTTGACTAAATTTATTTAAAAATAGCCATTATGAAACGACTTCTAGCATTTTTTGCGTTACTAACCATATTTTCTTGTGCGCCCATCTATGTTAATTACGATTACGAAAAAGGCACAGACTTCTCAAAATTTAAGACATATCAATATTTTGGTGATATGGAAACAGGACTAAGCGACTTGGATACAAAACGTTTATTGGATGCTTTGGATACCGAATTAAAAGCAAATGGATTTTCAATTTCTGAAAACCCAGATTTTTTAATTGATATTAAAAGTGTTGAATTTCGAAATGCTCAACGGGAAACGGTAGGTGTTGGTGTTGGCGGTGGAAGTGGAAATGTAGGGGGTGGTATTTCTATTGGTTTGCCCATTGGTCAATCTAAAATGACACGCGAAATTGTTTTTGATTTTGTAGATGCTTCCAACAAGCAATTATTTTGGCAAGCAAAAAGCGAGTCGGGTTTTAATCCGAGAGCCGAACCTATAAAACGCGAAGAAAGGTTTGCTGCGATTGTACAGAAGGTGTTTAAGAAGTATCCAACGCTTTCGAAATAACGCTCAATTTTATAATTATCCTAACATTTTAAATTCTTCATATATTTCCATCTTTTGTAGTTTTACCTAAATCGATGAAATATAGATATGATTCAAAATAAAGTAGCACTAATCACAGGAGGTTCAAAAGGAATAGGTTATGGTGTAGCCCAAGCTTTAATGCAAAAAGGTGTATACGTGGCGGTGACGAGCAGGAGTGAAGGAGCTGCAAAAGACGCAGCAAAAAAGTTAAATGAAAGTGTTTCAACTGAAGCCAAAGCTATTGGTATTGCTGCGGATGTAAGAGATTTTGAAAGTCAGGAAAGAGCGGTAGCAGCCGTATTGAGTCAATTTGGACAACTGGATATCATCATTGCAAATGCTGGATTGGGACGGTTTGGAAGTATTGAAAACTTGTCACTTGAAGATTGGCATGATGTCATTGATACCAATTTAACAGGCGTATTTTATTCAATAAAGGCTGGGGTTTCTGCACTTAAAGCATCAAAAGGGTATTTTATTTCCATATCAAGTTTGGCAGGCACCAATTTTTTTGCAGGAGGAGCTGCCTATAATGCCAGTAAATTTGGTGTTACTGGTTTTACGCAAGCCATAATGTTAGACTTAAGACAACATGGCGTAAAAGTAAGTACCATAATGCCGGGGTCTGTTTCTACACATTTTAATGGAAATGAACCTAATGAAAAAGATGCTTGGAAAATTCAAATTGAGGATATTGGAAAACTTGTGGTTGATCTTTTAGAAATGCATCCAAGAACCTTACCAAGTAAAATAGAGGTGCGTCCTACGATGCCTCCTTCAAAAAAATAAGTTTAATTTTTAACTAGCTTTCTGCTATTTAATAGTGTATTGTTTGTATAAAAATTAGCAATGTAAATTCCAGAGCTTAAATTACTAATATCGATCTCTTTTGGCTCGTAGTTTGAAAGCGTTAAAGAGTGCAATTGTTTGCCATCTAAACTAGTAATGTTCACTTTAATGGTAGTGTCAGTTCTACTTTGAAATTTGAAATTGAGTATTGAAGTTGCAGGATTAGGGTATAAAGAAATGGTATAACTATTTGTTTTTCCTTCTATATCATAAATACTTAAGGATGAGTAATTTATGCTCCATGTAACAGTATTCACGTGAACTGTATCGTGGTTGTCTACTCTAAGCATAGGGCTTTCATCAGTAACAACAGCAGTTAAGGTGTTATTCCCATCCATTAAATCTGTTTCTAATAGTGAAAGCATATCTACATTGGTGCCAACATTAGCACCGTTTAAAGTCCAAATACTTTCTAGAGTATTAGGGTTTGGTTTTATCAAGTTTAATTCAAAATCCAGAGGAAAACTTGGGTTCTCAACAGGACTAGCGTTATCTGGACTAAAGCCATCTACGGGAGATACCAAATCGTGGATTTTTTCAATCATTCCTTCTTTACATACTGCACAGAAGTCACGCCCTAAATAGCGCATTTTACAATTTTGGTGAGGTCTATTCCAAGTTGCAGCTTCTCCAGAAGTTCCATAAGGATAGATGTTTACGCCATTTTCGCCCAACCAGTTTTTCCATTTTACCAAGCTTGGGTTAGATTCTTGTGTGGCATTAATATCTTCTCTTAACCTACCATCTCCGGGATAATATTCGTCTAATAAATTAAATAGCGAATGTCCTAACTCGTGAATAGCAATTTCATTAGCACTTGTTGCCATAGACGACATGGGGAATTCGCCACCACTGCCACCATAAACAGTTGAGTTTACCAGAATCAATGCAGAGTCGTAAGCGGGGAAATTGTCTGCTAGTACAGAAATGATTTTTGATCTTGCTACATTTGAACTTGGCCAGTCAATACCATAAAACAGTAACCTATGAAATCCAAAACCATCAAAAGTTGAGTTAAAATAGGTGTCGGCTGTTGTTATGGGGGTCAATGGCTCAGTAACATCAGTAGCTGTAGCTGGATGATCTGCACCACTTTCGTTTGAGGGCACCTTAATGGCATATACGTTAAAATAATCGCTGTATTCTAAAAATGGCGACTGACTGAACAGTTCGGTGGTAAAACTTGTGGCATCGGTTACAAATTGGTCTAATTCACTTTCTTGATAACCATCACCAAGAATGACCAAATTAATACGTTTATCATCATCTCCTTCATACTTAATAGTTTCCACATCAAAAGTTTGCGCAGAACCCAGAGCAACACAAATAAGGCTAATCAATAAAGTAACATACTGTTTCATAACTCACTTACTTTGGTTAGGATAAGAGGGCGTTTTTCATTATTATAGTTAATTGCGATGTATTTGGTTTCGGGATATAATTGTAGTCTAACCGTAAAGTCGGCACTATCTAATTCCATTTTTACAATTCTAAAGTTCTTGGTTTCATCTACATATTCCACATGTTTTAGTAAAGGGTTTTTAATCAATTGCTGCGATAGTGTAGCTGAGGAGGCATCAAATTGTGAGCAGATTAAATCTTCAGCATGACCATTTTTATCTAAGAATTTCTTTTGATTTTTGAGTTTACCATCAACTTTTTTCGAACTGATAAAATCTATGGTTTTTTTACCGTTGTTATCTTTTTTAATGGTGTAATTTAAGAATACGATTTTAGGTGTTTGTTTGATGTCATCCAGACTGTTCGAAGATGTAGCTGTTCGGTTGCCTCCACAGGAAACAAGAATGGAGACCATGACAGCAATTATGAGAACATGAGAAACAAGATATTTTTTGGGGCATCTGTGATTCATGACTTTTAATTAAAGCACATTTATATCGACGTAAAGATAAGAAATAAAAAAGAGGCTTTGAAAAGCCTCCTTTCTGTGGTATTGGAAATTTACTATTGGTTATTCTACTATTAGCCTTGTTCCTTCACTATGGCTACTGAATTCTGGCGCATACATACTTTGAATTGTGGTAATCCCGTTGCTCATGCTTCCAGCATTGTTTACGCGTAAATCATATTCAAATACATAAACGCCTTTTGGTAAATAATCAAAAAAGAAATTTGTCGAGGCATCCTTTGTGCTTTCATAATAGCCCAAACCATCCTGCCGTTTGTATTTCGACAATACGTTTACAGGTTCTAAGCCTGCAGCCCGCATATCTTTCATATGTAAAAACTCCATGTTTCTATCACTTTTTAATTCGATTCGAACTCTGATTAAATCACCTATATTCAATTTGGTTTCAGAAGTTATTTCTGAAATTTGCTCGCCTTTATCGGTATTTTGTTTTAGAAATAATCTTTTCTTGAGACTTAACGGTGTTTCGGCTGAAGTAATCTTATCTAAATTCTCAAAATACTGCCAATATAGAGCACCCCAAGCAATGCCTTTTCCTTTTTTGGTGATTTTTACTTCTCCCATTTCAGGTTGTATTTCGGATGGAGACCAAGAGGTTTTATAATAACCTGTACCAGCTTCAACTTTTACATTTTCAAGTTTCTTAGGGTCTATGTGTTGTCCACCTAAAACCACGTCAACCATGTCTGTAACAGATAGCCAATCGCTACCTTGAAGCAATAAAGCGTACACTGCTTCGGTAGTGGCTTTTGTGGTTTTCCACTTATTGGTTTGTTTGTTTTTTAGTAGCCAGATTTTTAGATTGTCAATGGTTTCTAGATTTACCCTCTCAGGCTCAATAACATTTCCTGCTTCTGAAAACGTTTCAATCATCAATGCTTGTGTTTCTATAGGTGCTTGATACCAATACCAGGAGTTGGTGTTAGATTTCCAATACATGCCTAATTCATCAGAGGTAATACTTGTTTCTTGGAGAGAATTCAAGATTTTAGCAGTAGTGCCGTTATCATTAGTTCTGTATGAGACTAGTGCCATCATACCTTTTGCATACAATGAGCGTTTTAACCAATACTTTTCAATTTGCGATTGGTAGTACGCACTTATTTTTTCAACCTCTTTAGATTTTTTCATCTCTGGAAAGAAGCTGCGCATATACAAATAATGTAGTTGTGTGTAGCTTAAATGGTCTTTGCTTAAATCTACCTTAGCATTGTATTTTCTGATGTCTTTATATTCTTTTATAAATTGTGCATCTAAATATTTTATTGCTTTTGAAATCATTTGAAAATGAGATTTCTCGTCGCTCTTTCCTCGCTCTGTCGAAATGACATTCAATTTATTTAAGTGTCCAAAACCAGCGATGATATGTTGTGTAATGTATCGATTTTCACGCCCGCCTTTAAACCAAGACCAACCTCCTGAAGACATTTGATTGGATTTTAATTTATTGATTGCAGATTGCAGTTCATTGTTCATTTTATTTAAATCGAATAACAGTGCGATGCGTTTTTTCTGCTCCGTTTCGCTTTGCGCATCACGTAGCCAAGGTGTCTCTTGAATTAAAATCGATTTTAATTCTTCATTTTTTTCCAAGTTTGAAAGTAGTGCAGTTGCTGAGCCTGTCGAAGTATCAGTGTTTCTCCATTGATTAAAAACCTCTTGAATTCTAGGGTTAGAATTTGCAATATGACTTGCCAAAGCATTGGCATAATATCGGGAAAAAGTTTGCTCATTGCATTCATAAGGGTATTCCATTAAGTAAGGCAACGCCTGTACCGCATACCATGCAGGATTTGAGGTCATCTCTAAAGTCAACCTATGGTTTTTTAGAGTGGTGGCTGAGGCGCTCGAAGCCAATTTATCCAAAGTAAATGTTCTGGTTTCATTACTTTTTACCCACATCGGTAAGGTTTCGGTAACTAACATTCTGTTGGATAGCACAGGTAAGGCATTTTGCTCGCCATCGCTATAATCGCCCGTGGTGGCTACTATTTTGTATTGCACCGCCTGAATACCATCGGGAATTGATAGTTTCCATGAGATTTGAGTGTTACCTTTTGCGTCTACAGAAAAAACCTTGGTGGCTGAGGCACTCGAAGCCACATTATTTTCTTTATCATTATTATTAATGACTTCGAGAGCCTGAGTCAACAGAATATTGGAAATATCTTCTCCTGAAATAGCATCGGTTAACATTAATTTAGCTTGTCCGCTAAGAGCTGTATCTGTAAGATTTGCAATTTTTGTGCTGATAACAATGTCGTCACCTTCGCGTAAAAAACGTGGCGCATTGGGAATCACCATCAATTCTTTTTGGGTCACCGCACTTAAGCTTGTTGTAGCGCTCTCTAAGGTTTTGGTATGTGCCAATAGTTGCAATTTCCACTGCGTTAAAGCTTCTGGTGTTGTAAAGCTAAAACTGATATTGCCGTCTGTATCCGTTTGTAACTGAGGAAAGAAAAATGCTGTTTCTTGCAGGTTTTTTCTAACCTTTATCTGGTTTAGTTTTTTTGCGCCTGATTTTGTAGTAATTAGAATAACACCATTGGCACCTTTCTCGCCATATTTGTTAATAGCAGATTGATCCTTTAATACGGTTGTATGCTCAGCATCGCTCATGTCAAAATCATCAAAATTAGTTGGTACACCGTCCACTAGAACTAAAGGCTTTTTGTTATTGTTCCAATTAGCTTGCCCACGTATGTAAATTTGCTCATCGTTTACCTCTTTAGTGACACTACCTTGTATTGCGGTAACACCAGGTAAATTGCCTCGAAGTTTATTTTTTAAGGTATTACTAAAATATAACCCAAACCAATTCAATCTATCATAGCCTTGAGGTTTTAGGTTATGGGAAAAGCGCTCTTGATACACCCTAAAATACTGCGTGCCAAAGCTGTTATGGGCAGTTGTATTACCATAGGAATGATATGTCGGTTTGCTGATGGGGTTAAAATTCCAGTTATGTGTCTTAAACTGGTCTAGAGACGCATCGTACATACTTGCCAACAATTCTGCGCTTACCTTATCACCTTTAGGGCCTTTAATTTTAAACTGCCAAGTTTCATCGGTTCCTGGTTGTAGCTTGTCTCTAAAGGTCAATGTTTCAATGTTTAAATCTGTGCTTGGGTAAGGTACAGCTATGGCAACATTACCAGATTGAAAACTATTGAATGCAGCAAAACTATAGCGAATAGCAAAACCGCCAAGATCTGCTGGCGTTACAGGAACACTAATGATCCTTTTATTATTGTTTAGTGTGATAACTTCTTTTTTTACAATAGCTCTATCTTTTTCAACAACTACGGTTACCGCAATGTTTCTTGCAGAAGATGCAATGGTGATTTGAGCTGTTTCACCTATGGTATATGAGGGCTTATCAGTTGTAATACTGAACAATTCTTGGTCTGGAAGCGTTTCATCTTTAGGGCTAAATACCATTGTTCGAGCTTCATCTTTCACCAGCTGTCCAAATTTATCCTTGGTTTCCAAGGTGATGAGGTATGCTCCAGATGCCCACTTTTTCATTTTACCTAATTCTAAAGTTTCGGATGTTCCGGTATTAAAAGATTTCTCCAACACAAGATTTCCCTTTTTCCAGTTACTAGGAAGATGCTCATCACTATAAGCATCGTGTGGGAATAAGGTTTTAAATTGTTCTCTTGAAATGTCTTGATAATTTGGTGCTGGCCATGGTCTTGACCTCAATACTGCCTCAGGAGCCTTTAACTTATAAATTTTTATGGTGCCTTTTGCAGGAACAGTTTCACCATTAAGGTTTTTAGTGCTAATGGTTAACGTGTTGTCTTTTTTAGTTTTATCTAAACGCTCATCTACGGCAATGTTAGCGGTTAAGGCATGATAACCTAAATTAACTACTGTGGTTGCACTTCTGGTTTCGCCATTTAAATCGGTAACATCGGCTGTCACTTCATACTTAAAAATTGGCAAACTATTTTTATCTACACTTGCATCTGGTATAGCTTTAAAGGTAATTTCAAAATTCCCAGAATCATCGGTAGTGGTTTCGCCATGAGCGATTTCCTGAGGTTCGCTATTGATATAAGGACGATACCAAAAATACCAGCGAGGATATTGCACTTTTCTATGTACACGATATACCACTTTGGCATCTGTAATATTGCTGCCAGCATAGGCCAAAGCGTTACCTTTTATGGTGATGGAATCGTTAATTTTAAACGTTTCGGTAACAGGGTTAAAGGAGGTTTCAAATTTTGGACGTTTGTATTCCTCAATAGAAAAATAATGACGATTTCTACCGAAATAACCGTCGCTAGAGCTTAAATCAATCCAATATTGACCGTTCAATCCAGTATTCGGTAGTATGAACTCTCCCGATACAGAACCAAAATCATTGGTATTAAGTTTAAGTGTTTTAACAGATTCACCATTGGTATTGTGAAGTGTAAGTTCTACTTCATGGTTTGATAACACTTCAGATTTACCATCGTCAGTTTTCATCGCAATTGCTTTAAAATAAACGGTTTGCCCTGGTCTGTAAATACTTCGGTCTGTAAATAAAAATGATTTATATTGTGTTTTTATCTTCTGATTTTTATAACGTTGATTTAAATAGAAATCCCCAAAATAAGCGAGTTCGTTGCCCTTTTTTATTTTCAGATTGATATTTCTATACCAACCACTGCCTAATTTTTTAAGTCGAATTTCTCCTAAATCATTTGATGTGTAATTTTCAAATTGCTTGTTTCTGTTATTGCGTTTGTAATAAGACAGTTCAACTTTTGCTCCAGAGATGGGCGTGCCATTATTTCTATCTATAATTTGAAATATTTTATCATCTTGGGTTTCGCTTTCCACTAAAGCCATATCTGTTACTTGCAGGTGCGCAAATGCAAAGTTGTTGGCGTTATTTTCTCCTGCGGTAGCTACAATTAAGTATCTGCCATTATCAAGTTTTGGGACTAAAACTTCGGTAGTATGTGTTTGATAATCGCCTTCATTTTTTAATTTGGAGTTCCAAGATGTTGTGGCATCCAACTTTTCAATAAACGCCCATTGTTCATCCTGTCTGTATATTTTACCAAAACCCTTATGTCGTTTTTCGGAAAGTTGATACGCTTTAAACGTTATGGTGTTTAAATTTTTATAGCGAACCAAAATGCGGGAATGCTCTTGAGTTGGTAGATATGCTTCTGCGGTAATCTGAAGCGTTTCGTGGCAAATTTGTGATTTTAAAACTTTACATTTTTCTGCAGCACGACTTTTAGGGAAAGTGCTAATAATACGTTCGCATATCTCTACAGCCTCCTTGGCTTTCCAGCGATTCGTCTCTTGCTTTTTAGGAATGTACTGTTTGCTCTGTTCAAAGTACAACGCAGCAATTTCATAATCATAAAGTCCAGAAACTTCATGTGTTTTTACGCGCTCACTTTCAGATGTCAAAGTAGCTAAAAGCAGATTTTCCTTATCGTCAAAAGTGGCATGCTCTCGCACAAACTTCAAACGGTTAATATTCACATCCGCTAGGGCAAAAGGCGCATCGTCATCTAAGTGAAATCTAATTAAGGATTTATAAATTTTTAACGCATGCAACTGCAATGCTGAGGTATCTTTCGATTCAATATTCAAAACCGAAAATGTTTCAGCGTCGTCTAAATATGCAGCACTATCAATTTCAAATGTATAAGCAGGTTTGGTAATGTGTGTTTCGTTGGTTTTGTAAAACTCCAGAGCGGTATGGCTCAAAAAATCAAACAGCGTTGGTCTGTAAATCTTAGAGCCCTTTTGTTCGGTTAGCAGTACATTATAATGCTTTAATGGCTCTTGCTGTAACAGTAGTCCGTTTTCCAAGGAGTTTTGAAAATGTAAATGCACTTCATCAAACAAGGTCTGTAAATCCCAAGTTCTAAAATCTTCAGCATCTACTTTTTCAGAGGTTTTTGTACGATTGTAAAATTTATAGCGATTTTGCTGAAAATATTGCCAATACAAATTAGCCAAAATACTCTCCAACACATTTTTAGTTGGAAACTCACTGCCAGCAATGGCAGTTTTAAAATCATTTATAATTTTAAGCTGCGCATCTTCCTCTAAAGTTAGTGCGTACTTGCTCTTAAAGAGCATGGTTTTTACAACTTGTGGGTGGTTTTTATCCACTGTGGCTTTTTTTGAAATTTGTTCTACCACGTTTAAAGCAGATTTGGGCAAACCTTCAAGCTCATGGCTTTCCACTTTGCTCCAAAGATCTTCATAATTAGAATTTTGAGCTTGTGAAAGTGTTGAAAATAATACGATCATAACTAATAAAACAAAGGATTTCACTTGAGCTGAATTCATTTCAGTATCTTTTTTAATTTATCCCTAAACTATGTTCAAAAGCCATTCCAAAAAAACAATAAAAGAGGGAATACTTCCGTTCGATGAGGGAAGTTAATCATTTTAAGAGTAAAACACATTTTTAAATAACAAACGAAGTGCTAAATCTTAAGATTATCTTAATCGGAAAACAAACTCGTTCAAAAAAGTTATTTTTGCTGCAATTACCTCAAAATTTATGAAACGCCTATTGTTACTTTTATTGTGTCCCGTTTTGTGTTTCTCCCAGCAATCATTGGAAGAAGTAGATGCACTTTTCGCGCAAAAAAAGTATAAAAAAGCGGAAACCGTAGTTCAAACGTTTTTAGAAGATCACCCCGAAAATTTAAAAGCCTTAGAGCTTTTGGGAGATGCCTATGGCCACCAAGAAAAATGGGAAGAAGCTATTGATACCTACAAAAAATTAGTAAATGCAAAACCCCAAGTTGCCAATTACCATTACAAATATGGTGGCGTTTTGGGTATGAAGGCACTGCAAAATAAATTTAAGGCCATAAGTTTTATTGGTGATATAAAATCATCGTTTACCAAGGCTACAGAACTTGATAAAAACCATATTGAAGCGCGTTGGGCTTTGGTAGAATTATACATGCAGCTTCCAGGAATTTTTGGCGGTAGCAAATCAAAATCATTGAAATATGCTGAGGAACTAGAAGCGCTTTCTAAGGTAGATGGCTACCTCGCTAAGGGGTATGTTTACGAGTACGATGACGAGCCAGAACTTGCCGAAAAATATTATAAAATGGCCATACAAGAAGGCGGATCTTTAACCTGTTTTAATAAGCTAACTAGATTTTACGAGAACAAAAACCAACCAGAAAAAGCCATAAGAACCATTGAGAGTGCCCATAAAAAACACCAGCGAAATGCATTGCACTATCAAATAGGTAAAGTAGCCGCAGAGTACAATATAGAACTGGATAAGGGCGAAAAATGCCTGCAAACCTATCTTGCTAATTATTCTGCTAAAGACGGCGTTCCCAAGGCTTGGGCGCACTACCGTTTGGCACAAATACACACGTATAAAAATAATAAAACGCAGGCTCTGGCACATATAGAAATTGCCATTGCTGAGTTGCCAAAAATTAAACCGTTCAAGGCACAAAAAGAGAAGATTTTAGACCTTTAATCTTTTTTTGGCGTTCCCTCCGCTTGAGCGCCGGTCGGGCTTTCACGAGTCGCTCTCTGCGAGGAGCTCCAACAATCGCTCAATCCCTAACGCGGAAAGAAACATCCGTTCACAGCCCTAAAGTATTCAACTTTTAAGCATTAAGCTTTGAACTTTAAACATAGAGTTTGATATTTGCTTTATGAACGTACATTTTATCGCCATTGGCGGTGCAGCGATGCACAATTTAGCACTAGCATTACATAACAAAGGTTACAACGTTACGGGAAGTGACGACACAATTTTTGAACCCTCAAAATCCAGATTGGAAGCAAAAGGCTTATTGCCTGAAACATTTGGGTGGTATCCCGAAAAAATTACTTCGGATTTAGATGCTATTGTTTTAGGTATGCACGCCAAATCTGATAATCCTGAATTATTGAAAGCTCAGGATTTAGGACTTAAAATCTACAGTTACCCGGAGTTTTTGTATGAACAATCCAAACACAAAACCCGAGTTGTTATTGGTGGTAGCCATGGTAAAACTACAATTACTTCTATGATTTTGCATGTGATGCATTATCATGATAGAGATGTAGATTACATGGTTGGCGCACAATTAGAAGGTTTTGATGTGATGGTAAAACTTACGGAGGACAATGACTTTATTGTTTTAGAAGGTGATGAATATTTGAGTTCACCTATTGATAGACGTCCAAAATTTCATTTATACAAACCGAATATCGCCCTATTAAGCGGTATTGCATGGGATCATATTAATGTATTTCCAACTTACGAAAACTACGTAGAGCAGTTTAGTATTTTTGTGGATTCTATTGTTTCAGGCGGCAGTATCAATTATAATGAAGAAGATGCCGAAGTAAAGCGAGTGGTAGAGGCTAGTGAAAATACCATTAGAAAATTACCATACCGAACACCCGCGTACACTGTTGAAAACGGACAAACACTTTTAGAAACACCCGAAGGCGATTTACCCATTGAAGTATTTGGGAAACATAACCTAAACAATTTAGCAGGAGCCAAATGGATTTGCCAACACATGGGCATTGATGAGGACGATTTTTATGAAGCCATTTCTACATTTAAGGGTGCAAGCAAACGCTTGGAAAAAATAGCAGAAGGCCAAACAAGTGTAGCCTTTAAAGACTTTGCGCATTCACCAAGTAAGGTAGAGGCCACCACAAAAGCTGTAAAAGAACAATACCAAAACAGAACCTTGGTAGCCTGTTTAGAACTTCATACTTATAGCAGTTTAAATGCTGAATTTTTAAAAGAATACAAAGGCGCATTAGATGCTGCAGATGTAGCCGTAGTATTTTATTCACCACACGCGGTTGAGATTAAAAAGCTAGAAAAAGTAACGCACGAACAAATTGCTGAAGCTTTTCAACGAGACGATTTAATTATTTACACCAACCCAGACGATTTTAAAGACTTTTTGTTTGCTCAAAACTTTGATAACAAAGCATTATTATTGATGAGTTCTGGGAATTATGGTGGTTTGGATTTTGAGGAGGTAGAAGGTTTAATAAACTAGCTGTCATCCTGAACTTGATTCAGGATCTCAACACTTTTGATGGATTCCGCATCAAGTGCGGAATGACAGATACAACAGGTTAGAAGTAGGTTGCATGATTTATCTTAAGGGTTTTAGTTTTTAAAGATGTAACAATTACCTTTAAATTTCTACTGATTTATTATAAACTAATTACAAATGAAATTTAGTAGGCTTTTTTATGATTCAAGGGTAAGCTTCACAAAAATTTCAATCAATTGGATTATAATTTCTGTTGTGATTGGTTTATTATCGGCTTTAACAATTTACAATTTCTTTTATGTGATTAGAGAATCTTTTAGAGTGATGACTTTTGGATTTGCTAATTTACCTTATGTTTTAACTGAGGAAGATAGAAATTCTTATAATTTATTTTTTGCAGGTTTGTCAGTGGTTTTTGCAAATTCGATCACCATTAATATGTTATTAAGTCGACCTTCTGGTATTCTGTATTGGAGAAATCCAATTAGGAGAAGAATATTAAACGATCAGGTATTCTTAAACTTTAATTTTTCTTATTGGTTCACAAAAATGGGCTTATGCTTCTTTATATTTTCAATGTGTTGTTTGGATTTTGATTTTTCTCCATATGTTGGTGTTCTATCCTCATTATTACTTTTGGTATTATATTTAGATTCATGGAAAGGGTTGAGCAGAATTTTTCGAAAAAACAGATTCAAATTTCAAATAATTCATTTTACTGTTCTAATATTGTTAACCTTTGGTTTGAGCAAAATAAATACAATCGACTATCAATCTATTGATGATACAGCAATAAAATCAAGTCCTATTTACCAGTTACCTTACTCTAACTTTTATCATGAATTTCATTCGGCTTATCACAGAGAAGTAGTGCTTACTTTGGAATTAGAAGATGACAATGAATTATTGATATTATATCAAGGAAAAAGAGCAGTTGTCAATGATATTCCAGACATTATTGCGGCTGAAAGAGCATCGCTACGTGAAGAAATGGTACCATTTCTTCACGTTAGAATTATAGCAGATAAAGCTTTAAATATAGAATATATTAAACAGGTTGAAAAGATATTATACACTATTGCTCAACTATATGTTGTTTATGATGTCTATAATGATGATTTATTAACCCATAGATTTGAGAGAAGGGGTATTAAATTTAAGATTACCCCAACAATTATAGAATTACAATCAAATATAGATATTCAAACCCCGCCTTTACCTGAATGGTGGTATTTTGATAGGTCTAAAAACCTTATGAGTATTATAAAAGTAGATATTGGTAGTGTTATTAAAGTAAACGGTATTATAACTCCTAAAGAAATCTTGGTAGAAGAATTCAAAAAGTATATTCTTAAGAATATACTTTTTGAATATTCTTATGAAAAAAACACATCATATCAAGATTACATTAATGTATTATCATCTCAATATAAAGCTGCGTTTGAGTTGCGTAAACAGAATCAAACAATTTTTAAAGAACATAGCTATAATGACCGTGAGGCTTATCTGGAGGAGCAGAATAAGCTAAAACAACAATTTCCAATACGGATAATTGAAACGTTTGATTAATTATTACGCTCCTTAAAATCCACCAAAAGCCCTTCATAAAACCATTTTGCCAAGGCTTCTCGGTTTTCCCAATTCAAAATACGTCTTTGGTCTTTTTTGTTTTTAATATTGCCTAATTCAATATAAACCATGGCTGGTAGGGTGTTTTTAATAACATAGAGGCTTCGGGAGCTTACGGTGCCAGAATAGGTGCGGTTGGGTTGGTGTTTGGCATATTTCTTTTTAAACGTGTTGTGAATGTTTTGAGCAAGCTTTTTACCGCTTTTACTCTTTTGATGATGGTAAAAGAAAACATCAATATTTTTACCCTTGCTTCTGCTATCAATATGTGTAACAATTAGTCTTTGGTAGGCACCTTTGTGCTTTAGATAGAGTTTATTTACCACTTTGGTACGTTCACGAAGTCGCAGTTTTTGATTTAGTGAAATAGAATGATTTGGATAATACACTTCATCATAATCTACCTCTAAAACACGTTTATCCCTAATGCCATCATTTTTATCTTTAATGATGATGTAAACCTTAGCACCATTGGCAAGGAGTTTTCGGGCAAGTCTTAAGGTAACATCATAAGCATATTCATCTTCTGAAATAAGTTTGCCTGCGTAGGTTTCAATAGCACCAGGGTCTGGACCGCCATGTCCGGAAATTAAATAATATACAGCACCTTTTAAGGTTTCACTTTCTTTTGGAAACACTTTGTGTTTTTCACCAAAAAGCGAATTGGTAATCGTTTCAATCTCTGGAACAACAATAGAATCTTTTGGCTTGGACACTAGAATAATCGGGATACTATCTTTTATACTTATATCTTTTGCAGTAACAACAGTGTCTCGTTTTATAAGTGGCAGTAGATATGTTTTACCAATCAACAAGCCATTGTCTGGTTTTAACTTGTCTTTATTCAACTTAATAAAAGCCCTAAAATTTTCAGTAGGCTCTAGACCGTGTTTCCTTAGTAAGACATAAATACCGTCTCCTTTTTCGGCAATAACTTCTTTTTCTGAAGTTTGTGCCCCAGCAGAAAAGGTCATCAGAAGTATAACGTACAGTAGTGTTTTTATAATTTTAGGACTTAATGTTAATAATCGCTTGAATGAAAACGGCTTTAGTTTTAAATTATTCTTTGATGGCTTAAACCGAAATACCTTAAACAATAAATTGCTTCAATTTTTCTCGTTTGCGTTCTGGTAAAATATTTAAAGACACCGCTATGTTTAGTAGGTTTTGAGATTTTACTTTTGAAAATATCAAGTTATACAATTCTGCCACGGTAAGGCTTTCCTCTAAACGATCAACTAATGTCAATTTATCCTTGGTACGAACCAAACCCTCTTCAATAACACTAACATAGGTTCCCGGAAAACCATGGTCAATAAATTGTTTTAAAATATTTTGAGATCCAAATTTCGCACCAAATTTAAAACAAGGTTCTCTAGGTTGGGTAACTTGCACTGAGGCTTCTCCAATTTTGTATATATCGCCTACCATCATTTGTGTTTCGTTCATCCCGTTTACGGTGAGGTTTTCTCCAAACATGCCCCAATTCCAATCTAAATCAGGATACAAGGTCTTCCAATAGGGGTAATGGTCTGCTGAAAATAAATAGCAGGCTTTAAAAGTACCACCATGAACTTTTTTATCGGCTATAAAGTCATTGTTAACACCTTGCTTTCCTAAATAAATGGGGTTTTGTGTTGGTATTTTAAAAATGCCAGTGGACACTTCTTTGTTTTGCCATAAGATGGTTTTGGGTTCAGAGATATTGGTAGATTTTATGTACATAGATTGTTAGCCTATAAATTGTACTTAAAAGTAGCAAAATTTTTGTGGTAATTACTGTAGGTAAACATACTTAGCAATAGATTAACGAATCATCAAAACACGCTTAAACTTTTTGCCATAAAATTTTACAGGGTTATCATTACAATATTTATCTTTAACCAATGCAAGAGAAACCATCTTCGTTTTCAATAAAAAATTGGAGTCAGGACGATCAACCTCGTGAAAAATTACTGTATAAAGGGAAATCTGCCCTTAGTGATGCCGAATTGGTGGCTATTTTAATAGGTTCGGGCAATAAAGAAGAAAGTGCCGTGGCATTGTGCAAACGTATTTTGGCCAGTGTTGACAATAATTTAAGTGAATTAGGAAAACTTTCCATCAAACAGCTTATGGAGTTTAAAGGCATTGGTGAAGCAAAAGCAATAACCATTGCTGCTGCTTTGGAATTAGGGAGAAGGCGTAGGGGAGAAGAGGCACTTGAAAAGAAAAAAATTACATCTAGTGTATCGGTATTTGAGTTGATGCAACCTGTAATTGGGGAGCTGGAACATGAAGAGTTTTGGATTATTTATTTGAACAATTCCAATAAAGTTATTCAGAAAAATCAATTGAGCAAAGGAGGCATCACTGGCACTTTGGTTGATGTAAGACTAGTATTAAAAAATGCACTTGAAGTTGGCGCAACAGGATTGGTTTTAGCCCATAATCATCCATCGGGAACGTTAAAACCTAGTGAAGCAGACAAACAGATTACACAAAAATTAAAGTCGGCAGCATTAAGTTTGGACATTCGGGTTTTAGATCATCTTATAATTACCGAAAAAGCCTATTTTAGTTTTGCTGATGAGAATATTTTGTAAAAGTTGAGAACCTAAATGCTACTAGTTTACACCCATAAAATAACACCACGATTAAAATATGTTTTCAAGCATATTTGTACGCGTGTATTGGGCGTTAAAGTAGATTTTACAACTAAAATAGAAGATTTTATTGCGCACGACAGCATAAAAATGTCGTATACAAAACAGCATTTGGGCAATGAGTTTTTTATAAAGAGCCATGAGATTTTATTTGAACAGGGACTTTCGGATATAGAAATAAATGTTCAAAAATGGGAAAACACCAAATGCTTTTTCTTCAACGGCGACAAGAGTGCAATGCCATTTGATATTTTTGCTGCGTCTTTTTATATGCTATCTCGATATGAAGAATATTTACCGCAACGCAAAGACCAATACGGGAGATTTATGGCAACCGAAAGTTTGGGATATAAACATGGTTTTCTGCATCAACCAGTTGTAGATATTTGGGCATATAAATTTAAAACTGCACTGCAAGAACAGTTTCCAGAATTTGAATTTCCCAAGAAAGAATATCGTATCAAACCCATTATTGATGTTCCTAGTCCATATAACTACAAGCTAAAAGGGGTGATGCGATCTCTAGGTGGTACTATTAAGGATTTTTTTAGATTTCGATTTAGGGATTTGTATATAAGGTATGCAGTGCTTTTTGGCCTAAAGCATGACCCTTTTGATACATTCAAGTATATTATTAACAAGCAAAAACAAACGCAGTTTAAGTTTTTGGTATTCTTCTTTATTGGCTCTTATTCTACTTTTGATAAAGGCATTAATATCAACAAGCGTAAGTATGTGTCTCTTATAAAGCATATAGCCGATTATTGTAAGGTGGGCTTAAAAGCGTCATACTTTTCAGTTAAAGATGTTGAACTGCTAAAAAAAGAAAAACGTCAAATGGAAGACGTATTGAACACTGCATTGAGTGCATCCCGATTTTCGTTTTCGAAATTAAACCTTCCAGAATCCTATAGAAACTTGGTACAATTGGAGGTGAAAGAGGATTATACCATGGGTTATGTAAACCATATAGGATTTAGAGCAGGTTCTTGTACACCATTTTTATTTTATGATTTAGACTATGAGGTGCAAACACCTCTTATGGTGTGTCCATTTCACCTTATGGACTTCGCATTGTTAAAAACGACTTCACTATTAGATAAAAAGAAAGTATTGAATACGATTATCGACGAAGTAAAGCATGTAAATGGAGAATTTGTACCTGTATTTCATAATTATACGTTTATTAATTCTGGACGATGGAGCGGTTTTAAAGAACTGTTTAATATTATTTTAGCCTCAGCGAATGAAAAAAATTAACGGTATTACCGATGTGTTTTTCGATTTAGACCATACACTGTGGGATTTTGAAAAGAATTCTGCCCTAACTTTTAAAAAGATTTTTGAGCTTAATACTATTGAAGTAGGCTTAAATGATTTTCTGGAAAAATATATTCCTATTAACTTCAAATATTGGAAATTATATAGAGAGGAGCGCATTAAAAAAGAAGATTTACGGTTTGCGCGTTTAAATGAAACGTTTCAAACACTAAACTTATCTGTTGAGGACGGTATGATTCGTAAACTGTCTGACGATTACATCAAATATTTATCAACTTTTAATTTTTTGATAGAGGATACTACAAGTATACTTCAGTATCTAAAATCTAAATACAAATTACACATAATTACCAACGGTTTCAACGAGGTGCAGTACAAGAAAATGGACCGATCAAACATCACACCTTATTTTGAGACTATAACCAATTCGGAAATTGCTGGTGTAAAAAAGCCAAACCCCAAAATATTCAATTTCGCATTGAATTTAGCAAAAACAAAACCAAAACAAAGTATCATGATAGGAGATAGTTTGGAGGCTGACATTGAAGGTGCTTTAAACATTGGGATGGATGCTATTTTTTTTAGCCAAGATACAACCCGTTTAAACGGAAAAATAAAAGGTGTTTCAAAATTAATAGAGCTGAAACAGTTTTTATAAAGCAATACTTGACCAAAACGCGACGTTTTTAGACTAATGATGGTAACTAGAACTAAATATTTATACCTCGCGCTTGTTACTTTGTTAGTATGTGGTTGCACTAAGCCAATTGATTTTGATCAGGCTAATGATTTAGTGTTGCAACCTGTAATAGAATCTAGTTTAATATTTTACTCAGCTTCGGCATCAGACTTTTTTGTTGGTGGAAGCGAGCAAAGTACAGCAGAGGATTTTGTTGAAATTGATCTATTTGGTGGAAGTTTTATTCAAGATAATCTCGTAAGAGTGGAGTTTGTTTTTGAAATTGAAAACTCTATTAACCGAGCATATCAGCTGCGTCTAAATTTTCTTGATGAAAATAATCAGTTATTAGAAAGTTTCAATGTTAATACCGATGCATCGCCAAACAATGAAGTTATAGCATCAACACATATGGAAGTTTTTGAAGGAGATGCACTAGAGCGTCTAAAACAATCTAGAATCATTGCTTTTACGCTTGTAATGCAACCAGGTGAAGCCATTAATCAGGACACTCCGGGGGAAATTAGTGTAAAATCCAAAGGCGTTTTTTCTTTAAATATCGATTAATGCGTTCTCAACAACTTTTCATTCTCATGGTTTTTTTGGCTAGTTTTTCCTTTGGGCAAAATAAACAAGTGCTTTATGGATTTTCTGAAGTACCTCAATCCTTACTATTAAACCCTGGAATGCAAATAGACAACAAAGGCTATTTTGGAATATCACTTTTGTCCCATGTCCACGTAAATGGAAGCTCTTCAGGTATTTCATTATATGACCTTTTTGCCGAAGATGGTAGAGATTTCAATTTGAAACTGCGAAATACCGTTAATACATTGAGACCAACAGATTTTTTAACTGCAACTCAACAATTGGAAATTATCTCAGGAGGTTTTGCATTAGGACCTTCATACGATAAAAATGAATATTTAAGTTTTGGCTTGTATCAAGAGTTTGATGCTATAAGTTATTTTCCAAAGGACTACGCTATTTTGGCTTTGGAAGGCAATCAAAGAAATATTGGTCGCCCTTTTTTATTAGAACATTTAAATTTTTCAGCGAATGTAGTTTCAGTGTTACATATTGGATACAATAAAAGGGTGAATTCTAAATTCACCTATGGTGTTAGAGGTAAGATCTACTCTAACGTAGCTGATATAAGTTCCAACGCAAATAGCGGAAGATTTATAACGCTTCAGGGAGATAACAATATCTACAAGCATTTTTTTGATTTAAATCTTGAGGTAAAAACTTCTGGAATAGATGGATTCTTAGATGATAATACTGATTCTCAAGAGGCTATTAAAGATTTAAGACGTCGCTTACTGTTCGGAGGTAGTCTAGGTGTTGGGATAGATTTAGGTTTTACCTACCATATAACGGACCAGTGGTTTGTAGATGCGAGCATATTAGATGTTGGTTTCATAACACATTCAAAAGACATCAAGAGATATCAAGTAAAAGGAGATTTAGAATTTGAAGGAATAGACCCAATTTTTCCAGAGAATAATGATAATCTAACTGCCGATGAATATTGGAGTCAAATTGAAGAAGATTTTGAGGAGATATTCACTTTAGATTCTACAACATCTCGGTATACAACATCACGACCAGTAAAGTTTAATAGCTCTCTTAATTATGCCTTTGGCAAAAAAAAATTAAAGGATTGTGATTGTTCTGCAGAAGACGATGGCTATTTAAATAGAATAGGAGCGCAGTTATATGCCATAAAAAGACCTAAAGGCTTACAAGCAGCACTTACGGCATACTATTACCGACGTATTTTTAGTGGGTTTAGTGCCAAAGCAACCTATACGGTAGATACATATAGTTTTAGTAATATTGGTTTAGGGGTTTCGGCTAATATTTTTGGTTTAAACCTGTATCTTATGGCTGATAATTTATTAGCATATCGAAATATATATGATGCGCAACATGTATCTTTACAACTAGGACTTAATTATATTTTTAAAAATGAAAACTAAAATAATCGTTTCCTTAATCACTTTTTTATTGGTTTCCAATACGTTTGCGCAATCAAATCTTAACCAGTACAAATACGTAATTGTACCCAATAAATTTGATTTTTTAAAAGAAGAAAATAAATATCGTTTAAACGAACTAGCTCAATTTTTATTCGAAAAACATGGGTTTTCTGCATTAATGGAAGGGAGTGATTACCCTCAGGATCTCACAATGGATAGATGTTTGGCTTTGCGCTCGAATGTTATTAAAGGAACAGGGATGTTTAAAACGAAGTTAAATGTAGTTTTAAAGGATTGTAATGATAGGGTGGTTTACACATCAGAAGTAGGGGAGAGCAGGGAAAAAGAATTTAAAACAGCCTATAATATAGCGTTAAGAGCTGCATTTGACTCTTTTAAAGCTTTAAATTATAAATACGAGCCAAAGAATACTTCTATGGCGTCTCAACCAAACCAAGTTGCAGAAGAGGTAAAAGCCCAAACACAAGAAGAAATTAAAAAGTTAAAACAAGAGATAGAGACACTAAAAAAAGAACCTGAAAAGGTTGAAGAAAAGAGGGTTGAGGTAAATGAAACACCGCTGGTTATACCTAATGAAAATAAGGTTGACGCACCAAATACCACTTCAAATATATCGCCATCTAACGTGTTGTATGCACAGGCAATTGATAATGGTTTTCAATTAGTGGATAGTTCACCTAAGGTAATTTATAAGATTAAAAATACAGGAGTAAAAGATGTATTTTTAGTGGAAGGCAAATCTGCAATAGTTTACAAAAATGGTAATGGTTGGATACTAGAGTACCATACTCAAAATACTAAAATTGTTGAAGAATTAAATATAAAGTTTTAGGCTTTAATCTTCAGTATCCATATTTATCTTTCCAACGTTTTTTTAAAAACTCACGTTGCGCATTTTCTCGAGCGTTATTACTAGGTTCGTAAAGCGTTGTGCCTTTAATTTCTTCTGGTAGAAACTCTTGGTCAGCAAAATTATTATCGTAGTTGTGTGCATATTTATAATCCTTACCGTAACCTAGCTCTTTCATTAGTTTTGTAGGTGCGTTTCTGATTTCCAGAGGCACGGACAAATCACCAGTTTCCCTCACCAATTGTTGGGCATCACCAATAGCTTTATAAGCTGCATTGCTTTTTGGTGAACAAGCCAAATACGTAGCGCACTGGCTTAATATAATTCTAGATTCAGGAAAACCAATGGTAGAAACAGCTTGAAATGTATTGTTAGCTATAACTAAAGCCGTAGGATTTGCGTTACCAATATCTTCGCTAGCAGAAATTAAAAGCCTGCGGGCAATAAATTTAACATCTTCTCCACCTTCAATCATTCGCGCAAGCCAATACACCGCACCATTTGGATCACTACCACGAATAGATTTTATAAATGCCGAAATAATATCATAATGTTGCTCACCAGTCTTATCATATCTCACGGTATTGTTCTGCACTTTCTCTAAAACAAGGTCATCAGTAATCGTCACTTTATCAGTATCGCTAGAATTTACGATTAGCTCAAAAATGTTAAGCAATTTTCTAGCGTCTCCACCAGACAGTCTTAATAGCGCATTGGTTTCCTTAAGTGCAATGCTTTTTTTAGAAAAGATGTCATCAATTTCGATAGCACGGTTTAAAAGCGTTTCTAAATCGTTTTTAGAAAAGGCATTTAAAATATATACCTGACAGCGCGATAACAAGGCAGGTATCACTTCAAAACTTGGGTTTTCAGTTGTAGCACCAATTAGAGTAATCCAACCTTTCTCTACGGCCTGTAATAAAGAATCCTGCTGCGATTTGCTAAACCTGTGTATCTCGTCAATAAACAGAATAGGATTTTTAGTAGTAAACAAACCACCGCTTTGTTTTGCCTTATCAATTACTTCCCTTATATCCTTCACACCAGAATTTATGGCACTCAGCGTATAAAAAGGTCTCCCAGATTCCGAGGCAATAATGTTTGCTAAGGTGGTTTTTCCAGTCCCAGGAGGGCCCCAAAAAATCATCGAAGCAATCAACCCGTGCTTCAATTGCTGTGTCAAAGCGCCATTTTTGCCTACCAAATGTTCTTGACTTACATAGTCTTGTAAGGTCTTTGGTCTTAACCGTTCCGCCAAGGGTGCATTTGTATTCATTAATGTAAAATTACATGAATTTATTAAAGTTTTGGGCGTGCCCCCGATAAAAAATCGGGGTCGGGCTTTCGGCAGTCGCTCCCTCTTCCGTCGGGGAGCTTCAACAAATGCCTCAATCCCTCACGCACCTATCTGCCAATTTAGCACAAAAACCAAAGCTGGTTAACTATTTGCTATATTAAGTGCGTGAAACAAAAACAACATTTTGAATATTCCACGGGAGTTATAGCATATCCAATACTATTTGTGCTCATTATTTGGTTGGTGTTTTGGTTCGAGGTGAGGTTCGGATTTAATTTTTCCAAATATGGCGTGCTCCCTCAGACTTTTTCAGGTTTAAAGGGCGTTATATTAAGTCCATTTATCCATGGAGATATTCAGCATCTGTATCATAATACTATTCCGTTGTTTGTATTGTCCATGGCATTGTTTTATTTCTATAAGCCCATAGCTTGGAAAGTTATGCTTTGGGGTGTTTTATTATCAGGTTTTTTAACATGGTGCATTGGCAGATCATCCTATCATATTGGAGCAAGCGGACTAATTTATGTGCTAGTAAGTTTTACATTTTTCAAAGGTGTCTTCGCAAAACATTATAGGCTTATTGCGTTATCATTACTTGTAGTATTCCTCTATGGTAGTATGATTTGGTACACGCTTCCTATTGAAGAAGGTATTTCATGGGAAGGTCATCTTTCAGGATTGATAACAGGACTTGTTTTTGCTTTAATTTTTAAAAGGCAAATTGCCAAACCTAAAAAATATGTATGGGAGCAAGAGAACTACAACGAAGACGACGACCCATTTTTAAAACATTTTGATGAAGATGGGAATTTTATTGAACAAATAGAACCCGAAATGGAAGCAGAACAATTTCCAAAAATTAAATATGAATTTAAGGAAGACAAAAAAGAATAAACTAGGAGTCTAATTTTGTCTTTGCCGAACAACTTCATATAAAAAAGCACCACAAGCAACTGAAACATTTAAGGACTCAATGTCTCCTAGTAGAGGGAGTTTCGCTTTTTCATCAACAATTTTTAAGGTAGAAGGGTTTATGCCACGGCCCTCAGAACCCATTATTATGGCCGTTGGTGTCTTAAATGAGACGTCATAAAGCAAACTATCCGTCTTTTCGGTAGCAGCGACCACTTTTATTCCAGAAGCTTGCATGTAAAATACAGCGTCCTTGATATGGTCTACTTTACAAATAGGGATTTTAAAAACAGCACCGGCACTTGTTTTAATGGTATCTCCGTTTACAGGGGCGCCACCTTTTTTCTGTATTATAATACCATCAACACCAGTACATTCGGCAGTTCTAATAATAGCGCCAAAATTACGCACATCACTTAGTTGATCCAATAATAAAAATAAAGGTGTTTTACCAGATTCAATTACGTTTAAAACTAAATCTTCCAAATCATAGAAATCAATAGGCGAAATTTGAGCCACTGCTCCCTGATGATTCTTTTTAGTCAATCTATTGAGCTTCTCAACAGGAACATAAGAGGTGTTTATTGAGTTTTTTCTAAGGATTTGTTCCAATTCTGTAAAAAGCTCACCTCTAAGTCCTTTTTGTAAAAACACCTTGTCTATACTTTCTCCAGAATGTATAGCTTCAATAATGGCTCTAATACCGAATATTTGGGTTTGGTTTTGCATCATAAAAAAATAGATTGCCAATTTAGGCAATCTATTTTTAAAATTTGTAAAATAAAATTATTACTATTTCGTATCGAATGCAGTCGATTCTTCAGCACCGTAATTTCCACCACCACTGGCTTTAACTACACCACCTACTGTAAGTGTATAAGTTCCATTGTTTGGAAAACTTAAACCATCGCCGAAAGCATCTTTTACAATAAAAGTATAATCTCTTCCTGAACATAATACAACTGCATCAGAAGAAGAAGCTTGACCATCAGCATAAGGACCTCCAGAAGCTACTACACCATCAAGTGCATCTAAAATTTCCCAAGTTACTTCACTACCGTAACCATCAAAAGCAAAGTCTACTGAACCAGTAACTTCTTCACAGTTTTGGATATAACCTAATGTAGTAGATTCTCCCGAGAAATATCCTTCGCTATCAGCAAAGTTAAGAACCAAGTTATTTACACCAATACCTAAGTTGTTATCCGTTAATGCTATAGACAACATTGCTTTATTAGAACCAGCAGGAATTGTAATAGCACTTGGTACAGTGTAAGAACCAGACGCAGCATTAGAGTTCTCCATGTCTATAACAACACCGTAAGACCTATCAGATCCAGCGATATTAGTTGTATAAACAGGAATATCAAATGTTGCGCTACCGCCAACATCTACACCTGTAGAATAAGAATCAGCACCAAAGGTTACATATTCCACTTCTTCAACTATGGATTCATCACAGCTGTGAAAGCATGCAACTAGTGTTAATATTAAAATATTATATACTATTTTTTTCATGAATATTAATTTTATTTGGTTGTTTATTAATCCAACAACTTATTAGTCATTTTGCGATGAAATAAATGGGTTGTTTTGAATTTCAAGCTGTGGAATTTCAAATTGCATTCTTTCATCATTATATGGGATAGCTTCTCCAACAAAAGATAGATGGTTAGCACCTCTAACTGTTGTGGCTTTGTTACGCTTCATGGCTAAATAACTTTTACCTTCTCCCCATAACTCAATTCGTGTTTGTGTATAGATTTCATTTTGTAATTGAGATCCACTTAATCCATCTACATAGGAAACATCAGGTACTCTATTAGCTAAAAATGTTTTAAGGCTTGTTCTTGCAGCAGGCTCATTACCAGCTCTTGCGTTAGCCTCAGCATTTAATAAATAAGCCTCTTCAATTCTCATGTAAACATAATCAGCTGTTACTGTTTGAGACGTACCTCCAATTTGATTAGACGCAAAAAACTTAAATAAAGGTTGTAAATGTCTACCGCTGGCAGGGTTGTTAAAGAATTGTGCTTTTCTTGCGTCATCGGCAGGAATAGCGTCATACAATGAGGCATCTATTGATTTGTAATCTCCAGCCCAAGCATAGCTATAAGAGAAAGCATCAACTTGTCCCCACCAGGATACTAAGTCTAACCCATTATTAGCGGTAATATCAATACCCCACATCCAACTAGCATCATTAACGTCATTGAATCCTGTAGTCGCAACATCACCCATCGGCATTATAGTGTAGCTCCCAGAATTGATTACTTGTTGTGTTAGTGTTGCTACTTCAGTATCGTTGCCTCCTTTCGCACCTAGAACATAGGCTAAAAGCATTCTCGCTATGTCTTGGTTAATTTCGTTTTTCGCTGTTCTGTTAAAACCATTTAGCAGGCTAATAGCATCACGCAAATCGCTTTCCATTAGGTCATATATTTCACCAGCAGTTGCTTTGGCAACATTTGTGTTAACAGGTGTATCATACAATGGCAATATCTCTTCAGAAGCATTATATTCCTTTTGAAAATATTGCGTTAAATAAAAATATGAATGTGCGCGCATAGCCTTTGCTTGACCCATAGCATATTGACTATCTGGGTTGTCAGGAATTGCATCATTTCCACCTAAACTTTGAATCACGGTATTTGCAGATCTTAAAATTCTGAAGTAATACCTCCATACCATTCTGTTTCTTCCTCGTGCAAAATCTAAAGGTGCTTGAAATTCTGTGATATCAGAACGATACCACCCATAGGTACTCACACTTAATGCCATGTCTCCACAAAGCATATCTCCATATATGTCATAACCTTTTTGGCCAAAGTCATCATGACTTAAATTGGTACCACCAGTACCTGTCTGAATCATTTGCGCATAAATACCGCCAACAAATGCGGCTGGAATTTCCAGGTTAGTTTTGGCTCCTTCACTTAATTGTTCTGCAGTGATAAATTGTGTTGGCTGACTCGTTCCAGAAACACCACTGTTGTCTAGCAAATCATCCGCACAGCCAGTAACACTAAGTGCTAAAACTGTTACAAATGTAATTTTCAATAAATTTTTCATAATTTCTTTTTTTTTAATTAAAACTTAACTCTAGCTCCTAAAGTAATAGTTGTTGCAGGTGCATAGATTCTACGTGCTGAATTACCAACTTCTCTTACAGACGGGTTAAAACCATCTCTAGCTGATTTGATAAAAATATTATCTCCAGACACCCATAAGTTTACTGAATCCAATCCTGCTTTTGCAACAAAATCACTTGATAGGGTATATCCTATTCTAGCATTGTTTAATGCTATATAATCTGTACTTATTATAAATCTAGTAGATCCAGAAGTTGAGTTAACAATTGCATTATCAGATAATAAAGGAACATCCGTAACATCACCTGGGTTTTGCCATCTTCTCAAGATGTCTTTATGGAAGTTATTACCTGCAGCTCCAAAACGGTCACTCATTAATTCAGCATATTGTCCATCATAAGCCCATCCTCCTAAACTATAGGTAAATTGTGTAGAAAAGTCGAAACTTTTAATTTTCCCTGTTATTCTAAAAGCACCTCTTACATCTGGTATAAACGATTTATCATTAAACACCTGGGTAGCATTCCCCCAAGTTTTTGTAATGGTTCTTTTGATGTTTGCATCAGAACTCAACTGTCTGTATTCATAAAGTGTTCCTGATGAATTTGCATCACCACCATTTCCATCATCAATAGAAAAGTCATCCTCACCTGAATCAAAAATTCCATTATTATTAGCATCATCATAGTATTGATACCACATTGGAGCACCATCAGATGGGTCTACACCTGCATATTCTCTTAACCAGAAGTCGAACATAGATCGTCCTACAGCATAAGCATAGTTTCCATCCAAACTAGACCCTGAATCTATAATTCTTTCACTCCCCGTTGATGGGTTTATAGGTAACCTTTTCAGCTCGTTATGTAAAAGTTCTCCATTTACCGATACACTCAATTTCACGTCTTGTGTATTTATAATGCGTCCAGTAACATCAAATTCTAATCCTGCGTTTAGGATTTCACCATCATTAACTCTAATGAATGCTAGACCTGCTGACGAACCTCTTCTTTGATCAAAAAACAGATTATCTGTAAGCTTTCTATAGTAATCAACATTTACGTCTAAAAAGTTACCAAAACTCATTTCCACACCAGCCTGTATCATATTTGATGTTTCCCATGTTAAGTCTGGGTTACCAAAACTACTAGGGTCAATAGCTAATGCTCCACCTACTAAGTTTGTGTTAAATCTATCAAAAGCAAGCGTTGTAGAAACTCCTTGTTGATCTCCAGTTATACCATAAGAAGCTTTAACTTTTAAGTAAGACAGAAAGCTATCTGTCATAAAGTCTTCCTGACTAACTACCCATGCAGCACCAACAGATCCGAAAGTTCCCCACTTATCATTTATAAAGCGAGAAGAACCATCAGTTCTAATAGAACCAGTAAAGAAATACTTGTCTGCATAATTATAGTTTACTTGCCCAAAATAAGATTCCAGACCAGAAGCGTTTTCATATCCATCAGAAGGTGAAACTTCTTCAAGATAATTACTTAAGTTGTACACTCCTGGCAAAATAACATTCTGCTTAAATTGTCTAGACTGTGTAAAACTTGCCTCAAATGTTTCATGAGCCGCTAAAGCCTCTAAGTTATGCAGTCCAAAAGATTTTTTGTAACGCAGTAATTGAAGAAAAGTTTGAGACCATCTTACTTGATCAGTTACAGTAATGTTACCTTTGGTATTTGCTCCAGTACCATAAACATGATTACTTGCATTGTTTCTTCTAAAGAATGAATATTGCCCACCATAAGTCGTTTCTAAATCTAAATCCTCAGTTATTTTAATAGTCATATTTAAGTTACCATTAAATGCATGAGTATCTCTACCATCAAAATCTAATATCGCAGAACCTATAGGGTTAAGTAAGTTTGCATTAGGCCTGTTTCTTGTAAAAGCCCTTGCAGGATCAGGAGTTGTACTGCCAGTTGGAGCACCATAATCATATTGGAAACCACCATATATTGGATCAGGTATTAACTCTCCACTATTTGGATATCTTGCAAATACAGGGTATATAGGGGCCATTTTATCAGCAAACTCAAAAAGGTTTTCAGAACCAACAATTTGTCCATTGTTAGTTGTTAATGAATTCGCATAGTTTAAATTTCCACTTACCTTTAACCAGTCTTTCACATCAGAACTCAGGTTGATTCTAGCAGAGTATCTCTTGAAATCAGAATTTATTGAATACCCATTATCATCTAAGTATCCAAGTGCTGCAAAATATCTAGTTTTTTCAGAACCACCGGAGAACCTTAGGTTAGCCTCTCTTCTAAATCCAGTACCAAATGCCTCGTCAGCATAACGTTCAGGAGTAAATAATCTGTTCACTCCGTTTCTTACAGTTCTAGTTACGGGGTCAATTAAATCTGCTCCAGTTGCTGCATCCCACATGTTATAACCAGCTCCAATACCATTATCGCCTAAAAGCGTATTGTTAGCAAAATCAACAGGATCAGCATTTCCAGTAACAACACCTCTGTTAAATAAACCTTCCCATACTAAACCAACATATTGTTCAGGAGAGTCGATAACATCATAACGCGGTATTATCTGTACATTAACACCAGTTTTTAAGTCTACCTCTATCGATCCTTTTTCAGATGCAGACCCATTTTTTGTAGTAATCAAAATCACACCATTAGCACCTCTAGAACCATAAATAGCGGTTGCTGTGGCATCTTTTAATACGGTTGTGCTTTTTATATCAGCTGGATTAATAGAATTTAACTCGAATGTGCCAGAAAAAGGCACGCCATCTACTACATATAAAGGCGCTCTGTTACCAAGAGGAGAACCATATCCCCTTACACGCACCGTTGCGATAGTACCTGGTTGTCCTGATGTATTTATTACTGTAACACCGGCAACCTCACCAGCAAGAGCCTGTGTTACGTTGGTAAAGTTTTTTGCTTCTATATTTTCGGTGCTTATAGAAGCTGCTGTACCAGCAAATGATTGTTTTGTTGCGGTACCATAACCTACAATTAGTACCTCTTCAAGAGCTTCCGCATCTTCAACCATGGTAACATTAATTGTATTTGATGCCCCAACCGCAACTTCCTTTGTTGTGTAGCCAACAAAACTAAAGACAAGAGTAGCCCCTTGATTAGCTTTTATTGAGTAATTACCATCAAAATCGGCAGAGGTACCATTTGTTGTACCTTTTACTAAGACAGTAGTTCCTGGTAATGGTAGCCCGTTTTGGTCACTAACAACACCAGATATTGTCTTTTCTTGTGCAAAAGATAAATGCACAACAAACGCTAGTAATAGCGTTAAAAATCCACTAAACTTTGTTTTCATGTTATAATTATTTGAATTAGTCAATGCCAAAAATCATAAAATAAAGTTAACAAAGCAACAAAATTGCGTTAAAATTGATGTTTTTTCTAAAAAATAGTTACGAAATGAGTCTTTCACGTGTCTATTTTGGTTGAGAAATGCCAAATCTGGTTATAAATCATTTCACAAATAGACAAGAAAAAAGAGACCACTACGTGTAATAGTCTCTATTTTATCGGAATCATTACAAATAATTAAAAATTAGCTACCAAGCTAATATGAATCTTAGAATTTGATAACTTAAATTTTTGATTCTCATTTTTGCCGTTGGCATAATTGAATTTGAGAAGTCCAGAATTGGTAAGAACCCCAAAACCAAAACCAAAACCAAATAGTTTTTCTTTTAGATTGGAGGATTTGTTTTCGAAATATGCGACATCAGTTATGGAATGTATAAATATAGAATTACTCAAGCGGTATCTATATTCGGTATTTAAAACACCAAATAAAGAAGCGAACAAACTATTTTCCTCAAAACCTCTAATGGAGTTGATACCTCCAAAGCGTAGCAGTTCATTTTCAAAATAGTTGTCGGAGATTAGATTTGAAGCATCAACATTCAAATAAATACTGTTTTTTCTATTCAGTTGAAAGTTGTTAAACGCTTTTAGTGTGATTAAAGATTGCTCAGTTTTAATGTTTGAAGCAGTTCTATTGCCAAAATTGGTTTCTATATAGAAATTTGATTTTATCGGAAATAGCACATCATAAAATTGAGGTTTCAGAAATTCATAAAAAGCCGTAAAATAGCTGGTATTGTAATCTTGTAAAGAAATAATCGAAGTGTCGGAGCGCAAATTACTCGATTCAGTACTAGAAATTCCAGCCGATACTTTGTGTAACGCGTTTATTTGGTAATTAATTCTTGCCTTCTGGTCAACTGTGGTAAATGAGGAATCTTTTTTGAATATTCTGAGATTCAAATCTACACCAATTGGTGATCTAAAGAGATAGGGTAGCTCTAAACGTGCATCAAATGTATCCTGATCAATTTCGTCGCTTTTGTATAGTAAGCTAAAAGTTTCACCATAATTCAAATTATTAATCAATCGTAAATTGAGAAATCCATCAAACTCTAATTTATTGGTCTCATCATTTGTGCCAAAACCTAAAAAGCCATCAAAGGTGTTGCTTTTGGATTTTTCTACATATATATATAAGGACGTGGAATCTTCTTGAAATAAAACTTCGGTAGATTTTACTTGGTTGGCAAATCTTAGGTTGTTGAGTTGTTCGGTCTTCTTTTCAATTTCAGACAAATCGAAAGTTTGAGAGGTTTTTAATTTCAAATAATGTTTCAGAAAGGATTTTGGAAATTTTTCATACCCAACTATTTTGATGTCATCAATGGTTCTTTTTGTTTTATTAGAGCTCACAATTAAATCTGCTTTAAGGTTGATGCTATCTTTTCGCTTAATGTTTGAAAGTTTCAATTTTGAGAAAGGAGTGCCACTATTTGCTATTTCAGAATTCAAAAAGTTAAGGCTATTTTCAATTGATGAAATATCAATGATGAAACAGGTATCGGTTACTTCTTTTGAAATTGAATTCAAAAGAGAAGTGTTCAAGTCATTTTTTGAATAGTATATATATATGGTGTTGAATTTTTGCTTTAAGTAAAGTTTCGCGTTAAATAAAGAATCATTTTCTTTTTTAATATCGATCAACTTATTTTCGATATATCCAATAGTGTTAAGATGTTTTCTTAAAGAATCAACTTCAGATGTAACAGAAAGGAAATTTTTATGATTTTTTTGATAACCAACAGAGTCAATTATTTTCGTTTCAACCTCAGTTTCGCCATAAATATTCAGCTGTAAATTTTGACTAAATACTTCAGAAGAAAAAAATGTATAACTAATAAGGACAAGAAATGAAGTTTTGCGCACGCTAATTTCTGTGTATTTAAGTGTAAATCTAACGGAAAAAGTACACTTTTAATATGCTCTAAAAATTTAATTTCAAAAACTCTTCAAAATTAATGAATTAGGGTTTGAATAATTAATTTTAATTTCTACCTTTGCACGCCTCTAAATAGAGGTTAATAAAATTTTATATAGAAATATATGCCAACAATTTCACAATTAGTAAGAAAAGGAAGAGCCAAAATAACCAAGAAGAGTAAATCGGCTGCTTTGGATTCTTGTCCGCAAAGACGTGGTGTATGTACTCGTGTTTACACAACTACTCCTAAAAAACCAAACTCAGCAATGAGAAAGGTAGCAAGGGTACGTTTAACAAACGGAAACGAGGTTAATGCATACATCGGTGGTGAAGGACATAATTTACAAGAGCACTCGATAGTATTGGTTAGAGGTGGAAGGGTAAAAGATTTGCCAGGTGTTAGATATCACGTTGTTCGTGGGGCTTTAGATACAGCAGGTGTTGCTGGAAGAACCCAACGTAGATCTAAGTATGGTGCTAAACGCCCTAAAAAGTAATTAAACTTTAAGAAGAAGACATGAGAAAAAGAGCAGCGAAAAAAAGACCACTTTTACCAGATCCAAGATTTAACGATCAGTTGGTGACACGTTTTGTGAACAACATGATGTGGGATGGTAAGAAGTCTGTGGCGTTCAAAGTATTCTACGATGCAATTGATATTGTAGATTCAAAGAAAACTGACGAAGAAAAATCAGCTTTAGAAATATGGAAAGATGCTTTAGGTAATGTGATGCCTCACGTAGAAGTACGTAGTCGTCGTGTTGGTGGTGCAACATTCCAAATTCCAATGCAAATTCGTCCAGATAGAAAAATATCAACTGCCATGAAATGGTTAATTGGTTATGCTAGAAAACGTAACGAAAAGTCAATGGCACAGCGTTTAGCAGCTGAAATTTTAGCAGCAGCTAAAGAAGAGGGTGCAGCGGTTAAGAAAAGAGTTGATACACATAAAATGGCAGAAGCTAACAAGGCATTCTCTCACTTTAGATTTTAAAACATGGCAAGAGATTTAAAATATACTAGAAATATAGGTATTGCTGCGCATATTGACGCAGGAAAAACTACCACTACAGAGCGTATTCTTTATTATACGGGTGTTTCTCATAAAATAGGTGAAGTACATGACGGTGCTGCAACTATGGACTGGATGGAGCAAGAGCAGGAAAGAGGTATTACTATTACTTCTGCTGCAACAACTTGTACATGGAAATTCCCAATCGAAAATGGGGAGCCTACTCCTGAAACTAAAGGATATCATTTTAATATTATTGACACTCCGGGTCACGTGGATTTTACGGTTGAGGTAAACCGTTCTTTACGTGTACTTGACGGGTTGGTTTTCTTGTTTAGTGCGGTTGATGGTGTTGAGCCTCAATCTGAAACTAACTGGAGACTGGCTGACAACTATAAAGTGCCAAGAATCGGTTTCGTTAACAAAATGGACCGTCAAGGATCGAACTTTATGGCTGTTTGTCAACAGGTAAAAGATATGTTGAAGTCTAACGCTGTACCAATTGTATTGAACATTGGAGATGAGGCAGATTTTAAAGGTATCGTTGACTTAGTTAAGAACAGAGCTATTGTATGGCATGACGAAACACAAGGGGCAACTTTTGATGTTATCGATATTCCAGAAGAATTAAAAGAAGAAGCACAAAAATATAGAGCCTTATTAATTGAAGAGGTTGCCACTTATGATGAAAACCTTTTAGAGAAGTTCATGGAAGATGAAGATTCTATTACAGAAGAAGAAGTGCACGCTGCACTTAGAGCTGCTGTGATGGATATGGCTATCATTCCTATGGTTTGTGGTTCTGCTTTCAAAAACAAAGGTGTGCAGTTTTTATTAGACGCTGTTTGTCGTTATTTGCCATCACCTTTAGATAGAGATAACATTGTAGGAACAGATCCTAATACTGGTGATGAAGTTGTACGTAAACCAGATCCTAAGGATCCATTTGCAGCTTTAGCATTTAAGATTGCTACCGATCCTTTCGTAGGTCGTTTGGCATTCTTTAGAGCATATTCTGGTCGTTTAGATGCTGGTTCTTATATTTTGAACAACCGTTCAGGTAAAAAAGAGCGTATCTCACGTATTTACCAAATGCACTCTAATAAACAAAACGCTATCGATTTTATCGAAGCAGGTGATATTGGAGCTGCGGTAGGATTTAAAGATATTAAGACTGGTGATACGATGTCGGATGAAAAACATCCTATCGTGTTGGAATCTATGGATTTTCCAGATCCTGTAATTGGTATCGCTGTTGAGCCTAAAACTAAGGCTGATGTTGATAAATTAGGAATGGCGTTGGCTAAACTATCTGAAGAGGATCCAACATTTACTGCTAGAACTGACGAAGCTTCAGGACAGACTATTATTTCTGGAATGGGTGAGCTTCACTTAGATATTATTGTGGACCGTTTGAAGCGTGAGTTTAAGGTTGAAGTAAACCAAGGACAGCCACAAGTAGAGTACAAAGAAGCAATTACACAACGTGCAGAACACAGAGAAGTTTACAAGAAACAATCTGGTGGACGTGGTAAATTCGCAGATATTGTATTTACATTGGAGCCTGCTGAAGAAGGTAAACAAGGTTTAGAATTCGTTTCTGAAATTAAAGGTGGTAACGTTCCTAAAGAATTTGTGCCTTCTGTTGAGAAAGGATTTAAGATGGCGATGGTAAATGGCCCATTGGCAGGATATGAAGTTGATGCTATGAAAGTGACATTAACTGATGGTTCTTACCACGATGTGGATTCTGATCAATTATCATTTGAGTTAGCTGCAAAACTTGGTTTTAAAGCTGCTGCAAAAGCTGCAAAAGCGGTGATTATGGAGCCAATGATGAAGTTAGAAGTAATCACTCCGGAAGAAAATATGGGTGATATTGTAGGGGATTTGAATAGAAGAAGAGGTCAAGTAAGTGACATGAGTGATCGTGCTGGAGCTAAAGTAGTTAAGGCTATAGTACCTCTTTCTGAAATGTTTGGATATGTAACAACATTAAGAACATTGTCATCAGGTCGTGCGACATCAACAATGGAATTTTCACATTATGCTGAAACTCCTTCTAACATATCTGAAGAAGTAATTAAAGCAGCTAAAGGCGTTGAAGCTTAAAATTTAAGAAAATGAGTCAAAAAATCAGAATAAAACTTAAGTCTTACGATCACAATTTAGTAGATAAATCTGCTGATAAGATTGTAAAAACAGTAAAAAGTACTGGAGCTGTAGTAACTGGACCAATTCCATTACCAACGCACAAGAAAATTTTCACTGTATTACGTTCTCCACACGTTAACAAGAAATCAAGAGAGCAGTTTCAATTATCTTCTTACAAGAGATTATTAGATATCTACTCATCGTCATCAAAAACCATTGATGCCTTGATGAAGCTTGAATTACCAAGTGGTGTTGAAGTAGAGATAAAAGTATAAGTATAATTTCGGTTTTATACCGAAAGACATGTCCCACCGATGTGGTCGCGGGAAAAACGGATAAATACATTTCAGGGACGAAAGGTATTTCGTCCCTGAAATTTTTAAATAAGAAGGTTGAATTATGTTTCAACCAAATAGTAATAATTAATAATAAATAATATGTCTGGGTTAATTGGAAAAAAAATCGGTATGACCAGCATCTTTGATGAAAACGGGAAGAACATTCCTTGTACAGTAATCGAAGCTGGACCATGTATCGTTACCCAAGTCAGAACTGAAGAAGTGGATGGTTATGAAGCTATCCAGCTTGGTTTCGATGACGCGACAGAAAAAAGCGCTACTAAAGCAGACTTAGGTCATGCTAAAAAAGCGGGTACTTCTGTAAAACGCAAGGTCGTAGAATTCAAAGGTTTTGATGAGGAGTACAAATTAGGAGATGCTATCACAGTTGAACACTTTGTTGAAGGTGAATTTGTTGATGTGGCTGGTACCTCAAAAGGAAAAGGATTTCAAGGTGTTGTAAAACGTCATGGTTTCGGTGGTGTAGGTCAAGCTACTCACGGTCAGCATAATCGTTTAAGAGCACCGGGTTCTATCGGAGCTGCATCTTATCCTGCACGTGTATTCAAAGGCATGAAAATGGCCGGAAGAATGGGTGGTGAAAAAGTGAAAGTTCAAAATTTAAGAGTTTTAAAAGTAGTTCCTGAAAAGAATCTACTTGTAGTGAAAGGGTGTGTGCCTGGACACAAAAACGCTTATGTAACAATTCAGAAGTAATGAAAGTAGCAGTTTTAGATATAAACGGAAAAGACACAGGTAGAAAGGCAGACCTTTCTAAAGATGTGTTTGCTATTGAGCCTAATAATCACGCTGTGTATTTGGATGTTAAACAATATTTAGCAAACCAAAGACAAGGTACTCACAAATCTAAAGAAAGAGGAGAGATTACTGGATCTACACGTAAGATTAAAAAGCAAAAAGGAACTGGTACTGCAAGAGCAGGTAGTATAAAGAGTGGTGTGTTTAAAGGTGGTGGACGTATGTTTGGTCCAAGACCGAGAAACTACGGTTTCAAATTAAACAAAAACGTTAAGCGTCTAGCTCGTAAATCTGCATTGAGTATCAAAGCAAATGAAAAAGCAATTACAGTTTTAGAAGACTTCAGTTTTGATGCTCCTAAAACTAAAAACTTCACTGCAGTTTTAAAGGCTTTAGAGCTAGAAAACAAAAAAACTTTGTTTGTGTTGGGTGGGTCGAATAATAACGTATATTTGTCATCGCGCAATTTAAAAGGTTCTGAAGTGATAACTAATTCAGAATTAAGCACTTATAAGATTTTAAATGCAAATCAAGTGGTGCTTTTAGAAGGTGCTTTAGAAGGAATTGAAACAAACTTAAGTAAATAAGAAACAGATGAGTATCTTAATTAAACCTATAATCACAGAAAAAGCGACAGCAGATAGCGAGTTAAAAAACTGCTATTGGTTCGCAGTGAACACAAAGGCGAACAAGGTAGAAATCAAAAAAGCGGTGGAAGCTGCTTATGGTGTTTCTGTTGAAAAAGTTCGTACTATAAATGTCCGTCCAGATCGTAGTACCAAGTACACAAAAACTGGTATACAACATGGTAAAACAAATGCTGTTAAAAAGGCAATTGTACAACTGGCGGAAGGTGAGATGATTGATTTATATGCTAATATGTAATTAGAATGTCAGTAAGAAAATTAAAACCAATCACACCAGGACAGCGATTTAGAGTAGTAAATGGGTATGACGCCATTACTACTGATAAGCCGGAGAAAAGTTTATTAGCTCCGAAAAAAAGGTCTGGTGGTAGAAACAGTCAAGGAAAAATGACCATGCGCTATAAAGGTGGCGGTCATAAAAAGAAGTATCGTATTATCGATTTCAAAAGAGACAAAGCTGGAATTCCTGCCGAAGTTAAAACTATTGAGTACGATCCAAACAGAACAGCGTTTATTGCTTTATTGAATTATCAAGATGGTGAGAAGCGTTACGTTATTGCTCAAAATGGTTTACAAGTTGGGCAAAATGTAGTATCTGGTGCTACAGGTGTTGCCCCTGAAATAGGAAATGCAATGCCACTAAGTGAAATTCCATTAGGAACTATTATTTCTTGTGTAGAGTTACGCCCAGGTCAAGGTGCTGTTATGGCGCGTAGTGCTGGTGCTTTTGCTCAGTTAATGGCAAGAGATGGCAAGTTTGCTACCATTAAATTACCATCAGGAGAGACACGTTTAGTGTTAACTACTTGTATGGCAACTATCGGGGTTATTTCAAACTCAGATCACCAGTTAATCGTTGGTGGTAAAGCCGGTAGAACAAGATGGTTAGGTAGAAGACCACGCACAAACCCTGTTAGAATGAACCCAGTTGATCACCCAATGGGTGGTGGTGAAGGTCGTGCTTCAGGTGGACACCCACGTTCTAGAAATGGTATACCTGCTAAAGGTTATAGAACCCGTTCTAAAACAAAAGCGAGTAATAAATATATTGTAGAACGTAGAAAGAAATAAGACATGGCAAGATCATTAAAAAAAGGACCTTACGTTCATTATAAATTAGAAAAGAAAGTAGCTGCAAATGTTGAAGCTAACAAGAAAACTGTAATTAAAACTTGGTCTCGTGCTAGTATGATTACTCCAGATTTTGTTGGACAAACTATAGCAGTACACAATGGCCGTCAATTTGTACCAGTATATGTTACTGAAAACATGGTAGGTCATAAATTAGGAGAATTTTCACCAACACGTTCATTCCGTGGGCATGCAGGTGCTAAAAATAAAGGTAAAAAGTAGTAAGCTATGGGAAGTCGTAAAAAAGAAATGGCAGACGCTATTAAGGAAGCAAAAAAGCACGTTGCTTTTGCTAAGCTTAATAACTGTCCTACGTCACCAAGAAAAATGCGTTTAGTAGCCGATTTAGTAAGAGGTGAAAAGGTAGATAAAGCACTTAATATCTTAAAGTTTAACAATAAGGAAGCATCTGGTCGTTTAGAGAAGTTGTTATTATCAGCTATCGCGAACTGGCAAGCTAAAAATGAAGATGCCGATGTTGAAACTGCGGAATTATTCGTAAAGGAGATTAAGGTGGATAGTGGATCAATGTTAAAGAGATTGCGTCCAGCACCTCAAGGTCGTGCACACAGAATTAGAAAACGTTCTAACCACGTAACATTAGTGGTTGGTGCTAACAATAACACACAAAGCTAAGATAGAAGTATGGGACAAAAGACAAATCCAATCGGAAATCGCTTAGGAATTATCAGAGGATGGGAATCTAACTGGTACGGAGGAAACGATTATGGTGATAAACTTGCCGAAGACGATAAGATTAGAAAATACGTACATGCACGTTTATCTAAAGCTAGTGTAAGTAGAGTAATTATAGAAAGAACTCTTAAGCTTGTAACCGTTACTATCACTACTGCTCGCCCTGGTATTATTATCGGGAAAGGTGGTCAAGAGGTAGACAAGTTAAAGGAAGAGCTTAAAAAGATTACTGGAAAAGAAGTTCAGATTAACATCTTCGAGATTAAAAGACCTGAACTTGACGCATTTTTAGTAGCATCAAGTATTGCAAGACAAATTGAGAATCGTATCTCTTACCGTCGTGCAATCAAAATGGCTATCGCTGCTACAATGCGTATGAATGCTGAAGGAATAAAAATTCAAATTAGTGGTCGTTTAAACGGTGCGGAAATGGCACGTAGCGAGCATTACAAAGAAGGACGTATTCCTTTATCAACCTTTAGAGCCGATATTGATTATGCTTTAGTTGAAGCACACACTACTTATGGTAGATTAGGTGTAAAAGTATGGATCATGAAAGGCGAAGTATATGGTAAAAGAGAGCTTTCTCCTTTGGTTGGTTTATCCAAGCAAAAAGGAAAAGGTGGACGTGGTGGAAGAGACAACAGAAACCAACGTCGTAGAAAGTAATTTTTTAAAGAGAACAAGAAATGTTACAGCCTAAAAGAACAAAATTTCGTAAACAGCAAAAAGGACGCATGAAAGGGAATGCCGGAAGAGGGCACCAACTTTCAAGTGGGACTTTTGGGATAAAATCATTAGACTCGAACTTTTTAACATCGCGTCAAATTGAAGCAGCACGTATTGCCGCTACACGTTACATGAAAAGAGAAGGGCAACTTTGGATTAAAATATTTCCAGACAAGCCTATCACAAAAAAGCCTCTTGAAGTACGTATGGGTAAAGGTAAAGGTGCCGTTGAATATTGGGCAGCTGTGGTTAAACCTGGGCGTGTTTTATTTGAGGTAGGTGGTGTGCCTTTAGACGTTGCAAAAGAAGCATTACGTTTGGCAGCTCAAAAATTACCGGTTAAAACTAAGTTTATAATTGCTAGAGATTACGAAGCATAATAATTTAAGATGATGAAACAATCAGAAATTAAAGAATTATCAGTAGCTGAGCTACAAGAAAAGCTTGGTGAAGTAAAAAAGAGCTATTCAGACCTTAAGTTATCTCATGCAATATCTCCTTTAGAAAACCCAATTCAGTTGCGCTCGATGAGACGAACTGTAGCAAGAATTGCAACCGAATTAACTAAAAGAGAACAATAATTCTGCTGAATATGGAAACAAGAAATTTAAGAAAAGAACGTATAGGAGTTGTTACTAGTAACAAGATGCAGAAGTCTATTGTGGTTTCTGAGGTTAAAAAAGTAAAGCACCCTATGTATGGTAAGTTCGTACTTAAAACAAAAAAGTACGTAGCGCACGACGAGCAAAATGACTGCAACGAAGGTGATACTGTTAGGATCATGGAAACAAGACCTATGAGTAAATCTAAATGTTGGAGATTAGTTGAAATAATTGAAAGAGCTAAATAATTATGGTACAACAAGAATCAAGATTAAAAGTAGCTGATAACACTGGTGCGAAGGAAGTTTTAACTATCCGTGTGCTAGGAGGTACTAAAAGAAGATACGCTTCTGTAGGAGACAAAATTGTAGTTTCTGTAAAAGATGCTACTCCTAATGGAAACATTAAAAAAGGAGCAGTTTCTACGGCAGTGGTTGTACGTACTATAAAAGAAGTAAGACGTCCTGATGGATCTTATATAAGATTTGATGACAATGCATGTGTTTTATTAAACCCAACGGGTGAGATGAGAGGTACGCGTGTATTTGGGCCTGTTGCTAGAGAACTTCGTGATAAACAATTCATGAAAATTGTATCATTAGCACCTGAAGTGCTTTAATACATTAATAAGATGGGAAAGCTTAAAATAAAAACTGGAGATACCGTAAAAGTAATTGCTGGAGACCACAAAGGATCAGAAGGTAAAGTACAACAGGTATTTAAGGATAAGAATAAAGCGATCGTTGAGGGTGTAAATATGGTAAAGAAACATACCAAACCTAGTGCACAAAATCCTCAAGGAGGAATCGTAGAAAAAGAAGCACCAATCCACGTATCTAACTTGTCATTGTTAACTTCAAAAGGAGAAACAACAAGAGTAGGATACAAAATGGAAGGTGATAAGAAAGTGAGATTTTCAGTAAAATCTAATGAAGTAATATAGTTATGGCATATTCACCAAGACTTAAAGAAGAGTATAAAAGCAGAGTAATTGCAGCTCTTACAGACGAATTTGGATATAAAAATGTAATGCAAGTTCCTAAACTACAAAAGATAGTAATATCTAAAGGTGTAGGGGCAGCAGTTGCAGACAAAAAGTTAATTGACCACGCTGTGGAAGAGTTAACCACAATATCTGGACAAAGAGCTATAGCTACAATGTCTAAAAAAGATGTTGCATCTTTTAAATTACGTAAAGGTATGCCAATTGGGGCAAAAGTAACTTTACGTGGTGAGAGAATGTATGAGTTTTTAGACCGTTTGGTAACTTCAGCACTTCCACGTGTTAGAGATTTCAGCGGTATTAGAGCTACTGGTTTTGACGGAAGAGGTAACTACAATTTAGGAGTTACTGAACAAATTATCTTCCCAGAGATTAACATTGATAAAGTGAATAAAATCTCAGGTATGGATATTACTTTTGTGACTTCAGCAGAAACTGATAAAGAAGCAAAATCATTATTAAGCGAATTAGGATTACCTTTTAAAAAGAATTAAGATATGGCTAAAGAATCAATGAAAGCCCGTGAGGTAAAAAGAGCTAAAACAGTGGCTAAGTATGCTGCAAAACGTAAGGCTTTAAAAGAAGCTGGAGATTATGAAGCATTGCAAAAGTTGCCTAAAAATGCTTCTCCTATACGTCAGCATAACAGATGTAAGCTTACTGGAAGACCTAAAGGTTATATGAGACAATTTGGAATTTCTCGTGTTACATTTAGAGAAATGGCTAACCAAGGGTTAATTCCAGGTGTTAAGAAAGCAAGCTGGTAAAAAACGAATTATAAATTGGTAGAAGGTTCAAGGCTGAGAGGCAGTTGAGAAAACCATTACCGCAAATTAATAAATATGTATTCAGATCCAATAGCGGATTATCTTACGAGAGTTAGAAATGCAATTAGAGCTAACCACAGAGTGGTAGAGATTCCTGCGTCTAACTTAAAGAAAGACATCACTAAAATATTATTCGAGCAAGGATATATTTTAAGCTACAAGTTCGATGATTCTACTGTACAAGGCACCATCAAAATTGCACTTAAGTACAATAAAGAAACTAAAGAACCTGTAATCAAGAAAATTCAACGTATTAGTACACCAGGTTTACGTAAGTATGCTGGTGCTAAGGAACTACCTAGAGTACTTAACGGTCTTGGTATTGCCATAGTTTCAACATCTCACGGTGTAATGACAGGTAAGCAAGCACAAAGAGACAATGTAGGTGGTGAAGTTTTATGTTACGTTTACTAATATTAAAGCCAGAAAGAAATGTCAAGAATAGGAAATAATCCAGTAGCAATTCCAGAAGGTGTAACAGTAGACGTTAAAGATGGCGTTGTAACTGTAAAAGGGAAATTAGGAGAATTAACTCAAAACTTTGATTCAATTGAAATCAAAGTTGAAGAGGGTAATGTTTTGGTAACACGTTCTTCAGATACTAAAGATCAAAAAGCAAAACATGGTTTATACAGATCATTAATGCACAACATGATTGAAGGTGTGTCTAAAGGATGGACAAAAGAACTTGAATTGGTTGGTGTAGGTTACAGAGCATCAAACCAAGGACAGAAATTAGATTTAGCTTTAGGTTTTTCTCATAATATTGTTATGAGCATTGCACCGGAAGTAAAAATCGAAACGATTTCTGAAAAAGGTAAAAACCCAATCGTAAAACTAACGTCTCACGACAAACAATTAGTTGGTCAAGTAGCCGCTAAGATTCGTGGTTTCCGTAAGCCAGAGCCTTATAAAGGAAAAGGAATCAAGTTTGTTGGTGAAGAATTAAGAAGAAAAGCAGGTAAATCAGCTTAATAATTGAGTTATGGCATTGACAAAGAATCAAAGAAGATTAAGAATTAAAAACAGAATCCGTAAGGTTGTTTCTGGTACAGAAGCAAAACCAAGGTTAGCTGTTTATAGAAGTAATAAAGAGATCTATGCTCAAATAGTTGATGACGTTTCTGGTAAAACCTTAAGCGCTGCATCTTCTAGAGATAAGGATATCGCTAAAGCAAAAGGAAATAAAACTGAAGTTGCGGCTTTAGTTGGAAAAGCTATTGCTGAAAAAGCGTTAAAAGCAGGTATTGAAACTATTTCTTTTGATAGAGGTGGTTACTTATATCACGGAAGAGTAAAATCATTAGCTGAAGGCGCTAGAGAAGGCGGACTTAAATTCTAAGAAATTATGTATCAAAAATATAAAAGCGCAGAATTAGTAAAACCAGGTGGACTAGATCTTAAAGATCGTTTAGTTGGTGTGCAAAGAGTTACTAAAGTAACAAAGGGTGGTAGAGCATTCGGTTTTTCAGCAATCGTTGTTGTTGGTGATGAAGCTGGTGTTGTAGGCCAAGGTTTAGGGAAGTCTAAAGACGTGGCTAGTGCAATTGCAAAGGCTGTTGAAGATGCTAAGAAAAACTTGGTTCGTATTCCTATTAGGAAAGGAACGTTACCTCACGAGCAAAAAGGTAAATACGGTGGAGCAAGAGTAAACATTATTCCTGCAGCTCCTGGTACTGGTGTAATCGCTGGTGGTGCTGTTAGAACAGTTCTTGAAGCAGTTGGTGTACACGATGTATTATCAAAATCTCAAGGATCATCTAACCCTCACAATGTGGTAAAAGCAACTTTTGATGCTTTATTACAATTAAGAGATGCGAATGCTATCGCTAAGGATAGAGGTATTTCACTTGAAAAAGTTTTTAACGCTTAATAACTATCAACGATGGGAAAAATTAAAGTAACAAAGGTTAAAAGCGCTATCAATCGTACGCAAAGACAAAAAAGAACTTTAGAAGCTTTAGGTCTTAAAAGGATTGGACAAGTAAAAGAACACGAGGCTACACCAAATATTTTGGGTATGGTAGCAAAAGTTTCACATTTAGTTTCTGTTGAAGAAGCTTAACATATAATACTGAAAAATGAATTTAAGTAACTTACAACCGGCAAAAGGATCGGTAAAAACACAAGGCAAGCGAGTAGGTCGCGGACAAGGTTCAGGTAAAGGTGGTACTGCTACACGTGGTCACAAAGGAGCAAAGTCTCGTTCTGGATATTCTAAGAAATTAGGATTTGAAGGTGGACAAATGCCATTGCAAAGACGTGTGCCAAAGTTTGGTTTTACAAATATTAACCGTGTAGAATATCAAGCAATCAATCTTGATACATTGCAAGCGTTAGTAGAAGATAAAAAAGTAAAGGATACAGTAGATTTTAATGCTCTATTTGAAAATGGATTGGCTGGAAAAAATGATCTAGTTAAAATTTTAGGTAGAGGTGAATTAAAAGCTAAATTAAAAGTATCTGCTCACAAGTTTTCTGCTTCAGCAAAAGCTGCAATTGAAGCGGCAGGAGGAGAAGCGATAACTTTATAAGAATACATTAACGTATGAAATTTATAGAATCAATAAAAAATGTTTGGAAAATTGAAGAACTAAGAAACAGAATCATCGTTACATTGAGTCTGCTATTGGTTTATCGATTTGGTGCCCAAGTGGTATTGCCTGGTATTGATGCTGCACAGTTAAGCGGTTTAGCTGATAGTACTGATGGAGGTTTGTTAGGGTTACTTAATGCCTTTACAGGTGGAGCTTTTGCTAATGCTTCGGTTTTTGCGCTTGGTATCATGCCTTACATTTCGGCTTCTATTGTTGTACAGTTAATGGGTATCGCTATTCCTTATTTGCAAAAGCTACAAAAGGAAGGTGCTAGTGGACAAAAGAAAATTACACAAATAACACGTTGGTTAACCATTGCTATTTGTTTGGTACAGGCACCAGGATATTTAGCAAGTTTACCGGCTCTAGGAATTCCACAATCAGCTTTCCTATTAGGAACAGGTGGATTATTCTATTTCTCATCTGTAATTATCTTAGTAACTGGGTGTATTTTCGCTATGTGGTTAGGAGAGAAGATTACGGATAAAGGTATCGGTAACGGTATTTCACTTTTAATTATGGTGGGTATTATTGCAACTATGCCTCAGTCGTTTGTGCAAGAGTATGCTGCAAGGGTAACAGAATCTAACGGTGGTTTAATCATGATTTTGATTGAACTAGTAGTGTGGTTCGTCATCATATTGGCATCAGTAATGTTAGTAATGGCAGTTAGAAAAATAGCTGTACAGTATGCAAGAAGAACTGCTTCTGGTGGTTATGAACGAGCTGCAGCTGGTGGATCAAGACAATACATTCCATTGAAGTTAAATGCATCTGGTGTAATGCCAATCATTTTTGCACAAGCTATCATGTTTGTGCCTGGATTAATTGGAGGATCATCTTTCTTAAAAGATACAGCAGCTGGTTTGTGGATGCAGACTAATTTTTCTGATATTTTTGGATTTTGGTACAACGTAATTTTTGCTTTACTGATTATTGTGTTTACCTACTTCTACACAGCTATTACAGTGCCTACTAATAAAATGGCAGATGATTTGAAACGTAGTGGTGGTTTTATTCCAGGGATTCGTCCAGGTTCTGAAACATCAGAATATCTAGATAAAATAATGTCTCAGATTACCTTGCCAGGTTCAATATTTTTAGCATTAATAGCGGTATTCCCTGCATTTATTGTAAAACTAATGAACGTAACACAAGGTTGGGCATTATTCTTTGGAGGTACATCATTATTGATTATGGTTGGTGTAGCGATTGATACTATGCAGCAAATCAATTCTTATTTGCTGAATAGACACTATGATGGCTTGATGAAAACTGGTAAAAATAGAAAAGCAGTAGCTTAATAAAGATATTATGGCAAAACAAGCAGCAATAGAACAAGATGGAACAATTATAGAAGCATTATCTAATGCGATGTTCCGTGTTGAATTAGAAAATGGTCACATTGTGACTGCGCATATTTCTGGTAAGATGCGTATGCACTATATCAAATTATTACCAGGAGATAAAGTAAAATTAGAAATGAGTCCTTACGATTTAACTAAGGCTCGTATAACTTATAGATATTAATACATTAAGTTGTAAAGTAATAAAGTAGAAAGTTGTAAAGTAAAGTCATTCAACTTTTAAACTTTAAACTTTTGAACTTTTAAACTAAAATTAAGATGAAAGTAAGAGCATCAGTTAAAAAGAGAAGCGCAGATTGTAAAATTGTGCGTAGAAAAGGAAGACTTTACGTGATAAACAAAAAGAATCCTAGATTTAAACAAAGACAAGGTTAAAAATTAAGTCATTAGTTTTTTAGACGTTAGATGAATCTGTTCGAAATCGAAAGGTTTAGGATTCTAACAACTAAAAGCTAACAATAGAAACTAAAAACAATATGGCAAGAATTGCAGGTGTAGACATACCAAAACAAAAAAGAGGAGTTATCTCTTTAACTTATATCTACGGAATAGGTAAAAGTAGAGCACAAGAAATTTTAGCAACGGCTAAGGTTGATGAAAGCACTAAAGTACAAGATTGGACAGATGACGAAATAGGAGCAATCCGTGAGGCTGTTGGATCTTATACTATTGAGGGTGAATTACGTTCTGAAACACAATTGAACATTAAGCGATTAATGGATATTGGTTGTTACAGAGGTATTCGTCACAGAGCGGGTCTTCCTTTAAGAGGGCAACGTACTAAAAACAACTCTAGAACAAGAAAAGGTAGAAGAAAAACTGTTGCTAACAAGAAAAAAGCAACTAAATAATACATAGTCTTTAGTCTATAGACGTTGGAAAGAATCTGTTTGAAATTGATACGGTTTAGGATTCTAGCGACTATAAACTATAAACTAAAAACTAAAAAATAAATGGCAAAGTCAAGTACTAAAAAACGTAAAGTAATAGTAGATGCAGTTGGAGAGGCACACGTTACCGCTTCTTTCAATAATATCATCATTTCATTAACTAATAAGAAGGGAGACGTTATCTCATGGTCTTCTGCTGGTAAAATGGGATTTAGAGGATCAAAGAAAAATACACCTTATGCTGCTCAATTAGCTGCTGAAGATGCTGCTGGTGTAGCATTAGAAGCTGGATTGAAAAAAGTAAAAGTATACGTAAAAGGTCCTGGAAATGGTAGAGAATCTGCTATTCGTTCTATTCACAATGCAGGTATTGAGGTTACTGAAATTATTGATGTAACGCCACTACCACATAATGGATGTCGTCCACCAAAACGTAGAAGAGTCTAACTAAATTTTAGATGTACGAATCACGATTTTAGAATTTCTTAATCGTAAATCGTTACTCATAAATCGTAAATAAAATTAATATCATCTGTTTGTCAGATGGTATTAATTTTTTGCATAAATTTGCACACCTAAAAAATCAATATTAACACAAGTATCAACGAGAGGTTAATGGTTATCGAAGGATAAGATTAAGACCTTAATTCATAACTACTCTCAAAAACAATTAAAAATGGCAAGATATACTGGTCCTAAAACAAAAATCGCTCGTAAATTCGGCGAAGCTATCTTCGGAGAAGATAAATCTTTTGAAAAAAGAAATTACCCTCCTGGGCAACACGGAAACAACAGACGTCGTGGTAAAAAATCTGAGTACGCTATTCAATTAGCTGAAAAGCAAAAAGCAAAATACACTTACGGTATTTTAGAGCGTCAGTTTAGAGGCTTATTTAAGAAAGCAAGAGCTGCTCAAGGAATTACTGGTGAGGTATTATTACAACTTTGTGAATCTCGTTTAGATAACGTAGTTTACAGAATGGGAGTTTCTCCATCAAGAAGCGGTGCACGTCAATTAGTGTCTCACAGACACATTACAGTTAATGGTGAAATCGTTAACATTCCTTCTTACCAATTAAAAGCAGGAGATGTTGTTGCTGTAAGAGAAAAATCAAAATCACTTGAAGCTATCGAAAGATCACTTTCGAATTCAAGTCATGTTTACGAATGGATTACTTGGAACAACGATACTAAGTCTGGTACTTACGTTTCTGTTCCTGCTAGAATCCAAATTCCAGAAAATATCAACGAGCAATTTATCGTCGAATTATATTCCAAATAATAAATTAACAACATTGGTATTTGGCCAAAGGGTTTATTTGTACTTCTTCAAACTTATAAACCGCGCAACCAAATAACAATTAAAACGAAGAAACACACAAATGGCAGTATTTAGTTTTCAAAAGCCCGACAAAGTAATCATGATCGATTCTACTGATTTCGAAGGAAAATTCGAATTCAGACCTTTAGAACCAGGTTATGGTTTAACAGTGGGTAATGCATTAAGAAGAGTATTATTATCTTCTTTAGAAGGATTTGCAATCACATCAGTAAGAATCGAAGGTGTAGACCATGAGTTTTCTACGATTGCTGGGGTAGTTGAAGATGTAACAGAAATCATCTTAAACTTAAAGCAAGTTCGTTTTAAAAGACAAATAGAAGATATTGATAATGAGTCTATCTCAATTTCAATTTCTGGGCAAGAGCAAATATTAGCAGGAGACTTCCAGAAGTTTATCTCAGGATTCCAAGTATTAAATTCAGAATTGGTTATCTGTAATTTAGATCCTAAGGTGAGCATTAACATGGAAATCACTATAGAAAAAGGTAGAGGTTACGTACCAGCAGAAGAAAACAAAAAGCCTTCTGCACCAATGGGAACAATCTTTACAGATTCTATCTACACACCAATCAAAAATGTGAAGTACAGCATTGAGAACTACCGTGTAGAGCAAAAAACGGATTATGAGAAGCTAGTATTTGAAATCATCACAGATGGTTCAATTACACCTCAGGATGCGTTAACTGAAGCTGCAAAAACTTTAATCCACCACTTCATGTTATTCTCAGATGAGCGTATTACTTTAGAAGCGGATGAAATTGCACAAACTGAAACGTATGATGAAGAATCGCTTCATATGCGTCAGTTGCTTAAAACAAAGCTTATCGATATGGATTTATCTGTTCGTGCGCTTAACTGTTTAAAAGCTGCAGAAGTAGATACTTTAGGAGACTTAGTATCATTTAATAAAAATGATTTGATGAAGTTCCGTAACTTCGGTAAAAAATCTTTAACTGAGCTTGAAGAGCTTGTACACGTTAAAGGTTTGAATTTCGGAATGGACTTAAGCAAATATAAATTAGATAAAGATTAAATTAATCAACTCTTCTATAATTTGCTCCTCAAAAGAGTTTGGTAGCAAGATAGAAGTTTAAAACAAAAGTCATGAGACACGGAAAAAAATTCAACCACTTAGGGAGAAAAACTGCACACAGAAAAGCAATGTTGGCTAATATGGCATGTTCTTTAATAGAGCACAAACGTATTAACACGACGGTTGCTAAGGCAAAAGCTTTAAAGAAATTTGTGGAGCCTCTAGTAACAAAATCTAAAGAAGATACAACACATAACAGACGTATTGTTTTTAGTAAGCTAAGGCAAAAAGAAGCTGTAACTGAGTTGTTCAGAGACGTTGCGACTAAAGTTGGTGACAGACCAGGAGGTTACACTAGAATTATCAAGTTGGGTAATCGATTAGGTGATAACGCTGACATGGCGATGATAGAGTTAGTAGATTACAACGAAATCTACAACGCTGGTAAAAAAGCTAAGAAAACTACTAGAAGAAGTAGAAGAGGCGGTAGTAAACCTGCAGCAGCAGTACCAGTTGAAACTAACGCATCAAACGAAGAAGAATAAATGTTAATAAGCATTTAATATATAAAGGATAAACTATTTTTAGTTTATCCTTTTTTTTTGAATTTTTGTAAAACTTTTGGCGTTACCCTCCTTTGGTCGGGTCGGGCTTTCGGCAGTCGCTCTCTCCTGCGTCGAGGAGCTTCAACAAATGCCTCAATCCCTAACGCATAAGAAAACAACGTAAACACATGAAATATCAGAAAAAACAAAACGCCATCATTCTACTTGCAGATGGTACAATTTTTTATGGAAAAGCAGTAGGAGGAAAGCAAGGAACGGCTTTCGGGGAAGTATGTTTTAATACGGGTATGACGGGATATCAAGAGATTTTTACCGATCCTTCATATTTCGGGCAATTAATGGTAGCCACCAATGCGCATATTGGTAATTATGGTACCAATGCTGATGAAGTAGAATCAGATTCTATAAAAATAGCAGGTTTAATCGTAAAGAACTTTAGTTACGAATACTCACGTCCTGCAGCTGATGGTTCTTTAGAAGATTTTCTCGATAAGAATAATCTTTTAGCGATTTCAGATGTAGATACAAGAGCTTTGGTAAGCTACATTAGAGAACACGGTGCAATGAACGCAGTCATCTCTACTGAAGTTGATAACATTGAAGGTCTAAAAAAGCAACTAGCCGAAGTGCCGAGTATGGAAGGTTTAGAGTTGGCAAGTAAAGTGTCAACCAAAGAGCCTTATTATTTTGGCAACGAAAATGCTACTTATAAAGTGGCCGCTTTAGATATCGGGATTAAGAAGAATATTTTAAGAAACATTGCAAGTAGAGATTGTTACATTAAAGTATTTCCTTATGATTCAAAATTTGAAGATTTGGAGGCATTCAATCCAGATGGCTATTTCTTGTCAAACGGTCCTGGAGATCCAGAACCATTGGTTGAAGCGCAAGCTGTGGCTAAAGAAATCATCAAAAGAGATTTACCTTTATTTGGTATCTGTTTAGGACATCAAGTGATTGCAATTGCAAATGGTGTGTCTACCTATAAAATGTACAACGGACACAGAGGAATTAACCACCCTGTTAAAAATCTCATTACAGGAAAAGGTGAAATCACATCGCAAAACCATGGGTTTGCAGTGAATAGAGAAGAGGCAGAAGCTAATAGCGATTTAGAAGTTACGCATATTCATTTAAATGACGATACGGTTGCTGGTTTGGCGATGAAAGGTAAAAATGTGTTTTCGGTACAGTACCATCCAGAGGCGAGTCCTGGTCCACACGATTCAGAATATTTGTTCGACCAGTTTGTGGAGAATATTAAGAAAAGTAAATTGTCGCCAGTAGAATAGAAAAATAAAAGCTATAACAAACTAAAACGTTATAGCTTTCATTTGAATATTTTATGACAAATGCTAGTAAAAAACATAACATTTAGCCGTAAATTTGAGGCATTAAAAGATTAAAAACAAACCAATTATGAGTATAATAGTTAGTGTACACGCAAGACAAATTCTAGATTCTAGAGGTAACCCAACTGTAGAGGTTGATGTGATTACTGAAAATGGTGTTTTAGGTAGAGCTGCTGTGCCTTCAGGAGCATCAACAGGAGAGCATGAAGCGGTAGAACTACGTGATGGTGGTGATACTTACATGGGCAAAGGTGTTTTAAAAGCCGTAGAAAATGTAAATACTACCATTGCAGAGGAATTATTAGGTGTTTCGGTTTTTGAACAAAACTTGATTGATCAAATGATGATTGATTTAGATGGCACACCAAATAAATCAAAACTAGGAGCGAATGCTATTTTAGGGGTCTCTTTAGCAGCAGCAAAAGCAGCAGCTAATGAATTGAATATGCCTTTATATCGCTACGTGGGTGGTGTTTCAGCTAATACATTACCATTGCCGATGATGAACATCATCAATGGTGGTTCTCATAGTGATGCGCCTATTGCATTTCAAGAGTTTATGATAATGCCAGTAAAGGCCAAAAACTTTACACATGCTATGCAAATGGGAACTGAGATTTTCCACCATCTGAAAAAAGTATTGCACGATAGAGATTTGAGTACTGCGGTAGGTGATGAAGGTGGTTTTGCACCAACATTAGATGGAACTGAAGATGCTATTGAAACTATTGGAAGAGCTGTTGAAAACGCAGGATATAAGTTTGGTGATGAAGTTAAGATAGCATTAGACTGTGCTTCTGCTGAGTTTTTTGTTGACGGGAAATACGACTATACTAAGTTTGAAGGTGATAAAGGCGTGGTTAGAACGTCAAAAGAACAGGCTGAATACTTGGCTGAATTGGCTAATAAATACCCAATTATCTCTATTGAAGATGGAATGGATGAAAACGACTGGGAAGGCACTAAACACCTTACCGAATTGATTGGTGACAGAGTGCAACTCGTAGGTGACGATTTATTCGTAACTAATGTAGAGCGTTTATCAAGAGGTATTGAAAATGGTATTGCCAATTCAATCCTAATTAAGGTAAATCAAATCGGTTCTTTAACAGAAACTATTGCAGCCGTAAATATGGCACATAATGCTGGCTATACATCTGTAATGTCTCACCGTTCTGGAGAAACTGAAGACAATACAATTGCTGATTTGGCTGTGGCATTAAATACTGGACAAATTAAGACAGGTTCTGCTTCTCGTTCTGATCGTATGGCAAAATACAATCAATTGCTTCGTATAGAGGAAGAACTTGGTTCTGTAGCCTATTTTCCAGGAGAAAACGCTTTTAAAGTGAAGCAATAATAAGCATATAAATTTTCTAATGAGAAGCGGTGATTTTTTAAAAATCATCGCTTTTTTTATCAATTTTAGTAATGTCGCAATTTACAAAACCTTTACCAGTACACTTCTTAAATCAATGGATATTTCGTAATTTAGCACTTCTTAAAATTTAAATAAAAATACACATGTCAGATACTGCTACCTTAGAATTTAATGGTGAAAAATATGAGTTCCCTGTAGAAGTTGGAACGGAAAATGAAGTTGCAATGGATATCAGTACATTGCGGGGTGCAACTAAGGGTTTGATAACACTTGATTCTGGCTATAAGAATACAGGATCATGCAAAAGTGCCATAACATTTTTAGATGGTGAAAAGGGTATTTTAAGATATAGGGGTTATTCCATTGAGGAATTAGCCGAAAAAGCAGATTTTTTAGAAGTTGCTTATTTGTTGATTTTTGGAGATTTACCAAATCAAGAGCAGTTGGATAAGTTTCATGCTGATATTAAAAAACACTCAGTTGTTGACGATGACGTAAAGAAAATTTTGGATGCCTTTCCAAAATCTGCACATCCAATGGGTGTTTTGTCTTCATTAACTAGTGCACTTACTGCTTTTAATCCAGAATCGGTTAATGTCGATTCAGAAGAAGATATGTACAATGCCATTGTACGTTTAATAGGTAAATTACCTATTCTTGTTTCTTGGACAATGCGCAAGAAAATGGGGCTGCCGTTATATTACGGTGATTCTTCATTAGGGTATGTTGAGAACCTTTTAAAAATGATGTTTAAACAACCGAATGAGGAGGTATACACACAAAACCCAATTTTAATTGATGCTTTAGATAAATTGTTAATCTTGCATGCTGATCATGAACAAAATTGTTCAACATCTACAGTAAGAATTACAGGTTCTTCTCACGCTGGTTTGTTTGTTTCTATAGCCGCTGGTATTTCTGCACTTTGGGGACCTTTGCATGGAGGAGCCAACCAAGCTGTACTGGAAATGCTTGAAGCAATAAAGGCCGATGGAGGAGATACTAAAAAGTACATGGCAAAGGCTAAAGATAAAAGTGATCCATTCCGTTTAATGGGCTTTGGTCATAGAGTTTATAAAAACTTTGATCCTCGTGCAAGAATTATAAAAAAGGCTGCAGACGAAGTACTAGGAGATCTAGGCGTGGAAGATCCTATTTTGGATATAGCTAAAGGCCTAGAAAAAGAAGCATTAGAAGACCAATATTTTGTTGATAGAAAACTATATCCGAATGTAGATTTTTATTCTGGAATAATCTATAGAGCTATGGGTATTCCAGTAGAAATGTTTACCGTGATGTTTGCTTTAGGTAGATTACCAGGTTGGATTGCACAATGGAGAGAAATGCGTTTAAACAAAGAGCCAATCGGTAGGCCAAGACAGTTATATGTAGGCGAAACCGAGAGAGCATTTAAATCTATAGATAAACGTTAATAAATACTTTTTTTAAAAAATTACTAAGCTTCATGTGTTTTTCATGAAGCTTTTCTTTTTTAACCCTGCTCTTTTTAAGAATAATATAAAGTAAGTCGTTTAAATTCTTAATTTTGCTTTTTTAAAAAATAGCTAGCTTCCGTTGTAAAAAGTATATGATACAATTAAACATTAAAAATGAAACGTCTAGATTGCGTTCTGTAGTTTTAGGTACCGCAGAAAGCAATGGTCCAGTTCCAAAAATTGAAGATTGCTATGACCCTAAAAGTATTGAGCACATTAAAGCTGGTACATATCCCAAGGAGAGCGATATGATTAAAGAAATGAATGCGGTTTATAAGGTGTTCAAGAAATACGACGTCGAGGTGTATCGTCCTGAAATTATAAAGGATTGCAATCAGATTTTTTCTCGTGATATAGCTTTTGTGATTGATGATATTATGATTGAGGCCAATATTCTACCCCACAGGGAAGAAGAAGTGCATGCCATTGATTATATATGGAATCAAGTATTGGAAGACAAACGTATTATTCTTCCAGAAGATTGTCATGTAGAGGGCGGTGATGTAATGCCATGGAACGATCATATCTTCATAGGAACTTACACTGGCGATGATTATCCAGATTTAATTACTGCCAGGACAAATATTCAAGCCGTTAGAGCTATTCAGGATTTATTTCCAAAGAAAAAAGTAAAATCGTTTGAACTAAGAAAGTCGAATACAGACCCCAGAGAAAATGCATTGCACCTAGATTGTTGTTTTAATCCTTTAGGAAAAGGAAAAGCTATTATTCATAAAAACGGTTTTTTAGTGGAAAGTGAATACCAATGGTTGGTAGATTTCTTCGGAAAGGACAACGTGTTTGAAATTACCAAAGATGAAATGTATGAGATGTTCAGTAATGTGTTTTCCATCTCAGAAGAGGTAATTATTTCAGAACGAAACTTTATAAGATTGAACACTTGGTTAAGAGATCAAGGTTTTACAGTTGAAGAAGTGCCTTATGCAGAAATTGGGAAACAAGAAGGGCTACTGCGATGTACTACATTGCCGTTATTTCGAGATTAAAACATACCAATCATCAAATAAGGAATGTTCTGTGTGTACCCTCCGATAACCTTTTGAAGTTAAAAGCTTCTGTATTTTATCTCGTATCTCAGTGTAATTATGTTCAACTGTAATAACTCTGAATTTATATTTCTTAAAGTTGAGGCTATTCAAAATAATATACTCGCTTCCTTCGGTATCAACAGATAAATAATCGATTACTTCCGGAGCATTATATTTCAATAATAGATCATTTAATGAAATCGTCTTAACCGTATATTGGTTTCCGTTATTTCTGTTTTTTGAATGATAATCTTCATCACCAAAACCAACAATCGTAGATAGGGTTGAACTATGGGATTCTTGGAATTCAAGAGCCTCTCCAGTTTTGTGCCAAACACAATCTTTTTCTATTGGCCCAATTCTATTTTTCTCTAGTGCTTCATGCCAGCACTTGGCTGGTTCTGCGAGAATACCTTTCCAGCTGAATTCTTTTTCCAAAAGAAAAGTATTACTCATTGAAATGCCATCCGTAGCACCAAACTCAATAAAAAAACCATTGGTTTTAAAGTTCAATTCTGATAAAACAAACAAATCTTGTTTAATCTGAGACTTGGATTTAGCTTTATACTTAACATACTTAGCACCAATCTCAGCTGGATATTTTAAAATGAAATTATATTCTTTTGCAGTCTGTTGATCTTTTAACAGACTATCCAATGTTTGTTTTTTTATTAAACTATAATTGAAAAGATTAAAGATTTTTTTTATAATTTTTTTCATTTTAGAAAATAAGTCAGGCGTGCTAAAATCAAGAACTAAAAGCTCTATAGTTTTAAAGGGGCTAAGTTACCAGATTTTTTATTACGACTCTAATTAAAATTTTGGTAAAACAGCGCAGTACTAATTTAAAAATAAGATACTTTAGCTGAAAATTAAAATCAGATGCCACAGACAACAAACACTATATTGATGGTACGTCCTGTTAATTTCAGGATGAATGAACAAACTGTGGTTAATAATTATTACCAGCATGAGGTGGAGGGTGTTTTACCCGAAACCGTCAATGCAAAGGCGCAGAGAGAGTTTGATGCTTATGTTGAAAAGCTTCGTAGTATTGGTGTAAACGTAATTGTGGTGAATGATAGAATTGAAACGGATACTCCCGATTCAATTTTTCCAAATAATTGGGTGTCTTTTCATGAAAATGGAGATGTAGGTTTATATCCTATGTTTGCTAAAAATCGTCGTTTAGAGCGACGAGAGGATATTTTAGAAACTATAGAATCTGAAGGTTTTGAAATTAATAATATTATAGATTATTCTAGTGCCGAAGAGGAAAACATATTTTTAGAAGGTACGGGCAGTGTGATTTTAGATCGCGTAAATAGAAAAGCGTATTGTGCTCTGTCTCCGAGAGCTGATGAAGATTTATTTATTGAGTTTTGTGAGGATTTTGAATATTTCCCAATTGTGTTTACCGCAAATCAAACGGTCGATGGAGCGCGTAAGCCTATTTATCATACCAATGTGATGATGTGTATTGCAGAGACTTTTGCGGTGATTTGCTTGAGTAGTATTGATGATAAAAAAGAACGGAAAAATGTTATTAAACATTTAAAATCGAGTGGTAAGGAAATTATAGATATTACCGAGAAACAAGTCTCAAACTTTGCTGGCAATATGTTGCAGGTAAGTGGGCATAACGATGAATTGTATTTGATAATGAGTCAATCAGCCTATGATGCATTAACCAAAGCCCAAATAAGTACCATTGAAAAACACTGTAAAATTATGTCAAGCTCTTTGGAAACCATAGAAACTTGTGGAGGAGGTAGTGCCCGTTGTATGATGGCCGAAGTGTTTTTGCCAAAGGTTTAATCGCCATTGGGTTTAGATTTTGGCAACTGTACATAAAACGTACTTCCAACATTAACAGTGCTTTCTACCCAAATTTTCCCACCGTTAAGTTCCACTAATTCTTTACAAATGGAAAGACCGAGACCTGTGCCTTTTTCATTGTTAGTACCCATTGTAGAATAGGTATTGCTTTTAAAGAGTTTTTCTAAATTATGTTGTGGAATTCCAATCCCGGTATCTGCAATACTTATAATGCAACTACCATTACTTATATGGTTTGATACCGTAATTTTATCTCCTTTTTTAGAGAATTTTAAGGCATTTGCCAGAAGGTTTTGAATTACAATCTCAATCATACTTCTGTCTGCATAGGCGAAATCCCGAAGGGAATGGTCTACAAGTTCAATGCCCTTACTTTCTAAACGTTGCTCCACAAGTTTTATCTTCTCTTCAAAAACTTCTTGGATGTCAAACAAACTTGGGCTTGGTTTAAGCGATTGCATTTGAGATTTAGACCAGTTTAACAAATTGAACAGGAGCAGAGAAGCATTATTGGCGTTTTCACTCAATTCTGGTATTAAGTTATCAAATTCCTCTCTAGATAAGGAGCCGTCCCTTAGCAGATCAATAAAGCCATTAATTGAAGAAAGAGAATCTTTTAAATCATGTGAAACAATGGAAAACAATTTGTCCTTTACATTGTTAACGTTTTCCAAGTGTTGAGTTTGCTCAACAAATGCTTCATTTTGTAGTTGTATTTTAAGATTTTTTTCTTCAAGTTCTTGGGCATATTTTAAGCTATTGTTTCGTTTCAAATAGATTAAAACTAGAAACACACACACGATAGCAAGAATACCTAAAAGAATATAGAAGAAGAGTTTGAATTTACGAAGCTTGTCTTCTTGTTCCGCATCAATGGAGATCTTTGTGCTAGGTTCTGGATTTGTATTTTTCGTATCAAAATTAAGACTTAAATCGGTTGCAGCTACCTCAGGAATTTTTGAAACAGATTGTACGTTGGATTCGCTAATGCTATCTTTCAAATGGTAATAGCGGCGCTGCCAAACAAAAGCCCTGTCAAATCGCCTAGTTGTTGAATCTAGAGCTTTCATCAAACCATAATATTTTAAAAGCTCATCTGTGTCATTTAACTTTTTTGCTAGAGCCCCCGCTTCAAACAATTGTTGCTCTGCTGTGCGCAGTCGTCCTTGATTTAAATTAAGTTTTCCAAGGTTGTTTAATGTAGTTACTAAGCTTGTCTCGTTTTTATTCCTTCTGTTAAGTGTCAGGCCTCGTATCAAATACTTCGCAGCAGTATCATAGTCGTTAAATTCTAAATACTCTCCCCCTAATTTTGGCAAGATGTTACTTCTGATAGAGTCGGTCTTTCCTTTAGCACTATTTAATACTTTTTCATAAAACTCAATGGCTTTTCTGTGCTCCTTGGATTTTGAATATAATTCTGCTAACAGTAAACTAGAATTGCTAACCCCAGTTGAATCATTTAATTGCTCTTGTATGTCAAGTGCTTTTAAATTGTATTCTATGGATTTATCTACAGCATTTAGTTTGTAATACGCTTTTCCAAGGCTTGCATAGGCCGAACGTAATTCGTGACTTAAACCTCTGCGTTCTAATTCCTGTATGGCCGATAACGAATATTGAAGGCCTTTACTGAAGTTACCACGCTCCATTTCAATTAAACCTATGCTATTATTAACCTTTGCAATGTTGAGAGTGTCTTTAAGTTTATTGAATAGTCCTTTAGCCTTGGTGTAGCCATCCATGGCGTTGATGTAATCATTCTTTTCAGCATAAATCAATGCCTTGTAGTAAGTAATTTTAGCGATACCTGGTTCATAATTGATATCAGATGAAAGCTGGTCGCTCAATTTTATGTATTGCAATGCGCGTTCAAAATCCCTAGCTTCGTAGAGGAGGTCAATTATTTTAAGAGAAGTATCAACTTTAAGGGAATCATTGGTTTCAAAACCTAAAGCTATAGATAGACTGTCCAGTTCTTTGGTTTGAGTAAAACCAAAAAATACCTGAAATAATAAAATGAGAGTAATAATTCTCCTCATAAAGCGCCTAATTATAGCTTTTTACAAAGCCATTATCAAAAGAAGCTTGGTTGAGGGAGATCAAGGGGTTCTTTGGGGTGTTATAAAAATTCAATTCTTTGTTAATAATAGCTTCGGCAAACAAAAGTTGTAAAAAGCCTTTTTATATTCTAATTTATAGGTTTTTCTACCAAAAAATTAGATAAAAAGCGAGGTGTATTTTTTGAAAAAATCGACGAATAGATTAAGTGCAGAAAACATAGAAAAACGGCACTTTTATCGATGAAATGTATATTCGTGTTATACTATGTTAATTCGGTTTGAGAATAGATTATATATAATATTAAATCGCCGAATCCATACCATGAAACAATTCTTAGAAAATAGATTAAAATCTTTCTATCTTTGCCCACCTATTAAAACGCAAAATGAGTCTTCAGGATATATTATCAAACCATGTAAAACAAGCTGTTTCAGCGGCATATGAGATAGATTTAGAATCTGTTGAGTTTCAAGCTACACGAAAGGAATTTGCAGGCGATATTACTGTGGTTATTTTTCCAATGTTACGTTTTGTAAAGGGAAATCCAGTGCAAATTGGCGAAACCATTGGAAACTATTTAGTGAATAATGTTGATGAGGTGAAAGGCTTTAATGTGGTGAAAGGATTTTTAAATATTGAAATTAATGATGTTTACTATTTAAATTTCTTTGAAAGTATTAAAGATGAAGAAAAGTATGGTTTTATAACGCCAAAAGAAGATGATAAGGCCATTATGGTAGAATATTCATCTCCTAATACCAATAAGCCATTGCATTTGGGGCATATACGAAATAACCTTTTAGGATATAGCGTTGCTGAAGTTTTGAAGGCCTCAGGAAAAAAAGTATACAAAACCCAGATTATTAATGACAGAGGTATTCATATTTGTAAAAGTATGCTGGCTTGGAAACGGTTTGGAAATAACGAAACACCTGAAAGTACGGGTTTAAAAGGGGATAAACTAGTTGGAAATTATTATGTAAAGTTTGACCAGGAGTACAAAAAAGAAATAGAGAAATTAGTAGACCAAGGACAGAAAGAAGATGAGGCAAAAAAAAATGCACCAATTTTATTAGAAGCTCAAGATATGCTTCGTAAATGGGAAGCAGGAGATAAAGAAACTGTGGCGCTTTGGCGAAAGATGAACAGTTGGGTTTACGAAGGTTTTAACGAAACCTATAAAGACTTAGGTGTTGATTTTGATACGCTGTATTATGAAAGTAAAACCTATTTGTTAGGAAAAGAGTTTGTAGCTGAAGGTTTAAAATCTGGAGTATTTTATAAAGAAGAAGATGGTTCCGTTTGGTGTGATTTGACAGAGGAGGGCCTTGATAAAAAAATAGTGTTAAGGGCAGACGGAACGGCGGTTTACATGACACAAGATATAGGAACTGCCATACAACGGGTAAAAGACTATCCTGATGTTGGAGGTATGGTGTACACTGTTGGAAATGAGCAAGATTACCATTTTAAGGTGTTGTTCTTAATTCTGAAAAAATTAGGATTCGATTGGGCCAAAAACCTACATCATTTAAGTTACGGTATGGTAGATTTACCTAGTGGAAAAATGAAAAGTAGAGAAGGTACTGTTGTAGATGCAGATGATCTTATAGATGATATGGCTGAGACCGCTGAAGAAATTTCAGAAGAATTGGGTAAACTTGATGGTTATTCAAAAGACGAAAAACAGGAACTTTATAAAACCATTGGTTTAGGTGCTTTAAAATATTATATTTTAAAAGTAGATCCTAAAAAACGTATTTTGTTTGATCCCAAAGAGTCTATCGATTTTCAAGGAAATACTGGTCCATTTATTCAATATACCTATGCAAGGATTCAGTCTATTTTACGAAAAGCGGACGTAAAGAATTTAGATTCAATAGATTCAAGCTTATCCCTTCATATCAAAGAAAGAGAACTCATCAAACAAATACAATTATTCCCAGAAGTCATTCAAAATGCAGCAGTACAACACAGTCCAGCCTTAATTGCAAATTATACTTACGATTTGGTAAAGGAGTTTAATTCCTTCTATCAAAATGTTTCTATTTTGGGAGCAGATAAAGATAACGAAAAACGGTTTAGGGTTCAATTATCAAACACAGTCGCCAATACTATAAAAAATGCGTTTCGCGTGTTGGGTATTGATGTCCCAGATCGAATGTAGTTAATGGGAAGTATTATAACTTTAATAATTTATGAATTTCTTGAGTATTGCCAGTTTTAACGGAGCAAAAGTATACACCAGAGCTCAAGTATTTTAAATTTAAGGTGAGCTTTCCATGTATTAGGTCATCAGTTCTATTCATTATTTCTACACCTGAAGCATTAAATAGTTTGTAGGTAACTTGAGTGTTTTCATTTACACTTGCAAAGTTGATGCTTTCGGTGAATGGGTTTGGATAAATCAACCAATCTCTTTCTACTTTTAATTGCTCTTCAGTGCTTAGACTTTGATAGCAATCGCTAGTTAGCGGGTTTTTCAAAATCTCGGGAAGTTTTAAATTGGTAAAACTATCATTGATGGTATGGTTGAAGAAAGTATTATCGATAATGGCATTTTGAGCACCTAAAAAATCTTGTAAAAGTGTGGCAAACGTTTGTCTGTAATCATATTGTACGGTTTGTATTTGGTAATTATTGCTGCTTGTAGCTTCCGTTAAATCTGGATTTGTTCCAGAAACACCACCTGCAACAGGTTTACCGAATACGAACATTGGAGCAATTTCACCGTGGTCTGTTCCTAGATTGCCATTTTCGGCCGCTTTTCTTCCAAATTCAGAAAACGTGACGCCTACAATATCATCGGAGAGATTTTGGCTGTCCATATCATCGACAAAGGCTTTAATAGCTCCAGACAATTCGTCAAGTAAAGGATAATGCCTTCCTAAAACATCTCCTGGAGCTTGTACTTGAGCATTATGAGTGTCGAAACCGGAAATACGCACTAAAAATACTTTTGATCCTATGTCTCCACTAATTAATCTGGCTACAGTTTTTAATTGATTTGCCAAATCAGTATCTGGGTAGGTAACATTGTTTTGTCCAGAGTTAAATGAATTGGAGATAGCTTCTGCGTAGGTGTTTGAAAGCGCATCGGTATTATTCAAAAACCTAATTTGGTCTCCATAATCAGAATTGGGGATGTTTGCTGGTGGCGCACCGCCTAGTCCATTTAATATATTATAAAATCCAGCTGGGTCTTGTCCTGTTATGTTAAGCGACATACCATGGGCCTCTTCACCATGAAATCCGAGTGAGGTTTTATTGGAGCCAATTTCAACCGCTAGTGGATAAGTTTCTAATAGAAAATCTTCATAAAATTGTTCCATAAATCGACCAATCCATCCAGTTTCAGCTCCATTAAGTGTGCTATTGCCATCATTTCCGCTATGGTATAAGTCGGTGGATTTAAAATGGCTTTTATTTTGTGATGGATATCCAACCGATTGCAGGATTCGTAAAAACCCTGAGTCGTAAAGAGATTTAAATCCAGTAAGTACTGGGTGTAACCCTATTTGCTGATTGTCTGCCAAAGTGCTATCAAGTGTGATGTATTTATTTGTACCGCTTTCAGGTACTTTTATCGTCGGTCTTAAAGTACTGTAAGTATCATATTGATTTAGTGGAATAACTGTGTTTAATCCATCGTTCGCGCCTGCTAAATTCACTAAAACCAATTTTCTATTTGAAATATTGGGACATGCAGCATAAGGTAAAACCGATTTTAATGTAGCCTGTAATTCAAATGGTGTTAAACCAATGACGGAAGCAGTTGCAGAGAGTTTTAAAAATTTTCTTCTTTTCATAATTTGTGTTCTTACATTAATTGAAACTCTGCTGCATTTACCATAGCGATAATTAGCGCATCCAATCTTGTTTTAACTGTGGTTTTATCTTCCTCACTTTTTGTGTTGAGGTACTGGTCCCAAGCTCCTGTCCAATAATAGTCGTTAGCATCTTCGATAAGGAAAGCTTTAAAGTAGTTTTTCCTGTCATCATCGATAGCTTCAGGATATAACAACTCAGCTATTTTAAGTACTAAATTATTCGGGTTAGACGCATCAGCGTTATCTATCTTGTTCTCTACAAAAGCCACAGTGTCTAGAGCAGCATAAATATTAGCATTTGGGGTTATGGTATTTCTTCCGATAATCAAACTTTCTACTAATTTATATCGACCTATTAACGTATTGGATGAAAACCAAATCCTATCAAAACTTGGTTCTTGGTAATAGGCAGGATATCCAGCAACGGAATCTGGATTGTATATTTCCATTCCAGCAGCCTTAAAATAGGTGTTGTGAATAAATTTGTGGTAGAAATTATTATAGAACCTTAATGGGTTGCTTGTTGGATCTGGTATGGCAACTTCAAATATGCTACATATTTCAGATAATAATTGAAGCGGACTTTTAATGATAGCACCAATTATGTTATCGGAGGCATCATCATCATCCATGTCATAAAAATGTTGGCTCGATAGAAGGGTTTTTACAGTAGGAAGTATGTCAAAGTCATTACTTATAAGTTCTTGCGCCAACGGTTCTATAATATCAGTCTCAACAGTATCATTCCATGAGCTTTTTACAAAGTAACGGTATAGTTTTCTGCAGTAGGCTTTTGCTGTTTCGGGTTGTGAAAACACCATATCAACACACTCATGTAATTCATCGAAAATTCCACTGGCAGTATTTCTTCCTGTAATTATCTGATTGTTGAAAGCGGTGCTAAATGTTTTATCATCGGTATTATGCTGGTTTACGTTAATATATCCTATTGGTAAATCAGTATCTGTATCTATATCGCCATTGCGATCATACTTTTTCTTAAACCCAGAAAAAACTTTTGCTGCTTGTTGAATATCGGTTTCTGTATAATTAGTGTAGTTGTTCTCTCCAATTTGTTCACCTTTGAGAATAGTAAATAATTCTAGGTATTCCCTCGCATAATTCTCATTGGGGTTATTTTTATTGTTTTTTGTATTGTCTAAATAATCCAACATACCATTATCTAGGGTGATTTTTTTTGCCAGGGTTTTAATGTTGCCTAATGCATAAAAATCTAATAGCCTAATATGATCATAAAAAAACGGAGATAAGCCAACCCCTGAATCTTTTCCAACTGTGAAGCAAGTATGTAAAAAGAATGACAATTTATGTTTTAAACTTACTTCGTTTAGCGCATTGTACCACCACCAAGCCGTAATATGAGATCTTTTTCTGCCTTGTCCATTAAATACGTTTGGATGTTCTGTGGAGGATAACCAGAAGCCATCGGGAGATGATTGTGGTAATGGGTCATATGGTTCTATTAGTTTATTACTTGGGTTTGAGGTTAGGATATTCAATGCATTTGTAGCAGTCATGTTCGAAAAAATATCCAGTTGCTCTTTTGTGTAATTAAAAGTAGCTCTTCTAAGTAAGTGCTTTGCTCTTCTTAGCCCTAAAGTTTCACCTAACGGAGTTAATGATGCCATTTATTTTTTTCAATTTTCTGAAAATTAGGTAATTACTATTTAAAATAAAAATATTTTGGATGAACCGTAATACCGTTTTTCTGATTATTTATTTCCTTGTTCTTTTCACTGATACCACCAAGGGAAAAATCCTTCAAAAATGATGGATAGTTGTTTTTATCCTATTTTTTGTTTAAATAATCAAAATAAAAGTTAAACATAAATATATTTTGTTTAACTTTATCTCATAAAACATAAACAGCAAAAAATGAAAGAAAAATTATCCTTCCAAAACCCCAAATCAATTTTGTTAGCTTTTTTCTCATTTTTATTGTTCTCATTTCAGATTTCAGCAGATACTGATTGTGGTCAAATTACAGGACTTGAGTTCTCTAATGGTCATGAAACAGTAACTATTGAAAATAATGGTGTATACAATATTAATGACTTACCAGAACATTTTTATATTGACTTGAATGTTGATGGGTATTCGCAAAGCGCTAAATACATTGTTGAAGATTTAGCAACGCACAAAACTTATACGGTTGTCGAGAACCTTCTGCCTTACACTTTTCCGGCAGGCAATGGTTCCTGGAATTTAGGTACAGGAACATTTGAAGTCAAGGTAAACTTATACAAGTTTGACCATGCTTTTGGTTTCAAATGTGATACAATTAATGTTATAATTACTATCGGAGAGAATCATGAACCACCGTGTACAGCCGATGCTGGAACAATTACCGCAGACGCGGATACGGCAACCCTGGTAGGCGACAGCGTAACGATAAGCGCTACCCCTGACGGCAACATCAACGTGCCAGATGGCTACAGCCAGCTGTTCGTACTCACATCGACAGAAGGTCTGGTAATCGAGGCCGTAGGAGCGGAAGCGAGCTTCCCAGTAATGGCACCAGGTAGGTACACGATCCACACATTGGTATATGACGCAAGAGAGGACAGTCCAAACTTCTTGGATCTGGGCGTAGTTAAGATAGGCGAGACCACAGGCGTGGACGTATTGAATTTAGTAGGTGCCGCGGGCATCTGTGCATCATTGGATGCGGCAGGCGCACCAGTTATGGTAGAGGCCTGTACGGCCGATGCGGGGACAATTACCGCAGACGCGGACACGGTAACCTTGGTAGGCGACAGCGTAACGATAAGCGCTACCCCTGACGGCAACATCAACGTGCCAGATGGCTACAGCCAGCTGTTCGTACTCACATCGACAGAAGGTCTGGTAATCGAGGCCGTAGGAGCGGAAGCGAGCTTCCCAGTAATGGCACCAGGTAGGTACACGATCCACACATTGGTATATGACGCAAGAGAGGACAGTCCAAACTTCTTGGATCTGGGCGTGGTTAAGATAGGCGAGACCACAGGCGTGGACGTATTGAATTTAGTAGGAGCCGCGGGCATCTGTGCATCATTGGATGCGGCAGGCGCACCAGTTATGGTAGAGGCCTGTACGGCCGATGCGGGGACAATTACCGCAGACGCGGACACGGTAACCTTGGTAGGCGACAGCGTAACGATAAGCGCTACCCCTGACGGCAACATCAACGTGCCAGATGGCTACAGCCAGCTGTTCGTACTCACATCGACAGAAGGTCTGGTAATCGAGGCCGTAGGAGCGGAAGCGAGCTTCCCAGTAATGGCACCAGGTAGGTACACGATCCACACATTGGTATATGACGCAAGAGAGGACAGTCCAAACTTCTTGGATCTGGGCGTAGTTAAGATAGGCGAGACCACAGGCGTGGACGTATTGAATTTAGTAGGAGCCGCGGGCATCTGTGCATCATTGGATGCGGCAGGCGCACCAGTTATGGTAGAGGCCTGTACGGCCGATGCTGGAACAATTACCGCAGACATGGACACGGCAACCCTGGTAGGCGACAGCGTAACGATAAGCGCTACCCCTGACGGCAACATCAACGTGCCAGATGGCTACAGCCAGCTGTTCGTACTCACATCGACAGAAGGTCTGGTAATCGAGGCCGTAGGAGCGGAAGCCAGCTTCCCTGTAATGGCACCAGGTAGGTACACGATCCACACATTGGTATATGACGCAAGAGAGGACAGTCCAAACTTCTTGGATCTTGGCGTGGTTAAGATAGGCGAGACCACAGGCGTGGACGTATTGAATTTAGTAGGTGCCGCGGGCATCTGTGCATCATTGGATGCGGCAGGCGCACCAGTTATGGTAGAGGCCTGTACAGCCGATGCGGGAACGCTGATTGCTGATGCAAGTGAAGTAACACTAGCTGGAGGAAACGCTACACTAAAAGCGACTCATGATGTCGCGCCAACAATTCCATCGGAGTACAGCAGGATTTATGTGCTTACTTCAGGTGATAATTTAGTAATCGAACAAGTAAATTATTTACCAAATTTTACTGTTACAAAGGTAGGCAAGTATACTATTCATACGTTAATATATGATGCACGTGAGAGCAGTATTAACTTTTTAGATTTGGGTATAGTCAAATTTGGTGAAACAACTGGAGTTGACGTACTAGGTATTGTTACTGAAAATGGTTTATGTGCCTCGTTAGACGTAACTGGCGCCCCTGTAGAGGTGGTAGCAAAAGAAGTTTGTACGGTAAATGCAGGAACCTTGACGGCAACGGTATCAGAAGTATGTTCTACTGGAGAGGTGGTGATATCTGCACATCCAAATGGCGATGCGGATATTCCAAGCGAATATTCTGTTTTATATGTACTAACCCAAGGTGATGAACTCATTATTCGTCAAATAGCCGACACCCCAGAGTTTACAGTTATGGGCGGTGGTGATTACACTATCCATACGTTTGTTTATCCAACTGGCTTAGATTTAAGTGGTGTTGTGCCAAACGAGACTACAGGTTTTGACGTGAACGGGTTTTTAATCCAGGGCGGAGGAGATTTATGTGCCTCCTTGGATGTAGAAGGAGCGCCAGTAAGTATCACAAATCCAGATGCAGGAACCTTAACTGCAGATGAAAGCAGTGTAACCTTATCGGGAGGTTCAGCAATAGTATCTGCAATGCCAAATGGCGATGCAAACGTACCTTCAGACTATAGCACTCTTTATGTGCTCACCCAAGGCGATGAACTAGTAATTCGCCAAATAGAGGGAACTCCAGAGTTTACTGTAAACGAAGCAGGAAACTATACAATCCATACATTGGTATATCCAACAGGTTTGGATTTGAGTGGAGTAGTTCCAAATGTAACTACTGGTTTTGATGTGAATGGATTATTGGTTCAAGGTGGAGGTGAGTTATGTGCATCGTTAGATGTTGCAGGAGCACCTGTTCATGTTGAAGAAGAGCCTTGTACGGCTGACGCTGGAACCTTGCATGCTACTGAAAGCAACGTTACCCTGTCAAATGGAAGCGCTGTGATTTCGGCAGTGCCAAGTGGAGATGCCAACGTGCCATCAGGATATGCTACATTATATGTATTGACTGAAGGCGATGGTTTGGTAATCAGACAAGTGGACGCTACTCCAGAATTTACTGTAGATTCAGCTGGAAATTATACAATTCACACATTCGTTTATCCTGCAGATTTAGATTTAAGCATTGTAGTGCTAGGAGAAACAACAGGGTTTGATGTTAATAGTTTATTAATCCAAGGCGGTGGTGATTTGTGTGCGGCGTTAGATGTTGCAGGAGCACCTGTTCATGTTGAAGAAGAGCCTTGTACGGCTGACGCTGGAACTTTACACGCTACTGAAAGCAACGTTACCCTGTCAAATGGAAGCGCTGTGATTTCGGCAGTGCCAAGTGGAGATGCCAACGTGCCATCAGGATATGCTACATTATATGTATTGACTGAAGGCGATGGTTTGGTAATCAGACAAGTGGACGCTACTCCAGAATTTACTGTAGATTCAGCTGGAAATTATACAATTCACACATTCGTTTATCCTGCAGATTTAGATTTAAGCATTGTAGTGCTAGGAGAAACAACAGGGTTTGATGTTAATAGTTTATTAATCCAAGGCGGTGGTGATTTGTGTGCGGCGTTAGATGTTGCGGGAGCACCTATTCATGTAGAAGAAGAAGTGTGTAATGCTTCATCAGGCAAGATGTACTCTCCAAAACCAATTCAGTGTTTAAAAAGAGGAGAAGCTACCCTTTCTGCTAAATTCCATCAACTACCGCATATACCAGAAGGATATGCACAGTTGTACGTTTTAACAGAAGCTTATTCCTTAACGATTTTACAAGTATCTGCAACACCAGAATTTACTGTAGATCATCAAGGTTTCTACAGAATCCATAGCTTAGTTTATGATCCGGCAACGTTAGACTTAAGTGTTGTACAATTAGGTGAAACTACAGGTTTTGATGTTTTACATCTTGTAGAGGACAACAATATCTGTGCATCCTTGGATGTAAGAGGTGCTATTAACTTAGTAATTGGTTCTAAGTGGTTCTGCTACTTCTTTAACAAGTATAGAGCACGTCACTGGAATAACAAAAACGGTAAAGGACCAAATGACGATGATTTAGCTGGATACATTGCTACTTATAGTAGTTATGAAGAGTTTGAGGCCTCATTTGTTGAACAAAACGATGAAGTAAGATTCTATCCTAATCCGGTTGTGAATAATTTGAATGTTGAAATCAGATTATTTGAAAATGAAGAAATGAATTACAATATCCTGGATGTTAGAGGAAGAATGATAATGAATGGTTCTGCAGAAGCACTGAAATCTGGTAAGTTAACAATAGATACAAACCAATTTGCAAAAGGAATGTACGTTGTAAACTTTGTATCAGAGTTTAGAACTATAACCAAGAAGATAGTTATTGAAAAATAATTATATCTCAAACAATAGTTTACTAAAAGCCGCAACACTGTTGCGGCTTTTTTATTTTAAAAAATCACCCTAAAACTCACATTCGGTGTAATGCCTAGAGAGATATTTTCAATGGGAGTAATTTCATTGTCAGCATTCAAAATATAATAACGATTAAGGATGTTTTTTTTGTTTAAAATATTCCAAAGCGAAGCACCAATAACCGCTCGTGATACCTTCGAAATATTAAAGTTATATGTTGCTGAAACATCAGTACGCATATAATCTTCTAGATTTGAAGCATTCGGGTTAGAATAATTAATACGGGTATCATTTTCGTTTTGATTAAAAGTTGGGAGTGTCGTTGGCCTGCCAGAAAACCAATTTAAACCTGCGGCGAGTTTAAAATCCTTATAAGTATATGTACTTGCAAAGGTAAGAGAGTGCCTTACATCTGCATTATTAGGAAATGGTTGCCCATTATTAAGTTCTGGGAATGTGTAATTATTTATACTGTAGGAATAGCCTAACCATGTACTTACTATATTTTGAAACTGCTTATTTATAAGTACATCTATCCCCTTAATATCATAACTGCCAACATTATAAACAAATTGATATTGGTTTTGAAACCCTTGGCTTCGGGTGGTAATACCGTCTACTTTTTTGATGAATGCTTCTGCACTTATTAATAGTTTGTTTTTATTGAAATGAATGCCCGCAGAAGCCTGTTTACTTTTCACAATAGGCACAGGATACAGTGATTTTCCATTTTCTACTTCTATCTCGGTTCTTTTGGTGGCCAAAACCCAACGTCGATTTTCAATACCCAAAAAATCATTTTGTAAATCGATGATTTGTGATGCAGTTTGGCTTTTAAATTCACCTAAAAGTTCTAATCTAAAATTATTTAAAAACCTCTGACTAAAATTAAGTCTGGGCTCTATGAGTCTTTCACTTAGCTTTTCAAAAACAGTGGCCCTAGCCCCAATATTTAGCCTTGTTTTGGCGTTGGTTGATAAAAATGCGCTTTCGGCATATACCGAATGGTTTCTTACCACATCGCGCACAAAACTTCTGAAATTTGGATTATTGACATCTTCTAAATTACTAATGCCAACTTCGAAAAATTGATACCCTATATTAAAATTGAAGTTTAGGTTTGGTTTGTAATTTATATCCTGTCTAACAGAACGATCTATCACTTTGTTTTCCTGAATTAAGCGTTGCTCGTTGATAATATCAAAATTGGTGGCATCCAAATCGTATCTTGTTTCATAAAACTGAGTGGTTGAAGATAAATTGCTATTCCATTCTCTTGTATAAGTCAATCCGTAAGCAAAATTTTGTTGTGATAAACTACTATTTAGTGCTTCACTTCTGTCATTTATTGTGGAACGCTCTTCGTAATTTAATGCATTGTTGATGTACATAAAATTAACACGAAGTTTATCCTTTTTCGTAATATCATACAGAAATTTTGCTGTAATGTCATAAAATGAAAAGTCTTCATTTTGAGAAATAATAGCATCATTTTGGGCGTTATTTGATAAATCTGAATCTTGAAATACACGCTTGAAATACTGATCGTATGTAGGTGTAACGAGTAAATCTGTAATAGAGCGTCTGGTTGAGAGTTGCAACTCGGTATTATGCGTTAATGGTATTTTAGCATAACCATGCGCATTAATTAAGTTTGAACCTATGCCTGCTGTAAATTCTCCATCAATGTCATCAGATAATTGCATGTCGATAACGCTAGAAATACCATCTCCAAATCTTGCACGGGTACCATTTTTGGAGACGTTCACCTTTTTTGTAGTATATGGATTAAAAGCCGAAATCAATCCAAAGAAATGACCAGATTGGTACATTTTTATACCGTCCCAAAGGATTAAGTTTTGATCGTGTGTACCGCCACGAACATTAATATTGGAAACGGATTCCTCAACGCTAAACACACCTGGAAGCGCTTGGATAGTTTGCAATATATCGGGCTCAATTAATCCGGGGAGAATACCAAATTGTTCAGGTTTTACGGTGAGTGAGCCGTCGTTAAGTTTTGTAATACCAGAGGTTAAATAATTGCTTACAACCACTTCTTCAAGTTGCTCGCGAAGAATGGTTTTATCTTTTTCAGAGGGTTTAACTATGGAAATAAAGCGTTCGCTGATAATATTAAACTTTAGTTGTGTATCCAGTTCAAGATCATAAAGAGCATCAGCTAGAGAAATACCTTCATCTGGAACCACAGCTTCAACCGATGCTATGGTTTCATCTACATAAGAAAAGCTAACGTCGTAGCGCTCGGATAATAGTTTTAAAATGGCAATAAGAGGTTGTGTTTTTTGATTGGCTTGCGAGAAACCTTTTAAACCATTCAAAAAAAATAGGATACTTAAAAGAAAAAGGAGTCCTTTTCTATTCACGCTTTAAAATAATCGTATTGTTTTGTTTACTATACGTTACTTGTAAAGGTAATGCAATAGATTTTAATGCAACATCGATATTTTTATGAGTAAACGATCCCGTAAATAGCTGGGTAGAATCTACACCTACTAAAGTGATGTTAACCTCATATTGTCTTTCAAATTCGGCAACCACTTGTTTAAACGGAATACTTTTAAACTCACTTTCGTTATTTAACCACGAAGGCGTGGAGCGATACTCTTTTTCTTTAGCAATAATTTTCCCATCGATAACCAAAAAGCTGTTTCCAGGTTTTAATTTTGTTTCTTGAGAGTTGTACGTTACCCCAACTAATCCTTCGTAGCAAATAACCTCAAAATAATTGTCCCGTTGTTTTACATTAAATTGAGTACCATAAACCGTAACGGTTCCTGATGTTGTGTTCACGTTAAATGTAGAGCCTTTAGCTACCTTAAAAAAGGCTTCGCCTTGCAATTCTACATCACGTTCTTTTTTCCAATCATTTTTATTATAAGCTAACAACGACTTTGCGTTAAGGGAAACGGTAGATGCATCTGGCAATTCCACAGTGGTTTTTTGTGCCAATTCTGTAGTAATTGTTGTGTCCAGCGTAGTGGTGTAATAGTACACACTAAAACAAATAGCAAGAATAGCTGCAACACGCATCAATGGTTTTAACCAATTGTTTTTTGGTGCGCTACCAGTTTTAATTGTGGACAATACGTTTTCTAACTCAGCAGAAGTATCGTAATTATCCGCCTTAAAATGTTGCAGATTGGTGTTTAACTTCACTAAATCTTCATAGTCTTCAAGGTTTTTAAACGCCTCGAATTCCTGATCGTTTAGATCGTTATTTAACCATTTTAATATGATTGCTTCTTTGTTCATCATGTCGTTATTCAATTATATAACAAGTGAGTTTGTTTTTTTCCTACCCCCTCATCAAAAAAATCAATTCCAAATTCCAAAAACTAAATTCCAAAGGTACTGTTTCACAGAGTTGCACAGAGATTTCACAGAGATTCATGGAGGCGAACTTTGAGTTTTCATTGGTCTTCCGTCTTCAGTCATCTGTCATTTTTCACAACTCCTTAATCTCCTTCCTCAACTTCGTCAACGCCCCATAAATCCGTTTTTCAACCGCTTTGGTAGAAATATCCAACAATTCTGCAATTTCCTTAAAGCGTTTACCTTCCACACGGTTCATCATAAAAGCCACACGCTGTGGTTCGGTTAAATTTGCCAAAGCACGTTGCAGTTTATCATTATATTCTGCCTCTTGCATTAAAAACTCAGGGCTTTCATTGGTGCTCATTTTTGGTTTGGTCATCTGCTGATGCTTCAATACCACTTTTTGATGTGCTACTTCATTCAACATTAAATTATTGGCAGTGGTAAACACGAAACTCTTAGCTTTCTCTGGAGATACCTTGGCGCAATTTTGCCATAGCTTTACAAAAGCCTCTTGCACCTTGTCTTTTGGATTTAGTAATTCGCCAAACTTATAGTATAAAAAGTTGTGTAAATCTTTGGAGTATTTATTAAATATGGACGAAAATATACGTTCCTCACAAATATTTTCATGTAACTGTTTTGCCATTGGTTTGTTGGTTAACGCTACTAAAATAAAGGTTTTAAGAGTTTGTTTTTGAAATTTGGAATTTATTTTTTTGAAATTTTTAAAGATAGGGGGGTAGGAGTTTTTAAAGATAGCCTGTTTTATAATAAAATGCTTGAGCACATTTAAATTTTAATAAGACATTTATTTTTTAGAAAAAGAAAATTTAAAAAAGATTTAAAAGTTTAACCCAAAAACACATACCATGAAAACTAAGTTTAAATTTTTAGTATTATTACCATTTTTTGCCCTATTACTATTCACCTCGTGTCAGGAGGAGACAGTTGAGATTTCTTCTCCAGACGAGGCTGAAACACTAACAGCAACGTCTGAACTTACAAGCTTTATAAGCGCAACGTCTAAAAACGACGGTTCTAAAGACAATATTATTGACGGTACAAGCTGTATATCAGTAAAACTGCCAGTTGTTGTAAAAGTTCGCGGACTTGAAATTAGAATTGATTCTGAAGCAGACTATATCAAAATTAAAAGACTGTATGAAGAGTTTGAAGACGATATCGATCGTTTAGATATCATATTCCCAATTACTATAGTGACTTCAGAGCATGAAGAAATCACAATTGAAAGCGCTGAGGAATTATCAGAATTTATTGCGGAATGTAAAGACGATGATGAAGAAGAGGAAAAAGAAATAAGATGTATCGATTTTAAATTCCCAATTTCATTTTCAGTATTTGATAGAGATTTTCAAATGATTGAGGTTGTAGAAATTGAAAACAACAGACAGTTACACCGTTTTATGAAACGTGTTAAAAAATCAGAAGTATTTGCTAGCCTTAACTTCCCAGTAAATATGGTGTTAAAAGATGGCACAGTATTAACTGCTGAAAACAATGAGCAATTAAAGCGTATCATAGAAGCAGCTAAAGATAGCTGTGAAGAAGAAGACGATTTTTCTAAAGAACGTTTAGAAAACTACTTAAAAAGATGTCCTTGGATAGTTTACGAATTCAAAAGAAACAATCAAGAAAATGATGAGTTTAAGCAATATGCAATAAACTTTAAAGACGACGGTGTTGTAACAATGCGTTCAAGAAATGGCGATGTATTAACAGGAGAATGGGGATTGAGACGCACAAGACGTGGTGTACTTTTAAAGATGGCGTTTGATAATTTAGCAGACTTTACTTTAGAATGGTTGTTATACGATTTTGAAGACGGAAAAATTAAAGTATACGAAGCAGGAGGTAACAGAATTATCCTTAAAAGAAACTGTGAAGTAGTAGTAGATATTACCAAAGAGCGCGTTAAAAACTTCTTACAAGAGTGTTTATGGAGAATTACCGAACTTGAAGTAGATGATATCAACAAAGAAGATCAATACATTGGTACACCATTAAAATTCTTTGAAAATAATGTTGTTAAAATTAGAATTAATGGCGAATTAGTTGAAGGTACTTACGAAGTGTTGGTAAGAAACGCAGGCATTGGTTTAGAAATTAACCTTGAAGGAAGACCAGAATTAAAATTACAGTGGCTGATAAAGTTTCTAAGTGAAGATGAAATTGAGCTTATTAACGGTGACAATGAGATGGAACTAGAAAGAGACTGTCCAGATAACGATGAAGATGTAGTTTACATTGGCGAAGTTTTAGTAAACGGCGTATGGGAAGTAGCATCATACATGGTGCTAGATGCGGACTTAACTCAAAACTACGAAGGTTACGTCATAGGTTTTAATGCCAATGGTAAGTTGTTTGCGGAAGGACAAGGAAACAATTATGTAGGGTCTTGGCACGGGTACAGATACGAAGGCATAAACTTAGGTTTAAACTTCAGAACAGACGATGCACCATTTTTTGAACTAAGACACAGATGGAAAATCAAAGAAATTACACCAAACAGAATTGAGTTAAAAGACTACGATTCCAATGGAGAAATAGAGCGTGTATTAGTTCTAGAAAACATACAATAATTAAAAGAAATCCCTCGAGGCCTTGTGTCTCGAGGTTTCTATTTTGAAATTGTCATTCCCGTGCAAACGGGAAACTAAAACATGATTTCAGAGAAATAATTTTTGCTTTTGGTTGATAAAGGAACATCTTATGTATTCGGTTTGTAGGTTGGTTAACTAAGATAAGATTCCTTTATAAAGGCTGCTAAATTTAATTTGGCAGCCTTTTTTTATTTTTTGGGCGCCTGTCTGCCGGCAGGCAGGTTACCCCGTCGGTCGCTGAGGCTCTCGAAGCGGGGTCGGGCTTTACTCATTGATTGTTATTTCAAATTAATGAAATCGTGAATAAAACTATTTCACTACTCAATCCCTCCTACGTCGTGGATTTCAAACACCTGTGCTGAGTGCAGTCGAAGTATACCGTTCAATCCCTAACGCGGGCGTCTTTGCTAGCTTTGGTTTTTGGCAGAAAATATATGGTTTTTTGAGAAGGTTCGTTTACCGGTTTGTGTATGGTTAGTTGTGAGTTTCGCGCAACTAATTTAGCAAAAGGAAACCGAACCTCAGGAAAATCCGAAGGATTTTCCGAGTAACACAGGCCCAAGCAATTAATTACACACATTGTTGTGTGCTGCCTTAATTTTTTTCAAATATTAGATTGTCAGTACCTCCATTTCCTCCACTTATATCAATAAGCTCAATTTTAGTAGATGTATATGATATAATATCCCAATCATCGTTTAAATCCTCAAAATCATTAGTATCCGGAACAGGGAAGAAAATATTGAAATCAATATCATCGTCACTACTGCTGCTATCGTCCGTAACTGACCATGTACCAGTTAAAGTATCAGTTCCATTTGTAGCAACAAGAGAACCGTCAGAATTAAACGAGAAATTATATCCTGTAAAATCTGATGTCTCATTTTCTCCAGAATC
>NZ_SIRT01000013.1 GCF_004310325.1 Hyunsoonleella flava
GGACTTTCCTCCCAAAGCGGGTGCAAATATAAAACCCTTTTTTTATCCCCACAATACTTTTTGAAAAATTTTTTGGAAATATTTTTTTAACACTATTCCACAATCCCAAAACATCCTGCGGATGAACTCCAAAAAACGACCTTCGCCGTTTTTGCGGGTGCAAACATACCACACATTTTTAATTGAACAATGCATTTTTTGATCTTTTTTTAAACTATTTTACCGCCCCTTTTTAATGTGCTTGTTCTCTGATGTTTAGAGTGGAAAATATTTTTGTGCTGCTCTTGAATATAGCAGGTGCTCACGTCCTCGTTTTGTTCTATAGCGCCATCGAAAATGGCCTATCCTATTATATATTCTCGCAAAGGCGCTGAGACGCAAAGGAGACGCGCCGACCTTGACTCCCTGCAATGGCCCCGGTAAGCACGCCCGCGTTAGGGATTGAACGGCATGTTTGAAATCCCCGACGCAGGAGGGATTGAGTAGTGAAAGCCCGACCCGACCCCAAAGGAGGGGAACGCCCTGAAAATTAAAAAAATATTACATAAAAAAGTTCCAGACGATACCGAACCTTATGGTAAAATCCCGGTATGGATAATTGGGAGCAGAATAATAGTTATAACCTGTTAAGGCGGAATTAAAATGTTCTGCTTTTAGGAAAATACGTGTTTGACGGATTTTAGCGTTTATAAAAAAGTCCAGCCTAGGGAACTCTCCGAACTCCCGTTCGTTTTGCACATAAAATTCGGCCAGAATTGGGTTATAGCCATTCATATAATACTTAGTAAAGTAATTTAGCGTTACGCCCGTTTGCAAGTACATGGCTCTCTTGAACAAATCTGAACTGAAATAGAGCGTATTTCGTGTAGTGATTTGTGGCACATTTAACACATTGTTACCATTCTGCACATTTTGGTACAACACTGTATTGTTTAAGGCAAATTTTCCCACTCTTATTTCATTCTCCAATTTTGCCCTTAAGTAATTGATAGTACCATTATTTTGGAATGCTTTAATTGCTTCCGTTTCGGTGATACTTTCATCTTGTTTAAAATAGACGTAATCTGAAATTGTGGAATAGTCTACAGAAAGATTTACAAACTGCTTGTACTTTATTTGAAATGCCAACTGCTGGATCTCTATATTATTAAAGCCATTTTGCCAATTATAGTCTTGATAGTTACTTTGGTACAATAATGCGTTAAAATTTGGCGCTCGTGAGCTATGGTTTATGGCAACTTTGGCAAAAATATCATCAGTTACATTATATGACGCCTCTCCTTTTATATAATTACCAGTAAAGTCTCCAGCAATATTTACACCTGCTTCTCCTTGTATATTAAAACCCCTATAGAACTTTCGGTATTTCCCTCCTGCCGCATAAATGTTTCCTTTTAAACGGTTTGTTATCGTGCGATCATTGAATATTACTAATTTGTTGTACCCGTAATTGTAATGTGTATTGCTGACATTTACACTGAAGTGACCTAATTCATTATTTAAATAATTGATTTCGAATTGATTGTACAAACGCTCTAAGGTTACACGATCTCTAAAATTTGAACTTGTAAAAGCCTCTCCATAAATAGAATTCTGGCGAGTTTGATCAAATTGAAACGATTTATCCTCGAAAGAAATAATATGATTTAAGCTTAACTTGTAAGTAGATGTTGAATCGTTAAGGGTTTTAGGCAGTGCCTTTTTTACTACCTTATTAAAGATATTGAAACTATGGTCTAGATGAAAACGCTTGCCTCTTAGAATACTCTCGGCGTTTTCAAAATTAACTTCAATAATGGCTCTGTCTAAAAACTCTGGCACACCTTGCTCAAAGTTTTCTACCATATCGTCTCTTAGCCCGCCATTTTCTTGATTTAGCAAATCTTGCATTACAATATGGGCTCTCATATTATAACGGTTGTTTTTAGTTTTGTAATTAGTGGTAAACCTAAAATTACCCGTACTTGTTAAAATATGTTGGTATTGCCCCAAAGAGCGCATACCCTTATATGCAACTGAAAAATTGAATCGCGGTGTAGTGTTTACCGTAAAAAAAGAATCGGCCAATTGCCCTTGCTCAAATGCCGTTTTATAAAAAAGCTCTGTTAGCGGTGTAGGTACCCTGTAATAATAAACATCTTCAACCTCCATATAATTAAAATGCCTCGCCCTGGCTCCAAAATTTGGTAAAAGATTGGTGTTCTGAAAATCAAAGGTTAAGCTATTATATGTTTGTCCTAAATTAGAAAATGGCATCAATCCAAAATTATCCCTTCTTAAATAGTTGAATTTGTATTCTTTTTGAATGGTAAGTGTGGTGTCTACAAAAGTAGTGTCGTTATCATGGGAGATGATAAGGTAGTCCTGAATCTTAGCTTTTTCATCTTCATCATTGCCTTTGGTTAACTTGCCAAGGAGACTTTCCTTGCGTTGTTTCTTTTGATTAGCAATTGAAGCACTGTCCTTTACTTTAACAACAGTTGAATCAGAATCCTTAACTGGCGGTTTTTCTTCGGGGTCGGTCTGACCAAAAACCACAGTAGAGCATAGCACAAAAAATAAAACGATTGCTAACTTCTGCATAAGAATTTTAAAAACGTTGCAAATGTAAATACAAAATATGATAACGTGGTAAAATGAAAAAATTATTTAGTTGATATATTAAATTATTCATAATACTTTTGATTCATGCTAATTTTTAAGCACACTAAGCACACTTATGAATGCGGTACCGACGAAGTTGGCCGTGGCTGTTTAGCAGGCCCTGTAACTGCAGCTGCCGTAATTTTACCCGATGCCTTTAAAAATGATATACTTAATGACTCTAAACAGTTAAGTGAGGTGAAACGGGATGCTCTAAAACCAATTATTGAAAAAGATGCTTTGTGTTTTGGTGTTTCTCATGTGTTTCAGGATGAGATTGATAAAATTAATATTCTAAATGCGTCAATTTTGGCAATGCACAGGGCTATCGATGATCTTGAAACATTACCGGAGTTTATCATAGTAGATGGTAATAAATTTAAACCTTACCACACTATTCCACACGAAACCATCATCAAAGGCGATGGTAAATATTTAAGTATAGCCGCAGCATCAGTTTTAGCAAAAACCTATCGTGATGCTTATATGAACAAAATCCATGAAGAATTCCCAATGTACAATTGGAAGCAGAATAAAGGCTACCCAACGAAACAGCATAGGGAAGCGATAAAAACCTATGGCGTTACTAAATATCATAGAAAATCTTTCAGGCTGCTTCCCGAACAACTAAAATTGGATTTGTGAGTTTATATTCCTTGTTAAATCTTGCTCATAATTCGTTAATAAACATATTGGTGGTATCAACTTTTTTTATGGCTCATTTTATATTTTAGCGGAAATTTGATGATTCCATGAGATTTTTTTTGTGTTCCCTCCTACTTTTTGTTGTATTAAGCTGTACAAACTCTAAAAATGAACGGCATCAATTAATTGATTTTGTGCCGGACGATTCTGAAATTATTTTAAAAACAACAAATCTCGAGAGTTTAAAAAGTGCTATTGAAAATAATAGCTTTTTAAATTTATTATCCGAAAGTGATACTTATAAAGGTTTACAAGCTAAACTAAATTCAATTTCTAATCTTAATCCTAGTGGAGATGTTTTAATATGTATCTCAAAAAAAAGAGATAGTCTGGAGTATACCTTAATTACAAAGTATTCTGAAATACTATTTCAAACGGATTCATTAAAAAATTACATTGAAGAAGAACTCAAATACAAGTCCCATAGTATCACGAAATCTACGCTTGAAGATGCTGTTTTTTTCAACACAATAGTTGATAGTACGTTTATTTTATCTTCTTCTAAGGTTTTGATTAATGAGTGCCTAAACCTTTCTGATAAAAATTCTGGCTTAAAAAAGCTATATGATGTTACCAGCAAAGATGAAAACATTTCAATACTATGTAATACAAACAGTAAATTATCACCTTCATTTTTTATTGAAGATGAATTGAACGCACATAGTTTAAGTGATTTTTTAGCTTTAGATACCGAAATTTCCCAGGATAACATTTTCATCAATGGTATTGCAAAATCAATAGATTCTTCAAAAAAAGTCATTGATCTGTTCAAGAACACAGTCCCTCAAGAAAATCAAATACAAAATATCACACCGGGAAATAGTGATGGCTTTTTGAGTTTTACGTTTGATGATTTTCAAGTTTTAAGAGAAAACATCTCCCGATATCACAACAAAGATTCCATTTTTGACAACATCGAACTATTCAACAGCATTATTGAAGTTGGTGTTATTTATGAAGATGAAAAACGTGCTATTGTTTTAAATTCTATTGATGCTATTGCAACTCAAGACGCATTATTAAGTGATAAAAATAGCATTGAAACCTTTCGTGACATTAAGATCTTTGAGTTTTCTAAATCTGGCATATTTTTAGAAACACTTGCTCCATTTATCAATAACATTCAACCTTCAAACTACTGTATCATAGACAATTATTTTGTTTTTGCAGATTCCGTAGATCTTCTACAAAACATTATTGCCAGTTACCAGAACAAAACCACTTTGGGGAATCGCGGCTACTTTAAAGAACTTAGTGAAAACTTAAGTAGTGAAAGCTCCTTGATATTTGTTGCAAAACCCGAGCTTTTAAAAACTATAGTTGAAAAGAATATAGGAGCACGGTATAACTTTAAAAACTATAATCTTTCGGCAATTCAATTTATATACGACACAGATTTTGCCCATATTCATGGTGGACTGATAAAGGGCAAGCGGAAACGTGTGCAAAATTCCATTTCAGAAAATTTCAATTTAAAATTGGATACTGATATTTTAAACACACCACAATTTGTTGCGAATCATATCACCAAACAAAAAGAAATTGTGGTACAAGACCTGAACAACAAACTTTACTTAATTTCAAACCAAGGAAAAATAGTGTGGAAAAAACAGCTAAACAGTGCCATCCTTGGTAAAGTGGAACAGATTGATATGTATAAAAACGGAAGATTGCAATTGGCTTTCGCTACAGCAAATAGAGTTTATGTTGTTGACAGAAAAGGGAGGGACGTTGCGCCATTCCCTTTAAAATTCAATGATGCTATTACGCAACCACTTTCAGTTTTCGATTACGACAAAAACAAAAACTACCGCCTATTGGTCACACAAGGTAAAAATGTACTAATGTATGATGCACGAGGGAAAACGGTATCAGGATTTACTTTTAAAAAGGCGAATGGCAACATTATAAGTCAACCAAAACACTTTAGAATTGGTACCAGAGATTATTTGGTTATAAAAACTGAAAACAAGCTTCATATATTGGATAGAGTTGGTAAAACGAGAGTATCTCCAAAATCTACAAACGCATATTCAAACGAACCTGTATTTGTTTATAAGAACAAATTTACCACTACCACAAAAGATGGAAAACTTGTGAGTGTTGACACTAGAGGCAATGTAGCACTTGTAGATTTAAGACTAACTAACAATCATAATTTAGAAACTACAAGTAAAACACGGGTTACATTTCATGACAATAAATTGGGCATAAAGAGTAGAGAACTAGAATTGGATTATGGTAATTACACCAGACCAAATATTTTTTATATCAATGATAAAATTTATGTGGCCATAACCGACTTGCAGTCCAAAAAAGTACATCTATACGATAGCCAAGGAAAGATGATTCCAAATTTCCCTGTTTATGGCAACTCTTCAATTAGCTTGGATAATATTGATAGGGATAGAAATTTAGAGTTTGTTACCAAAGGCGATGCTAACAGCATCATTCTTTATGAAATTAACTAGCTTATTTACAATAACATAATTAACATTTAAATGTTGATTAAATTTCCGTAAGCCTTTTGCTACTCAAAAACTAATTTCTATATTTAGCACAGCTATTAATCAAAACCTTGTCAATGAAATTCCTGAAAAATGCACAAAGCATTTTATTTTTTGGAATACTATTCCTGCATGTAATTCCAACACTTGAAGCGCAGACCAAACAAATTAAACGTCCTAAAAGCAGAGTAGGAATTGGTAGCGTTGATAGATTTGTACAGGAATCTTTTGATATTTATGATAAAGTGTATAAGTACGATGGCTACGCCGAAGCGGGAACGCCACTGGACGACGAAGATATTGATGTTTTAGAGGATGCACTGGACGATTTGCAAGGGTTGAGTGACAGTGCTCCTGATATTTTAGGTGATTTGGACGGTGCCAATGCCCTAAAACAAGCGAAAGCAACTTTACAAATCAACAAAGCCAAAAAAGCCCTAAAATATAGCATAAAGACAGCTAAAGAATTGCTTTTAGGACAGCGTGAACGGGATAAAAAGGACCAAGAATCAGAAGAAGATACAACCTCTGAAGAAAGCGACTCCACCGACAATACTTCAAGTAATGATAGCGATACTTCTGAAGAAGCTGAAGAAGATAAAAATATATCTGACGATTTAGAAGTGTACAGCAAATACGATTTTGTACCTGGCGATAAACTTTTATTTTTTGATGATTTTTCCAAAGATTTTATTGGTGATTTCCCAAGTAAATGGAATACAAACGCTTCAGGTGAAGTTGTTAAAATAGCTAATAAAGGCAAGTGGTTTGAGCTAAAAACTGGATATGGTGTGTTTTACGTGCCAGATGTAAAAGATTTACCAGAAGACTACACTATCGAATTTGATATATTAACCAAAGGGGTTGGAAAACAAACCTCATCAACTGCGAGATTATCAGTATATCTTAGTGATAATGATAAGTTTAATCCTGGCTCTAATCATGCATTCGTTACAATTCCATTAGGCCAATATGCTGCATTTTCTTTTAGGGCAAAAAATTATTTTAGAAATGGTGGTGGCGACATCAACACCGATATTAAAGCCGATATTAGAAAAGAAATTTTAAATCAGCCACATATCGCTATTTCAGTTACCAAAAAACGATTTAGATTATGGATGAATCAAACAAAATATATGGATATACCAAGATTCATTCAAGAAGAAAATTTACTGAAATATCTGAAGTTTCATTTGAATAATCTAAAAGATGGCGAAGAGCATCTTTACATTTCAAATTTAAAAGTAGCAGAAGGCGGTGTGGATTTAAGACGCAAACTACTTTCAGAAGGAAAAATATCCACCAACGGTATTTTGTTCGACTCTGGTTCTGCCAATATACAACCGCAATCTTTAGGCATTGTTCGCCAAATTTCCCAAGTTTTAATGCAGGACGACAGTATAAAATTGAAGATTGTAGGACATACTGATGCAGATGGTTCTGATGAGGCTAATTTAAAACTATCTAAAGCTAGGGCTGAAGCTGTGAAAAACGCATTAGTGACCATCTATAACATTTCAGCAGATAGACTTGAAACCGACGGGAAGGGCGAAAGCGAGCCCGTTGGTGATAATAGTTCTGCTGATGGAAAAGCACAAAATCGACGCGTGGAATTTATTACAATATAACTATGAAACAACTTTTTATTACAATAATATGCGCGTTACTGGTTAACTTTTTTGCCATCGGGCAAGATGCTTGTAGCGTTTATTACCCTTTTAAGGAAGGCGCTAAGTTTGAAATTACCAACTATAACAAGAAAGGTAAAAAAGAAGGTGTTGTAAAATATACAGTTTCAAATATTGATGGAAATACTGCAACTATTGAAGCTGTAATTTTTGATGAAAAAGATAAAGAAATTACGACCACATCTTATGACATAATGTGCGAAGGCAATAGTATTTCCATAGATTTTAAATCGTTAATAAGCCCAGAAATGTTACAGCAATATAAAGACATGGATATTGATGTATCTGGTACCAACATTGAGTTACCAAACGATTTAGATGTTGGTAAAAAACTAAAAGATGCCAATATGATAATGACGATAAATATGGGCGGTATGAATATGAAGATGACTATGGATATCATAAACAGAACGGTTGACTCCAAAGAGAGCGTTACTACATCTGCCGGAACATTCAACTGCTATGCACTAAGTTATGATTCTGAAGTGAAAATGGGCATAAAAACATCATTCACCATAAAAGAGTGGATTGCAGAAGGCGTAGGTGTTGTAAAAACTGAATCGTATAATAAAAAAGGAAAACTAATGGGGTACTCTGAGCTTACCAGCATTAGCAAATAATTTTAACCACCAAAATACAAGTCCTCGAATCTAGGCGTCAAAGTGCTTTTGCTTTGGCGCCTTTTTTTGTTCAAATTTCAACTTAATTTAATACTATTGCAGTCTCAATAACATACACATGATTTCAAGAAAAAACGCTTCTATTTCAAAATTTATAATCCATAAAGTTGGCAATAAACATAATGATACCAAAAATGCCTTTTCTGAAAAAACAGTAGATTTTGATGAAGCCAGCTACGATTTGATGCTACCATTTCTATTAAAACCTTTTGGAAGTGCAGTACAAAGCTATCGTTTTAATCATCATGCAAATATTTCCTTAAACGAAATTAACACTTACGCCGCACAACTATTCAATGAGGACGATGCATTTATTGACGTATCCAAACACATTGTAATGCACCTATACGAGCAATCAAATTCGGCAAATATAAAAACTGGTGATGTTTTAATTGTGCTATTTGAAGGTATTGAATTTAGAGACATTACCACCAATGCCGTTGGGATTTTTAAAATTGAAAGTAAGGTGAATTTCTTTCAAACCTATCTGGAAAACAACAGTTATGATGTTTTGGTACAAAAAGGTATAAGTTCTAAAAAAGTTGACAAAGGTTGCTTGATTTTAAATCAGAGCGATGCAGAAGGCAACATTATTTTTAGTGTTGACAATAATAGCTATGATGCACAATATTGGACAAATCATTTCTTGAACATAAAATATGCAGACGATGCCAATAGCCATACACAGCAATATATAGAGTTGTGTAAAGATTTTTCATCTGAAATTATAAAAACTACTTACGGTGCACAAGAGCAAAATAGCTTTTTAGCAAAAACTATCGACTTTTTTAAAGAGAATGAAATTGTAAATGTAGAGCGATTTAAAGATGAGCTTTTTGAAGAAGACAAGCACAAAAGAGAGTTTGACACCTATAAAAAAGAGTTTGAAGGCGAACAGAATTTGGTCATTAGAAATCAATTTGATGTAGCTGAAGCAGTTGTAAACAAAGAAAAACGTAAAATAAAAACTGATATTAAGCTTGACACTAACATTCAAATAAAATTAGATATTGATGCCCCAGATGCCTCAACTGAATATTTAGAACGCGGATATGACGAAGAAAAGAAAATGCATTACTACAAAGTATTTTTTAATGCTGAAAATTAGTTTTTGTGCTTCTGCTTTAAATTGCCGAACTTGTTGCATTACTTTTATATCTTAAATTTAAATTCATGAAAAAAACACTGCTCATTTTTGTATTTGTTATCGTAGCAAATATCCCGAGAACCCAAGCTTTAACCAAGAATAAAATAACTTTAGAAATAAATAAAGATTCGCTACGCATAGCGGAGTTGGACCAATTTTGGGCAGAACTTTCAAGAACCGTTCGCGAGGGAGACTTTGAAGGTTACGCAGCCACGTATCATGAAGATGCTGTAGTTGTAATGGCTTCACGAAAAAACAAAACCTCTATTCCTATTTCGAAAGCTTTGGCTGGCTGGAAACAGGGGTTTCTTGATACTAAATCTGGTAAAAATAAAAGTGATGTGGTCTTTCGTTTTTCCCAAAGAATAGGAGATGACACAACAGCCCATGAAACAGGCATTTTCGTTTATACATCATCAGACAGCAATGGTGAAAATGCAGTACAGTATAGAGTTCATTTTGAAATGCTTTTTGTAAAACGCAATGGAAAGTGGCTGGGTGTTATGGAATACCAAAAATCGTACGCCACCGAAGAAGAATGGAATGCTTTAAAAAACTAAATAAGAATCTATATAAATTAGCTTTTCGCTCCTAAAAACACTAAGTATTTCTTAGTGTTTTTTTGTTTTTTAGTAACTTGTGTTTATCAAAAATACGACTATGTCTAAAAGCAAAAAATTCAATTACGACGAAGAACTAGCGAAACTACACACAGAATTAGTACACTTACAGGAATGGGTGAAAAAACAAGGTCTGAAAGTGGTGATTGTTTTTGAAGGAAGAGATGCTTCTGGAAAAGGCGGTACCATAAAACGTTTTACCGAGCCATTAAATCCTAGAGTATGTAAAGTGGTGGCATTGGGTGTTCCCACCGAAAAAGAGAAAACGCAATGGTATTTTCAACGGTATGTATACCATTTACCGGCTGCTGGCGAAATTGTACTTTTTGATAGAAGTTGGTACAACAGAGCAGGCGTTGAAAAAGTTATGGGCTTTTGTACCAATGATGAATATGAAGAGTTTTTAAGATCATGTCCAGAGTTTGAGCGTATGCTGGTACGCTCTGGAATTATTTTGCTAAAATATTGGTTCTCTGTGAGTGATGAAGAGCAAGAGCGTCGATTTAAAAATAGAATATCAAACCCATTAAAACGTTGGAAATTTAGCCCGATGGATTTAGAATCACGTTCCAGATGGTTGGAATACTCCAAAGCTAAGGATATAATGTTTGCGCATACTGACACGAAACAAGCACCATGGTATGTGGTGAATTCAGATAATAAAAAGAAAGCACGCTTAAATTGTATTAGCCATGTTTTAAGCAAGATACCTTATGAAAAAATGGACATTAAACCTATTGAACTTCCTGAATTACCAGATTATGAAGGTTATGTACGTCCGCCAATGAATTATCAAACTTTTGTGCCAGAGAAGTATTAAACCATAACATTTGAGATTTTTTCAGTTAACTTTATTATCTACTCACATAGTGAAGTATCTATGAAAAAATCTGGGCAATTAAATATTTTTCTACATGTGGTCATTCTACTATCTTTCATTTTTGGAATTTCTGCTCAAGAGAATAATAGGCTACAAGATATAATAAACAACCTTTCCTTTTACACTAACAACAGTCCTCCTGAAAAAGTGTATGTGCAAACAGATAAAGACACCTATACCAGTGGAGAAACAATTTTTGGCTAAAAACGTATTTGCTAAATGGTATAACGCATACAGTTAGCAATATGAGCAAGGTGATTTATTTAGAATTAATCGATTCTAAAAATAACATCATAACCCAGCAAAAATTATACGTGGAATCTACTGGAACTTCGAGTGATATAAAGCTGCCAGAGGTAATGCAAGAAGGTACTTACACACTTCGTGCTTACACAAAATATATGTTGAATGATAAAGAAGAAATTCTTTTTCAAAAGGAAATACCTATTGTATCACTACAGCGCGATATTAAATATTTGTTTGACAAAATATCAGAGGAAAAAGTAGCGCATGAAAAAAACAAAAAAGAAGAAGTAACCAATTTAGATACAACTAAACCCATTGTTCAATTCTTTCCTGAAGGTGGAGACCTCATAACAGGTCTAGAATGTGTTTTGGGCGTAAAAGTCACTGATTCTGAAGGCAACGGTCTTGCACTTGAGGGGAAAATTTTAGACGAGAACGGTAACTTTGTTTCCTATTTTAATAGTTATGAATTTGGCTTGGGCTGGACCTCCATTAAAGTAAAACCCTATATAAAATACCATCTTCAGATACCAATTGATGGTGAGATGTTTGACTATCCGATTCCCTCGCCCATATTAAAGGGTTATGCTTTGCGCGTCGCAAACTGGGGAGAATATATAAACATAACGGCCTCTACAAATATTGCTAATGGTCTTAACGGTGCTTTTCTGGTTGGTCATATTAGAGGTGATATCATCTTTAAACAAAAATTAAAGGCCAATGATAAAAACTTAAATATCATAAAACTATACACTTCAAAACTACAAGATGGCGTTGCTCATTTTACGTTGTTTGCACCAGACGGCGAACCTGTAAGTGAGCGTCTTACTTTTATTGATAATCCTCAAAACGATTTAAAATTATCAATAAAAACAAATAAACAGAACTATAATTTGCGTGAAAAAGTTAATATTGACTTTACTTTGGTTGAGACTGATGGAAAAACGTCCAACGGCGATTTTTCAATGAGTGTATTCGAGCAAAAAGAAACACTAAAAAACACGGACAATATAAAAACCTGGCTGTTGTTAAATTCTGATTTGGGCGGTACAATTTCAAACCCAAACTTTTTTTTCCAGAAAGAAAAAGGACGTAAATATTTGTTGGATTTGCTCATGCTTACTCATGGATGGCGTAGGTTTACTTGGAAGTCTCTTATGGATGAAAATGACTCTACAGCGGTATCTTTCCCTCCAGAAAAAGGAATTATGATAAACGGCACCACTACAGCATTCAAAAAAAAACAACAACCTAGAAAGGCACAAGTAACATTAAATATTGTTGCAAACGAGTTAGTTCAAGAACAAAAACTAACTAATGCAAAGGGTGAATTTAGTTTTGGTCCTTTCATTTTTCAGGATAGCATTAAAACTGTTATTAACGCCAATAGCATCCCAATATCAAAAAAGAATAGAGATCGATTATCTATATACCTAGAGCCGTATTATCCAGAGGTAAAAATTAAAAATATCAGAAAAAGTCAGGTACACACAAAAAAACTAGTCAATACCTATTCTAAACCATATCCTAAAACGGTTGAAAAAAAATTGACATCAGATTTTGAATACGATCCTAGCATTATTAAGTTAGATGAGACTGTTGTGAAAGCGAGAAAAAAACTAAAACCGCAAGAACTTTTAACCAAAAAAATGAATGCTAGAACATTACACGGAGAGGCAAGTAGAAGACTTATTCCAGACTCTATTCCAGGGTTAGGTCCAGGGTCCCCCACATTCAATATGCTAAGGTATGTAGCTGGAGTTCGAGTTTTTGGTACCTTTCCAAATCAATCGGTCTCAATAAGAGGGGACGCAGTTCTTTTTGTACTCGATGGTATTCGAACCTCCCCCGGTCGTGTTCAAACTATTCCTATTAACGATATCTTGTTTATTGATGTTCTTAGAGGATCTGAAGCTACTATTTATGGTGGTTTGGGTCCTGATAGAATTGGTGGCGTGATAGCTATATACACCAAAAGAGGTGATGAAATACAGCAAAAACCAAAAGAACTATCTAATTTCAGTAATCCTAAAATTCCAGGTTTCTATAAAACAAGAGAATTCTACAAACCCAACTATGCTGTTGCAAAACCAGAGCATAAAAAACCCGATTATCGCAAAACTTTGCACTGGGAACCAAATATTAAAATTAGTAATAACTCCCCGTATACATTAAATTTCTACACAGGAGATACAACTAATAAATATGTGATACGTATTGAGGGCATAACTTATAACGGCATACCTGTGAGCGAATTATATAGTTTCGATGTGCTAGATACAAAGTAACCAAAAAACACTAAAAGTTGAAATCTCCATCTTGATTCCCCTTGATATCTTCAATAGAATCCACATAATCACGCTCTTTTTGATGTAATATTCTTTTATAAAGTGTACTTGCTTCTAGAGCTAAAAATACAGCAACGAGTAATATTAAAATTGTGATTACAAGCGTTAATACCATACTTGTGCGCATGTTACCCTCAAAACTTTCAAAACTTTTATAGATGAAATATAAAAAGTAAAGTGAAAAGCAGAATAAGGTTAATGAAAACAAGATATTCCCAATCCAAAACAATTTTCCTGTAAGCTCCAGTTTTTTAGATTTTGAGCTGTAAAACTGCATAGTTTTTATTTGATACACTATACTCAAAACGCCCCCGAGAATTATCGCCAATAAAAAAAGCATTTCGTATTCAAATTTGGCGTTTTCAATTATGAGAATGCTGTAAGTTGCAAACGACACAAATATTACTATTACGCAACTTAATACCAATAATGCTATCTTGATCCCTTTTTTTAATTTCATGCAGATGGAATTAAAAACTCAGCTTCAAAAAGCGTAGAAAAATGATTTAATAGTTTTTCTTTTACCTCAGCTTCATCTACGTTTTCAACACCAAGTTCTACATTTAAAGACGTAACGGCTTTACCACGAATGCCACAAGGGATAATATTATCAAAATACCCCAGATCTGCATTTACATTTAGCGCAAAACCATGCATGGTTACCCATCGGCTGGCCCTAACGCCCATAGCGCAAATTTTACGTGCAAAAGGCGTACCTACATCTAGCCAAACCCCTGTTTCTCCTGGACTTCGTTCGGCTTGTAAACCATACTCAGCTAAAGTTAGAATAATCATTTCTTCTAAAAATCGAAGATATTTATGGATATCAGTAAAGAAATTTTCTAAGTCTAAAATAGGGTAGCCTACAATTTGCCCCGGCCCATGATAAGTAATATCGCCCCCTCTATTTATCTTGTAAAACGTAGCACCTTTTTCTTTGAGTTGTTCTTCATTTAAAAGTAAATTAGACAAGTCTCCGCTCTTACCCAGCGTGTAAACATGAGGATGCTCTACAAATAAAAAATGATTTTGGGTTTCAAGATTCGCATCTTCCCTCCTATTTTTAACCTTAGTATCAACAATGGCCTTAAACAAGGTTTCTTGGTAATCCCAAGTGTCCTTGTAATCTTTAAAACCTAAATCTTGCAGCTCAATTGTTTTATTCATAGACTGCAAAATTACGATATTTTTATGGTTTAAGATTTAGGATTATTCAATATAACCAAGGCTGCAATAACCCCTGGAACCCATCCACAAAGCCATAGCAAAAACACAATAACAATAGAGCCACAACCTTTGTCAAGTACTGCTAAAGGTGGGCAAATAATAGAAAGTATAACTCTCCAGATACTCATAGAAATTTTATTAATGATTGATGATTATTTATTTGACGCTATCAGTTTCATTTTGTTACATTTTAAAGTTACCACATTTCGGTTTTGGATTAATTGAAAATATAGTAGATTAGTAAAATGAGATTTTTACACGTAACAATATTCTTTTTTTGTATTGCTACTTGCAGTTTCGCACAGCACAATTTTAATGGATATGTGGATACTGAGCGCTGGAAGAGTGATGTGTATTTATCAATAATTGAAGATTATCGCACCCTAGAGAACATCGACAATGAACAAATTATATCTAAAGTTTCAACGGACGCTGATGGTTACTTTCAATTTTTAGGCAATCAATTAGATGACGAACAACGCATTTACAAATTACATGTTGATAATTGCGAAAGCTTTAACCAAGACAGTAACCATTTTGATGGGCATTGCACAGACAGTAAGGATATTTTATTTATTGCAAAAAGTACAGATACCATAAGTTTCCCCTTGTCTTTCGACGCTGAAATGTTTTGTGACATTGATGCTACCAACCCTAAAACAGCAGCTTTTATAAAAATAGACTCTTTAAAAGAAGAAATGAAATTTGCCTATTCTGAGTTTAGAAGTAAAGCAAATAGGGACCTCAACAATAAAAAGTGGTTTAAAACGCTACAAGATTTTGGGATAAACTTAAATGAACCACTTGCAGAATTATATATTTATGCCTTCTTATCGGAGAGAGGAAGTCCATTTCACAATTACTATTTAGAAGATTTAAAAGCCAATACCTATTATGATAATTTGCTGGAAAGATTAAAGACCACCTACCCGAATACATCCTATACTAAACAGTATGAAGCTGAAATTGCTTCAGATAAGTTTATTGCGACACCGCCTAATAAAGAAACTTCAGGTTTCAATTGGATTTATGTGTTAGTTCCGCTTCTAGTTTTATCCTTAATTTTGAACTTTTGGTTTATCTCTAAATATAAAATCAACAAGAAAAAAAAGCAGAATAGTATAAAGGAGCAACTTACCAAACAAGAGCAAAATGTATTAGATTTAATATTAAAAGAACATACCAATAAAGAAATTGCTGATGCGCTTTTTGTAAGCGTAAGTACCGTAAAAACACATGTAAACAATATTTATAAAAAGCTTAATACAAATTCCAGAGACGAAATTAAATCCTTGTTTAACAATTAGTTACAAAATTCAACCCTAGTACTAGTACCGATTTCAACCCCTAAATAGGACTACTTCTTTACATGTAATCATGATGTTTGCTATCGATGAACAATCAAAAAACAAACATTATGACACATTTTAAATCTACCCTAAGTATTGAAAAAGCTACAGTGTTAACTTTTCTATTATTTACTTTAATTGCAAACTTTAGCTTTTCACAAGAACAAACTTCCAATGCAAATATTGGCGTATTTCTTTTTGAGGAAGAAGTGATAGATTACGGTACCATTCAACAAAATGATGACGGCTTAAGAACCTTTAAATTCACCAATCGCGGTACTGCCCCGATAGTAATATCAAATGTAAAGACAACCTGCGGTTGTACAGTACCCTACTATTCAAAAGCCGCAATTCTTCCTGGTGAATCTTCAATGATTAACATAAAATATGCTACCAACAGAATTGGGAAATTTTCAAAGTCCATCACTATCATTTCAAATGCCAGCGAGCCCCAAAAGCGTCTAAGGATTAAAGGCAATGTGATTTCTAAAAATACTGTAGCTGTTAAATAATTTATGTTATGAAATATATTATTTTATTGATTATTAGTTGTGCAGTTGGCGTTTCGTTGCACGCACAGGAAGTAAACAAAGAAATCTCAATAGAAGGGGAATCGCCTTTTTTATTGGGCAAAATTGATAAAACAGGACTAACATCTTCAAGTTATAAAAGCTGGTTTTATAAAAACTATGATGATTATTCCTTAGATGAAACTACCATCAATGCTATAGGTAAAGCCTTGAACGAGTATTCCATAAAACTATTTATGGGCACTTGGTGTGGTGATAGTAAACGCGAAGTGCCTAGGTTCTATAAAATTTTAGAAGCCTGCAGTTTTCCTGAAAATCAACTTTCAGTTATTGCGCTGGGGCGAAAACGGGGTATGTATAAAAAAAGTCCAAATCACGAAGAAGCGGGATTAAACATCCATCGCGTGCCAACATTTATTTTTTACAAAGATGGAATTGAGGTAAACCGCATCGTAGAGCATCCCGTGGAATCCTTAGAAAAAGATATTTTAAAAATAGTAACATCAAATAATTACAAGAGTAACTATCAAATTGTATCAACGGTAGATGACATTCTTAAACATGATGGATTAAACGGTTTAAAAAAACGAAGCAAAAAACTGGTAAAAACCTTTGATGGCAAAGTAAGCAATATGTTTGAGCTAAACACTTATGGCAACATACTTTACACCATTAACAATAAGGAAGAAGCCATTGCCGTATTTAAACTAAACAATATGCTTTTCCCAGATAAACCAAGAACCTATATGAGTTTGGCAAATGTTCTTGGAGCTAATAAACGGAAAGAAGAAGCTATTACAGTATTAAAAAGGGCTGTAAAGTTGTTTCCTGAAAACAGGGATTTGGTTGAAAATCTTCAAGTAATAAAATCCAACTAAACTAAATACACTGAAATTAAACCGCTAGAGCCAGAAAACTAGCGGTTTTTTTATTCTTATTCTTGTAAATAATGTAATTTTGCACCCGCCTGCCAAAACGGTAGGGCTAAAAATTAATGTAGCATGCAGCTTTCAGAACAAGAATTGGTAAGACGTGATAAACTCACAAAATTAAGAGACCTAGGCATTAACCCTTATCCAGCAGATTTATTCCCTGTGAAACAAACTTCAAAAGATATTAAATCTGATTTTGAAGAAGGTAAAAAAGTGGTTATTGCAGGTAGATTGATGTCTCGCAGAATTCAAGGAAGTGCAAGTTTTGCTGAATTACAGGATAGCGAAGGAAGAATACAGGTGTATTTTAATCGTGATGAAATTTGCACGGGAGACGATAAAAGCAAATACAATGATGTTTACAAAAAGCTATTAGATATAGGTGATTTTATAGGTATTGAAGGCGAATTGTTTACTACAAAAGTTGGTGAAAAAACCGTAATGGTTAAAGATTTCACTTTGTTAAGTAAAGCCTTAAAACCTTTACCATTACCAAAAACTGATGGTGAAGGGCATACTTATGACGAATTTAACGATCCTGAATTACGATACAGACAGCGCTATGCAGATTTGGTAGTGAATCCACATGTAAAAGATGTGTTTGTAAAGCGTACCAAGTTGTTCAACGCCATGCGCCAATTTTTTAATGATGCAGGCTATTTTGAAGTAGAAACTCCTGTGTTACAACCTATTGCTGGAGGTGCTGCCGCACGTCCATTTATTACACATCATAATTCATTGGATATTCCATTGTATATGAGAATAGCTAACGAATTATACTTAAAACGTTTGATTGTTGGTGGTTTTGATGGTGTATACGAGTTTTCTAAAAACTTTAGAAACGAAGGTATGGACCGTACACATAATCCCGAGTTTACAGCAATGGAAATTTACGTAGCCTATAAAGACTACAACTGGATGATGGATTTTTGCGAGCAGTTATTGGAGCACTGTGCTATTGCCGTAAATGGCACTACTAAAGCTACGTTCGGAGAACATGAAATTGATTTTAAAGCGCCTTATGCCAGAGTTACAATGGCAGATTCCATAAAACATTTTACGGGATTTGATATTTTAGGAAAGTCTGAGAATGAGATTCGTCAAGCTGCTAAAGATTTGGGTATTGAAGTAGATAACACCATGGGCAAAGGCAAATTGATAGATGAGATTTTTGGTGAAAAATGCGAGGGCAACTATATACAACCAACGTTTATAACGGATTACCCAAAAGAAATGAGTCCGTTATGTAAAGAGCATAGAGAAAACCCAGAATTAACAGAGCGTTTTGAATTGATGGTATGCGGTAAGGAAATCGCAAACGCTTATAGCGAATTAAATGACCCTATCGATCAACGTGAACGTTTTGAGCATCAATTAGAATTAGCAAAAAAAGGGGATGATGAAGCTACGGCAACTATCGATTACGACTTTTTGCGCGCTTTAGAATACGGAATGCCTCCAACATCTGGGATGGGTATTGGTATGGATAGGTTAATTATGTTTTTAACTAATAATCAGTCTATTCAAGAAGTATTGTTCTTCCCACAAATGAAACCAGAGAAAAAACCTTTAGCGATTAGTGATGACTCTAAAGCTGTTTTGGAAATTTTAACTAAGGCTGAAAAACTAGAGTTGGCAGATTTAAAATCACAATCTGGTTTATCAAACAAAAAATGGGATAAGTCTATTAAAGAACTGACGAAAAATAGTTTGGCAAAGGTGGAAAAAACGGATGATGGTCTGTTCGTAGGAGTGGTTTAAACTTCAACCACAAAGCAAAAAACAAAGCCGATGTTTCAGAGCGAAATCATCGGCTTTTCTTTTAACTAAACTAAACTTAAACTAAACTGATACAAATAGACGATATTTTTTTCGATTCCTTACAACAGTTTAGAAATGTTTAACGTAATGCTATTGAATTTTAGGATTTTGTTAGGATTTGTATTTCAATATCTTAAGGCTATGGCAATATTTTTTCTATAGTGTTATGATACCCTTCAAACTCAATAATATTGTTATGATTTGCTAAATCAATTTTTATTAAAGTTTGCTTTTCTTTCCAAGTTGATCTAAATAACTTCTCAGCACTTTCATAGGGTATCACTTGATCGCTAGTTCCATGAAACATTGTAATAGGACAATTAACCTCCTTTATAAATTCATACGTCGGGAACTTATATTTCAGCAAGGTTTCGACTGGCAAAAAAGGGAATCTATGTTTTCCAACATCTACAATACTGTAATATGGCGTTTCTAAAATGAGCTGTTTTGGGTTGTTTTTTGATGCAATGTAAGTGGCTATACCTGTTCCCAAGGAACGTCCGTAAACCGTAATTTCGGGTTCTTCATAATGCTTCAAAATATAGTCGTAAAACAATTGCGCATCATTGTAAAACGCATGTTCACTCAAATCACCTTTACTTTTACCATAAGTGCGATAATCCATCACCAGAACATCATAACCCCTTTCAACAAAAAATTCTGTAACTCTACCCCAACGAGATAAATCGCCAGCGTTCCCATGGAAGTATAAAATAATGCCTTTCGGCTTTTCAACCATAAAATGAATGGCATTCAACAAAGCCCCGTCATCCGTTTCAAAATTCAACTCTTCAAATTTATAATTGAATTGGTATTGATAATCTTGCTCCAAAACCGTTGGCAAAAACAATAGTTTTTCTTGCATAAAATACAATGCTGTGGTAATCATAACATATAGACTTATTAAAACGACTATTAGCCTTTTAAGCTTTCGTTTTAGTGGGCTTTGAACTGTGTTTAACATGAATGCTTGTGGTTGATAAATCGATATCTTGGGGTTTATTGGTTAAAATATCATGAATCATCAAATGATAGGATTCAAAAGTGTTTAGATTTTTATGTCCGCCACCAATAACCGTATGCAGCTTCGTTAACTTAGGCTTTACCTTCGACAATTTTATACTTGTTTTATAAGGAATTAGCTTGTCATTTGTACCATGAATAATATGTATGGGACATTGCACATACTTTAACCATTTGTATGTAGGCAATGGATACTTAATTAAAATAGACAGAGGCATAAAGGGCGCGTAACGCTTTGTAACTTTAGTTAAACTGTAGTAAGGTGCATCTAAAATTAATAGCTTTGGGTTGTTCATTGATGCTAATTTCGCTGCAAAACCAGAACCTAAAGAGCGCCCGTATAGTATAATTCTATCTTCTGTTGTGTACTCTTTTATTTTATCATACACACGTTGCAAATCTCTTTTGATGGCCTTTTGAGAACGCTTACCTGTGCTTTTGCCAAAACCACGATAATCCACCATTAATACATTGTAACCATGACGCGTAAAATCTACCGCAAACTTTCCCCAACCCTTTATGCTTTTGGAATTACCCTTAAGATACAGCACAATACCTTTGGCCTTTTCCTTGGGTTTAAACAACAAGCCGTTAATCACGGCGCCGTCTCTAGTTTCAAGATTATGCTCTTCTATATTCTGATTTTCATAATAAAACTGAAAATCGTCTGGGAGTTTTTCTGGCTTAAACAATAAGTAATCCTGCAAATAGTACAACGCGATACTTATCACCACATAAATTACGAGAACTGTTATTAGAATAGATATCCAATATGCCATTAAAAACCTGTTTGCTTACTAAAATACGCAATTTAGTTTTAGATAAAATATTTCAAAAATATATCTCCAAATGGGTCTTGGTTTACAACAGTATAATAAAACAAAGCTCCTAACCAACCATGACAAATACCCATAGCATAAATATTTTTCACTTTTAGATACACATAACCATAGAACAAGGCTAAAATAAAAGTACCTACCATTAGCCATTTTGACGGATAATGCACTACCGAAAACAAAACTGCCGTAACAAAAACAACAAGTATTTTATTCAATTTTAAATGATTAAGATTCCCAGCAATTAAACCAATAGTTAAAAATTGCTGAATACTTCCCCAAATAGGATATGTTACCAATAACGGTAAAATATGCCATGTAAGGTTTAAAGTGTCTTGGCAATAGCCAATAATCAAAAAGGAGACCACAGCAATTACAGCGAATGGCGCCATTAATTTTATTGCCATTCTAAAGTTATCCGTTCTGAAACCCCAATATCTTAAAATATTTTTTTCTTTTGAATATCTATGATAGATGTAGATACTCCAAGCAGAGACAGCGATTACCACATAGGGCAATCTCCAGTCCAAAATATCCATAAAAACAAATTTTCCAATCGCAGTAAGGATTACTACAGCTATTTCTAAAATGCGTCTTCTTTCTGAAATTAACGTAGTTTTGGAAAACTTTATTAAATCTGTAGTAAGTTTTGGTTTCACTTTTGAAATAGTTTAAAACCCCGCAGCTATAAAAGTTACGAGGCTTTGGGTTACTAACCAACCATCAAAACAACCCTTTTAATTTTTGTTTTGATTTTATATTGAATATTACTCATCTTCCCCTATATTTCTATCAATATATTGCACATCCCTAGTATTCTTTTGAACTGCAATAGCTGCAAATAGACTTAACAGAAAAGACATGCCATAGAATCCTTTTTCGCTCAGTAATAAATCCGCATTCCATAGCCCAATAACTAAAAGGACAATTGATGTAATCGTTGTAAACCAACTGATACTATAATAAATATCAGTTACTGGAATATCTTCCATTTTATCACGTACAGCTTTTTGAACTGAAATAACCGAGAATAATCCAAATAGGAGGATTGTAAAGTAGTAGCCCTTTTCGTTAAGCATCATATCTGCGTTCCACAATCCTGTACAATAAGACACCATTCCTATTAATAGCGCAGACCAAGATGCTCCGATAAATGCTGACGTTGGTTTTTGATCAAATACTTTCTTTTCTTTTTTCGATTTAGAACTTTTCAAATCTTCATCAACCGAAACTGTTGTTTGATAATTCATAATTTTTGTTTTAATGATGACACAAAATTGCACCAACACATTGAAAACTTAAAAACAATTTTTAATTAAAACTGACGATATATTTTAAATTTAATAAACAAGTATGTCCGTTTTTTAATACTTTTATTAAAATTTACTGATGATTAAATGAATGACTTAAACACTATGGTTTCCTCATTTTCAAAGGAAGAACAACAGCGTTTTATCGCGTTTTTAGAGAAAAAGAACAAACGGCAGGATACTAAAAATATCCAGCTCTTTAAACTTTTAAGAAATGACGAATTAAACTCAAAAGACGTCTGTCTTAAACTTTACGGCACTAAAAGCAACGACGCTTATCATGCTTTAAGAAAACGTTTGTTCCAATCCATTATCCATTTTTCGGCCAACTCTAGTTTAGAAGATGAGAACTCACTTCAAATGGAAGTGATAAAATATATTTTGGCTGCCCGCAACTATTTGCAGCAAAAACAATTCAAGGTTGCCTTTAGCATCTTAAAAAAAGCTGAAGTTATGGCTATAGAACACCACTTATTCCCACTACTTAACGAAATTTACCATACACAAATTCAGTTTGCTTATGCAAGCCCTACAAGGGATTTAGACAGTTTGATTGAAAAGTTCAACAATAACAAAGAAAAGCACCTATTGGAAGACCAACTAAACATTGTATATTCAAAATTAAAATATAAACTGTCCCATGGAGACCATTCAGATTTCCAAACCATGCTCCAGAATACGCTTAGTGAATTCAATCTGAATATTCTAGATAAGTTATCCTTTAAATCGCTGTATCAGCTCATTACCATCGTTACTGTTTCAGCTTTTGCATCCAATGATTATCTCAATATTGAATCGTTTTTGATAAAAACCTATCAATCTATTTTAAACTATAAAGACAAGGAAAAGCAGCCCTATTATCACATTCAAATTTTATATCATATTGCAAATACCTTGTTCAGAAATAAAAAATTTGAAGCTTCACAAGCTTATTTGGACCAAATGCACCAACTAATGTTGCAGCACAAAAAGAAGTATTACAACACTTTTAAGCTAAAATATAATTTGCTTTTAAGCTTAAACTACAATTTCTCCAAACGTCAAGAGAAGGCGATTATGCTTTTAGAACCGCTGGCCAATGTAAAACATCCTGATACAGAATCGGTTTTAGATATTCGACTTAGCCTGATTATGTTCTATTTTCAAAACCAAGAACTAAAAAAAGCACATCAACTGTTCTCTAAGTTTTACCATAGCGATAATTGGTATACCGAAAAAGCAGGCAACGAATGGGTTATAAAAAAGAACTTGATGGAAATACTATTACATATCGATTTAGGACATGTTAATTTAGTTGAGTCAAAATTATTGAGTTTTAAAAGACACCATTTTAACTATTTAAAAACTATAAATCAACATCGCGCCATTACTTACATGAACTTGGTACAGGATTATTTAAATAAGCCCGAGCAGATTACTTCAGAAGCATTTAAAAACAAGGTTGAGACTTCTTTCGATTGGGTAAAACCGGAACAAGAAGATATATTCGTCATGAGCTTTTACGCTTGGCTAAAAAGTAAAATGCATAAAACTTCGCTTTATAATACCACCATGGAACTTATTGCCCTTTCGCAAGCAAAAACCTAAAATACAGTATATTTACGCAATGTTTAAAAATGCCTCAATATTCTTTTCTCTATTGCTTTCTATTTGCCTATTTGCCCAGGAGCGTGATAGTATTTCCTTTAAAAATGGTATTGACCGCCCAAGTATTTTGTCCACGCATCAGTTTGGAATTTTTAGTAGTAGAATAAACCAAAATTTTAAAATTGCGCCACCCCAAAACAGTACCATTTCAATAAATTACACTAGCGGAAATCATTTTCATCCCTTTGTTGAAGCCTATTTTCCTAAAGACCCCAATATAAGAAGACAAATGAGTCAAAATGTTTGGTATGAGCGTTGGAGGGTTTTTAAGTTTGAAAACCAAGAAACTACGCCCGCAGATTATATGAATATTGTGATTGATGCCGTAATTAAAGAGTTTAGGGTTAATTATAACATTCCAATATCAAAAGAACATGAAATTGGGCTAACACTTAGAAGCTATGTTATCACAAAAGGAAAGCACCCCTTTTCCTTATTTACAAGTGATGAAACTATAGAATGGTTTCATAGCAATGTTGCTGGAGGAGAAGACCCTTTTGGAAGACGCTATTATGGTTTAAACCAAGTAAACTTTCGATATGAAGACCGAAATGGGCGAACACTTCAACTTAACGCCAACGACTTCTTTGTTGGAGGTTTGGAGTTCAATCATTTTTACTATCCTTCCTTCCTAAGAAACGACAAAAAGCACATTTACGTTAATTTTGGAAGTCATTTAGGACTCAACACTTCAAAATTCAATAGCGCATTGGATTACGGTATCTCTTTAAACGGTGTTAAACGGCTTATCCTGAAAAATAAAAACGAAATTAACTTTGGCTTAGGCGCAAGTGTTTTGCATAAAAATTTCATCAATTTTAAAAGTGATAACATTGACTTGGGAAACAATACATACTTAGGCAGTTTCGAGATTCATGCAGAATTTACCAAATATACCGAAAGTGGAAACTACCATGCTTTTGGTATTAACCATCACATACAAACCAGGTTCAACCAAAAGGAAGAAGAAGGGTACTACAAATTGCTAGGAAAATGGAGAGAAATTAATGGCGGATGGCAAAACGGAGTGGCAACGCTATACCATACGCTTCTTGATTGGAATTTTATTTACACCTATGGTAGACGAAATTACAAACTCTCACTTTTTATAAAGCAAGATCTTGAGGTAAATAATGCTCCTGATTTTCAGACGGGTATTTCTCTAGCCATTCCTATTATCCAGAAATAAAACTTACTGATTTTTGTTAATCTTCCGTTAAAATCAAATTCTATTTTAAACTATTTTGAAGTGTTGTAGTCAAAGAACCAAACATTCAAAAAAAACATCATCATGAAAAAACTAGTTTTAGTTGTAATGACGCTTTGCGCAATTCAAATTACATCCGCCCAAGGTCCTAATAAAGGAAAAAAAGGAATGGATATGAGTCCTGAAGATATGGCCACTCTTCAAACCAAAAAAATGACTTTGGCTTTAGATTTAACTGATGCTCAACAAGAAGACATTTATGAAATAAACCTAGAAAATGCCAAATTAAGAAAGGCTCACATGGCTGAGAGAAAAGCTAAAAGAGAAAGTGGAGAAGTTCAAAAACCCACGAAAGAACAACGTTTAGAAATGGCTAATAAAAGATTAGATCATATGATTGAAGTCAAAGCTAAAATGAAAAACATTTTAAACGATGAACAATATACAAGATGGGAGCGTATGATGGCCAAAAGACAAACTAAAATGAAAGACAAGTTTAAAGGCAAAAAACGCAAGAAAGCATAAATAAAGTTTGAGTTTTATTTATTAGTGATTTTTTATTTAGTTGAAAACGCCTCCAAACTGGAGGTGTTTTTTTATAACCGTTTTGCTACCTCATTAACTGCATTTATCGTAAAATCTAAATCTTCATAAGATAATGCGTCGGTGATAAACCAAGTTTCAAATGCGCTGGGTGCGATGTAAACACCTTCATTTAGCATACCATGAAAGAAGGATTTAAAAGTATCATTGTTTCCTTTTGCTGCAGTATGAAAATCGAAAACAGGATTTTCATCGAAATGTACAGAAATCATTGAACCTACACGGTTTATAGTATTTTTTACCGCGTTTTCCTGTAACGCTTTGGAAATACCTTTATGTAAATATGCCGTTTTTTGGGCTAGTCTGTCAAAGACTTCAGCGTCATTATCTAAAGCATTAAGCATTGCCAAACCAGCAGCCATTGCCAAAGGATTTCCACTTAATGTTCCCGCTTGATACACAGGACCCACAGGAGCCAAATAATCCATGATTTCATTTCTGGCCGCAAAAGCACCAACAGGCAAACCACCACCTATCACCTTTCCAAAACACACTATATCGGCATCAATACCATAAAGCTCTTGCGCACCTCCTTTGGCTAATCTAAAGCCTGTCATTACTTCATCGAACACCAAAAGAATATTGTGTTCATCGCACAAAGCTCTTAAACTTTCCAAGAAATTTTGTCTTGGCGGAATACACCCCATATTACCAGCAACTGGCTCAATAATAATACAAGCTATTTCATTTTTATTGCTTTCAATTAAAGCTTTTACATTATCAATATCGTTATAATTAGCGAGCAACGTGTCTTTTGCTGTACCTTGTGTGACTCCAGGACTGTTTGGTGTTCCAAAAGTACTTGCACCACTACCTGCTTGTATTAAAAACGAATCGGAATGCCCATGATAACACCCTGCAAACTTTATGATTTTGTCCTTTCCAGTGAAACCACGCGCCAAACGAATAGCACTCATGCAAGCTTCTGTACCAGAATTCACAAAACGAATTTTATCAATATTAGGCACCATAGAAACTGCTAATTCTGCAATTTTGGTTTCAATCTCTGTTGGCATTCCAAAGGAAGTTCCTTTTTTAGCTTTGTCAACAACCGCATCCACCACAGGGCCAAAAGCATGACCTAAAATCATCGGACCCCAGGAATTAATGTAGTCTATCAACCTATTACCGTCTTCATCAAACAAATAAGCACCTTTGGCTTCTTTTACAAAAATCGGTGTCCCTCCAACACCTTTAAATGCTCTTACTGGGGAATTTACACCCCCAGGGATTACCTTTTCAGCCTCGGCAAATAATGCACTACTGCGTTTATAAATCATTTGGAATTTATTCTATTTTACTTTCAGTTCTTGACCAATTGCAATGTTCGTTCCTTTAATATTATTCAAAGCTTGCAATTCTTTAACGGTCAAGTTATAACGTTTTGAAATATTGTATAATGTATCGCCTTTTGCTACAACGTGAAATGCTTTATCCACTTCAACAGTATCATCAAATTTTCGTTCTGAAGGATTGCGCCCCAAAACTTCATCATCATATTTGTACAACTCATAACGCTCAATCAAACCAATTAACTTTTTGGGATATTGCCTATCAGTAGCATAACCTGCTGCTTTTAGGCCCCTTGCCCAAGCCTTATAATTTGTAACATCTAAATCGAAAAGGCTAGCATATCGCTTTCTGGAGGTTAAAAACAAGGAATGGTCCCTAAAGGAATATTTAGGACTGTTATACTTTCTGAAACATTCGCCCTTTTTATCATCGTCGTGATAAATTTTAGCCCCAGTCCATGTATGGCATTTAATACCGAAATGGTTATTTGCTTCTACCGAAAGTCTACCTTTTCCAGAAGCAGATTCTAAAATACCCTGAGCTAAAGTAATACTTGCAGGAATATTGTACAGCGTCATTTCTTTTTGTGCAATACTTTTATAAGCTTCAATATAAGCTTCAGTAGGAGTCATATTGGACCCCTTGGTTTCTACTTCAATCTTTTCATCAGGTGCCTTCTTTTTAACCACTACTTTCTCGGTAGGTTCCTTTTTAGACTTTTTTGTAACCACTGTTTTTTTTGAGCCGCAGCTAAACACAAAAAAACTAATTGATATTATAATTAGAATTCGTTTCATCAAACTTGTATTAAGGGTAATTTTTTTCGCTTTAAAACCATATTCATTCCATCTATACCTTGCAAACCTCCTGTATGAATAGCTAATATTTTTGACCCTTTAGGGAAAAATCCTTTTTCAATTAAGCTAAAAATACCAAACATCATTTTTCCTGTATACACTGGGTCTAACTGGATATTATTCTCAGATTTAAATCGATTGATAAAAGCAATCAAATTTGTATTTATTTTGGCATATCCCCCAAAATGATAATCGGTAATTAAATCCCAATTGGTCTTCTGTACAAATTTACTAATATCTTTATGTAAAAACGAACCTTTTAAAGCTGGAAAACCCAAAACTTGTTGACTAGGTTTTGAACAATTGATAAGGCCTGAAATTGTACCACCGGTACCAACGGGACAGCATATAACATCAAAATCTTTATCCTTGCCAGATAAAATCTCCTCACACCCTTTAACAGCTAATGCATTAGTCCCTCCTTCTGGTATTAAATAAAAATCTTGAAATTCATTCTTCAACGATTGTATAAAGGCGTTAGAAGTCTTATTTCGATAATCCTGTCGCGAAATAAACTTTAGTTGCATACCATGTTCCTGAGAAAAACGCAATGTGGGATTCTTTTCAATATCCGTTTGAAGTTCGTCACCTCTAATTACACCAATGGTTTTAAAACCTAAGATGTTTCCAGCCATTGCCACCGCAGCTATATGATTTGAAAATGCACCGCCAAAGGTGAGTAATGTGCTATAACCTTTTTTATCAGCTTCTTTTAAATTGTACTTTAGTTTTCGATACTTATTTCCTGAAACAAATGCGTGCAGTTGATCTTCTCGTTTCAAAAATAGACGTACCCCAACTGTTTTATCAAGTGCGATTTCTTGATTGATAGTATGTTCAAAATCAAAGCTCATTCAACACGAAGATACTTCAAAAAACCCCAAAATTTTCTGTTTTTTAAATAAGTAGTATTATGCTCGTTTATATAGGCTTCGCGCTCAAAAGAAATGTTCTTATAGGCGATATTCCATTGACGATATTGCATAAGTCTCACCAAAAACTCGATGATGTACCAAACATAAAACAACACAATTAACAGCTCCAGTTGTTGTCTTAAATGAATCTTTTCATGATTGATTAGAGTCTTATTCAATTTCAACTTTGAATTCACTAAAAAAATAAACGGATATAGAGCAATGCCCGTGTAACCTTTCGGAACGATGTATTTTGAAATAAGAATCATAACATTTGTAACTCAAAAATCAATCCAAGAAACCTTTTTTAGGATTCCCAATATATTGAACACGACAATTTATGGAAATTTTGATGTAAAACATCACAGAAAGAATATGTTGATTTTACATTATCTTTGTAAAACTATGAAGAAGGTTATTCCCATTGAAGAAGGCGATTATTACTTTACCCCTGAAGGCTACCGTTGTTTTACCGAACAATACCACTTAAAACGAGGATATTGTTGTGAAAGTGGATGCAGGCATTGTCCTTATGGATATAATAAAAAGACCAACTCCATAAAACGCTAGGATTCTACTATTTATGGTATGATTATTGATGCTAAAAACCTATTAAAGTTAGTGATAACTCTTGGTGTGACTAAGATTCAAAATAAATATAACTGTTATGAAAAAAATTTTTAAAACTCTACCGCTTATTGCCCTTCTTGTATTGGCAACCTCATGTTCTTCTGTGCGTGTTTCAACAGATTTCGACAGAAAAACAGATTTCAACCAGTTTAAAACATTTGCGTTTTTTAAAACAGGTATTGATAAAGCAGAAATTAATGATATTGACAAACGCCGAATTTTACGCGCCATTGAAGCAGAACTTTTGGCAAAAGGCTTTACAAAGTCTGAAGACCCAGATGTTCTTATCAGCATATTTACAAAATCCAATCAACGTGTTGACGTCTACAACAACGCCTGGGGCATGGGTGCCTGGGGTTGGGGCGGCTGGGGTCCATGGGGCTGGGGCGGCTGGGGCTGGAATCAACCTGCAGTTTCTACGCGCACCGAAGGTGTTCTTTTTGTTGATTTAATCAATGCGAAGAAAAAGGAATTGATTTGGCAAGGTATGGGCACAGGTTTCCTTACACGAAAATCAGAGAAAAAAGAACAACGCATTAAGGAGTTTGTCACCAAGATTATGGAACAATATCCTCCAGAAGCTGAAGCAAAATAAATTAAAAAAGCGACTCTATGAGAGTCGCTTTTTTTATGTTTATTTGTAATTTAAAACTAGTTGAATTTAATGCTTAAAGCATCGTATGAATAGGACTTGATACCCACTAAACCAACTTTAGTTTCCCCAGATTTAATAGTAGCTCCATAAACATTGTTATCCTGCATTTCGGTTTTAAACTTTGTGTTGGCTGATCCTGCTGCAATCATATTTCCAGCTGCTAATCCAGGACCTAGAACCAATCCAATTGGAGTGGAACTTGTAGTTTCCTGAACACCATTACTTGTTTCTGTGGTGTAAAGGTTAACTGGGGTTAACAATAAATAAAATAAGTGGGTTGCAGGACTTTGCTTTAATAATCTAAATGTTGTTTCTAAATCCATTACGTGCACATCACTACCATTAGCGTAACCTAAAGTAAAATCTTTACCGAAAACTAAATCACTTTCAGTATTATTAGTAATTTTTACGGCAACTAATTTTACGCCCTTCTTTTCTTCTTTTTTAGCATATTTTTTATCTAACAAGTCATACTTGTATTCCAATTTGAGACCTTCTGACTTGTTTTCAGAAACATAGTTGATTGTACTTGGGCTAATGGCAATATATCTTGAAGCACAACTAAATACTGATGCAATAATAACTGATAAAACAGCTACTTTAAAAATTCTCATAAGTTTGGTTTTAAGTTCGCCGCTAAAGTACGATAATTCCGAAATGAAAATATGATAAATATCACTTACATAACAATATCATTTTTCCATTCATAAGGTTTTGGGATATCGGTATCATCAATAAGTTGACGAATGTCTATCTCAATACTCCTACTCATATCGGTAATAGGTATATCGTTTGGCCCTCCTTCAAAAGGATTTTCGGTATTTTCTCCAATAGCTTCCATGGTATGAAACACCCAAGCAATTAACGCACTAAAGGGAATAGAAAACCAAACAAAATGTTTTGCGATAAACTCCTGTATTTGATGTCCAAGCGAAGTATGAGACTTATGATTTGCTAAATCCTCTAGAATATGATCTCCAATAGTTTCAAAACCTTCCATGATTCCAAAAGGAAGTAGAATTATAAAGATCCAAACAAAAAGATAATTAAGAGTGGCAAATTGTCTTGGATAAGGAAAGTTCTTAATGCGTTCACACTTACCTTGTAACGTATAAAATTCAACTAATAGATTTGCCATTTCCATATGTCTAAAATCTTCTATCAATCCTTCTTGCTTTAATTCTCTTAATCGTTTAGACTGAATACCTAGCAACTGTGATGCTTGATTACCTTTGGCAAATATTTCTTTGTACTCTGTTTCAGATATATAGGGCTTTATGGCTCCTTCTATAGGCTCAACACCTTCGTAAACCTTGTAATGATTTGCTCTAAATTCCTTATTTGATTTTCCTTTCTTCAGATGCATCTCCCAAGGCTTATCCTTTCGCAATTGATATCGTAAAGCAGTTAACCACGCTACGTGCCTGTGTATCATTTCCCTTACAATTACCTTCAACTCTTCATCAGTGCGTTTCGTCTTTGCGTGATCGTTATTAATGAAATCTTTCACCATAATAGCCCAAGACCTAGAACTATTAACAATACCACCCCAAATTTTTCTGGCTTCCCAGAGCCTGTCATAAGATGCGTTGTTTTTAAATCCAACAATAAAAGCAACTGCTGTGGCCAAAGCCCCCAAAGGTAACCATGGAACATGTAACCATTTTAAACCAACAATATCGAATAAAACAACTGGAATTAGCGCCAGTAAAAGAAACAAAAAAATATGGCGGCGTGTCCATCTTATCACACCTTTTATGGGAAAAATACGTCTGGTATACATGTTTAAGCTATTGAAGTTATGCTTAAATATATGGAAATCTTCCTAGCTACTTTCCCCTCTAACCAAGTATCTAATTTTTGAAAAAAAGTTAAAAAAATGCAATTTTGATGAATAATTCGTATTTTTAAGAGTGTTTTACATATAAATTTTAGAGATGTCGGAGATATTTGAGTCTAACGAAATACTTCAAAAGCTACCTGAGCATTTGAAACAATTTATAAAACCGCAAAACTATGAGGACTATTCTGCCATAGACCAAGCTGTTTGGAGGTATGTAATGCGTAAAAATGTGAATTTTTTAAGCACGGTGGCCCATGATTCCTATCTAGAAGGTTTAAAACAAACTGGTATTTCAATAGATAGCATTCCAAACATGTATGGCATGAACCGGATTTTGAAGGATATTGGTTGGGCTGCTGTTGCGGTTGATGGGTTTATTCCCCCAAATGCCTTTATGGAGTTTCAAGCGTATAATGTACTGGTTATTGCCAGCGATATCAGACAGTTAGAACATATAGAATACACGCCTGCTCCAGATATAATTCATGAAGGCGCAGGACACGCGCCAATTATAGCTAATCCTGAATATGCCGAGTATTTAAGACGTTTTGGAGAAATAGGCTGTAAAGCTATTTCATCAGCAAAAGATTATGAGCTATATGAAGCTGTGCGCCACTTATCTATCATTAAAGAAGCACCAAATTCTAAAAAAGAGGACATTATTTCTGCAGAAAAAAAGGTAGAATCACTACAAGAAAATATGGGCGAACCTAGTGAAATGGCACTAATACGAAATTTACATTGGTGGACCGTAGAATATGGATTAATAGGTAGTATTGATAACCCTAAAATTTATGGCGCTGGATTACTATCATCTATAGGTGAAAGCGCATGGTGCATGACCGATGAAGTTGAAAAATTGCCATACAATATAAATGCCACATTTAAGAATTTTGACATTACAAAACCCCAACCACAGCTTTTTGTAACTCCCGATTTTGCACATTTAAGTTTAATTTTAGAAGAATTTGCCAATACCATGGCATTAAGACGAGGTGGGCTTTCCGGAGTTAATAAATTGATTGATTCCAAAGCATTAGGTTCTGTAGAGCTCAGCACTGGTTTACAAATTTCTGGGGTATTCAACAATGTGATTGCTCATGAAGGCAAACCCATTTACATTCAAACTACTGGTAAAACAGCTTTAGCCTACAGGGAAAAGGAGCTAGTGGGACATGGTACAGATACCCATCGTGATGGTTTTGGTGCTCCAATTGGAAAACTAAGAGGCATCAATATATCAATAGAAGACATGAGTCCTCGGGATTTAGCCGCCTATGATATTTATGAAGGGCAAACCGTAAACCTAGAATTTGAAGGCGGTATTAAAGTTTCTGGCGAAATAATCACGGGCAAACGTAACTTAAAGGGAAAAATAATCTTGATAAGCTTTAAAAACTGCTCAGTTAGGTACAAAGAATCTGTTTTATTTCAGCCAGAATGGGGCATCTACGATATGGCAGTTGGAAAGGAAGTAGTTTCGGCATTTTCAGGACCTGCAGATTTTAGTAGTTTTGATTTAATTACCCATGTGCCTTCAACGCAAACCATTCATATAAAAAAATCTAAAGAACGAATAGCTCTTGAAGCATTGTACCAGCAGGTTAGAGATTACAGAGAGGGTAGTAATAATACCACTTCGAGAACCAAAGTTTTAGAAGCGCTTATTGAAAACCACCCTAATGATTGGTTGCTCCCTATTGAACTTTACGAATTATCGCAATTGGATAACGAAACCGAGCTTGCAAAAAAAATAGTATCGCATTTAGAAAACATAAAACAAAACAATCCTGAGTTTGGGCATTTGATAGATGATGGATTGGAAATTATCAACTCTAAAATTAGTGCTTAAATCTTAAAACGAAAGACTTAAAGATTAGGAAAAGCCATAACAGATAAACACTAGTCTATCTAAAACGTTTCAAGGTGTTCTTAGTAAATTTGCTTAATACTAATTTACCGCTTATTTCTGCACGTTCAGCTAAAAGCGTATCCCAATCTTCGGTATCTTTCCAAATTACTTTTTTCATTTCGACCAACGCTTCCGGGTTATAACTTGATAATTTTTCAGCTAGACTTTTAACGGCTATATCCAAATCCTCGGTAGTATCAAAAACGTCAGCATACAAACCTTTATCCTTAGCAAACTCCCAAGAAAAAAAAGTTTCGGCATCAATAGTCATTTGAGACATTGCCATTTTTCCGATTTTTCGGGAAACAGCTGGCTCTATCACAAAAGGCCCAATACCAATACTTAATTCACTTAACCGAATGGATGCGTACTTTGTTGCTAAACAATAATCTGTAGCAGCAGCCAAACCAACGCCTCCGCCTACTGTTTTTCCTTGCACACGACCAATAATCAACTTTGGGCATTTTCGCATCGCATTAATCACATTCGCAAATCCAGAGAAAAATGCTTTTCCTTGTATTTCATCTTCAATAGATATCACTTCATTAAAACTAGCTCCCGCACAAAATGTTCTATCTCCCCCACTTTTTAGAACAATAACCTTTACATCATCATGTTCTCCTGCATCTTTTATGGTTTGCGTTAATTTAAGCAACACATCACTAGGCATTGAGTTTCTATTGGGATGAAAAAACTCAATATATCCAACGTGATTCGCTATGGATAGGGTAACATAAGGATTCATAAATATATATTATTTTAAAAGTTGAAGATACCCAAAAAATATCTAACTAACCGCCAATTACAATCAACAAATAATTAAATATTAATTAACTTTACCAAAAGCAAAACGGATGGGTTTACTAAGTTTTTTCTTTAAAAGAAACGCACAAAAAGTTAAAGATTTTTTAAAACGTGACGCTATTATTTTAGACGTTAGAACGCAACGTGAATGGAAAGAAGGACACATAACAAATGCTATTCATATACCTTTAAGCGACTTAAAAGACCATATAGATGATCTAAAAAAATTAAACAAACCTGTAATAGCGCATTGTAAGAGCGGTGCTCGTTCTGCACGCGCCACTAAACTTTTAAAGTTTTATAATATTGAAGCCGTAAATGGTGGTGGACTAGCAGATTTAAAACTACTTATAACTTAATAGCTTCTAAATCATTTCGGTCAATTATTGGTGTTTCATCATATTTTAAAGTCCACCCAAGTGAATTGGTTAGAATATAAAATTTAGACAGTTCACTTATTAATCTATTCTTAGCATTGGTCTTAATATCTGAATTCTCAATTTTTTTTGACAAAGCTTGTCTTACGGTCTTATTAATGTTGTTATAATCTTTTGCTTCAAAGGGATTTAAATAATCTGCCTGAACATCATAATACTCTAAATCTGGATGTATTTTAATTTCTTCTGTTGGAATGTTTGTTATCGTTAATATTTTAGTGGTTTCATTTATATCATATTCAATCTTGCTTAAATCGTAAGCCACAGTAACCTCTGCATTAACAACAACTAAAGCTTTTTTTTCAGCCGATAATAAATCTCCAAAAACATCCTTAGAATTTTTATAAGTAAACACCTCGCTGAAATGCCCTTCGGTTACCACTAATTTCCCAACATTATCTACCTGTTCTTTGATTAATGATGAACTTTCCTTAAGAAGTATTTTTTCTTCTTTTTTGTCTTCACAATATTTGAAAGTAAAAAGTATAACTAGTGTTACAACAACACCAAATAGAATTTTTCGCATCCCCTAATTTAGAAATAATTTGAAAAACAATGCTATAGATGAACATTAGGCATAAAAAAACATCAGTTTCCTTCGACGTTGAAGTCTAACCAATGCATCTTGTGTTATTTTTAAATAACAAGCCAAATATAAAATTATGTTTTGACCTTTAAATTAAATAAACGTTAATCAATCTTTATATTAAGTTGTTCTTTTTTGCCTTTTGTACCGCCTCTAATTTGTTATGTACTTGTAATTTTTTATAAATATTTTCAATATGTTTTCTAATGGTACCAGTTGAGAGTATTAAATTATCGGCAATTGAATTATAACTTAAGCCCTTGCTCAACTGTTCCAAAACCTCGGTTTCTCTAGTAGTGAGTGTAATATCCTCCTTTTCTTTTTCGTTTTGAATTTGGATTGGATTACGTAGTAACTTCAGCGTTTTAAGTGCTATTGATGGGTTCATAGCGGCACCGCCATTTAATGTTTCAACAATACCATTATGTAAGTCCTCGGGGTTTACTTCTTTCAAAAGGTACCCATCAGCACCAGCTTTAATAGCATTAAAGATATTTTCGTCATTATCAAAAACCGTAAGCATAATAATTTTAATGTGCGGATACTTTTGTTTTACAATTTCGGTAGCCTCTATACCATTAAGCACAGGCATTTCAATATCCATTAAAATCACATCTAGGTTATGATTTTCATTCAATAACTCCAACAACTCAGAGCCATTAATTGCAGTAAATTTTACCGATACGCCCTCAAAAAAAGACAACTTTTCTTTTACAGCTGAAATCAAAAAACTATTATCGTCTACAATGGCTGTTTTTATTGTCATCATTTTTAATTTGGTATAAATATGATATTTTAATTGCAGTACTCCAGTACGCAAAATAACGTATATTTTATATCAGGCAACTAATGTAACTGATGTTCCCTTACTTTCTGCGCTTTCTATTTTAATTTTGGCGTTGATTTCTTTAGCGCGTTTCTTCATATTGTTTAGCCCATTGCCCTGTTCAATGTTTTCAACATTAAATCCTTTGCCATCATCAGTAATCTGTACATTTAGCTTGCCTTCAACTTCATTCATACTTACACCAATGTGGTTTGCATGAGCATACTTTAAAGCATTGTTAATGGATTCTTGGATAATACGATAAATATTCATCCCTTTTACCGAAGTGAAAATAGTTTCCTTGGAAACGTTCTCACTTACGTTAAATTTAAAGCTTACATCTTTACTATGCTCGTTAGCCTTTTCTACAAAATTTGAAATTCTAACTTCTAGATCTTCAATAGAAATTTCACTTTTGTTCATTGCCCAAATGGTATCACGCAACTCGTATATGGTGTCTTTAGTAAAGGCACTGATACCTTTTAATTTATCAGTTAATTTTTCATTTTTAATTTTGAAACCGTACTGTAAATTTTCAATGGAGGAAATGACAAACGTGAGTTGCGCACCTATATTATCATGCAAATCTCTGGAAATTCTTAGGCGTTGTTCCTGAAGCTTATTTTGGGTTTCAATTCGCGCAATAGCTTCTTTTAATTCTGCTTCTTTTTGGAGTTGACGATTTTTTAATTTTTGTTGATTATATAGCAAATACCCAAGAATTGAAAGTAAAACAGCTACTAAACCTAGACCTATTAACTGCGTGTTTTTTTTGTTGATATTAAGCTGCTTTTCCGCAATATCTGCGCGTTGCGACTGAATTTCTTTTTCTCGTTCTGCTGTATTATACTTTTCTTGAACATCGGCAATTTCCTTAGTAACTCGGTTACTGTAAATAGAGTCTTTTAAACTTCTATGGGTAACATAATAGTGAATTACACTATCAGAATTTCTTCTTTTGGAATAATAATGCAATAAAAATTCATATGCTTTTAATTCGTCTTCTTTGGAATCTAGCATTTTCGCCAGTTTTAACCCCTGGTAGAGTTTTGTTTTGGCATCCTTATAATTACCTTCAAGGGTATTCATATTCCCTAAGTTTAGCATTGCATTTGTCATACCAATTGCATCATCTGTCTTTTCGCTTAACTCATAAGATTTCTTATACAGCTTTAATGCTTCGCCATATTTTTTTTGACTTTCTAAAATCACTCCATAATCTAAACAAACAACAGCAAGTGTATTATCATACCCGTTTAATTCTGAAATACGCATACACCTCTTATAATAATCTACCCCAGTAATGGTGTCTTTTTTTGACAAATATGTATTGCCTATGTTTAGATAAATGTTGGCCAGCCCCAAAGAGTCATTAATTTCTTTTGATAGCTCCAAAGTTTCAAAATGAAATTTTAGAGCATTATCATATTGTTTCATAGACTCATAAACAGCAGCAATATTGCCTTTACTTAAAAAAACATGTTGTTTGCTCCCCAATGCACTGTAAATATCCAATGCCTTTAGGTTGTAAGTAAGACAAGAATCCATTTGAAATGTTTTGTGATATACATAACACATTTTATTGTAAATACTAGCAATACCCATAGAATCATTAAGTGTTTTTCTAATGTTTAGTGCCTTTTTGTACAATTGCATAGAAGTTTTAAAATCAGAAGTGTAGGTATAAATTATCCCCAAATCGTTATATGCTTGTGCTTCTCCAACCTTATTATTGGTTTTTTTAGATAAATCCAATGCTAAAGTCCCGTAATGAAATGCAGAATCATTAGATACACGTCCATAATACCAGCACAAATCACTATATGTTTTTATTTTGACAGAATCATTGGGGTTGGTTTTGAGGAACTGCTTTAAACTATCTATTAGTTTTAAATTTTGTTGCGAGAAACAACTAATAAACGTTAAAAAACAAAGTATAAAGAGGAGTTTATTTTTCATAATATCAATACTTACCTATCTAATATAGGTTTTTGAAGTGAAACGAATTCCCTAAGAATCTTGAAAATCCTTTTAAACATAGAATCTTGTAGATAATTCAATAAATATACCCGCTCTTTATTTTGATCTAGCAATTCGGTTTGATGAACGTATCTTTCAAAAAGACTTTTGTTTCTTTCTTCAAAACGAACTACCATATCTTTTGAAACTATTAAAACCTTAAACATCAAGATTAACAACACGAGTAAAACCGCAACAATAAAACTAGTAAGCATATTAAAATACCTTTAAGCTAACCGAAAAATTGAAGAGGATTGCTAAAAAGAAAAAACACCAATCACCTAAATTTTTCTTGAAAATAAGTAACTGATGTTTTCTGTATGAACTGATTAATAGCAATTTAAATCTACAATTAAAAGTGAAACGATTATTAAATTATCGACCAAATGTTAGAAAAAAAGATTAAGCGCAATAATCTGATTATCACGCCCAATCACAAATCTCAACAACAAGATTTATTTTTTTAGATCGTAGGCGTAAATAGTTTTATCTGTAGCCTTGTAATAAAGCATACCACCGAACTTATCTACTTTATACTCTGGTTTTTTATCTTCTATCAAAATTTCTTTTTCTACATTACCAGTATCTTTATTTAGTTTTACGAGCCCTACACCCGAATCCAATTTTGTTAACACAAATTGAGCGTTTTTAGTTGCTGAGGTGGCATTAAATCGTTTTAGCATTTCCTGCACAGAAGCATTACTTACATTTGCCATACCTTGTGCTAGATTGTTTAATCGTTCTCCCCTAGCCGTATACTGTCCAATGTAATTTCGCTCCCCACCTGCTTCATAGGCTGCTGAGGCTGAGGCTGCTGCCGAGGCCAATGCCACGGCACCTGCCAAAATAGCTCCAAATGCACTTTTCCCGGGTGCTCGCTTATATTCATGCCACATCTTTTTGCCACTTCTATCCAAAAGCATCATATTTTGATCGGATGTTAATAAAATACCGCTATCCCTTACTTCAATATCTGTTGGATCCTCTTTACCTTCAAAATCTGCTTCAGCCAATAATTCCGATGTTCCAGAATTCGCATCAATACTAAATAGTTTTTCATCGGCTAAAATCAAATATCTATCGCCTTTCTTGTCATAATCAGAGCATACAAGGTTGGCTCTTTTAAACTTCAGTGGTTTTTGCCAAACTTGATCTCCAGTTTCAAGGTTTACAATATTGGCGTCTTCCGAGGTAATATAAATCAAACCTTGGGGTGTTGTTGCCATGGTCAATATATTAGGCCCTGTTTTTAAAGGTTTTTTAAACAGGGGTTGCCCATCAAAGGATACTTTGTTAATGCCTCCTTCTTTAATCCCAAAGAGAATACCATCATCCATAATATAAAAGTGCTGTACATACCCTTTGGTTTTCGGCGCTTTCTCCCATAAATCATCTCCTGTAGAAGCGCTTAGTAAAGTTATTTTAGATTCTGCTGCTGCAGAGGCCAACTTGCCCAGTCCTTTTTTTCCAGAGTCGGCCACATCACTTACTACTGCCAAACCTTGTGGTAAAATTTCAAAATTCGTGACATTACCCTTTACCTTTTTTTCATCTGCCCATGCCGAAGCACCATTAGCGGTTATCTTATAAATTTTTGTGTTCTTGCGATTTGAAGTTGCTGCAAAGGCATAAATATCCTTTTCTGTTTTATCTGCAACCATCCAGCCGATATATTTCAACTCGTTTTCCCAAAGCACATTCCCTGAGTTCATATCAACTTTCATTAAACCTTTTGTGGTTGGTACAATAATACCATCCGAAAGCACTAAAGGTATTCCCATAACTGCTTTTGTTCCTTTAAATATGTATTGGCTCAACTCTTTACCTGTAGATAAATCGTACATGACTAAGGCCTGCGGAAACAACTTACCTACTTTACGCTGTCCCGTTACCATCAATCTGTTTTGAGATATAAGTAACTTGGTCATACCAACGGATTTCCACCCATTTTTTTCTGTACTAAAAATTATACCACCAGATATATAGTCTATTATAGACCTTTTTTTAACCATCCCAACACCAAATGCCGCCTTACTTACTATGGCGTAAGGCGCACCTGTTACTATTTCAAGTTCTGTTTCTGGGTTTATTTTGCCGTAATCGGTAAAATTGAACAACAAACCATCTTGCCCAGGTTTAATGCCTGCCAACCCTTCATTTGTGGCCAAAATAACCGTTCCTCCGTCTGAGATTGTCATCTCTTCTATTTTTGCACCAAGATCATAACTCTGGTCTGGTGCTTCTGCTTTTTGCGCGTTTAACATTAGCGTACCAGCTAATAGAAAAACAAATATTTTAATATTTCTCATTGTTGAAAATGTTTTATAAATACGAGTACCCAAAAATTTTGGAGTACTCGCACTAAAAGTTTTACTCTATTACTGCTTTAAACTTTCCTTCGGTAAAAGACTTTGTAGTCATATCTTTTCCATTGTAACCTGTAAAAGAAAAAGTCCCCTCCACAGTAGAGCCATCGTCCGAATTAACGGTTAAAGTACCAGTTGCCGCGCTATTTCCTAAAGCAACAATACCATTACTAATCCAACCATCTGTTGGGTCTGTTAGCACCTCTCCGTACATTAGTGTACTGGCATTGCTAGCTGCGTCACCTGTTCTATAAGTTCCAGCACCCGAGTAGTTAAAAACTCTGATAGTTACATATTTCCCATCATTTGTACTCCCCTGTACTGCAAGGACTCCATTGCTAACGACAGCACTAATTAAAGATGCAGGGTCCATTGAAGCAGAAAAATTTGCACCGTCAATTTTAACGGTTACGAACTCATCTCCATTGGCAGCACCACCGCCATTACCATCATCATCTTTTGAACACGATGTGAATGCTAGTAATAATCCCACCATTACGAATAACATAATTTGTTTTAAATTTCTCATTGTTGAATAATTTTATTGATTAATAACATTACAAAACTGCAACAATGACGAAGGGGAATCAATACGAAGAATTACGTATATTTTGATTTATAGGTGTATACGAAGATTGATTTATAGTTTAACAATTACCTTAGAATCTGATGTGCGGAGACCGTTTAGAAATGGACTCTTTTTGAACTTCCAATTTTCGTAGAAATTTTTTATGGGCTTTCGAATTTGGGTTGAAGGGTTTGTGCTGAAGTCCCTTCTGAACCGTATCTACTTTTTCCATAATTTGAAAACTTTCTTCTGAAATCCAAACTGACCTAAATTGTTCCCAAATATAATTGATAGCCGTTGGGTTGGGGTGTATCATATCTTCGGCATAAAAACGATAGTCTCGCAACTCATCCATCATAGTTTCATAAGAAGGAAAATAGAACGATTGTTGATGATTAGTTGACGATTGTTCATTCAAAAATTGATGAATCCCAGCAACCAAATGCGATTTGCTTTGCGTGTTTTCAATAAATCCATCCTTTAAATGACGAACGGGAGACAAGGTAAAAATAATTGTAGCCTTTGAATTAATTCTTTTAAGTAATGATGTTATATTTTCTAAAGACTGGCAAACATCTTCAACTGACAACAATTCTTTTTTAAACTCTTTTTGAGGCACTTTGTGACAATTGGCCACAATTTTATCTGACTCTAAAAAACGATATACCCAGGCTGTACCTAAGGTTATAATTACATGTGTTGTATTTACTATTGATTTTCTGAGGTTCTTTAATTCAGAATTTAGGTTGGATACTAATTTATCCTTAGACATATCGCTTAATCCCGAATGAGCATCAAAACAATGCCACAGCTCACTATGAAAAAAAACATCATTTTCAAAATACCTTTTTTCGTTTATTGCCCTAGACAAAAGTGTTTCAATCGCCTTAGGGTGAAACAACACTCCAAAGGGGTTCTGGATGTTTTGAAATTTGAAATAGTCTAATTTTTTTCCAATATTCTCTGAAAAGCAGGAGCCTAATAATATAATTTTTGAGTTGTAATCTATTAGATAATTAGGTTGTTTTTGTACTGGTATTTTGGTTTGAAGGTTCAAAATTTACGAAATATAGTCCTTAGCTCTATTTAAAGCTTCATCTATACCAGCAGGATTCTTTCCTCCAGCGGTAGCAAAAAATGGTTGTCCACCCCCACCACCTTGGATATATTTACCCAATTCTCGCACCACCTGTCCTGCATTCAAATCTTTACCTGACACTAATTCTTTTGAGATATAACAAGACAATAATGCTTTACCTTTTTGCTCCGTAGCTAGCAGCAAAAACAAATTGTCAAACTGACTCCCTAATTCGAAAGCTACATCTTTCAATCCGCCAGCATCTAAATCTAATTTTTTTGCTAAGAATTGAACACCATTAATCTCTTGCAACTCATTTTTAAGCTCATTTTTCACGTTCTTAGCTTTGTCTTTCAACAAAGTCTCTATCTGTTTTTTCAAGTTGAAATTTTCTTCTTGAAGATTTTGAAGTGCCTTAACAGGTTCTTTGGCATTATTTAGCAAGTCTTTCATCTCAAAAAACGCCCTGTTGTTTTCATGATAAAAGTCTTTAACCGCATCATTTGTTATGGCTTCTATTCGCCTAATACCAGCTGCCACAGCCCCTTCTGATACAATTTTAAAATGCCAAATATCAGCAGTGTTATCTACGTGTGTACCACCACAAAGTTCAATTGATTTGCCAAAACGGATAGATCGGACGGTGTCTCCATATTTTTCACCAAACAAACTCATAGCACCATCAGCAATTGCCTCCTCTTTTGGCACATTTCTTTTTTCAATTAATGGTAACTTCCCTTCTATTCTTCTATTTACAAAGTTTTCTACATCGCGCAATTCTTCAACCGTTAATTTAGAAAAATGAGAAAAGTCAAAACGCAAATACTTGGAATGTACCGCACTTCCTTTTTGCTCAACATGCGCACCTAAAACTTCGCGTAATGCTTGATGCAGCAAATGCGTTGCTGTATGATTACATTCCGTTCTATGGCGTTGTTTGGTATCTACCACTGCCTTGAAGGTTTCATCTATATGTTTTGGTAGGTTTTTGGCGAAATGAATAATAACATTATTCTCCTTTTTGGTATCTAAAATATAAACCACATCGCCATGGGTATCTTCTAAATAGCCCTTATCACCTACTTGTCCACCACCTTCAGGGTAAAACGGTGTTAAGTTAAACACTAATTGATACATGTCGCCTTCTTTTTTTGAAGACACTTTTCTATATCTGGTTAGCTTCACATTAGCCTCAAGGGTATCATACCCCACAAATTCCTCTTCTGCATCATCTACTAATATTGTCCAGTCATCGGTAGACATTTCACTGGCAGCTCTGGAGCGGTCTTTTTGCTTTTGTAGTTCTTTTTCAAAACCTTTTTCATCTAGCTTTAGTCCTTTTTCAGAAAGGATTAAAGCTGTCAAATCTATTGGAAACCCATAGGTGTCATATAATTCAAAAGCTTTTTCACCTGAAACCATATCACCCTTAGTCTCTTCAACAATACCATTTAAAAGTACTAAGCCTTGATCTAAGGTTCTTAAAAACGATTGCTCTTCCTCCTTAATCACATTTTCTATTAATTGCTTTTGCGCTTTCAATTCAGGAAAAGCTTTTCCCATTTGTTTGCTCAACACATCAACTAAGCGATAAATAAAAGGCTCTTTTTTATCCAAAAACGTAAACCCATAACGCACTGCACGACGTAAAATTCTTCGAATAACATACCCAGCACCTGTATTACTTGGCAACTGCCCATCTGCTATTGAGAATGCTACCGCACGAACATGGTCTGAAATCACGCGAATAGCAATATCTGTTTTTTCTTCTTTTCCGTATTTTTTGTTAGTAATGGTTTCAATTTCTCTAATTATTGGTGTAAACACATCAGTATCATAATTAGACTGTACACCTTGCAAAACCATACACAAGCGCTCAAAGCCCATACCTGTATCAATATGTTTATTAGGTAAAACTTCTAAAGCTCCATTAGCTTTTCGGTTGTACTGCATGAATACCAAATTCCAAATTTCAACCACCTGCGGATGATCCATGTTTACCAAATTCTTTCCATCAATTTTGGATTTTTCTTCCGCAGAACGAATATCTACATGAATTTCGCTACATGGACCGCACGGGCCTTGGTCTCCCATTTCCCAAAAGTTATCCTTCTTATCACCTTTTAGAATGCGATCTTCAGCTATATGAGCTTTCCAAAAATCATAAGCCTCGGTATCCATATCGGTACCATCTTTTGCATCACCTTCAAAAACAGTAACGTAAAGTATATCTTTATCTATGCCATAAACTTCGGTTAACAATTCCCAAGCCCAAGCAATGGCCTCTTTTTTAAAATAGTCGCCAAAACTCCAGTTTCCCAGCATTTCAAAAAGTGTATGGTGGTAGGTATCATACCCAACTTCTTCCAAATCGTTATGCTTACCCGATACACGCAAACACTTTTGTGTATCAGCTATCCTATTGCTTTTTGGTTCGGCGTTTCCTAAAAAATATTCCTTAAAAGGTGCCATACCTGAATTCACAAACATCAGGGTAGGATCATCCTTTAATACCATGGGGGCTGACGGTACAATGCTATGCTTTTTATCTTTAAAAAAGTTTAAGAATTTAGACCTTACTTCTTGAGATTTCATCTATATAAACATGCTATTTCTCGTTAAATTACCGTATTTGTAAAACAATTTTTATCTTTACTCGCTAACATATATTTTTAGTTTTCTTGTTAGCTCACCTATTTTATATCATTATTAGCTTAGGCTAATCATAATTTTTTGGTAGGTTTAATCGTTTAGCTATAAAATTTAACGTGTTATTATTGTCTCTAATTAGCTGCAAAAATAGCATAATTTAAGTAATGAGTAAGGTAAAATATTATTACGACCCCGAATCACTTTCCTATAGGAAAATAGAGCGCAAAAAACGTAATACCTTTAAGTTTATCATGGTATTCTTATTGGCCTCGGTACTCTTTGCTTTTTTATTTGTTTTTATTGCTGGCCATTATTTTGAATCTCCAAAAGAAAAAGAACTTAAGCGAGAACTTGCTAATATGCAATTGCAATTTGATTTACTCAATAAAAAAATGAGTGAAGCGGAAACTGTGTTGGCAAATATAGAAGATAGGGACAACAATATTTACCGCGTTTATTTTGAAGCAAATCCTATCCCAGAAGAACAAAGGCGAGCTGGTTTTGGAGGGATAAACCGCTATAAGAATTTAGAGGGTTATGATAATTCATCATTAATTATTGAAACAAGCAAACGCTTGGATGTATTACAAAAGCAAATAGTGGTGCAATCTAGATCACTTGACGAAATAGCGATTTTAGCCGAGGAAAAAGAGAAATTATTAGCTGCTATTCCCGCAATACAACCCGTAAGTAATGAAGACTTAACCAGAATGGCATCTGGATATGGTATGCGTTCTGATCCATTTACTAAGGCAAGAAAAATGCATTGGGGTATGGATTTTACTGCTCCTAGAGGCACTCCAGTTTATGCCTCTGGTGATGGAAAAGTAGTAAGAGCAGATTCAGGTTCCAGCGGTTATGGTAAACACATACGTATAGATCATGGTTTTGGTTATACTAGTTTGTATGCACACCTTTACAAGTATAATGTTAGAAAGAACCAGAAAGTAAAACGTGGGGATTTAATAGGTTTTGTAGGCAGCACTGGTCGCTCAGAAGCGCCTCATCTTCATTATGAAATTTTTAAGGATGGTAACCGCATTAACCCGATTAACTTTTACTACGGAAGTTTAACCGCTGAAGAATTTAGCAAATTGCTCGAGCACGCTTCTTTAGAAAACCAATCTCTCGACTAATGCATATAGATTTACCTGAAAAGCGATATTACGGCATTGGCGAAGTAGCTAAGGCTTTTGGTGTAAACACTTCACTTATCCGTTTTTGGGAAAAAGAGTTTGATATTCTAAAACCAAAGAAGAATGCTAAGGGTAATAGAAAGTTTACACCAGAGGATATCAAAAACCTTAAATTTATTTATCATCTGGTAAAAGAACGCGGGTTTACGTTAGAAGGTGCTAAAATTCATTTGAAAGAAGAAAAAAAACAAGCGTTAAGCAACTTTGAAATTGTTAGTAAGCTAGAGGGCATAAAAAGCCAGTTGATTAAGATTAAGAATCATCTTTAAGATAGCCACCTCAAACAAAACAATAAAAAAGAGGCAAACTGCTTGCTCCAAACTATTTTACTTACTCCTAATTTTATTACTTTTAGTCAAAAAAAAAACGATGTAACTTTTCAATCAATTTTGAGTCTAACTAATAACACTAAATATTAATTAAAACTATTATCATGAAGAAATTTTTGCCATGGATTATCATTGGAATTATAGTCATTGGACTTTATTCTTGGGGAAAGAATTTTAATAATATGGCTGTAAGACTAGATGAATCTGTAAAAGAAGCCTGGGGTAACGTTCAAACTTCTTACCAGCGAAGAAATGATCTAATTGGAAATTTGGTAAATACTGTAAAAAGTGCTGCTAACTTTGAGAAAAGCACCCTAGAAGCAGTTATCAATGCTAGAGCAAAGGCTACATCAATATCTATTGATCCAGCTAATGTAGCTCCAGAGCAATTGGCCCAGTATAATAAGGTTCAAGGCGGCCTGAGCGGCGCATTAAAAAGTTTACTAGTTACAGTTGAAAGGTATCCTGAACTTAAGGCCAATCAAAACTTTTTAAAACTACAAGATGAACTAACTAGCACTGAGAATACAATTCAAACAGCAAGAATGCGCTTTAATAAAGCTATAAAACCATACAATATCCATGTAAGACAATTTCCTGGAAATATTCTAGCGGGTATTTTAAACTTTGATGAAAAACCAAATTTTGAATCAGAGGTTGGTGCTGATAAACCTGTGGAAGTTGAGGAGATGGACTTTAATTAAACGATTATGTCTAAAATAGAAAATTTCCTTTCCGCATTAGAAGAAGAGGAAATTATAGAAGCCATAAGAATGGCCGAATTAAACACCTCTGGTGAGATAAGAGTGCATATAGAAAAATCTTCTAAAGGAAACCTTTATCAACGATCCCTAGAAGTTTTTCATGCTCTTAAAATGGACAATACCAAAGCTCAAAATGGAGTTCTGATCTACGTTGCTGTTGAAGACCGCACTTTTACCATTTATGGAGATACTGGAATAAATAGAGTAGTTCCCAAAGATTTCTGGAATAACACAAAGGATACTATTCAAAGTCATTTTAAAACTGGTGACTTCTGTAGGGGTTTAGTTCAAGGCATATTAATGGCTGGAAAAGAGTTAAAAAACCATTTCCCATACGCCAGTGATGATAAAAATGAGTTACCAAATGAAATATCTAAAAGTTGAATTATAAAATAAAGTTTTTAATCATTTTCTTTTTTCTGTCGGTTAGCTTTTTTCAGCAGGCTTTTGGGCAATATGATATTCCTAAGAAACCAAGTTTTATACCTCCGGTTATAGACAGCACCAACACTTTAACAGATTTTGAATCTAAATCGCTTTATAATAAACTAAAAAATTATAGCGATACAACTTCTACTGAAATACTAGTTGTTATCATACCAACAACCAAAGGAGAAAACATTGGTCTTTTAGCGCCAAGATGGGGGCAAAAATGGGAAATTGGTCAAGAAAAAGAAGATAATGGTGTTTTCATCCTTCTAGCCAAAGATGATAGAAAAATATGGATATCACCAGGTTATGGAGTAGAACATAAACTGACTGCAGGTGTAACAGGGGAAATTATAAGAAATATAATTGTTCCTGAATTTAAAAGAGGAGATTATTATTCAGGTTTAGACAAAGGCACTAACACTATTTTCGAGGTTCTTAGTGGTGAATATAAAAACACAAAAAGGAAGAGTAAGAGCAATGGGATCCCAATTGGACTTATCTTTTTTCTCTTTTTTGTATTTATCATAATTCTTTTAGCTATTTCTAAAAACCGACGGAACGGCGGCAGCAGCGGTGGAAGAACAGGGGGTGTTGATGGTAGTGATTTACTAGAAGCTATTATCCTAAGCAATATGGGCCGTGGTAGTTATCGCAAAGGTTCTAGTGGCTGGGGTGGTAGTTCTGGTGGAGGTGGTTGGTCTTCTGGTGGAGGATTTGGCGGTTTCGGTGGAGGTGGCGGATTCTCTGGGGGTGGTGCTGGAGGGAGTTGGTAAAACTATTCAGATATAATAAGACTTTATATAAACGCATAAAAAAGGAGAGATTATCACCTCTCCTTTTTATTTAAACTCTATTTTATTGCACTAGGAAATAGCACTATTTATCCATTTCCGCTTTTAAGATTCGTTTTATACCATTATTGGACATGTGGCCTAGTTTTGGCTTTACCACATTTCCTTGTCTATCCACCAATGTGTAATGCGGGATTCCTGAAATATTAAATTTCTGCACTAAATAATTCCACTCATCGTCTGAAACTCGATAGTGTTCTCCTTTAATATTAGCGATAGCGTTCTTCCATGTGCCTTCAGGAGAGGTTTGATTGGTTACGTATAAAAACACGACATCTTCATCGGCCATTTCTTCTTTTAATGGTGCAATCCTTTTTATACCAGATTTACATGGGGCACACCAGGTAGCCCAAAAATCTACGTAAACTACTTTCCCTTTAAATTTTTCAAGCATTGATGAAAATAAGTCATCGCCTTCACTTTTTTCCACATTGTGTACTGTATATCCTCCTTTGGTCTTGTTGCGCTCTATCTTTTCTTTGATTTGCTGATTGCAAAAAGCCAAATAGTCTTTTAAAAATGAGGTTTGCAACTCTTCCTGCGCAATAGCTAGCGTATTACCTTCATAAAACTTGTAATTTTCAAACTTTTTACACAGGGTTTGCATTCTCATTACATCCTGCATAAAGGAATTTTGGGTTCCAAAAAATGCTTGCATCTTTTCATCCCGTACTTTATTTAACCGTTCTCTAAAAATTTCAGAACTATGCTCCATATATTTAGTATTAAACATCTTGATAGCACTAGCAAATTGTTTATTAAACAAACGTTCTTCTTCAATTTCTACAGGTGTTTTTAAAACGTTTAACGCTTCTACCATTTTAGCTTCCTTCTCTGTTATTGAAATATCCTTGGTTTTTAAATAGTCTACTACATTAAGAATAAAGTCGTGTTTGCGCTGGTCTTGTTTCTTTAAATATGCTGATGCATCCTTAAAATGTTCTCTATATTTTTTATAGAAGGCTTGTCGGGTATCACCATAAGTCTTTTCAAATTTCTCTTTTTTAGCAAGCATTTCAGGAGTTTCAATTTGCTTGCTCAATTCTGCCATGTTTAATTCTTCAGCAGTTAATTCTACCCCAACTTTTTGAAGCCAAAATGCTATTTCCGATTTTGATGGCTGACTAAAGTTTCGGTCTTCTCTGAAAATAGGGGCATAAATTAACCTATTCGTGAAAAAGTAAAAGCTATGCGACAAGATCAACGCCTTATTATCTAAAATATCACGAGATAAAAAATGATAATATTTATCATTCACCTCAAACTCCTTGTACGGCACTTTATCCTCCTCTTTTTTGGCTTTTTTATTTTTAGAAACTATAGAACGGCGATTCATATCATAACTCAAGAGCATGTTGTAAAATCCTAATTCAATTTCTGCACTTTTTATTTGCAGTGCTTTTTCACTAATGATCTTATCTTTTTGAAATGCTTTAAGCTTATCGAAAGATTCACCCTTTAGTTTTTGGCACAATTGTGTATACTCCTCAGGAGACGTTTCTCCCATTTTTTTGTATTGTTCCTTATTTAACCTTAGCCTAATACCTTTTAATTGTTGCAAATCTGAATTCGCACTTGCATTGTCTCCCATAAAAAAAGACTCGTCATTATGTATGTAATGAAATGCTGTTTTCTTAGGTTCTAAAAAAACATCATATATTCCCGTAGGCATTTTAACGTATACCGTTTGCGGGTGTGTTAACGGAAATGTTACTTTAAAACTTCCATCAGTATTTATCTTAACCAAATGAGATTCTTGACTACCTTTAAATGGGTTATTAACGTACAGCATTCCTGTTTTTTGTTTCATTTTTTCTGAAAACCCTTTTATAATACCCGAATATGTAGTGGCTCCTATTTCAAACGCAATGTTTTCAAACGGCGCATCTCCTTTCGTTTTAAAATCAGGATTAAATACTCTTTTAAAACTATAATCTTGAAGTGATTTTGGTGAACTACCAAAACCTACTATCTCGTTTTTACCTAATTTTGCATTTATAGTTTTAATATCACCATTTTTCTCTAGAGTTATGGTATATTTTTTACCATTTCTTTCAACAGATTTATAATTCCAAACAATACCGTCTACAATTGCATATTTCGAATTAAACCCATAATCCCAACGATTACTACCATCGGCTAAAAACCAGTTCCCTCTAAGCTCTTTTGGCAATATTATACTATTTTCATCTTCTTGTATTACAATATCATAAATACCACCGCCACGTTCTTTTTCCACACCAAACTCAATAGTTTTAACAGTTTTGCTTAAAGGCGGAAAATATAACTGATATGTGACTTCTCTCGATTTTGGAAAAAAATTTCTTTTGAATTTTGCTCCTGTGAGCTTAGTAGTAAATAGTTTTTTATCTCCGCTTAAATCTTGGATATATGATTCTTCATGCAAATGAAAGTAACCCCATGGCAACTTTTTTAATTTGAAATGCAAAACCGTTGTGGTGTCTAGCATTTCAATTTTTGTAATTTCTCCTGGATATGTGGCGAGCCCATACTCTGGATTTTCAATGCTTTTTTGTGCATAAATATGCGATGATATTACCCCAACAAAAAGGATAAAAAGGAGTTTTTTCATAATTAATAGTTTATTTGATTGATATCTCGAAATTTGTGTGTCCTGGTATACATTTTTCGGTGTTACAGGACATATAGTTGATCTCGCCTTCTATTTTTAAAGGCCTTTTAGTGTTCGTTTTGATGCGCTGTTTAAAAACTGCTTTGTTTTCAAAGTATTTTACGTTCATTTCAAAAACATCTTCATATACTTCTTTGGCTTCTTCTTCTGATGGCTGGCCTTCACATTCATAATTGTCGTTAGGCACAAACCTAAATACTGTGGGCAATGGCCCGCCTTCGGCAAGGTGTTGTGAATACAAATGCCAGCTGCTTTTAATATCAGCAGTAAGCACAATATCATATTCGTTTTCAGAAATCTTTTTCACGGAAGGAGTCCATTTTACCGGCTCAAGTATTTGGGAAAAACCTGAAAGGGCAATAAACAATAATAGAACGGTTAATTTTTTCATTATGGAGTAACTGCAATATCTTATAGACATTAAATATAAGTGATATTTTGTGTACAAATTCTTAAATAAGATATAAATTGTGTGAAATTTAACTTTAATACTAAAACTATCTCAATTTGTTTTATTTGTGCATGTTAATTAACTATTTCTAATGTCGAAGTCGTTATGAGTTCTTTTCCGTTGGAGTTACCATTGAAAATTGTATAATGACTAGTATCATCAGATTCAATAATAAGTTTTTGAGGTTTTGTTATTTTAATCGTTGAATGATCTTTTAAAGTAATCTCAGCTTCCTTTAACTTGTCATTAAGTGGTATGAATTTTTCCTCTTTGGTAATGCTGTCAATAACTTTTCTTGTGATTCTCCCAAAAAGAATATTAGAATGATTATTGGCATCAATTTTTAATACGTTTATGGAATCGTTCCTTAAAGAACCTTTAATTTTAGCTTTTGTTATTGTTATATTTAGGGTATCACTGTAATAACCGGATAATCCTATTTCTGAATTTTCTTTACCAATAATTTTGTTCACAGATTGAGTGTTTACATATAACCAATAATTTTCATCTACACTACTTACAAACAGGGTGTCATTCTTTAAACTAAAACACTCAAATTCAAAATCTGATTTTGAGCGCCCATCCTTATCCCTATGTTGGTAATAAACGCTACTTATAGAATCATTTCTGATCCAGAATTTACTGTTTTTTTCGGCTACAATCACAGAAAAATCATCAAGCAATTTAGAGTCATAATAGCCCTTTACTTTATGCAGTGACTTTGGGGTTATGGTAATAGTCTTAGCATCCAAAAACAACACTAATGTAGTAGCAAAAATGAATATCAATAAAGCGACTTGTATATATTTTGACGTTTTCATCTAATCGTTTTTATGTATTTCCTGTATGAGTTTTTTTAGCTCAGAGCTGTTTAATTTTAAAAGTCTAATTTTTTGAAGTACACCTGGTAAATCGTTTTCAAAAAAATACGTTTTCTCTTTTTCTTTTATTTTTTCAATGGCATGTTCTGCCACAAAAAACCCAACACCGCGTTTGTTATCAAAAATACCTTCGTCTTGTAAATGGGCATAACTACGCATAACGGTATTTCTATTAACTTCTAACTCCACAGCTAAATCTCGTACAGACGGCACTCTATCATTAGGTTTTAGCCTACCGTCTAAAATTTGATTGCACAGGCTATCAGCTATCTGTAAATAAATCCCTCTATTTTCCTTAAACTCCATATTAGGTTTCTCTCTCTTTTAATTTAAAGTATGCTAGTGGTAATAAAAGCAAACTTAATCCAGCAAAAAGAATCGTAGCATAAATTTGAGTATTATAAACACCTTCCTCAAGCTTATAACTTCTTAAGTTGATTTCTAATAAATCTTTAGAATCATGGTCATAAAATATGTGAGACAGAATTACCATCAATAAAAACCAAGCTAAAACAAATAGCGCAAAAGTTAAAATAGATTTAAATAGTGCATATTTTTTAAAACTAGCCGCACCACAGAAAGCAAATAAAATCAATCCGCTGGCAAGAGAAACAAGAATATATATATCCACTTTATTTTCTTGCCATTGAAATGGGCTTAACATATTGTAACTTTCAACATTTTCTGAGACTATCGCAAAAAGACTATAAAAACCATATGCAAGTTTAAATGTTAGCCAATAAAGCGGTAAAAACAATAACACAAACCCCACAATACGAATAAGAAATTGAACAATAAACTTTTCAAAGTTTGAAACCGGGATAAGTAAATAATGTATGCTGGTTTTGGAAGATCGCAAGGCTGAAAAAGATGTACCAGCACTTACTACTCCCGTTAAAATAAGAAAAAATATGAATATAGGAGTGTAATAGTTTCTATTAAAATTCACTCTAGAACTTGCTGTGCTCAATGTAAAAACATCTACTATAAATAAAACTACAAATAGTCCAAGCAAAGCTAGTGCGTAAGTTTTTCCGTTTAAAGTCAAGTCATACTTTAAGTACTTATAAAACCTATTTAAATTAAAATATTTTTGCAAACCCATAGCTTATATATTAATTTCTACATTATTGGAAATGGCATTAAATAAAAGTTCTATATCCAGCTCTGTTTCTTCGTTTTCTATAACAGGCATAATAACCCTATAACCACCAGGACATTTTTCAGAATATTTAACATCTAATAAGCCACTGATGGCATTTACTGTTTTAAACTGAAACTTCTCTGTTATTTTGAATACGTCTTTTTCAAAAACAATACGTCCATTTTCAATATGAACAATTTTATCTATGAGGGTTTCCACATCTTTAACTTGATGTGTGGAAATAATGACCAATTGATCATCTTCAATAAAATCTACCAATACTTTTCTAAATATTTTTTTTGAAGGAATATCCAACCCATTTGTAGGCTCATCTAATAGTAATATGCTACAATTAGTAGACAATGCAAAAGCAATAATAAACTTTTTTTGCTGTCCGAAAGACATATTTTTTAGCTTGTTATCTGCTTTGAGCTCAAATGCACCTATAATTTTGTACATTTTTTCAAAATCAAAATTCTTATAAAGTGCACCATAGACTTTTAGGTAAGCTTTAATAGTTAACGATGGAAGAAAGGGATCGTCACTTACAAAAAAAATATTAGACAAAAAATCAGGTGCTCTCTTAAAAGGTTTAAAACCATTAACCGTCAATTCACCTTTTTGTATTTCCAATAATCCTGAAATAAGCTTTAAAAGTGTTGTTTTTCCAGCACCATTCTTACCCAACAAGCCTATTATATTTCCATTATTCTGGCTTAGGTTTAAATCTTCAAATAAAGGTTTTTGCTTACTGTAACCATAAGACAGATTATTGATTGCTATCATACATAATGCATTAGTGTACTATTTAAGTATGACACAAAGATACATTTATATTTTAGTCCACCAAGTGGAATTTTAAAATTTCGATAAATAATCTGGACAATCTACTTCTTCCGCATATAAACACTTATCGGCACACCCGTAAACCCAAAGTTCTCGCGAAGTTTATTTTCTAAAAACCGTTTGTAAGGATCTTTTACATATTGTGGTAAGTTGCAAAAAAATGCAAATTGTGGTTGTGGTGTGGGCAACTGCATGATATATTTAATCTTAACGAATTTGCCTTTATATGCTGGTGGTGGATAGTGGTCTATTATTGGTAATAATACTTCATTAAGTTGACTGGTCTTAATCTTTTTAGAACGGTTTTTATAGACCTCAACTGCAGTTTCAATCGCCTTATAAATTCGCTGTTTTGTCAATGCTGAAATAAATACAATTGGTACATCAGTAAAAGGCTCCATCTGTTTTCTTATTGCCTTTTCATAGTCTTTCATCGATTTATGATCCTTCTCTACCAAATCCCATTTGTTAACTAAAACTACAATACCTTTATGGTTACGTTCTGCAAGCCAAAATATATTTTGAACCTGTCCATCAAATCCTCTATTAGCGTCTAAAACCAAAAGACATACATCGGCATGCTCAATAGCTCTAACGCTTCGCATTACAGAGTAAAACTCTAAATCTTCTTTTACCTTTGATTTTCGTCTAATTCCCGCAGTATCTACCAAATTAAATTCAAAACCAAAGCGGTTATATTTAGTATCTATAGCATCTCGTGTTGTACCTGCAATGTCGGTTACAATATATCTATCTTCTCCAATTAGAGCATTTATAAATGACGATTTCCCTGCATTTGGTCGACCAACCACAGCAAAACGTGGTAAGTCTTCTTCAATTACTTCTTCTTTTTCTGGTAGTGCTTCAACTAGCGCATCTAGTAAGTCTCCTGTACCACTTCCGTTAATACTGGCTACGGTGTAGTAATCTCCTAATCCTAATGCATAAAACTCTACAGCATCTTCGGCACGTTTTCCGTTATCAACCTTGTTCACCACCAAAAAAACTGGTTTTGTAACTTTACGAAGTAATCGCGCTACATCTTCGTCCATCCCTGTAACACCAGTTTCTACATCCACCATGAAAATTATGGCATCTGCTTCATCAATAGCAAGCTCCACTTGTTTATCAATTTCGGCTTCAAAAACATCATCACTTCCTTTAACATAACCACCGGTATCAATTAGGGAAAACTCTCTTCCATTCCAATCGGTTTTCCCATAATGCCTGTCCCTAGTCACACCACTAACTGCATCAACAATAGCTTCTCGTTTTTGTATCAAACGATTAAAAAACGTTGACTTTCCAACATTTGGTCTTCCTACTATAGCAACTATATTTCCCATGCTTCTTTAATTGGGTGCAAAGGTACTATATAAAATTGAAGAAAAAACAGTAATTTAACGAAGCAAACTAAACATTATGCCAACTACTAACGACATTGTTTTAAGGCCGCGCTTTAAAATTGAATTGAATGAAAACAACGAAACGGTTTTAAAGCGGTTTGAAGATTTAAAAGCATCTCAAACCGACTTTACCATCACTAGAATTGATAATCATGTTTTTATAAAATACCCGAAGAAAGACCAGCATTTTTGGTCGCCCCAACTACATTTGGAGATTGACGAGGTTGACCAAAGTTCTAGTTTATTACATGGTTTATATGGCCCAAACCCGACAGTGTGGACCATGTTTATGTTTTTGCATTTTGTAGTAGCATCGCTTTTTATAGCTATTGGGATTTGGGCGTATACCAACTGGAGTTTAAAATCTGACTTTATGATACAAGTAAGCCTTATGGTACTTATGGTGATTATTTGGTTTGTTCTATACTTCGCTGGCAGAATAGGTAGAGACTCTAGTAAAAAAGAAATGATACAGCTTAGGGATGTAATGGACAATGTATTACAACAAAAAAAGCCTTAATTGAGGGGGATCAACCAAAGCTTTAAAAACTAACTAACCCAAACTAACTTTTTGAGACTTACAAATATTAATTTTTTAGGTTAACTAAAGGTTACCTAATCAAAAAGTAATTATTATAGTTTAAATTTAAAGCGTTAGATGCACCATTACTTATTATTATTATAACCGAAACGCTTCAACTGGTTTTGATTACTACGCCAATTTTTATTCACTTTCACATACAATTCCAAGTGAATTTGCTTGCCAAAAAACACTTCTAAATCCTTTCTTGCCTCTACGCCTACACGCTTTAGCGCACTTCCTTTATGCCCTATAATGATACCTTTTTGGGTTTCACGTTCAACCATGATAACAGATCGTATTCTAATTATAGTTTCTTCTTCAAAAAATTCTTCGGTTTCTATTTCAACAGCATAAGGAATTTCCTTTTTATAATGAAGCAGTATTTTTTCTCTAATTTTTTCATTAATAAAGAAACGTTCTGGCTTATCTGTGAGCTGGTCTTTTGGATAAAATGGAGGAGATTCCGGTAGTAAATCTAGAATACGGTTAAACACTTCTTTTACGTTGAAACCTTGCAATGCTGAAATAGGAAAAATTTCTGCATTTGGCACCTTTTCTGCCCAAAGCTGCACCTGATTTTCTAATTGTTCTTGATTAGAAGTATCAATTTTATTTAGCAAAAGAAGTACTGGTATTTTTGCATTGGTTATTTTTTTAAAGAAGGCTTCATCCTTGAGATTTTGTTCTCCAATTTCGACCATATAAATTAAAACATCGGCATCTTCAAAGGCAGATTTCACAAAATCCATCATAGAGGCCTGTAACTCATAAGCTGGTTTAATTATTCCTGGAGTATCACTTAACACTACTTGAAAATCATCACCATTAACTATCCCTAAAATTCTATGGCGTGTGGTTTGCGCTTTTGAAGTAATAATCGAAAGTTTTTCGCCAACAAACGCATTCATCAATGTGGATTTACCCACATTTGGGTTACCAATAATGTTTACAAAACCTGCTTTGTGCGTCATATTTTAAACGTATTTAATTCAATATAAACAAAAAAAACAGGAAGCATATAGCCTCCTGTTTTTTATTTATTAAAAATTTAGAAAAAATTTTATTTGTTTAAGATCTCTAATAATTCCACTTCAAAAATTAACATTGAAAAAGGCTTAATCTCCCCACCTGGTCTTGGGTTAGCACCATAAGCTAATTCCTGCGGAATAAAAAACTTATATTTTGCACCTTCACTCATTAACTGTAGCCCTTCTGTCCATCCAGGAATCACTTGTGTAATACCAAATTCTGTTGGCTCTCCTCTATCAACAGAACTATCGAACACAGTACCGTCAATTAAAGTACCATGGTAATGTACTTTAACTCTGTCTGCAGTGGTTGGTTTATCTCCATCACCTTCTTTCAGTACAATATACTGTAATCCACTATCGGTTGTCATTACACCTTCATTAGCAACGTTTTCTTTTAAGAATTTCTCACCTTCTTCCTTATTAGCAGCAAACTTTACTTCTAACTCTTTCTTTCTTTTTTCCTCTTTTTTTGCATTCATCGCCTGTTGCTTTGCCATTATTGCAGTCCTATTTTTCTGCATATAACTTTGTATAATCGATTGGCGAGTTTCATCATCCAAATAAACCTCTGCAGAATCAAGAATTTGCATATATCCTGCTAAGAATTTATCGTTATCTATTTCGATAAAGTTAGCATTAACCATTTCTCCTATTTGAAGTCCAGCAGCATAACTTACTGAATCTTTCTCAGTTTTTAAATCGGCTTTAGTTATTTTACCTGGTTTACTCTGACACGAAGCAATACTTACAACAATTGCTAAAATTGATAATTTAATTAATCTCATAGTCTATTCTTGTTTTTAATTGTCGCCAAATGTAACGAAATTAAGAACAGAAAAAAAACGTATTAACGTTCTATTTTGAAGATATTTGTTAGTAGAAAAGCATCTATTCAGGTTTATATTGGGCGTCTGTTGTTAAAAGGAATTTATCCAACTCAAAACCATCTTCGCGCATTGAAAACATTATAATATGCTCACCTGCTTCTTTGATGTCAAGATAATTGGTATTTGGTGTGCCACAGTGATTCTCTGGTACACGTTGAGCGGAGGACCAAGTCCAATTATGCTTTCCCTTACATAATTGAATTCTTTGTCCGCTTTCTGGCCAGTGTCCATCTAATCCAACATGAATTCCGTTATCTTCTGCCCCACTAGAAAACGCTTTTACCCAAACATAATATTTTCCAGGAGTTTTAATGCTGACTTTATAGGCTACAACTCCTCCGGCTCCAGGTATAGGATAAAAATTTTCGCCTCTAACCAGTTTATCTTTATGAACTACTCTTGTATCCGGCAAGGCTTCAATGTAAGCTTCCCCACTAGCATTTGCAGTATGGTCATCAATATTGAGCAATGGTGCATGTTCATTTGCTTTTCTAACGTACCATTTTCTTGGACTATTATTATTTGTGTTGAAATGAAAGTCTTCCGCTTCTACCTCAATATTGTTTTCATGTGCTTCAAATGCAGTAGCGTTTTGTAAATCCTCATGTTTCAGAATGTCAGATTCAAAAAATGATAGCGCATTCCATCTACCTCTAGACCATGCGGTTCCTCCTTTTTCTGGAAGTCTACCGTTTGAATGCGCATTGGATGTTATGGTAATTACATCTCCTGTTTTAAGATACAGTGTTCCAAAATTGAGTTCTACCCTTTTGAATGATTCACTAACCTGAGGATTTGTGACGGTTTTTGCCAATGTTTTATTGATACTAATGGTATAGCTTGATTCTCCATCTTGTTCTGCCATCGCATTTAGCAGTAACTTATACATGCCCGTTTCACCATTAAATGTGGTTTTTGCACTAGCAAATCCTTTTCTTTGTTCTTCTTTGGAAGCATTTATCGCTAAAGCTTTATTTCTTTTGTCCTTATAATAACTAACATCCCCTTCAATGATTTGAAAATCCGATAGAGCGTTTAAAACTACAGATGCTTCTGAGACCTCATTAATTCTAGTTTCTTTTGATTTGTTTGTAACCAAGGCTACCCAATCCCCCGTTTTTTCTGGTGGCATACCTAATGAAACTAGCTTGCCAGCTGTAACAGATTTCACTTTACCTTTCTTTAAATCCCCTCCTAATCTTGGGTTGTACCATCGCACATTAAATTTACCCGAAACTCCTGTTAGATTCAATTTTAATGGTTCCGCATTAGGTTGGTAAATGGCATAAACCTCTCCTTTTTTAGCGAGAATATAATCTGATTTGTTTTCTGTTAAATCATCTGCAGCCACCATATCCTCGTATGGCAAATAAGTTTTAAAAAAATCTAACGCATGTCTTGTTTGATTCCAGAGGATGTCTCTAGAACGCCAATCTTCACATTTTAAATCATTATGATCATATTTATAACCAAAATACCACTCTACACCAGCGCCACCAGCCATTAGGTTACCCCAAAGCACATTAGACCTCATACTATCATGATTAGGGTCATCGGCATCAGGTTTTGATCCAGTATGTGCTGGCCCAATTTCATCTAAAAACGCCACCCATGGTTTATTAAAATCTTTGGACTTTTTAATCCATTTTTTGGTCGTATAATTTACATCTTCGGGCTTTTGTATTTGCATCGAAATACCGTCTATGTATTGATCTCCCAACAACGGATTTAAAATATGATCTTGTGCATAAGCCACTGCATGCGTATGTATTACTACCAAATTTTTATAAGGATCGTTAGTTTTAATGTAGCGCGCCATTGCCTTTCTATCAGCATCGTTTTGTGCTTTTGGCGACCAGGTTTGATAACCATTTTCTTCACCTAAATTCCAAATCACGCCTAAGTGATGAGAAAACCTTGCAATCATTTCTCTATAATAAAGCTTACGTTGTGTTTTTAACTCACCAATATCTAGCAGCAGTTCATTTTCTGTTTCTTGGGTAATAATGTGCAACACTATTCCCAAATCATCCATGTGATCAAAAACCTTTTCCCATTGATCCAATTTGCTGCAATCAAAACGATAGCGCTCATTCATATCCGTCCAAGGCCAAACGTCGTCACCATCACCTTGAACATTCATTGTTAAAAAATATACAGAATTCATACCCTTAGAAGCCAGATAATTTAGAGCCCCAATAATCGATTTTCCTTTACCGTTTTGCCATGTTGGGTCGCCAGTATTCCAATCCTTAGTATGCGCTTCATATTTATGAGACGCTGGTGTTTGGTCAAACTCATGGTATGCTAAAAAATTCTCTGGACTACCAGCACCTCCCTTTAAAAAAGGGGCTTTGGTATCAGCATGTGCAGCGTAAGTTGTGCCATCATAAATTAATCTACCTTTTTGCCTAAATATTGATGTCTCTCCTGTTGATTCTTCAATGCTAAAACTACCTTTCATACCATGAAAACCAACAGCTTCACCTTCGTAAATATCGTCACTTAATGCTATATTTTTTCCGTATCTAAAAAACACTTCGTATTCCCATTCTCCAATAGCATCAGGCACAAATCTTACTTTCCAGATTTTTCCAGATGAAGCGCTGGTTTCAGCAGCATTACCATCGGCAGCAAAAAACCCTGGAACTGTAAATATTCTTCCGTTATTTTTAAAAATAACATTCAACCGATAATTCAAAAAGGGATTATCCGCATCATACTCATGCAGTTCTTCACCTTCAAAACTAAGCGTTACTTTATGCCACTGCTTTAATTCGCCTTCAACGGTAACATTTTGGGCAAATACACTAAGACAGAATAGAAAGAAAAAAACGGAATAATACTTCATTTTAAATAATTTTACTTTGAATGGTTTAAATAGTTGGTTTAGAATTTTGTCCAAATTAAAAAACAATTCATAAAAAAATGACATCAATATAGTTTTTATCATGAATAATCATTTTCTTAATTCTAGCTTTAAACAATTCACTACATTTAAGCTTGTATATTTTAGGTTTTACAATGGAGCATTTTAAAACATCCTTTCTTTATTTTTTTACAACTTTACTAATTTGCTTAAGCCCGCATATCAATGCGCAAACCGACCAATGGATTGATAAAAATGAAAGTGAAAATTACGTAGCTAGACATGAATGCTCTTTTGTTCAGGCAGGTGACAGATTCATCATGTTTGGAGGACGAGAGCAAGCACAACGACTTGATGTTTATAATTTTGAAACAGACACATGGTCTCAAGGCGGCAATGCACCAAAAGAATTTAATCATTTTCAAGCCACATTTTACGAGGGGTTTATTTGGGTAATTGGCAGTTTTAAAACCAATACATTTCCCAATGAGATTCCAGCAGACCACATTTGGCTTTATTTTCCACCTACAAAAATGTGGATTAAAGGTCCTGAAATACCAAAAGACAGACGTCGCGGTGGTGCTGGTTTAGCCTTATATAATGATAAATTTTATTTGGTTGGAGGCAATACCAAAGGACATAATGGCGGTTATGTAAATTGGTTTGATGTATATAATCCTAAAACCAATAGTTGGACGGTTCTAGAAAATGCGCCACATGCCAGAGACCATTTTAGTTGTGTTGTGGCAGATAACAAAATTTATGCACTTGGTGGTCGACATTCAGGAGGAGAGGGTGGTGTATTTAAACCTTTAATTGCTCCTGTTGATGTTTATGATTTTAAAACAAATCGTTGGACTCATTTGAACTATCCCTTACCGACACCAAGGGCAGCACCAAGTGTGGCGCTCTTTAGTAATGAATTGTTTGTAATGGGTGGTGAAGGCGCTAAAAAAGGGCCAGCCTACAAATTAGTTGAAGCTTACAATCTTAAAACCGAAGCGTGGTCTAGAAAAGCTGATATGCATTATCCAAGACATGGCACGCAAGCTATTGTTTCGGGAAATGGCATATATATCGCAGGAGGCTCTCCCAAAAGAGGCGGTGGCCGTCAACACAACATGGAAGTTTATAATAGTGATGCGCCTAAGGGAAGTAGTATTATCCCTAGCGAACTAAAACATTCTGAAACCGAATGTGTCCCTGTTGGTAAAGAAGCATCTATAAAAATTAAAAACAAAGGAGGCAATTCAGGGTGCTTTATCAACTCAATAATCATTGAAGGTGAACACGCTGATACATTTCAACTTCTTGATGATTACAGTTTAAAACTGATTAAAAACAAACAAGACTTACAATTGAAAGTAAAGTATCTTGGCGATACAAAGAATGATACTGCCAAAATGGTAATAACTTATAATGGCAACTTAAAAACGAGTGTCTTATTAAAATCTAAATAAAAGTACTAATTAATTTTTTCTAAGAGTATCACCTCATAAGGAGTATTCAGTGTAACCTTACCGTCGACAACGTTTACTATTCTATTAGAATACGCATCGAATAATTCATCTTCATCAGAAAAAACAGCTGTAACGTCAATCGTTTTTTCGCCTTTAGGCAAAGCTAAAGCGATTAAAACTTCATCTTTAAAATCGTCTTTTACAAACGTCCTACCAAACACATAAGGCTCTTTAGATATCATTTTATGGATACCAGCTCCAACTGCTGGGTGGCTTGCTCTGAATCGACCTAACTTCTGCCAATGTTGTAGGATAGCTTTATTTTTTTCTAATTCGGTCCAGTTCATAAAAGAACGTAAAGTTGCATCTCCTTGCGTACCTTCAATAACAAGCGAACGTGCAGATTCATCACCATAATACACCTGTGACGCTCCAGGGCATAATAACAACTTCGTTGCGGTTTCATAAGGTTTTTCTCGGGATGGATCAAAAGGCTGCCCATCGTCATGGGAACTTAAATAATTTAAAACACTATAGCTTTTTAAATCTGTATTTAGAATATCTGAGTATTTCTTGAAGAATTCATCAATTGGCATTTGCGCTGCGTTCCATTTCGCTTCAAAATTGATAAGCCCATCAAAAGCCTTATCAAAATAATTGACTTTTTTATCTCCAAAGTCAAACGCGGTTTTAGCAGAAATACCATAATTATACACTTCACCAACTAAATAGAAGTCATTATCATCTAAAACTTTATCTGGATTATTCGTTTTAAATTCAGCAAAGGCTTTATCACAAACTTCCTTAAATTCTTGCCATACATAAGGCTCGGTATGTTTTACGGTATCTACGCGATAGCCATCAATTCCAAAATCGATAATGTAATCGCTAAGCCATTTCATAATGTAAAACCGTGGTGCTCTTGGATGTCCCGTTCTTTTAAAAAACGCATCTAATTCTGCAACCTCTTGTTCATATCTGCCTTCTGCTTTCCATTTTTCGGTAAGTTGTTGTGGCAACTCTACGGCATCATTGCTTTCAGTACGGATATCAGGAAGATTTTTAACCAAGGTACAAGTCACCATATTTTCATAGGATTGATAATCGCATTGGGGTTCAGTTCGCACCCAAGTTTCAGGCCATAATGGATCTTTTTCTGTAACTGGCCCTGTGTGGTTTATAACAGCATCTAATAAAATGCGGATACCATTTTTATGTGCCGTTTCAACTAAAGCTTTTAAATCCTCTCGTGTACCAAAATTAGGATCAATTGACGTCCAATCGCTTGTCCAATACCCATGAAAACCATAAGTCAATCCTGTGCCCTCATCAGTACCGCCGTGTATTTGCTCTACAATTGGGGTCATCCAAATGGCATTTATGCCTAAATTGGTAAAATAACCTTCCTTAATTTTTTGGGTAACACCTTTAATGTCTCCGCCTTCAAACCCTCGAAGCTTTCCAGTTTCTAAAGTCCTGTTGAAGTTTACATCATTTGATGGATCTCCATTGTTAAATCTATCCGTTAATAAAAAATAAATATTTGCACCTTCCCAAACAAACGGTGTTTCAGGTTTTTCTACCGGGACTTCTTTTTTGTTTTCACAACTAAAAAAAACTAAAACTAGTAATGAAATGACTATGTATTTCTTCATGGTTTTATTTCAATTTTAAGATAAAAGACTCAAGCGGTTTAACTTTAATTTTAATACTACCCCATCCGTTTTCAACCTTTAAAGTAGACTTAAATGTATTGTACAATTGGTCTTCAACTTGATAATCACCGTTAGTCAATTCCCAGCTTTCAATAACAGCTTTCGGAAGTTTCAAATCAAACTTGTAACTATTATCATCATCAAAATTTGAAACAATAATTAATTTCTCATTATTGCTCCAACGTACAAATGACAATACTTTATCTGTATAATTCTCCGTATTTCCCCTGTTGAATTGATGGATATCTTGATATGCACCTACCAAGGCTTCACTATTAATTGTGAAGTTTAAAAGCCTTTTATAGAAATCCCTTAAATGCCTCTCATGCTCCGATAATTGTCCACCATCAAATTGCTTATTATTTACCCAACGTTGATGAGCAGGCACGCCCACATAATCGAAAATTGATGTTCTCGTTGGCGTACCAAAACCTGCATTTTCAGAACCATCTTCCCCTACTTCCTGACCAAAATAAATCATAGTAGGCGACGTTGTTGAAGTTGCCGAAACCACCATAGCAGGCTTACCTTTTTCAGCATTTCCTGCAAAATCAGCGCTTGAGATACGCTGCTCGTCATGATTTTCTAAAAAATGTAACATGTGATGTTCAATATCTTTTAAGTCATCAAGAATTGGGGGAATGTTATCAGTTTTTCCATGACCTTGCATTATGTGTTTAATAGTATCATACAGCTGAACTTTGTCATATAGATAATCCATTTTCCCTTTTTTGATATAGTCTCTATACAGCGATGGATTGTAAACCTCAGCCAGTAAAAAGGCTTCTGGATTTTTCATTTTTATAGATGAATTCATAAAACTCCAAAACTCAACAGGTACCATTTCCGCCATATCGTATCTGAATCCATCCACACCTTTTTCTAGCCAATACAATGCAATATCCTTGAACTTAATCCATGAATCTGGCACATCCTTATCCTTCCAAAAATCAAAATGAAGTTTATAATCTTTATGTTCAAATCCCTCAGGCAATTCATCAAAATCTTTCCTGCCGTCAGGTGATATTCCATAATTCACCTTTACGGTTTCATACCAATCGTTCATATCTGGTTGCGATAGGCGTGACCCATTACCTGTCCATTTTGCTGGTTGCTCTGGAAATTCATTATCTTCAAGAGGATGTTTTTCCTCACCTAAAGGAGAATACCCGTTTTTCCATTCAGGCACTTGGAACGCTTCATCAGGATTGTAATAAAAATTGTTGTTTTTATGATACATGACAGAAACATCATCATCTTCCCCAAAATCCTTTACGCCTTCAGGTTTTGAAATACTTCTGTAATTTCTAGCCACATGATTTGGTACAATATCAATAATGACTTTCATTCCTACCTTATGTGTGCGTTTAATAAGAGCTTCAAACTCCTGTAATCTATTTTCAATGTTTACGGCCAAATCTGGATTCACATTGTAATAATCCTTTACGGCATAAGGTGAACCTGCCCTACCTTTCACCACATCTGAGTCGTCGTTTGTAATACCGTATTTTGTGTAATCGTTAATTAAAGCATGGTGTGGCACACCGGTATACCAAATATGGCTCACGCCTAAATCCTTAATTTCACTTAACGCCTTTTCAGTAAAGTCGTTAAATTTACCAACGCCGTTTTCTTCAATAGTTCCCCAAGGTTTGTTGGTGGCATTGGTGTTGCCAAATAGACGTGTAAAGACTTGATATACTACATGTTTTTTTTTGGCTATTTTAATGTCGCTTACTTTTGTTGTAACTTCCTTCTTTTCTTTTGTACAGCTTAATCCGACCATCATCAATGCTATTAAAATGTATATGTTTTTTTTCATTTTAGTGTTGACCTAGTAAAAATGTTAAAGGCACATTTAATCTTTTGTTCCAAGAGTTTTCGGAATGATCTGCACCTTCAAATTTTTCATTTTTATAATTTTCTTCAGAATACCCATTCGATATTAAAATACGGTTAACCATTGGCGCATATTGTGGATAAAAAGCATCCAACGTTTCCGTACCGTAGTCAAAGTAAATTTTATGGTTTGAAGGATTGGGCAACTTATTTTCTAAATAGCTTAATATTGCCTTCGGTAATGAATTATCTTCAATAGGTTGCGCTCCTGGCCAGTGTGTAGACATGCAGGATGCTCCACCAAACACATTAGGGTATTCGCAAATGGCATACATGCTCATTAAACCACCCATACTTGATCCCATTACAAAGGTGTTTTCTTTGTTTTTATAAACTGAAAATTCAGAATCAACTATTGGTTTTATTTCTTCAACCAGAAATTTTAAATAGTTATCACCATTAAGCTTACTGCCTTGTTTAATATGATTTTTTTGCTGATTTATAAGCGTTTTATTCTCATCAGATAAATTGGCAAATGCCTTTTCTGGAAATAAATCTTGCCAACGCTCTTCCTTAATATTATGTATGGCCACAACAATAAAGTTCTTTGTTTTGCCTTCATTCATCAATTTTGAGGCCCATTCATCTACTTTCCATTCTTGTTTATTCCATGTAGACGTAGCATCAAACAGCATTTGTCCATCATGCATATACAAGACTGCATACTTTTTATCTTCAGAATAGTTTTCTGGTAACCAAACATCTACAGGTCTTGGTGTAACATATTTTGAAGGAAAGCTATCCAACCGCATTAGTTTTCCACTTGATAGTTGAGCGTTACTATATGGTTGAAAGTTTTTATCAACCCTTCCTAAACTCTCTTTATGTTCATTTTGTGATGTGTTTTTACACGACAAAAAAGAAGCGATCAACAATAAAAGACAATAGCGCTTAGCATCCATGAATGTCTATAATTTTGTTGTTAAAAGGGTTGTACCTTTTTCTTTTAAAACAAATTTATCTTTCCAAACCACCTCAGCATCAGTTGTAATATTTTTCAAGGTTTTTCCTTCTAATCCTACTTCTTCAAATCTGCTTAATTCTAACTCAACAGGAGCATCATTTTTATTCATGATGTGCACTACGGTTTCATCTCCTTCAATTCTGAAAAGTACGTATACTGCATCCTCTGGTGCAAAATGAACTGTTTTCCCTTCATGAATTGCCTTACTTCCTTTTCTATAGTTCAATATTTTTCTAAGAAAGGACTGCATGTCTTTTTGCTCGTAACTTAATCCTTCGCCTGTAAATGCATTTATCGCATCACCTTGCCAACCTCCAGGAAAATCGCTTCTAATCAAACCATGGTCTCCAGGTTTATCAAAATCGTGCATTAAAATTTCAGTACCATAATATATTTGAGGTATTCTAGGTAATGTCAAAATATAACTTAATGCCATTTTCGTATGTGTTATATTACCATGCAATTGCGTAAAAATCCGACTCATATCATGGTTATCAGGAAACACCATAATATCCTTTGGACTCGCATAAATAAAATCGTTGGCTAATGCCCTATAAATTTCAATAAGCCCTGTACTCCATGCTTCATCTTCATTTATACCTTTTACAATTTTTTCCTGCATCGCAAAATCCATTGGGGATTTCAAATTGGAATTATAGCCATCTTTATTAGCATTTCCCTCTTGCCAATAGGCAATCAGTAGTGGATTGCTCGTCCACTCCTCACCAACAATATTAAAATTTGGATACTCATTCATGATTTCTCCCGCCCAACGACTCATAAAATCTTTATCAGGATAAGGATAAGTATCTTGACGAATACCACCAAGATTTGCAGTTTCAATCCACCAAATACTATTTTGGATGGTATAGTTTGCCATAAATGGATTGCGCTGGTTTAAATCTGGCATAGCAGAAACAAACCAGCCTTCATTCATGTTTCTTTTATCACTTTTGGAAGCATAGATATCTTGATTAGTTGTTCTCCTATGATTAGTTTTAATCGCCTTGCTCCCCTCCCAATTCTCATAATTATTCTCATAATGTTCCTGGTGGTTTATCCAATCTTTAAATGGAAAATCTTTCATCCACCAATGTTCTACGCCACAATGGTTAGCCACCTGATCCATAATTAACTTCATGCCTTTTTCTGATAGTTCGGATGATAATTCCAAATAATCCTCCATGGTTCCAAAACGAGGATCAATTTCATAATAATCTGTAATCGCATAACCATGATAAGACCCTTGTGGCATATCGTTAGTTAGCAACGGACATGGCCAAATTGCAGTAAATCCTAAGTCTTGAATATAATCCAAATTATTTGTAATGCCCTTAATATCTCCACCGTGTCTTGCGTAGCCATCAGTTCTATCTAAACTAGTATCCTTCATGGATTTCATAATATCATTTTCTGGATTTGAATTTGCAAACCTATCGGGAGTGATTAAATAAATAGCGTCTGAGCTATCAAAACCAATAAAATCATCGGCAGGCTTCTGTCTTGGTTTTAATTCATAAGTATGAATTAAATCCTCACTATTCTCTTTTTTGAAAACAATGTTAAATTGACCTGGTTTTGTGGTTTCTGCAATGTTTAAATCTATAAACAGATAATTTGGACTATCGGCTTTGTGCACCTTTTCAATGGAAACACCTTGGTATGAAATGTTGGGAGTCCATTCTGAAATATTTGGTTGGTGTACCAATAACTGTAACGATGGGTTTTTAAATCCTACCCACCAGTTTAATGGCTCAATGCGTTGAATATCATTTTTCTCAACTATTGCATTTGTTGCACCATCTTCATCTGTTGCCATACTGGTTTGCTTTTTACATGATAAAGTTATAGTAAATACGCACAGTAACCCAACAAAAATTAGCTGTTTTGTCGTTGTTTGATGTTTTGTGTAAGCTTTCATATTAATGGCTTTTTATTTCACTTCTTCTAAACTAATAGCAAAACCACCTCCGGGAGCAGACCAGAGTGATAATTTAGATTTACTCGTAACATTCTTGGTTTTTATAGTATAAGCCTGCGGATTAGTTTTATAGTGCGCATCTTTAGCGTCAGCATAAATAGTTGCTTTATACGTTTTGCCCTTTTCCAAGAAATCTAGTTTGATATTTGATGTTCTTGGTGTGGTGCCATTAACATTTCCAATAAACCAACTACTTGCCCCTTTTTCTTTACGGGCAATGGTTAAGTAATCCCCAGGTTCTGCTTCTAGATAAATGCTCTTATCCCAATCTATAGCTACATCTTTTATAAATTGAAATGCGTCCATAAATTGTTCATAATGTTCTGGTAAGTCCGCTGCCATTTGTAATGGAGAATACATCGTAACATACAGTGCTAATTGATTTGCAAGTGTACTATTTACATGGGAATTGTTATTTGGATTAAGCTTGCTGATGTCCATTTCAAAAATACCAGGTGTATAATCCATGGGACCTCCTATTAATCTTGTAAAAGGTAGAATAGTTACATGATTGGGTTTAGAACCCCCGAACGCTTGAAACTCTGTTCCTCTGGCAGATTCATTTCCTATTAAATTTGGATAAGTTCTGCAAATTCCTGTGGGTCGCACCGCTTCATGAGCATTTACCATCACTTCATAATCCGCTGCTTTTTCAATAGCATATTGGTAGTGATTGATGATGTACTGGCTGTAATGGTGTTCGCCTCTAGGAATTATGTTGCCAACATAGCCACTTTTTACGGCATCATAACCGTTGTCTTTCATAAATTTATAAGCTTTGTCCATGTGGCGTTCGTAGTTTCTTGTAGAACCCGACGTTTCGTGATGCATAATCATTTTTACGCCTTTTGATTTTGCGTATTTATGAATTTCTTCAACATCAAAATCGGGGTATGGCGTCACAAAATCGAACACGTAATCTTTGGATTTCCCAAACCAGTCTTCCCAACCCTCGTTCCAACCTTCAACTAAAACACCATCAAATCCATGTTCTGATGCAAAATCGATATAGCGTTTTACCTTGGTATTGTTGGCAGCATGTGTGTCGTTTGGTTTCACCTTTGAATAATCGGTAAAACCCAACTGAACCGCAGGTAATTCATCTGTATAAGCCCAAGAACTTTTACCAGTAATCATTTCCCACCACACACCGATGTACTTTACAGGTTTTATCCAAGATGTATCCTCTATGGCACAAGGTTCGTTTAAATTCAATGTCATTCTAGAAGCCAAAATATCCCGAGCATCATCACTTACCATAATAGTACGCCAAGGCGAATTACAGGGTGCTTGCATGTACGCTTTATTATCTTGTGCATCTGGCGTTAAGTGTGACTCAAAAACCATAGTTTCTTCATCCAAATCAAGAGACATACAAGAGTAATTTATCAATGCTGCTTCGTGTAGATTAATATATAAACCTGAATCTGTTTTCATCATCAGCGCCGTTTGCACCCCAGTTTTTGAAAACTGTTCTTGCGATGCATTTCCAGTAACCGCATCATCAAACTTCTCATTAATTTCTGATAATTTTGACTTTGTATAATCGTATTCTTGGGTGTCGTAATCTCCAGGAATCCAAAATGTTGTGTGATCACCTGTCATAGCGAATTGAGATTTCTCTTCTTTGATCATGAAGTACACGAGATTATCCTGTTGAGGGAATTCATATCGGAACCCTAAGCCTTCGTCAAATAATCTGAATCGAATTAGCATTAGTCTATCCGTTTCTTTTTGCTTTAAGCTTATCGCTAATTCATTATAATGATTTCTAATTTGGCTTTCCTCACCCCAAACTGGCGTCCAAGTTTCATCAAACGTTGATGTTGATGTATCTACGATTGTAAACCCATCTAACAATGATTTCTTATCATCCTTCAACTCTAAACCTAAGTGACTTGGTTTAACCACTTCTTGGTTTTTATATGATAATTGGTATGTTGGTTGTCCATCATTTTCCAGTGAAAAGCGCATAGTAAAGTCTCCATTTGGCGATTGGAACTCTTGAGCGTTACTGCAATTGAATAGCGACAACAGCAACATCATATTTATAATGAAAAATGATTTCATACTAATAGTTTTATTTTTACAATTTATTTTTTAACTCACTGCTTTTAATACATTACTTTCCAGAACCAAAGGTTTATCATTACATAAAATCTCTAATTCTTCACCACATAACATTTCAAAATAAGTCTGTTCTTGGGTAACATTTACTTTTAGTACATGATCTCTAAAATTCACTTTAAAAGAATAGCCTTTCCATTGCTTTGGGATTTTTGTAGAAAAAGAGAGCTTGCCATCCTTAACCCGCATCCCACCAAAGCCTTCTACAATACTCATCCATGTGCCAGCCATAGATGTAATATGTAATCCTTCATGCACCTCGTGGTTATAATCATCTAAATCTAATCTTGAGGTTCTTAAGTAGAAGGTATAGGCTTGCTCCATTCTACCCAATTTTGCAGCTTGAATACTGTGTACACAGGGTGACAGTGAGCTTTCATGAACTGTAAATGGTTCATAAAAATCAAAATGACGTTCCAATGATTCTTCTGTAAATTGATCCTCAAAAAAGTAGAACCCTTGCAATACATCAGCCTGTTTTATATATGGTGACCGTAATATTCTGTCCCAACTCCATTTTTGGTTTATTGGTCTTTCCGATTTTGGTAAATCTTCAACTGAGATTAATTCTTTATCCAAAAATCCATCTTGCTGTAAGTACACTTGATGCTTTTCAGAATATGGAAAATACATATTATCTGAAACCGCTTTCCAAAGTGCCAGTTCCTTTTTGGTAAGCTTTACTTTTTTTGCAATTCTTGCAAAATCAGAAGCATATGCTTCTTCAACATTTTCAATTTGCTCAAGTGTATAATCAATACACCATTTTGCTAAATAGTTAGTATACCAATTGTTATTCACGTTGTTTTCATACTCATTTGGACCTGTTACCCCAAGGATAACATACTTGCTTTTGTCTTTGGAGTATGTGGCACGTTGCTGCCAAAAGCGAGCGATACCTATTAATACTTCCAGTCCTTTTTCTGGAATGTAACTGTAGTCTCCTGTAAAACGATGATAGTTATAAATAGCAAATGCAATTGCCCCATTTCTATGAATTTCCTCAAATGTAATTTCCCATTCATTATGGCACTCCTCCCCATTCATCGTTACCATTGGATACAAAGCCGCACCATTTTTAAAACCTAATTTTTCGGCATTTTCAATGGCTTTTTCTAAATGATTGTAACGATATTCTAAAAGCGTTCGTGCAACATTTTGATTTTTAGTGGCCATATAAAAAGGAATACAATAGGCTTCGGTATCCCAATAGGTACTGCCACCATACTTTTCGCCAGTAAACCCTTTTGGACCAATGTTTAACCTAGAGTCTTTACCTAGATAAGTTTGATTAAGTTGAAAAATATTAAAGCGAATACCTTGTTGTGCTTTTACATCACCATCAATGGTAATATCTGCCATTTCCCAAATATTAGCCCAAGCTTTCTTTTGCCCTTCCAATAATTGATGAAACCCTTTTTTAGTAGCTGTCTTCAACGCTTGTTTTGCGGCTTTGACTAATTTAGATTTGTCGTGATACCTATCTACAGTATAACCACCAAATTTTTGAATACTATATATTTCCCCTTTCTTTACAGGGTAAGCATAACTAAACGATACATGATTTGAGTCTGCGGTAACATTATGTTCAACTATAATTGGCTTATTGGAAATATAAACTTTCGATTCCATAAACGTACAGGTATGGAAATCCGTTTTCATAGTTTTTGCCTCAATAAACGCCTGATTGTTTAAATGACTGACATGGGTGGTGTCCCAAAATTTATCATCCCAGTTGGTATCTTCATTAGTAATACCAGAATCTAAATACGGTTGAAAAACAATTTCAGCATCAGCATTTAAAGGTGTTACTTCATAATTTATGATGCCAACCTCATCTAAATCCAAACTCAAAAATCGCTTTGTGAATACTTCAACCTGAATACCATTTGGTAAGGTGGCGCTAAAACTTCTCGAGAGCCAACCTTCTTTCATGTTTAGTTCCCTTTTAAAATTCTCAACTGATTTGCAAGTGTTTAAATCAAGTGATTCACCGTTTACCAAAACGTTAATGCCTATCCAATTTGGCGCATTTAGCACTTTCGCAAAATACTCAGGATATCCGTTTTTCCACCAGCCCACACGCGTTTTATCGGGATAGTAAACACCAGCGATATAACTACCTTGAAATGTAGCACCAGAGTACTGTTCTTCAAAATTGGCACGTTGCCCCATAGCACCATTACCAATGCTAAATAAGCTCTCGGAAGATTTAATGCGATTTGCATCAAACCCTTCTTCTATGATGGACCAACTATCTGGTTTTATATAATCTTGGTTCATTGTTATTTGATATTTTTTCTGAAATTACCTTAGTGAAGAAATCCTGGGGTAATTCAGTTAAATTATTAAAATTAAAATCGGCTTCATGGAGTGTTTTTGCGTCTCCAATACCTACCGATATCATATGTGCTCTATTTGCAGCTTCAACACCTGCAATAGCATCTTCAAAAACCACACATTGTTCTGGCTTTAGATTTAGCTTTTGAGCACCTATTAGAAAAACTTCTGGATCTGGTTTTGCTTTTGAAACGCTATTGCCATCCACTATTCCGGCAAATCGATTAAATAGATTTACCTGCTTTAGAATTAAAGGTGCATTTTTACTTGCAGAACCTAGAACGTAGTGTATCCCTAAAGCATCCAAGGCATCTAAAAGTTGACTTGCCCCGGGAAGAATTTCTTCAGGTCCCATTTTATAAATATATTCTAGATAATGTTCGTTTTTACTTACTAGATAGTCTTGCTTTTTTTCTTCAGAAAGTTCAACTTTACCTATGTCTAGCAAGATTTCCAAAGATCGTACGCGACTTACTCCTTTTAGTAATTCGTTGTGTGATTCGGTAAACTCAAAACCCAATTCATCAGCAAGGTCTTTCCAAGCTAAAAAATGATATTTAGCAGTGTCTACAATAACACCGTCTAAATCGAATATTACTCCTACTTTGTTCATTATTATGATTGAATTACATCGTCAACATCTTTAACCTTATATACTAAAGACGCTGCAATTAAAAAACTTACTCCACTCATTACTAAAGCAAAAATGGCATGATTACCATAAGCATATTTAACAAGCGGACCGCCAATTAAGGCATTAATAATTTGAGGAATTACGATGAAGAAATTAAAAATCCCCATATAAACTCCCATTTTCTTAGGCGAGATTGAACCTGCCAAAATAGCATAAGGCATCGCCAGAATGCTTGCCCAAGCTATTCCCACGGCTACCATAGAAAGAATAAGCCAATTTTTATCTGGCATAATGTAGATAGACAATAAGCCAATACCACCAATAATTAAAGAAACAGAATGTGTTTTCTTTCTCCCTATTTGTTTAGCTATGTATGGTAAAGCGAAAGCATAAAATGCCGAAACAAAATTGTATACACCAAATAAAATACCCACCCAATCGCCAGCATCTTGATATAAAGCACTGCTACTATCAGTATGAGATAAACCGTAAGTATGTTGTGCTATAGCTGGAGTAGCAAATACCCACATTCCAAAAAGACCAAACCAAGAAAAGAATTGCACCCAACTTAATTGGCGCATGGTTGTTGGCATTTTTTTGAAATCTTCAAAGATATCTAGCAAACTTGATTTCTCTATTTCAGCTTCCTTTTCAATAGAATCGTTTTTATCTTCCTCGTTTTCAAAGCTTGCTAATTCCTCTGGGCTATATTCTTTGGTAGTAGTTACTGTAATTAAAATAGAAACTATTAAAATGATAGCTCCAATAGCAAATGAAAGAATCAAGTTTAGAGGAACCTTACCTGCTTCGGCTTCATTTGAAACCCCAAACCAGTTCGCCAAAGCATATGGCAACCATGATCCTATTACAGCGCCAAAACCAATTAATGCCGTTTGCACACTAAAACCTAACGTACGTTGATCTGTTCTTAGATTATCACCAACCAAAGCACGAAATGGTTCCATAGCAATATTAAACGAGGCATCCATAATCATCAACATACCTGCACCTACCCAAAGAGCGGGCAAAAATGCGATAAAAATATCTGCACGAGGCATTAATATCAAACCTATAGAAGCTAGAATTGCTCCAACTAGAAAATACGGTTTCCGCCTACCGAATCGTCCCCAAGTTTTATCGCTATAATGTCCTATGATTGGTTGAACAATTAACCCCATCAAAGGCGCAATTATCCAGAACCAGGAAAGTTCGTGAACATCAGCTCCAAAAATTTGAAGAATTCTACTGGCATTGGCATTTTGAAGGGCAAAACCCATCTGTATTCCCAAAAACCCAAAACTCATGTTCCAGATTTGCCAGAAACTTAATCTACGCTTTTCCATTAAATAGTATATTAAATTAATACTATTTGATAAGCGATACTTGTGTATATCTTACCAAAACTTATGTGAGAAGTGAAAATATAAGTCTTGATTTCTATTCAAAGATATAAAAGAATTTTGTTTTTCCTAATACACGATTTTAGCTACGAAACTATTTAGTAGATTCTCTTTCTATGATTTCGGTTTCAATCACCATCTTTATAAAATCGCGCTTTTTCTCATTATTTGTAAAGTATTGCTCAGTTTCAGACTCTTCGGCTTCCAACCTGTCAATCAGTAAATTAGCCGACTGCTCTCCCATTTTTTGACCGTGCTGACTTACAGTTGTTAAACTTGGTGTGGCATGTTTTGAAAGCACACCATCGGTAAAGCCAATAACCTGCATATCATCTGGAATACTTAGCCCTAATTTTCTGGCCACTTTCATAGCGGTAACCGCGTAAAGTTCGTTTACGGCAAAAACCCCGTCTATGCTAGGGTTCGATTTAAAAAAATGTGCAATTTCGGTTTCTAAAACTTCAATATGATTTTCCACATCTAAGCTATCGTCAATCTTTAAAATAAGATTTGAGTCTGCCTCAATACCACCCGCTTGTAGGGCATCTAGATAGCCTTGTGTCCTTAGTCTACCAACACTTACATAGTCCATCGTGGTTATCAAAGCTATATTTTTACATTCATTTTCTATCAGCTTTTTTACAGCCTTTACAGCGCCGTTAAAATCATCAACAATAACCTTATCACATTCCACTTCGTTAACCACGCGGTCAAACATTACAATGGGCATCCCTTGGTTGATTGTAGCATTAAAATGATGGTAATCTTGCTTAAGGAGCGTCTCCTTTGAAATAGATAGAATAAACCCGTCGATACTCCCATTGGCAAGCATTTCCATGTTTATAATCTCTTTGGTAAATGATTCGTTCGAAAGCCCCACGATAACATTATAACCTCTTCGGTTTGCAACACGCTCGATCCCTCTAATTACAGTAGAAAAGAAATGATGTACAATTTCAGGAATTAAAATCCCAATGGTCTTAGTTTTTCTGTTTTTTAAACTAAGCGCAATGTTATTGGGTTTGTAATTATAGAGTTTTGCAAAAGCTTGTATCTTTTTTGTAGTATCCTCACTAATCTCCTTACTATTGCTTAATGCTTTTGAAACCGTTGACACAGAGACATCTAACTCTCTTGCTATTTGCTTTAATGTTATCTTTTTCTTCATAACGTTTTACAAGCTCTAAAATAAGAATTATTGCATCATTTTTTAAAGAAAAAGATTTTTTTATTGCACTCAAAATATACGGTTTTCTCATTTTTGGGTAAAAAAAATAAAAAGTTGTCAACACGAAAACGTTTTCGTTAAATATTTCGTAATCTAAAATTATCCCTTAACAATTTCTTTACATAATTTTGAGGAAGAGGAGTGAAAATATAAACTGACTAATTAAAACATTTTAAATTAACAAAACTGTATGAAAACAAATACTAAAACATTACTGTTTTTTATGATGCTTTTGCCCGTATTTATATTTGGGCAAAATGTTGTTACAGGAACAGTAACGGAACAATCCACTTCCATCCCGCTTCCAGGGGTTAATGTTATTATAAAAGGCACAACTACTGGAACCACCACAGACTTTGATGGAAATTATCAGATTGAGGCAAATAATGGAGACATTATCGTGTTCTCCTATGTTGGGTATGCTTCCCAAGAAATCACTTATTCTGGTCAATCAACTTTAGACATCCAATTAGCCGAAGACGCTGCTCAACTAGACGAAGTAGTTGTAATTGGTTATGGTACTACTACCAGAAAAGATGCAACCGGTTCAGTTGAGGCTATTACTTCAGAGGGCTTTACAAAAGGTAACATTGTAACTCCTGAGAACTTAATTAATGGTCGTATTGCTGGTGTTAGTGTTAACACGAGTGGTGCTCCAGGTTCTGGATCGCAGATTAGAATTCGTGGTGGCGCATCAATCAATGGCGCCAACGATCCATTGATAATTATAGACGGTTTACCAATTTCAAATGATGGTGTAACAGGTTCTAGAGGTGTTTTAGCTTCTATTAACCCTAATGATATTGATTCGTTTTCTGTTTTAAAAGATGCTTCGGCTACCGCTATTTATGGTTCACGAGCTTCAAATGGTGTAATCATTATTGTAACCAAAAAAGGTAAGTCTAAATTCAGTGCGACTTATGATACACAATTTATGTTTGGAGAAGTGATGAATACTATTGATGTGTTTTCAGCTGATGCATACAGACAACTTGTAGCATCACAACCCATAAACGGTGCAACGATAGATACAAGCCTCTTAGGAGATGCTAGTACAAATTGGCAAAATGAAATTTTTAGAAATACTGTATCATCTCAGCACAATATAACGATGCAGGGTGCTTTATTTAAAGTGTTGCCGGCGAGGTTTACGTTTGGTGTTGTTGACCAAGAAGGTGCATTAAAAACATCTAAATTTGAGAGACGTAACTTAAGCTTAGCACTAAATCCAACGTTTTTTGACAATCACTTAAAAGTGAGTTTAAATGCTAATTTTGCATTTGAGGATAACCGTTTTGCTGATGCAGGACAAATTGGTGCTGCAATGCGCTATGATCCTACACAGCCAGTATTCGACCCAAGTTCTCCATTTGGCGGCTTCTATCAACACAGAAATGGCAACCAAGTAGCTAACGGAACTAACAATCCAGTAGCACAACTTTTACAAAGAACCAATTTAGGTGATGCCAATAGATTGTTTGGGAATTTAAATTTTGATTATAAATTCCATTTTCTACCTGAACTAAAAGCGGTAATTAATTTGGGTTATGATAGAACTGAGGCAAAAGGTCTTGATACAAGAGACAGATTACAAGCCACTACTGATCAAGATATTCTTTTTAAAGGAGAATTTAGAGAAAACACTCAAGAAAGAACCAATGAGTTATTTGATGGTTATTTAAATTATAAGAAAGATTTAGACAATATTGGTCTAGATTTAACTGCAGGTTACTCTTACCAAAGATTTACAAATAGTGGTAAAAATGGCAGAAACATTACCGACCCATTAAGTGTTGACGATTTTTACGCAGATCCTGATGTTGTTTTGATAGGTTTCTTTGGTAGAGCAAATTTCTCACTAAATGACAAATACGCTTTAACACTTACTTACAGACGAGACGGTACTTCGCGTTTTAGTAAAGAAAATCAATGGGGAGATTTCCCTGCAGCTGCTTTTGCATGGACCATTAGTGACGAGGATTTCATGAAAGATTCTAATACGATTTCAAACTTAAAATTACGTTTGGGATATGGTATCACGGGTCAGCAATCTGTTACTGAAAGAGATATTTTCTTAAATCGCTACCGAGGTGGTAGAGGAGATTCTCAATTTCAGTTTGGAAATGAAGTGATTGAATCTTTAATTGCTTCGGAAATCAATCCAGATTTAAAATGGGAAGAAACCACTACCATGGAAGTAGGCATCGACTATGGCTTATTTGGCAACAAAGTATCTGGTTCGTTAAACTTCTTCCAAAAGAACTCAACAGACCTGTTATTTACAGCTGCAGTTCCTGATGGTGCTAACTTCTCTAATAGTATTATTCAAAACATCGGAGAATTACAAATTCAAGGTTTAGAATTTTCTGTAAATACTGATGTGGTTAAAAATGATGATTGGAAAGTAGATTTTAACCTCAATGCCACCTTGTTAGACAGGGAAATAAAAGAATTAGCACTTGGGCAAGACGTTAGAACAGGAGGCATTAGCGGTGGAACTGGTAACAACATACAAATCCACAGAGAAGGTGAAGCACCAAACTCGTTCTACGTTTTTAAACAACTTTATGATACTAACGGCACACCAGTTGAAGGTGCTTATGCTGATTTAAATGGTGACAACGTTATAAACGATAACGACCGTTATGTAAAAGAAAACCCAGGCGCAAATGCTATTTTTGGTTTCCAATCAAATGTTTTCTATAAGAATTTTGATTTTGCGTTCAACCTAAGGGCTAATCTTGGAAATTATGTTTATAATAACGTACAGTCCTCAAGAGCGCAGTACGAATTATTATTAGATAATGCTGTATTAGGAAATATTCCAACAACCGTATTGGATACTGGTTTCCAAAGAACTGCAGATGTTATCATTTCAGATATTTTTGTTGAAAATGCTTCTTTTTTAAGGATGGATAACATAACTTTAGGATACACTTTTAATGATATATCTAAAATGCTTAAAAGTGTTAGAATCTGGGGTGGTGTACAAAATGTATTTGTGCTTACAAACTATAGCGGATTAGATCCTGAAGTTACAGATAACGACTCAGACCTTACACTTACTTTAGGTATAGATAATGTAGTATACCCAAGACCAAGAACCGTATTGGTGGGGGCTAACATTAAATTTTAAAAAAAACAACTATGAAGACAAAATTTAAAATGCACAAAACAATTGGAGTGATATGTCTTTTTATCGTGACACTAGTATCTTGTACCGATGATTTGAATATTACACCTAATGATGATCAAACTGTTTTAAGCGAAGATCTTTTTAAAGATGAAACAGCTTATAAGCAAGTATTAGCCGGTATTTACGCAAACCTAGCACTAACAGGAACTGATGGCGCTGGTAGTTCTAACTTAAAAAACATTGATGCGGGTACCAGCCAATTCGGTCGTGTTTTATTATATACACAAACATTAGCAGCAGACCAGATGATTTGGTCTTATGAGAACGACCCAGGAACAAGAGAAATTCAACGTAATATTTGGACTGCTCAAAATCCATTACTATTAGGTATGTTTAGTAGGGCTCATCTATCCGTAGCGTTAGCAAATAACTTTTTACGTGAAACTACAGACGAGAAATTAGATTCAAGAAATGTATCTGAAGCCACAAGAAGTGATATTGCTGAATATAGAGCTGAAGCAAGATTAATGAGAGCCATGGCGTATTACTATATGATGGATTTGTTTGGAAAGGCAAATTTCGCAGACGAAACAACACCAATTAATGCACAACCTGAGGTTTATAATAGAGCGCAATTATTTGCTTTTGTTGAAAGTGAACTATTGGATATTGAAGATGACTTGGTAGCAGCCAGACAAAATGAGTATGGTAGAGCTGATAGAGCTGTAGCACAAATGATATTGGCAAAAATTTACTTAAATGCCGAAGTTTACATCAACGAACCTCATTATACCGAGTGTATTACGTTCTGCGAAAAAATTATTGCTGGCGGTTACGATTTAGCTGATAATTATCTGCACAATTTCATGGCGGATAACAACACAAACTCTGCAACAAAGGAAATTATCTTCCCAATTGTGTCAGACGGTGTAACTACGCAAAATTTTGGTCCGACAACTGTAATGATTAATGGTTCTGTTGGCAGCCTAGAAAAGAATGGAGATGAAGTAGGTGTTGGTACAGAAGGCTGGGGAGGCGCCCTAAGAGTAAGAAAACAGTTTGCTGATCTTTGGGATGGTTCTTTCGCTGATGATGATAGAAACACTCTGATTACAGCAGATAGGCCAATTGATATTCCAGATATCTCTGATAAAGATACAGGCTACGTTATCCAAAAGTATTCAAACGCAACTTCAACAGGAGGTTTCGGTGTAGATAAAACTTTTGTTGATACTGATTTCCCATTGTTTAGACTTGCCGATGTATACTTAATGTATGCTGAAGCTCACCTAAGAGGTGGTGGAGGTAATTTGGCGACAGCTGTTGGATATATCAACGATTTAAGAACCAGAGCAAACAACCCTAACGCAATTTCTTCTGGAGACTTAACATTAGATTTCATCCTAGATGAAAGATCTCGTGAGCTACACTGGGAAGCACATAGAAGACAAGACCTAATTAGATACGGCAGATTTACAGGTGGAAATTACAATTGGGCTTGGAAAGGAAATGGAAGTAACGGTATTGCAATACCTTCACATTTCGACTTATATCCTATCCCTGTAGGAAGTATGGCCGCAAATCCTAATTTAAAGCAAAACCCAGGATACTAAAACTAAATAACTACAAAAATGATGAAAACAATAAAACGAATTTCAGCTTTTAGCATAATTGGGTTAGTTCTACTATTCCTTAGTTCTTGCGATGATGATTCTGAATTATTCACAGTATCAGCACCAAACGCTCCAGTTTTAGCCGATTTACAAATAACACAAATTGAATTAGATGCCGCAAATACAGGAAACCCTGCAATTGCACTAAATTGGTCTGAATCCGATTACGGACAACCAGCGGCAGTAAATTATTCGGTACAATTTTCAATGGATGAAGCTTTTACTTCTCCTGTAACTGCAACAAGTGTAACAGGTAGAAATGATATTACACTATCAGTAGGAGAAATAAACTCCGCTGCAGGTAATGCGGGCTTAAACCCATTTGAATGGGCAACATTATATACCAGAGTTGTAGCATCTTTAGGAACACAGCAAAGTAAAGCTATCAATTCTAATACACTGCAGTTTGAGGTGTATCCTTATTTCAACTATGTATTCAATGATTACTACTTGGTTGGAAATGGTACCGCTCCAGGTTGGAATAATAATGATAACAACCCTCCATTATTTAGAGATGCAGATAATCCTAATCTTTATTACTACACTGGTTTTTTCACTAAAGGAGGTGGTGATTTTAACGATGGAAGATTTAAAGTTCTTGAAACTAGAGGGCTTTGGCAACCACAATGGGGTGTTACAGATAATGAAGGTGAAGATGAAATAAAAACCGGTGGAGAAATTGCTGGGAACCCGGGTACTCAATCAAATGACCCTGGTCGTTTTGGCGTACCTTCTGAAGGGTATTATGAATTTACAATAAACTTCTCCACAAAAACTTATACAATGACGCCGTTTAATGCTTCGGGAGCAACTATGTTTTCTGGAATGAGTATTCAAGGATCTAGTGTTTCAACGACTGCAATGACACCATTGAGTTTTGATGGGCATATTTGGTATGCAGCAGGAATTCGCTTAACACCAGGTGAAGTTTCTTTCTTAACAGATACAGGTGCTACTTGGGGAGCTGCAATAAGTTTCTCTGGGGTAGCTACAGCTGGGGGAAGTGCAATTCCCGTTATCGTGGAAGACGATTATGATGTTTGGTTTAACACCTTAACTGGTCGTTATATCCTTATACCATTAAACTTATAAGACTAACGAAATAATTAAAGACAAATGAAATCAATTTTAAATAAAATAGGTGTTCTGTTACTAGCGGTAACATTCGTGTTTACCTCATGTGAAACAGAAGAAACCTTAGAAATTACAACTCCAGATGCAGAGTTTGTATTAAACACTCCTGGTATTAGCACTGTATTTTTAAACTTTGCTTTACCTGACAATCCTGCATTTACTATTTCATGGAATGACCCAGTTACAGGAAGTTCGTCTTATACAATTGAAATGGCTACTGATGCTGATTTTACGTCTCCTATGACATTAGGAACATCAGATTCAAACAACTTTTCAATGTCTGTATCAGAATTCAACAATGCACTTACATCCTCTGGGAACACGCAATTTAAAGACATCCCTGTTTACATGAGGGTTCTTGCAGGTAGCGCAGTAAGTAATAGTATTTTAATGCTTGCTACTACGTATCCAGTAAATGCACCAGAAATAACAAGCCCAAGCAGCGGTGATAGTTTTACGCTTTCTATCGATAATAACGATATGACAGCTACTACTTTAGAATGGAGTGATTCTATTTTAGAGTCTTCGTTAAACATGGACATCACTTACAAAGTTGAAACTGCACTTGCAGGTACAGACTTTGCAATGCCTGTTGAAGCTGGCGAAGTGATGAACATGAACTCTGTTTCGTGGACTAATGCACAATTAAATGCTGCGGCTATTCAAAGCGGTATAGAAGCAGACACTGCGGGCGATCTTGATATTCGTGTGGTGGCAACTATTACAGATAGTGCTTCTGGCACAGTATTAGAAAGAATTTCAGACCCAATAACAATCTCAGTAACAACTTATGCTACTGCATTAGATTTATCTACCAATTGGGGGGTTGTAGGTTCTGCAGCAAATGATTGGGGTGCTACTCCAGATTTACCATTCTTCCAAACAGATACCGATGGTGTATTGGCCGCGTATGTAAATTTAATTGATGGTGAAATTAAGTTTAGAGAAAACATGGCTTGGGATAACAACTACGGTGATAATGGTGCAGATGGCACTCTAGAACAAGGAGGTGCTAATATTGCAGTTACTGCAGGTTCTTACAAAATTACCATGAATTTAAATGATCTTACTTACACCATTGAGCCATTCTCTTTAGGAATTGTTGGTGGTGCTTACAATGAATGGGGAGCTACTCCTGATTTCATGTTAGAATACGATCAATATTCTGATGTATTTAGAGGTATCGTTACACTTATTGATGGTGAAATGAAATTCAGAATGAATAACGATTGGGGTACTAATTGGGGTGATGATGGTGCAAATGGCACTCTTGAAGCTGGTGGTGCAAATATTGTTGTAACTGCTGGAATTTATATAGCCACGGTAAGCCTAAATGATTTAACATACACCTTAGAACCAATAGATTATGTTTGGGGACTTGTAGGTGGTGCTTATAATGAATGGGGAGCAACTCCTGATGCTCAATTCTCCAGAGACTGGTCTCGTCCATTTGATGATATTTGGATTTTAAACGATGTTACACTCTTAGATGGTGAATATAAGTTTAGAGCTAATAACGATTGGGGAACTAACTACGGTGATGATGGTGGCGATGGCGTCTTAGAACTCAATGGTGCTAACTTAGTTACCACGGCAGGAACATACTCGTTTGTATTGGATTTCTCAGATCCTGCAAACCCGACGTATACCAAAAATTAAGTTTAATTAAAAGTGTTAAAAAAGGCTGTGCCAATAATTGTACAGCCTTTTTTGATTAAACTAAAAAGGTATGAAAAAGAAACTATTATTATTCTCAATATTATTTGCTTCCCTGGCATATGGACAGTCGGTATCTACCATTCCCGCTATTCCTACGGCTGCAAATCCTATTACCATAACATTTGATGCTACAGGCTCAGAATTAGAAGGCTATACTGGAGATGTTTATGCCCATACAGGCGTATTAACGTCAGAGTCTACCAGTAATACAGATTGGAAACATGTTATCGGTTCTTGGGGAAACAATACAACACAACCACAATTAACCAGATTAACAGCAAATACTTACGAGCTTGTAATAACTCCAAATATCACTTCGTTTTACAATGTTGATGCTGGAGCAACAGTTACTAATATTGCTATTGTTTTTAGAAGTGAAGATGGAAGTCAACAGTCTAGACCAGACCTTTTTATTCAAATTTTTGAAGATGGTTTAAATGTTACAATTACAAACCCTTCAAATGATGATGTTTTTGATTTAAACGATAACATTACCATAACCGCTGAGTCCAGCACTTCGGCAGATTTAGAACTAAAAGTAAACAATAGTTCTATAGCTACTGAAACAGGAAACACAAGTATATCTTCAGCTTATACATTTACTACAACAGGCGCATTCACAATAAATGCTTCTGCAGTTCAAGGCACAGAAACAAAAGAAGAAACTATTTCAGTTTACGTAAAAACACCCACGCAAACAGAAACTGTTCCTACTGGATTAGAATATGGCCTAAATAAAAATAATGATGGATCGGTAACTTTTGTATTGCAAGCACCATTAAAAAATGATGTTTTTCTGTTAGGAACTTTTAACGGTTGGGAGCTAAACCCAATGTATCAAATGAAAAAAGATGGGGACACGTTTTGGTTAACTTTAAGCGGATTAGACCCAGACACAGAATATGCTTATCAATACTACGTAGATTACAGTTTGCGTGTTGCAGACCCTTATTCAAAAAAAGTATTAGATCCCAGTAACGATCAATTCATTTCAGATACAACCTATCCAAACTTGATGGATTATCCTGAGGGTACAACAGGAATTGTATCTACATTCCAAATCAATGAAATATCATATAATTGGCAAGTCAATTCATTTTCCAAACCAGATCAAGAAAATCTTGTAGTGTATGAAATGTTGATTCGGGATTTTACAGAAGAGGATTCCTTTTTATCAGCCATGACACATTTAGATTACCTTGAAAACTTAGGTATAAACGCTATAGAGTTAATGCCTGTGAGCGAATTTGAAGGCAATGATAGCTGGGGCTACAATCCATCATTTCATGGTGCGCTTGACAAATATTACGGTACTCAAAATCATTTTAAAATGTTCGTGGATGCTTGCCACGAAAGAGGTATTGCTGTAATACTTGATGTAGTTTACAACCATGCGTTTAGTCAAAGTCCGTTAGCCCAGATGTATTGGGATAGTGCAAACTTTAAACCTTCAGCAGATAACCCTTGGCTAAATCCAGATGCTAAACATCCATTTAATGTGGGTTACGATTTTAATCATGAGAGTGAGTATACCAAAACCTATGTAAAACAAACTTTAAAGTATTGGATAGAAGAATTTAAAGTAGATGGATTTAGATTTGATTTATCAAAAGGCTTTACACAAACCAACAATCCTGACAATGTAGGTGCTTGGGGTAATTTTGACGCTTCAAGAATAGCAATACTGGAAGACTACGCCGATTATATTTGGAACAACGTGTCGTCTGATGCTTATTTAATTTTAGAGCATTTTGCGACTAATTCAGAAGAAACTGCTCTAGCTAACTACGGATTTATGCTATGGGGTAACTTAAACCATGATTTTAACCAAAATACTATGGGATTTGCTTCAAATGCTGATGTATCTTGGTTAGCGTATACTGAGCGTAACTGGAATAATCCACATATAGTTGGTTATATGGAGAGTCATGACGAAGAACGATTAATGGTAAGAAACATCAACAACGGTAATTCCAATGCAGAGCATGACACTAAAGATTTTCAAACGGCTTTAGATAGAATTGAAGCTGCAACAGCAATTTTTTATAGCGTTCCAGGTCCTAAAATGCTGTGGCAGTTTGGTGAATTGGGCTATGATAAAAGTATTAATTGCGAAAATGATATTACCAATGGTAATTGTAGATTGGATAGAAAACCTGTAGCATGGACTTTAAATTATGATGACGATGAAGATCGTCTAGATTTATACGACGTAACAGCAAAAATGATCAAATTGAAAACCGATTATCCGTCTACTTTCAACACCGATGATTTTTCTTTTAGTCTTGATGGCTTGATAAAACGCATCACTTTGAATGATAAGGTTGGAGACTTTGACGTTGTTGTGATTGCTAATTTTGATTTGGTTGAAAAATCTGTTAACCCAAATTTTTCTAAAACCGGTACTTGGTATCGTATACTAAATAACAATGCACCTCATGAAGTCAACAATGTGTCAACATCTATATCGCTCTCTCCAGGAGAATATCGTGTTTACGGGACACAACCTGTTATTGACCCCAATGATTTAGATAGTGACGGTGTTATAAACGCTGAAGACTCCTGTCCCAATACACCTTTGGGAGCAACGGTTGATGCGAATGGTTGCGAAATTTTTGTATTACCAGTGGATAATTTTAGATTACAGGTATCAAATGAAACCTGTAGAAACAGTAATAATGGTGTAATAGACATTACAGCTCAAAAGAATTTAAACTACACTGCTACAATTACAGGAAATAGTTTAAATAACTCTGACGACTTCACGACTACCTATATCAAATCAGATTTGGAAGCTGGAGACTATCGTGTTTGTATTACTGTTGAAGGTCAGGTCGATTTCGAACAGTGCTTTAATGTTACCATTACAGAGCCAAAAGATTTATCTGTAACCTCAAAAATTCTAGAGTCTAAAAAAGCTATCGCGTTAAATCTTAACGGTAGTGACTCATATTATATTACCATAAATGATATAGAAACAGAAACTTTCTCTTCCAGCATTGAGCTTCCCTTACAATTTGGAGAAAACAAAATAATCGTGAAAACCAATAAAGATTGTCAAGGAAAATACGAAAAAACAATTTTTTATGGTGATGGCCTCATGGCCTTTCCAAACCCATTTACCAATCAACTTGATGTTTATTTTGGTAATAATAAAAATGCGAATACATCAGTAGAGATTTATTCGATTTTAGGACATAGAGTTTTCTATGCAAATAGTAACACACCTAGTCTAAATATAGATACCTCTAGTTTTTCAAAAGGCATATACGTTTTGAGAATGGCTACGGAATCGACCAGTAAAAGCTTTAAAATTATAAAGAATTAAAATGAAAAAGTCAATATTATATATTCTCGGAAGTTTAGCATTTTGCTTTTTTATTCTAGGTTGTAGTAGTGGCGGTGGAGGCGATGATACGCCAGATCCCGATCCAGACCCAGATAAAGTGAGTCCTCCAAGTGCAGCAACTTTAGTTTTTCCTGAGCAAAATTCTGAATGTACAACAGGTTCTAATCTAACCAGTACCGAAAGTACTATTGTTTTCAATTGGAATGATGCAACCGATGCAACATCGTATCAACTGTTTGTAAAAAACTTGAATACGCAAAATACACAGAATTACACATCCAACGTATCAGAAAGGAGTGTAACTATTCTAAGAGGTACGCCCTATTCATGGTACGTGGTTTCTAAAAATTCTGGCAGTGAAACAGCACAGAGTCCTACTTGGAAATTTTACAATGCAGGCGAAGCTACATCATCGTATGCACCATTTCCTGCAGAACTCGTAGCTCCTAATCTGTCACAAGTTTTGGGCGCATCAACTACATCTGTATCACTAGAATGGAATGGCAGTGATGTAGATAATGATATCAATGAGTACGATATATTATTTGGTACAGTAAGTCCGCCAGTTAACAAAGTTACAACAACTAGCAATACTAATTTTAGTGTGAATGTAACTTCTGGTAGCACTTATTATTGGCGTGTTATAACTTATGATGATCAAAATAACAACTCAGAATCGCAAATCTTCGGTTTCTCAGTTGAATAATGATATTTATGCCTATTTATTTTAGGCATGAAGTTTAGTTTGTTTAGTTTAGTTGGGTTATTAGTTTTAAATAAACTGGTACCAAAAAAAGGCTTCAATATGTTGAAGCCTTTTTTATTATGATAAAATAATTTTACTATTCAAAATTACTAAACTAGTATTGACAAAGTAACGACACTCGCAAAACCAATTAAAGCTAACAGTGTTGTCATTACCGTCCAACTTTTAAAAGTCTGTTGTTCAGACAATCCAAGATATTTACCAACGAGCCAAAATCCGCTATCATTAACATGTGATAGAATACTTGCGCCTGATGCTATAGCAATAACCAGTAACGCTTTTTGAGGCTCTGAAATAGATGCTGCTGTTAAAAGCGGTGCTGTAAGTCCTGCAGCTGTAATCATAGCAACGGTGGAAGAACCTTGTAAGATACGAACTAAAGCTGCTGCCAAAAACGCAAATAATAAAATACTAACACCTTTGTCTGCAAAATAATTAGCCAACATTTCACCTGTACCAGTATTTACCAACATTTGTTTAAAAACGCCACCAGCTCCGGTTAATAAGATAATGATTCCAGCTGGCCCCATAGATTGTGTACTAATATTTAAAAGCTGTTGTTTTGTAAATCCTCTTCTTACTCCTAACGCATACCATGCAATAAGATTTGCTATTATTAAAGCCGAAAACGGATGTCCTAACATTCCTAACCATTCTAACATGATTTTTGGGAGGTTATAACTTTCAAAAAATGGACTTCGAATTACTGTATTTATAACAATTAAAAAAATTGGTATGGCTATGATGGTAATTATAGTACTTACCGGCGGTGTACTTTTTTCTATTTCTACAGCTTCATTTAACTGTGGTGCTTCTACCTGTATTTTATTTGCAATATATTTTCCAAAAATGGGACCACAAACTACAGCAGTAGGAATTCCTGCTATACATCCAAAAAGAATTACCCACCCTAAATCTGCTTTTAAAATATCTGCCACTGCAACTGGTCCGGGTGTTGGAGGGATAAATGCATGTGTTATTGCCAAACCTGCCAATAACGGGATACCGTAGAGCAATAATGATTTACCTGTTTTTCTTTGTAAGGCATATATCATGGGTACTAAAATGATGAAGGCTACATCAAAAAACACAGGGATAGCAACAACAAAACCTGTTAACATTAGTGCCCAAGACGATCGTTTTTCTCCAAACTTTTCTAACAAATAAGTTGCCAATGATTCTGCGCCTCCAGAGTGTTCTAAAATAGCACCAAAAATAGCCCCTAATCCAACCACAACTGCTACAAAACCTAAGGTATTACCCATACCCTCCTGCATAGTTTTAACAATTGTTAAGGGTGGCATACCTGCTAATACACCAACAACGATACTTGCTATAAGCAATGCAATAAACGCTTGTATTTTAAATCGTAAAATAAGTACTAGTAATAATGCTACGCCTGCTAATACAGAGGTTAAAAGAGAAAAATCTATCATAACTAATACCATTTTGTATGAAAAAATTGTCCTTCTGGTGCCCCAACACGCTCATAAGTATGTGCTCCAAAATAATCACGCTGCGCCTGTATTAAATTTGCAGGTAGGTTTTTGGTTGTTAGTGCAATCCAATGGTTATAAGCCGCCCAAAAGGTATCAAAAGCTATTCGGTGTGATACACCATAGATAATACAATCCTTAATATTTTTTTCATCAGAAATTAAAATCTCCAAAATACTTTTATCGTCTAAATAACTTTTGTTGTTTTTAAAAATATCTACGGTTCTTTCCATAAACTTTGACCTAATAATACAGCCATTAGTCCATATTCTTGCAATTTCAGATAGGTTTAACTCCCAATCAAATTCTTCTGATGCCAATTTCATCAATTCAAAACCTTGAAAATGATTCATGATTCTAGCAAATCGGTATCCTTTCTCTAAAGCCATTAAATCAATTGATTCTGCTTTATTTGCAGACTTTTCTATGGACTTAGATAATTGCTCACGTTTCGACTTAAAAGATGATATATAACGTGCAAAAACCGCAGCGGACATCATGGTGTTTACGCCTCCTAAATCAAATGCAGCCTTTGTAGACCACGATCCCGTTCCTTTATTCCCAGCTTTATCTAAAATGGCATCTAATATATAGCTATCACCTTCTTTTGCTTTGAGTATATTGATGGTAATTTCAAGCAAGTAGCTCGATAAATCGGTAGAATTCCATGTTTCTAATAACGCTGCAATTTCTGCGTTAGTTTTTGTTGTTGAGAGTACTGAATAAACTTCTGCCAACAATTGCATTTCGGCATATTCAATACCATTGTGTACCATTTTAACAAAATGTCCTGCACCATCTTTCCCTACATAAGTACTACAGGGTTTGTTGTTCTTGTCTTTTGCAGCAATTGCCTCTAAAACTGGTGCTATAATAGTATAACTTTCTTTATTACCCCCTGGCATTATTGAAGGCCCTTTTCTTGCTCCTTCTTCACCACCAGACACCCCACAGCCTACAAAATGCAAGTTTTTTGTATTTAAATACTTGCTCCTTCTATTGGTGTCTAAATAGTGGGAATTGCCGCCATCAATGATAACATCGCCTTCTGATAAAAGTGGTAGTAATGCCTCAATAAGATTATCAATAGCTGACCCTGCTTTTATCATGACAAGAATTTTTCTTGGCCTTTGCAATGACGCAACAAATGCTTCAAGCTCATCAAACCCCTTAACATTCATATCTGCATTTACGCTTTCCATAAAATTAGAAAGTATGTGTTCTTCTCCCGGACTTATTCTATTGTAAACAGATAAAGTGTATCCTTTTTCTGCTATGTTTAGGGCTAAACTACTTCCCATAACGCCTAAACCTATAACACCAAAAAGTGAGGTATTCATATCTTTTATTTTAATTTTGAAACAATTGTGTTGATGATTTTTTCTGGGGTCTCAGAAATATCTATGTGAATACCATAATTGGGAACTTCCAAATCATGAAATTGTGAGTTTAATAAATCAGAATTCATATAGTGTCCACTTCTTGCTTCAATTCTTTGCTTAATTAAATCTTTACTACCAGACAAATACACCCAAATAATATCCTTGTATTTAGAAGATAGAATAGCTCTGTATTTTTCTTTAAGAGCAGAACACGCTAATACACCTCCTTTTTTAGATGACCATTCTAAAATAGTATCAGCTAGTAACTTTAGCCATGGCAATCGATCATCATCATTTAAAGCACTTCCTCTAGCCATTTTATCAATGTTAGATTTTGGATGAAAATCATCAGCATCATAATAAGGAATGCCTGTTTTTTGAGATAATTGACTACTAATTGTAGTTTTACCACATCCACTAACACCCATGACTATAATAATCATACAACTACTTTTTTAAATAAAATCTTTCTTTTAAACCTGAAGATGAGTTAGGTCCAACCCACACGTTAAAGTTACCCTCCTCAGCAGCATCAACTCCTTTATGATTCGAAAACTTTAATTGCTCTGGTGAGATTTTAAATGATATCTCTTTAGTTTCTCCTGCTTTTAAACTTACATGCTGAAAGCCTTTTAACTCTCTTACAGGCCTAGTAATGCTTCCAACAACATCTTGAGTGTACAATTGTACAATTTCTTTTCCATCACTTTTGCCAATATTGGATATAGTTGCCTTTACAATTACATCTTCATTAAAGTTAATGGTATCTTTAGAAATTTTTATAGTATCATACTTAAACGCTGTATAGCTTAAACCATAACCAAAAGGAAAATGAGGTGTAAACCCTATGTCTAGGTAATGAGAATCGTTTCCTAAAGAACTTTGCCATGCTTCTATTGGAATATCATACATGGATACATAATCTTCATTATTTGCAGGTCGCCCCGTATTCTTATGATTATAGAAATAAGGTAGTTGTCCTGCTGTTTTTGGCCATGATACGGGTAATCTTCCTTCTGGTTCTCTCGATCCAAAAAGTATTTCTTGCAAAGCTTCGCCTCCCATTGTACCAGGGTGCCAAGTCATTAAAACTGCATCAACATCATCAATAATTTTTGTTATGGTAATGGGCCTACCTGCCATTATAACTAAAACAATAGGCTTTCCAATTTTAGACAGTTCTTTTATTAAGTCTTCTTGCACTCCTGGTAGATCTATGTTAGCTCTACTATGTGCTTCTCCAGAAAGAATAGCTTCTTCTCCTGATACAAATACTATTACATCAGATAGTTTTGCTGCAGTCAGCGCTTTTTTAAATTGAGTTTTCGTTAAATCACGACTATGGGTTAATCCAGGCACAAAAACATGATTCACATTTGCACTTTTAAAGGCATCTAGTGGCGTTACAGTTCGTGTTCTATCACCATCAAACGTCCAAGTTCCCATTTGCTCTAAAGGCGCATTTGCCAAAGGACCTATTAAGGCTACTTTTTTGTTTTTAGATAATGGTAAAACAGCCCTATTTTTAAGCAAAACAGTATTTTTTATAGCAGCTTCTTTTGCAAGTTCTAAATGTGCTTTTGAATAAAAATTAGCTTCATTAGTTTTATCTCTATAAGGTTTGTCAAACAACCCCAATCTTATCTTTATTCTTAATATGTTTTTTACGAACTCATCTAACTGTTTTTCTGAGACTTTACCCTCTTCAATAAGTTGTTTTAGATTATTTTCATAGGCTTTACTTGTCATTTCCATATCCATTCCTGCATTTGCTGCTAGTTCGCCTGCATGTTTTTCATCTCTAGCATAACCATGTGCTATCATTTCAATTGTTGAATCCCAATCACTAACTACAAATCCATCAAATTTCAATTCATCTCTTAAGACATCTTTTAACAGGAACTCATTTCCTGTTGCAGGCACACCATTTATTTCATTAAAGGATGTCATTACGGTTGCTGCTCCAGCATCAAGGGCTGCTTCAAAAGGCGGTAAATACACATTACGCAATAGAGGTTTTGGTATTAAAGCTGTGTTATAATCTCTTCCTCCCATAGCCGCACCATAACCAATAAAATGTTTAGCACATGCCGCAATACTAGTTGGATTGCTTAATGAATCGCCTTGAAAACCTTCCACATAGGCAGTACCTAAAACAGAGGCTAAATAAGGATCTTCTCCAGGTGATTCGGCTATTCTACCCCATCGGCTGTCTCTGGCTATGTCTAGCATAGGTGCAAACGTCCAGCGAATTCCAACAGAACTCGATTCTATTGCAGCAACTCTAGAGGACGTTCTAGCTACATTGGCGTCCCAAGAAGCCGCTAAGCCCAGTGGTATAGGGAATATGGTTTTAAAACCGTGTATAACATCTCTTCCAAAAATTAAAGGAATTTTATGTGGGCTTTCTTCTACTGCTATTTTTTGAAGCTCGTCTACAAATTCAACGTTCATTACATTGAGCAATGCGCCAACCTTTCCCTGTCTCACATCTTCTTTTAACGCTTCGGATAATGTTTTAGCCCTACTTGAAGTTCCTCTAAGATTGGTTTGCCCTATTTTATCATCGATAGACATTTGAGCCAATATACTATCAATGCGTTTTTCCTCTAAACCATTCTCAGTGTTAGCAACTTTAGTTTGAGAACAACTCATTAAAACTAAGGCTATACTTACTAAATAATATTTCATTTAAATGGATGTTTGAGGATTAAAAAAACTATATAACATATTAATTAGAAACTATCTTTATTAGGTCTTCATTTTCTTTACCTTCAGAAGATATCAATCCAAAATTATCGCTTTTATAATTCCAATTTGCATATCCAATACCAGTTTCATTAAAAAGTTGAACTATATCTTGATACCAAATAAGACTTTCTTTGTTTGGCGCATGTGATATAATACCAAATTCACCACAATACAATGGTAAACCTAATGCTTTAGCCTTACGTATAGGCTTTTGCAACATTTCAAGTAATACATCTTTATCAAACTCTTTATCAACCCATTTCTCAACTTCAATCTTCATATCGTCTGGAAGGGTTTCAAACTCGTCTTTAGTTAAAATTGTTCCAGGGTAGTTTACAGGTCCTTTATAATTTCTCAAAGGCAACCATTTGGCTCCATAATGACTTAACAAAAAAGGCTCGTAAAAATGAAAGCTTAATAAAATGTTTTTATCATTTTCGGGTACTTTTAAAGCATCAAAAGTTTCTACTGCCTGCCACCGGTTGGAGCCTATTACGATTGTGCGATCACTTTCTAATTCTCGAATGGCTGCGACAGCTTTTGCTACTAAAGTATTCCAAGATTCATGATCATCTGCTACAGCTTCATTCATAAGTTCGTATGCCACTAAACTATTTGGAAATTTACTCAAGGTTTTTGATAAATCTCTCCATAAATCAAAAAACTTATTTTGTTCATTTACATCTGTCCACAGTGGTTTTTCTTTTGCATTAAAATGATGCGATCTTAAAATGTGTAAATCAACAATTACTCTAAGATTATGTTTTTGACACCATTCAATACAATTTTCCATTAAACTAAATGCATCATTATGTCTATTTCCGTTTTCGTCCCACATTTGCTCTTCATCAATAGGCAATCGGATATGATCAAAGCCCATATTAGCAATTTGTTTTACGTCTTTTTCAGTAAAAAAGGATGCTCTCTCAATGCCTCTTCTATCACTTTGCGACAACCAATGCGCTACATTAGTTCCCTTAACTACTTCAAAATTTTCTTTTTTATCTCCTTTTGAATTCGAAATAGACATAATTAACGTAGTAAATATTAGTGTTGCGGCAACTACTATAAATATTTTTATTTTACTTTTTGTTCGCATCTGTTAATTTCTTTAATTATTCGTTTATACTTCTTGGTTAAGAATAAGTTCAAGCACTTACAAAACCTATAATTAGTAAAACATTAAAAACCCAATTAATAATATTTTAGGTACTGGTTTTGTATTTATTTTTTTATCCACCTTACTTAATATTCAAACTTAATACTTTATTAATGTTATAATTATCACTCTCGATTCAAAATATGAAACAATTGTAGCATTTTTGTAGCATTTAGCATAAATTAAAAACTCACATAAACTTATAAAGGAGATTCTGAATTAAAAGAAGTATCACGAATTGGAAATAAAAAACTTCTAACTCGGGATTAATAGGCTTTAAAAGCAATATGGTAATATATAGATTATATATATACCACTATTTTGAAACATATAATGAGGTTTTGAGAAAGATGATGTAAAGTTGAAAAAAATTATAGATTAAGTCTTCAAAAACATCGAACCTTAAAAAAGAAAAGACTCAAATGCAAAAAGCATATGAGTCTAATATAGTAGCGGGAACTGGACTCGAACCAGTGACCTTCGGGTTATGAGCTCTGCGCCATAAATTTTTTAAACGCATTTACTGGGCTTGCCCGATATTATTTTTGAAAATCGTGTTCCAAAACGTGTTCAGTTTTGTGTTCACTTTTGTGATTAATATTTAGTGTTAAAATTAAGTAATTTTTAGAAAATAAATTACTATTTATCCATATAATCCTGCCATTGTACAAGAACGTACTTGTCTCTACCCTTTTCTGCCTTTTTTAAGAATCCATATTCATAGACAAAAAAGTAAATGTCGCCTTTGGTATTCTTCCAATAATGTGTGAAATATTTTGGGTTGAAGCCCTGCTCCAATAATACATTTGCCCTAACCGTAGTTTTTCCAGCTTTATTAAAGGATTTTAGAATACGCCTATTTAGTTTTAACTGGTTGTCCACCCTATTATAAAATCGTGGTGTTTCTTCTATTGAACGCTTATAATGGTAAGAGCTTTTACAGTGAGCATCACAATAAACTTTATCTGATCTACCTTCCAGTTCTTTACCACAAAATTTACATGTTTTTAGTTTTACTTCCATTTTAACACTTAACTGTACATTATACGATTAATATACGTTTAATGTACGATTATTATCTCTGTTTATATTAAATTTAAGAAATATCATATGAAAACAGCACGAAATATTACTTTAAAACACCTTTTGATAAACCAAAAAAAGTACATTGGTCTACAATTTCAATCGGATAAAATCTTAAACAGCCTTATTAAAGAACTTCAAGATGTGTCATGGAACGCTGAGTTTGGAATGTACTGTACACCAAACAATAAAGTAAACCTAAGTGCCATTTTCAATCTTTTCCGAGGGGTTGCCTGGGTAAACACCAATTATTTTTTTGATAAATCTAACTCCAAAGCATTGAATGAGGTTTTTGATGTACAATGGTTTAGAAACAGGAAAAAACCAGATAATTATAGGTGCTGCCCAGATTCTTATCTTGACAAACTCGAACTAAAGCAATATGCCAATAATACGGTTAAAACTTATATCTCCTGCTTTGAACGGTTTATTAATTATTATGCACATAAAGACATTGATCTTCTGGATGAATTGGATGTTAGAAACTACCTAAAGCACTTAGGACATAACAAATGGTCCAACTCATATATTAACCAAAGTATCAATAGCATCAAGTTTTACTATGAAGTAGTTTTAGGGCTTCCTAATAGGTTTTACCAAATAGAGCGTCCTAGAAAACAAAAGAAGCTTCCTGTGGTACTATCCAAATCAGAGGTTCGTCAACTAATTGATGCTACAGGTAACATAAAACATAAATGTATTTTGTCCCTGTTATACTCCGCAGGTTTACGACGAAATGAGCTTATTAACCTAAAGATTGAGGATATAGACAGTAGCCGGATGCTGATTAAAGTCAATGACGCTAAAGGGAACAAAGATAGATATACCTTACTGGCAAAATCTGTGTTAACCGATTTAAGACGGTACTACCTTATGTTCAAGCCTAACAAATATCTATTTGAAGGTCAGAAAAAAGAAAAATATAGTGCTACTAGTATATCCAACATACTTTCTGCAGCTGCTATTAAGGTGAAATTAAAAAAGCACGTTACACCACATACCTTACGGCATAGCTTTGCTACACATTTATTAGAAGATGGAACAGATTTAAGATATATTCAACTACTATTGGGGCATAACTCTACCAAAACTACCGAAATATACACTCATGTGGCAAAATCTAGTTTTAAATCTATAAAAAACCCTCTCGATATGTAAGAATAATCATTATATTTAGGGAAATAAATATAATGTAGATAAACACAATTGTGTTTATCCATACGTTGTGTGTAATGCAAAAACACCTATAACATTTAAAATAACATTTACGTTATGACTAAAATTTATTTATTAATCCTCACTTTCATTTCATTTTTAAACATCGAAAATGACAAAGAAATTTTAAACAAAACAATTGTTAAACTCAATTCTTTAAAAACTATAGAATACGAATTAGTTACTCACGATTATGTCAAGGATTATAATATAAATAAGATTGATAGCGCCTATTGTTATTTTGATTTCACAAGTAAAGACAAAATAATAGGAGCCAAATATCAGATTATTTCAAAATTGGGAGAACAAGTTTTTAACGGAAAACAAAAATTTACAAGTATACCTAAAAAGGAATTAGTATTGTATAGTGAGAATGCAACTAAAAGCGAAATCATTAGCTCAAAATTCTTAAGTCCTTCAATATTTGAAATTCGAAAAATACTTCCAGAATTAGTGATTGATTCTTCAGCATTTATCACAAAGATAAAAGATAGTACCATAAACAATATTGAATGCTATCAATTCAAAATTTTAATGACACAAAAGTCAATTGGTATGGGCGGAGAATTAAAAAAGTTTGACACGAATAAAATTGATTCATTAAATTATCATCTTTTTATTTCTAAAAAAACTTATTTACCAATTCAATTTGGAACAATCTTACATAATAATGGTGGTTATCAAATGTCTACATTCAATAATTTGAAAGAGGTAACAACTAAGAACATTTCTGTATGGGATTATAATAATATGCCAAAAGAGTATATGAAAATTAGTTATTCAGATTATTTTATGGGAATGAGAACTAAAAATAAAGATAAGATTGGTTTAAATGCTTCTGACTGGAAATTACCAATGGTGCAAGGAGATTCAATCAAATTATCTGAGCTTAAAAACAACCTTGTTTTACTTGAATTTTGGTTTCCATATTGTAAAGGTTGTATTCAAGCAGTTCCCGAACTAAATGAAATTCAAGATAAGTATAAAACTAAAGGACTTTTAACATTTGGAATTGAGTTCACAAAAAAATCAGAAAACATATTAATTGATTACATTGAAAAACAAAAAATTAAATTTCCAACTCTCTATATGGGGAATGATGTTGCTAAAGAATATGGAATTTATGCAGCTCCTACATTTGTCTTAATTGATAAAAATGGAAAAATAATTTATAATAGTGCAAGTCTAAATAAAGAACAATTAATCAAGAAAATCGAAAATAATTTATAAGAAAGCACTACACACAACAAAGGCTATAAGTAATTGCTTGTTCTCGCCTACTTCTGAAAATCCTCACGGATTTTCAGTTTGGTGTGTACTTGCAAAGTTAAGTGCTAAACCACGCAACTACTCATAGCCCAACCGTTGGCAACAATTTGAACTGACAATATTCATAAACAAATTTTTAAACTACTTGTTTTAGTTATTAAATGCTTTTGTTAAAATTGGTTAAAAAAGTTAAAACTATTTTAAAATAATTTCTTACACATAAAAAAGCTTTTGATTTGCTCTAATTAACCAAAATTTTAAATTATGAAAAAGTCAGTCTTACTAAAATTATTAATTAATGTTTTAATTTTATTTTCCATAATTGGACTACTAGGGCTCGCAATTAATATTCCTTTAAAAAAATGCATCATGAGTCCGATAAAGATTTGTATTGCAGATTGGAATTTATTTTATTGGTTTATTGCTATTATTGGTCTAACTGCTTGTTCATTCTTTTTGAAATCATTATATCATTTACGAAGGACGGCTATATTATTAGACAATGAATCTTTCTCCGACATTATTAACCACTTGAAGAAATCTGGAACATGTTTTTTTGTTACAGGAATCATCTATTCTTTTGTAATAATTCTTCTTTGGGCTTACCTAGCAATTGAAACAGGAGTAGTAGAAATAGGATACGATATGGATTTAATACCTCCTTTGTTTCTAATTATTATTGGTATTATTTTTAGAAAAATATCTAGTCTAAGTTTTAAATCTCAATAATTCTATAAATTTAAAATGCACAAAAAACACATATGTATTAGCTTAATAACTTTGATCCTTGTTTTCAATTATTCTTGTCATCAACAAAAATCTGATTACGTTATTCTAAGTGGAACAATTAAAAATGGAAATAAAACAATTGAATTAAGGTCTCATTATGACACTACCGATAAAACTAAGAGAAAAATCATTCATTTAGATAAAAATGGTGATTTTCAAGATACTATCTATATTCAAAAAGAAGAATTATATGTGGTTTCAGACAAAACTAATATGTTTGAATTTCATTTAACCCCATCTAAGAAATACATTATCGAGTATGATACAAAAAAATTTAAGAACGAAGGCATTACTTTAAAAGGAGATGATATTGATATTAATGAATATTATATAGATAAAACAAGAGGTATGGTATTCTACGATTTTAATGAATCGGGCAAGCCTGAGAAAGAAATTAGGAGTTTCCTTAATAATGTTAAAGAAAAACAACTTAATAGACTAAATATTTCAAAATTGCCAAGTTCATTAAAAGAACATGAAGAAGCTTCTATTAAATTTGAATATCTGAGATATCTTTCATTATACCTTAGAGTAAACGAAATTAACACCCCATCTATTGAGTCTAAAAACGAGTTAGATATTGATTACTTGAACGAAGAAGAATATAAAAAATATCAATCATATAAATATTTGTTACATGATTACTACCATGACCAATTAAACCAAAAAGCAAAAGTAAACCAAAAATTAAATTCGTCATATTCACTTTATCAAAATGGAATAAAAGAGTTAGCATTAATTATACCGAATGATTATATAAAAAACGATTTAATTGCTCATAATGCTTCATTTTTTCTTTTAAATTCAGAAGACATTGAATCTTGCTATAGCGACTTTAAAAAATATTACACTGGAAATGACACAATTATCAAATCTAAAATATTGGATTCATATTATCGATATGCTAAACTAAAAAAAGGAACCCCTTCTCCAAAATTCACTAATTTTAAAAATAATAATGGAGGGGAAAATTCACTAAACGATTATAAAGGAGCTTATGTGTTTATTGATATTTGGGCAACTTGGTGTGGCAATTGTTATGGAGAAATGCCTTATTTAAAAAAGTTAGAACAAGAATATAAAGATGTTGTTTTTTTAAGTATTGCTTGGAAAGATGATGAAAGCAAATGGAGGAAAATAATAAAAAAAGAATCATTAACGGGGGTACAACTTTTTGCAACAAAAGAAGATAATTCCTTTTTTGAAGAGTATGCTGTAAATGGTATACCAAGATATATCTTAATCGACCCAGAAGGTAATATTGTAGACCATAATACACCTAGACCCTCAGATGACAAATTAAAAACTCTGTTTAAAGATGTTGGTATTGATTAAATTGTATAAAATCGTTAGATAAAAAACGATGTAATTAACACTCGAAAATTTAATAGTAAAGAGCTAATTCCGATTTCTGACCATTTAACTTGTTAATAAAAACAAAAAACTGTTGCCAACACTGTATAAAAATAATAGCGGTTTAATCGCCAAAACGAAAGTAAGTAAATATAAATAAAGGTCTTTGTTTAACCGAAAAATTAGTGCTTTAAAACCGCTACTATTCTTATACTAAACCGTTACCTGTAATGCGGAAATAGTGCTAAAATTCAACATTTGAACTAAAAAGTCCACCGCGTAAACAGCACATTTATTTTTTCCCAACGCGAAAATCCAAAGCTAAAAAAAATAAAAGAGCTATTTTTTTCCAACGCTCGAACAAATTCAAACCGAATTTCTTGCTATCTTAAATTTGACAAACTATATTTGACACTTATTGTCAAGTAATAATTTTCAAATGGAAACAATCGGACAAATTTTACGGAATAAAAGACTAAATCTAGGACTTCTTTTGAGACAAGTTTCAGCTTATGTTGATATTGACCAAGCAATATTGAGCAAAATCGAAAGAAACGAGCGAAAACCGACAAAAGAAATGTTGGAAAAATTAGCTGAAATTCTGAAACTCGATAAAGATGAACTTCTAATTCAGTTCATTAGCGACAAAATTGCTTATGAAATTGTAGATGAAGATTGTGCTAGTAAAGTGCTAAAAGTTGCCGAAAAAAAAATAAAATATCTAAAATCAAATCCAATACCAAAACTAACATAGATGAGTACAGAATTAGAAAATATGAGCATTGCCAAAGAACCACAATTAAGGATGTATTCACCACCTATTGATATCTCAAAAAAGCAATCAAAAGAAAAAGAGAAAATTGATGTTATTTCACTTTTTTCTGGTTGTGGTGGAATGGATTTAGGATTTGATAAAGCTGGTTTTAATATAAAATGGGCTAATGATATTGAAAAAAGAGCTTGTGAAACATACGCAAAAAATATTGGGGACCACATTGTTTGTGGAGACATAACTGAATTAGATTATTCAAAAATACCAGATGCAGATTTAATACTTGGTGGATTTCCTTGTCAAGATTTTTCTATGATTTGGAAAAGAGGAGGAATAACGACAGACAGAGGTAATTTATATCAAAACTTTGTTGAAATTGTTTCTCAAAAGCAGCCCTTAATGTTTGTTGCAGAAAATGTAAAAGGAATTTTAACTGCTAATAAGAAAAAAGCAATAAAGACTATAATTAAAGATTTTTCAGAGACTGGAGATTACGGTTATAATACAACTGCACATTTAGTGAATTTTGCAGAATATGGAGTAGCTCAGCTTCGTCAAAGGGTTTTAATTATTGGAGTAAGAAAAGATTTAGATACATTTTTTGACATACCAGCACCAACAAATGACGCGGACAACTATTTAACTGCTAAAGAAGCTTTGAAAGGAGTGAAAAAAGTAAAACATAACAACGAGCATCAAAACATCCAAGCTGGTACTATTGAAAAATTAAAGCTAATTCCACCAGGAGGTAATTTTACTGACATTCCAAAAGATTCACCACACTATGTAAAAGGAATGATTTCTCACGTTTACCGCAGACTTCATCCTAACAAACCGTCAACTACTATCATTGCTGCTGGTGGTGGTGGAACTTGGGGATATCATTATGATGAACCAAGACCGTTAACCAACAGAGAAAGAGCAAGATTATTTGGTTATCCAGACGATTTTGTATTTGAGGGCACTATTACAGAAGTGAGAAAACAAATTGGTAATTCTGTTCCACCATCAGGTATTTATCCTTTTGCAAAACAGATAAAAACATTTTTAGAAAATATCAAGGTTAATGCACACTAATATTCAAAAATACGGAGGCGACTTTAGGAATGTTTTAGATAAAGAGTTTAAGACGTCTAATAATATTACAGTTGCATCAGGTTACGCTTCACTTGACGTAATTAATGCTTTTGAAAAACCGTTTATTGAAATTGCAAAAAAAGGTGGTACATCAAGACTGCTTTTAGGAATGGCATTTTATGAGGGATTAGGTCAAAAAAAGTTGAAAGCAGTAACAAAATTGAATGATTCTTTAAAAGCTTACAACAAAAACTCAGGTGTGTTTGTAACTAATGGCAGAAGATATCACGGTAAAGTATATCAATTTGATAAAGATGTAACGTCAAATATCTATGTTGGTTCATCAAATTTTTCTGCAAGTGGAACTAAAGGGAATATCGAATGTACAATACCTATATTAGATGACAATCAAAAAGTAAATCTGATAGCATTTTTAAATGACCTTTATTCGCCTTCCTACTCGATATCAATAGACCAAGCTGATATAACTGTTCCAGGTAAAAAGAAAATTGTTCTTGACAAAGTAGAAAGACTTTGGACAAGTTTAAAAACTTATGATTCATCTTCAATTTCTTTAGAAAAACTACCCAAATTTGTTTTCCCATTAGACCGAGTTGCCGAAAAAGAAAAATCAAACCTCAATGTTTATTTTGGAAAAGGTAGATGGAGTCGGTCAACTGGCAAAGTTAAACCAAGACCTTGGTACGAAATAGAACTTATTGCTAGTAATGATTTGAACTCTCAAACATTCTATCCTAAAGGCGACTTTCTTGCCTATACTGACGATGGTTTGATAATCCCAATGAGAACTCAAGGAGATTACTATAAAAACATCCGTTCAAAAAATAGTTTACAGATTTTTGGAATATGGTTAAAAGGAAAACTAGAAAGAAGCGGAGTATTAAAAAAATATGAACCTGTTACATTGGAAACTTTAGAAGAATATGGGAATGACAAACTTACTTTTTACAAGTTTGAAGAAGGGAAATATTATATGACTTTTTAAGCCAACGCGCAAGCCATACACATTTACAGTTGCACCATCCAAGCTTCACCAAAACTGTAAAAGAGTATGTCTTCTGCCAACGCTAGCAAGTTTGCGGAAAAGCACTACAGGTAACAATGTATAAAAAAAATAGGGCAAAAAGTGCTTAATCGAAAGGTCTGTGCGTGTTTGCCAAGTCACCAAATTTTTAAATTTGGTATAATTAAAAAGAAAAAAGATAATTAACAAAATTTAAAAATTCGGCTTTAGCTTAATCCGAAAAGTATCGCTTACAACTGCCCTACTTTTCTTATACTAGACCGTTGTGCGTCATTTTGAAAAAAGTAACTAATTGAGAAAAATTGTAAGTCTTAACGAACCAAAAGATGGAATTATTCGCTTGATGATTTACAATGACGAATTTGGAACTTATCTCTTTGGGTTTAAAAAATTGGAAGATTGCAATTCTGAATGGGACGAGTGGTATGAATCCGAAAAAGATGCAATCGAAAGTTGCGAAATAGAATACGGAATCGGAGCGGATAAATGGACTGATATACCAAATCCAGAACAAGATTGCAAGCACGACAGAATAAAACCTCAAGGACTTCCCATTTTGGACTATTCAACTTTAAACATCACTAGACAAAAGCTCGCGGATTTTGGCAAAGTTGAACTTCTAAAAAAAATTGAGCGGATTTTAAATGGCATTCCTATTGAAAAACCCAAATTGCATAACAAGAAAAATGAACTCGAAACAAACCAATATCGGATTGACTTGGATAGTGAGAGTATCGAAAAAATAATTGATTTCTTTTCAGATTTAGAGGTTAGTGCTTTAGACGAAAATTATGAGCCGAAATCAAGCCGCTACTCAGATTTAGTTGACAAATGGACCAATATTTCGGAGTAGTACGCAAAAAAACGAACGCACAACAATGCCTAAACGTAATGCGGACTTTAGGGCAAAACCGAAAGGTCTGTGTATATTTATGAAGTCGCTAAATCTTATGGATTTAGCTTTGGACAAAAAAAGAAAAAGCAAAACAATAAGCTTTAGCTTCGTGCGCAGACGGAAACGAAAAGTTTCCTTGCCTCCGCACTACGCTTAGCCGAGACGTTGTGTGTCATTAAAACAAAAATTATGGGAAGATGGATGAGAGCTTTAAATAAAAAAGAAGAAGTTATTTCTGAGATGGCTCCTAATTTTCTAATTTATTGTTCTAGACATTTACCTAAACACATAATAGATGAGTTCCCAATACTCTTGAGTTTAGATCTCAATTCGGACAAATGGATAGACGAATTACAAACGTATGAACACGACAAAATATCTGAACTAAGAAACGAAATTGAAAGAGTCCGCAGAATACTGAATAAAGAAGAGTTTGTTACTAAAGTCGACTCGGAAAAGATTTTAAAGTTTTGGACGACGGATGATTATGATTTGAAGGACATAAACAATGATATAGATAATTTAATATCTTTCTTTAAAGAGTCGATAGAGCAAGGTTTAGAAGTGAAAATTTATTTATAAATCAATGGAATCAGGTTTCATAAAAATCATTGAGTGTTTTAATATTTCAAGAGTAGGTCTAATGACGGAACTACAACATTTTGAAAATGGTATTCCGCCAGGAACCCAAATTATTGATTTGAATACGGAGGAATCTTGGATTGTTAAAAAAAGAGTCCTTTCAGGAACGTTATTAGTCGCAAATGATTCTGAGATATACTTTGACTGTGAAACTGAATATACGCACGTCAGCAGTGTATTTAAGACATTAGAAGATAGAGAAGTTGCGGTTCAAAAAGAATTGGAAAAACGAAAAAATGGAATTTATTGGTATTTACTTAAACCTGAAAACAAAAAACAGAAAGTAAAACCTGAAATTGGAATTGAATTAAAAATAAAAACGACAACACAACAAGGTTTATAGTGCATGCAAAGCACGCACCATACACACAACGTTACCTGCCATATAACCACAAATGAAAATTACTGCTTTAACATTAGGCTTTTTACTTTTTACTAACTTCTCTTTCTCTCAAATTAAGAAAAAGGAATTGAATGGAATTTGGAAAACAAATAGCGAACTATATTCCAAAACCGACACGATTAAATTTTATCCAAATATTAAAGATTGTTATCAAATTAAATGGACTATCGAAAAAAGAAAATTCAAGACTAATGAATTAAACATTTGCACAGAACCACCTAGAATAAGCGGAATTGTCGGAAAAGAAAAAATCAAATTGAGAAAAAGAGATTTCGGACAAATAATTGAATACTATCAAAACGGAATTATTAGTGATAAATTCAGAATAATAGAACTGAAAAAAACTGATTCTCAAGAATTAAAATTAATGCGTTTTGACAAACTGTCTGAACAAAAAGTATATAAATATGTTGACTCTTTAGTTTTCAAAGTTCTGAAATACAATCCAGATAAAACAGAAAATACTTATGGAGTAAAAATTTCGGATTCAAATCCAAATGTGAAAATAAAAATACGAGATGGCGGAATTGGAAATCCAGAACCGCTTATTGTTGTGAATGGAAGACCTTTACAAAACAGAGAACCTTTAAAAGAATTATTATTGGCTGAAACTAATGCAATTAAATATTTGACCAAAGAAGAATCTGCAAGTATTTATGGTTCGAGAGCGATAAATGGAGTTATACTTCTATTGACATCTGAAAAACGATTTAAGAAAATATGGAAAAAATACGGCAGGTAACACCGTATAAAATTAATTGCTGGTTTTAGCCAGTTTACGAAAGTCCTCGCGGACTTTCTATCTGTGATTTATTTGCTAACTTTAGTGCTTAAATCACGCAACTAATCTTATACAACAACGTTGTGCGCAAGCTGAAAAAAACAGAATCATTTGAAGAAAGAGATTGAGAAAAAAGTATATGACTTCTTTGTAAAGTCAAATGATTTTAACGGTATTCCATTAAGGCAAATCTCAGATGATTTAAATATTGAATACGAGAAATCAATTGATTTGATTAAAAACTTAGTCCAAAATGATAGGATTACCATTCAATCAAGTTCTAATCCCCACATTATTTATTCACGTCTTTATCCAATAGACATTCAATTAAAAATCCTTGAAGATGCCAAAAGTTGGACAGTTACCACCAAAAAGTTTGGAGAAATATCGTATTCAATTGAAAGCTCGGATTTTCCAATCTGCCTATACCCTTCTCCTAAAATGCTTACGTCAGATAGAAATTTGGACGAATTTGGAGAAGCAATATATAGTAAAGCTTTAGCACTTGCCGAGCCACAACTATCACCTAGATTTTTTGAAATTGAAGTCTTAGAAAGATATGTAAATGACCCAAGATTTAACTTCAAATTTCAAGATTACTCTGGACGAATTTCGGCGAAATATGATGAAAATGAAAAACCACTTGTTCGAGATGAAGATGATGTTTTTTTAAAAACTTTTGGATTAGGTTTTGACGAAAATGAGAATAGATTAGCCGTAGTTTACCTAAGATATTTAAGCGACCTCACTCCTGAACATCAAATTTATTGGAAAAACAAAGAGCGATTTGGCGAATGTAAGGTTCTTGAGGAATATTACGAGAATACTATTAAAGGTAATTGGACTTCATCTTATTCCATTTTTAGTGCTTTTATCGGAGAATTAACTTGTTTAAATAATTTAGCCCAAACAATATTTTCTAAGCAACTTTTTAGAAAAGACTATGATGAACATAATCGCCCAAAAGAATTTACATTTTTCTTTACTCCAACTTTGAAAAACTATGAAGACTTTGTACTCCTTTTGGACAAAATGATATCTGATAATATTAATAAAGATTTTTTTAAAGATAAAGTTGAGTTTTATGATATTGTCGAATTAAAGAATGGTATGGTAGAACGCAAATCGAAAGGGACATTACGACTGATGGAAGATTGGCTTGGAGGCATTTTCAAAGCAGAGCAAAATAATGAATTAAAGAAGTTATTTAAACAACTCAAAGAGATTAGAAGAGAACGACAAAATCCTGCTCATAAGATTAGTGAAAATGAATATGATAAAAAATATATTGAACTTCAAAAACAGTTAATTAACAAAGCCTACCATTCAATTAAAGGATTAAGACATATATTCCAACAACATCCATTGGCAAAGGATATTGAAATTCCAGACTGGATTGAAAATGGAAATGTAAAAACGTTCTGAAATAAGCCTGCGCACAACAATGGCTATAGCAAATAGGGCGAAAAGTACTATATTTAAAGGCTTGGGCGTATTTGCTAAGTCCGCCAAATCTTTTGGATTTGGCAATTAAAAAAGAAAAATAATTACAAAACAAAAAGCTCTGGCTAGCAGACCAGACGGAAACGAAAAGTTTCCTTGCCTGCCCTACTTGCCATAGCCGAGACGTTGTAAGTAATGCAAAAAAACCAACAAACCGAGTGAAAAAGACAATATTTGAAATTACCAAAATGGATTGTCCTTCAGAGGAAAATCTAATCCGAATGAAATTGGACGGAATTTCAAGTATTGCGAATTTGGACTTTGATATTCCGAACCGAAAACTGACCGTTTTTCACAGCGGAGAAATTGACCAAATCGAAAAGTCAGTTATCGAACTGAATTTAGGCGGAAAAAAAATCTCAACGGAACAAACCGACCAAACGGAATTTAAAGAAAACACAAACCAAAAAAAGCTACTTTGGTCTGTACTTGCAATCAATTTTGCTTTTTTCATTATCGAAATGACAACAGGAATTGTCTCAAAATCAATGGGACTTGTTGCAGACAGTTTGGATATGCTTGCCGACAGTTTCGTGTACGGAATTAGTTTGTTTGCGGTTGGAGGAACTATAGTTAAGAAAAAGCGGATTGCAAAACTTGCTGGATATTTTCAAATAACACTTGCGATTATTGGATTTGTGGAAGTTTTAAGAAGATTTTTTGGAGACGAGAAACTTCCCGATTTTTCGACAATGATTATCGTTTCGATTTTTGCACTTATCGCAAACGGAATTTGTCTTTATATTTTGCAAAAGTCAAAAAGCAAAGAAGAGGCTCATATGAAAGCGAGTATGATTTTCACCTCGAATGACGTGATTATAAATTTAGGGGTAATTATCGCAGGAATTTTGGTAAATTGGTTGAGTTCGAGTAAACCTGATTTGATTATCGGAACAATCGTTTTTGCGTTGGTAATTCAAGGTGCATTTCGGATATTAAAATTAAGTAAGTGAATGTGAAAAAGCACTACTTACAACAACGTATATAGCTCATAGCTAGTTAGTTGCTTAATTCAAAGTTATGGCATATTTGCAAGTCCGCCAAATTTTTTAATTTGGCTTATTGAGAAAAAAAGTAATAAGAAAATTAAAAAATTCGGCTCGTGCTTAACCGAAAAGTTATCGCTAATTTGCACGCTACGAGCCATATACAAGACCGTTAGCAAACAGTTCGATGACGCAGCAAAAAGTTATAATCGGAATTGGAATCTTGGCTGGACTTTTGCTTTATGCTAAAACCAAACCGACTTTTCTAAAAGTAATCTTAATTGGACTTTCCATCAGTTTTGGGCTGACTTTTTTTAAGAACCAATTATTGACAGACTTGTCATTTTTCAGCTTCGGAATTCTAACCATAGGGTTTTCCGTTCACCAAGCCGCAAACCGAAAATGGACAAATTTTGCGATTGGACTTTTTGCATTTCTATCATTTATTTGGGGACTGTTTCAATATCCCTTTATCGGGGAATTGAGATTTTTGATGCTTCTTCCGATAGGACTTTATATCTGGACACTAATAACAAAATGGAATACGGAAAATGGACTTTCTATTTTGACAGTTCTAACGTTTTATGAGCTATCTGAATTTCTAATTTTTATTGGGCAGTGGACCCAAATAAAATAAAAACCGTTTGCTAACAACGGCTATAATTAATAAGGGATTTTGGCTTTTAGCAAAGGTCTGTGTAATTTTAGAATGTCCGCCAAATCTTTTGGATTTGGCTTTTAAATAGAAAAATAAAACAAAATAAAAAGTTTTGGCTTAGTGCAAGTTGGAAAGTTAGCGCTCTTCTACTCCCTTACTAATCATAGCCCGGACCGTTGTAATGCATTTAAGACCAAACTAAATGGCGATACCAAAACACGATAAAATAAGAGTTCCAGTAATGGAATTGTTGAATAAAAACGGAACAATGAAACTTCGAGATTTCATTGAACCTTTATCTGAACATTTCGGACTGACAGATGAAGAAGTTAACGAAATGTATCCTTCTGGAAATGGACACATTTTTTATGACCGAGTTTCTTGGGCATTGAGTTATTTGAATATGGCAGGACTTTTGGACAAGCCAAAGCGAGGAATGTATAAAATCAATGATTCAGGAATTCAATTATTAAAAACACCTGAAAAGGTTGATAAATACATTGAGGAACAACTTGAAAAAAGAGAGCCAACACGACAAAAGAAAAAAACAACAGAAGAACAATTAACAATTGACGAATCTTCTTCAGAACTTACGCCTCAAGAAAAACTTTACTCTTCATTTTCGAACATAAGAAAATCTGTTTATACAGAAATTCTAAATACAATTTTGACCAAAACACCAACTGCTTTTGAGAAATTAGTGGTTTTACTTCTTCAAAAAATGGGTTATGGTGGAGAAATTGAAAATTCTGGACTTGTGACAAAAGTTTCGAATGATGGCGGAATTGATGGAATAATTAAAGAGGACGTTCTTGGACTTGGACGAATTCATATTCAAGCAAAACGCTATAAAATAGACAGTTCAATCGGACGTGAAGAAATACAAAAATTTGTTGGAGCTTTAGCTGTTGCTCAATCGAATAAAGGAGTATTTATTACGACTTCTTATTATTCAAAAGGAGCAATTGAATATGCGAACAATTTAAATGGCTCGACAACTTTAGTGCTGATAGACGGAAAACAACTTGCGGAATATATTTATGACTATGGACTTGGAATGCAAGTTGAGCAAACAATAGAAATTAAAAAATTGGATGCCGATTTTTGGGATTCAATGAAAGATGATGAATAATAAAAACGCATTACAACAATGGCTATAAGTAATTGCTTGTTCTCGCCTACTTCTGAAAATCCTAGCGGATTTTCAGCTTGGTGTGTACTTGCAAAGTTTAGTGCTAAACCACGCAACTACTCATAGCCTCGACCGTTGTGCGTAAGCTGAAAAAAAACTCTGAATAACGAGAAATTTAATGAATCAAACCCAAATTTATACAACACGCAAACTTGAAAAAACGATAAAAAAATCAATCGTTGATAAAAGTGAATCCGAAAATAAAATCTTAGGCGAATGGGTTGCGACTATTTTTTATGTTGACAGAAAAAAATGCTGGTTAATAGTAAATAAACTGACTAAATATTTACTCATTCTTTCAGACATAAAAACATCTGATTTAAAAAATATAACGGAGATTTTCACAAAAAACCTTCATTCTCAACTCAACAACGACGGAATTTTAATTGATTACCAAAAATTGAGTGAATTAATTGGAGAAATAAAGCTCTGCGAAACGAATAATGACAGAAGTGCAAATGGTTCATTAAATAATTGTATGTTTAATATTGACCACTGGAAAATGGAATACGGAAGCTTTGAAAACTTACCTTTCAGAAAAATAAATAGTGGACTGAACAGCTCACCAAACCAAATATTGAAATGGAAATATCCGAAAGAAGTAATGAATGAAACAATAAAAGCCTACGCACAACAATGTATAACCGCAATTACGGCGGATTCGACTACGTCCGAATCCACTCGGAATTGCTAACGCCAGTTCTTAACCGAAAATTATTAACTTTAATCCCGTAACTGACGGTTATACGAGACCGTTAGCAATAATTAAAACAAAATACCATTGAGAACAGAAACCAAATTATCTAAAATAATATCAATTTTCATTATTCTTTTATCATATTTAAACGTGCAAGGACAAAAGTCAATTGGCGAAATTAAAATAGAAGAAAAACAAAAAAATGTATCTAACCTTTCTGGTGCGCTAAACGATTCTATATCTTTTCATATTATTATTAATAAGGTAAAAAAAGAATATAAATCTGAAATTTATTTTTACAATAAGAGCGAACAAACCAAATTAATAAAACTCTATAAAGGACCTGAAAAACCTATTTATGTAACATTTCATGTAAATGATAATAACTTAACATTAATTAAGGAGTCTCAAAATTTATCTATAATACAAGATGTTAACTATCTAACTGAAGTTACAAGTTCAAAGCCTATCTATTTAAAACCAGAAAATATTTTTTCTCATAAAAACAGGACGTTCTTAATTGATGAGATTAAGGATCGTACTCGTAAGATTATACAGATTAAATCTGTTGAGGACATTAAAATCACTTCATATAAAGCTAAAAATTTTTTTCAGTTAAATCTACTTAATGCTATTAGCACTGATAAAACGGAATTTGTAAATGATTTACAATTTGTTGAGAAAGGTTCTATTAAGACCTATAAAGCATTTTATAGTAACGGAAATTTAGTTTTTGTGATAGATAACAAGAAAGTAGGTGAAATAAATTTGGTTTATTTCAATGAATCTGGTGATATAAGAAATCAAAAAATAGCAATAGAAGAAAGTAAAAAAATAAAAAAAATGAATTCTTTTATTAAGGACAACTTTTTATTTACTTTTTACATGAATAAAGAACTTGCTTATCTTTTAATACATGATGTTAAAACAGAAAAATTAGTTTCGGAATTTAAGTATGACATTAACTCTTTTGGATTATATAATAAAGTTATAATAAATGGTAAAGTATCTAATAATTCTTTTAACACTAAAAAATTTTTTAAGAGTTTTTTCCCTCAAGCCATTGGTTCTACTTATAACGCAGAACTTTATTTAGGTGTTAACAAATCAACTAACGGTGATTACATAGTTCAAATTGGCCATGTAGACAAGAATACTTATCATAACAGATCTGGGAATAATTATTGGTGGAATTATCCAGCTTTTGGGTTTAATTATAATTTATCTAATGGCAACACCTCTGTAGGTTTCAATCCTGGCGCAATGTCTATGGTCATTTTTGAAGCCTTATCGGATAATAAGAGAAAAGGGAATTATTTTGAATTGAATTTAGATTCTAATTTTAATCATGTTGGCGACACTATAAATCCAGAATATACTTCTCTTTTGAAATCAGAAGAATACATTAAAAGAATTAACATTACAATGAAGCTTAAAAAACATTTTTTTATTCCATTAAAATATTCTGTTAGAATGATCAACTTTAATAATAAAAAAGAATCTTATGAAATATTCGATTACCCTATAATTAAATAACTATTGCTAACACCGTATATAATTTATTGCTTGTTCTAGCCTACTTACGAAAATCCTCGCGGATTTTCTATTTGGTTTTTATTTGCTAAATTATGTACTTAAACCACGCAACAAACCATATACAATACCGTTACCTACAATTATGAAAAACATTCCGCTACTGATTTTAACATTGATTTTAATTGCAAGTTGTAGTTCAAAACAAACTTCATCGGAATTGGAAAAGCTGACTGAAAAACTGACCGAAAAAGAAAAGCAGATTTCGGATTTACAGACACAAATTGAGAATTTAGAAAACAAACAAACTTCGGATTATTATCGCTTCGTGGAAACTTCGGACTCTGAAATAAATGTTGCGGAAAAATTAAAAAGCGGAGAACGGAAATTAATTGACAAAAAGGATTTTATAGACACTTTAGATATATCAGACAATTTTTTCGTTTACAAACATACTTCTGAAATCACTCAAACGTCTGAATCGGAATTTGAATCAATCCTTCGTGATTTTGACCAAGTTAAATCGGAATATGGAAATGACTTTTTTGTGAGAGTAATGACATTTTATAATGGACAAAGTTTACCTCTGGAAATCGAAAATTCTAAAACTGATATTCATATTTTGATTCAACCGACTGAATTGGGTTATGAAAATAAAACGTTCGTGATTTCGGACTTTTATGATGTTGACATAAAAACGCTTGAAAAGAAAGAAAATAGTGTCGAACTGACTTTTGAACACGGAAAATTTCCGAAAAAAAGAGAATTAATAATAATAAAACCTGAATTAGTAAAATTTGGAAAAAAATAACTGTAGGTAACAACGTGTATAGCTCATTGCTTCTGAATTTCCTACTCGGAAATTCTTGCGCAATTTGCTATCTTGTTTCCTTAATCGGAAAATCATACTGATTTTCCGCAACGAGCCATACACAAACACGTTGTAATGCATTTGAAAACAAATAAAAATATATAGTATGCCATCATTTCACTATGCGTTTAAAGTAAAAGATATAGAATCAACAAGAAAATTCTACGTAGATATTTTGGGGTGTAAAGAAGGCAGGTCTGCAGAAACTTGGATCGATTTTGATTTTTTTGACAATCAACTTTCTGCAAACATCAGTGAAAATTTTCCCGAATTAGACTACTGTGGAAAAGTGGATGGAATTAGCGTTCCAATTCCTCATTTTGGATGTTTATTAAACACAGAAACATTCAAAAGATTACAAAAGAAATTAGAATCCGAAAAAATTGAATTTGTTGTTAAACCACAAAAGCGATACGAAGGAAAAGTTGGTGAACAGCTTACAATGTTTGTATTTGATTTTAGTGGTAACCCTCTGGAATTTAAATCATTTTCTAATCCTAGCGAAACTTTTAAATAAATGAACACATTTTTAGAAAAAGAATTTAGTATCAAAATTCTGAATAACAAGATACTTGATGGTTACGATAATAAGAATTATCATATCATAACAGAAGAAAATGATTTTATCTATAAGACTTATAAATTTTCAGAATCGCTAAAAGATACCGTTGAAGCAGAGAATGATACACTTCTCTACTTACAAGAAGAGTTTGACACCTATATTCCAAAGCCTTTTGCTTTTAAAGACAGGTCCTTTGTAAAAGTTATAGAGTCAGATAATGGCAGACAAATTTCGCGTATGCTTTCATTTTTAAAGGGAAAGTTTCTTGGTAACGCAAAGCACACACCTTCCTTATTTGAATCTTTGGGGACATTCTTGGCACAGCTAGACATCAAATTAAAAGACTATAAAAACTATACCATTCAAGCTAGAAAATGGGAATGGGATATTCAATACTTTGAATTAAACAAAAAGTACATTAATCACATTCCAAATCCGAAAGATAGAAATGTAGTTGCATATTTTTTCAATCAGTTTGAAGAGATTGTAAGACCTGTTATTCCTGAACTTAGAAAACAGGTCATTCATAATGATGCTAATGAATGGAACATACTCGTTCAAGATGGTAAAATTTCAGGAATCATTGATTTCGGAGATGTTGCACATACCTTTTTAATTAACGAATTGGCGATTGCTATTACATACGGATTCTATGACAAAGAAAATCCATTAGAATGGGCTGTTATTCTTATTAAAGCGTATCATCAAGAACTTCCTTTAGAAGAGAAAGAGCTAAAAATACTGTATTACCTTATAGCTGCAAGACTATGTACTAGCGTATGTAATTCAGCACACGCACGTAAAGCAAATCCTAATAACACCTATGCATCTGTTAGCGAGAAGTCTGCTTGGAAAATGCTTTACCGTTGGCTTGCAATAAATCCAATCAAAGCTGAAAATGAATTCAGAAAAGCCGCAGGTTTTTCAAAGCTTGAAAAGATTGATATAAATGAAGTTCTAAAAAGAAGACTTCAGTACATCAGTCCTATATTATCATTGAGCTATAAAGAACCCATTCATATGGTTCGTTCAGCGTTTCAATATATGTATGATGCTGATGGAAATACGTTTTTAGACGCGTACAACAATATTCCACACGTAGGACATTCGCACCCAAAAGTAATAGAAGCTGGTAAAACACAAATGGCAAAACTGAATACCAATACAAGGTATCTTTTTGACGAACTAGCCATATATGCTGAAAAGCTACTGGGTCATTTTCCCCCTAATTTAAACAAAGTGTTTTTTGTCAACTCTGGAAGTGCAGCAAGTGATTTAGCTATTAGAATGGCTAATAACCATACAGATTCAAAACATATGATGGTAATGGAGCTTGGTTATCACGGTAACACACAAACGTCCATAGAGATAAGTGATTATAAATTCAACAATCCTAAAGGCAATGGACAAAAAAAACACATCATTAAAACCACTATACCAGATACCTACAAAGGAGTTTATCAAAAAGACAATCCCAATGCTGGGCAATTATATGGATTAGATGCGGTAGCACAAATTAAAAATAGTTCTGTGCCAATTTCTGCTTTTATTAGCGAACCTATTGTAGGTTGTGCAGGTCAAGTACCACTACCCAAAGGATATTTAAATGAAGTGTATCCAGCTATAAGGGCTCAAGGAGGAATTTGTATCAGTGATGAAGTACAAACAGGATTCGGACGATTGGGAGAACACTTCTGGGGATTTGAAGCTTCTGAAGTTATCCCTGATATGGTAATACTTGGTAAGCCCATTGCAAATGGACATCCAATGGGAGCTGTGGTCTGCACTGAGGAAATTGCTGCTTCTTTTGAGAAAGGTGTAGAATTCTTTAGTTCGTTTGGAGGTAACCCAGTTTCTTGTGCCATAGCTACTGCAGTTTTAGATGTTATTGAAGAGGAAAAATTACAAGAGAATGCCAATGCAGTAGGTGAATATTACACTTCACGTTTAAGAGAATTAATGCACAAATATCCTTGCATTGGAGATGTTAGAGGTAACGGATTATTTATAGGTTGCGAAATAGTAAGAGATAATTCCAAAAACCCAAATACAGAACTAGCTTGTCACATCAAGAATGAATTACGAAGGAAACATATACTAATAAGTACAGATGGACCTTTTGACAACATTATTAAAACTAAACCAGCTTTGTGTTTTAGCAAAGAAAATGTAGATATCGTGGTAAATGCCATTGACGAAGTATTAAAAACGCATTACAACAATGTATAAAAATAATAGCGGTTCAATCGCTAAAACGAAGTTAGGTAAATATGAAAAAGGTCTGTGTTTAACTGAAAAGTTAGTGCGTGAAAATCCGCTACTATTCTTATACTAGACCGTTGGCAACAATTACAGAAATGACGAAAAACATAATACTATTAACACTAATATTATTGACAATTTCTTGTAAGAAGAATAAAAAAGTTAATAATGTAAAATCTGAAAGTCAAGTTGAAATTTCAGAAAAGGAACCGATTAAAACAGTAATTAAAAATGAATCAAAACCACATTCCTTAATTAAAGAAACAAAGGGCGAAAAAACCCAAAAAGAATACTCAATTGGAAATATTAAAATCCAACTGAATCAATATAAAAGTGACGGAACTGAATTCTATTGTAAGTCTGAAATCATTACTTATAAGAATGACAAACAGATAGATTATATTTCATTTACGCCAGAACCAGTTGGTGGAAATTACGGAATCTCAGTCGCAACAAAATTTAACAACCATTTGATTTTTACAAAACACGGTGATTATGATGGTAGAACGCTAATAATTAATGACAAAGGAAAAATTTTCAATGTAGTTGGTGGAGATAATTACCTTGATGAAGAATCAGAACTGCTTTTTGCAATTTACGAATCTGATTTAAGTGGTTTCTCTGTATTTGATTTAAAAACTGATTCTACATTATTGACAATGGAAGATATAGATGAAAGACCTATTAGATTTCTTAAGAATTTCGGGAACAGATATTTTATTTCGTGCATCAATGACGAAACTGACAATAAAAGTGTTTGGGAAATCGAAATTGACCTCGAAAGAATAATGCAAGTTGAATTAAATGATACCGACATTAATTCGGAAAATCAATTAAAAAACATCTCTGATAGCGATGTCAACTGTGTTTGCGAAAAGTAAAAACTGTTGCCAACACGGTGTATAAAACATAGCTAATAAGTGCTTAACCGAAAGGTTTGTACTTATTAGCAAAGACCGCCAAATTTTTAATTTGGCTTTTAAAAAGAGAAAAATTAAAAACAAAATATAAAAATTCGGCTCAGTGTTAACCCGAAAAGTTAGCGTTTATTTATACGCTACGTTTCATACACAAGACCGTTGTGCATAATTAAAAAAATCGCGAATTGAAAAAAATATTACTGTTTGGATTTATAATAGTATCTATCAATCTACACTCTCAAATAATGACTAGATACTTTATTGAAGGAGTTGAAATTGTAGATTACGTGACTCTCGAAATTTGTGCTGATAGTATAAATGGAATAAACAATGTTGAATTGATTGCGGAAAAAACAACCCATAAAAATCAAGCTAATATTGACCAACTTGTAAATTACATTAAGAGTTTTGACTATCCTAAAGATGGTCCTTTAATTGGGAGATGCGGAAATCTAGCCTTTTCATTTATGAATCCTGAATTTGAAAACTTGAAATTAAATGAAAATGAAATAGAAGAATGCTCAAAATTTAGATTAGGGAATTATAGCTATCATCATATAAATCATCAAGACACAAAAATTAAGCGGAGAAAAAAAATGCAAAAAGAAAAAAGCTATAAAAGTAGACAGATTTATAGTATTAACTGGACATCGAATTCTACATATACTTTGACTTACAAAAGAATGTCTGATGACAACCTAAAAAATTTAATTGGAGAAAAAATCGAGGTTGAAATTCTAAAACTTTTAGATAACGACGGATACGTTTACAGGTCGACAAGTCCGAAAGGAATTGTTTACTATGGAGCGATATACAAATCAAAAAAATAACTATGCACAACAATGGCTATAAGTAATTGCTTGTTCTCGCCTACTTCTGAAAATCCTAGCGGATTTTCAGTTTGGTGTGTACTTGCAAAGTTTAGTGCTAAACCACGCAACTACTCATAGCCGAGACCGTTGGCTACAATTTTGACCCGTCCTGAATAAAGGCTACATAATTTTAAACATTATGTATAAAAATGACAAAGTAATCAGACGGTATTCAGAACCTTTTAAACTGAAAATTTTAGACGAA